>CALXSJ010000005.1 GCA_944391115.1 uncultured Victivallales bacterium | reverse complement strand
GAAAAATATCGAAACAATGAACTTGCCCTATCGGGCTGGGAAGGCAATTAAAAAATCCCAGTCCGACAGGCTCCTAGTCTGCCGAATTTATCGTATGTTTTTTCTTCTGTCAGCTGTAATGCGCCGTTGCGCATCACACGCCTTGTCCGCTGATCCCATGGATTATAGTCATAGACCGTCACAACCGGATCCCCGCCATTGACGGATTCGCTTTTTCCGCTCATGCGGTTGTAATAATCATAGCGGTATTTTGCCACACGCTTCTCCTTGCCGTCATCTTTCGTGGCGCCGATCAGTTTGTTCCAGGAATCATACTGATAGGTTTCCACCTGTCTGCCGTTGTCGTAGGTAACTTTGACGATTCGGTCGAGATTGTCGTATTCATACGCAATGGAACGATCCTTTTTCGATTTTCCCCTGAACTTTGAATCAATCCCTTTCAGCATGCCGAACTTGTCATATACATAATCCGTGAGCTGGTTTGCTGCAGTTGTCTTTCCGTCCAGCCCGAACCTTGTCCAGTCGAACCGGATTTCATGGTTGTTCTGATCCAGCACCCGATTCAGCTGCCCCAGTGCGTTGTAGGAGTATTCCACTCTCGAATCGTCCGGAAAAATCTCCTTCAGAACGCGTCCGAACGCATCCCGCTCGAATTTTTTCACATTTCCATCCTGATCCCGCCAGGAAAACGGCTGGCCCATGCGGTTGTAGGTGATTTCCAGTGAATTCAGAATCGTTTTTCCGTCCATCCGGGCAGTTTTTGTCACAAGACCGTTTCCATCGTAAGTGATCCGTATGGTCGTCCCGTAGTAATCGGAAATTTCCGTCACACGGTTGTAAGCGTCATAAAGTCGCTCGATTTTCTTTCCGAAGGTATCGATAATGTGCTGCGGATAACCGAAAGTGTTGTAGACAAACCGTGTTGTGTTCTGCCCGTTGTTCACACTCTGAACCTGCCGGCTGGACGTATAGGAATATTTGACCGTGGAATAGGCTTTCCCGGACGGCCTCAGACGGCTGACTTCCACAGGCAGGCCCTGACTGTTGTATTTTATGCCGAGCACAGGTTCCGGACGATCCTGATCTGCCGCGCGCCGTGTAATCCGGATCAGATCGCCGGACCGGTTGTAGCTGTAATTAATGTCGTTTCCCGCCATGTCGCGCATGCGGAGCGGATTCCCGGAAAGCTTGTCGTAACGGTAACTGACAACCACGCGATCACGTCCGTCGATGATCTGCCGGATCTTCCCGAGATAGGCTACATCGTAACGCATGAAATAGTAAATTGTATACTGCTTCCCGGAAAACTCCTTGATCCGGAATACCCCGGTTTTCATGTCATAATGATATGTGGCGGTCTGCTTAAGTTTGTTTGTCAAAGAGACAATTCCCGGCTCTCCCCCGGCCTCGTAACGATAGGAGAAGAAAGAGTCGGAAAGCAGACGTCCTGCGACTTTTCCGCTGTGTTTCATATTTTTCTTGCGGTCCGCGGACTGGATGTTTCTTTGCCTCTCCGCCAGCGTTTCCGTTTCCACCTGGAATGCGTCACGGAAATCGCCCCGCCTGATTTCACTTAGATATCCTTCCGGAGTGTAGGAAAATTTCATAGGCTCCAAATCTCCAAGCTGAAACGCCTGAAGCATTGGACGCTTGGTCCTGACCATCTTTCCTGAAAGAATCTTCGGAAGAATCAGCACATTGTTTTCAGCATAAGCAAGTTTGACAGGAATTCCGTTGATCCGGATCTCGGAAACATTCATTCCGTCATAACTGATTTCGATAAAAACTCTTCTTCCCTGAGAGATTTTCGCAATTTTTTTTCTGGAATAGGAAAAATCAATCTCCCTGCCGGAGGGCGCTTCGATTTTATCGAGCTTTCCTTCCCGGTAGATAAACTTCCATCCTTTTTTGGATCGCCGTCCGTTGAAAATCCATTCCCCGGAATTTGCAAATCCCTTTTCCGGGCACTGTGCCTCCCATTCCGAATATGGGGAAAAGAATCCGCGCCCTTTTTTGGCTTCCTCATATAAATCAATCTTGATCGCATCTTTGGATTCTTTTGTTTTTTTGGGGAAGAATTTTATCTTTTCTCCCCATGGAGTTGTCCACAGAACGCCGTCCCGCTGCGGCACGGCGGAGCTTTCCAGCTGAGGGCAGTTCCATGCATAACCAAATAAGCCTGTTTTATCTGACACGGAATTGTAAATTAACTGAATCGGGAAACGCAAATCCGGTGAAAAGTTAGCCGTTCCTAGAACTTGCGATATGATATAACCGTTTTCTGTGAGAGACGCCTTCCCCGCAGTCAATGGTCTGGAAAGAAAATGAATCGATTCCGCGGCGGAAAGGCTTCCGATCAGACATGTGAGCAATACTGCAAAAAAGGAATCTTTCATTCCTCCTCCTATCCTTATTAAAATGTTTTGTTTTTATGATATATATATATTAAATAAGTTTTTTTGTTTTGTCAAGATATATTTATAATTTTTTTGAAATTAATAATAAATAAAGTATTTTTTTTGTTTTTTTAAATATAAAAATCCCCTTATATTGAAACATGGCTCATTTTACTTTAGAATGTTATTGCTTTTGAGGTAAGATGTTTTATCCGCTTCTATCTTGAAAAATCAGAAAATATTTGTTTTTTGAATCCTGAAATTCCTCTGTTCACATTCGATAATTTGATTGTATTTGTTTTCGGTCGATTACAGGCTGCAAATGCGATTGCGCGCTCCCCGGCCGCTGACTGATCTGGGGGCTCCGGCAGAGCCGGAGCAGCTACCTCGATCTCCTTTTCTGAACACTGAAATTACCGCCTTTTCCGGCAAGAAGAAAAAATCTTCAGATTCACGTTGCGGACAGAATCCTTCTTGTCAGTCCTAAAGTTTGCTTCAGTAGCCGAAAAGAAAGCCGTATGGAAAGAAGGCCGCAATGACTGAGGACAGAAGAAGTTTAACGCGCCTGATGAAGATGCCCCGGGGACACACTTCCGGGATCATTCCGTTTTGCCGCGGAGAAGGAAGAACCAGAGCAGAAACCAGAAGATCACTCCTGCCACGCTGATGATCCAGAAGAGAAGGCCGCCGCCCTGCGCCATGACGACGGGCAGTGCCAGCGAAGTGATGATTCCTCCGCCCATGAAGGGCTCATGGAAGAGCTGTTTGTAGCCGAACGCCGAAGCTGCGCAGGTTTTGTTTTCCGGATCGACGGTCCGCAGCAGCAGAAGTCCCGTCGCCGTAACGCCGGACGCCTGCCCGAATTCCGCAATCGCGCGTTCGAACCACGCCACTTTGAAAAGCCGCGGCGCCAGATAGAGGACGCCGAAGACGTTCCAGAGCGCGCCGAAGACGATCAGGAGCAGCAGCGGCAGCCAGTAGGCCGCGACGAAGTCGATGCGGATCGACGCCACTGCCGAGAGCACCAGAAAGTCGAGAGCCGCTCCGGCGAGCCGCTGCATCTGCGCGTGATCCGCGATAATGTGCAGTTTCGTGATCCGCAGCAGCATCTGAAGCAGAAGCCCGCCGATCATGCACAGGGGAAACAGCGGAAAGCTTGGAAGAATGTGCATTTTCCGCACCCCTTCCGGGGCGACCGAGTCCAGCAGAAGGAGAAGCTCCTTGAATCCGTAGCCGATCAGCACCGCGATACCGATCAGTGCAATGTGAAGCGCAAGGGAGTCAACGGAGTCGGAAAAGACGGTCTGCCGCCCTGCGGACGGCTGTTCCCCGGGCGGATAGACTCCGCACTGTTCCAGTTTCGACTGGTCCGCGAAGCTGCGGATATTGGTGATGTGTCCGTGTCGTGCCGCCCAGTTGATGAGCCACATGCCGATGACGATTCCGAGAATCATGCCGGCTGTTGCCATCGCGAATCCGAGATCCTTGCCCGCCTCCCAGTGCAGTTTTTCAAAGGATTCCGTTAAACCCGCGACGGTGCCGTGTCCACCTTCGAACCCGATTTCCAGCAGATTGCCGAACTGGATCGGGACGCCGAAAAGCGGCATCAGCACCAGTCCGGTCAGCCCGAGACCGACCGCATACTGCCCCCAGGCGATGATCTGGCCGAAGCAGAGCTGGGGAGCCGTGATATTCCAGATGCCGCGCAGTTTCGGTGTCGGCGCGCCCAGGAACAACGACGCGAATACGACATTGATGAGAAATCCCGGCAGCGCCGTCCATCCGGCAAACCAGTTCTGCGACAGATACGGTCCTGCCGTATTAATCAGAACCAGTCCGACTATGCCGCCGATTACCGACGCGGGCAGATAGAGCTTCTGAAAGAGCGGGATCAGACTCCGGAGAATTTTCCCCGCCGCAAGCAGCAGGCAGAGTCCGCAGAACGACATTACGATCACCATGTTTCACCCCGGCGTCATGCGTTGGTTTCAGACGGATTCCAGCATCAGATATGAGGCGCGCGGCATGGCAGCTGCGATCCGTCCCGGAGCGCTCCGGATGACCTTTCCGCTTCCCGTGACGACACGCCAGCGTTCCGCCCGGACTCCGGGAAGAGCGATCTCCGCATTTTCTTCCAGGGCGCCCGCCTCGCGGTAGAGGATCAGACAGGCTTTGCCCGTCGCATCGTTCCGCGAGAGAAGTCCTGTATATGCTTTCCCTGAAGGTTCCTCGCCGACCGGCAGAATCTCGCCGGCAAAAACGGTGTCGCGGTATTTTTTATGGATTTCCATGACGCCGCGGATGGCCGGGCGGTCCTCCGGTTTGACTCTGGAAGGCGCAAACCAGAGCAGGGGATTGGCGAACATTGCAATTGCCGCCCAGTATTCCTGCGGATAGGTCTGCGGGGGAATCCATGTCTTTTTCGCGTAAAACTCCGGATTGATGTCTCCCGCATAGGGCACTTCAATCTGGAGCTCCTGCGTCCGCATGTATTTTGCAAGGCGCCAGAGGCTGCGCAGTGTCTTTTCCGGATGGTAGCCGACGCCCCATGTATGGCATACATAGCGGTTTTCCAGAAAAATATTCCCGTATTCCAGAAACAGGAAATAGCCGGGACGCTGCCCGTTGGTCGTGTCAAGATTGAAGTAGACGGTTCCGTTTGTTTTCTCCCGGACGAAGTCCAGAAGACTGCGCAGGTTCTCCTCCGCTTCACTGGTGCGGATCATGACCGCATCGATCTTGAAGGCCCGGAAGCCGTATTCATGATGGAGTTCGAGAATTCTTTCCGCAAACGCTTTCCAGTCCTGATACTCGCAGTTGTATGAGGGCGCCATCCAGAGGCCCGGTTCGATTCCCGCCTCCTTTGCCGCCTGCATGATCGGTGCGAATGTGCCGTTGAGGCGTTCCCGGGAAATCCGCCAGAACCGCTCCGTGATATGCCGGTTCCGGACAACGAGCTCGGACAGGGCCCCGCCTTCTTCCCAGGCGTCGTCGATCTGATAATGCGTCGCCCCGACTTCCGGCGCGGCTTTCATCTCCTCGATCAGGAACGCTTCGGAAACCAGTTTCGGGAACTGCCCGCATCCCCAGGGATTGACCATGACCGAGGCGGGTTTGGCGGAAAAACGCTTTTTCAGAAACGCCTTCAGGAGCGAATCCCGTTCGGATGCCGAATGATAGACGATGAGGTCGTGGCGGTATCCCTGAAACGTTCTGTCCGGACGGATTTCCGACGGGTGAACGCCCCAGGAACAGGAGAGAATTTCATTGCCGCGAATCCGGAAGTCATAAGCTTCCATGTCGCGGCGTTCACCGCTGGGCGGAGCCTCCTGCAGAAAGAGGAAGCCTGCGCCGGAGGCGTTCTCGCAGAAGAGAAGATTGCCGTTCAGAAACTCTCCGGAGGCTTCCTGTTCGGCCATCAGTTCATCATGATAATCGGTCCGTCCCGCGAAAGAGACCGTCCTGACGGGCCGGAAACCCTCCGCCGGGCGGATGGCGTCCGCCGTGGACTCCCGCACCTCCGGCAGTCCGTGAAAACGGTCCAGCTGTCCGCGCTGCGTCCAGTAGAGCAGCGGCAGAACTTTCGGGCGGATTGCATTTCTTACGCCGATTGCCGGAAAATCCGGATACAGAAGATATTCCCGCCGATATTCCGTATCGGACACCGGCTCGTGCATGGAGACGGTCACTTTCACATGCGCGCTGTCCCGGAAGGATGCCGGAACGGCTTCCGCGGAAATGTCCGTGACGCTCCACGGGACCGCATTGTCCATTCCGGCGGGATACATGCCGATGAAAGCCAGGTCGGGAGAGGTTTTTCCAGGATCGGCGTATTCATTTCCCCGCGCATCCATGAGCGAGACCGTGCGCGGCGCACCGCCCGTCAGGTTCAGCACCCGGCGGATTCGTGAGTTTGCGAGAGTCAGCTCCGTTTCGGAGCGCGTGACCGTGATGTCCTGAAAGGAGAAAAGCACATCGTCCATACATTCACCCGTTTGAAGGTTTCCATTTCCGCTGACGTGCCGCTTCGTAGAGCAGCAGGGTCGCGGCCGTCGCGACGTTCAGCGAGTCCATTTTTCCGAGCATCGGGATGACCACCTGCACATCGGCGGCGTTCATCCAGTAGTCGGAGAGCCCGTATTGTTCCGCGCCCACTACGATCGCAGTGCCGCCCGTCATGTCGTTTTCCGTATAGACGCAATCCGTATGCGGCGTCGCCGCGAGTGTCCGGATGCCGTGGCCGCGGAGCCAGGCAAGCGCCTCTTCCGAGGACGTTTCCGCAACCGGAACGGAGAAGATTGCGCCGGTGCTGGCGCGGATCACATTCGGATTGAAGAGATCCGTCTGACGGTTGCAGATGATGACGCCGGTGGCCCCGACCGCGTCCGCGCTGCGCAGGATGGAACCGAGATTGCCGGGTTTTTCGATCGTTTCCGCAACGAGATAGAGCCCGTCCTTCCGGACCGGCATCTCATCGAGTCCCTTCTTTTGCATTTCCGCAATGGCGATCAGCCCTTCGGGACGGTCGCGGTAGGCAAGCTTGACCAGGATTTCTCTTGTTGTTTCATAGATTTCCGCGCCGGATTTTTCAATGTCCGCAATCAGTTTGTCTTCGTTTTCTCCGAGATAGAGTTCCGGGCAGCAGAAACAGTCGCGGATGCGGATCCCGAGAGCGTGCGCGCGGGAAAGTTCCCGGTAGCCTTCCAGGATCGTGACCCCCTCCTTGTCCCGCTCGCGCCGTTCCCGGAGCGCGCAGGCGTGTTTGACCTTCTGGTTCTTTGCACTGGTGATTTGCGTAATCATCGTTTGAAAAGCCCTCACGGCAAGGAAACAGGACAAACGGGCATGTGCGCCGCGCTTGTCCCGGATTCAGACTGCCCCGATTTTCAGCTGAAGAAAACTTCGGAGGAATACATGCAGCCGTTTTCGTCTTCAAGATTCAGATAAGCGGCCGTCCATCCGGCGGGCAGTGTTCCGACGACGGTTCCGTTTTCGCGGTTGAGTTTCGCCGGATAGCAGCGGAACAAACAGTCGTTCCAGCACTCCGCCGCGCGGGTTGCAATGAGTTGCGCATTCTTGATCTTCGCCGGGGAATTCCATTTTGCGCCGAGACGCTCGCCTTCGTCGTCCAGGCGGATTTTCGTGAAAGACGGATATTCCGTTCCTGAAACCGCCGATTTTGCGAACGGAAGGATTTCTGGCGCGTTCATTCCTTCCAGCTGTCCGTGCGGCATGTTGATCCGCAGGGCGCGGCAGGTCTGCTTTGCGGAGAGTTTTGTGGAACGGTTCCAGCTGAAGATGTCGAAAGAGGCGTCCGCTGTTCCGTTGATCCAGAGGATCGGCAGTTTCGCATTGGGCAGATAGTTGTCCGGATCCCAGAGGGAAACCCATTTTCTGAGATTTTTCATCGGGGTGGTTTCGGGGACCAGTTTCAGGGAGGCGAAGCCGCCGCAGCCGTAAACCGGAACGGCGAATTTGAAGCGGGTGTCGAAGCAGACCGTCAGAGCGGTTGCGAATCCTCCCCAGGAGATTCCCGTGATGCCGATGCGTCCCGCCGCAACGCCTTCGAGCGAAGCAAGATAGCTGTTTGCCGTAATAATTGCGGCCACCGCATGATAGGGCCACTGGTTTTCCGGCGCTTCATCGACTTTTGCAAACTGATCCAGATGCCCCGGACCGGAAAATGCATGCCGTTCGGATTCGGGAGAAGCATTGCTTTTCAGGCTTCCGTCTTTTCCCGGAACTCCGCCGAACATGTCGATAGCAATCGCCGCGAATCCCCGGTCATTCCACATTTTGACCCACGGCGCATAGGCGGTGCCGAGCCCGCCGTGGACAAGCACGATTCCGGGAACGGGGTTTTCCTTCGACGCGTCTTCCGGCACGCCGTACCACGCGAAGATCCGGGTCGGTTCTCCGTTGTAATCCGGTCCGGCGAGGAACACGCTTTTCACTCCGGTCTCCGCTGCCTGAAAACCTTCCGCTTCGAATGTCTCCGGAACGGCGAAAAATCTTTCAAAATCAAACATGATCGGCATCTTTCCTTGTTTTATTTTCCTGTCAATTGAATGCGAAACCACCCAATGTAACCTTTTCACGGGACAATTACAAACCGCGGAGAGAAGAAAAAAGCATTTTTTCCTTTTTTTTTCAGGCTTTTGAAGTCACTTTCAGACAGAAGGTGCGGATTGCCAGTTCGTCATTCACATTGGTCCGCATGGCTTTGAGCAGATCCTCGGCAAAGGCCAGCGCCTTGTAGGCCTTTTCCTCTGTGGTGTTTTCCGTTGTCGCCGCACCGTCCAGAATCTCCGGATTCGGGAGGAGGCTGCTTTCGAGTCCCGAGGCAAGAATGGCGCGCTGCGCAAACCACGCGTGAATCATGCTCATGAACTGTTCCCGGTAGCGGCGGTATTCGCTGCCGGTTTCCCCTTCAATCCGTTTTTCGAGCAGTTTCACGCCTGCGTTTTCCAGATTCTTCGCCGCCTCGATCCGGGAGGCCCAGCGCGCGGCGACCTCCTTTTCCGCCGCCTCGTAGAGGGAATCGGCGATGTCGATCAGGGCGCGTGCGGAATCTTCCGCCTTCATGATGCTCCGCTCCGGATTGTCGCAGAGTCCGGCCAGGATGCCGGGGAGATCCGCGCTGCGCGGGAAGGTGTATTTGCATTTGTTGTCTGTGAGCGCTAGCATCTGGCAGCGGGAGCGGATGGTCGGCAGAAGATGGGAAACGCGGCCTGTGGTCAGAATGAAGAGGCATTTCCCCGGCGGTTCCTCCAGGGTCTTCAGAAAGGCGTTCTGTGCGGATTCGTTCATGGTGTCCGCCTCCTGGATCGTTCCGATTTTCCACCCGGACGCGGTGACGCTGCTCAGGTGGAAGAGTCCTTCGAACCAGCGGAGCGTGTCAATGTCGTCGGCGTCCTTGCCGATGACGATTTCACGCGCCTTGGATGTCGGCGCAAGGGTATAGGCGTCGGGATAGATTCCCGAAGAAAGCTGGCGGCAGGTTTCGCAGTTCATGCAGGGGGAGCCGTCAGGCGCGGGCGAAGTGCAGGCGGCGAGAAGCGAGAGAAGAAGCGGAAATGCGATCCGGTAGTCCGGGTTCGAGGTGACGATGAGATACGCGTGCGCCATCCGGCCGTTCTGTTTCGCATGGCGGAGCGCGTTCATCACCATCGGGAACTGTGTTTCAAAGTGCTTCCAGTCGAGCATGAACGGTCTCCAGGATCTGTTTGTGAACCTCTTCTTCCGGGCACGCGGCGTCGATTACGGCGAAGCGTTCCGGCTCCTTTGACGCGAGATCAAGAAATGCGTTCCGCACGGCATGATGAAACTGCATGGCCTCCGAGTCGAAACGGTCGTTCGCGACCTCCTTTGCCGTGGCCCGGATGCGGCTTCTGCGGATGCCTTCGGCGGGATCGAGATCCAGAATCAGAGTCAGATCGGGCCGGATTCCGCGGCAGGAGAAGGTGTTGATCCGCTCCACGAATTCGCGGTCGAGAGTCCTCGCATAGCCCTGATACGCCATGGTCGAATCGTAGAAGCGGTCGCAGAGGATGAGCGCGCCGCGTTCGAGCGCCGGAGCGATGAGATGATCGGTCATCTGCGAGTGGCAGGCCGCGAAGAGAAGCAGTTCGGTTTCCGGCATGACTTCCTCGCGCGGATCGCGGATTTTCAGGATGTCGCGGATTTTCTCCGCGATGGGCGTGCCGCCGGGGGAGCGCGTCACAATGATTTCGCGTCTTGTTTCCGCCAGTTTGTCCGCCAGCAGATGTATCTGGGTGCTTTTGCCGGAACCCTCCATTCCTTCAAAAGTGATGAAAAAGCCTTTCGTCATTCTTTTATCCCGTCATTTCGTCTGTTTTTTCCGCTTGGCATTTGCGAATGCGCCGAAACGAATGTAAATTGTGAAACGATATCATTTGACTATAACAATAACACCGAAAAGGCGAACCTTCAAAAGCGGAGAGTGAAAAAATGGCAGTAAAATTGGCCAGGAATTCCTATCTTACCCAGAACATCGGCGATTTTCCGTCCGAAATCACGGTCGGCGGACGCAAATATGTGAAAGCTTCCGATCTGCGCTACGGAACGAACCCCCATCAGCCCGCGGCATTCTATGCGCCCGCGGACGGGCACGGGGCGATCATGGACATGAAGACGCTCAAAAGCGGAAAGAACGGACTCTCCCAGACGAATCTGGAGGACATCTCCGGCGCGCTGAACATCGTCAAATACTTCTGCGGAACGCCCGCCTGCGCGGTGATGAAACACGTCAACCCGAGCGGCGCCGCCGTCGGACGGCCCGGCGAAACCTTGAAGCAGGTCTATATCAAGGCGCGCGACTGCGACGCCCGCGCCGCATTCGGAAGCGTGATCGCCTTCAACGTCACGGTGGATGAGGAGACCGCCGTCGAAATCATGTCCACCTTCTGCGAATGCGTTGTCGCTCCCGGATTCACGCCAGAGGCGCTTGCCGTCTTCAACGACCAGGAACGTTTCAAGCTCAACAAGCAGATCCGGATTCTCCAGTGCGGAGACATCGCGGGCATTCCCCGGTATGTCGGAGACGATCCCGAGGGAAAAGCCGATACGCTCAAGGTGCTCTGCGACGGTTCGCTTGTGATTGCCGCGCCGCTTCTGACGAATGTCCGGAGCGTTGACGACCTTCCGCCCGCTTCCGGCGAAAACAAGAGCTGCGGACCCCAGACTTCCACGGTCGAACCGACGAAGGAACAGCTTGACGATCTCCTCGCCGCCTGGTACATCAACATCAGCGTGCGCTCCAACGGCGTCGTGATCGTGAAGAACGGCCAGACCCTTGCCGTCGGAACCGGGGAGCAGGACCGTGTCGGAGCCGTCGAGCAGGCGATCGAAAAGTTCAGCCAGAAATATACCGGGGACGCCACGCTGGAAGGCGCGGTGATGTCCAGCGACGGATTCTTTCCTTTTTATGATGCGGTCGAGACCGCCGCGAAAGCCGGCATCAAGGCGATTGTCGCCCCGTCGGGTTCGCTCAAGGACGCGGATGTCGTGAAACGCGCCAACGAACTGGGGGTGGCGCTGCGCCACGCACCGGAACGCGTCTTTTCGCATCACTGAATTTTTTCCGCGCAAAACTGCATCGCATGAAAAGAGGGAAAGGGAATGTCTGAACTGGAATCCGCTTCGCTGCCGAATGCGCCGCATGCGTCCGCTCCCGACGGGGGCGTCACGGAAACGACTCTGCGGGGCGAAGTGGAGAAAGTGCTCTTCCAGAGCGAAGACGGTGCCTTTTCCGTTTTGAATCTCAAGGATGCGCAGGGCAATCTCCACTGTGTCTGCGGGCCGATTACGGGCGCTTATGCGGGGCAGGGGATCGAGGTTACGGGAAAATGGGAGTTTCACAGGGAGCACGGCCGCCGTCTGAAGGCTGCCGCGTGGTCGTTTACGCTGCCGACGACCCCCGAAGGAATTGAGAAATATCTTGCCTCCGGCGTCATCAGGGGGATCGGCGCGAAATATGCGAAGGAGATCGTAAAAACCTTCGGCGCACGGACGCTGGAGGTTCTGGACAACGCGTCGGTCCGGCTGCGCGAAGTTCCCGGACTCGGGCGAAAGCGCATCGCAGCGATCAAAAAGTCCTGGAGCGAAAACGCCGAAAAACGCAATCTCCAGATTTCTTTGCAGAGCCTCGGCGTGACGCCCGCGTATTTCAACCGGATCTACGGCAGCTACGGCAATGAATGCGCTGAAATCATCCGGAAAGACCCTTACCGTCTCGCGTCGGAGATTGACGGAATCGGATTCCTCATGGCGGACCGGATTGCGGAAAAGGCCGGAATCGGAAAGTCGGACGTCAAACGTCTGAAATCGGGGGTGACCTATGCGCTTTCGCAGATCCGTCTCGCGGGGCATGTCTGCATGCCCCGTGTGGAATTCCTTCAGACGCTCGCCCGTCTGCTGGAGGTGGACGAACCCGCGGCGGAACTTGCGCTTTCTTCCGCGCTTGCGGATGAGCTCGCCGCCGTCCGGCGTTCCCATGCCGGCGTCGAGATGGTCTATGAGCCCGGGCTCCTCCGCTGCGAGGAGGAGCTCCCGAACCTGATTGCGAATCTGGCGGCGCGTGAACGGCATTTCGGCAATGTCATTCTCAGTTTCCGCACTCCGCCGGATTCGATGTTCAGCGGGGAACAGCTCTGCGCCGTCGAAACCGCCGGATCGTCCGCGTTTTCCATCATCACCGGCGGTCCCGGCGTCGGCAAGACGACCGTTGTTTCGGAGATCGTCCGGCGCGCGAAGGCGGCAAAGCTGCGCATCGTTCTTGCCGCGCCGACCGGCCGCGCCGCCAAACGTCTTTCCGAGACGACCGGAATTTCCGCAAGCACGATCCACCGTCTGCTCAAATGGGAGCCGTCCGAGCGCCGTTTCGTGCACGGGCGCGCCAATCCTCTGCCGTATGAACTTTATGTGCTCGACGAAGTTTCGATGCTGGATCTTCCGCTTTCCGTGGCGTTTTTCCGCGCGGTGCGTCCCGGCGCCTGCGTCATTCTGGTCGGGGACGCCGACCAGCTGCCTTCCGTCGGGCCCGGAAATGTGCTGAACGATCTGATCTCATCGGGGCTGATTCCCGTCTCGCGTCTCACGGGGATTTTCCGTCAGGGAGCGGGAAGCGGTATCATCCGCGCCGCCCATAATGTCAACGCGGGGAAAATGCCCGACGACGGGCTTGCCAGTCCGAAAAACGCGCTCGCCGATTTCTACTGGATTGAAAAGGAGGATCCCGCCGAGGCCGAGGATGTGATCGAACGCATGATGCTTGACCGCATTCCCGCGCGCTTCGGTTTCGATCCGAAAACCGACATTCAGCTTATCACTCCGATGAACCGCGGCGCCTGCGGAACGATCGCCATGAACGGGCGCCTGCAGACCCTGCTGAACGGAGAGAGCCGCCTTGCCTTTTCCGTTTCGAACCGGACCTTCCGCGTCGGCGACCGCGTCATGCAGATCACCAACAATTACGACAAAGGCGTGTTCAACGGCGACATGGGGCGCATTCTTGCAATCCGCCATTCGGATTCCGAGTTCATCGTCCGCTACGACACGGGCGATGTCACCTATGCCTTCGACGACGCCGAGCAGCTCTCGCTCGCTTACGCCGTCACGATCCACAAGTCGCAGGGCAGTGAATTCCCCGTTGTCGTCATGCCGATTCTACCGCAGCACTATATGATGCTCCAGCGCAATCTCCTTTATACCGGCATGACACGGGCGAAAAAGCTGATGGTGCTTGTCGGTTCCCGGAAAGCCGTTTCGATGGCGGTGCGCAACGCCGTGCGCGAACCGAGACACTCGCTCCTGCGCGAGAGACTTGCGGACGCGTTCCGCGGGAGGAGAGCCATACTGTGAATATGCCGGATTATACGCGTCCGCCGACCTTGCGCGTCAGGTTCCGCCGGGACTGCCCGAAACTCCCCGCGGACGCCTGGATCGCCTCCATCGGCTCCTGTTTTTCCGCCGAGCTCGCCTCCGAACTTTTTGCATGCGGATTTCATGGCGCGCAGAATCCCAACGGCATTCTCTACAATCCGGTTTCGATTGCCGAAGCTTTGGAACGGACGGTTGACGGACCTCCTTATGAGGAGAAGGAGTTTTTCCACTGGAACGGACTCTGGCACTCATATCTGCATCACGGCAGTTTCTCGTCGGAGAACCTCGCGGAGGCGGTATCCCGCTGCAATTGCGCCGCACGGCGGTTCCGCGATGTGCTGGACATGGCGGGAATCCTGCTCGTAACCGTGTCATCCGCAGTTGTCTATGAAGAAAAATCTTCGGGACGCATTGTCGCGAACTGCCACAAAGTGCCGGGGACGGAATTTTCCCGGCGTCTTCTGAGCTCCGCAGAGTGCCGCGAAAGTCTGAAGCGGAGCGTATGCGCATTCCGCCGCCGCAATGAGACGGCTCCGGTTCTCTTCACGCTTTCGCCCGTCCGCCACTATCCGGGGGATCCGGTTCTGAACGCCCGGAGCAAGGCGCTGCTGCTGACCGCGATTCACGAAACATGCGAATCCGAACGGGGATGCGCGTATTTTCCCGCGTATGAAATCGTCATGGACGAACTGCGCGATTATCGTTTTTACAAAGAAGATCTGGTGCATCCGGCGCCCGCGGCGGTGCGGATGATCGAAGATTGTTTTGTCGCAAACTGTTTTGAAGCTGAAGCCATGCGGAAACTTGCCGGAGGGAGAAAACTGCTTGCGGCATCGCTGCATCAGGAGAATGGGAGGAAGAAATGTGCGGAATTGCCGGATATGTGAACTTTGACTTTGCCGAACCTGCCCCGGAGCTGCTGCATAAGATGCTGGACGCGATGACGCTGCGCGGGCCGGACGGACGCGATATCTTCATCAACTACAATACGGGAATTGGACACACCCGCCTTTCCGTGATCGACCTGGAAACCGGCGGGCAGCCGATCTGCAACGAGGATGCCACGCTCTGGGTCGTCTGCAACGGCGAAATCTTCAATTACCGCAGTTTGCGAAGCATGCTCCTGGAACGCGGCCACCAGTTCCGGACGCAGAGCGATACCGAGGTGATTCTGCACCTCTACGAGGAGTGCGGCAGCGCCTTTCTGCAGCATCTCGACGGCTTTTTCGCCTTTGCTCTCTATGATACGAAACTCGGATTCATGATGCTTGCCCGCGACCGGATGGGAATCAAGCCGCTTTACTGTTACCGCGATTCAAACCACTTTGCATTCGCAAGCTCAATCAACGCGCTGAAGCAGCTTCCGTTTGTGAAACTGCATCTCAACGAGCAGGCGATCTGGGATTACCTTTCCCTGCAGTATGTTCCGGACGGGACCGTATACAAACACATCCGCCAGATTGCGCCGGGAACCTTCTTCACCTTTCACTCCGAGGGGCCGAGGCGGCATTTTCAGAAACTGTCCTACTGGTCGCCGGAATTCACAAAGAAAACGGCCCAGCCTTACGGGGAGGCGTGCGCGGAACTGGCAAAAACCGTTTCCGCCTCGGTTCGCGACCGCCTGATCGCCGACGTGCCGCTGGGAGTGTTCCTGTCCGGCGGACTCGATTCGGCAATCATCGCGGGACTCGCCGCCGAACAGATGGAGTGTCCGCTGAAATGCTATACGATCGGATTCGAGGACCAGTCTTACGACGAACGCGAACGCGCCTGTGCGACCGCCGCCCACATCGGGAAATTCGCCCGTTATGGTTTTGAACACCGTGTGAAGGTGGTGAATCCCTGCGACTTCGAATCCCTTTCTTTCCTGGTGAAACAGTTCGGGGAACCCTTTGCGGACGCGTCGATGATTCCGACTTATCTCCTGAGCCGTTTCGCCCGCGAAGAGGTTACCGTGGCATTGAGCGGCGACGGCGCGGATGAGCTTTTCGGCGGTTATGAACGTTATCTGGCATTGCGTTATCTCGGAAAATTCGATACGGTTCCGGAAGCGATCCGCCGCCCGTTGTTCCGGCTTGCCGCAGCGATGATTCCGGAGATCGGCAACGAACGTCAGAAATGGGCGCGCGCCAGACGGTTTCTGCGCGGCGCGGCATCGTCCGGCGCGGAACGTTACCTGGGGATTCTCTCCCGTGCGGACGAGACTCTGAAGCGCGCCGTCTGCGGGAAAGTCTTTGATTATGTGCATCCTACGCTGGAAACTTTCACCGAGGAATTCTATGGAAAAGCGTTTTCCGCCAATCCTTCTGAACGCGCTTCGGAAGTGGATCTCCTCAGCTATCTGCGCGAGGACATTCTGAAAAAGGTGGATGTCGCCTCCATGAGCGCATCGCTGGAGGTGCGATCCCCGTTTCTCGACTACAAGGTTGTCAAGCTTTCCTGTCTGTATCCGTATGAATTCAAGGAAAAGGACGGCGTCCGGAAGCGGATTCTTGCGGATGCCTTCGCAAAATATCTGCCGGAAGGGCTCGCCCGGAGACCGAAGCGCGGCTTCGGCGTTCCGCTGGCCGCATGGTTCCGGAACGAGTGGCGGGAGCTGCTCCGCGCGCGCCTGCTCGACGGGGTCTGCGTGCAGAAACACATTTTCACCCGGAGCGGTCTAGAACGAATCCTGAATGCGCACTTGGAAAAGAAGGCGGATTACAGCTATCTGCTCTTTTCCGCTCTCGTGCTTGAACTTTTTCTGGCGGACGAGTGAGCGGGGAGGGGGGATTCCTCCGGTGGGTGCATGGCCGGAGTCCCGCCGCAGACTCGCAGTCCCCGACTTCCCCCTGGAAAAGCTTTTTGTGCCTGCGCTATTTATTGAATATCTTGTAGTTGCGTTCGGCGTTCTTGACCAGTCCGTTGGCCGTGGCCGGATCGAATGGGCCCTCGATCGTCACGACCATGGTCTCGTTGTCCGTAATCAGTTCAGGCTTGAAGGAGCGGTAGTACATGCCGTCGATGATGAATGCAAGCTCGCCGGCGCTTCCTTTGGCGCGCATGTTGACGGAAAGCGCGCTCCAGATTCTCTGTCCGCGTTCCGTCAGGGTGATGATGAGGTCAAAGAATTCCGGATCGCTTTTCCGCTGCACCATTCCGATTTTCATGATGTCGCGGGAGTGGAGATAGGAGTTCTTGTTGACGCATACGGTTCCTCCCGCGAAGGCGTCGACCTCTTTCTCCATCATGTCCCCGCGGCGGTATTTGATGATGTCGTGCAGGGAGATGACATAGCTCGGCGTCTGATCGATTTCATTGTCGAAATAGGCGTCGGGATTGTTCAGCACTTCCTCGCAGGATGTCGCTCCTGTCAGAAAAAGGGCGACTGCGCCTGCTGCGAAGATGGAAAACATTCGGACGGGTTTCATAATGGTTCCTCCATGGGTTGATTCATTTGCAAGACTCAGAGCGCGCCGAGCAGAACGCTGCCGAACGTGGCGACCGGGGCCATTTCCCGCAGGTCGTCCACGGCGGAGCGGATCGCTTTGACCGTGTCGCGCATTTCATTGTAAAGGGAATCGTCGACCATGAGCCTGTTCAGCGTTCCCTTTTCATTGTTCATCATTTTTGCCAGGGCGTCCAGATTCTCCAGGGCCGAATTCAGATTGTTGTAGAAGCGTCCGTCGTCGAGCATCAGCCTGGCGAGACTGCCTTTGTCCGCGTTCATTTTCTCCGCAAACGCATTCATGTTCTTCATGAATCCGGTCAGTTCGCGGTAGGCGGTTTCATCGTTCAGGAGCTTTCCGAGCGTTCCTTTGCCGGACTGCACTCCGGCGAGAAGCGTGTCAAACTTCTTCGAGACCGCGGCAAGTTCCACGAAGGCCTTCTGGGCATCCACGTAGAAAGCCGGATCTGTGAAGAGTTTTCCGAGCGTGCCTTTGCCTGCTTTGATCTCCGCGCAGATGTCGTTGAGATTTACGGCGTTTTCCTCCAGGCGTTTCAGGGCGTCTCGGATTTTTTCCAGCACGCCGCCTTCCAGAATCACTTCCCGGAAATATTTCTCATCCTCGCGGAAGGCGGCAAGCAGTTCGGAAGCCTCCTTGATGATGTCGATCGGCTGAAGCCCGTCGAATACCGTGTCGGGCGGAAGGGGATCTCCTTCGGATCTGCCAGGATTGATGTTCACGTATGCGCCGCCGAAAACCGAGGAGTTCTGAATCAGCATCTCATAACCTTTATAGATCGGAATCTCTTTCCGGAGCTTCATTCTTACAATGACGGCATTGTTGCCGGGCGCGAGCTCCAGCGAATCCACCGTTCCCATTTCCACGCCGATCACCTTGACCTTGTCGTTCACCGCGAGCGTGCTGGCATGCGGAAATCGCGCGGAGATGTAGAAATGCTTCCCCGTGTCGAAGAAGTCCTTTCCGCGGATCATCACCGTGAAGTAGAAGAGGATGCAGAGGGCGCCGATGCAGAAGAGCCCCGTCAGAAATTCCGCGGAAAACAGCAGATTGCGTTTCCGGTTGAACAGATTCATAAGTCACCAGCCTTTCGTGTATGGAATTGCGCCGTGATGAACTCCCTCACGAGCGGATTTTCACTTTTCATGAAGGTTTCCGGAGGAGCGCACTCGATGACCCGTCCCTCGCAAAGCATTGCAACGGTGTCGCCGATATTCAATGCGCTGACCAGATCGTGCGTGACCACAACCGAAGTCATGCGGAACTCCCGTTTCAGAAGATCGATCAGTCCGTCGATCTTGCGCGACATCACCGGATCGAGTCCGGAGGTCGGTTCGTCGTAGAGCATGATCTTCGGCTCGCAGACGACCGCCCGCGCAAGCCCCGCCCGCTTTATCATGCCGCCCGATATTTCCCCCGGCATTTTATACATGGAATCCTCCAGCTCCAGGAAGGCGAGGATTTCCAGGACTCTCCTGCGGATCTCCTCTTCCTTGTAACGGTAGCGTTCCCGCAGCGGCAGCGCGACATTGTCGTAGATGTTCATCCAGTTCATCAGCGCGCCTCCCTGAAACAGCATTCCGGTCCGGCTCCGCAGGGATTCGAGTTCCTTTCTGCGCATGGTTTCCACGTGGAGCCCGTCAACCGTTACGCTCCCCGCGTCGGGACGCATCAGTCCGATGATGTGCGAGAGCGTGACGGACTTTCCCGTTCCCGACGGTCCGACCAGGATGAAGGTCTCGCCCTCCCTCACGTGAAAGGAGAGATTGTCCAGCACCTTGCGTCCCCCGAGCGATTTTTCCACATTGCGGAATTCAATCATCAGTAGAACATCCTTGTTATGATATATCCGACGACCAGAATGACCAGAAAGCAGATGACCACGGATTTCTTGGTCGCCAGGCCTACGCCGACCGCGCCGTCGCTCGCCGTCATGCCCTGATGGCAGCTGATCGCCACAATGAGGACCGCGAACACCCAGGCTTTGAAAATGCCGACCCAGAGCTCTTTTTCGTAGAGCATGAAGCGCACGTTGTCGAAATACATGATCCATCCGACGCCGAGCTGCGTATAGGCGACCAGCCCGCCTCCGAGAATCCCGATCAGATCCGTGTACATCGTCAGCACCGGGCACATCACCATCATGGCGAGCAGCCGCGGCGCGACCAGATAACGGACCGGATGAATCGACATCACCTCCAGCGCCGCCAGCTCCTGCGAAACCTTCATCGTTCCGATCAGCGCCGCCATGCCGGAGCCCACGCTCGCCGCCAGAATCAGAGCCGTCATGAAGGGGCCCATTTCCCGGAACATCGTCTGGGCGACCAGGAAGCCGACGCGCATCTCCTGCCCGTAGGTTTTCAGGATCAGCCCCGCCTGCAGCGAGAGGATCATGCCCGTGAAGAGCGCCACCACCGAAGTCACGCCGAAACTGCGGACGCCGCAGAGCATCATCTGACGGTACACCTCCGGACGGCTGCGCCGGAGCGCCGGCAGATAGCAGAATGCCAACGCAATCATCCTTACACCGCTTCCGACCTGCGCCAGATATTCAATGACGCTTTTCCCGAATATAAAAACCTGCTTGTTCATGATTCCCTTCCGTTTTCCCGCATCGGGTCAACCCGGAAAAATAACTCCATTACAACGAAAATTCAAGGCAGTAAAACAAGCGGACGCATGTATTTTCCGGCTGATTCCGGAAATGGAGCAGACCGAACAGAATGTCATATTCGCTCTCTCCGGCGGCGGAATGGTCCTGCGCATAGAAGGGGCCGATGGAAAATCCGTCCGCATTTTCCGTCCTGTATCCGCGGGAGAGTCCCCAGAGCAGATCGAACGCAAATCCTTTTTCATTCCGGATCACTTCGAAGAAGCGCCAGAAGGCGGCATAGTTCCGTTCCGCAAATCCGAGGCGTTTCATGGGGATGAAGTCCAGTCCCGTGGTTTCCGTTTCGTTCCTGTCCGCATGTCTGGAAACAAGCGGCCAGAGATGGGTGTAATCCGAGATGACGGCCTGTTCCGCGGTTCCATACTGGCGACTGCTCAGGTAGAAGGGCAGAAAAGCGCGCCGGACCGTGCGCTGCGTTTCCGTTTCCGTCTGCAGATTCAGTCCTGCCGGCCACAGGAAAAAGGAGTAATACGCCCGGTCTGAGACAGCCTTTCCCCAGAACGGCCAGAAATAGAGGCACGATCCTGTTCCGTCCTCCGCTGCCCCGTATTTGAAGAACGGCCACAGAACGCTCAGAGCCTTCCGGCGGTTCTGATACTCCTTCCAGGAAAAAACGGGAGGCAGCACGGTGACGCTTGCAAGACCGTTCCATTTTTCATAGCCGCCGAGCGGGAAAGAGAAAAATGCGAAATCGTCCGGATTCTTCAGGGAATACGCATAGTTTGCCAGCGGCCAGAGGATGGAGCGGTTTTCCCGGATGCCCTCGAATGTGCGCGAAGCATAGAAGGGAAAGATCCGGAGGGAATGCATGCCCGGAGCCCGGTCCGTGCTGAAGAACGGCCAGAAAAATGTGTTTGTGACGGCATGTTTTTTTTCTCCGTATTTGTAAAGCGGAAACAGGAGAAACTGCAGGCGGTCATAGGAAAAGAATTTGCGCATGTCGCCGCCGAGCGGAAAAAAGAACCAGGAATATTGTCCGTCCGCATGGCGCTCCAGAAACCAGAACGGGAAAAGATAGTGTTCATACGCATCGTTTCTCCCTCTTGTCGTGAAGTAGGGCAGAAACCAGAAGTAAGCGCCCGAACGTGTCTTGCGGTACATGGAGAGCGGCCATAGCACATCGGCGGCGGAGCGTCCGTCGGATTTCGTTTCCATGCTCCAGAGCGGACGGAATGCGGCCATTGAACCGCCTCCGGCATTTTTCCGCGATTCAAACAGCGGTCCCAGAATGCGCAGACGGTTCTTTCTCCCAGTCACGGGATTGTCCGGTTCGAAGACAAGAAGCGGCGGCAGATTGATCCGGAATGCAGGTTTTTCCGGGGGGTGAGAACCGGAGATGTTTTTCATTTCCGAGGCGGAGACGAAAAAAAACGCCAGCAGCGGCAGCAGGACAAAAGCGTACCTTTTCATAAGCGGATTCTCCTTCCCCGTTTAAAGCGGAATACCAGAACGGAAATATACATCGCTTTGACAAAGTTGCAAGGATAGGAGGGCAATGAGAGGATTTTTCCATGCGTGGCGGAGAAGGTTCCGGTGTGCGCCTTGCGGGGATTCTGCAAAAGTTGGAAGTGCGTTTCGCGGGTGTCCGCTTCCTGTTTCGGTCCATTCCGGTGCGGTCCGCTATTTTCCGGTCCGGAATTGCCGCGGGGAAGGGGGCTCATCCGTCCGCATGATCCTTCCAGGAAAGGAGGGCATAAGATTCCGCAGGCGGACCATCTCCCTGAAGATCATGATTTTCCTCCTCCGGGAAGCATTCCGTGCGAACACTCCCTTCCGCATCCTTCCATTCGCGGCGGATGTTGAAACAGACTTCCGAATCCCCGACGGCTGCGAGGGGGAGCTCCAGAACGGCATGCCAGGATGTACCATGCTCTTCGATCGAAAAATCCGCACAGGACAGGGTGTCGCTGTGCATTCCCTGACGGAATGCATCCAGAATCCAGGGCGGCTTTTCCCCTTTCCGGTCGGTCAGGCGGAGCCGCAGATGGTCCTCCGCTGAACGCGGCGTTCCGGAAACGCACTCCAGGAGAAACCGCAGCAGATGGTGATCCCGTTCCGCTTTCCATCCGATGCTGCGATGGTGGACTTGCGTTCCAGGCCCGTAAACCAGAAATTTTCTGAACAGAACCTCCGGCGGCGGAACCCCTCCGGCGATCTTTTCTTCACATTCCCTGAAATCCGTTGCAAGAGTGTGTTTCAGCAGCTGGGCGCGCCAGAACAGCTTCTCCGGGAAAAATTTGTAAACTTCTGCTTCCGGATGATATCCCATGCGGGGATCCTTCCGGCAGAGCTCTGCTAGACGGATGCTGTTTTCCGCCTCCTCTTCTGCAATTGCCTTCAGACGTTTCAGGCGGTCCGGCGCGCCCTCCGGAGAATCCGCCAGCGCATTTCGGAGAAGATAGAACTCCAGAATGTTCGCGCCGGAGCGGAACAGGAGGTCCAGCGCGTCCATGACAAGGCCGTCTCTGACGCATTCCCCGTTTGCCTGACAGTCGTTCCGGAATCCGGAAAAGAGATGCCGCGCCTTATGCCATGCATCGGAGAGACGGCGTGTCAGAACAGCCGCTTCTGCCAGCGTATGTCCGGACAGCGCGTCGCCGAGCATGTCGCCTGCCGGTTCGCCGTCCGGTCTCCATGTGCGGGGAAGGGGCCGCATCACCTGTTTCAGATGCAGCGGCCACACGGGGCCGTCATGCATCGGACCGTAATACTGAAAGCGCGTGTCCAGCGGATAGTTTGCATAGGCGTCGGAAAAGCCTTTCCAGACTTCGGCCATTTCCCGCGCCTGCCGTTTCCAGTCTCTTTCCGCGAGAGTTCGAAGAAATTCGTCTTCGCCGCTCAGAAAGTCCTCGTATGCCAGACGTCCCGCCGCCTTGTTCATCAGTCCGGGCGATCCGCCGAAAAACCAGCACAGCATCACATGTTCCACGCCAAGACGTCTCATTTCCCTGTATTTCCTGTAAAGAAGCCCGGGAACCGGTATGAAAGGCGCTGTGGCGATTTCATGCGAGGAGCAGGCCTGAATCTTTGCGCATAAGGAACAATGCCCTTGGACGGCGGAGGCCATGCGTGCGAAGCGGTCACCCGGCCGGGAACGGGAAAGCCAGTAGTCTCCGCCCGTCCGGATCTTTCCGAGCTGCGTTTCCGTGCAGCCCGATTCAAAATTGAATGCGAGGATCACGTCCCTTCCCAGCTTTTCCGGTAGCTTGTAGATCCAGGAAGCCGCCTGTTCCGCATACGGCAGGTAGATCCATGAGATCAGTCCGGCTTCCGGCGCCGCCGCATGGATGCCGTCGGCCATGGGGCGCAGGGTTTTTTCCAGAATTTCTCCGACGCCGAGCCCGCATCCGGATCCGCAGGGCGTTTCCCGCTCCTCAAAGACGGAGAGTGTGCTCAGGCAGGAGGTAAGTCCTTCTCCGCGGGAGATGGTAATCAGCCCTCCCAGGCGGGGGACCGCCGCAAACAGGCTGTTTGTGCATTCATACAGATATTTTTGTGCCGTTTCCGAGTTCGGGCAGAAGCTGAATCCCGAATAACCCTCCGGTCCCTTGAGTTCCGGAGCGTCCGCCGGACAGGGATTCTGGAGGTCATGCCATTTTGACGGTTCCACGCAGAACGCCCAGATTCTGATTCCGTAACGGCGGCATTTTTCCGCAATTCCGCGCAGTTTTGCAAGACGCCGTTCCGCAAACGGGTCGGCGGGGAAAAAGTCCGTCGTGCAGATCTCCCTGAAGACGACGGTGATCCACAGGCCGTTGACGCCTTCCCGCGCCAGTGTGTTCAGATATTCCTCCGGATAATAGTCCCGTTCATCCATCAGCTCGTCCCGGTGGAACGGCGGACGCTTGACCGGGGCGAAGCAGCTGCGGGAAATCCGGTTTTTCAGCCAGGGCGTCCGGGTTGACACGCCCGGTGGCAGAATGAGGGAACGGCTTCCGGCAAGCCTGTCCTCCAGTTCATAGAGCCCCCGGCGGATTCCTTCCGTGTTTCCGGCTTCGATCCGGATCTCGTTCTGAAGCACCGTCGTGCGGAATGCTTCGCCATCGAGACCGTCCGCCTTTGCCGTGACAACCGCGCTTGCGTCCTGTTTCAGGAGTCCGGCTTCCCGGAGGAAGCGATTGAAATCCGTTTCCGCGGTCTGAAGCAGTCCTTCCGGATCCGGATATTCCATCCTCAGAAAGAGTCCCCGGCGGAAATCCGCCTCCCCCTCTGCCGGTTCCTGAGAAAAATCCCAGTCCGGGACAAACGGCACATGCCGGTTCAGCTCTTCCGCGAGAGCCCTGTTTTCTCCGGGGAAAGGCGGAGGCGTCCTGAAATCCATACCCGTTTCTCCTTCTTCTTGATCTTCCTCTTTTTTCCTGATTCATGCCGCAGCGCGGGGAAGATTCACGGTTCCGGTAGTTCCACGATGTGGACGGCAGCAAGATCATCCGGCGGAATCGTCAGCTTCATTTTTTTCCGGATTTTTTCATATTTGCCGTTTTCCCATACCGCGGCCAGGGAATTCCGGCCGAGACGCAGGTTTTCAAACTCCACCTCCTTCGGTTTTCCCGTTTCGTTGAACAGGAGGACCAGGCGTTCATTGCCGAGCAGGATGCGTCCCCCTTTTACCGGATACTCTCCGGTTTCCGGATTCCGGAGCGGGACCTTGTCGCGTTTGAGCACAAGAACGAACGGATAGGCGATCGCTCCGGAGCGGACCAGCGATTCGTCCCGCGTCCCGTAGACGAAAAGCGGTTCGAAGGCGTGAATCAGACGCGTTGCCTCCCCGATGTAGTAATGGGTGCCTCCGACGAACGCATACGGGAACCAGAAGGAGAGTCCGCCGTGCAGCGAGGCGACGCAGCGGACGACTCTTGCCTTGAAGGACTCCGGATTGAAGAAGCCGGTGCTGGAAGAAAGATACTCCTTCAGATATCCCCCTTTCGAAGTGTTCATTCCCCATTGCGCGACCATCTGCTGTCCGATGACGAATCCTGAGCCCGTATTTTCCCGGAAGGCCTTCATGGAAGTGTCCAGATACTGCTGCATTTTGCTGTCCGCCGGAGCGTTTCCCGGAAGTCCCGGGGCCGGAATGCCGACGTTGCCGAACGTGCCGCGCCAGTAATCCTCCTGCCAGGTCTGGGAGTAGATGTAGAGACGCTTGTTGAGCATGTTTGCCGCCCGGGTCACCAGTCCCAGCACCCGGCCGTCGAGGCGGGAGCGGAATTTGAACCATTCGTTCCTGTAGTTTTTCCTGATGTTGGAATCGGAGAGGTCGACATTCTTTCCGAGGGAGGCGAATTTCCGGAACGCCTCCTTGCAGCGGTCGCAGAAACAGTATTCGTCCTGAATGATTTCATCCCAGACCTGGTTTTCCCAGTTCAGGAAGAAGCCGTCCGTATAGGGGTTCGTATTGAGCCAGTAATCCTGAAAATCCCGGCGGACGGCCTCGATGAAGTGTCTTCTGCCTTCCCCGAGCATGAAGGTCGGGCAGTACATGCGGTTGAACTTGTGAATGTTCTTCCAGCGTTTCACCCGCGCGGGACTCAGTTTTTCCCATTCGCCTTCGCCGTTGTAGAATTTCGCCCTGGCGCCGGGAGTGGAGACGATGTATTTGTAGAGCGCCCCGCCGGTCAGGTTGTCGCATCCCCAGATCGGATAGAGACAGGTGGAGGCGGTTGCGTCCGCTCCCGCTTCGCGGGTCATTTCGACATAGCTTGCAATATCCCGCGGAATGCCGGTCCGGCTTCCTCCGCTTACCCATTTCCAGGTGTTCAGGCCCGCCTTGATATGCTGGGCGAATTTTTTCCGGAAATACTCCTCCGGCATATTCTCCAGCGTCCCCGCTTCCGAGATGATTTTCACAAGTTTTGGGCGGCGTCCGTTGACGGGCGGCAGAACGGTGAACGGAACTTTCTGGGCGAGCTCCGCAAAGTTTCCCGACGCCTTTCTTGTGTAATACAGATTGAATTCCGTTCCGGCTTTCATGCCGCCGAGTTCGAAATGCAGGAACGTATATGTCGTTCCGGTGGCAGTGGCCGCGCCGTCGTCGAATTCCAGAAGATACCTGTGATATCCTTTCCGTTCCGGATCCGGCCTTTCCGAGACGCGGAGCGGCGGACGGTTCACTTTCGAGTCCGGCTTTTCCGCCTGTGAGCGGGTCCATTTCCCCGGGGCGGGGATCAGCCTCATTTCCACGGGCATGGAAAACTCGATCGTGTAATTTTTCAGGTCAAAGGGCAGGGGGGAATACGACGCGAAACGGAATCCGTCGACGGAATTTCCGGAAATCTTCCAGCCGGCGGTTTTCTGCAGAATGCGGTGCGGACCGTGGCAGTTCAGATTCCAGAGCAGGATCTGCCGGGCGAATCCGCCGGAGCGGAATGTTCCGTTTTTTCCGGATTCCGCCGTCTTCCAGGTCCCGTCGTGGAAGGATTCCTTTTTCCAGTTCGCCGGATCGGAAAGGATGGAGGCGGTTTTCCAGCGTCCGAGTGTTTCCGGGTGTCCTTCCAGGGAGATTCCGATTTCTGCTCCCGGTCTGCTTTCGACGGCAATGATGTTCAGACCCTGCTTGAGTTCCGCCTTCGCCATGCCTTCGGGGCTGACGGAAACGGCCGTGCCGTTGACATGAAATTTCCGGATCTCCTGCGCCCGGTCGATCCGGAACCGGACTTGCCTGAGCGCCTGTCTCAATTGAATGTCCAGTTCCTGTCTTTTGCGGATGACGGCTCGGAACTCCTCCAGCCCGGATGCGGCGGACGCCTTCTGCCGGAGAGCGGAAAACGCATTGCGTTTTTCCGGATTCAGCGTGCCGAATTCACCATAGAGCCTTTGCAGGGAGGCGGCATTTTCCGCGCGGATTCCTGCGACGGTCTCTTTGAGGTAACTGCAATATGCCTCATTGAATGCGGATTCCGCCCCGCTTTTCCCGAACACGGCTTCCTTCTGAAATCTCAGAATCGCGAATTGATTCCGGTCGCCGAACCCTTTCGCATAGGAGGAGTGGATGACCGTCCCGCCGGCATGGCGGGAGCGTCCCACGTTGAAATAGAAGTCCCTTCCCGGTTCCGGCCTGCTCCCATCGGGCAGCAGCCCTTCCAGCGGAATGGAAAGACAGGTATGCCAGCAGTCCTTTCCGCGGAAGCCCGAAGCCCTGACGTCCAGGGAGGACCGCAGCTGGAAGCACGCGCCTGCGCTGTTCGAGACGAAGTAACGCTGAAAGGCCTTCCGGTCGTGTGTGACGGCGAATTCCACCTGATCGTCGGCGTTCAGCCCGTCCCGGTAGCGCGCCGGGTCCGTGACGAGCTGTTCCATCTCCGGTTCGGAGCAGGTCGTCAGAAGATAGAGGCGTTTCCCGTCATGCCCCATGCGGAAGGCCGTCTGCCTCGCTTCGTCTTCGAAGCGGCCGCTGTCGAGGCGGTAGAAGCCCTTCGCCTCCGGGACGGACGCCCAGATGTTCTTCAGGTCTTTTTCCAGATCCATGCTCGGCGATGCAGGGAGTTTTCCCGCCCGGTAAAATCGGAATCCCGCGGGCAGGGATTCCGATTTCCGTTTGATGAAAAGACGGAAGTTCTTCAGACAGAGCTCTCTGCCGCCGCCTTCCACCATCAGCGCCAGACTGATCCTGCGGGTTTTGTCTTTCGGCGCGTCTTCCACGGTGAGCGGAAGGGAAAAGCTCCGGAAGGATTCGGAGACGGGAACGGGAGTCGGCCTGGCATACCCGATGTTCCGGTTGCCGATGTCGCGGCGGCAGTAGGAAACGGCGAATCCGGCGTTCCCGCGGATTTCTCCGGTCAGGGTCAGCTCATCGCCTGCGCTGGCGGGAACAGTCCGGAAATTCAGGATCATGGCAAGTTTTCCCGCCGGATGGGTTCTCAGCTGGAGCGTGGAATATCCGTTTTCGTCGCGCGGGAGGATTGTCACTTCGGTCGGCGCCTCCTTCTGGCCGGATGCCGCCACTCCCCAGCCGTCCGGCATTTTGCTTTTCACTCTCCCGGAGTAGGAGAAATTTCCCATGATGCCGACTTCCTCCCCGCCGAGCAGCACGGGAAGAGCGAGCAGGAAAAACAAAAGAAGCGGATTGGATTTCGCGGCGGGTCTGAATATGCTTGTCATGAGGCTGTCTCCCGGACGATTGGCGTCCTGTTAATTCGCGGAAGCCGTTTGAGCCGGGCTTCTTCTGACTTGAAGTTTAAGATTTTTCAAAAATACTTCCTTCGCTCCCCCGGAGATCATGAAGGCCAGACTTGCGCCGCGGATTTCATGCCGGGGCGTGTTTTCCATTTTCAGGGTGATGGAGAAATTCCGGTAATTTTCCGCTGCCGGGATGTTCTGCGGCTTTGCATATCCCGCGTTTTCTTTCTTCTGATTGTAGCGGCAGTAGGAGACTCCGAGCGGGGTGTTCCCCTTGATTTCCCCGCTTAGGATCAGTTCGTCTCCGGCTTTCACTTCGACGCGTTTGAAGGAGAGAAGCATGACGAGCTGTTTTCTCTGCGGATGTGTCTGAATCTGCAGGGCGGCAATGCCGTTTTCATCTTTCGGGAGAATCTTCACTGTTGTCGGCGCCTCCTTTTCTCCCGATGCGGTCAGTCCCCAGCCGTCCGGTGTTCTGCTCTGATGGGGGGAGGGGGTGAAATTGCCCTGAATGTTGATCTCTTCCCCGGAGAGGAAGGCGGGAAACGACAGTGCGCTTCCGAGGAGCATGATCCGGATTTTGCTGGAATATTTTCCGTTCCATGTTTTGTTTTCTGCTCTGTTCATAATGTCCGTTCCTTGTATTTTTTGGATGTATAGGAAAGAAGCGACGCTTCTCATGTTCTTCAGAAGGTGACGAAATACGGCCGGGTTTTCAAGGTTGAATCCAGAATGTCCTTATAGATGCTGCAGCCGATGTGATCGGTCTGTTTTTTCTTGTAGCGGTACTGCAGAACGCTTCCGCCGAAGGTTGCTGCGTTGGCCATGCCGTATTTCTGGTGGCGCAGATAAATGGCAGTCGCATTCGCGTCCGGATTGTAGGGAAGGGCGGGGGTCGCGTTGAGTTTCAGCGTGTAGGCGTATGTTGTCGCATTGCGTCCCGGAATGGCGCTTTTCGGCATCCCGTCGGAGAAGACTATGATGGAGGAGCTTGCCGGAAATCTGGCAAGATAGGATCGTTTGAGAGGCCCCCACAGCGGGCAGTCCAGATAAAGGCCGAAGAGTTCGCTGTTGAGTCCGTAGTGGATTTCGGCTTTTCCGAAGTGCTTGACTTCCGCGTCTTCCGACGGACAGGCAAAGGACTTGAGCGTCTTGTTGTATCCCAGCTGCTGGAAGAGTTGGCTCCAGGCATTCTTCCCGTTTGACTGTTCGAGCGGAATGCACCAGTCATTATAGTCATCCATGTAGTAAGTGAACGCGAGAATCTGGGATTTCAGATTCGAGGAACATGCCACGGATTTTCCTTTTTCTCTTGCAAGGCTCAAGGCCGGCAGCAGCATTCCCGCCAGGATCGCGATGATCGCAATCACGACGAGGAGCTCGATCAAGGTGAAATTTTCCGGCCTCTGTCCGGTGAACGGGGCGAATGGAGTAAAATGCGCATTGCGGTTTTTCCGATCCATTATTTTCATCCCATATTTCCTTTTATGTCCTGCACCAGCCGGGGAAATATCCGCCGGTGTGTCCGGGAGTCTTTTTCTTTCCGATATATTATAAACGGAAAAAGGGTTCTTGCAATGGCATTTTTTGGGATTATATTATCATATTTTTATAATAATAGGATCAAAATGAGTTGAAAGAAGATCGTTTATACTATAAAAAACGGCTCTACCGCAGCGAGCTGGTGACCGAGACCTCCTGGGCGGACCGTTTCATGCTCAAATCTTCCGGTCTGAAGCTTCCATGCCTTCTTGTATACGGCGAAACCGTCATGAAGAGCCGCGCTTCGGCGGGCGGATTTGATCAGCAGGGATACTCATTCAATCTTGTTACCGGAGGCGAAGGAGTGTTTCACATCGGCGGACGGCATATTCCCGTCCGCACGGGGGATCTCTGCATCGGTTCCTATCTTTCACGCCATTCCTTTTCCGTGCCGCCGGGCAGGCATATGACGAAATCCTATGTTTCCGTATATTACAACCTGTTACTGACGGAACTTGACGGGAGTCTCCGGGTGATTCCGCGCTGTGGGGAACTTTTCGCCCCGCTTTTTCTCCGGATCCGGAAACTCCTGTCGGAGAGCGGAGAGGAGGGGGTGGACAATTTTCAGGGGTCTGCGCTTGCCTATGAACTGATCTACCGGGTCCTGACGCTCCGTCAGACGGAGAAAAACGCCGGGGAGGATGAAGTCAAACAGTTTCTTCACCGTCTGACGGGCAATTTGAAGCGGAAATACACGCTTGCCTCCATGGCGGAGGAATTCGGCTGCTCCATTCCCACTCTGATCCGGCTTTTCCGGAAATATACGGGATTGCCGCCGATGGGGTTTCTGAAAAAAGTCCGTCTGGAATACGCCGCGTATCTCCTTCAGCATCCTGACAGTTCCATCCGCTCCACCATGCTCTGCTGCGGCTATAAGGACCAGTCGTTTTTCACCCGGGAGTTCAGGCGCTTTTTCAGAATATCCCCTCTGGCCTATCGGAAACGGAATGTGTCGCCGGCCATGTTTGAGAACTCGGACACTCTCCCGTAACGGCGGTATCCGGGATAGGAGGCGCGGAAAGAGCTGGCTTGCGCTGTTTTTTTATCGCTCATCGCTTGAAAAATTGTCCTGCGGGCATTATTTTTTCCAACAACTGAATAACGGGAGCGTTGTTTCTGCCATGCATAAAATCTACTGGTTTTCCGGAACGGGCAATACCCTGTATGTCGCACGGGAGTTTGCGAAATCCTTTCCCGACGCGAAACTTCATTCCATCGCCTCGCTGGACAGGGCGGAGGATGTCGAGCTTGGATCCGAGATGACGGGAATCTTTTTCCCCGCCTACTGCATGGGGATTCCCCATATTATCGAACAGTTCCTTGCCCGTGTCGTCCCGCAGGAAAAAGGGAACAACGGCAAATTCATTTATGCGGTCTGCACCTCGGGCGGCTATCCGGGCGGAGCGCTCCCCATGATCGAGGATACGCTTGCGGAAAAAGGAATCAATCTCAACGCAAGTTTTCACATCCGCATGCCTTCCAACTACATCCCCCTTTCGAATCCGCCGAACGCGAAACAGCAGGCCGCTCTTTTCGTCAAGGCGGACCGGGCGATCCGGATTGCCGTGATCGCGGTGAAAAAACGCAGGAAAACGCGTCCTCTGCGGGTCTTCCCGATCGATACCTTCCTGAAATTCGTTTCGAAGCGCGCCGTTGCGACTCTGGAGACTTCGGACAAGTATTTCCGGGCCGACGAAAACTGCGACGGCTGCGGGCTCTGTTCCCGGCTCTGTCCGGCGGCGAACATTTCTCTCGACGACAAGGAGCGTCCTGTCTGGCACCATCATTGCGAGCAATGCATGGCGTGTCTGCAATGGTGTCCGAAACAGGCGATCCAGTACAAGGATCTCACGGCAACCCGCACGCGGTATCACAATCCTTTTGTTTCGGCCTCCGAATTGTACCGTGTGAAGGACGACGGGGAATAAGCCGTCTCCCGATGGTCTCAGGATTTTGCGTCAAGCGCCTTGCGCAGACCTTCGCCTGCGAAGTTGAAGGCGCAGACCGCAAGGAAAATCGCCAGCCCCGGCCAGAGCATGAGATGCCAGTAGGTGAGGGGATCGGGGAATGCCTGGCGCAGAAGTTCTCCCCAGCTCGAAGTCGGATCCTGCACGCCGAATCCCAGAAAGCTAAGCGAACTCTCCGCGAGGATTGCGCCGGCGACTTCGAAGGTGAAGGAGACGAAGATCGGCCCGGAAACGTTCGGCAGGAGATGGAACAGCAGAATGCGCCAGACAGGCGTTCCCATGGCTTCGCAGCTTTGAATATATTCCATTTTGCGCGCCTTGAGCGTCTCTCCGCGCACAAGGCGGCAGAGCCCGGTCCATCCGGTCAGCCCGATGACGAGAATCACCAGCAGAATCGACTGCCTTGACCCGTAGTCCAGCATGATCGACATCAGGATCAGAAGCAGAAGAAACGTCGGAAAGCAGATGACGATTTCGACCAGGCGCATGACCAGAAGATCGGTGCGTCCCCCCCGGTATCCGGCGAAAAGCCCGATGAGGGTTCCGAGACTCATGGCAATGCCGGTCGCCAGAAATCCGACCGCCAGGGAAACGCGCGCGCCGTAAATCATGCGGGAGAGCACGTCCCGTCCCGCGTGGTCCGTTCCGAACCAGTGCTCCCGCGACGGTTTCCCGTAGGGGGCGGCCGCCGTTTCAAAGGGGCCGTAAGGTACCGGCGCGAACAGTGCGAAATCCGGCTTTTTCATTGTCGCCGCGATTTCCCGCCATGGTGTTTTGTCGATTCGCCGTCCGTGCGTCAGGAAGGGGATCAGAAGCAGGACGGCGAGCAGCGCCGCCGCAATGCGGAAATATTTTCCACGCAGTTTTCCCGCGAAGAGACGCAACAGCAGCAGGGCCGGAAGAAGCAGCATCAGATAATTGAAGGTTTTTTCCACAAAAAGCTCCGAACTTTCCGGGGCGGTCATCGCACGGAAAGCCGGGCTGGAAAGCGAACCGTCCATCAGAACGAGGAGCGGTTTCCCGTTGGCGATCAGCGGGGCGAAGACGGCGACCGCGCAGAGAAGGAGAATCAGAAGAAGTCCCGTCATGGCGGTTCTGCTTCCGCGGAACTTCCGCCAGACTTCCCGTGCCGCGGAATATTCCTCCGTCCGTCTGTCCGTCATCGCCGTTTACTCCCGGATTCCGAAAAAGATTCTGAGCTCCTGCCGGAGGAGCGGAGTGAACGTCTCTTCATTCCGTGTCACTTTTTCCCGGAGCTCGTCAAATGTGAAAAACGCGACTTCATCCAGTTCGGATTTCTGGATGGTGAAGGGACCTTCCGTCACAGCGGAGTAGACTCGCGTATTTTCCGATTCAATTTCGTTGCGGATTTTCATGTCGAAGCGATAGGTCAGGGAAAGGGAGGGTGGAAGTCCGAGCTCTTCGCCCATCTCCCGGACTGCGGCCGCGGGATAGTCTTCCCCGCAGGCGAGATGCCCTCCGACCGCGGTATCCCATTTCCCCGGCTGGATGTCCTTGTTTTTCGACCGTTTCTGAAGCAGAAGCCTTTTCCCGTCCGGGTGCAGCACGATCACATGCACGCTCCGGTGGACGAGAGATGGATTCCCGTGGCACTCGCTCCGGAGGGCTTTCCCGACGATCCGGCCTGTGGCGTCGTCGATGATTTCAAAAAATTCGTCCGTCATGGTGTGGTTCCGGAACGCCGGAAGAGATCCCCGTCGTTCACGCGTCCTTTTTTTTCCTGGATTTCCGTTTCGGTCCGCTGTTCTCCGCAGGAGCCGGCTCTTCCTCTTTTTCCTCGGGAAAGAACACCAGTTTCCGGTTGTCCGCCTTGACATGCACGACTGGGGCGTCCTTGAAGAATCCCCGCAGAATGTCTTCCGCGAGCGCATCCTCCAGATAACGTTCAACGGCGCGCCGGAGCGGACGTGCACCGTATTCCGGCTGGTAGCCCTGATCGATCAGGAAGGAGATCACCTCGGGGTCGAGGATCAGTTCCTTGCCCTGATCGCGCATCCGGCGGATCAGACGCTCGGTTTCAAGCAGGACGATCCGTTCCAGATCGGCGCGTTCCAGGCGGCGGAAGACGATGACGTCGTCCACGCGGTTGATGAACTCCGGTTTGAAGTTCTTCTTGGCCATTTCGATCAGACGGTCGCGGACTTTTTCGAACGAGTCGTCCTTCCGGTTCGGATCGGAGAATCCCAGCGTGGCGTTCTTCATGACCTGTTCCGCGCCGAGATTGCTTGTCATGATGATGATCGTGTTGCGGAAGTCGATGCGCCGTCCGAGGGTGTCCGTGATGCGTCCCTCGTCGAGGATCTGGAGCAGCATGTGCATCACGTCCGGATGCGCCTTTTCAATTTCGTCGAACAGAATCACGCTGTAGGGGCGGCGGCGGACGCGTTCGGTCAGTTCGCCTCCCTCGCCGTGTCCGACATAGCCCGGAGGGGAACCGATCAGGCGGCTGACGTTGAATTTCTCCATATATTCGGACATGTCGACCTGGATCAGCGCGTCGGGATCACCGAAAATGAATTCGGCAAGCGCTTTCGCCAGCAGGGTTTTCCCGACACCGGTCGGTCCGAGGAAGATGAAGGACCCGATGGGACGGCGCGGATCCTTGAGGTCGGCGCGGGAACGGCGCAGAGCGCGGGAAATGGCGGCGACGGCGTCGCTCTGTCCGATGACCGTTTTCGAAATTTCCTCCTCCATGCGCAGGAGCCGTTCATTTTCCCCTTCCTGCATCTGGTGCACGGGAACACCGCAGAGTTTCGAAACAATCAGGGCAATCTCTTTTTCATTGATTACGCTGTGGCTGTTTTTGCAGGACGTCTTCCATTCGCTCATGATTTGCTCGATTTGAGAGCGGAGTTCATGCTCCCGGTTGCGGCATGCGGCGGCATCCTCGTATTTCTGTTCCGTAATGGCGATTTCCTTCTGCCGGCCGATCAGCCTGAGTTCCTCTTCCATGGCCGAGAGATCGGGCGCTTTCGGCATGTTCATGATCCGGGCGCGGGCGCCCGCTTCGTCCATGATGTCGATGGCCTTGTCCGGAAGGAAGCGTCCGCTGATGTAGCGGTCTGCAAGCTTGACCGCGGAAACGATCGCTTCCGGAGTGTAGGTGACGCCGTGGTGTTTTTCATAAGTCGGACGGATTCCGTTCAGAATTTTGATGGCGTCCTCGATGGAGGGCGGCTCCACCATGACCGGCTGAAACCTGCGTTCCAGCGCGGCATCCTTTTCAATTCCCTTGCGGTATTCGTCCAGTGTGGTTGCACCCACGCACTGCAGTTCTCCGCGTGACAGGGCGGGTTTGATGATGTTGGCCGCGTCCATGGCGCCCTCCGCGCCGCCCGCTCCGACAATCGTGTGCAGTTCATCAATGAACAGAATGACGCGTTTTGAGTTGCGGACTTCGTCGATGACCGCCTTGATGCGTTCCTCGAACTGACCGCGGTATTTTGTGCCGGCGACCATGAGCGGCAGATCCAGTGCGAAAATTTTCTTGTCATGGAGAAGTTCCGGCACATTTCCGGATGCGATGGACTGCGCGAGACCTTCGATGATCGCGGTTTTGCCGACCCCCGCCTCGCCGATCAGAACGGGATTGTTTTTTGTACGGCGGCAGAGAATCTGGGTGACGCGTTCAATTTCTTCCTGTCTGCCGATTACGGGATCCAGTTCCCCCTTTTTCGCCATTTCCGTCAGATCGCGTCCGAAGGCGTTCAGGGCATTGAATTCATCCTCCTGACCGTTGCCGCTGCTGTTCGGTTTTTGTGCGGAGTTTCCGCCGGAAGCGTCTTCTCCGCTGTCGCCGGAATCCGGGATGAAGTTCGGATCAAGCGCGCGCATGACCTCGCGGCGGATTTTTTCCAGATCCACTTTCATGTTGCGGAGGACTTTTGCCGCGGTGCTCTGCCCCTCGCGGAGGAGGGCGAGAAGAAGGTGCTCCGTTCCGATGAAGTTGTAGTTCATCGATTTCGCCTCGTCCGCGGACATCAGAAGAATTTTCTTCAGAGCCGGTGTGAAAGGCGTCGGCCCCTCCTGTTTTGTCACGCCTGCCGGAGTCGTATTTTTTTCCACCTCAAGACGCAGGTTCTGGAGATTGACGCCGACCGCCTTCAGGGCGGCAACTGCAACACCTTCGCCGAGGGCGACAATTCCGAGCAGGAGATGTTCCGCCCCGATATAGTCGTGATTGAAGTGCTCCGCTTCTTTCTGCGCAAGGATCAGAACATGTTTTGCGCGCGGGGTGAAGTTTTTGATCCAGCTGTTCAGATCATCCGGTTCCGGCATGAGACGACTCCTGTTGCAAGGCGGACGCAGATCTCCGGCATCCGCATTTTATCCGACAAATAAAAAGGACGTTCGGTATTATACACGAACGTCCCGGAATTGCAAATTCAGGAATCAACAAAAATGTTACTTCGCAAAGATTCCCTTGTTGTCCTTGTCAACTTTCGCCACATTCTCCGGTGTGACAAGAATGAAGCGGACATCAAATGCCTTCTGGGGATCGGAAGGAGCGGTCTTTTCCGGATCGTAGGCATTCGGATCATTCTTCATGACCGCCGCAGCAGCGATATAGCCGGCGGCGATAACCCGCTTGAGATTGTAAACCTCGCCGTTGACAATGACAGCCTGAACTTTTTTCGGATCCTTCTTCCAGATGGAGAACTTCTGAACCTCGTCCATATTGAACGGAAGGCTTGTCATGATGATGAAGAGGTTCGCATTCGGATATTTGTTGAAGATGTCATTGAAAAGCTTGGCCGTGATAAGGGATTCCATCGGCATCGGATTGTCCGGAGACATTTCCGGCGTATTGAGGGCCTCGGTCGCCTCCACTTCAATTCCGTTGAGAGCCTGCACCATGGCGTCATACGCGCCTTTGTTGATTTTGTTGCCCTCGAGATTCTTTTCCGTGATGATGACCGCTTTCTTGCCGGGATATTTCCCGACGAGATATTTTGCAAGGACTTCGGACCGTGCCGCCGCATAAGCCGTTTCGTTTTCAATGATGCGGTTCATTTCGCGGTCTTCCCCGCCGAAAATGCCCTGATCCCAGAGCACCGTTCCGGCTCCGACCAGAATCAGGACCAGGAAGACGAATGCAAGCGCCTGAGCGTTCGGATTGACTTTCTGTTTCTTCTGGCACCAGATAATTCCGATCAGTGCGACGACCATCAAGGCAATACCTATAAACAGGTACATTTCCCTACCTCCTCATTTCCTTTGTTTGTTTTGTATTTTTTTTGGTAGAAATATCATTCCATGTTCACGAATATAACATCGGGGGAATACTTTTCAATAGGAACTTTCCAAGAAAGTCGAAAAAAACCTCATTTTTATTCAAAAGCATTCGGAATTCTTCTCAATCTCCGGCAATATGCCAGCAAAGCCGCAGAGCGAGATCCGCCGCGCTTTTGATGCTTGAGGCGGAGATCTTGTCCAGCGTGTCCTCTTCCGTATGCCAGAACGCGTTGCCGGGGCCGTATTCAAAATCAATGAGATTGACTGCGGGAACTCCTTTTTCCAGAAACGGGACATGATCGTCCAGAATTGCCGAGCCGAACGGGAGGCATTTCCCGCGGAATCCGCTTTCCCCGGCGAGGCGCAGAAGGGCTTCCTTCAGCGACGCCGTGCAGTTCTCCGGAATTGTGAGCGTGAGATCCCGGTCTCCGATCATATCCAGAAGAATCATCGCCCTGCATTTTTTCAGGATTCCGCTTTTCTCCCATTCGCGCGCAAGATGCCTGCTTCCGTGGAGACCGTCCGATTCCCCATACTCATTCATACACTCTTCCCCGTCGAAAAATACAAAACGGATTCCGCACGGCGGCATGTTCTCATCCTTCTGCAGAGCGGAAATCATTCCGAGGAGAGCGGCCACGCCGGATGCTCCGTCGTTGGCGCCCCGGAAGTTCCGGAGCAGGCGGAAGCGTTTGATGTCGTAGTGTGCGGCAATGAGAACGAAATCTCGGCTTCTTCCGGGGATTTCCGCTATGATGTTTTCAAAGAGAGTATCCCCGCGGGGCGTTGCGTCGCGGAAGGGCTGCGGATACACCTTGAATTTTGCGGATTCCGCAGCCGTTTTCCGGATCCAGTCGGCATACTTCCTGATCTCCGGGCTGCCCGAACAGCGGTTTCCGAAGGCGACGGACTGTTCCGCGTAGCTCCAGACTTCGGCTTCCGACACTTCCGGGGGCGGCGCGTGAGGCGCTTTCGAACAGGCGCAGAAAAGGAGAAGCGGGAGGAGCAGCGGAATCGGGCGGAAGAAGGTGCGGTCCGTCATGAGCGTTTTCCCGTGCTTCCCTTGTCGATGGTGATGCCGCGTCTCTGGAAAGTCGGAACATCGAGATCCTCATCCCGGTATTTGACCGCCGCGGATCTGGAAAAAATGCCCTTTGAGATGGTTTCCAGCTTGAACGTGTCCTGAATCATGTCGCCCTGCGGCTGTTTTCTGGCTGGAGGCGCGCTTTTTTCCTGCGTGCCATGATTCCAGAGAGAGTCGTTTTTCCTGTCCGGCGGGGGAAGTGCTGTTTCCGGCGTCTGGTCGTAGCGGACGGCAAGAACGCTGAGCTGAATCCGGGATTCATAATCCGGATTGACCGAGGTCCCGGTCATGAGATTGATCCCCTGCGGCAGAATCGCGGATGCGTTTTCGATGGCCCGTTTCATTTCATCGATCCTGAGATCCGGTCCCCCCGTGAGCGTCAGAATCACGGCGTTGGAGGACTCCAGACGTGAAGAACCGCCGAGAAACGGGGATTCCAGCATCCGTTCCAGAGCCAGCGCGCATCGATCCAGACCGTCGTCCGAATCCGCCCGGCCGATGCCGATCGCACAGGAGGTTTTTCTTTTCCGGAGGATGGCGGAGAAGCCGGCGAAATCCGCCCCGATCAGTTTTCTGGCACGGAGAATTTCACCCATTCCGAATACGGACGCCGCCATTTCTTCCGATGCCCTGGCAAATGCCTCTTCTGCCGGCGCGTCCGGAGGAAGAGTGGAAAAGAGCAGGTCGTTCGGCAATGTGACAAGCGCTTCCGTGATGGGCAGAAGTTCTCCGATGCAGTCCTCTGCGTTCTTCCGCTTCATGTAGGATTCAAAGGAAAACGGAGTGGTCAGAAGAAAGACGGCGGGAATGGCGAGACTTTTGGCGACGCTTGCGAGCGTCCGGATCCCGCCGGTCGCCGTTCCGCAGCCGAGTCCTCCCGTGACAATGATGAAGTCATAGGGGGTGAGCAGCTGTGTAATCCGGGAACGTTCCCTTGCGATGGCGCGTTCCCCCTTCATGACATCTCCGCCGCACCCGAGACCGCTTTTGATCGTCCAGTCCGCTTCCGCCTGAATGGTGAATTTCGCGCCGGAAAGCCGGAGCGATTCCCGGTCCGTGTCAATTGCTGCCGTGTCGTAAAACGCGCTGCCGGGCAGTCTTGCAAAGGATTGCAGAATTTTTGCGCCGTTTCCGCCGATTCCCACGACGATGATTTTCTTCTCCGGAGACGGAGTCCCCGATGCATCATCCTGCGGCGGACGGACGACAGGCTGTTCCGTGTTTTCGCTCATATCTTGAATCCCTTTGTGACATCTTTGACTTTCCGGAAGAAACTTTCCCCGAATTCCTCCAGCACGTCGCCGACTTTCCGGAGTCCGCCTTCCGCCGCCGCGCTGTTTTCCACATCGGAGGCGAATTTCAGCAGGCCGAGCAGCGAGGTGTAGCGGTAGGGAATCTCCATGCCGCTCATTGCGCCGCTGACGCCGAGCGTCTCGCCCTTCCGGACATGCATCCCCATCACGCCGCGCAGAGCTTCCGATGCGGCGGGGATTGCCGCGCCGCCTCCGCAGAACACGACGCCCGTTTCAATTTTTGACACGAGACCTCTGGCTTCCAGCTGTTCCCGGATAATCGAAAAGGTTTCGCGCAGACGCAGTTCAATGATTTTTTCGAAAGAGCCGATCGGAATTCTGCGCTTCGTATTCTGAACGGTTCCGGAAAATTCGACGAACGCCGCGCCGGAAGCGCGGTAGTCTTCCAGTTTTGATTCATTCAGGAAACGCCGCGCCTGTTCGATTCCGATCTCCAGGCCGATGGATAGATCATTCGCAACGTTTTCCGTGCCGACCGGCAGCACGCCGCTTGCTAGAATGCCGTCCTTCTGCACGAGCAGATAGTCTGTCACACCCGCTCCCATGTCGATCAGCAGGACCCCCTGTTTTTTTTCATCCGTGCGCAGTGCGGCATATGCGGAGGCAATGCCGGAAAAAACGCAGGAAATGTCGCCTTCAAATCCCAGTTCCTTCAGGATGGCGCGGATCATTTCCACCCGGCTTCGCTCCGCCGAGACAATATGGAGATATGCGTCCAGGCGGTTTGCCTGCGCCCCCAGCGGGTTCTGGCGGATGCGGCAGGAGTCCAGCAGAAAGTAGGAATCAAAGGAATTCAGGTGAACCTGATCGGGCGGCAGGGAGAGACTTTGCGCTTTCCTCACAGCCTCGTCGATATGGTTCTGCTTGATTTTATGATCCGCGTCGTAGATGACGACGTTGCCTTCCCCCTGGCGGGAAAAGATGCCGGGACCGTTCATGACGCAGTAGACATTCTTCCGGTCGAAATCGCGTCCTGCCGACTGGTCCGCATCCCCGAGCGCTTTTTCCAGCGCGTTGGTGACGGTGTGAAAGTCCGTGATGTCGCTTTTGCAGACGCTTCCTTCCGGAGAAGTCTGCCCGAATCCGAGGACGACCGGATTTCCCGCCTTGTCCCGCGTCCCGTGCAGTGCGCAGATTTTTGATGTGCCGATCTCGACGCACGTAATCATGTTTTTTTCGTAGAAAGCCATAAAAACTCCATGTCCCGCTCCGGTTCCGCTTCCGCTGGAACCTGCCGTCCCGGTCTTGCCGGAAACGGTTTTCCGTATGAAATTGCGCCCTGGCGCTTGCAAGTCATTGCATAGAGGTGTATTTTACGCGGTTTATGCAATCTTTCAAGTCCCGAACGGAGAAAATGAAATGGAATTTTTATATGACATACAGCTGGACAACGGCGCAAAATACAAGGCGCGCGGTGACGATTCCCTGATCCTGAAGGAGGGGGACTGGTGCGTGATCCGCAAAGACTTCTTCCTGGATTACGGGCAGATTGTTTCCGGAAATCCCGTTCCCTACAATCCCGCGGATCAGCCGAAGGAGAATCCGCATCCCACAGGCACCCCGTCGGAAAAACGCGCGGAAATTCCCCGCATCCAGCGCAAGGCCACCGTGGTCGATCAGGGGAAGGCCCATGAAAACATGATGCGCTCCAAGTCCGCCATGCGGACCGCCGCCCAGTTCATTGAGCGCCTCTCGCTTCCCATGAAACTGATCAACGCGCACTACTCCTTTGACAACAAGCTTCTGGCGATCCAGTTCAGCGCGGACGGACGTGTGGATTTCCGCGAACTGGTCAAACAGCTTTCCGCGGCCCTCAATACGAGAATCGAGCTCCGCCAGATCGGCGTGCGCGATGAAACCGCCATCGTCGGGGGAATTTCCATTTGCGGCCGTCCGCTCTGCTGCTGCTCCTTCCTCAGGGAATTCGCCTCCATCAACGTCAAGATGGCCAAGGAGCAGGATCTTTCGCTGACTCCAAGCACGATTTCCGGGATCTGCGGAAGACTCAAATGCTGTCTCAAATACGAGCATGAAGGATATCTGGAGCTGGAACGGACCATGCCGCGGCGCGGGGACTGCTGTGAATGCAAGGAGGGGCGCGGACGCATCATCGACCGGAATCTTCTTACGCAGCGTGTTGTCGTCCAGCTTGATGACAGCGGACGGACCGTTTCGTGCTCCAAGGATGAAGTGAACGTGGTTTATCCGGAAAAATACCGGGTCGGACGCAGTAAAAACCGCGACCGGGAAGCTGCCGCGAAGGAGGAGCAGGAGCTTTCCAAGCTGGAGGACTGACTGCGGATATCCTGCGGAATGCTCCATGTCCCGGATTGCCGGCCCCGCGGCGCGGGAGTTCATTTCAAAAAAATTTAGGTTGATACCGCGATGCTCTGCATCGCCAAAAATTGCTTCGTGCAGGACTCTCAGTCCTGCCGCGGTCCAGCTGCGTAAGCTGGTCGCCGGAGGCGAAATCCCCAATACCGCGCATGCTTGCATCGCGGTAATTTATTCCGCAAGTTTTTCCGCGGCTTCCCGGAGGAGCTCTTCCGTTTCCTCCCAGCCGATGCACGGATCGGTGACGGAGATGTCGGGGGAGGGGATCGCGCCGGGACGCAGTTTCTGGTTTCCCTCGCGCAGACAGCTTTCAAGCATCACGCCGGCGATCGCCGTTTCCCCGTCGCGCTTCTGGCGGAGCACGTCGCGGAAAACGATGCGCTGCTTCTTCGGGTCCTTTCCTGAATTCGCATGACTGCAGTCAATGACAACCCGTTCCGGCAGATGCGCGTTCCGGAGGCGTTCCCGGAGATCCGCGACCCGGACCGCGTCATAATTCGGTCCGGAGGTTCCGCCGCGCAGCACCACATGGCAGAACGGATTTCCCCGTGTCCGGAAAATTCCCGTATGGCCGTTCTCCAGCACGCCGATGAAACTGTGCGGACTGCGTGCCGTGGCGACCGCGTCAACAGCCGTCTGAAAACCGCCGTCTGTGGCATTCTTGAATCCGACCGCCATCGGAAGGCCGCTGGCGAGCTGACGGTGCGTCGGCGCCTCCGTGGTGCGGGCGCCGATTGCCGCCCAGGTGATCGTGTCCTCCAGATATGCCGATATGACGGGGTCGAGCATTTCCGTTGCCGCCGGCAAGCCGAGGGACGCGATTTTCACAAGCAGTTTCCGGGCCGCCGCGATGCCTTTTTCGATGTCGTAAGCCCCGTTCAGATCCGGATCGTAGAGCAGTCCCTTCCAGCCGAGAGTCGTGCGCGGCTTTTCAAAATAAACCCGCATGATGACGAAGAGTTTTCCGTCGAGTTCCGCACTCAGGGCTTTCAAGCGCCGGGCATATTCCAGCGCGGCGTCCGGGTTGTGAATGGAGCAGGGGCCGACGATCGCCATCAGGCGCTTCGAGCGCCCGCGCAGAATCTCGAATACCGCGCGCCGCGCCTCCGCCACAAGCCCGGCCGCCTTTTCCGGAAGCGGGATTTCCGCCCGGACCGTGCCGGGGGCGCTCAGCATCGAGCAGCTTGCGATGTTGACGCTTTCACAGAGCATCGGAGACGCCTCTTCTGAGGGAGCGGATCAGGGAAGCGACTTTCCCGGTCCGCTCTTCGAGCGTTCCGTCGCCGAACATCGGACGGATCGCCGCGGATCCGACCACCACGCCGTCCGCGTGTTCCGCGACCGCGCGCGCCGTCGCCTCGCTTGCGATGCCGAAGCCCGCGACGACCGGAACCGGCGACATCGCGCGCAGTTCCTCCAGGCGTTCCGCCAGTTCCGGCGGAAGCTCCGTCCGTTCGCCGGTCACGCCGCGCACGGTGACATAGTAGACGAATCCGCCCGCATGGCGCAGAATCCGTTCCGCGCGCGCATGGCTTGTTGTCGGTGCGATCAGCGGAATCGGATGGAGTCCGTGTTCCGCGCAGAGTTTCCGGAGTTCCGCGCTTTCCTCAAACGGCACGTCCACGGCGAGAATGCCGTCCACGCCGATGCTTTCCAGCTTTGCGCAGAGCGCCTCCATCCCGTAATTGAGCATGACGTTGGAGTAGCTGAAAAGGATCAGTCCCGTTTCCGGATGATCCTTCCGGATGCGTTCGGCCATGTCGAGGATTTTCGGGAGGGTGACGCCGTTTGCGAGCGCAGTCTGCGACGCCTTCTGAATCGTCGCGCCGTCGGCGATGGGATCGGAGAAGGGGACGCCGAGCTCGATGATGTCCGCGCCCGATTCGATGCTTTTGCGGATCAGCGTTTCACTGCTTTCCATGTCCGGAAAACCGCAGGAGTTGAAGATGACCAGCGCACGGCGTTTTTCTTTTCCGCAGCGCTGAAAGATGTTCTGAAGTCGGTCCATGATATTCAGCCTTTCCGATGGAGTTTTTTGTAATGCCGGACGCTCTCCATGTCCTTGTCGCCGCGTCCGGAGAGGTTGATGATGACGATGCCGTCATGCGGATAACGTCTTGCATCCCTGATGCCCTGCGCGACGGCGTGCGAGGATTCCAGAGCCGGAATGATCCCTTCGAGACGCGAAAGCAGATCGAACGCTTCGACGGCCTCGTCGTCGTTGATCGTGACGTAACGCGCCCGTCCGCTGTCGGCGAGAAAACTGTGCTCGGGTCCGACGCCGGGATAATCGAGTCCGGCGGAAACCGAGTGCGTCTCCAGAATCTGTCCGTCCGCGTCCTGCAGAAGATAGGTTCTGCATCCGTGAAGGATACCGGGACGACCGCCGCAGATGCTGGCGGCATGCTTTCCTGTTTCTACGCCGCAGCCGCCCGCTTCGACGCCGGTCAGCGCGACCGAGGCGTCGTGGAGGAAGCCCGCGAAAATTCCCATCGCATTGCTTCCTCCGCCGACGCAGGCGATGACCTCGTCGGGAAGCCGCCCGGTCTTATCCAGACACTGCCGCCGCGCTTCGCGCCCGATCACCGACTGGAAGTCCCGGACGATCTCCGGATAGGGGTGCGGCCCCGCGACCGTGCCGATGATGTAGAACGTGTCCTCGCAGCGCGCTGTCCATTCGCGGATCGCCTCGTTCATCGCGTCCTTGAGCGTGGCGGATCCGTCCGTAATTGCGCGCACCTTCGCGCCGAGCACCTCCATGCGTTCGACGTTCGGCGCCTGGCGCTTCACGTCGAGCGCGCCCATGAAGACCTCGCACTCCATCCCGAACAGCGCGGCGGCTGTCGCGCTCGCAACGCCGTGCATTCCCGCGCCGGTTTCCGCGATGATGCGCTTTTTCCCCATGCGCCGCGCGAGAAGCGCCTGACCGATCGTGTTGTTGACCTTGTGCGCGCCGGTATGGTTCAGATCCTCGCGCTTGAGATAGATCCGCGCCCCGCCGCAGTATTCCGTCAGGCGGCGCGCAAAGTAGAGCGGGGATTCGCGCCCCACATAATCCCTGAGCAGTCCGGCGAGTTCCTCCTGAAACGCCGGATCGCGTTTCGCCTTTTCATATTCCCGTTCCAGTTCGTGCAGAGTCTCCATCAGTGTCTCCGACACGAACTGCCCTCCGTAGATTCCGTAATGGCCGTTCATCATTCCGTCTCCCTGATATGGTTGAACAACATTGTGATTTTTTCCTTTGATTTGATTCCGGGTGTGTCCTCGACGCCGCTGGCAAGATCAAGCCCCGCAGGATTCACTTCCTTCAGCGCCTCCGGAGCGTTTTCCGGCGTGATCCCTCCCGCAAGCATGACAGATTTGCGTCTGGCTAGCATTGCGGCAAGTTCCCAGGAGGAACGCTTTCCGGAACCTCCTTCCGCCGCGTCCGCAACGATCCGCTCCGCCGGATAATCCGCGTAGAAGTCCACGTCCGCCTCCCGCCGGAGATGGGCCGCCTTCCAGACGCGGACTCCTTTGTCCCCGAGTTGTTTCGCGTATTCCGGCGCTTCGTTTCCGTGGAGCTGGACGATGTCGAGCGTTCCGGCTTTCACGGTCGCGAGAATGTTTTCAAGCGGAGCGTCCGCGAACACGCCGACCTTCCGCACATGCGGAGGCAGGTTTTGGGTGAGCTCCTCCAGACGCTCCGGTGCGACATGACGTTTGGAAGACGGCACAAGAACGAAGCCGACATAGTCCGCTCCCGCCCCGGCTGCCGCAAGGACGTCTTCACGCCGTGTGAGCCCGCAGATTTTGATTTCGCATCTCCGGATCATGTATTTCATCGGATCAGCTCCCGGAGTTCTTCGCCCGGATCGTCCGCGCGCATCAGGGTTTCCCCGATCAGGAATCCCGCCGCGCCCGCTTCGCGGAGAGCGGCAATGTCAGCGCGCGTCCGGATTGCGCTTTCCGCAATCGGAATGCGGTCCCCCGGAACAGAAGAGATCAGATTCCGCGTGCGCTCCAGATCCGTATGGAAGGAACGCAGATCGCGTGCGTTTATGCCCGCAAGCCGGATCTCCGGCACGGCGAGAATGCGTTCCAGCTCCTCCTGTGTGTGCGCCTCGCCGAGCACGGACATTCCCAGATCCGCGGCCCGCTCCGCAAACTCATGGAGCTTTGCGTCGTCCAGCATTGCCGCGATCAGGAGAACGGCATCCGCCCCGTTCGCGCGCGCTTCGTAAATCTGATAGGCGTCAAAGAGGAAATCCTTGCGCAGAACGGGCAGTGGCGCCGTTTCCGCGACTTCGCGCAGATATGCGAGATTCCCGAGGAAATAGTTGCGTTCGGTCAGAACGGAGAACGCGGCGGCTCCGGCGCGCGCAAGGCTTTCCGCGAATTCCATATAACGGAAATCCTCCCGGATGATCCCTTTCGACGGAGAGGCTTTTTTGAGTTCGGCGATGACATTGATTTTTATGCGGTCGCGGAAGGCTCCGGCAAAATCCCTCACGGGACGCGCCTGTCCGGCGCGGCGTTTCATTTCCGGAAGGGGGACAGTGCGCTTCGCTTCCTCCAGCGCGGGACGTTTTCCCGCGACAATGCGCTGCAGAATATTTTCAGTCATGGCGGCTCTCCCGAATCAGGATGTTGAGTTTTTCAAGCGCCCGTCCGCTGTCGACGGATTCCGCGGCAAGACGCACGCCTTCGCGGAGATCGGCGCATTTTCCCGCGACATAAATTGCCGCTCCCGCGTTCAGGAGCACTACCGCGCGCGGGGCGCCCTGTTCGGCGCCCGTCAACACGTCCATTGTGATTTTCGCATTGTGTTTCGCGTCGCCGCCCGCGATCTCCGCTCGCCCGAATGTGCCGGGCAGCAGCATCTCCGGATACAGTTCATAGCTTGTGATTGCGCCGTCCTTGAGTTCGGATATGCGTGTCGGCTCACAGCAGCTGATTTCGTCAAGCCCGTCGTGTCCGTGCACGACAAGCGCGTGTTTCGCTCCGAGCTCCCGCAGGACGGAAGCGAACAGTTCAGTGAGTTTCGCGTCATATACGCCGAGGACGATTCCCCGCGCTCCCGCCGGATTGCAGAGCGGTCCAAGCATGTTGAAGATCGTGCGGATCTTGAGCTCTTTGCGCAGCACGGCGACCGATCCGAGCGCGGGATGCATCTTCTGCGCAAACAGAAACCCGATACCGTGATTCTGAATGCAGCTCTCCATCACGGCAGGCTCCGCGTTCAGGTTGAATCCGAGTTCTGCAAGCACGTCCGCCGCACCGCACTTTCCCGAAACCGCGCGGTTGCCGTGTTTCGCGACCGGTACGCCCGCGCCTGCCGCGACAAAAGCGGAAGTTGTCGAAATATTGAAGGAGATTCCGCCGTCGCCGCCGGTTCCGACCACGTCAATGACATCCGCTCCCCCGCAGTCGATGAACGCGGCGCGTCTCCGGAGCATCCGCGCTCCGCCGGCGAGTTCGGAGAGACTTTCCCCCTTCATCCGGAGCGCCGCGAGAAAGGCTCCCGCCTGTGTGCAGGATGCTTTCCCTTCGGTTATCAGCGCGAGGGCCTTTTCCGTTTCCCCGCTTGTCAGGTCGCGCCGTGCGAGCACCTTGTTGAGATATGCTGTCAGCATGGCGTCAGACTCCCGCGTTGCGGCGCGCTTCGACGGCGCGCAGGAAATTGGCGATCTGGCGCTTTCCGCCCGGCGTCATGATGGATTCCGGATGATACTGAATGCCCTCGATCAGGAGTTCCCTGTGACGGACGCCCATGATCTCTCCGTCCTCGGCGCGCGCGGTGACGACCAGTTCTTTCGGAAGCGTCTCCTCCCGGAGCGCGAGCGAGTGGTAGCGGACCGCCTTGAAGGGGCCATGGAATCCCTCGAAAAGCCCTTTCCCGTCATGCGTGATCTCGGAAATCTTTCCGTGCATGATGCGTTTTGCGCCGACCACCTCCGCGCCGAAGGACTGCCCGATCGCCTGATGTCCGAGACAGACGCCCAGCAGCGGAATCCGGTCGCGGACGGCGCGGATGAGTTCGAGCATCACACCCGCGCTTTCGGGCCTGCCGGGACCGGGCGAAAGGAGAATCGCGTCGGGAGAGCGTTCCAGCACCTCCTCCACGGTGATTTCGCGGTTGCGCCTGACTTCGAGCGGCGCGTTCAGCGTGTGGAGCAGATGCACGAGATTGTAGGTGAAGGAGTCGTAATTGTCAAGAACAAGGATCATGATGCACCTCAGTCGAGTTCCAGGTTGTTTGCGGCGAGACGCACGGCCTGGAAGAGCGCGCCCGCCTTGTTCAGGGTTTCCTCGTATTCGTTTTCGGGAACGGAATCGAAGACGATCCCCGCGCCCGCCTGAATGAAGAGTTTTCCGTCGCGGAGTTCCAGCGTCCGGATCGTGATTGCCAGATCGAGATTGCCGCTGTAGCTGAAGTAGCCGACCGCGCCGCCGTAGACGCCGCGCGGTTCCACTTCGAGTTCGCGGATCAGCTCCATGGCGCGGATCTTCGGCGCGCCGGAGAGCGTGCCCGCCGGAAACGCGGTGCGGACCAGATCGAATGCGTCGTATTTTTCCGCGAGAATCGCGTCCACGTCGCTTACGAGATGCATGACGTGGGAGTAGCGTTCCACCGTCATGAAGGACTTGACCTGCACGCTGCCGGGTTCCGCCGTGCGTCCGAGATCGTTGCGCCCGAGATCGACCAGCATCAGATGTTCGGCCTTCTCCTTTTCGTCGCAGAGGAGTTCATCGGCGAGAGCCATGTCCTCCCGGGGCGTTTTTCCGCGCCTGCGCGTTCCGGCAATCGGGCGGAGCGAGGAGCGACCGTTCTCCAGCTTGACCATCGTTTCCGGCGAGGAGCCGACCAGCGTCACGCCGCCGACGCGCAGGAAAAAGGTGTAGGGGGAGGGGTTGATGAGACGGAGCGCGCGGTAGAGCTGAAGCGGGGAAGAGCTCATCTCCGCCGAGAATTTCTGCGAGAGGACAATCTGGATCGCCTCGCCGTCATGGAGGTATTTCTGCGCTTTTTCGACCATCGCGCAGTATTCGTCGCGTGTCATGTTTCCCTTGAGGCGCGGAGGATGTCCGGTATTGGCGGGCTCCTTCGGCAGAACGGGGGGTGTCCGGAGTCTTGCCGCGAGCGCGTCGATTTTTGCGCAGGCGTCGTCGTAGGCCGCGTGCGGCGAGGGGAAGTGTTCCGTGTGTGCGCAGACGATGAACTGGATCGTGTGCCGGACGTTGTCGAAGACGATCATTTCGTCGGTGACGAGGAAAAGCGCTGTCGGCGTGTCGAGCGTTTTCTTCGGCGCGGGCAGCTCTTCGAATTCGTTGACCGTCTCGTATCCGATATATCCGATTGCTCCGCCGAAGAGGGGCGGCACACCCGGAACGGACGCGGGTCGGATGTTTCCGAGGATCGAACGCAGCGCGGTGAACGGGCTCTTTTCAAAGGGAAGTTCGCGTTTCGCTCCCTTTGCCGTGAAATACGGACGGCCGTTTTCGACGGAAAAGACCCCGCGCGGATTGACGCCGATGAAGGAGTAGCGTCCGAATCGTTCGCTTCCCTCCACGCTTTCGAGCAGAAACACCTCGGGGTCATCGGCGAACCGCGCCAGTACCGAAACGGGGGTTTCGAGATCGGCGAGCACTTCCGCGCACACGGGAATGAGATTTCCCTCCTGGCAGAGTTTTTCAAAACTCCTGAAATCCGGTTTCTTCAACATTTTTTTTCTCCTGTTTTCTTTGCATTTATTTTGCATGAACTGTTATTTTTGCGGAATAAAAAAAAGCCGCGTCCCTCTGGGATTGTCCCGGGACGCGGCCTGAAATTCGGATACAAAAAAAGCGGATTCAACTCTGTTTCAAGTTCAATCCGCCGAAATTACACGACACAAAAAAAGACGCGACAGCCCCGGCGGTTCACCACCGCCACTGCCATCGATTCGAAATGAAAATGCAAGTCCGTGTATTCATGATGCGTTTACAATAGCATCAGCTTCTCTTTTGTCAAGTCCTGTTTTTGTAAAAAGATCAGGAAAAAATCATCTTTCCTTGCATATCCCATCAGCAGGTTATGGATTTAAAAAAAAGCGCCTCCCTGCCGTTGTAAAAAAGTGAAGAACCGTTATATTATTCTGAAACGCATGACTGAAAATTCGGAATTCATTGAAATATGGAGCCTTGCACAAATTTGAAAAACCTCCTTCTTTTATCTTTCTGTTTTTGTTTGCAAGGGGCGGCATTTTCCCGGAAAAATATTTTTTCCCGCTCTGCTTTGTTCCGGACCACCCGGAAAAACGATGGCCGGAAGAATCATCTTCCGCACGCAGAGAATGTATTGCTTTTCCTGATGAGACATGCCTTGTTTCTTGGAGTGTGACTGATATGCTGAACAGATTGCTGCGAAATGTCTTTTTTCTGCTGGAAAACAATCAGGTGTTTCTCTGGAGCCTTCTTGCCGCCGTCATTCTTCTGGGTATGGTGCCGCGCATCTGGGGATTTCAGAAATATTCCGGTGAGTTCTATGCAAATGACGGCGTGGAATACCGCGATATTGCCGAGCAGCTTTATAAAGGAAACGGCTTTTCCATTTCCTATTGCCGCTGGTATGAAGCGAGTCCGCCGGGAATGGACCCCTCTCATCTGCTCCATACGGATCTTTCGCGTCCACCTCTGTTTCCTCTGCTCGGATGTCTGCTTTTTTATCTGCCGTTCGACTGGACCTTGTCTGCGAAAATAGCCTGTTTGCTTCTGAGCGCCGCGTGCAGCGCGGCTGTTTTTCTGCTCGGCAAAGAGCTTTTTGGAAAGACGACGGGATTTCTTGCCGCTCTGATTTACACTTTCTATCCTTATTCCGTCTATTATACCGTGTGCTGGTCATCGGAAAATCTTTTTCTCCTTTTCCTTGTTCTGGGACTTCTGTTTCTGCTTCCGGCATTGCGGGGGGATTTTTCCCTGAAACATGTTTTTGCCTCCGGTTTGTGCTGGGGGTTGCTTGTCTTGACCCGTCCTCAAGGTTTTATTTTTATTCCGATTCTGGCTGCGGCGGCCGTTATCGCATTTTTCCTGAGACGGGATGACCGGAGGAGAATTTTCCGGATTTCCATCTGCTGCGGTTTTGCAATGCTGCTGGTCCTGGCTCCATGGATGATCCGGAATTACCGTGTGGGGGGAGTTCCGACCCCCCTGACTTTCTTCGGCCCTTATTCCTTCTGTCTGGCCTCCAGCGAGATCGGATATGCATCCTATAAATATCTGGATTCTCCGGAATATGCTCCGAAGACCGATGCCGAATGGGAGCGCTTTCATCGGGAAAAGAAAAGAATTCTCGCGGAACGCGGGCTTTTTACCCTGACCGGAGCGAATCCCTGTTGGAAGCAGTGGGCCTGGGAATATATCCGTGAAAATCCGGGGAAAATGGTTTATATGGCTTTCTTCCGGATTCTGCACTGGTTTCGCGCCTGTCCGAATCTGATTATTCTGCCGGACTCGGTGATTTTTCTTTTGCGGAGTTATTTCACTGTCTTTCTCTTCCTGCTGCTTTCAGGCCTGTGGTTTGCCAGAAGGAACCTGCGCAGTTTATGTCTGCTTGTGCCGCCTCTTTGCGGTCTGGCCATGGCTGTTCCGTTTTTGATGGTTCTGCGTTTCCGTTATCCGTTTTTCGCACCGTTTGCATCTGTCCTTGCGGCATACGGATTTTACCGGCTTGTTCAGCTGTTTCCGGAGAAGAAATCCGCGAAGGCGTCTTTGAAAAATACGCAGAATCCATAGACTGTCAGCAGCAGCGAAAGAATCCACAGCAGTTCTCCGCATCCGGAGAAGAAGAGAAGAATTCCCGTGATCCAGCAGCAGAGGGGCGGGGACAGTTTTCTGCGCAGGAACGGAAGTGTTGCCGCAAGGCAGAGAAGCAGGAAGAGCGTCCGGATCAGAATGCCGGCGTTTTTATACGCGGCAAATGAGGACGTCTGAAAAAGCTGTTCTGCAATCCTCGTCTGGACATAAGGATTGTATGCCAGGATCATCAGCAACAGCAGCAGAAGGAGTCCCGTTCGTATCCGCCTGTCCGGGGAGATGTTCCAGAACTCCCCGCATCCGATTGCCGCGCAGAGTCCGAACAATACCGGCAGAATGAAGCGGACCGGACTTGCCGAGAAACAGACATATCCGCTGAAAAAAAGAGTCAGAGGGAAAATCCAGAAAATAAAAAGAAGCCGGAGTTTTTTCTCTTTCAGGAAGAGAAGCGCCGCAGTCCCGAAGGAAAAAAGAAGCAGATTGCAGCAGAGGAAATAGTTCATTCCGCCGTTCCGGAGAGCCTGCAGGCGGAACCCCTGACTTGCAGTGTCGTGCAGCACGTAGGGCCAGGTGAAGGGGGAGGAGAAATCCCGCAGGTTGATCAGGAACTGAATCAGGAAAACGCACAGAAACGCCGCGAGGCAAAGCGGGAGATCACGGAGCAGAAGAATGCGTTTCTCCAGAAAGCGTTCCCGGTTGTTCTCCCAGAAAAGAAAGGCGAGCAGCGGCGCAAAGAAAATGTTGTTGATGCGGATCAGGCAGGCGAATGCGAACAGGCCTGAGATCAGAATCATTTTCAGAATACTGTCCGAACGGAAGATGCCGAGCAGGATGCAGAGCATGACGAAGAAGGTTGAAGCAGGATCGCTCAGCGCGTTCCAGCCGGTCCATATCTGAGTGTAATAAGACTGGTAGGACAGAAGCTGCACGGGAAGATCAATCCAGATGGAGAAATACTGTTCCGGAAAATTCTCATACGGATGAATGAAAAATGGAATCGCCAGAAAGATGCACAGCAGCCAGAAAGTCCGCCGCAGGGAGCCGGAGAAGTGATGGAGGATCACGGCAAGCATCGCCGTGCAGAGCGGCAGTGTCAGATAGCCGTTGAATGCGGAGATCAGTTCCGAAGCTTTCTGCATTCCTTCTCCGGCAATTCCCGTAGCGGCGATCAGCGGGGAAATCAGCAGCGGATAGCCGACCGTATAATTCCATGGATCAGTGACTCCGCTGAAAATTTCATGCGCAATCCGGAAATAACAGATCTCGTCCGTCAGGTGAATTTGTGAACCGGTTCCGAAATAAAGCCATACACTGAGAAGGAGTTGTTTCAGAAAGACAATCAGATACAGAAGGGAAACGAGCGATCCCGCACTGCCGCGTCCGCCGCGCAGGAAGGGGCCCCGGAGCATGGGAAGGCCGAAAAACAGAGCGAGAGCCAGGCCGCAAAGCGAGGTCAATACCGCGGGAAGATGACGCTGCTGGGAAAACGTGAAGACTTCCGTCCTGCCGTCGATGACAATCAGGTCCGGCGAGATCCAGACCGTTTTCCCGTCGTCCATCTGAATCTTATGGAATGTCAGGAGATATTCCGCAGGAAACCATCTGCCTTCATTGAAGTCTTTCGGGAGATAAGGCACCCGTTTCCATTCCAGCGTCCGGAATGCGGTTGCTTTTTCCGTGATTTTCACGCATTTCGAATCGGGGGATGGCGCTTCGAAGCAGGGTGTGCTTTCCAGAATGTTCACATTCCGGTTGCGGACGGCTTCGCAGATAGGTTCCAGAATCGGAGGCGCAATCAGAAGAAGAGTGGCGAAAATCAGAAAGACGGTCCACTCCTTCCGTGTCCGCGTTGGTGTTTCCGGCATAAGATGATTCCTCATTTTTTTCTTTTGACTTTTGCAGCAGCCAGGTGTTCCTTATCGGAAAACATTCTGCCGTATTCCTTCCTGTTCCTTCCTGTCCGGCGGGGACCGGGCGGCGTTCAGTTTCTTCGCATTCGCGCCGCAAAAGAGGCGTCGCAGTCCGCGTCCCACGGCATGATCTGCTGCATGCCGCTGTTCATTTCTCCGGTCAGCGGATTCGGAAAGGGTTCCAGACGGAAATCCGGATGGCCTTCCAGAAAAGCATGAACGACGGAAGCGTTTTCCCGCCGGAACATGGAGCAGGTCGCGTAGACCAGAACGCCGCCGGGCCGAACCGCCTGCGAAGCGTGGTCCAGGATTTCCAGCTGGGTTTTCCGCAGGGATTCCAAAGCTTCCTGCGTTGCAGTCCAGCGGGTCTCGGGATTGCGGCGCCAGCGGCCGGAGGAACTGCACGGAGCGTCGACCAGCACGCCGGAATAAGTTTCCTGTTTCCGTTTCTTTTCCTCCCATTCCAGAATGCGGATGTTCGGAAAAGCCGCACGTGCGGCGCGTTTTTTCAGTTCGGCAAGTTTATGGGTGCGGATGTCGGTTGCCGTGACGACGCCGGTGCGGTGCATCAGCGAGGCCAGCTGGAGAGTTTTTCCCCCGCCGCCGGAACAGACGTCCCGCCAGGTTTCGCCCCGGGATGGCATGCAGGCCCGCCCGATGCACTGGGAGGAGACGTCCTGAACTTCAAAAAGCCCTTTGCGGTAGGCTTCCACCGTATGCAGATTCACATGCGCGTCCGCAATGGAGAATGCATCGGGAAGCGCAGGGTGCCGAAGCGCTGCAAGCCCCGCATCCGCAAGGGATTTCAGCAGAAAATCAATGCGGTCTGTCTGTGCCCGGATCCACATCGGGGGGCGGGTTCTCAGGATTTGGTAAAAGCGTCTGTCCAGGGGGTGGACAAGCTCCGGCAGCGCCCATTCCGGCAGGATATGGGTGATGTCCGGCGAGTATTCCGATCCGGCAAGCGCGGCAAAGCGCCGGAACCGTTCCAGTTCGTCCTGCGTTTCAAAGAGGCGCAGGAATGCGTCTTCCGCAAGCCGCGCGTGTTCCAGATGGCGCGGATGCGTTTCGGGAAGAAAGCCTTCCAGCAGCGCCGCTCCGAGAATGTAAAGCGACAGGATGCGCTGCCGGTCCGGGCTGTTTGCGCGGCAGACTCCAAAAGCCGCACGGAGAAATCCATACTGGCGGAATACGGAGAAGACCGCCCGGGAGATCAGCCTCCGGTCCCGGGAGCCGAGTCTCCGGTCTTTCCGGAAGCGTGCGGCCAGGAACTGATCCGCCGGCACGGAGTTTCCCAGAACGGCTTCCAGGGTCTCCGAAAGAATCTCCATGCAGGTGTCCGCCTGGGTCCGGAGACGGGAGAGTGGCAGTTTTCGAGCTGCGCCGGAATCGACCCGCTTATCCATGGCCGCCTCCGCGCCGGAGCCGGAACTGCATGGATGCCGGGATTGTCGTCTGAAGCTTCATGGGGGCCGCTCCGGATGCCGTCTCAGTAGACCGAGTCGGGGAAATAGTGGTCTTTCGCATTCTCATGCGTAACGATCTGCGATGGAATGATGACTTCTTTTTCGCGCGCTTTCTTTCCGTTCCGGAGTCCGGCAAGAGCCTCCTCGACACCGCGTTCGAGCATGCGGGGCGAGTAGGTGACTGTCGCCTTGACCACGGGATCTCCGTCCAGAAGGCGTTTGACCGTTTTCCGGCTCCCCCCGCCGCCGATCATGGCTTTGACGTCCTTGCGCCCGGATTCCTCATACGCCTTCAGCGCGCCGACCAGAACATCGTCGTCTCCCGCCCATACGGCATCGATTTTCGGATATTTCTGGAGGTAGTTTTCCATCAGGGAAAGTCCCTTTTCCGTGTTCCACCAGGCGGCCTGCGACTCAAGAATCCGGATGCCGGGAAATTCTTTCGACAAGGTTTCCCGGAAGGATTCGACCCGGTCTGTATTGATGGGGCAGGGGACGCCCTCCATCATCAGAATGTCGCCTTTCCCTCCGAGAATCCGTCCCATCGCCTTTGCCGCGGCGGCTCCGAAACTGCGGTTGTCGCCGTTTACGAAGACATCCTGCACGGGCTGGTCGAGCGGATTGGAAACCACGACCAGGAAGATTCCCTGCCGCGCCGCTTTCGCGCAGATGTCCGAAATCGGGCCAGGTTCCTGCGCCAGCACCACCAGCGCATCCACATTCCGGGCGATCAGGTTTTCAATCCGGTTGACCTGGTCCGCCGTATTCGCGCTGGAAGTCACAATGACCTGAAGATCCGGATTCTCCGCTTCGAGATTTTTTTTCGCCCGTTCCGCGCTCCAGACCACGCCTCCGGTCCATCCGTGCGTTGCCGCGGGGATGGAAATCCCGATTCTGAGTTTTTTGCCCGAGTCCTTTCCGCATCCCGCAACAAGAAGGAGCGCCGCCAGAAGGAAAAACACTTTTTTCATTTCATATACCGTTCAACTGATTTCCGTTTGCCGTCATTTCCAGAACGCCGCGACCCGTTCGCGGGCATTGTCCTCAAGATTCCGGTAGAAAAAGTAGACGTCGTTCATGTGGTAGACGCCTTTTCCGAAAATTTCGGAGTCATAAACGCCTTTTTTCACGGGAACGGCGATCAGGGCGCCGGTTTCGGGATTGATCCTCGCTCCGCAGAAGTTTTTATCCTCCGAGACAACGCGGTTCCTGCCGTCGAAAAAGACGGCTCCCTTGTTCAAGGCGGCGTCCGCCGGGACACCGTCCGTGCGCCAGTTCAGCGGGTTGATGCAGTAGGTGCCGCGTCCGGTGAAGACCGAGGGGACTGTTTCCGGCGCCTCCGTGTTGTAGGTGATGATGACTCCGGTGTCGCGGGCGCCGCGCGCAAGGCGCAGATGCGGGTGTTCCGGGAAGGCTTTCGGCATTTTCGGATAACCGATCAGGTAGGCGGCGACCAGTTTCGCACGGAGTTTCGGATCCTTGAATTCGCTTTTCATCAGTTCAAGAAGGACCATCGCTCCCTGGCTGTGTCCGAAAAGAATGAACGGCCGCCCGTTGTTGTAATGAGTCAGATAATGGCGGAAGGCGGCGCGGATGTCTTCCAGTCCGCGTTTTGTGTAAGTCTGTTCCTCCGGTTTTCTCGCCGCGTCCTGGATGACCCGGAAAAATTCGCCTTGCCGGTAGTAGGGGGCATAGACCGTTCCGACGCTCGAAAAGACACCGCTCTGCTGGGCGGCGATGTCATGCGCCTTCTTCCGGACGGAGGGATCGCTCCAGTCCATGTAGGGGTGGTCCCTGTGCGCCACGATGGTCGGATACACATAGAACACGTCCACTTCGCGCGGGGCGGATTTCCCGTCCGGCAGGATGATCCAGTTGGCGCGGTCCGCATAATCGACGGAGCGGGAGACGTCGCGGAGCTCCTGCGACTGCGTCGGAACGGCGGACGCGCACGCGGTGAACAGGACAAACGGAACGAGAAAAAGCGCAGCGGCAGCCAGAATGCCGCGCAGTCTGTTATGCGGTATGTTCATTTGGCATTCTCCAGGCTTTGAGGATTGTTTCCGCGATCATGGCGTATCCATCCTGTGTCGGATGCGTGCCGTCCCGTGTGAGCAGCAGTCCCGTGTGTCCGGGATGCTTCGCCCATTCCGTGCGGAACATGACATCCAGCGGGACGAGACGGACCTTCGCCTCATTGGCCGCCTGGCGGGCCGCCAGGCAGAACTGCGCGAGAATGTCGCCCTGTTCCAGAAGCGTGTCGCCTTCGAAGGAACCGAGCGGGGTCGCAATGGAGATTTTCCGGATTCCGCTCTGGCGTGCCAGGTAAATCATCCAGATCAGATTGCAGCGGTAGGCTTCCGGAGAGACCATGGGTTCGTCCGCCCAGCGTCCGCGTCCGATCGCCGCGTCGTTGGCTCCGAGCAGAATGGAGAGCGCGTCGGGTTTTCTGTCCAGCACGTCGGTCTGGAAGCGGGTCAGCGCCCAGGGTGTCTTGTCGCCGCCCCGTCCCGCATTGACGATCCTGTTTGCGGGCAGCAGCTCCTGAAGTTTCGAAACATATCCGGGATCGGCGGCCGTCAGACTGTCCCCGAAACAGACAAGGGTTTCCCCGGGCGCCAGGAATGGCTGGGAAAGGTCAAGCATCATATCCTCCATGAAATTTACCGTAACGCAATTTGATTTCAACCTGAAAAAATACTATACTACCATATCCGTGGCGATTTCAAGAAGGAGTTTGGAAAATATGGATGAAATATCGTCGTTTCCCCCCAGTGCGGCGCCCGGCGCGAAAGTGCTTCTGCTTGGTTCCATGCCGGGGGAGGAGTCCCTGCGGCGCGGCGAATACTACGCGCATCCCCGCAATGCGTTCTGGAAGATCATGGGGATTCTATTTGACTTTGATCCCGCCCTGCCGTATCCGGAGCGCCTTGCCGTTCTGCGCAGCCGGGGAATTGCCCTCTGGGACACGCTCCGCAGCTGCCGCAGGACGGGAAGTCTGGACTCCGGCATCCGGGAGCCGGTCCCGAACGACATTCCCGGACTCCTGCGGCGCTATCCGTCGATCGGACACATTTTCTGCAACGGGACGGCCTCATATGAGTTTCTGCGCCGCTGTCTGCCGGAGGTCTTTCACGGCCCGCGGAGTGTGACGCGCCTTCCCTCCACAAGTCCCGCCGCCGCTCTTTATTCCTTTGAACGGAAGCTGGAGGCATACCGCGTCATCGCGGAAACGCTTGCATCGCTTTCCGGAGGCGGAATGTCCGGCGCGGCGGAAAAAGCGTCCCGCCGCTGACGGAAAAGAGCCGCGCCTCAATTCTCCGGCCGAACCGTTTCCGGGATCGCGGGAACGGTCTCCGCCGTTTCTCCTGCGGGGATTTCCGGCTCGTCGTGCAGATAAACGTTGTAGTCGTCTCCGAACTGCTTTGCGAATTCCATGGTGAAATACTGCTTGAGAACCAGCAGCGGCAGAAAGGCGAGCACCCACAGGAACGGCAGATAGAAAAGCGCGAGCCAGAAACAGCAGAGGCAGCATGTGATCACGACGCAGAGAATCAGGCAGAAAAGGACGGCCAGCGTTACGGCGATCATGAAGATGAAATACTTGAGGAGCGGCAGAATATTGTCCCGGGTCAGGGCGACGGTCTGCCTGAAGGCCGCCCATGCCTTTATTTTCTTCCGGAACATGAGGAGCGTGCCGAATTCATGGAACACCCCGGTCAGAAAAAGAAGGGGAATCGCCAGGATGAGACTCAGGAAAACGGCGAGCGCCAGGGTGGAGGCGGATTGCGTCTGCAGGGCCGGGAGAAGCAGTTTCAGCAGGAGAAAGAACAGCGGGGTGAAGATTGCACAATACAGCATGATGAGGACTGCGAACGCAAGATTGAACCGGAAATACGAGTTGCCTTCCGTTTTGGATTCTTTCCATTTCGCCGCGATGGAAAGGTCGCGTGTTTCATCCGTGAGAGCGCTGATGAACATGAAGCGTCCCCGGGAGAGAAGCCAGAGGACAAGCAGCAGGATTGCCAGACAGACGGACACAAGCAGAGGCAGTATTGCCAGAAGAACAGGCGGAACGCCGCCTGTCCGGATGCTGGTCCGCTCCGGCGGAGGGGGAGGGGGCGGCGCCTGTGCCGGAGCGTCCCCCGCGTTCCCGGCTGCCGCCGTTGTTCCCGCGTCTCCCGCGCGTTCCGCTGTTTTTTCCGGAGGCGCGGCGGCGTCCTTTCCGTTCCGGCTTTCAAAGGTGATTTTTTGATAATCGGCGTTCCGGTCCGCGGCCTGGAGAACCGGGGAGGTCTCTGCCACCGGACGTTCCTGCCGCAGAATGCTGCGGATGGCGTTCAGGTCCTTCCGGAAGTCGTATTTGAAATTGCATCCTCCGTACTGGCCCAGATGTGCAAGCCAGGCGATGAAGGCGAGTCGCAGGTAGAATCTGGCGTCAAAAGGACGGAAAAGCTTTTTTTTCACCCGTTCGACGGAGTTCCGGAAGGGTTCGATGACACCATAGTGCTTCATGCGGTATTGTCCTTTCAGATTGTTGTCTGGTTTCCGGAATTGTGCCGGATGCGGTTGCCCTCTCTTCCGCTTCCGGGACAGTAGCACGAAATAGGGAATAAAGCAAACTTCCTCCCGGGTATTTTTTCAGGAAAAAACATCATGAAGTCATGCATGGCGGGAAGGCGGGGCGCCTTTTTTGCGTTTCGCCCCGGAGTCCAACCGGGGGGATTGGGGCTTGTCCGTTCCGGGGACGGGCTGTTTCCGGCAGTAGCGGATGAAATCTCCGACAAAGCGGTGGTCCGCGCCGGGCAGATAGATGAAATTCAGCTTCCGTGCGACTGTTCCTTCCGTGAAGCTGCCGCATGCCAGCGTTCCCGCGGCAAGCTCATCCCGGATGGCCAGAGGGGAGATGACGGTCATGCCGAGTCCCTGCCTGACCAGAAGTTTCAATGCGTCGAAACTGTTGACTTCAAGAATCTGCCGCGGTTCCGGAACGGGAAGGGAACGGTCCGCAAGAAAGCGGTCGAAATACCAGCGCGTGCCGGATCCGGCTTCCCGGAGGATGAGGGGTTTCCCGTCGCGGATGTACTGCGCAAGCGAAAAACTTCGCATGCCGGAGTCCGGGGCGAAAACCGGAACCAGCTCGTCGCCGCAATATTCCTCCGAGAGAAAGCAGTTCTGTTCGAAGGGACCTTCCACCAGCGCGAGGTCCAGCTCTCTGGCGACGAGCAGTTCGCCGATTTCCCTTGTATTGGCGATCCGCAGGTCGAGAGAGAGCCCCGCCCTGGCTTTCATATAGGATGCGAGCAGGCCGGGAAGCAGATAGCCGCCCGCGGTCATGGTGCCTCCGATGCGGTGATATCTGAGCTTTTCCGCGGCACAGCGCACGGAGCGGATGATTTTTTCCGCTTCCGAGAACAACTGCCCGCAATGTCCCGCGAGCTCCTTGCCTGCCGGAGTCAGCAGGACATTCCGCCCGTCGCGGAGAAACAGCTTGACCCCCATTTCCTCTTCCAGCCGGGCCAGCTGATGGGTCACGTTGGGCTGGCTCATGCCGAGCGCGGCCGCGGTTTCCGTAAAATTTCCGAGCATGGCGGCCATCCGGAAGATTTCCAGTTTGCGATCGATCATGACAACTCAACTCCGCTGCGGTTGTTTCCCGTTTCCGGATTAAAGATAAGCACGGAATGAAAAAATGCAAATCCGATTCCGTCCGGGGAGGAGTTTTTCGCGGCCTTTCCGGATCGGAAAAGGAGTTTTTCCGCTGTTTTTCAAAAAAATCCGCCAGCATCTTTTATTTTTATGAATCCTTTTCTTTTTTGGTGTGTCTGAATAAAATATCATTGGAAAATCAGGAGAAGAGGGTGTATCTTACCGCCCTTGATCCTTAATCAAATTTAAAAACGGGTGAGGTCACGCTATGGAGCAAAAACACTTTTTACGATTTTTCATGACGGCCGCTGCGCTGTTTTTATGGTCATCCGCCGCTCTTTCCGCCTCGGACACCCCGCAGAAAACGGATAAATACCGCCAGACGCCGGAAATGGCGACGATTTCCCGCGCCGCCGCCTATCTGATAGCGAATTCCCATTACAACCAGCAGCAGATCAATGAAGAGATTTCCGCCCAGCTCTTCGACGATTATTTCAAGGCGCTGGACCCGACGCGCATGTTTTTCACCGCCGCTGACATCAAATCGTTCGAGCCGGAGCGGGACAAGCTCGGCGCGCAGATCCGTTCCGGCAAAGTGCAGTTCGCCTTTGACGTGTTCAGGCTGTTTGTGAAACGCCTGGACGAATATGAAAAATTCACCGCCGCGGCTTTGAAGAAGAAACCGGATCTCGGCACGGACGAAGAGTTTGAGGTGAATCGTTCCAAAGCCCCCTGGCCGGCGGATCGCGCGGAACTTGAGCGTCTCTGGAGCAAAAAGCTCAAGAACGATCTGATTCTTCTGGAACTCATGGAGCTGGCGAAGAAGGAGGAGGCGGAATCTGCCGCAGGAAAGAAATCCGCCTCTCCCGCGGACGGCACGAAGAAGACTGTGAAACTGCCGCCGCAGAAATCTCCCGAGGAACGCATGTTGAAACGGGTCGAACAGTTCGTGCAGTTCTACCGGAACATGGAGCCTGTGGAGATTCTGGAAGTCTATCTTTCCAGCCTGACGCGCATTTACGATCCGCATTCGGAATACATGTCGCCGCGGACGGAAGAGGATTTCAATATCGGCATGAAACTCTCCCTGGTGGGCATCGGCGCTCTTCTGACCAATGAGGACGGCTACACGAAAATTGTCAGGATCATTCCCGGCGGTCCCGCCGACGTGGACGGGCGTCTGAAAGCGGAAGACAAAATCATCGCCGTCGCACAGGAGAATTCCGATCCTGTGGATATTCTCGACATGCCCGTCTCCAAGGTCGTGGAGCACATCCGTGGCAAGGAGAACACAAAGGTTTCCCTTACGGTTCTGGACGCTTCCAAAGGCGCGGCCGCAGTGCCGACCGTCATTACATTGAAGCGCGAGAAGGTCCGCCTGAAGGAGTCCGAGGCTTCCGGAAAGGTTCATGAAGTCACGCAGAACGGGAAAAAACTCCGGATCGGCGTGATTACGCTTCCTTCCTTCTATATTGATTTCGACGCAGCATGGCGCGGCGACCGCAACTACAAGAGCTCCACGCGGGATGTCGTGAATCTTCTCAAGGAGTTCACCGCGAAGGCGCCGCTCGACGGGCTGGTGATGGATCTGCGTTCCAACGGCGGAGGTAGTCTGCTGGAGGCCGTGACGCTGACCGGACTGTTCATCAAGGACGGACCGGTGGTGCAGGTCAAGGACATCAAGGGACGCAGCGTGGACGAAGACAATGACGGCGGAAAGATTCTTTACGGCGGCCCCCTGGCCGTTCTGACCAACCGCTTCAGCGCGTCCGCCGCCGAGATCTTTGCCGGCGCAATCAAGGATCATCAGCGCGGCATCATCCTCGGCGATTCGAAAACGCATGGGAAAGGAACCGTGCAGCGTGTGATCGAGCTGGAGAAATACACCGCGTTTCTCGGCGCCAAAGTGCCAGTCGGCTCCATCAAGCTGACCAGTGCGAAATTCTACCGGATCAACGGGGAATCGACCCAGCTCAAAGGCGTCACGCCCGACATCATTTATCCTTCGTTTTCCGATACCATGGACATCGGAGAGGAAAAACTTCCCCACGCAATGGCCTGGGATACGATTCAGCCGCTCTCCTATCGCGTCTTCGATCCCGCTCTGCCGAATCTGATCCCCGTTTTGCGCGAGCGTTCCGAGAGCCGTGTCCGCGGCAATCCTGAATTCACCCTGCTGAAGAAGGATATTGAAGCTTTCCGCAAGATCCGGGACCGCAAAACGGTCTCCCTGAATCTGGAAAAACGCTGGAAGGAGTACCTTGCGGAAAAGAAGCTTCACGACGAACAGGAAAAGCTGATGCGTCTTGAGTCTCCTGCGGACGGAGATTCCGCTTCCAGAAAGGAAATCAAGGATCTTTATCTGGACGAAACCCTGAATGTCGTTGCGGATTATGTCTCTCTGACCGGCAGACCCGCGGGCGCAATAACAGCGGCGAAACAGCCGTAAATGGATCCCCGGGAAAAAAACGCCGTCTCCGTTCACCGGCTTCCCGCCTTGCGGATGCGGCCTGTCCACCGGAATTACGGACTCTGGATTTTCCGCTACGGACGCGGACGCAGTCCGGGTCGGCCGCTCTCCTGGGGGCGGGAGAATCCCCGGAAATTTGAGTTTTTCTCCATTTCGCACATGACTGCCGGGAAAGGCGTTTTCTGGCGTCCGGATGCGCCGGCCGTGGAAATTCATCCGGGACAATGCGTGGTCATTACGCCGGACACCGTGCATTATTACGGCGGCCTTGAGGGGGAATACTACACCGAAGACACCGTCAATTTTACCGGGGAACTCGCCGTCATGCTGCAGAAAAGCGGTGTAATCCGGGACGGGGTTTATGATCTCGGGCTTTCGCACCGCCTGCTTCCCGTGATCGAACTTGCGACGGAGCCGTCCGACCATTCTCAGATCAAGGCGAATTTCGCTCTGCAGAAAATCCTGATGGAACTTTACGACCGCCGCACGGCGCAGATGCGTCCAGACCGCTATCCGCAAATCAATGAACTGGTCGCCCAGATCCGCGAAAATCCCGAAAAATGGTGGAGTATTGCCGATATGGCGGAATACTGCAATATGAGCGACGATCAGTTCCGGCGCGTATTTGAGAGTCTTTTCGGCGTTCTGCCGAAACTTTACATCGACAAGCTGCGCCTGAACAAAGCCGCCGAACTGCTGGCGGAAACCAGTATGAGTGTTGCGGAAATCTCCGAAATGATGGGATATCAGGATCCCTTTCATTTCAGCCGCCGCTTCAAGTCCGTGATCGGTTTTTCTCCCCGTCAGTACCGCGCCGTTTTTTTAAAAATCTGAAATCAGCTTTTTTTTCCGAAATATGCAGTTTCCTTATTTTAAAAGAGGGGAATGGAATGCTATGATACAAGAAGATAACAAAAGGAGGCTGCCATGTTCGGAAAACTGCTTTCCCTGTCCGGCGCCCTTGCGGCGCTCTTTCTTGCCGGTTGTTCCGTCACTTCGACAATGTATCCGCCCATCGACCGGAAGGCCGCCGTCTCTCCGGAGCGCTTTCTCGGCGCGTGGAGCTGCGTGACGGGTTCGGATCGTTATGAAATCACGGTGATGCCGAACAAGATAAAAGGGAACTCCGTCCGGATTCAGATCGTCCAGATCCCTGACGGAAAGCAGGAAAACTTTCACGGCACATGGGCGCCTCTGGGCGGAATGTTCCTGAAAATCGGGGAAAAATATTTCCTTGCTGCCAGCGTCGACGCCGAACGGCTTCTGCTTGAAGCGGAACGCAATGCGTCCGCGCTCTGGATGCTGAAGCCCGTGTATTACCTGATGCAGCTGACGGAGAATGCCTATGGATATGAACTGCGCTTTATTTCCTTTGCTGCGCCGTCGGAAAGCGGAACTGCTGCGAAGGCGGCAGGCTCACAGATAACCTGGACCCCCGTCGATCCGAAAGTGAAACTGCTGTCCGACTCGCTTGTTCTGAATTCCACTGCGGAACTTCAGGAATTTCTGAAGAGCGGGAAATATCAGCTGGACAAAAATGTTTATCCGCTTGTCCGGAAACAGGCGGCCCGGCAGGGAAAATAATCCTCTCCTGATTGTCTCCGGGGCCTTCACGCCGACCGGCTGCCGGATTTCCCGATCGTGCATGTATCGGCGCACAGGTGTTTTTGGGGATCAGAAAAGGATAAGAAGACAGGTCAGGAACCTTTGAAAAATTTTACTTTATCATATTTTGTCTTCTTTTTCTTTTTAGGGCAAGAAGACAAGTTTTTCCGGAAAAACGCCTTGCAAAATACGGTGGAAAAACTAAATTGACCTGAGAATGAAACCTTGAAAAATCATACGGGAGAATGCGGAAATGAAATTCGGTGTTGCGGATTATGGAATGAATGTCTGGGAAGGCGGATGCTACGACATTACCATGAGACTGGAAGAGCTCCGTTCGATCGGTCTTGATGGAACAGAGCGCCTGGAGGCATGTGGCGCTGCGGATGCAATCTACAAGGCCGCGGCATATCGGAAAATGGGAATGGACTTCGCCACCTGCCGCGTGACGGGAAATCAGGTCGCGCTCGGAATGGAATACACGGCGGCTCTTGGAAAGGAGTATGTCTGGCTCACGCCGGGGCCCGCGGGACGTGATGTCGATTTTGATGTCTTCTGCCGCCGCGCAAACAAATTCGTCCAGGCCGCCGCGCGTTTCGGACTGAAGGCTGCGCTTCACAATCATCTCGGCTCCCGGATCGAGAATCAGCAGGAGCTGGAGGATTTCCTCAAGGCTGTCCCCGGCGCGTATCTTCTTCTTGATGTCGGACATCTTGCCGGTGCGTTCGGCGACAATGTGGAGATCATCCGCAAATATTACGACAGAATCGCCAGCGTTCACTTCAAGGACATTTTCATCAAGGACGATTCGCTCGGTCTGGACCGCTGGGGAGAACGTCTCCGCTTCTGCGAACTCGGCGCGGGCAATGCGGGATTCGACTTTGCCGCCGCCGCCGAGGAGCTTGCGCGCCGCGGGTATGACAAATGGGTGCTGATCGAGCATGACACCCATCTTCGGGAACCGCTTCTTGATCTGAAGGTCAGCGCCGACGCTCTGAAGGCGATTTTCAAATAAGCGCACAGCCGCATCCGGGGGGAGATGCGAATCCTGAACTGGGGCCGGAGAGAGAGACGATGAGAGCGAAGACTTTGACGGAGTTGTACCGCGACCGCAGCCATTTCATGGTTACCGCGCATCGCGGCGCCTCTTTTGAATTTCCGGAAAACACCGCGCTTGCCATGCGGAAGGCCGTCGAGGCGGGTGCGGACATGATCGAATTCGATCTCCGCGGAACTGCCGACGGAGTTCCCGTCCTGCTTCATGACGAGACGATTGACCGCACCAGCAACGGGCGCGGCATGCCCGAAGAGCATTCTCTGGCTGAATTGAAGAAACTGAACTTTTCCTTCTGGCTGCAGGGCATGCGCCGGGAAGCTCCCGTTTATGATGTCATGGAAATTCCGACTTTCGAGGAGATTCTGGCCGAGTTCCGCGGCAAGGCGGCAATGAATATTCAGCTTTATGCGAAAACGGATGCGCTTCTCGTTGAAATCTGCCGTCTCTTCCGTCGTTATGACATGTATGACCACGGTTATTTCACCATCTATCCGGACCTGATTGCCCGGGTGCGGGCCATTGACCCTGAAATTGAGCTTTGCACCACGCGCGGCTGGAAGGAACGCTCTCTTCCTGAAAATCTGAAACTCTGTAGGGAGACGGACGGATGCCGTTTCGTTCAGCCTGTCCGGGAGTTTACAGATGGGGAGGCTTTTCTGCGTATGCGCGAACTGGGCTTGCGCGGCAATGTCTTTTTTACAGATGATCCCGCCGAAATGCTTCGTCTTCAGTCCATCGGCGCCGAAGGAATTCTGACGAATCAGCCTCATAAAATCTGCCGTTCGTTCCGTTAACCCTGCATTTACTGAAAAAATTGCCTTGACGGTGCGATGCTCTGCATCGTGAAAATTGCTTTGCGCTTTCCATCCGGGGAATCCTGCCGCGGTTCAGCGGCGCAAGCTGGTCGCCGGAGGCGAAGTCCCCGCGATACGGGAGTTTGCTCTGCTGCACCGTCCGTGTGCATGTCTCTTTTTTCCTGATTGCAGACAGTATTGCCCATCCGGAACGGATTCGAACGGATCGTGTCGGAACGGAGTCGCCGGAAGAAATCATTTTTCCCTCCTGTTCTCCGGCGCCTGAAGTGCCGTGAATGTGCCTTTTATGAATTATAATTTTAAAGCTGTGATTATTTTTCAACTTTAATTTAACTCATATTTCTGGAAAGCATTAAAATAATTTCAAAAAAAATGCATTTTTTATTTGCATTTCTTCTCTCTGGAAGTATCTTAACAGGAAACGAGGTTTTTGCGATGGCGCGGAATAATATTTATCTGACGTTGACCGGAATGCTGGAAAAAATGCTCAGCACCATGAAGCGGGGAGCTCTTCTTCCTCCGGAACAGGAGCTTGCCGAGCGTTTCGGCGTCAGCAAGCCGACACTGCGCCGTGCTCTGGCGGATCTGGCGGAACGGAATCTGATTGAGAAGCGCAATGGCGTCGGCAATGTTGTCGGCGGAAGCGCGCGCGTGATCCAGCGCGAACTGATTTTTCTTTGCCATGATGTCGTTTTCTTCGCGGAAAGCATCAAACGTTTCAGCGCAGTTGCCGCTGAATCCAATTATCTCTGTTCGATCGTTCCGCTTTGCGGCGACGCGGATACGCAGACGCGGATTCTGGCAACGGCGCTGGCGCGGAATCCTGCGGGGCTTGTGATTTACGCCGATCCGGGAATGCGGAATCCGGATGCCGCGCGTCTGCCGGCGGATTGCGGCATTCCTGTTCTGTATCTGATTCGTCTGCCGGAGGAACTGGATGGCAATCTTCTTACTTTTGAAAATGCCGACGGGATCATCGGGATTGTGCAGCGTTTTTATGCGGAGGGCTGCCGCCGTTTTGCTTTGTATGGCGGAGGGCCGGTGAATCCGCTTGCCGCCGTCGAACGTGAACAGGGGTTCCGTGAGGGACTCCGGAGATGCCGTCTGAAAGTCCGGCGCGGGCTGGTCTGCGGACGGGAAAGTTCACAGGAGGACCGGGCAAGTTTTTTTGAGCATTTCCGTGATCCGGAGATGCGTCCTGATGCTGTCTGCTGCCTGAATGACGCCTGTGCGGGGGAATTCCTTCGCCAAATCCGGAAAATGGGCCTTGACGTGAGCGGCGTCAGGCTTTCTGGATTCGACCATGCGCCGCTGACGAAATTCCTGCCGCATGAACTGCTCACTGTGGAGCCTCCGATGGCGGAACTCGGGGAGTGTGCCGCGGCGATGCTGATCCGGCAGATTGAGAATCCGCATTTCGGATTCATACGGAAAAAATTGGCTTCGCGATTAATTGTTGTGACCCCGGAATAAGAAAATTGCGAAGCAACTGAAAGAAATAATTTGCTCTGCAAATTATGATTCGTGCAGGACTCTCAGTCCTGCCGCGGTCCAGCTGCGCAAGCTGGTCGCCGGAGGCGAAATCTCCTCCGGCGGCGGTTCCAACCGCTAAAGGACGAGAAGCGAAGCTTCGAGAGCCGCCGGTACAGTGTGCAACCTCGGGAAAATGCCCGGAGCTCTCGCTGGTAAAAATATATTGAAAGAAAGTCCGAAAAGAAAAATGATACAGGGACGCCCGGAGCTCTCGAACTTTTCCAGCGGAAAAGTTCTCGTCACTGAGCGGTTTGAACCGCTCCGGGCGGGGGATTTCGTGCTTCGCACGACCAGCGATTCGCCGCTGGATCACGCCAAGGGCCGGAAGGCCCTTGACCCCGCGAAAAATGCTGACGCATTTTTCCGTAATAAAAAAAATAATTTGCTTTGCAAATTATGATTCGTGCAGGACTCTCAGTCCTGCCGCGGTCCAGCTGCGTAAGCTGGTCGCCGGAGGCGAAATCTCCTCCGGCGGCGGTTCCAACCGCTAAAGGACGAGAAGCGGAGCTTCGAGAGCCGCCGGTACAGTGTGCAGCCTCGGGAAAATGCCCGGAGCTCTCGCTATTAAAAATATATTGAAAGAAAGTCCGGTACGAAAAATGATACAGGGATGCCCGGAGCTCTCGAACTTTTCCAGCGGAAAAGTTCTCGTCACTGAGCGGTTTGAACCGCTCCGGGCGGGGGATTTCGTGCTTCGCACGATCAGCGATTCGCCGCTGGATCACGCCAAGGGCCGGAAGGCCCTTGACCCCGCGAAAAATGCTGATGCATTTTTCCGTAAAAAAATTGCGAAGCGACTGATACTGTTTTTTATTTTATCAGAGGAGAAAAAATGCGGAACTCAAACTCAAAAACTTGGCTGAAGCCGGGGACACGGCAATGTCTGCTCCGTCGTGCGCTCATCAAAAGCATGGGCTACACGGACGCAGATCTGGAACGTCCGATCGTGGGAATCATCAACACCTGGGCGGAAACCAATCCGGGACATTACAATTTCCGGCAGATGGCGGACGCGGTCAAGCGCGGCGTATGGGCGGCGGGCGGGTTCCCGCTGGAAGTCAACACCATGTCAATCTGCGAGGTGTTTTTCGACATTTCCAGCCTGATCTATCGCAATCTGCTCTCCATGACGACCGAGGAGCTGATCGCACGCCATCCCTTCGACGGCGTGATTCTCCTCGGATCATGCGACAAGAACGTTCCCGCTCAGCTGATGGCTGCGGTCTCCGCGAACAAGCCGATGATTTTCCTTCCCGGCGGCCCGATGCTCCCCGGCAATTACAAGGGCGAATCCCTCGCATGCGGCACGGACAGTTTCAAACTCTGGACAAAACATCTTGCCGGCGAAATCAGCACGGAGGAACTCAAGGGCGTCGAAGGCTGTCTCTACGGTTCCATCGGCGCATGTCCGATCATGGGCACGGCGAACAGCATGCAGTGCGCGACCGAATCGCTCGGCCTGAGTCTCCCCGGCAGCGCCAGCGCACTTGCCGTTTCCGCGGAGAAAATGCGCTATGCCGAAGAAAGCGGCCGCCAGATCATGACGCTGATCGAACGCGATATCAAGCCGAAGGACATTCTTACCGAAGCCGCGCTGCGGAACTGCATCACAGTCCTGATGGCTTCCGGCGGTTCCACGAACCTGATTATCCACCTGACCGCGATTGCGCGCCGCGCCGGAATCACGCTTCCCCTGTCGCTGTTCCAGGAGATCAGCGACCGCACGAAACTTCTGGTCGATGTGAAACCCTCCGGAAAGGGAACGGTGGGAATCGAGTTCCATCAGGCGGGCGGCGTTCCGGCATTGATGAAAGAACTGGAAACGCTTCTGGACGGCGATGTGATGACCGTCACAGGGAAGACGTTGAAGGAAAATCTGAAGAATGTGCAGAAGCCGTGGCGTCCGGATGTGATCGCTTCGCTGGAGAAGCCGCTTGCGCCCAACGGCGGCATTGCGGTGCTGCACGGCAATCTTGCGCCGCGCGGCGCTGTCATCAAGCGTTCCGCCGCCTCGATCCTGAAATTCCGCGGCGAGGCGCGCGTCTTCGACACGCTCGCCGCCGCGGAGAAATATCTGCTTGACCCGGAATCCGACATGGATGAGAACAAGGCGATCATCCTGCGCGGCTACGGTCCGAAAGGCGCGCCCGGCATGCCGGAATTCGGCAACTACATGCCGATCCCGCCGAAACTTTACAAGCGCGGCATCCGGGACTATGTCCGGATTACGGATTCGCGCATGAGCGGCGGCGCGTTCGGAACCGTTGTCCTGCATGTCTGTCCGGAGGCCTGCGACGGCGGCCCGCTCGGAGCCGTCCGGGACGGCGACATCGTCGAAATGGATGTGGAGAAGGGGATTCTGAATGTGGAACTTTCGCCGGAGGAGATCGCGGAGCGTCTGCGCACGGCGAAGTGCGAACCCCGCGAACAGTTTGAACGCGGATTCGTCCGCCATTATATGGACAATGTGCTGCAGGCGGACGAGGGATGCGATTTCGCCTATCTGCGCTGAACGGCAGGAAATGAGGAGAAGAGAAAAAATGAAAATTCAGGGAATCTGTCCGATTGCGCCCGCGGTGTTCGACGATGCCGGGGAAGTGGATTACGCGTCGTATGAACACTGCTGTGCGGAACTGATCCGGCGCGGCGCGCAGGCTTTGACGCTGTTCGGAATCGCGGGGGAGTATTACAAGCTCGACCGCGACGAGGAGGAAAAGCTTATCGTTTCAACGGTCAAGGTCTGCCATGACAACGGCGTGCCGGTGATCGTTTCCAACACGCGCCATTCAACGGAGTGCGCTGTCAAGTGGGCAAAGCATATCGAGGGGTCCGGGGCGGACTGCATGATGGTGCTTCCCCCGTTTTTCCTGAAGCCCGGCGGCGCGGCGCTGTTCGCGCATATCGACGCGGTCTGTTCGAGCGTCCGCATTCCTGTCATGTTCCAGTATGCCCCGGAGCAGACCGGAGTCGCCATCGCGCCGGAGATTCTGGCGGATCTGGCGAAACGCCATCAGAATCTGGCATACTTCAAGATCGAATGCAAACCGCCCGGCGCGTATGTCTCACGTCTGATGAGCCTGCTTCCGGAGAACCGCGCCATCTTCGTCGGAAACGCGGGATTCCAGATGATCGAAGGGTTCCGCAGAGGCGCTTCCGGCGTGATGCCGGGACCCTCGATGCCGGATGTCTACCGGAAAATCTGGGACGCGCTTCTCGCCGGAGACATGGCGCTTGCCCAGCGCACTCATGACAAGCTGAATGCACTGCTGAATCACATTCGTCAGAACGTCGAAATGATCATTCATTTTGAAAAGGAGATCCTGAAGCGGCGCGGATTCGTAAAAAGCGCATACTGCCGCCATCCGGGCTATGTGAGCGATCCGGTGAACGACGCTTTGTTCGAGGAACTCTACGCCATGATCCGCACCGAGTTCCGCTGAGCGTGCCGCCGTGTGATGAAAATGAAAAACAGGGAGAATGCCATGAAACGATATGCCACTCCGTTCACAGTCCGCGACAGCGTCATTTATGATGCCGAGGGGAAAAAGGTCAAACTCTGGGGCGTGAACTACTACACGCCGTTCAACAGCAATTTCTACAACATCGAGGAACTCGGCAAGGATCATTTTGCCGCGATCGACGAGGATATCCGCCATTTCAAGCTGATGAACGTGGATTTCATCCGCATCCATCTGTATGACCGCGAGATCACCGACAGGGAAGGCAACATCGTCGAAAACAAGAACATGCGCGTTTTCGACTATCTGATCGACCAGTGCGAAAAGAACGGCATCTATCTGATGCTTACGCCGACGGTCTGGTGGAACACCGTCAACAATCAGATCTATCAGGAGAAATACTACGCTTACTGGTTCATCGACGCACAGGAGGCGTTCGGATTTTCCAATTACTATTCCTGCGATTCGATGATCTGGGATCCCGATGCGATCCGCTGTCAGGAAACCTATCTGAACGCGCTGTTTTCCCGGAAGAGCACCTGCGGAGGGAAACGCCTCAACGAATACTCGAACCTCATCGCCTTCGAGCTTTTCAACGAACCGATCTTCCCGTGCTACGACTGGCTCAAGGCGGATGTGGATCTGGAAAAATGCGGGATGGCGGCGGCGACCTGCTCGCGCGGACGCCAGCGTTTGAAACTGGTCTCGATGTGGCAGGATTTCCTCAGAGAGCATCCGGAGGTCACGGATGACGAAAAGGGCTTCGGCGTCTTCCGTTCTGCTGTGGTCAAGAAGTATTTTGAACGACTCTGGCCCGTCGTCGACCGTTATTTCGGGAAAAATGTCATCAAGGCGCAGTTCCCCTCCTACGACGGAAGTATTCCGGATGATTTGAAGGAGATGTTCGAGAAGTGCGATATCGACGCGCTCACGCTGAGCACCTATCTGAACGTGAACCTGTTCGACGGCGGCAATACCGACGCGTTCAACCATCTGGAGCTCGCGGAAAAATGGTTCAAGCCGTATGAGACGCTTCCGAAGGGAAAATTCGCCCGGATCGCCTACGAGTTCGACGCCTGCGCCACGCAGAACGGGTATCCGCTTGCGGCGATCGGCGCAATGTATGCGAAATATGATATTCAGCTCGCCGCATACTTCACCTATACGCCGTATGCCGTCGCCGCATGGAATCCCGGCTGGCTGGTGCATTTCATGAATATTGCGCACACGCCGTCGCGCGCCGCGGGATTCGCCGCGGCCGGCGAGATTTTCCGTCATCATGACCCCGGCGATCCGGTCGTCATGGAGCCGGAGGCGTGGCACGGAAGCGACTATGCTCTGGAACGGAAAAACGACTTCGTCTATTTCAAGAACGATACCGTGTTCCGCTATTCCTGCGACAATGACGTGGCGCTCGGCGACGTCTCCCGTCTGGAATCTGTCTCCGGACGCGGACGCTCGAGATTTGCGGAAAGCGCCTCGAACGGATGCTATTTCCTCGAACGGAAAAAAGAGGGGGAATGGCTTCTGACGATCTTCCCCGCCCAGCGGTTCCTGTGCGATCCCGGACGCGGCAAAACCTACCGCTTCATGGCGAACCGTTACGTGAACTGCCTGAAGGAGCCTCCGGTTTCACAGCTCTTCGAGAAAAAGGTCGATTTCCGTATGAATGCGTTCCGGATTGTCTCCTGCCGGGAGGCGGAAACCGGTGAGGAGGTTCCCGTCTCGCAGGACGGCGCGATTCTGGCGGAGCCGGGCTCCTATATCCTGAAGGTGCGTCAATGAGGGAATTTGCAGGAAAACGCGTGCTCGTGACCGGCGCGGCAAAGGGAATCGGGCGCGGCATCGCCCGTTCCTTCGCCGAGGCTGGAGCGGATCTGCTCCTTCACTACCGGAGCGATCCCGCCGAGGCGGAATCGCTCCGGGCGGAACTTGCGGAAACCGGTGCGGCAGTCCATCTCTTCCGCTGCGATCTCGGAACGGAGGAGGGGATCGACACGCTGTTTGCGGAGGCAGAGCGGATTTTCGGCGGACTTGACGTCGCCGTCAACAATGCCGGATGGGATCCGGGCTATGTCGCGCTTGAGGCAATCGACTATGCGCTCTACCGGAAACTCACCGACATGAACATCAAGGGGACGCTTTTCTGCTGCCTGAACGAGATCCGCCTGATGCGGAAATCGGGCAGGGGAGGCTCCATCATCAACATCGGTTCCGTCCAGATGGAGACGACGGTGCCGGGACGGACTCTCTACGCCATGAGCAAAGGTGCGATTCACTCCCTGACCGGCGAGCTCGCATTGGAAGTGGGGCCGGAGGGAATCCGGGTGAACTGCATCGCGCCCGGCTACATCGCGGTGAAGCGGATGTGCGAATCGCCGGGATTCGATGAAGCGGAAATCGCCTCGGGGATTCCGGTGAGAAGAATCGGCGTTCCCGGCGACATCGGGGCGTGCGCACTGTTCCTGGCATCGGGAAAGGCCTCCTTCATCAGCGGACAGACGTTCATCGTGGACGGCGGGGTTTCACGCAAGCTCGCGCGCGGCTCGCGCTGACGTTTTTCCGGAAAAATGCGCCTCCCTTTGATTGAAAGTAACTCCTTGCGTGCTACTGTATTTTCAAAAAAAGGGAGGACGGAAGGCGATGCGCGGCATTTTTTTTGCGGCTCTGTGTCTTTTCTGCTGTTCCGCGGCGGATGCTGTGGAAGTCAAAAACCGGAAATCTGTCTCCGATGAACCGGTGAAAATTACCGGTGAATGGGAACCGGGCAACGGCGTCAAGAAGCTGTATGACACGCCGCTCGGCGCGGTTTACTCCTTTCACGGATCCGCTCCGACGCTTGAAAGCGGATTCTCCTTCTGGGGCGTGCAGACGCAAAGCGCGCAGGGGCGCAGGAGAAAAAACGTCGCCAGACAATCCGATATCGCCGCCGTCGCCTATCCGCTGCAGCTCAAACTTTTCAAAAGCGATACGGAATCGGCGAAAAAGACACGCCGTTATCTGGTCGTCGAATTCCGTCTCCGGCAGTTTCCCGTGGAACAGGATCCCGGCATGGAACTGTTTCTCTTCGCTTCCCCGGATCTCTACGGGATCACGGATCTTGCCCGCGCCATTTATTTCATTTCCCCCTTTTTTTCCGTCAAGCAGGAAGCGCATGAACTCGACCGCCTGATCTACAGCCGCACCACCTTTCTGCGTTTTCAGGGGAGTTTTCAGAGAGACCGGAAAAAAAAGATTCCCCTGCGGATTCCTGATCTGCGTTCCCGCGGCCCCTTCGAGCTTTTTCACTGCCGGATCATCTTCGACACCTCCAATGAGAACAGCCGTTTCTGCGCTCTGAATCTGGACGGCGAAACGATTCATGTCGCAACCCGCGGACTGTACGATCCCGTGCCGGGCGACACCATCCGCAGCATCGGCTTCATCGTCAGCGCGGGACGGAAGAACAGCACCGTCTGGGAAATTTCCGCACCGGACGTCGCGCTGGTCGAGCATCTGGAGGATCTGGAGAATCTTCCCGCGCTTTCCCGGGAGTCCTATCCGTATGAGAAATATCCCGCGCTTCCGGCAGACAAGCTCGGGAAGAGCCGGAATCCCGATGAACTTTATGCGCAGGCGCTGCGTCTTCTGAACGGAGACGGAAAAACCGCCGATTTCGTGCAGGGCGTTGATCTTCTGGAAAAAGCCGAACGGAAGAATCATCTTCCCGCACGTTATCTTCTTGCGCTCTGTCATCTGCGCGGCGCCGGCGTGAAAAAGGATCTCCGCAAGGCGGAAAACTATCTGAAGAACTGTGTGAAGTACCGTTACGGAAAAGCGATTGCCATGCAGATGATGCTCCAGGCGGAGAAAAATTCCGCGGACCGCAGTGCGAAATCCAAACCCCTGCTGTCGGAAGAGGAACTGGCTCATTTTTACTGTCAGATGCCGGACGGCGTGACGAGCGCGCTCCTCCAAAACAGAAAGGTGGAGTTCTCCGGGAGTCCGGATGTCGCCTGGAATCCGAAACTTGCGCTGCTTGCCGCGCTTCACGGCGCAAAAAACGCTTCGGGGCTTCTGGATTACGCTGTGAAGGCGAACTATCCGCCTGCGCTTGCCGTCCGGGCGCACAATGCGGCTCCCGGCAGATACGGCGAGATGATCCGGGCGCTGGAGCAGGAGAAGATTCAGGCGCATCCGATGTGCCGCCTGGAACTCCTGCGTTTGAAGACGCTTTCCGGAACGGCCGTGAAAAAGGATTTTGAAAATCAGCCTGTGGAACTTTGGGAGAATCCGCTTTTTTATCTGCTGCGCCATGCCGCGGAGTCGCCGGATGACGCCCACGCGCTCCGGACGTATCTGGAAACCGGACGCGACAATGTCCTGGAGACGCTGCGCGGCCGTCCGGGGTATGATTTCCTGCGCGGATGTGCGCTGCTTGCGCGCGTCATGGATTTCCGCAAACCGGATGCCACGGAAAAAACGGTGAATGAGGCCGTCGCCAGTCTGAAACGCGCGGCTTCGTCCAGTCCGGACGCGGCATATCTTCTTGCCTGTCTCTATCTGGATGGAAAATATGTCTCCCTCAATCCGCAGCCGGGCAGGCAATATCTGGACCGCGCGGCAACTTCCGGCCGGAATCCGGCCGCATTGCTGCGGAAGGCGAAACAGCAGATGAGCACCAGCCGGAATGCGGCCCTTTCCCTGCTGAAAAAACTGCCCTCCTCCCCGGAGGCGCTCTGTCTGACGGCGGAACTCCTGCGTGCGGGAGGCAACGGCAGCAGTGCATTCCGCTGTTATCAGCGGGCGGCGAAGCTGGAATATCCGGAAGCGTGGCTGCAGATGGGAAACGTCTTTCATGCCGGGAGCTGCGGCATCCGCCGGAGTACGGAGAACGCGCTTCTCTGCTGGGGCCGTTTCCTTGCGCTTGAGCGGGAGAGACGCGAGAATGACATCACGGATTTCTACTGGGGAGACTCCCGTCCGCCCCTGCTTCCTTCCACGGACAGGCGCATCCGGGGGAACAGCGCGGCACAGAAGATATTCGGGATCATCCGCGGGAAGGAGAACCGTCCGGAAGGAGATTCCGGAACCCCCTGAGGCATTCCCGCAGCGGGGAGAGGCGGAAGATGGCGGAAATCCCGCGGGAAACGCGGAAGTGTTCACTCGTTGTTGGATTTCAGAACTTCCACAAACGCCTCCTGCGGAATGTTGACATTGCCGATCTGCTTCATGCGCTTCTTGCCCTCCTTCTGTTTCTCAAGGAGTTTGCGCTTTCGCGTAATGTCGCCGCCGTAGCATTTCGCCAGCACGTTTTTCCGGAAGGCGCGGACCGTTTCCCGCGCGATGACCTTGCCGCCGATCGCCGCCTGAATCGCGATCTGGAACTGGTGCTGCGGAATGACTCCGGCGAGCTTTTCCGCCAGCATCCTGCCGCGCGAGTAGGCGTGATCCGCGTGGACGATCGTGGAGAAGGCGTCGACGGGTTCTCCGTTCACAAGCATGTCCAGCTTGACCAGCTTGTCCGCCTGATAGCCGGCGGGTTCGTAGTCCATGCTTCCGTAGCCGCGGGTGATTGACTTGAGCTTGTCGTGGAAGTCAATGAGGATTTCATGCATCGGAATGCGCGCGGTGAGCAGGATGTGGCGTCCGTCGACGCTTTCCGTGTTTGTGCAGACGCCGCGTTTCTGCATGATGAGGTTCATGATGTCGCCCATGTAGACGGTCGGCGCCATGATGCGTGCGTTGATGAGCGGCTCTTCAATGCGGTTGATCTCCGAGGGATCCGGCAGATGCACGGGATTGTCCACGTTTATCATGGTGCCGTTGTTGAGATAAACGTGGTAGATCACGCTCGGATAGGTGGCGATGATGTCCATGTTGTATTCGCGCCGGAGCCGCTCCTGGATGATTTCCATGTGCAGGAGGCCGAGGAATCCGCAGCGGAAGCCGAAGCCGAGCGCGGCGGAAGTTTCCGGCTGATAGGCGAACGCCGCGTCGTTGAGCTGGAGTTTCGCCATGCTGAATTTCAGCTGTTCGTAATCCGCCGTGTCGATGGGATAAATGCCGCTGAAGACCATCGGCCGGATTTCCTGGAAGCCGGGGAGGGGTTCGGAACAGGGATTCTTCACCTCCGTGACCGTGTCTCCGATCCGGGTGTCGGAGGGGCTTTTGATGTTCGGGATCAGATAGCCCACGGAACCGGCGGCGAGACGGTCGACGGCCTTCATTTCCGGGGTGAATACGCCCGCCTCCTTGATTTCGCTTTCCAGTCCGGTGCTGAGGAGCCGCAGCTTGTCTCCGCGCCGGAAACTGCCGTTGTAGACGCGCACATAGGTGACGACGCCGCGGTAGGTGTCGTAAATCGAGTCGAAGACCAGAGCGTTTGCGGGAGCGTCCTCGGATCCTTTCGGCGGGGGAATGAGTTTCACGATCGCCTCCAGCACGGCGGGAATGCCGGTGCCGTCCTTGGCGGACACGGCGATCGCCTCCTCGCGCGGAATCGCCAGAATCTCCTCCAGCTGCTCATGGCACATGTCGAGATCCGCCGCGGGGAGGTCGATCTTGTTGATGACGGGAATGATCTTGAGGTTGTGCTTGAACGCGAGATTCACATTCGCGACCGTCTGCGCCTGGACGCCCTGCGTCGCGTCAATGATGAGAATCGCTCCTTCGCATGCCGCAAGGGAGCGGCTGACCTCGTAGGTGAAGTCCACATGCCCGGGCGTGTCGATGAGATTGAGTTCGTATTCCTCTCCGTCGTCCGCCTTGTAGAGCATGCGCACGGGATGGGCCTTGATCGTGATGCCGCGTTCCTGTTCGAGATCCATGGCGTCGAGAAGCTGGGCGTGGACCAGATCGCGCGCCTCAATGGTGTGAGTCGCCTCAAGCAGGCGGTCCGCCAGCGTGGATTTTCCGTGGTCGATGTGCGCGATGATCGAAAAGTTCCGTATCCTGTTCAAATCTGCCATGTATGATATTTCCCGCAAGTTGCCGTTTCAATTTTTTTCGTCGTGTAATTTACTCCGCGAACGCGTTTTTTCAAGCGCGGGGAGAGGAGTCTTTTTCCGCGGCGGGCAGGGGACTTCAGCGGGTCACGCGGATACGCGGATCGACCCATGCGTAAAGAAGATCGGTAATCAGATTGATGACGACGAAAAGAAACGCGCTCAGGATCACCAGCGCCTTCAGCATCTGGAGATCGGCGTCGTTCAGGGCGTTGACTCCCTCGTAGCCGAGTCCCGGAATTCCGAAGAAGGTTTCCAGAAGAAGGCTTCCCGTGAAAAGGAAGGGAAGCACCGTCGAGGCGCGGGTGAGAATCGGGATCATCGCGTTTCTCAGAAGATGCCTGAAGTAAATGGAAAACGGAGTCGCCCCCTTGGCCGCGGCGGTCCGGAGATACTCCCGGTTCATCTCGTCCAGAAACACCGTGCGGTAGAAGCGCACGCCGCTTCCCGTGCCGCTGATGATTCCGATCACGACCGGCAGAAGCAGGTGGCGCGGCGTGCCCCATCCCCAGACCGGAAAGAGATTCAGGTAGTAGGCAAGGAACCACTGCCCGAAGATGATGAGCGCCAGATAGCTGATGCTCATTCCGGCGACGGAGAGGAACAGAATGATCCGGTCCGCCGGTCCGCCGCGGAAAATGCACGAAATCATGGCGAGGATGATCCCGATTACGAGTTCGCCCAGAAAAATCGGCACCATCAGCATCAGCGACGGCAGCATGCCGTGCCAGAGTTTTGCGCGGATCGGCTCCTGTGTCTGAAGGGTGTTGCCGAAATTCAGAAAACTGACATAGGGAAAAGAATCGGTGAACGTTATGATTTCGCGCAGGGAGTCCGCCGCCTGCGTGTCGAACCATCCCCGGGTGGGGCGGGAAAATGAGACGGAACGGACCGTTCCTGCTTCCTCCGCGACGAGTTCCAGCGATTCCGGCGCATCGTGCATTTCCGCCGTGATGCATCCGTCTGCGGGATTTTCCCGCCGCCCGTTGAGAAGCAGAGGCGTTTCCGTTTCAATCCGGACGAGGATCCGTTCCCCCTCCGTCGCTTCGAAGTTCCTGCGGAAGACAATGGCGCTTCCCCGTGCAAGGCGCACGCCATCCTCTCCGGCCCGGCGGGAACCTTGGAAGGAGACGCCGGCAAATGCCGTCCGCGAACCGGAGAAATCCGCGCCGGGATAAAGTTCCGTATGGCGCCAGCGTCCCCAGAAGAGCGGCTTGTCCGTCCCGAGCGCGGCACGCATGTCCTCAATCTCCCGCGCGCTCGGATTCTTCCCGAGAACCGTCAGAGCCGGATCTCCGGCGGCAAGGCGGAAGAGCACGAAGGTCAGGATCATCACTCCGCCCAGGATCAGCACGGAATACAGGATTCTTTTCAGCGCATAGCGAAACATTTTACGGATTTGCCTTTTGACCTGTTGCAAACATCGCATTCAGACGTTAAATTTATACCCTGATTTCACAAAGGGCAAATGGCATGGGACGTTTTTCAGAAATATTCCTGATCTTTTTTCTGCTGACAGGCATTTCCGGCGCACCGCGCCTTCCGGCGGGAGAACGGATTTATCTGAATCTGCATTACGAGGATCTTTCCACTTCTCCCTGGGGGCGCGCCGCGGATTTCGGGGAACGTCTGAAACGTCTGGCGCGTCAGGCGCTGCCGCCCCGCGGACACTGTTTCACGGTGAACATCGTGCTGGCGGAACCTTCCGAACCGCAGACATTCTCCGCGAAAGAGGGAAAACACCGCCTGCTGCGCGTCACGATTCCCCGCGACTATGCGAAAATCGAACCGGATATGCGCTCCGTCACGAATCTGACGGCATGGCTTCTGCTCGCCAATCTGGGAGTCAGGCCTGAACATGCGGACAAGATCCGCGATTCCTGGTATGTCACCGGACTTGCCCGGAAAGCGCTCAGCGAGATGCATCTGATTCATTCGCCTTTTTCCGGATACTTTCCCGCGGCGTATGCCTTCGGCGCAGACGGCATCCTGCCGACTCTGCGGCAGGTGACCGCCGTTCCCCTGCGGATTGAAGACTCCGCGCCCAGGCTTGTCTATGAGGAATACTGCGAGCTTCTGCTGGAGCTCTGCTCGCGGAGCCGCCTTTTCCGGGAGGGATTTCTGGCGGAGACGGTCCGGAGAACTCTGGATGGGTCTGCCCCGGATGGATTCCGTCTGTTCGCCGAGACGGCGGGTCCTGCGATTCTGAAACGCAATCCGGGAATTCTCAAGCAGGATGCCAGAGGCGCCGAACGGGAGAAGGAACTGGAGAAATGGTTCCGCGGCGGTCTTGAGCGGCTTCTGACGCTGGATCTGCTTCCCGCGTCCATCCGGCGGGTGGAAACGGAATACCGGGCCGCGACCCGCTTTCAATACCGGGCGGACGGTTCGGTCCTGACCGGCTCACCTGCGGATTTCGTGCATCAGTGGGACAAAATGGAGCGTCCCTGGGAACGTCTGACTGAGCTTATGAACCGTCTGCTTGCTCTCGGGCGGATCGTTCCGCCTGATCTGGCGATCCCGCTTTCCGACATCCGTTCGGCGCTTTCGCGTTTCCGGACCGACCGTTCGGAAGAGAGCCTCCGCGGCTTCCAGTGCGCGGAATCGGCTTTTTTCCGTGCAATGGAGCGGCATATCGCACTGGAACGGATGCTGGAGAAAACGGAACGGCATGTCCTTTCGCCGGCGACCCGCTATTTTGTCACGTTTCCCGTGCTGAATCAATGGGAGAAACGGGGAGCTTCCCCGTCTCCGGGCATTGATGCGTTCCTGAATGCGGGGCTTGCGGGAGGAGGCGCCGGAAAATGAACCGCAGAAAAGACAATCTCCTGGCAAAACGGAGGGAAGTGTCTCCCGCGCACCTGATCGTTTCCGCGGCAGCGGCGGCGCTTGTTCTCCTCCTTGCCTTTGCCGCATACTGCACCGTCCGCAGAACGGCGGCGAGAATGTCCGCGGATTTCTACTATCCCTTCCTGAAAACGGTGCGCGGACTGGAAGATTCGTATGCGGACGGTGCGCTTCTGATGCAGAACAGAAAAACGCTCGCCGCCGCGCTTGTGAAACTGCAGAAGGAGAATTTTGAACTTGCCTCCGGCCGTGCCGTCCTGCAGGACCTCCGGACGGAAAACGAGATGCTGCGTCAGACACTGCGTCTCCGCAGAAAGCATAATTTCGTTCCCGTTTTCGCCGAGGTGCTGACACGCGATCCGATGAGCTGGAACGAACAGTTCGTCATTGACCGCGGAAGCGATTCCGGCATTTCCGAAGGAGATCCGGTCGTGACCTCCGCTTTGATCCGGAACATGTCGATTCCGACAGCTGTCCTGATCGGGCGTGTCAAATCCGTCAGCCGGCACACCGCGGTCGTTTCCACCCTCCTGAGCGGAGACTGCAGGCTCGGCGTGACTCTGGCGAAATCGCGCGCCTCCGGCATTCTCGAAGGAACGGAAGATGCCGGAACCGGATTCGCTCTTCTGCGCTATCTGCCTGTGAAAACGCATATGGAGGAAGGGGATATGGCATTCACCAATTCGTTTTCAGGGAACAATCCGCCGGGAATTCCTGTCGGGGAAATTGTTCCATGGGCGGATGGGGCTGCCGGACGGGAGCATGACCATGTCTATCTGGAGGCGCGCGTCCATCCCTTCGTCCGTCCCGACGCCGTTCGTTTTGTCGCCGTCTACATCCGGGAGAAATCATGACGGAAACTCTTTACATCCTTTTTTTTACTGCCTTCGCCGTGATGCTGGAGCTGATTCTGCGCTCATTCGGACTATTTCTGCCGCTGGCCGCGCTGTTCCTTTTCTATGCCGCGACCGTGTTCGGCTGCCGGGCCGCGGGCGCGGCGGCGCTTCTCGCCGCATGCGGACTGGACTTCGTTTCCGGCAGTCCGCATCTCTGGTCGCTGCCCGCCTTCGCGCTGGTGATTGCGTTCTCCTGGTTCTGGCTGAACCGGGTGGAGTCGGAATCCATTCTGCTGCATGCCGTGCCGGGAGCCCTGATCGTTCCGCTGATCTGGCTCTGCCGCCTTCCGTTTTTCCCGGACAGACTCCTGCTGAACGTGCTGACGCAGCTTCCGGATGTCGTGACCGCTTCTGTTGTCTGTGCTCTTCTTCTGCCACTTGAAATCTATTTCTTCGACACGATGAATGAAAAACTGGGAGTCGATCTTTACACGGATGCAAAAATCCGTCTCCACAACGAGCTATGAATGACATTGATTTGAAAACTCTTCAGCCTTTCCTGCGGATCGGCATTATTCTTTTTCTGGTGATGGCGGTTTACGCCGTGATCGGCATCCGTCTCTGGCATGTCCAGGTGCTTTCCGGCAACAAATACTCCGCGAAGGCCTCGCGGCAGTATGCGCGGAAAATCCGGATTCCCGCAGTCCGGGGAAGAATTTTCTCCTCGGACGGGAAACTGCTCGCCGAAAACCGAGCCTCCTATGATGCCGTGTTTCATCTCTCCGAAATGCGCAAACCGGGGCGGATGGACAAGACCATCAACCATATCATGGGGGAACTTGCACGCGTCTCCGACTGCATCGGGCGCAGCTGCGGAATCACTGTGACGGACATCCGGCGGCATATGAACTACTATCCGGGGCTTCCCATCACGGTGTTTCAGGACCTGAATCCGGTGGAACTCGCGAAAATTTCCGAGCTGGCCCCGCCGGTAAACGGCATGGAGCTGACCGTGGAGACGGTGCGGCGCTATCCTTACGCGTCGCTTGCCTCCCACCTCATCGGTTATGTGGGGCCGAGCGATCCGAGCAAGGCGGATGACCGGAATGAATTCTTCTATTATATTCCAGACATTGTCGGAAAAAGCGGGGTGGAGCGCCTGTATGATGACAAGCTGAAAGGCTCGCCGGGGAAAAAACTGGTGCTCGTGAACCACAGGGGATTCGTTCATGAGGTGGTCGGCGAGCCGATTCCCGCCAGAAACGGCTTTGATCTTGAGCTTACGCTCGATCTTCGCGCGCAGCGCCTGGCGGAACGTCTGCTCGGAGGCGCAAACGGGGCGCTGGTGGTTCTGGACGCCTCCACCGGAGCTGTGATTGCCATGGCATCTGCGCCGGGATTCGATCCGAATCTTTTTGTCCCGCGCATCTCCTCGCAGGAGTATTCCAGACTGCTGAAGAATCCGGACCGTCCTTTTCTCAACAAGGCGGCCCAGGGCAGTTACATGCCCGGATCCATCGCCAAGCCGCTGGTCGGAATCTGCCTGCTGGAGAACGGGATCCCTCCGGAACATGAGATCGACTGCGACGGTTTTACGATGATTGGAGATTCCCGCATCCGCTGCTGGTACTGGTACGGCGGCGGACACGGCGGAGTCGATCTTCTGCGCGCTCTGGAAATCTCCTGCAACGATTTTTTCATCGAAAACGGACTGCGTCTCGGCGTGAACAGACTTTCCGCAACCTTCGCGTCCGCCGGGATCGGTTCCGATACCGGATTCCCTCTGCCGGAATCCGACGGACTTCTGCCCTCCAGAAATCAGGGAAAACACCGCTGGAACATCTTTGACACCGCCCTGGTGTCCATCGGCCAGGGACGGATCGAGGTTACACCGCTTCAGGCGGCGCGCTACACCGCGGCGATCGCCAACGGCGGCACCCTCTGGAAGCCCTGCATTCTGAAATCCGTCCGGGGAGCCTCCGGCACCGTGATTCAGGAGACCGCGCCGGAGGCGAACGGAAAACTTGCGGCTTCTCCGCGGACCCTTGCGCTGATCCGGGAAGGGATGCACAGGGCGGTCAATGCGCCCGGCGGCGGTGCGAAACAGGCGAGAAATTCCAGAATCGAACTTTCCGGAAAAACCGGAACCGCCGAAGTGGGCTCCGGGGAGAACCGCTATAAAAACACATGGTTCACCGGATTCGGAACGGATGCGAAAACCGGGAAAACCTATGCGATCACGGTGATGGTGATGCATGGCGTCGGCGGAGGAAAGACCGCTGCCCCGCTCGCCGCCCGCTTTTTTGAAAACTGGCTCTGACGATTGCTGCGCGGACGTTGTTTCGTGCATGCAAGGAGTTTGAAGACACGCTTCCCCGTCCGCATGATCCCGGGAAAAGCGGAAAAACGTTGCCGGAAGACTTGATAGAAGGCTCTTCCGGAGCTAATTTACCGCCATCAGACAACAACATTCATTCTTAAATGGAGAGAATTTGCATGATCAGGATCATCATTGCCGGAGCCGCGGGCCGGATGGGCCGCCGTCTTGTCGCCAACATCGCCGAATCGGAAGACCTTGCGCTGGCGGGCGCGACGGAACGGCCCGGATCGGAATTCCTCGGACTTGACGCGGGCGCGGTCGCCGGAGTCCGTCCGCTCGGCGTCGGAATCACGGAAAATTTCGCGGAACTCCTGGACGGCGCGGACGCTGTGATCGATTTCAGCACGGGGCGCGTGATTGAGAACGCCCGTCTTGCCGCCGCGAAGGGCCTTTCCATTGTCATCGGAACGACCGCGCTGACCGCCGAAGAGAAAGCCGAACTCAGGAAGCTCGGCGACGCGGGCGCGAAAATCGTATTCGCTTCCAACTTCAGTGTCGGCGTGAACCTTCTTTTTTATCTGACGAAACTTGCCGCGCAGACCCTCGGCGACGATTTCGACGTCGAGATTATCGAGGCGCATCACAATCAGAAGAAGGATGCGCCCAGCGGGACGGCGGTCTCTCTTGCCGAGGTTGTCACCGGTGTCAAGGGGTGGGATTACGACAGCGACGTCCGCCACGGACGCGTCGGCAACGTCGGGGCCCGCACCCGGCGTGAGATCGGCATGCACGCGGTCCGCGGCGGCGACATCGTCGGCGATCATACCGTTCTCTTTGCCGCGAACGGGGAACGCATTGAGCTTACTCACCGCGCTTCCAGCCGTGATACGTTCGCCAAGGGAGCGCTTCGCGCGGTTCGTTTTCTCGCGGATGCGAAGGGGGGACTTTACGACATGCGCGATGTCCTCGGTCTGAAATAAGCATCGGAACATCCCGGCGGGGCAGGGGGATCCGGCGGAGGAATTTCTTCCGGGGCCCGCCGCAGAAGAAAAATCACTTTTCCTGAAACGGAAAGGACGTGCGGAAATGATTTACAGAACACTGGGAAGAAGCGGACTTGAAGTCGGCGCGATTGCCCTCGGATGCGAAGGGTTTGCCGGAAAAACTTCCGGAGAGGCCCGCGAAATGATGGATTTCGCGATCGGGAACGGAATCAATTTCATCGATATCTACTCTTCCGATCCGGACCTGCGCACCGCGCTCGGGGATTCCCTCCGGGGACGGCGATCCTCCTTTGTGATTCAGGGGCATCTCTGCTCCGTCTGGAAGAATGGACAGTATGAACGCTCCCGCGATCTTGCTGAAACGAAGGCGGCCTTTGACGATCTGCTCAGGCGTCTCGGCACGGATTACGTCGATGTGGGCATGATCCATTACATCGACGCCGTGGACGATTTCCATGCCGTGTTCGACGGGGAAATTCTTGCGTATGCAAAGGAGCTCAGGGCGCAGGGGAGGATCCGGTCCGTCGGCATCAGCAGCCACAATCCCGTCGTCGCCCGCATGGCGGTCGAAAGCGGCGCCGTCGACGTGCTGATGTTTTCCGTCAATCCCTGCTACGACATGCAGCCGCCGGACGAGGATGTGGAGATGCTCTGGGCGGAGGAGCGTTACGCGAAGGCGCTTCACAACTTCAATGCCGAGCGCGAAGCATTGTATGAACTCTGCGAACGGGAAAACGTCGGAATCGACGTGATGAAGGTCTATGCCGGAGGCGACCTCCTGAAGGCGGACCAGTCCCCGTTCGGGCGCGCCTTCACGCCTGTGCAGGCGCTGAACTATGCGTTGACCCGTCCCGCCGTCGCGGCGGTCATGGCCGGATGCCGGAGCGTTTCCGAAATCGAATGCGCGCTGGCGTGGTGCACCGCGTCCGAGGAGGAGAAGGATTATTCCCGTGTGCTTTCGGGGCTGGAAAAGTTCACCTGGTCCGGTCACTGCATGTACTGCGGGCACTGCGCTCCGTGCCCGGCCGGCATCCGTGTGGCGGACGTCAACAAATATCTGAATCTGGCACGTGCCCGCCGGGAGATTCCCGAAACCGTGCGGGAGCATTATAAACTTCTTGCGCGGCACGCGTCCGACTGTCTTCATTGCGGACAGTGTGAAAAGCGATGTCCGTTCCATGTCCCGATCCGGAAGGAGATGAAGGCGGCTTCCGGACTGTTCGGATTCTGATTTTCTCAGGAAGTCTTCAGCCGTTCACGGATTTTTTCTGCAATTGCTTCCGGTGTCATGCCGTATTTTTCCCGCAGGCGCGGAAGCGTTCCATGCGGAATGATTTCATCCTCCGGCCATGCGAAGTGATGGACCGGACAGTGTTTTTCATTGAGAAGCAGACTGTCGGTGATCCTGTCCAGCCCGGTCCCCGCGAGATTGTCCTCAATGGTGAATACAGGCATTCTGGAAGCGTCAGCCAGGAAGAGGTCGCGGTCGAAGGGCTTGAGGAAGCGTGCGTTCACGATCCGGCAGGAAAATCCGAGCCGATCCGCCACGGCAAGCGCGGTTCCGACTTCACGTCCGACCGCCCAGATCGCGAGGTCCGATCCATCCCGGACCGTTTCGGCCTTTCCCCATTCCGGAGCGGGAACGGGGAGATGTTCCAGTTCCGACGCTCCGCGCGGGTAGCGGATTACGACAGGCGCTTTCCTGTTATAGGCGGCGCAGAGCATTGCCTTGAGTTCCGTTTCATTTTTCGGGGCGAGGACGGAGAGATGCGGCATTGCCAGCAGAAAAGATTCGTCGTAAATGCCGTGGTGCGTGGGGCCGTCCTCGACGATTCCGGCGCGGTCCGCACAGATCACGACCGGCAGATTCTGAAGGCAGATGTCGTGAAACACGCTGTCCAGAGCCCGCTGCAGGAATGTCGCATACAGCGCGACGACGGGACGCATGCCGCCTGCGGCCAGCCCCCCTGCGAAAGTCAGCGCATGTTCTTCCGCGATACCGACGTCGAAAAAGCGTTCGGGGAACTGACCGGAGAATTTCAGAAGGCCTGTGCCGGACCGCATGGCCGCCGTGATCGCAACGAGATCCGGTTCCTTTCCCGCAAGCTCCATCATGGCTTCGCCGAACGCCGCTGAAAAGTTCGTTCCGGAGACCGCGCGCTCCGAATGCCCCGTATGCGGATTGAAGCTGGAGACGCCGTGAAATTTCTCCGGGGCCTCCTTGGCATATTCGCAGCCCGCTCCTTTTTCCGTAATGACATGCACGATCACGGGACGGTTGAAATCCCGGACCCGTGTAAAGGTTTCGATGAGTTCCGGCAGTTTGTGGCCGTTGATGGGGCCGATGTAGCGCAGCCCCATTTCCTCAAAAAAGACGCCGGGCACGAAAAGGCTTTTGGTCGCCTCCTCGAGCTTCTGAATCCCGCCGATGATTTCCGCGCCGCTGGGCATGCGCCGGACTGCCATTTTCGCAAACGCCTTGAAGTGGTTGTAGCTGCGGCCGGTGATGATGCGGTTGAGATAGTTCGGAATGGCGCCGACGGATTTGGAAATCGACATTTTGTTGTCGTTCAGGATGATAATCAGATTCTTGCAGCTGGTGCGCACGTTGTTCAGAGCTTCAAGGGAAAGCCCGCATGCAAGTGAGCCGTCGCCGATGACTGCGATTACATGTTCCTTTCCATTGCGCGCGTCGCGCGCCGCGGCGAATCCCATTGCGGCGGAAATTGCGGTTCCGGCGTGTCCCGCGCTGAAACAGTCGTATTCGGACTCTTCGCGCAGAGGAAATCCGGAAAGTCCGCCGTCCGTGCGGATGGTGGAAAAACGATCTTTTCTGCCGGTAAGGAGCTTATGAACGTAACTCTGGTGCCCGACATCCCAGATGATCTTGTCTTCCGGCATCCGGAAGACGCGGTGGAGGGCAACCGTCAGTTCGACAATGCCGAGGTTCGGAGCAAGGTGTCCTCCGTTGCGCGAGACCGTATCAAGGATGATTCCGCGAAGTTCCGAGCAGAGTCCCGCCAGAAGAGCGGGGCTCAGTTCCTTCAGATCCGCAGGATGATTGATTTTATTCAGAACCGGTGTTTCCATGATTTCATCTTTTCCGATTGGTAAAAACGGTGATATTTTCTTGTTTTTTACGGTAAAATAGCATATTTTTTGAATATTTCTTTCATTTTTGCAAAAAAAATAATTGCCGCGCCTGTTTTGTATGCTATATTCCCTCAGAAGGAACCGTATTGTTGTCTGCCGGATTTCCAGGCAGACGGGAATTGTTGCGAAAAAAGGAATGGAAAACATGAGTGAGAATACCCCGAGCAGTGACAATGGCGGGCTGAACGATCCGCTGAAGCTACGTAATACGGATACAGGCACGCTGAAACGCGTTCCCGCGGCGACTCCGGCCATGGCTTCCTCCGCCGCGAGAAAGACGATCAAGCTCAAGCCTCTCGCTCCTTCTCCGAACGCGGACGGATCTGTTTCCACCGCGACCATTCCCATGGGACAGCAGCCGCCGAGGACGGTTTCCACCGCGACCATTCCCATGGCTTCCTCTCCGAAACCTGCTCCGATGCCTCCACCGAAGCCTTCCGTCGTGGCGACCACGACGCAGGGGATCGCACGGCCGAAACCCGTGGCTCCGGCGAAACCTTCCGTCGTATCGACCACGACGCAGGGGATCGCGCGGCCGAAACCCGTGGCTCCGGCAAAACCTTCCGTCGTATCGACCACGACGCAGGGGATCGCGCGGCCGAAACCCGTGGCTCCGGCAAAACCTTCCGCGGCTCCGACATCAACTCAGGGGATAGCCAAACCGAAACCGGTAACGGTGACGCCGCCTCCGGCAAATCCTTCCCCGGTTCCGACGACCACTCAGGAAATCGGAAAGGCGTCGTCGCATTCGACGCTGGCCGCTGTTCATCAGTCCGGCCTGCAGACTGCCAAGCCTGCAATCAAGCTGCGTCCTTCCGCCGCGCCCGCGGAACCCTCCGCAACCGGATCGTCCGCCGCATCGCAGACGATTAAACTGGCGCCGAAACCCGCTTCCACCGCTGAAGCGGCGTCTGCTTCCGCGCAAACCCTTAAGCTGACGCCCAAGACGCCCTCCACGGTATCGCCTGTTCCTCCGCAGCCGGAAGAGGAAGGCGGGGAAACGAAGACAATCCGCATGCCCAAAAAAACAATGCCTGCGCCGTCGGCGGCGCCGGCTTCCGCGCAAACCATCAAGCTGACGCCCAAGACGCCCTCCACGGTATCGCCTGTTCCTCCGCAGCCGCAGGAAAAAGCTGAAGCTCCGGCGGAATCCGCAGCGCCGCAGGCGCCCAAGATGCCGAAGCTTTCCATTCCGAGCAAGGCTCCTGTGGCGCCGCAGCCCTCGGATCCCACTGTTTCCATTCATGTGCAGCAGGACATTCCCACAACAAAAAATGAGGCGGTTCAGGCTGAAGAACAGGCGATCCAGATCGATCAGGAAAAGGCGGATGAGGAGGCAAGGGCACAGGCCGCTTTGCGCGAAGCCGCAAGAAAAGCCGAACCCTCCATCTTCTTCACCGTCTGCGCCTGTCTGACTCTTGTGCTTATGCTGTATGTTGTCTATGCCATGTCCGCGCAGTTCTTCAATCAGTGGAGTGAAAAAAGCATTCCCGTATTCGGGTTTGAACAGATCAGTCAGAAGTGAGTCTTTCCGCGGTCTGCGGCTTTGCGTCCGGCTGCATGCAGGGGCGTCCGATTGTCCGTGCAGTTGTTTTTCCTTCCTTTTCCGGAAAAATGGAAGATTCTGCACATCCTTGGATGAGGAAAAATTTTTCCGTCCCGCGGGACTGCCGTCTGCGGCGGGAAGTCATGCCGGAGAACCGGCGAAATCCTGCTCCACATTCCTCCGGAACTCTTCCTCCGTAAGATACCGGAAGCCGACTTCTGCCATTGCCGCCGCCGCTTTGAGCGCCTGATTGAGAGCATATTCCGTTGCCGCCGCTTCGGCGAAATCCGTGGAATGCCCGGCGATTTCATGATCGGCGATGCCGAAATACGGATGAATGCCCGGCACTTTGTGCGAAAAATCACCGAAGTCGGAGGAACCGCGTCCGGAACGTTGTGGAATCACGGGATTCAGGCCTAGCTCCTTTGCCGCGTCGCAATAGACCGCATTCATTGCTCCGTTCGGCTTGCGGCTCATATAGGGGACCTGATAGGGCGTCACTGCTGCCGCAGTTTCCGTCATGAGCTCCGCGCCGCGAACCATGTTCCGGAAGCGTTTTTCCATCGCTTCGATCCATTTTTCTTCCGTGGAGCGCAGATAGAAGCGGCATTTCGCGTAATCCGGAATGATGTTCGGCGCTTCCCCGCCGTCCAGAATGATTCCATGGATTCGCGCATTTTCCGGCAGCTGCTGACGCCATGCGTTCAGGGCGTTGAACAGGAGAAGAACCGCGTCCAGGGCATTGCGTCCGAGTTCCGGCGCCCCGGCCGCATGCGCGGATTTTCCGGAAAACTCCACGTCAAAGCGGCGGATTGCAGTGGAACCAGTGTCCGGTGTTGTACGCCAGGAGGGATGAACCATCATCGCGGCCCCGATCCCGTCCAGACAGTTCCGCTCCAGCATCCGGACTTTTCCTCCGCCGGATTCCTCCGCGGGCGTGCCGAGCAGAACCACATGCCCCGGAAGTTCATAGCGCTTGAGAAGTTCCCGCACCGCATATGCCGCCGCGACTGCGGCCGTGCAGATGAGGTTGTGGCCGCAGCCGTGTCCCAGCTTCGGAAGAGCGTCATACTCGGCGACGAACGCGAAGGCGGGTTCTCCTTCCCCGGAATCCGCCCGGTAGGCGGTTTCAAGCCCGTAGCAGGGAGTGAAAACCTGAAATCCGAGATCCCGGAGCAGGGCGGTCTGCCGGGCACAGGCGAAAACTTCCCTGTATGCCAGTTCCGGAGTCTTCCAGATCATGGCGGAGAGTTCCGCCCATTGCGTATGTTTTTGTTCAATCAGCGTATAAAGTTCGCGGAGACATGTGTCGCTTTGCATGATAATCGCATCCTTCGAATATGTTTTTCAGGCGGAGGCGCCTGACGTGCGTCATTTTCCGCCCCCGGGTGTTTCTCCTGTTTCTCAAATGGAGTTTGCCGGATGTCCGGCAGTTTCTGTTCCGGTTCCGGCAATCTGCTTTTCCGCTCCGGTATTCAGCATTTCATCTGCGGCATGAAACAGCTTCTCTTGCGGCTTCATTGTCTTCCTGTGCTGCCGAATCCCCCGGAACCGCGTCCCGTTTCGGAAAGTGTTTCCGCAGGGATCAGTTCCACATCGGGAAGAGATGCAATCACCATCTGGGAGATCCGGTCTCCTCTGTGAATTTCAAACGGCGCATCGCCGAAATTGAAGAGAATCGAGCAGACTTCTCCGCGATATCCGGCGTCAATGGTTCCCGGCGCGTTGAGCACACCGATGGAATGGCGGAGCGCAAGTCCGCTGCGCGGTCTGACCTGCGCCTCATATCCGGGGGGAAGTTCGATGCGCAGTCCGGTCGGAACCAGGGCGACCTTGCCCGGGTGCACTGTGATGTCCGTCCGGGAGCGAAGATCGTAAGCCGCGTCGTCCTCGTGTGCTTTGGCCGGGCGGAGATCGGCGCATCCCGGCTCCATGATGAATTTGACGGTAATTCTGCTCATAAGATGTCCTTTCTCATTTTCCGGTAAACTACAACCGCTTTTCCGGAAATTCAACCGGAAAAACAGGCGACTCCGATTTTTCCGCTTCCTGGCGTTTCTCCGTTGAAAAAATCGGAAAACGTGTTATCTTAGTCGCTTCCTGGAGCTTCGGAAAATGATGGAGGCGGGCAGGTTTTCATGATCGAACAGATAAAAGTGCGCGGCGCTCGGGTGCACAACCTGAAAAACATTGACGTGGATATTCCGCTGCATTGCATCGTCGGCATTGCCGGAGTGTCCGGATCGGGCAAATCGTCGCTTGCCCTCGGCGTTCTTTATGCGGAGGGGTCCCGGCGTTATCTGGATGCTCTTTCCACATACACGCGGCGCAGGATGACGCAGGCGGCCAGGGCGCAGGTGGATGACGTTCTGTATGTTCCCGCGGCGCTTGCGCTGCATCAGCGGCCGGGGGTTCCGGGAATCCGCAGCACATTCGGAACGGGAAGCGAACTTCTGAGCAGTCTCAGGCTGATGTTTTCCCGTCTGGCCTGTCACCGCTGTCCCAACGGACATCTGCAGAAACCTTCGCTTGCCGTCGCCGCGGGGCGGGAGCTGCACTGTCCGGAGTGCGGTGCTGCGTTCTATGCTCCTTCCGCCGAGGATCTCGCTTTCAACAGCCGGGGCGCATGCCGGACCTGCGACGGCACGGGAATCGTCCGGACAGTGGACCGGGCTACGCTGGTGCCGGACGAATCGCTGACCATTGACGGCGGTGCGGTCGCACCCTGGAACTCGCTGATGTGGTCGCTGATGACCGACGTCTGCCGCGCAATGGGCGTCCGCACCGACATTCCCTTCCGCGAACTGACGGAACGCGAAAAGGAGATCGTCTATGACGGCCCTCCGGAAAAGAAGCACATTTTCTATCACTCGAAAACCTCCGAAAACGCGGGAGAACTTGATTTCACCTATTACAGCGCGGTCCGCACGGTGGAAAACGCCCTTTCGAAAGTCAAGGACGAGCAGGGAATGAAACGCGTGGCGAAATTCCTGCGGGAGGATCTCTGTCCGGACTGCGGCGGCACGCGGCTTTCTCCCGCCGCGCGGATGCCTGAGCTTCGCGGCATTTCCCTGGACCGCGCCTGCGCGATGACTCTTTCCGGACTTGCCTCCTGGGTGGACGGCGTTCCAGCTTCTCTGCCGGAGGAGATGCGTCCGATGGCGGAGAGCATCTGCGAATCCTTCCGGACTGTGGCGAAACGCCTGCTGGATCTCGGGCTTGGCTACCTCACCCTGGACCGCGCGGCTTCCACGCTCTCCACCGGCGAACGCCAGCGGATGCAGCTGGCGCGCTCCGTCCGCAACCGCACCACCGGCGTTCTGTATGTGCTGGACGAACCGTCGATCGGGCTGCATCCCTCCAATCTCGCAGGGTTGACTGCGGTAATGCGCGACCTTGTCGCCGACGGCAACTCCGTCATTCTGGTCGATCACGATACCCAGGTGCTTTCGCAGGCGGACTGGGTGATCGAAATGGGGCCGGGAGCTGGAGCGAACGGCGGACGCGTGATCGCCGAAGGCAGGGTTGCTGAACTTGAACGGAATCCGGATTCCCTGATCGGCCCCTTTCTCTCGGGACGCGCCTGTGTTCAGCGTCTGAAAAACGGCACGCGTTCCTCTCTCTTTGCCGGCGGCAGAATTCATCTTTCCACGGATGCGATCCATACCGTGAAACCGCTGGAGGTTGACATTCCGAAAGGAAAACTGACCGTCGTGACAGGGGTTTCCGGTTCCGGAAAAACGACGCTGGTTCTGGAAAGTCTCGTGCCCGGTCTCGAAGCCGCGATTGCCCGCCGGAAACTCCCCGCGCATGTCCGGGCCGCGGACCCCGGCGGAATCCGGCAGATCAAGCTGATCGACGCGACGCCCATCGGCATCAACGTCCGTTCCACCGTGGCGACTTATGCCGATGTGCACGATGAACTGCGGAAAATCTTTGCGAAGACTCCCGACGCGAAACGTCTCGGATACAAGGCGGGGGATTTTTCCTACAATACGGGAAAACTGCGCTGTCCGCTCTGCGACGGAACCGGGGAGATCAGTCTGGACGTCCAGTTCCTGCCGGATGTGGAGATCCCCTGTCCGGACTGCCGCGGGTCCCGCTATTCCCGCGAGGCCGGCGCGGTCCGGCTTCTCAACCCGGACGGGGTGGCTCGTTCTCTGCCTGAGCTGATGGACATGGATGTCTGCGAAGCAATGGATTTCTGCCGCGGCATGCGCCTGGTGCATCAGCGTCTGAAGATTCTCCGGACGCTCGGACTCGGCTATCTGACGCTTGGAGAGGAGACGCCGAATCTTTCCGGCGGAGAGGCGCAGCGCCTGAAGCTGTCAGGCGAGATCACCCGGACCCAGTCCGACACCGTTTTTCTTTTCGACGAGCCGACCATCGGACTGCATCCTCTCGACGTGCGCACGCTGCTTGATGTCTTCCGGACCCTCATCGGAAACGGAGCCACCGTGATTGTGATCGAACATGATCTGGATGTGATCCGCAGCGCAGATTACATCATCGACATGGGGCCGGGCGGCGGCGAGGAAGGCGGCAGAATTGTGGCCGCCGGCACGCAGGAGGATCTCCGGAACAGCCCGCTGAGCCGGACCGGACGCTTCCTGTGATTTCCCTCCCGGATCCGGGAACTCACAGGAAACGGCGTTTTTTCCGCTGTCCGGGCCAGACTGTTTATTTCCCGTTTTATCTTTTTCCCGCCGCTTGACATTGAAAGAATCTGAAAGTAAGTTACGTATTCAAATTGAACTTTACAAGGAGATGGCATCATGTCAGGAATTTTCAAAGCCTACGATATCCGTGGAGTTTATCCGGAACAGCTGGACGAAAACATCGCCGAGAGAATCGGAAGAGCCGTTGTTGTTTTTCTGAAGGCAAGGAAAATCGTGGTTGGCAGAGACATGCGCCCGCATTCGCTTCCGCTCTTCCAGGCTCTGGCAAAAGGCATTACGGAGCAGGGGGCGGACGTCATTGACCTCGGCATGTGCTCGACTCCGATGAGCTATCACGCGAACGGCAAGCTCGGCGCGGATGCCGGCGTCATGATTACCGCTTCCCACAATACCGCCGAGTGGAACGGATTCAAAATCTGCCGGGAACAGGCAATCCCGATCAGCGGCGCGACCGGAATCGCGGATATCGAGGCTCTCGTCGCGAAAAACGAATGGCCGGAGCCGGAGCGGACCGGAAGCGTCTCCCGCTATGACATCGCAAAGGAATACGGGGAATTTCTCCGTTCCAAAGCCAGAATGGACCGCAAGCTCAAAGTCGTTGTCGACTATGCCAACGCCATGGGCTCCTATGAAATTGCAGGAATTGAGGACCTGTTCGACATTGTCCCGCTTTACAAGGAACTGGACGGGACGTTCCCGAATCACGAGGCGAATCCCCTGCATACGGACACCCTGAACGCCCTCCGCGCAAAGGTCGTGGAAGTCGGCGCGGACTTCGGAGCCGGATTCGACGGCGACGCGGACCGCTGCGGATTCGTGGACGACAAGGGGCAGATTATCCCGATGGATCTCTTCACCGCCCTGATCGCGCAGGACATCCTGTCGGAAAAAGGGCAGGGCACCGTGCCGATCCTTTATGACCTCCGCAGCAGCTGGGCGGTCCGGGAATGCATTCAGGAAAACGGCGGACGTCCGATCATGTCCCGGGTCGGACATGCATTCATCAAGGCGCAGATGCGCGAATACGGCGCAGTGTTCGCCGGCGAACTTTCCGGACACTACTATTTCCGGGAAAATTACGTGGCCGAATCCCAGGGCCTTGCCATGATAAAACTGGCCAATCTCATCTGCGGAAAGAAAAAGCCGCTCAGCGAACTGGTCGCCCCGCTCCGGAAGTATTTCTCCAGCGGCGAGATCAATTCCAGAGTCGCCGATGTGAAGCCGATCCTTGAACGGATCCGGACGAAATACTCCGACGGACACATGTTTGAGCTGGACGGCATCTCCGTGGAATACTCCGACTGGTGGTTCAATGTCCGCGCCTCCAATACGGAGCCGCTTCTCCGCCTGATCGTCGAGGCGAAGGACAAGGCGACAATGGAAGAGAAACGCGATGAACTTCTGAAACTCATCAGAGGCTGATTCCGACAGAGGCTCATCCGCTCCGCTTCTTCTCTTTGCGAGCGAAAAAAAATCCCGCGCCGTTTGGAACGGCGCGGGATTTTTTGTGCCGGAAAACCGGACAGGATTGTCAGGAAAGTTTCGCAAGCTCTTCGGCAAGCACTCTCTTGACGGCTTCCGTGTCGGCTCCATCCAGCTTGACGGTGCCGATCATGACTTCACCCGCCTTGCGGCCCGCGGCGGATGCCGGCGCGTAAGCGGCCTCAATATCCACGCGGGAGGAGACGCCGAGCGCGTCCGCAAGCGAAATCATGCTGTTCAGCACCCGTTCCGCCTTGTGATCCTCGTCGTTCGCCGGAGTCACGCAGACCGCGATCGAGACGCATTTCGGAGAGGAACCCTTCTGCACCAGATAGCGCGCATCGAACACGCTGTCGCGGTTTTCATACGCGGTATGGAGCAGTTCGTGCGCCTTGTGGGAATTCGGACGGCCGTCCAGGAATTTTTCATAGCATTCCACGACGGTCGGATTGTCCTGTGATTTCTGGAACTGCATGTTCTTGTCGGTCTTGTAGAGGCCGTTCATTCTCTTGGCCTTGCTGGTCCTGTCGTTCGTGATCGGCTGTCCGCCGCCGCAGACGCAGCCGCCCGGACACGCCATGACTTCGATGAAGTGATAGGGCGATTTGCCGGCCGCGGCTTCGGATGCGATTTTCTTCGCTTCGGAAAGCGTGTTCACGACAGCAATCCGGAGGGTTTTGTCCCCTGCCTGGATTTCCGTTTCCTTGAAGCGCTCCGATCCGCGCACCGCAGGGAACTCGATGGCATGCGGCACTTTGCCGTTGATCTTTTCCGCGGCATAGCGCAATGCAGCTTCCATCACGCCGCCGGAGGTTCCGAAAATCACGCCTGCGCCGGTTCCGAACCCGAGCGGCATATCGAAAGCCTCCGCCTCAAGTTCCGCAAAATGGATGCCGAACGAATGGATCATCGTGCCGACTTCCGCCGTCGTGATGACATGATCCACGTCCTGAATGCCGTTTGTCTTGAATTTGTCGAGTTTCGCTTCGAACTTTTTCGCCGTGCACGGCATGATCGAAACGACGACGATGTTTTCACGCGGAACATTGAGAATTTTCGGGAGCGCCTCCTTGGCGATGCTTCCGAACATCTGCTGCGGAGAGCGGCAGGTCGAAAGATTGGCATTGAGCTCGGGGAAATTCGTCTCCGCGTATTTGACCCAGCCGGGGCAGCAGCTTGTGAACATCGGGAAGGGACCGCCCGCCTGCACGCGCCGCAGAAACTCCTCGGCCTCCTCGACAATCGTCATGTCCGCGGCGAACGTGGTATCGTAGACATAGTCGAAACCCATCAGGCGGAGGGCCGCCACGAGTTTGCCCGCAAGGTTTTCGCCCGGAGGCAGATTGAAATACTCGCCGATGCCGACGCGCACCGCGGGGGCGATCGAGGCGACAACGATCTTGTTCGGATCGTGAATCGCGCGCCAGACGTCTTCGCGTTCCTGCTTCGGCGTCAATGCCCCGGTCGGGCAGACCTGGACGCACTGGCCGCAGTTGATGCATTCAACGGATCCGAGGTTGGACTCAAACGCCGGTGCCACCTTGGAGTGGGAGCCGCGGTGAGTGAAGTCGATCGCGCCGATTCCCTGCACTTCCTTGCACATTCTGACGCAGTCGCCGCAGAGCACGCATTTGTTCGGATCGCGCGTCAGGGCGGGAGAGGATTCGTCGATCGGCTGGAATTCCGTGACCTGCTTGTAGCGGATCTCCTCGACGCCGAGGCGGCGCGCAAGGTTCTGCAGCGTACAGGAATAGCTCCGGATGCAGGAGGGGCATTCGCGCTTGTGATTCGCGAGCAGCAGCTCGATGTTGATTTTGCGCATCGCGCGGAGCTGCTTGGAGTCCGTGTGAACCTTCATGCCGGGTTCCGGAGCCGTGGAGCAGGACGCCATGATGCCGCGGCCCTCGACCTCGACAAGACAGAGACGGCAGGCGCCGTATGCGCTCAGTTCGGAGTGATAGCAGAAGGTCGGAATCTCGATCCCGATTCTCCGGATCACTTCAAGGAGGTTCTTCTCGGAACCGATCTCAACTTCATGACCGTTGATGGTCAGGGTTTTCTTTTTCATATTTTCCATTGTGTATGAGCTCCTGTATTAATCAAAGTCCGGTTACCGCGCCGAATTTGCAGGCGGTCTTGCAGGCGCCGCAGCGGATGCACTTGTCCACATCGATCTTATGCGGCTGCTTGAGGGCGCCGCTGATCGCGCCGACGGGGCACTTCTTCGCGCAGACCGTGCATCCGCGGCACTTGTCCGCGAGAATTTCCGGAACGGCCAGCGCCTTGCACTGTCCAGCGGGACAGCGTTTGTTCCGGACGTGCGTTTCATACTCCTCGCGGAAGTGGCGCAGCGTGGAGAGAATCGGGTTCGGCGCGGTTTTTCCAAGTCCGCACAGAGAGCCCAGCTGGACGGCTTTTGCGGTCTCTTCGAGAAGCGACAGCGTTGTTTCGTCCGCCTTGCCTTTTGTGATGTCGTCGAGCAGCGCAAGCATCTGCTTGGTGCCCTCGCGGCAGGGAACGCATTTTCCGCAGGATTCGTTCTGGGTGAAGCGCATGAAGAACTTCGCCACGGCCGGCATGCAGGTCTGCTGGTTCATGACGACAAGTCCGCCGGATCCGACCATCGCGCCGACGCTCTTGAGCGAATCGAAGTCGAGCGGAAGGTTGATCATCTCCTTCGTGAGACAGCCGCCGGAGGGGCCTCCGATCTGGACCGCCTTGAAGTTGTCCGGGGAAATTCTGCCATGGTCGTCCGTGACGCCGCCGCCGATTTCGTTGACGATTTCGCCGAGTGTGGTTCCGAACGGAACTTCAATGAGTCCGGTGTTCGCCACGTGTCCGGTGAGGGCGAAGGTTTTCGTTCCCGGCGACGTGGGGGTTCCGAGTTCGCGGAACTTCGCCGCGCCTTCACGCACGATATACGCGACCGTCGCAAGCGTCTCGACGTTGTTGATGACGGTCGGCTTGCCCCAGAGACCGCGCTGTGCGGGGAAGGGGGGCTTGGGCATCGGCATGCCGCGCTTGCCTTCGATGGAGGCGATCAGCGCCGTCTCCTCGCCGCAGACGAACGCGCCCGCGCCTTCCATGATGTGAATCCGGAAGCCTCTGCCGGAGCCGAAGACGTTTTCTCCGAGAATGCCGACGCGCTCAGCGTCCTTCACCGCCGCGAGCATCCGTTCGACGGCCAGCGGATATTCCGCGCGGACATACACATAGCCTTCCGTCGCCTCGATCGCGCGGGCGGCGATCATCATGCCCTCGATCACGGTGTGGGGATTGCCCTCCATGACGGAGCGGTCCATGAACGCGCCGGGGTCGCCCTCGTCGCCATTGCAGATCACGTACTTGACGTCGTTTTTGGATGCGAGCGTGAGTCTCCATTTTCTGCCCGTCGGGAAGCCACCGCCTCCGCGTCCCCGGAGTCCGGAGTCCTCAAGCACCTTGCAGACCTCTTCCGGCGTCATTTGTGTAAATGCCTTCCGCGCCGCCTCGTATCCTCTCTTGGCGATGTATTCGCTGATGCTGGCGGGTTCGATGGTGCAGTTCGCCAGCACAATGCGGTGCTGTCTCTTGTAGAAGGGAATCTCGTGATCGCCGCGGTAATGTTTTCCGTCGATCGGGCTCTGATAGAGGAGGCGTTCGATCACGTTGCCGCCGAGGATTGTTTCATTGACGATTTCCGCGGCGTCGGAGGCTTTCACCTTTGTGTAAAGAATGCCGTCCGGCTCGATGCGGAGAAGCGGTCCCATCTGGCAGAATCCCTGACAGCCGCTCTTGGAGACATAGTGGGAATTTTCCTTGAGTTCCTCTTTTTCAAGGTCTGTATTGACGTTGAGGTTGTGTCTGGCAAGCTCTTCGAGGATGGCGTCGCGGACCGCGAGGGAACCGTTCGCCACGCAGCCGGTGCCGGCGCAGATGATGATCCGCTTCTTGACCCCGTCAAGCTTGTTCTTATAATCTTTCGCGCATACGTCGATGTCGATGGTTTTGTTGCACATGTTGCGGGACGCTCCTTACTTATTTCGACTGGGGTTTTTCTTTTGCGAGAACGTCGTCGATGATCCGGTCGACGTCGGCGGGACGCACCTGTCCGTGCACTTCATCATTGACGACCATGACCGGCGCCAGTCCGCAGGCGCCGAGACAGCTTACCGTGTCAACCGTGAACAGCATGTCGTCGGAGGAGTCATGCCCGGGCTTGATGTTGAGCTTTGTCCGCAGCGCGTCGAGGATCGGGGTGGAACCCTTCACATGACAGGCGGTTCCGTCGCAGAGCTTGATGATGTACTTTCCCTTGGGCTTGAGCGTGAAATGCGCGTAGAAGGTCGCCACTCCGTAAACCCGCGCGGGCGGAAGGCCGACAGCCTTCGCCACGTAGCTGATCAGATCCTTGGAAAGCCATCTGTAACGGGCCTGGATGCCCTGAAGAATGGGAACCAGACGGGCCTTGTCGTAATTGTTTTCCCTGAGGACCTCTTCCGCGTCCTGCATTCTTGCAGCGGTTTCCGCTGCCACTGTTGCCTTGTCCATCTTACCTCCTGAATAATAAGATTGCTTTTTTCATATATTGATTCATCCATGTTCCGTAAAAACAAGATCCCCCGCATCCTCATGACAGCCCGGCAGAGGAGGCGGGTTTTCATCCGTAAAACGATCATTTTCCCGCGCTTCCGGCTCCGGACGCTTCCGTTCCGGCGGAAAAGGGCGGAAAATCTCCCTTTTGCATGCGGCGGCAGAAAAAAAAACTTCCTGCGGAAAGCGCAATGGCGGAAAAACAATAACGTGATTTTTTTCACACAGTAACTATACTTGCTTTCAAAATATTTTCAAGCGGAGAATTTCAACTTCCGGAAAGATTCTTTCCCTTCCCGGGAGATTCATGGAACAATCCCCCGGGGAAGCATGATTTGTGCAAAAGAGAAAATGCGTTTTGAATTGGATGTGAAATATTTCACAAATGATTGTTTCCATTCCGCCTCTCCTTTCTTTTCCCGCTTACGAATGATCCGGACTTTTCAAAGCACTGCAGGCAAAGATTTCCTGTGTCTTTTTCATGATGGATTTCTTGCAGATTTTTGATCTGCCTCCGCTTGATTTTGCCAACGTTGGCAGATATAGTAGAGCGAGAGATCATGAGATCGCATGATTCTGCCGGCTGATTTATGCTTGATAAGGAGAAGAAAAAAATGACGCCATTGTTCGGAACCGCGGTTCAGGATTATTATCTGGATCTTGTCAGAGAGAATTTCGCCGCAAGGAAAGCGCGCCTTGACGCTTTGCATACCCGGGAGGACGCGGAACGCTACGTCGCGGAGGTCCGGACAAAAATTGCCGCGCTGTTTCCATTTCCCGCAGAAAAAACGCCGCTTGACGCATATGAAACCGGATCCATTGACTTCGGCTCCTTTGTCATGCACAAGATCATTTATCACAGCCGTCCGGAATATCCCGTGACCGCCAGTCTTTATCTTCCGAAAGCGGAGGGGAAGGTTCCCGCGGTGCTCTTTCTGTGCGGTCATTCCCAGAATGGAAAGGCCTCGGAGATCTACCAGACCTGTCAGCGCGCGCTAGCCATGAAAGGATATGCCGTGCTTGCCGTTGATCCCGTCAGTCAGGGCGAACGTCTGCAGTTCCTTGACATTCCCGGCTTTTCCGGCAACTGCTGCACGGAGCACAATATCATCGGCAGGCAGCTTCTTCTGACCGGAGAGACCATGGGGGCATGGCGGGCCTGGGATGCGATCCGCGGACTGGATTATCTCCTGAGCCGCCCCGAGGTCGATGCAACCCGCGTCGGAGTGACGGGGAATTCCGGCGGCGGCACCATGACAACCTTTGTCAACGCGCTTGAAGACCGCCTGACCATGGCCGCGCCCAGCTGCTATATCACGACCTGGCTGCATAATGTGGAAAACGAACTGCCCGCCGATTCGGAGCAGATGCCGCCGGGCACCTTCGCCGCCGGACTTGAAATGGGCGATTTCCTGATTGCCAGGGCTCCGCGCCCGCTGGTGATTCTCGGGCAGAGCAATGACTTTTTCGATCCGCGCGGAACAAAGGAAACTTATGAAGAGGTCCGCCGTGTCTACCGCCTGCTCGGAGCGGAGGATGCCGTCCGTCTGACCATCGGCCCCGGCGATCACGGATATTCAAAGACCAACCGCGAGGCCATGTATTCGCTCTTCAATGATACGGCAAAAGTCGGCGTTTCCCCGGAGGAGCCTGCCGATATTCCGCTTTCTTCCGAACAGGAGCTCAGCGCGGCTCCGGGCGGACAGGTCCGGAACCTCGCCGTGAACAAATACATCCGCGCTTTTGCCGCGGAAAAGGCCTCCGCGCTGGCAGGTGCGCGGAAAACGCACGGAAAAGAGGAGCTCTGCGCAATCCTGCGGCGTCTGCTCAGCCTTGACGATCCCTTCACGCCTCATTTCCGGATCCTGCGCTTCCGCACGGAAGGTCCGGCCGTCTATTCCCGTTTCGGACTGGAAACGGAGCCGGACGGCCGTCTTATGTGCGTGCTCAAGCTGAAATCCGCAGATCAGGCGTTTTATCATCTGCCGGCCGGCGGGAAAGTCATTCTTTACATCCCGCATCTGGATGCGCAGGATGAACTGGAAAAACTTGTTTTCCCGGAAGATGCCGCTGTATACGGCCTGGATGTCCGCGGAATCGGCGAGTGCATGCCCTCCGGATGCGATCAGCCACTGGAGCGGAACTTCTTCAATGAATATCAGTTCGATTATCATTACGCCTCGCTCGGACTCATGTTCGGAAAACCCGTTCTGAGCGGAAAAGTAAAGGATATTCTCTGCGCGGCAGAACTCCTCTCGCAGACGGGCGCGCAAATTGAAATGCATGCCAGGGGGCAGGGGACGGTTCCTGCCATGATCGCCGCTCTTCTCTCTGAGAAGATCACCGCGCTGAAGCTGACCGATGCGCCGGATTCCTGGGAGGGCATGGTCCGCAATCCGGTTCCGAAGGATCCGCTTTCCGTGATGATTCCGAATGTTCTGGCCGAAACGGATCTGCCGGAACTGCGGCTCGCGCTTGCCGGGAAACTGCTTTGAATGCGATCGTCTCTGTCGCGGGTCCTGTTCCGCGGGAAAAACTCCCGGCCGGGACCTTTTTCCCGCGGACGCTGCGCTTTCTTCCGTTTCATCGGGCTGGCTTTTCAGGGACTTCCGGAGCTCTTTTCAGCTCCTCTGCAAATGTCAAGAGGGGAAATGATTTTTTTTGCAAATAAAAAACGTCTGAATTTCCATGAATGAGCTTGCATATTTCCGAAAGCGGTACAGATTACATGGTATAGTCCGCAGGGACTGGTGCGGGGAATGTTGATAACTTGTTGACAAGTATCCGGCTTGAGTCTGCAAATTGTTGGAAACTCCAGCTTTTCCGGATGCTTCGGAAAAAAGACGGAAAAAAACGGAAAAATGGCTTGACTTTTTTGCGGAGGCCGTCCGGATTTTACGGGCGGCACTCTTTTTTCAGCCTCAAAAACGGGGCTGTTTTTTATTGAGGCTGTCAAGAGGGCATCCGAAAAAAAAGATGAAAAAATTTTTGTTTTTTTACTGGCTTTTTTCCTGTTTTATGCAGTGTCGGGTTTTTCTTCGCGCATGATGTTGATAAGTCGTTTTTTAGGACAGGAAAAGGAAGGCAAGGTAAGGAGAGATGAATCAGGAGGAAATGACGGCCGCGGGGCTCTGGAAGAAGGCCTGTGCCGTTATTCAACATAAGGTGCCGCGGGATACTTATGCCCAGTGGTTTGAATCTGTCGTGCCGGTCGGAATGAAGGAGGATTCCCTGGTTCTTGGCGTCAGCGATGAAATGCTCGCGTCCTGGATCGAGAATTCCTTCAGCGACATTATTGCCGACGGACTTGCCGACGCGGCAGGAAAACCGCTTAGGTTCACAATTGAAGCCGGATATGCGAAAACGCCTGTGGCTGCGGAGGACGAGTGCACGGAAACCATTCCCGCTATCGCGCCCGCGCCGGAACCCCGGGTGATTCCCGCCGCCGCGCCGAACTGTCAGGCCGCGTTCACATTCCGCAATTTTGTCGTCGGGGAGGAGAATCGCTACGCCTATTCCGCCGCGATGACCGCCGCGACGACGCCCGGTGTCTTCAATCCTCTTTATATTTATGCGAGCACGGGAATGGGAAAGACCCATCTGATCCAGGCCGTTGCAAACCATGTCACGGCGAACAATCCCGGCGCGGTGGTCCGCTATGTCACATGCGAACAGTTCCTGAACTCTTATCTGGACTCCCTGCACAACAAATCCGTGTTTCATTCCCATTTCGAGTTCCGGAACTATTTCCGGGAAGTGGATGTCCTGCTGATCGACGACGTGCATCAGCTCGGCGGCAAGGAGCAGCTGCAGGAGGAGTTCTTCAATACGTTCAACACGCTTCACAATGCCGGCAAGCAGATCATCCTCACTTCGGACAAGCAGCCGTCGGACATTCCCGGCCTTGAGGCGCGCCTCGTGACCCGTTTCCAGTCCGGCGTAACCACGCAGATCACCGCGCCGACCTATGAGACGCGTCTTTCGATTCTCCAGCATGAACAGACGGAACAGTTGAAACTCTCGCCTGAAATTCTGCAGTATATTGCGGCGCGCGTTTCGTCGAGCATCCGCACCTTGAAAGGCGCGCTCATGCGTCTGGTCGCCTACGCGTCCATGACCAAGAGCCCGTCCGTCCCGATGGCGGTGGCCGAAGATCTTCTGGCGGATCTCCTTGACAAGGAGGCCGAGTCCCGCAAAGTCACGATCGACGGCATCCAGAAGACCGTCGCCGAGCATTTCGGACTTCGCGTTACGGATCTGACCGGATCGAAGCGCCCGAAGAACATTGCCGAGCCCCGTATGATCGCCATGTATCTTTCGCGTGAAATGACCGGCCACTCCCTGGTGGAAATCGGTTCGGCGTTCGGCGGACGCAACCATGCGACCGTTCTTCACGCCCTTTCGCAGGTGGAAAAACTTTCGAAGGCGAACGAGGACACGAGACGCACGATTTCCAATCTTCAGCGGAAAATCCGCGGGTGATGGGAATGTTCGCCGATCTGCATACGCATACCGCCCTCTGCAGGCATGCCGAAGGAAAACCGGAGGAGTATTTCCGCGCGGCGACCGTGCGCGGACTGCGCTATCTCGGTGTTTCCGATCACATTCCGTGGCCGGAGGGGTATGATCCCGAGTGCCGGATGGCTCCTGCGAGTTTCCCCGAATACCGCGCCATCGTGAACGGCCTCCGCCGCGCGGCGGAGGGGAGCGGTGTGAAAATTCTGTACGGTATCGAACTGGACTGGGTCCCGGGACGCATGGACGAAGTGGCGTTGAATATTGAGAATGAAAAATTCGATTACCGGATCGGTTCCGTTCATTATGTCGGGGTTTTCGCCTTTGACAATCCCGCTGAAATTGGACAATGGGAAAAGATCGGCGTGGACAACGTCTGGGAGCGTTATGCGGAGCTGATGTGCGATTTCGTGCAGAATTTCGATTTTGATATCATGGGACATGCGGATCTGCCGAAAAAGTTCGGGCATCGTCCGTCCGATCCTGCAAAGTTCCTGCGGAAAATGCGCGAAGCCCTGGAGCTGGCGGGGAAACGCGGAATCGCCATTGAAATCAATACCTGCGGACTGCGCAAGCCTGTCAGGGAAATGTATCCATCCCTGGAGCTTCTGAAGGCAGCGAGGGAATCGGGAATGCCGCTCACATTCGGATCCGATGCGCATTCGCCTTCCGATGTCGCGGCGGATTTCGCGTCCGCTCTGGAACTTGCCCGCGCGGCGGGATACCGTTCCGCGCTGGCATTCGAACAGCGAAAGCCCGTGGAGCTGCCGTTCTGAGTCTCCGGAGCGGAAAGGAAGGAGTGTTCTCGTTATGAAAACTGAAATGGAATGCATCAAATGCTTTTGCGACAGTCTCTTTCATCAGCTGGGGAAACTGGAGCTTTCTCCGGAGGCGAAGACTGCAACCGCACGTGAGGTTATGCGCCGGATTTCCGAAGCGGATTTCGATCTTCCTCCGCCCCTGATCGCCGCGCAGGTCAATCAGGTCATTTCCGCCGCCGCAGGAGAAACCGACCGCTTCCGGAAGGAAAAGGAACTTTCCACACAGTGTGCGCATGAGCTTCTGGAGAGTATCCGGCCCGATCTGGAAAAGGCCCCGGACCGTTTCGCGGCATATGTGCTTCTGGCGATTGCCGGAAACATCATCGATTTCGGCGTCGACTGCAATTTCGATCTGGGCACCGCGCGCGAAAAAATCATTCATGCGCTTTCCGAGCCCTTCGACCGCGCCGCGATGGAGCTGCTCCGGAAAAAGATGGATGAAGCTTCCGGCATTCTTTACCTCATGGACAACTGCGGCGAAGCGGTTTTCGATACTCTCCTGACCGGATTGTATCCCGGAAAAATCACGCTTGCCGTGCGCGGTTTTCCGATTCTGAACGATGTGACGCGCGCCGAGGTGGAACCCTCCGGCTTTCATGGCGTCCGGGTGATTGACACCGGCGACGCGACGCCGGGAATTTCTTTTGCCGCATCCGCCGAGGCGTTTCTGGAGGCATACCGCGCAGCGGATCTCATCATTGCCAAGGGACAGGGAAATTTTGAGACGCTCTGCGATGATACGGACCGGGCCGTCTTTTTCCTGTTCCGCGCCAAGTGTCCCGTTGTGATCCGCAAGCTCGGCGGTGTCAAGCCGGGCAGTTACCAGATCCGGCACGTCAATGTCGAAGTCTAAGTTCCTGAAAACTGTTATTTCCCCGGCGCTTTTTCTCGCATGCATTCTCTCCTTCGGGGAGACGGTCCGCCTGACCGTGATTCAGACGACGGACATCCATGCGCAGGTGAGCGGACGCGGTTCGCCCGGAATCGCGCGTCTGGCCTCCGTCGTCAAAGCCGAGCGCCGCGCCGCCGGCGGAAGCTGCCGCGTTCTCCTGATCGACTGCGGAGACCTGTTCCAGGGATCGTATCAGGCGACGCTTGACAAGGGGGCGTCGCTGGTATCCTGCCTGAATCATCTGGATTACGACGTTTTTGTCCCCGGCAATCACGACTTCGATTTCGGGACGAAGATTCTGGCGGAACGTCTGAACGGGCTTCGCGCCACGGTTCTGGCATTCAACCTCAGACTCGGAACCGTTCGCCCCGGACGGATTCTGCCGTGGAAAATGTTCGAGAGGAATTCTCTGCGGATCGCCGTGATCGGAATGACTTCGCCGTTTCTCTTCTCCTGGCTGGCGGGCGGACAGACGGAAGGACTGGAAGTTGCCGATTATCAAACGGAACTGGCCCGGGTCATTCCCGAAATCATGGCGTGCAATCCCGATCTGATTGTGCTTGCGATGCATAACGGGCGGTTCATGCCGGGGCGTCTGGAACAAGGGGGGAGGAAACGGATTTCCGTCTATTCGTTTCTCCGGAAATACCCCCAGATCGATCTGGTGCTGGGCGGACATTCCCATCAGGAGAATGCGGGTGCGAAAATCGCCTCATCCTGGTACATGCAGGCCCCGCCGCTGAGCGGCGGCGCGGCCGTTGCCGAAATCGTCTACGACAGAACGGCGCGGCGGATTGTCTCCTTGCAGACGCGCATTGCGTATGCCGCCGATGCGGAAGCAGATCCGGAAATTGTCTCCCTGCTCGGGCCGCTGATGGAGCGGAGCCGGAAAAGAGGAACGCGGCGGATCGCCCGCCTCGCTTTCCCGTTGGAACCATTGAAAAAGTCTGAAACGGAGAACCGCCTGAGCCGCATGTTCGGCCGGGCGATTCTCCGGGCGACCGGGGCGGGAATCGCGTTTCACGGCACCTTGAGTTCATATCGAAGCCGTCCGGGCGTTCTGCATGCTTCGCAGGTCTATCTGCTCGCTCCGTATGAGAATCTGCTTGCCGTGCTGGATGTCACGCCCTCGGAATGCCATGCGATTCTGGAGGAGCAGCTTGCGAAACGGCGTTCCGGCTCGTTTCAGGCGCCGTGCGGCATTTCCTTCCGGACGGATCGGAGCGGATCGCTCTGCTCCGGACTTTTTCTTGACGGGGAAGCGGGGGAATGGAAGGACGAGTCGCGGACCGTGAAAATGGCAGTGAGCGGCTATGCGCTCGCAGGAGCGGGCGGCCGTTTCCCTGTGCTGAAAGCGATTGCCTCGAAGAAAAAAGTTGAATTTTCCGGAGCGGACGTCCGTTCCGCGCTTGAAAAATACCTGGCGGAGGAATATCCTTGTGGTGCTGCCGGAAAAACGGACAGGGAGAAGTGAGAAAATGATGCGCTGCTTTATGGTTTTCATGCTGATGCTGCTTTTTTGCGGCTGTTCCGGAACAGGCGGGCTTCCCGAATCCGGGAAACTTTCCGGAGAGGAGGAGAAGGCGGTTGTTTCCCATATCCGCACCTTTCTCCGTCGTTCAAAGATCAAACTGAAGCCGGCCGAACGGGCATATGTCATGACGCATGATCCGGTCTTCAACGTTTCCTATACGGGATGGAAGGAAGGCTCCCTGACGGTGCGCTGGTCCTTCCCGCATCAGCGGAGTCTGGTTGTCACGCGGACCGGGATGCTGCTTTCCAACGGCAAGGCGGACTGGACGGTCCGGATCACGACGGACAAATCGACACAGCTTGTCCCGCAGAACTTTTACGGCGCCCATGGTGAGGAACTGGCGCTTCCCCCTCTGTAATGGACAGAGAAATCCTTTCCCCCGTTCCTTAAAAAATTGCGAAGCAACAAAAAAAATAATTTGCCTTGCAAATTATGCTTCGTGCTCTCCTCTCAGTCCTGCCGCGGTCCAGCTGCGTAAGCTGGTCGCCGGCGGCGAAATCTCCTCCGGCGGCGGTTCCAACCGCTAAAGGACGAGAAGCGAAGCTTCGAGAGCCGCCGGTACAGTGTGTAACCTCGGGAAAATGCCCGGAGCTCTCGCTATTAAAAATATATTGGAAGAAAGTCCGGTAAGAAAAATGATACAGGGACGCCCGGAGCTCTCGAACTTTTCCGCTGGAAAAGTTCTCGTCACTGAGCGGTTTGAACCGCTCCGGGCGGGGGGATTTCGTGCTTCGCGCGCCCAGCGTTTCGCCGCTGGATCACGCCAAGGGCCGGAGGCCCTTGACCCCGCGAAAAATGCTGACGCATTTTTCCGTAATAAAGAAATAATTTGCCTTGCAAATTATGATTCGTGCAGGACTTCCAGTCCTGCCGCGGTCCAGCTGCGTAAGCTGGTCGCCGGCGGCGAAATCTCCTCCGGCGGCGGTTCCAAGCGCTAAAGGACGAGAAGCGAAGCTTCGAGAGCCGCCGGTACAGTGTGCAGCCTCGGGAAAATGCCCGGAGCTCTCGCTGGTAAAAATATATTGAAAGAAAGTCCGAAAAGAAAAATGATACGGGGAGGCCCGGAGCTCTCGAACTTTTCCGCTGGAAAAGTTCTCGTCACTGAGCGGTTTGAACCGCTCCGGGCGGGGGATTTCGTGCTTCGCACGCCCAGCGTTTCGCCGCTGGATCACGCCAAGGGCCGGAGGCCCTTGACCCCGCGAAAAATGCCGACGCATTTTTCCGTAATAAGAAAATTGCAAAGCAACTGATCGGTTCTGGCGCAGATTGGCCGCCGGAGGCGGAATCCCCGATACGAGGCGCGTGCTCAGCAGCGGGGCAGTTCATTGAAGACGGAGGGAGCGGTATTTCTGCGGCGGCATCCGGAAATGTTTTTTGAACTGGCGGCAGAAATAATTGCTGTCTGAAAATCCGCTTCTGTCGGCGATTTCCCCGATTGTCAGGTCGGAGTTGAGCAGAAGCATGGCGCCTTTTTTCAAGCGGAGAGTGATCAGATACTCGTTCGGTGCATAGCCGGTGTATTGCTTGAACATTCTGGTGAGCGTGCTTTCCGAAACCATGAGCGAGCGAGCCATTTCCGTACGTGTCCAGCGCTTTTCCGAATGCTCCGTCAGACGGTTGATGAGTTCGGACAGCGCGGCGGACGAATTTTGCCGCGGCGGGAGGCTGCGGGCCGCAATGCATCGGCCGAGAAATACTGTCAGGAGCATGAAATGCGCGGCCATGGCGAGCGGGAAATATTCCGTGCCGCGTTCCTGTTCCGTTTCAATGCAGCGGAGAATTTTCATGGCTTCGGCCAGTTCGTCTTTTTCAAGACGGAGAATATTCCCGCTCCGCACTTCCGGTTCGAGCCGGAGGAGGGAACCGATTGCGGGATAGCGGCAGAATGCCTGGAGCGGATTGGCAAGTTCGCGCGGATCGAACATGAGATTGTAAAGGGCCAGATCATGAAGATTGGCGTAGCCGTGCACGGTGCGGTTGTGTATCAGGAAGACATCGCCTGCTTCAATTGTGCGATGCTCGCCGTAGATCACATGTTCGCCATGTCCGCGGAAGACAATGACAAGTTCCGAAAAATCATGTTCGTGAAGCTGGTATTCCTCCTGCGGATCACGCTTGATCAGGCGCAGGGGAAGACGTTTGTCCGCAAGATATTCCGATTTGGATAGTTGTCCGGGCATAAGTCGGAATCCTTTTTTCGCATATTTGACACAATCATACTATAAAAAGAATGTTTTGTCAAGGCGCGAAGCTGTTTGAACGGATATTTTTATAAGAAAAAAGAGGGCGGTTTTTGTCTGCTGCGGAGGCGGAAATCCTGCGCGGATCAAAAATCGGCGCATGCAGAGATCGCTCATGTTGAAAATTACGAAAAAGCAGTTTTGTTTCATTTTTAATTCCGGGAGGTTGTCATGACGGCAAAAACAGTAGAACAGCGTTATCTCTCCGCAAAGGCGCAGTATGCGGAACTGGGCGTCGATACCGACGCGGCATTGAAGGCTCTGGCGAAGATTCCGATTTCCCTCCACTGCTGGCAGGGAGACGATGTCGCCGGATTTGAACCTGACGCGGGCGGCGCTTCCGGCGGAATTCTCTCCACCGGGAATTATCCGGGGCGGGCCCGGAATGTCCGGGAGCTCCGCGCCGACCTGAGCAAGGCGTTCTCCCTGATCCCCGGAGCGAAACGTCTGAATCTCCATGCGATCTACCTGGATTCCAGAAGGGCCGTCGCACGCAATAAGATCACCCCCGCACACTTCCAGAGCTGGATCGACTGGGCCAAGGAACAGAAGGCTGGGCTGGATTTCAATCCGACCTATTTCGGACATCCGAAGGCGGCGTCCAACCTGACTCTTTCCAGTCCGGACGCGGGCATCCGCGAATACTGGATTGAACATGGTATTGCCTGCCGCCGGATTGCGGCGGAAATGGGAAGACAGCTCCGGAATCCCTGCATCATGAACACCTGGATTCCCGACGGATTCAAGGACATTACCGTGGACCGCGCCGGAGCCAGGGCGCGCCTGGAAGAGTCGCTGGACCGTATTTTCTCCGTGAAGATTCCCGCAAAATACATGCGCGACGCCGTGGAATCGAAGCTGTTCGGCATCGGGGTGGAGTCCTGCACCGTCGGATCGAACGAATTCTATCTGGGATACGCCGTGAAGAACCGCCTCATGCTCTGCCTCGACTCCGGACATTTCCATCCGACCGAAGTCATCAGCGACAAAATCAGCGCGGTGCTGCGTTTCCTGGATGAAATCCTGCTGCATGTCAGCCGTCCGGTCCGCTGGGATTCCGACCATGTGGTGCTGTTTGACGACGAATTGCGCGCCATCGCCCAGGAAATCGTCCGCAACGGCGCGGAGCGCGTTCACATCGGGCTCGACTACTTTGATGCGACGATCAACCGTCTGGAGGCGTGGATCATCGGAACGAGGAACATGCAGAAAGCGCTTCTGAGCGCGCTTCTGGAACCGTCGGCGGAACTGACGGAGCTGGAGCGCAGTTTCCGGAACGGCCGCAAGCTGGCATTGCTGGAGGAGCTCAAGATGATGCCTCTCGGCGCGGTCTACGACTACTTCTGTCTCACGCAGGACGTTCCCGTTGGAGCGGATTATATTGCCGAGGTCGAGTCCTACGAGAAGAAAGTGCAGTTCAAGCGCGGATGAATTCCGTTTCTGCCGGACTTCCGCCTCAGGCGCACACCCCGGCGGAAGACACTTCTTTCCGCCGGGGGGGGGAGGACGCGGATTACCGGACGTCCTCCAGGGCGATATCGTCAATCAGGAGTTCCGCGGATGACTGGTTGACGATCTGGAAATAGTTCCAGCGGACCGCGGAGACCTTCAGCGTCTTTTCCGTCCGGACCCACTCCTTCGACTGCGGAATCGGAATGATGTGTCCGGCGAACATCAGCGTATTCCCGCCTTCCGGGGATTTCGTGTAAAAAGAGATTCTGTAGCTCTTCCCATCCTCCGCGTCAAAGTTGACCGGCACAACGGCGACTCCCTGTTTCTTTCTGTCGGAGGGAGCGATCCGCAGCGCGTATTTCCCCCCGTGCGCATCCGTCGTGAGGCTGATCTTTTCATATGCCCATGCACCGCCGGGACGGTAGCGGCACATCCACCAGTCGGGTTTTCCGTCGTCCGCCGAATCCGTTTCGAAATCCGCGTTCGGCAGACGCGGCATGACGGCCTTCTCCCGGGAAAAATTCATCCCTGCGCCACGGACCGCAACTTCAATCCGGCTCAGTTCCCGCAGTTTTTCCATGCCGGAGACGCTTAGCGGAATTTCCCGTTCCTCTTTCGGGGCAAGCGTTGTTTCCTTCTGAATGGCGGCGTGCAGCGGCGCTTTCCCCGATGCGGAAAGAGCAAGGCGGAGTGGTTTCCCGGAGAGATTCCGCAGCCAGAGTCGGAAGGTTCCGTGCCGTCCGCGCAGATCCGCAAGCAGCGGCGGATTGACCACGGCATAATGATAGGCGTTGAAACTGCCTGCGCCGGAAGAGACTTCCGTCCAGACGTCATAGCGTCCCTGCCGGGCGTTTTCCGGAACCTGGCAGCGCAAAAGAAGTTCGGTTTCCGCGCCCGGGGGCAGGGGGCCATAGGAGACTTTTCCGGATCCCCGCCAGGATGCGGGAAGCTTCTGACAGACCGTACCGGAAAGCGCTTCCGCGTTGACATTGATGATTTTCACTTTCTGCGTCACCACGCCGCCGGGACAGGTGACGGGATTCTGGCTCCACTGCACCAGCGGGCGCACGCGATTGGACAGCACGACGGAGGCCGCTTCCACTGCCGGAACGTCGAAGGTGTACATCATTCCCTTCTGCGTTCCCTTCAGGACAAAAGGCGCACCCGCGAGGGGAAAGACCATCGCATGCCTGACCGCTCCGAACGCCGCAGTGTCAATGCTGAGCGTCATCCCCTGATGGGACGTCGTGGTGAAATTTCTGCCTTTCCGTTTTTCCGAGGCGACATTGATGAGATTGATTACGGCGCCTTTTTCCTTCCCGTTCAGGTAGAGGAACCAGCGGCCTGTGACGCCCGTGGACGCATGCGCCGGCAGATCGGAGCCCTTTTCGAAACGGATCGTGTCGTCCACGGTTCTTCCGGCGGCATCGCGGATGACTATGCCTTTCGCATCCATGTATTCCGCATCATACAGCATGCTCTTCACCGCCCGGCGGAGCGCGAGGTATTGCGGATAAATGCCCTGTTCGAAGCGGGCGCCGGTCTGCCAGATGAAACGGTGCCGCTTCAGAGTGTCTCCGCCGTTCCAGCGGCCGTCGATGACGAGATGGGAGGGATTGGCGTATTTGTAGACCTGATGCTGCGCGAAGACGCCGCTTGTCATGTGCAAGTCCAGATACTGCCCGATGATTTCATTGCAGACTTCTCCCGCGCTGGTCGAATAGGGATTGACGCGCCGGGATTCCTCCTTGATCCTGCGGATCGTTTCGGCGCTGGCCTTGATCCAGCTTCCGTAACTTTCCGCGAAATCCGGATAGAGGCGCCCGTTGTAATAGGTCATGTTGAGCTGGTCGTAATACATGCCGTCTCCACCCCACTTCAGATAGCGCGCCGTCCATTCCCGCAACCATTTGCGCCATTCCGGGGAGCAGACCGCCATGGGATACTGTTCGAAATGCTCTGTTTCCACCCGTGCGTAAGAGCCGTCGTATCTCCGGGTCGCCACTTTCGCATACCAGTTGTCGTCGGGAAGCGGGGCGTCTGAAGGCAGGTGCACCTTCGGATAGGAGCCGATCCTTTTGTAATGGCCGTAGCCGGGAGCCCAGAGATTGAAGTTGATGTAGGAGAGCAGGAATCCGCCGAGCGCCTTGTGAAGAGCGAGTTTTTCCCGGAATTCCCGGACGCTTCCCCATACCAGGCATGGATACGGATAGACGCCGCAGTAGGCCGCATCGGCTCCGTCCAGCATCTGGCGGTTCACCGCGGAAAACGGAATGTCGGAGCAATATCCCTTTTCCGTGAAGCTTCTGCCGCTGTACTGATCCCAGTCCATGGAGTTCAGCACATCCCAGCCTGACCATGGGTAGCGGTTGGAGTCGGGATAGATCCAGCCGTCGGCCAGCCATTTGACGCAGGGATGGATGTCCGGCTGTTTCAGGCGGGCGCGGTTGTAACTGCGCGCGATGTCGGCCGCGGGAATCCAGTTGCCCCCGTCCACCAGGGCGAGACGGCAGACGCCGCTTTCCCAGCGGGAGGCGCCTTTTGCCAGCATGCGCAGGGTGACGCCCATCATCGCCCCGCCGTTGCCGTCGGAACTCCGGTGGAAATACCAGTCGTCGAAACGCGGATCCTCAATGCCGAGATAGACGCCCTGCTTCGCATCCCACATCGCCATGAACCTGACGGATGTCGGCATTTTTCCGCCTTTCCTCCGGTAGGCGTTGCGCCAGATCTGACGCCAGGTCTCCGCGCAGAATGTCAGATCGTCGGACGGATCCGCGCCGAGGCTGACGCCGTGGAAAACCGGGTATGCCAGCTCGCAGACTTCCAGTCCCGGAGGGGTCTCGATCGAAGCCGTCCATTCGGACTGCCCGTCTTTCCGCAGACGCACCTTCGGCGAAAACCGGATCCCGTTGGAAAATGAATACTGAAATTGCAATTCGGGCTCTTCCTTCGTTCCGCCGCTCCGCATCCCTTCGAATGCGGCATTCAGCAGATCGATTGGTTCCGCCGGCGCGTCTCCAGTTTTCTTTACCGTGAGTTCGGCCAGCGGCGCGCTCACAGCGGAACTCCGGAGAACCTGGCTTCCGCGTTTTTTATCCTCGATCCTTCTCACCCGGATCCCGTCGAATTCAATCCTTGCGGCGCTGTTTTCCAATACCTTGACACTGCCGCTTCCCGGAAGATATTCCAGCGCGGCGCCGTTGAAGAGCGGCGTTTTTCCGGCAATTCCGTTCACCGCGACCTGAAAACGGATGCGGTCGGAACCGTCGCCCCGGCAGGGGACTGCCGACAGATCGCCGCCGGCGGGCAGTTCCTTCCAGCTTTTTCCGCCGTCCGTGCTGCAGAGAACATTGGCGGCTGCGGCGTTCAGAATGTCGAACGTCACGCGTTTCCACTGTTTCACCTGGAACGGCCGGACTTCCGCACAGGCCACTTTCGCATCTCTCCGGGCGCCGGAGGGGGAACTGGGAAGGATTCCGCTTTCCGGCTTCCCGTTCTTTTCCGGAATGAGCGCAATCTGATCGAGACGCGCGCCGCCCATGTAATTCAGGGAGAAGGAGTGTTTCCCCGCGCTCAGATCCGCCGCGATGCCGCGAATCCATCGCCAGCCGTCCGCAGGCCCGAGCGTTCCGTCGACGACGTATCCGCCCTCTTCCCCCAGGGACTCGGAGTGGTTCCATGCTCCGGAATGCGGAAAGAACGAGCGCAGCCAGATCCGGTAGCGTCCCGGCGTCCGGATTTCAAAATCCCATTTCGCCGATTCCACGTAGTGGAGGACGGCATCACCGGAGGCGCCGTTCATTTTCAGAACCGGATTTCCGTTGTTTCCTGTTATTTCCGCTGCATGTTCCGCCTCCATGACCAGCGGACCGGCTCCCTCCTGCACAAACTTCCCGCGATGGCGCGCCCCGTAGGAATAGGCATGCAGATGTTCCGCTTTCTCGACCCGCAGATCCCGTTTCACCGGCGGACTCTCCCGCTTCAGCGCCGGGATGACTTTCACCCGGAGCGAACCGATCGCGAAGTGGTTCACCGCTCCATTGTGAAGATCAAAGCGCAGATCCCCTCCGTTGAGCCGGTTGCTTTTGAAATCCGCATAGGGCAGGGGAAGCAGAAGAGTCTTCCACTGCCGGTCCCCGTTCAGCGGAATCTTTCCGCAGTCGGGGGTCCGCCATGCACCGGGCTGTGTTTTGATCCTACGGCAGGTGGCGTCGGAGGAGTCGTAATAGAGATGAAAAGATCCGGGTGCGCCGTCATAATAGACGATTTCCAGCGCAAACATGGAGTCTGCCCTTGCCGACGGCGGAAGGAGTGCTTCATCCAGCTTGTCGTCGATCTTGACGTAAATGACGCCACTGGAAGTCAAGCCCTTCTTCCCTTCTGCGCTTATTACGGAATATTTCCCCTCTCTTCCTCCTGCACGTTCCCAGAACGACATGCCGTTTTCTTCGGTTCCCCCGTCCGGCTTCAGCGAAACTCCGCAGTCTGCGGCGTGTCCGGAGAGGCAGACCGCCAGCGCTGCTGACACCCAGAATATTTTCTTCATTTGCTTGTCTTTTCCTTGTCTTCCGGAGTCACTTGTTTTGCGGCGGAAGGAGTCTGCTTTTTCAGTCTCACCGCGGCGATGGCGACAGCGCTTTTCGCTTTTCCGACGAAATCAATCCGCAGATCAGCTCCATTGAGGCGGTTGCTCCGGAAATTGAACATGGGCAAGGGCAGGACAACGCTTTTCCATTGTCCGTCACCCTTCAGCATGACTTTTCCGCCTTCCGGAACTTTCCATGCGCCGGGCTGTGTCCTGATGCGCAGAAAGGCCGGATCCGTGGAATCGTAGAAAACGTTGAATGAACCCGGCGCGCCATCGTAATAGATGATTTCCACGGCAACTTCCGTTCCTTCCGTCCGGAGGGATGCATCCAGCTTGTCGTCGACCTTCAGATAAATGACGCCTGTGGAGGTCAGTCCTTTCCGGTCTCCTGCGGAAAGAATCGCATATTTCCCCTCTCTTCCTCCTGCACGTTCCCAGAAGGAAACGCAATTCTCCTTGACGGAACCGTCTTTTTCCACGGTAACTCCGTATTCCTGTGCAAGGCAGCTTCCGGCTGCGAGCAATGACAGCAGTCCGATGAATTTCACTTGTGGCTTCTCCTTGTTATGTTTTTATCTTCATATGTTCCGTATTCGGGTTGGAATGCATTTTTTCAGCGTGTGTTCAGGAAGAACTCCCCCGCGGCGGGATTTGTGGTCCTGACTGCGATCTTATAGGCCATTCCCGCATAGGAGACGATATCGACATGACCGTCGGCATACGTCACGTTCATCTGGCGCTTATGCGAAAAACGGTAGTAGTTGATGTTGGACAGATGAAACTGATTCCGTGTGGTCGGACTTTCGCTGCCTTCCCCGAATGCGGCCAGGCGTGAGGGGAAACGGATTCCGGATAATTTGATTTTCGTCCACAGGTTTGTGTTCATGAAGGCGTTGCAGAAACGGTCCTGCGCATAGCGGTAGTCATTTGTGGCATTGGCGATATAGCAGTATTTATACTCCGCGCTGTTGATCGCGAGAGCTTCCGGACAGGCGAAAATCGCGGCGGGGCGCCCCGCATTCTCCCCGATGCTTTTCGACATCATGAGGTGATGCACCGAATTCTTTTTGAGAACGCTTCCCGTCGACTCGGTGAAATTCCCTTCGGAAGGAGAGATGATGTCGTTCAGATACTCAAACCAGGCGTAATCCTGTGTGCCGTTGCCGTCGTGGAATTTCCGGCCGGAATCAAGGTTGGGCGGCGTGAAATCCGAATTGTCCAGACAATACTGGGCGCACAATACGCCGAACTGTTTCATGTTGCTTTTGCACTGCACTGTTTTTGCCGTCTTTTTCGCGTTGCTCAGAGCAGGCATCAGCAGGGCCGCGAGAATTGCAATGATGGCGATTACGACCAGAAGCTCGATCAATGTAAATGATTTTTTTCTCCGCATCAGCATAATGCGCTCCTTTCCCGTCATTTCCGGCGCAGCAGCAGTGTTTTTATTTCAAAGGGGGCAAAAATCGTCTTTTCCGGATCAAGCGGATGCCATTGCCGTTCCTGAAGATCCGATTCGAAGATCGCGGAAACGCCCGGGGGGAGATGCAGAATGGCCGGCGTGTTCCTGCCGAGCGCTTCATAGGCGCGCAGAATCCATGAGCCGTCCTCCTGGCGCCGCAGGGATGAGATGACAAGGTTGTCCCTGTTGAATCCCGGAAGAGAGAACGGCTTTCCGTCCGGAGTGTCCCGATGCGGGAAAGCGAGCGGTTTCCGGTTCAGTCTCCGTCCGAGCTTCAGAGCCGCATCCGTCTGAAATGGCGCGTGCGGTGCAAAGGCGAATTCATAGACATGCTCCCCGTTGTCCCATGCGCCCGGATCCGGACGCATGCGGCCGTCTTCGATTCTGGTCCCGCTGCGCAGCAGTGCGGCCTGAATGGCTCCACCCGCAAGCTGATGTGCCGGTGTTCCGCTGTTGGCCATGGCGACGCCGAAGGAATCATCGGCATAATCCACCCAGTGCAGGGCGGGCCAGTCTCCGGAACGGGCATGGGCATAGCTGCTGAGCGGGCGCATGGTGGATGCATATTGCTCCGGCACCTCGTAGTAAGGTTTTCTTTCGATGCTGCCGAAGGGCACGTCATAGAGCGCGGCAGCCCGGAAGGGATCGACATTCACGGGAAAACGGATCGCGATTTTCGTGTTGCAGCCCTTCCAGGTCAGGAAGAGGCGGAGCGTGAAGTAATCCAGATCATGATAGAAGCGGTATTCCTTGCGGAAGGAGAGCGAAGAAAAGCCGCTCCAGTATGGATCCGTCGCCCCGTCGATTCCCGGGCAGGGGAGACAATGCCCGGTAACGACCGCTTCAAAGAAAACGTCGCCGACGGTGATGCTCTCCACCTCCTCGTGCAGGAACACGCGTCCATTGGGTTCCAGAAGAAACGCCTCGTCCCACATGGAACCCGCGTCCTCGCGGAAAAGGATCTCTCCGAATCCTTCGCCGCCGGACAGGGCGCGCCCGAATGCGCGGGAAAAGATTTTCGGATAGGGCGAGCGGAAATCGACGTCGAAGAATTTCGTGCTGAAAGTATCCTGCGCGGGGCGCGGCGGGGCGGGTCTGCCTTTTTTCATCCGGAAACTTCTGGCGCCGCATCCGGGAAGTTCCGCCGTGAAGCAGAGGTGTTCTCCGTCGGACTGAACCGGAACGCCTTCCGGGATCAGCTCCTCACCGGAGCGATATGCAAGGATCGCAGAGCCGGAAGAACTGTCCGGATTGAATGCCAGAAGCGTGTCCTGTCTTGCCGGGGGCATGGCCTCCAGTTCCTGTTCCGTGAGAGAAATGCATTCCGCCAGTTTCCGCGTGACATCCTCCGAGGCGGCGTCCGTATGGCAGCCGCACACGGCGTCGTGAAAGGAGGCCTCCTGCAGGAGGCGCCAGGGGGCGGAGGATATGGTTTTCCCGAATGCGCAGCCGGCCATTTCCGCTGCGAAGAGCAGGTTCTCCGCCTTCCGCAGAGTCTGCTTGATTCCGATTCTTGTGGTGTAGCATCCGGTGAAAAAGGGATTGAACTCTCCGCTGAATTCCGGAAGGCTCTCCGGATCGATGCGCGTGCAGTAGTCCGCGACGGAGCCGAACTGGAGGAGATGGCTTCCTTCCGTTCTGTTCACAGCCTCCATCTGGAAAAAAAGCGATTCATGAAAGAGATTCTCCTCGCAGCAGTAGCTGACAAGGAGATCGCCGGGATATTCGCTGCGGCGGATTTTCAGCATGGATTCGCGGAGGGTTGACGCTTCATCCCGGATGACCGGCACATTGGTGGAGTATCCGGTGTGATTGATCTCCGCGGTGGCCGGCGTCACCGTGATGCAGCTTCCGTCGATCCCCTTCCAGCGGAATGCCATGTTGCCGCCCAGTTCGCCGGGGCGGTTGCCCAGTCTGCCGGGGATCAGCGCATGGTAGCCGGACTTGACAAGAATCTGCGGCAGCTGCGCGCACATGCCGAAGGCATCCGATTCATTTGCGATCCACGGGGAGATTCCGAAAGTTTCTTCAAAGTATCTCCGCCCGTCCTGGAGGTTGCGGACCAGAAGCTCTCCGGAACAGAGATTCAGATCCGGAATCAGATTTCCTCCCGTCAGAGTCAGGCGTCCCGTTTCCGCCATGTTCCGGAACAGCGGGAGCATTTCCGGACGTTTTGCGAAATAGACTCTGAGCGGTTCCGCCTGTTCCACATGGGCGTGAAAGTTTTCGTTGCTCTGAAAGAACGCGGCCATCCGGTCGAACTGCCTCTCCCGGATCTCCGCATATGCGGCATAGGGGTATTTCCATGTCAGATCGGAGTGACAGGTGCAGGAAAGAAAAACCCGCCCGTCTCCGCGCTTTCGTTTCGCTTCCTCCGGAACGCCCGCGCGGGAGGATTCATGCGTTTCTTTCTGATCCCTGACGTAAAAACCCTGCGTGCCGCGGCATTCCAGAAAGCCGTCTGTTTCCAGGTCTTTCAGGGCGCGGTAGGCCACGGAGGGACTGACGGAGAATTGTTTTGCCAGATCCCGGAGCGGAATGATCCGTTCTCCGGGAGCGAGTTCCCCGTTTGAGATGTTTTCGGTAATCGCCTCCAGTATTTTCTGGCGCTTCATCGGACCTGCATTGAGCTTTTTCACTGTTCCGCTCTTGTTTCTTTTTGTTTCTTCTTGTTCCTTTAAATTATAACGGATTCTCCCTCTTTGTCAACCCCCGTTTCGATTTTTTCGGCAAATATTTCCTGCCCGGCCGCGGACGGCTCCTTTCCTTCCGTCCGGATCTCCCGGAGAAGTATCACGCTTTTCCGGAAAAGATGCCCGGAGGAAAAACGGTCAGATGGAAGCGAGTTTGCGGATCACGGCGGCGGCGCAGTGACAGCCGAAGACGGCGGGCATGTAGGAAATGGTTCCCGTGACGGAACGCTTGTTCGTCAGTCCTTCCGAGGCGATCACCGCATGTCCGGCAGGCGCTTCCGGCGAGTAGATGACCGTGATGCCGCGGTAAATCCCGTGCCGGTGGAGACGTTTCCGCATGGCGCGCGCCAGCGTGCAGTTGCGAGTCTCCGAAATGTCCGCGCACCGGACGGCCTCCGGATCCAGCCGCGCGCCCGACCCCATGCAGCTGACGAGGGGAATCCCATGCTCCACGCAGTAGAGCGTCAGGTAGAATTTCGGAGAGAGCGTGTCGATTGCGTCCAGCACGCAGTCATACGGCTCCGCGCCGAGCGCTTCGAAGAGCCGGTCGTCGCGGAGATACTCGTTCAGAACCGTGATCCTGAGTTCCGGATTGATGTCGAGAAGCCGCTCTCCGAGAACTTCCGCCTTCGCTTTCCCAGCCGTGCCGCTCAGCGCAACGAGCTGGCGGTTGCGGTTGCTGTCCTCGATCAGATCGCCGTCCGCGATCGTCATGCGTCCCACGCCCGCGCGGCAGATCAGCTCCGCGGCGATTCCGCCGACTCCCCCCAGACCGGCAATGAAGACATGTGCGGCGCGGAGTCTGTTCAGGTTCTCCTCGCCGAGGAGCAGGGCGGTCCGGTTCTGCCAGTCCGGAATCTTTTCCATCTCATTCATGCTGAAAAATTCCTGTGAAGATTTTATAAACGCGTTCCTTCAGATCTTCCGGCGCGATTCCTGCGAGATGCGCCGCACGCGTGTAAAGTTCCGGAAGATTTTCCCTTATGTCATCCGTTTCCAGAAGAAATCCCGCCTCGGCAATCTCCGGATGCAGCGTCTCCGCATGACGGAGCCAGACCGGCGAAAGCGAAAGCGCAAATCCGTGTTTCAGCAATTCCCGCGCGGTCTCCCTGTTTCCCCGGAATCCGTGAATGAGCCAGGGAACTGTATTTTTTTTCCGCTTTTTCAGTCGGATGAGTTCGGGATATGCGCGCACACAATGAATGACGAGAGGAAGCGAGTGTGCCTCCGCCAGTTCCGCATGACGGAGGAAACAAACTTCCTGAGTGGCAAAATCCGTCTCAGCCGTGCGGTCCAGCCCGCATTCCCCGATCGCGGCGCAGCGATGCGCCGCAAGACAGGCTTCCAGGGATTCGAAACTGATTTTTCCGATGTCACGGGGATGGATCCCGGCGGAAAAAAGCATGCCGCCGGGCTGTGCGGGGATTTCTTCCGGAGAGGCGGGATTCCGCAGCGCAAGAATGCCGGGAACGGGCGAATCTCTGTGCGTATGCGCGTCGGTGAAGGGAATCATCGCCGGGCCCGCCACGCTTCTTCCAGACGGTCCAGCACCTCGTCCGGCACAGCAAGGGCGCCTCCGCCTGTTCCGAGCTGAATGGATCTCTGGTTTTTTCCATGGTAGTCGCTTCCTCCGGAAATCAGGATTCCGTGCTCCGCGGAAGCCTCCAGGAGCATGGTGTGCTGCGCGAAGGAATAGAGAGAATAATATGCCTCGATCCCGTCCAGGCCGTGTCCGATGAGGCGTTTCAGGTATTTCCGGACAAAGGCGCGCTCGCCGGAGGCGCGGTAGACGGGATGCGCCCAGACGGCCAGCCCGCCCGCCTCGTGAATCGCCCCGATGCTTTCTCCGGGAGTCGGAAGAACGCGCGGCACGTAGGCGCGCGCCCCGCGTTTGAGACAGCGGTCGAACACTTCCTGCGGCGTCTGGAAATAGCCTTTTTCCACAAGAATTTTCGCAAAGTGGGGACGCCCGACGCTTTCTCCTCCCGCACATTCCAGCAGTTCCCGTTCCGTGATTTCATAATGCATGGCGTTGAGTTTCTGCAGGATCAGCGCATTGCGCGCATTGCGGTTTTTCCGCGCCTCCTTCAGAAAATCCGCCAGTTTTTCCGACGTGTGATCGATGAACAGCCCGAGGATATGAATTTCGCGGTTGAAGAGCGTGGACGATATTTCCAGTCCGGGCACGGCGCGGATCGTTCTTTCCGCGGCGGCATCGAGAAATTCAGGAATGCCGGAGACGGTGTCATGGTCGGTGAGGGCGATTCCATGAAGTCCGGTTTCGGCGGCATGCGCAACGAGCTCCGATGGAGTGTCGGAGCCGTCGGATGCCCTGCTGTGTGTATGCAGATCAATCATGCGGGCGGGGGAAATCAGAGTCCTGCGGCCTCGATCCAGCTTTTCGCGATGAGCGCGTGTCCCGGCGCGGCGGGATGCACGCCGTCCGGCGCCCAGAACGATTTTTCGCGTCTGCAGGCTGCGGCCGCGAAAATTCCGTCGAGGGGAATGAACATGTCGGCGAATTCCGCCGCAAGATTGCGGACCGTCTGGATTTTCACATCCAGGTCCTCGCGCCACATGCGGCGGTCCTCGGGGATCGGAAGCAGGAAAGGCTCCATCATGACGATCTGCACGCCGGGAAGATCCCTGCGGGTTTTTTCCAGAAGAAAGCGGTAATCGCGCTCGAAGAGATCCGCCGGCGTGGCGCTGTCGCTGTCGTAGCGGCGCCACACGTCATTGATTCCGATCAGAATGGAGACAATGTCCGGCTTGTGGTCGATGACATCCGCCTGCCAGCGGGCTCTGAGATCGCGGATCCGGTTTCCGGAGACCCCCGTGTTGAGAAAGGTCAGTTCCAGTTCCGGCATATCGGCGCCGAGCAACGCGGCAATGAAGATCGGATATCCATGTCCGAGGCAGTTGATGCTTCCGCTGGCGGAGCGTCCGCAATCCGTGACGCTGTCGCCGGTAAAGAGGATTTTCTGTCCGTTTTCAAGTTTGAGCATAGTGATTCCTCCATGATTGAATCTCTTGTTGACAGCGCAATCTAGCGCAGAAATGTCATTCCTGCAAGCCGTTCATGGCGAATATTTCAAGATTTATGGTTTTTGAATGAGAAAAAATCTTGCATATTTGCAGAAAGTGTGATATTGTTATGGTTTAGGTCAGCATGTCCGTCGTTCAGAAGGTTAATCATTGAGGGAGCAGATATGAAAAAGCAGACTCAAAAAATAACAAAAGCCGCACCGGCGAAGGCTCCGGCGAAGAAAACTGCGAAGCCCGCTTCCGGAAAAACTGAAAAAACAGCAGGAAAGGCTCCGGCGAAGAAGGCAGCAACACCGGCGAAAAAGGCCGCGAAACCAGCCGCGAAAGCTCCTGTGAAGAAGACCGTGAAATCCGCTGCCGCGAAAACTCCGGCGAAAGCCGCTCCGCTGAAGAAGGCAGCAACACCGGCGAAAAAGGCCGCGAAACCCGTATCGAAAAAGCCGGTTCCCGAACAGCGTCACGAGACGGAACACACCGTCCGGAAGCTGAAGCTCAGCAAGGCGGACAAAAAGTTCTACCGTGAACTGCTGATGCATGCCCGCGCATCCTTCGGCGAGCAGATCCAGGTGCATGTGGACGAGGCGCTTTCCTCCAGGAAAGATTCCGCGGGGGAGCGTGCAGGCATGGCGACCCATATGGCGGATCTCGGCAGCGACAATTTCCGGCATGATTTTGAACTTGGACTTCTGACCGATGAAGTCGACGTTCTGGAAATGATCGACGAGGCGCTCCAGCGCATTGAAGATTCCGAATACGGAGTCTGCCTGGACTGCGGCGCGATCATTCCGCGGGAGCGTCTGGAAGCCAAGCCTTATGCGCGTTACTGCACAAAGTGCAAATCCAAGCGCGAGGAAATGGAAGACTCCCGTTACCATAGATAAGCGAACCCCCGGCTGCGAATGAGTTTTCTGCAGAATAAAAGACTGGATGGCGGGGCGGAAAAAAAGACCGGTCCCCTGGTCGCCCCGCTGATCCTCGCCTTGTTTCTTCTGGCTCTGGATCAAATCACCAAAGCCGCTGTCGTCAAATACATCCGCTTCGGCGAGCGGATTCCGGTCATACCGGATTTTTTCAACTTGACCCACATCACCAACACCGGCGCGGCATGGGGAATTCTGGCCGGACACGGCTGGCTGCTCCTCCTGATCTCCTTTGCCGTTCTGATTGCCGTTATCTGCTTCATTCAGACCCTGACTGACGGCTGGCCGGAGCGCATTTACGCGATCGGACTGATTGTTTCCGGCATTCTCGGCAATTCCATCGACCGCATCTTCCGCGGCGAAGTTGTCGATTTCCTGCAGTTCCTTTTCGGACGCTATCAGTATCCTTCCTTCAATGTCGCGGATTCCTGTATCTGCGTGGGAGTGTTTCTTTTCATCCTTTCCACGATTCTGAGACCCGAAAAAAAGAATGCGGGTTCCGACTCCTCCTATGTCCAGATCCAGAAATGATCCCGCGCCTTTTCCTGTTCTGATGGGAGCGACCGCGTCCGGGAAAAGCGAACTGGCAGTCCGGCTTGCGCTCCGCCTGGGCGGGGAAGTCGTTTCCGCCGATTCCATGCAGATCTACCGGGGACTTGACAGGGGAACCGCAAAACCCTCCCGTAAGGAACGCGGCGGCGTGCCGCACCATTTGATCGACATTGCTGACATTGCGGAAAAATACGACGTCTACCGCTTCCGTTCGGATGCGGAGCAGTGCATTGCGGACATCCGGGGGCGCGGACGCATCCCGATTGTCGCAGGCGGAACCGGGCTTTATCTCCGCGCGCTTCTCTACGGACTGGATCCGCTTCCCGCCTCGGAAGAGCTGCGCAGAGAGCTGGATGAAGCGTTTGACAGCGAATCGCGTTTTCCCGAACTTCAAAGAATCATGCGGGAACAGGCTCCGCAGGATTACGAACGCTTTCGCAATCACCGCAGAAAGCTGATCCGCGCGTATGAAGTTCTGCGCCTGACCGGAAGGCAGATGACGGAACTTCAGAAAACAAGGAAAAAGCCGGAATGCCGAAAGGACGCCCGTTCGTTTGTGCTGGTGTGGGACAATGCCGTCCTACGGGACCGGATTTACCGGCGCTGCGGGGAGATGCTCGCGTCCGGCTGGATTGAGGAGGCGGAACATTTCCTCCGGAAGGGACTGCACGATGCGCCGACCGCGTGGCAGGCGCTCGGCTACCGTCAGATCGGCGACTTCCTGAATGGAAAATTCGGCCGCGGAGAACTGCAGGAGCGGATTGCGACGGCGACATGGCAGTTCGCCCGCCGCCAGAACACCTGGTTCCGCACGCAGCATCCCGAGGCGATCCGCGTTTTCATGCCGGATCCTCATGTGCCTGAACTGATCGAAAAACATCTGTTTTCTCTCTGAATCGGGAGAAAAGCGTGTATTGCATTCCGCCCGCTGTTTCGCGATTTATGTTTTCCTTGCGCGGTGTCGGGAACATTATCCGGGGGGCGGACTCTGCGGAGTTCGATCTTTCCACTCTTGTTTCCGGAAAACATTCTTTCTGCGTCTGGCTCCGCATTTCCGAAAATGAGGATTATCCGTTTCGGCGGGAACTGAAACTTGTCTTCCGGACGGTCCGCGCGCCTGAGCGTGTCTGAACGAATGCGGAAGGCGCCTCCGGAAACTTCTTCCGGAAGCACCGCAGCAGCCGCTCGCATCGCGCCGGATTATTGCGTCACTTCCAGAACGGCCTCCAGTCCGGCTGCGCCGCCCGGCGGAATCATCATCGGATTGTAGAACGGTTCAAAGGTTGCCGCAATCATGCCGCCGGTGTCCCAGACCGCGGCGCCGGCGAACGAACCGGCCGGTCGGAAGGAGCATTTTACCACGTTTTTATCGGGAATCACGAACCGGAAGGTATTGCCTCTGACCGGGATGGAAGGGGTTTCCCCGATATGGAACAGGCGGCGGATCACGCTTTCCGTGACGCGCGAGGCATTTGCATTGAGAAGTGTGCAGATGTTCGGGCGCGGAATCTTCTTTCCCCCGTTTTCGATCCACCCTTTTGCCCGGTTGCTCCATGCCGCCGGGATGAAGTGCCAGCGGCAGCCGACCTCGTTCATCGCAAGTTCCAGCGTGTTGTGCAGTTTTACCGAAAAAACGACGCGTCTCAGATCCGGGGAGATTGTGACCGTTTTGACGATCCGCAGTCCGGGCAGAAGCGGATAGTTCCGGACATTTGTCTTCAATTCCCCAGTGACGCTCAGGCCTTCCGCGGAGATTTTCTGTTCTGTGATGCGGTAGTTGCCGTCGGCGCGCATGCCGTGTCTGCCCGGTGTCCAGAAGGCGGAGAGACCGAAACCGGGCCTGCCGGGGAATATGCCGTCAACCTTCCAGGATTCCAGCGCCATGCCGGAAGGATTCAGAATAAGAATATTTTCGCCTGAAACCACTTCCAGCATGGGTTTCGCATTCTTCTTTATCTCTTTGCAGGAAAGCGCGCCATATGACATGCTTTTGAGCATGCCGATGTCGCTTTCCGCATGAAGAGCCTTGTCACGGGCGGCCTCCTCTTCGGCGGCGCTCCGGTTTTCCTTTCTGCAGCGGGCGAGTTCCGCGCGCATATCCGCGGCGGTCACGGCCCTTGCCGGGTTTTTGAGCGCGGGCGCGATTTCAAAGAAGCTCCAGCGAAGCGCGCCGACGGGGAGAAGAATGCCTTCCGCCAGCATTTTTCCCGTGTAAAACGTTCCCTTTTCCGGCACGAACTGACGATGGAAGGCTTTTTCCAGAACCAGGTATTGACGCTTTGCTTCGAGGTCCGGAATGCGGAGCTGGAATACGGCGGGAGCTTTTTCCCAGAAGTTGCCGACGGCGGCAAGGATTTTTCCGTCTTTTTCAAACGCGATGCACTGGAGGAGATCACTGGACTCCACATCGGGCAGAAAGCGCGGATTGATGTTTTTCACCGGACCGGGGAAGGGGGACTGCGGATGCGCCGTGACGGAGTCTCTTCTTTTTCCGTTCATGACCATATCCTCGTTCGCCGCGATCAGGGCGTTGCTTTTCGCGAATGCATTCCAGAAACGGTGGTCGTAGCCGCGCGGAAAGAAGTAGAGGATTGAGGCGTCATAGCCGGCCAGAAAGGAACTGAGCTGATCCATTGCCATGCCTTCGGGCTGTCCCAGCGCGGTGATGCCGCCCTGGCTGGCATGCGGCATCGCCATGAGTTTCGCGCGTTTCGCCGGATCGGGGAAATGCTTCCGGAAGTCGGCAATGACACGCCGCGCCATTTCCAGCGTTATGAGATTGGCCCCCTTGGTATAGGCGTAGGGCTGACCGGCAAGGAACCAGACATAGGGGCCCCAGACATTCAGCCATTTCAGATTTCCGGCATATTCATAGGGGGTGAACTCCCATTGCTGCTTGAAATGATCCGGGGAGCGGATGATCTGGTCGGTGCCGACTTCGGGGCAGAATCCGACTTTCGTCGCGCCGAACTTGAGACAGTCTTCATGGAGGGTCCGGATGAGCCGTCCGTGCTGATGTGCGCGGAAGCGGATTGCCTGTTCGCGGTATCTCCCGCCGGGGAGCAGCTGATCCGGCCAGATCTCCTTGACCTTTTCCTCTGGCATTTTCAGATATTTTGCGAATTCCGCCCGGCAGTTGTCACAGAAGCAGCCTTTGCCGAGAAAGCTGTAAGGCTCCCAGTTCGGCTGGATCCCGTCGCGTCCGGCGAGAGAGTCTTTCAGATACGGCAGAACAACGTCCCTGTAATACGGGGTCCGGTTGTAGATTGCCATCGGGCAGGTCGCCGGAACGGTGTGATTCCAGACTGGCTTCCCGTCCTTGTCCAGATAGTTGGAGTATGCAGGTTTTTTCTTCATGTCCATGAGGCCGATCCGGTATCCGTTGGCGATACCGAAGCATTCCGCCGTGATGAGGCGTACGCCGTTTTTCCGCATCAGACTGGAATATTCCGGACTGATTCCTGAGGTTATGAGCGTGACGCCGGTTTTTCCGACGAATTCGGCAAAACGCTTGTTCGCCTCCTCCTGATGGAAGATAATGTCATGATTCACCGAGCTGAACCCCGGGTAAAACTGTTTCGGCGCTGGACTCCCGGGGATGGGAGGCAGCATTTTCAGCGTGAACGATTCCGTGCCGCTGACGGATTTCCCATTCACCGTGAGGCAATAGCGGCAATCTTTCCAGGTCGTTCCCGCCGGAGCGTTTCCGGAAATCATTACAGAGGCAACGTTCCAGCCGTTGAATCCCTGCTGCCCCTTGAGCAGACTGAGGAGTTTTCCGCTTACTTCGAATTCCCGGCGTTTCCATTTTTTCCCGTCGATTGCGAGGTCGAAGGTTTTGATCTCTTTTCCCAGATAGAGGTTGGTGCCGTCGACGGAGATTTCCGCGGGGAGAATCAGATTCATCATGACCGTGCCGGAATTCGGCGTTCTTTCCGGGAAGTTGTTCCGGAACTTGAATGCGAGAATGCCGGGCGCACCGGAAGCGAGGGCAAACGTGTTGTCCAGCAGTTTCATCGGCGCGAGTTCCACCGTGAACGGCATTTTCAGTGCGTCGAGCTTGACGAGCTTGATGTCCCGGAACTGAATTTTCCCGCAGCCGTCGGCGCGGAGGGAGATTGCCAGGTCGCGCGTTCCCGGGGGGACGTTGAATTCATAATTGTAAGGATGCCATTGCGCACTGCTGGCGATTTGACTGTAGATGTAGCTGCGCGTCTTTTTCCCCCTCCCGGGCCGCGGATCGCTCCCGTCGTGGAAATTGAGCAGAACCATCTGGTCGTAACGGTTGTTTCCGATGATCTGATTGCGGCTTTCGAAAGTCAGGCGGAAGGAGCCGCCCGCTTCATCCGGCAGTGTCACTGTCTGATTGACTGCGATTGAGAATTTATCGGAAAGTTTCCCCATAAGCGTTTCGATCGCAGTCGGACGTTTGAGTTCAAGAGCTTTTCCTTCTCCGGTATCGGCGATGGCGGCAGTTGCCAGTTTCCGCGCCTCCGCAGTGAACTTCCTCCGGTTTTCCTCTCCGAAAATCCAGACGGATCGGCTCCAGCCGTCCGCTGCGCTTCGGACAAGCGGGGCGGAAAAATCTGCATTTTTCAGAAGATTGATCTCCCCCTTTTTCGACGGTGCAAAACGTTCCGCCGAGATCTTTTCCATCGGGAATGTGACGCCGCCTTCATCGAAATTTTCCGCCTGGGCGGAAGGATTGATGAACGGCGCGAATATAAAAATCCAGAGTGCTGTGAAAGTTCTTTTTTTCATGGGCTGATTCCTTGTTGCGGCAAGAGCAGTTTCCAGCGGAGCGGCGGGGCTTGCGGAGATGGATTTACTGCGCTCCTTTCACCAGTTCCGGATTTCTGAGCTGGAAAACACCCGTTCCGTCTCCCCGGAAGGTGATCCGCAAATCGCGCGTTTTTGCCGGAACGGAAATTCTGATCCGGATATTCCGCCAGTCTTTTCCCGGCTTGAGTGTGCGGATGAGCATTTTTCCCGTTTCCTTCCCTCTGCCGGCACGCCGGTCGGACGCATCCGTAAAAGCGACCAGAAGATAGTGGGCTGCCTTGTTTTTTCCGACGCTTTCATATCGTGCGTCAAAACTCAGCAGATAGGGGCCGCCGTTTTCATCCTTCAGTGTTACGATCTGTGTGCTGGAGAGAGAGAATTTCGGAGATTCGGCGCCCATGAGCGTTTCGACCGCAGCCGGCCGCTTCAGTTCCAGCGCTTTTCCTTCTTTTGTGTCGACGATGGCTGCCCTTGTCAGTTTTGCGGCTTCCCCGGTGAATTTTTCCCTGTTCTCTTTGCCGAAAATCCAGATTCCGCTGTCCCATCCGGGCTTCTGGAAGACAGAGCGCACGAGCGGTGCGGAAAAATCGCTGTTTATCAGCAAATTTCTTCCTCCCTGAGTTCGCTCCGTTTCCTGAGCCCCCAGGCAGAGGATTGCCGGAAGTGCGCAGAATCCTGCCAGAACTGTTGCTGCTTTCATGATTTTTTAATTCCTTTCTCCGAGTTTCAATCGTTTTTTTATGAAAAAAATTAGGAAATGCCGCGATGCCGTGCTCCGGGCAGTGCATTGTTTTTTATTAAAAGGACGTGATGTCAGAGCAGTTTTGTCCGGAGCAGTTTCCCCGTCCGCCCGCATGCCAGGAAGGCGCGTTGATACAGCCTTTGTAATATACGTTTTCCGCCATTTTTGCATCCCCGAAACGCAGATTTGCCGTATTGCCCCCCAGCGCTACGAAATTGCTGGAGAAATTATGCCTCCATGTCTGATAGTCGGTTGTTGAGATCACGGATTCTTTCGGCGCGTAATGATAGTCTCCGCTGCCGCTGGAATCGACATAGCGGGCATTTCTGTCGGCGATGACAAACAAGCGTGCCGGACGCGGAAAGCGTTCCGTCTTCAAAGAGGAATATCCGGAAATGAAATTGTTATATCCCAGGGACTTGAGGTTTTTATTATTCGCCTGCGGGATATTTTCCTCCGCCGGACACGCGAATTTCGAACGGAGAATGCCGCCGCTGCTGTTCCGTGTGATCATTCCGACTCCAAGCTGGTCTCTGATGTGGAGATATTCGGCCAGCCCGTATCCGGATCCTAAAAACTCTTTCCCTTTTCCTCCGTCCCATGATCCGAACCCCTTTCCGGTTCCGTCTTCCATTCCTGTTCCGTTGTTGTAATAGGCGGAAAGATATCCTTTGTTGTCGCTGATGTACATGTTGAACGCCTTGCCGATGCCAGAAAGGTTGCTGATGCATGCGCTGCGCAACGCCGTCTGTTTCGCCTTGCCCAATGCTGGAAGGAGCATGGCGGCCAGAAGTGAAATGATCGAAATTACGATAAGAAGCTCGATCAATGTAAATAGAACCGCAGGACGTTTCATTAGGAGATCTCCTTTCGATATTTTTTCCGGCAGATGATTCTTTTCGTGCTGGCGCGCTCGGTGATGTGATGCGGAGTCACGATAAACGGAATCTGCCGTTTGTCGTGAATCATCTCCAGAAGAATCCGGACGGCGGAACGGCCTATGTCAAGGCTTCCGAAATCGATCGACGAGAGCGGCGGATTCAGAAAATTGCATCCGATCTGTCCGCCGATCGACAGAACCGCCGCATCCTCCGGAATCCGGAGTTTTTTCCCGTGCAGATATTCATAGACCCGCAGGGCGAAAAAGTCGGAAAAGCAGAAGATCGCCGTGGGAGGATCGGCAAGCTCCTCCATCAGATAACGTACGGCTTCATGGACCGCCTCGCTGTCCTCCGCGTCGGAATTTGTCAATCTCAGAAGCGCCGGATCGTCGTCCAGCCCGGCCTCCCGGACGAAGTCGAAATATTCTTCGATCCCGATGCCGCGCATGTCGTTGACCGTAATATTTCCGACCCGGACATGGCCCTGCGCTGCAAGATACCGCAATCCGTCCAGGAGGACGTTCCGGTAATCGGTCCCCATGGTGCAGAACCCGGTGAGAGACTGATCGCGCCGGCTTGCATGAGGCAGGAGCGCCGGAAGCCCGGTTTTGCGGAGGAGCCCGATAATCGGTTCATTGCCGTTGAAATTGTTGGTGCAGACGAGGATGCCCTGAAATCCGTCTGCGACGATCCGTTCCGCAGCTTCGTCCGCGCTCCGGGAAAGCAGGGATGCGGGAGAACAGGTTTCCAGTGCGGCATTCAGGTGTTCCGCCGCAAGCTGAATGCCCGGCATGATGGAAAGGAATGGATTGGCAATGCTTCTGGATTCGTGAAGAATCACCAGAATTTTTGTCCGTGATCCCGTATCGTCGCAGACAAAAGTCCCTTTTCCCTTGATTCGTTCAATCCGGTTTTCCATGGCGAGTTTTTCCAGGGCGGGGCGCAGTGTCTTGCGGGCAATCCCAAGTTCAACGGCAAGCTCCACCTCCTTCGGCAGACGGCTGCCCGGCGCATAGATCCCGTTTTCGATTCGGGTCTTCAAAAGCTGATAAACCTGTTCCCTTTTGGTTTCCTGCATGATCCGATATCCTTCAAATGAACTTGATTTTTTATAAGTATCCCTCAGGTATCCTCGCTTGTCAAGAGTCCGGAAAAGAAAAAACAGTTTTTTTTGGAGCCGATGGGAAATCAGATGCGCGCATTCCGGAACTTCAGGGAACACCTTCCTTTTTTAGGGGGACGAATCATCTCGGGGGCATAGAATAAGGAGAGGATGAAAACCGCAATGCCAAAAGAGTGTCCGGCAGATTCCGGGCTCCTCTCCGGAGCGCTTTCCCGGCCGGCCGCAGGTTTCGGGAAACGCATCGGACATCTCATCGTTGAGAGGCGATAATTGGATCAAATAAATTCTGTTTTCCGATTGACAAAAAATAAAAAAAGGCTATAGTTATTCCCCATGAAAGTTGCCGCCGGCGGATTATGCCGGAAATGGATAGGCAGGAGGGAAGGGGACGCCTTTCCTTTGAAATGTCTCCGGCCGGACCGCGGATGCTGCTTGCTCTCGCGAACGCTTTCGCACCGGAAGGATACAGGATATGCGGCAGGAAACGTTTTTCCGACGGAATGGCGCAGTGAACTGCGGAATCCGGGAAGCGTGCCGGTTTCTGTTTCCCGCGGAGGGGCTGTGCATTGATCCTGCAGACTGTTCCTGTGTCTTCCGGATACGGCGGATGCAACTGAATCATAGATCGGGTGTCCCATTGGGCCGGGGACAATTTTCGGTGGACAGAAGAATCCGGAAAATGGTGAAATTCCGTTTTCTGATTGCGCATGCGCGGGCGTTTCCCCCGGCTCGCCGTCATTGCGGAACTGCCGTTTTCCAGGAATCTTCTGCGGCAAGAAGCAATTGGGAGGCATTATCATGAATAAAGCTTTGATCGCAAGCCTGGTGCTGCTCATCATCGCATCGGCGGCAACCTATCTGCTGCGTCCGGAAACCATGGAAAAATATCCTCTGGTGGAATGGATGAGCGACTCGAATCCCCAGCGGTTCGAACAGACGGAACTTTTTGAAAAATGGCTGAAGGACAAACATCCCGAACTTGCGAAGCAGAAAGATCTTCCTCCGTTCGGCATCAAACTGAGCGCGGCCAACAACCAGAGCACCATCATCCAGGCGGTTTCCGGCGTTGCGGGAGATCTTATCGACCATCTGAACGTGCCGGTCTTTGCCGCAATGGGTCTGCTCAAACCGTTTGCCGCCGATGCGAAGAAACAGGGGTTCGACCTGAGTAAAACTTATCCGAACATGGAATCGATTCTCGGCTACGAGGGAGAACAGTATGGATATCCCTGCAACGTCGTCGTCACCAGCTTCATCTTCAATGAAAACACCTTGAAACGCTACGGCATGCGCGCTCCCCGGGAATCCTGGACGCCGGAGGATTTTGAACGCTACTCCAAGGAGTTCATGAAAAAAACCAATCAGGGCAATGCCCGCCGGACGGTATTTTACACCCTTTCCGCGGAGGCACTCGGCGGCACCTTCATCACGATCTACGTCCGGAGCTACGGAATGGACCTCTACAATGAGACTCTGACAAAATGTGTCGCGAATGATGAGCGTTTTTACAGAGTCTACGAACTGCTTTACAAATGGACCTATGTGGACAAGATTCTTCCGACCGCCGCGGAAGTCGCTTCGAACGACACGGAATCCGGATTCGGCGGCGCGGCATTCTCTCATTTCATCAACGGCAACTACGCCGCGATCATCGCCGGACGCTGGTCTCTTGTCCGATTCCGCGAACTGGCGGAGAATGAACGTTTCCCGATGACCATGACGCTGTTCCCTCAGGGGCCCTTTAAAAATGCCGTGATCGGCGCCCGCTCCACGGGAATCTATGCGGGAAGCAGAAAATACGACAAGGCGAAATACTTCATGGAGTTTCTTGCCAGCAAGGAATACAACGATTATATCATCAAATATACAGACGGTCTGCCGCCGAACCCGAAATATGCGATCGGCAATCCCGACTACCTTGCGCCGAAGGACTATCCGAACGAGGGGAATATTCATGCCAAGGAGCTGGAATATGCAATGACCTGCGCTCTGCCGGTTCCTCAGACGCCCTATTACAGAGCAACCGGCACGAACTGGTTCGGGTTCGCGCTGAGCAAAGTCCTTGCGGGACGCGCCACGGCGAAAGAGGCGGTTGACGAAGCCGTGGAGCGCATCAACACCGGTATCGCCGAGAGTGTCGCCGCCAACGACAAGCTCGCCAAGCTCTATCAGCGCGATGTGGATTTCCAGCATAAGATCGATGCCGTGAAGGCCACCTGGAAGTTCCGCCGCGGCAAAATCGTTTCCGGTGAGAAAATTCCGGAAAACTGGATCAAAAACCCCTTCCACAAGAAATACTACGCGCACCTCGGGATGCTGAAAGGAGCTGAATAATCATGCTGAAACTGACCCGCCGCGACGTTCGTGAAATTTCCACGGGAATCGTTTTTCTGCTTCCCAATATTCTCGGGTTCCTGGCTTTCACCACCATTCCGCTTGTCATCAGTCTGTTCATGGCCTTCACGGACTGGAATCTGGAAATGCATAACATGTTCCAGAATCAGGAACTCCGCTCCGTGGGGTTTGCAAATTTCAAGAAGCTGTTCACTGATCCGGATTTCATGACCTATCTGGGCAACACGCTGTTTCTGATGCTGGGCATTCCGTTCGGCATCGCGGGCAGTCTCGGCGCCGCTCTGATGCTGAACAACGACTTCCGATGCAGCAAAATGCGCCGTGTCTACGGGATTGTGATCGTAACCGTGATTCTGATCGTGGCCTGCCTCATGCTGATTCTCGCGGGGGCGGGGTCTACGGCGATGACGCTTCTCGTCTGCGGGATTGTCGGCACGATCCTGGTGCTCGGAAGCGTCGGCGGGCAGACGGTTTACCGGACTCTGTTTTATTTCCCGAGCTTTACCGCGGGCGTCGCCACCTACATTCTCTGGAAAAAGCTTTACAGCCCTGAGAATGGCCCGATCAACAATGTGCTTCAGCCCGTTCTGGACCGGATCACGCCGCTGGCGGCCTCCATGTCTCCCGCATCGGCGCAGCTGTGGGCAGCCGTTCTGATCGCCGCCATGGGGCTGATCTATGCATACGTCGTGTTCCGCCTCATTCTCAGCTGGAAGAACGGCGAGACCGGTTCCCTGAGCTACTGCATCGCGCTGATCCTGCTTTCGATCCCGATGGCCTGCTGCCAGCTCTGGTGCAGTGTCCCGTGGGGCGGCGCGCTGGGACTTTCCCTCATCACCCTGGGTCTGCTTTTCTCTCTGCTGATGTTTCTGACCGGCCGGGAATACAAGTGTGTCTGCGACTACGGCATGTCGAATGCGATCGTGCTTGACGGTATGATCATGGTCGGACTGTTCATCTGCCTCGGCCTTTCCAATGTGGTTCTTGCGCTTCCCTCCATGGCTTCCGGCGACGGGCTGACTGCCCCGAAATGGATTTCCGACTATTACTGGGCGAAGCCGTCGCTGATGATTATGGGATTCTGGGCCGCGATCGGTTCGAACAACATGCTGCTCTATCTCGCCGGACTCTCCGGGGTGTCGCCGGAGCTTTACGAGGCGGCGGACATCGACGGAGCCTCGCCCTTCCAGCGTTTCTGGAACGTGACGTGGCCGCAGCTCTCCAATGTGACATTTTTCATTCTCGTCATGTCGATCATGGGCGGACTTCAGGGCGGATTTGAAACCGCGCGGACAATGACGCAGGGCGGTCCGGCCGGATCGACCACGACTCTTGCGTATTATATTTATACGGAAGGCTTCAACAGCGGCAGACTCGGCTATGCTTCGGCGGTCGCATGGACGCTGTTCATCATGGTTTTCTGCGTGACGCTCTTCAACTGGAAATTCGGCAACAGGTATACGAACGATTAAGGACAGGATGGTTGGCAATATGAAATTCTCTCTCGACGGCTGCAAATTACTGCTGGTTCACGTGGTGCTCGCCCTCGTCGCGACGGCGATGGTGCTTCCCTTCACATGGATGGTTCTGGCAAGCTTGAAAAAACTGCAGGAGATCGGTCTGGACTCCTGGATCCCGACCGTGTTTCAATGGGAAAACTACCGTGACGTCTTCACGATGAAAGGCGTGCAGTTCGGACGCTGGTACTGGAACAGCATTCTGGTGGCGGCGTGGGTGACGTTCCTTCAGGTCTTCACCAGCAGCCTTGCGGCGTTCAGCTTTTCCCGCTTGAAATGGAAGGGGCGCGATCTGGTGTTTCTGCTTTATCTGGCGACCATGATGCTGCCTTCTCTTGTGATGATGATCCCGAACTATCAGAACATGATTTCATTCGGACTGGTCAACACGCTTCAGGGCCTGATCCTCCCGTCGGCGTTTTCCGCGTTCGGCACCTTCCTGATCCGCCAGTTCATGATGAACATTCCCAGCTCCCTGGACGAAGCCGCTGAAATTGACGGCGCCAGCAAGTGGCAGCTCTACTGGACCGTGATTCTTCCTCTGGCCCGTCCGGCGATCGTGACGCTGACGATCTTCACCTTCATCGGCAACTACAACTCCATGTTCTGGCCTCTGGTCATGATCAAGTCGCCGGAGCTCTACACGCTTCCGATCGGCATGCTTGCCTTTGACTCCTCGCAGGGACAGCAGACCAACCTTCTGATGGCGGCTGTCACAATGAGCGTCATTCCGATGATCCTGATCTTCCTGTTCATGCAGAAGCAGCTGGTCAAGGGAATCATGCTCGGCGGCGTGAAAGGCTGACGCCGTTCCGCATCTGAATCTTTCCTCAACGCCCCGTGAGCCTTCCCGCCCGCGGGGCATTTCTTTTGTACGGAGCTCTTCTCCGGCATGCGGCAGGATACATGCCAAAGACGGAATTTTACATCTCCGGAAAATTGCAAAGGCTCCTGTTTCGTGTTACTATACCGTAAAACGGAAAAGAAGGAAAGGGTGTGCCATGCCGGAGAAAAAATGGGTTGTCCGTTCGGGAAATCAGAAAATCGTATTCGATGCCAAACACGGTCCGCTTCCGGAAAGCGTTTCCGTCGCGGCTTTTGACGGCAGGGAACTTCCGGTTCTTGCCGGAGAGGACACAGGATTCAGCATGAAGACGTCGGATGGCCGGACCATTGTGCCGGTTCTTGCGGAAGCGCCCGTCATTTCCGAATCGGACGGTGTGGTTTATGTCTCCTTCCGCAATCTGGCTTTTACCGATTCGGCCGGCACGGCCGCCGAGGATTTCCAGGCCTGTTTTGATTATGAGTTCCATCCGGACGGGACGGCATTCTGTTCCGTGTTTTTCCTGATTGCCTCGATTCCTGAATTTGCCCTGCGCGATTTCAGAATCGTCTGCGGAACGGATCTTGCCGGGTTCGACGACATCCGCTGGGCGCTGCTGCACCGTCCGGCGAAACTCGACGGGAGCATGATTCAGGATCTCTCACCGAAACGCTTTCTGGAACGAGGCCGGGAGATGACGGCGCAGGAAATCGCGCCGCTTGTATCCTTCAACTGTTTCAAGGAGGGCGGCGAGGCTCTGTATGCCGAGTTTTTCATGGAAGGCGGCACGACGCTTTCCGGAAAAAAGGGGGAAAACGCGACCCGGGTCGCATGGAAAAACGCTTCGCCTGTGCTGGAGTGGAATTTTCAGACGGCGGACGCGCGTAAAAAGGACCTTCCGTTCCAGTTCCGCAACCATTGGGGATGGGTCATCAAGACGCCGCCCCGGACCCGCCATCTGCCTCCGATGACCATGTATCATTATTTCGACAATTTCGAACGCTATCCCTCCGACACGGTCATGGATGCGCTTGAGGCTGCCTCCTGTCAGGTTCTGGTGCTGCATGAAAACTGGCGTCTGGACCTTCAGAATGACGGCATACCCTTTAATGAAGAACGTTTCCGCACGATTGCGGACGCGGCCCGCAGACGCAATATCCGCCTGGCCCTTTACATCCGCGGAAACGAGAATTCCGCGACGGAAACCTCGTGCGCCTGGTTCGACCGCCTTCTCCGGCGGAATTTCGACGGACTTTACATGGATTACGGCGGACCCTTCGGGCACAGTTCCGCGCCGGATGAAACGTACATTGACGGCCGCATTCATTTCCGGCGCCATTACATGAATCTGAAGAAACTGCGCGAACGGATCGGACCGGACGGCGTATTTTTCTCCCATACCGGACCATCCTATTCCGCTCTGGGAATGAATTTCATCACCGGCTATGTTTCCGGGGAAGGGGAGCGTGGCCTCCTGATCCGCGGGCGTCGCGAGCACGAGTATTTCAGCATGGCGGCGGTCTCCTGCGGAACCATGTGGACCGCCGCATTTCCGGAGTACTCCACCGAGCGGATGGTGCCGTTCCTTGCGGCGGCGGGACAGTATCCGCACAATCCGCTCGGCACGCAGTTCGCCACCTCCAGTCTCGCCCATCCGCGGGAACCCGGAGTCAACGATCTCTGCTTCCGCCCGCTCTGGAAGCTCTGGGGAATGCTCCGGGAGGAAAAGGATCTCTCTGTCTTCAACGACTGGAATTCCGCCGGAATCTTTCCCGTTGACGCACAGTGCGGGCACTGTCTCATGATTTCACAGGACGGGCGCCGGGCACTCTGCCTCTTCTCCAATTTTTCCTCCGCCGCGAAAAAATGCAGCATTGCGCCGGACTGGTCCGGCACGCCGTTCCGGCCTGACGGGAAAAAATGTTACCGCCTGACTCCGGACCGGAACTCCCCCGGCGTCCCGCAGGAAATCTCCTCCGGCGGGACGCTTGCGCTGGAACTGGCTCCGTATGGCTGCGGCGGGTTTTATTTTTCGGAGGAGGAACCGGATTTCACGGAATACCTGAAACCCTATCCGCTTCCGCGTCATGAAGGTGTTCAATGGCTTGCGGAAATCGAGGAACAGCGCACCCTCCGCTCGTCTCCGCCCCGCTGGGAGCAGCTGTTCCTGACGGTCAAAATGCCTCCTCAGACCATTTTCGGCTATGAGGATTCGCTTCTGGTCGATCTTTACGACAATGATTCCTGGGTGGTTGAATTTGAAAAAGACGGTTCCTTCCGCAAGCTCCTCCCGGTTCTGACAAAGGAAGGCAGAAGCCTTTTCACAGGCGACCGGAGCGAGCCGATCGATCTCGGGCGGCATCTCTCTCCCGGACGTCATTCCATCGGAATTTACGCCACGCATCTGGGGGAGCCGTTCTATTCATTTTTCTCCGCGGAGCTGTCGGACGGCGGGACGCAGTCGTATGAACTGGTGTTCCGCAATGAGCTGGAGGAGGACCGCGCCTTCCTCCGCTTTGATGTGATTGTTCCCGGATAAGGCGCTTGCCGTTCCGCTCCCGGCAGAAAAATCCTTTTTTTCGGGAGCGGAGTCGTATCAATCCCCGATCCGGAACTGTTTTTCTCATGAAGGGCGGTTTCCCCGCCATTCCGTATTCAAAAGATTGCAGAACAGGTTGGTTGCGCGGCTCAGCTCCTGTGGGTCCTTCACGCAGATCCCGTAAGAGTGTCTCTGGAAGGATTTCGGATCAAAGCGGATTTTCTCCATCTCCATGACGGGAAAAAACGGGATTGAGATTGAGGCCGGGGGAACTTTTTCTGTGTCCTGCCTCATCATGATACGGTCATTCCCCGTCATGCGCATGGCAAGATCTGAGGCGTGGTCATTGTCCGGAAGCGCTCCACGCATACCTCCTTCCGGAGCGGATTTTACCCGTGGCGCGGTACCGGGGCTGGAAGAGGGAAAATCACTCAGAGGAACATTCCTGCGATCCAGCCTGCGGCGAGCAGCGGAAGATTGTAATGGAGGAAGGTCGGGATCACGGAGTCGTAAATGTGGTCGTGCTGCCCGTCCGCATTGAGTCCGGCGGTCGGTCCCAGCACCGATTCCGAGACCGGAGATCCCGCATCCCCCAGCGCGCCTGCGACGCCGACAATCGCAATGGTCGCGGCGGAAGAAATTCCCAGTTTCATGCAGAGCGGAACGTAAATTGCCGCAATCAGCGGCACGGTTGAAAACGAGGAGCCGATTCCCATCGTGATGACCAGACCGATCACAAGCATCAGGAACACAGCGAGTCCGCGATAGTCTCCAATGGCATCCGAAACCGTTTTCACCAGTGTGTCCACGCTTCCCGTCGCCTTCATGACTTCCGCAAAACCGCTTGCCGCGATCATGACGATGCCGATTCCGCCCATCAGGCTGATTCCGTGCGTAAAGACATCCTGTGTGTCGCGGAGACGGATCGTGCGCGCAATGACGAATACCAGAATCGCCGCCACCGAGGCGATCACAAGCGAATCCAGCCAGAGCTGTCCCGCCAGCGCCACCGCGATTGCGACAATCCCCGCTGCAACATTGCGCGGTCTGATTTCCCGCGGCTCCTGGGATTCCACGGCATTTTCTGTTTCCGCCGCAGCATAGTCGCGCGGCTTGCGGTAGGAGAAAAAGACCGCAATCAGGAGTCCTGCAACCATTCCGAGCGCCGGAATCAGCATGGCGCCCGGCGCAAGCGACGGATCGACGGCAAGTCCGTTTGAATGCAGGTTGCCGATCAGAATCGTGTTCAGGTAAATCTTGCCGAATCCGACCGGCAGGAACATGTAAGGCGTAATGAGCCCGAAGGTCAGAATGCAGGCGACCGCGCGGCGGTCGAGACGGATCTTTTCAAACACCGGCAGAAGCGGAGGAATCAGAACCGGAATGAATGCGATATGCACCGGGATCAGATTCTGAGAGGAGATGGAAATCAGCGTGAGAATCAGAAGAAGCGTATATTTGAAGACGAACAGTTTTTTCGGTGTGACCTCCCCGCCGATCCGCTTGAAAAGCTCCCGCGCGATGAGCTCCGTGACGCCGGAGCGCGAAATCGCAATGGAAAATGCGCCGAGCATGGCGTAGTTGAATGCAATCGGCGCTCCGTTGCCGAGTCCGGCGGTGAACGATTTCATTACGCTCAGACCGTCCATGCCTGCAAGCATGCCGCCGCAAAGCGCGGCGATCACGATGGAAAACACGACGTTCAGGCGCAGTGCGGACAACACCAGGAGAATGACGACTGAAAGCAGAACGGGATTCGTGCAGAAACCGGTAAGCATGAGAGTTCCCCGCGGATTGCGGCGGTCAGGGACAGTTTGTCAGGAAAAAGCCGTCCCCGTTTCCGGAGACGGCTTCCCCTCAGTCCGGATCAGACCCCGGCAAGCGTTTTCTTGTAGCTGTCGAGCATCGCTTCCATCCGCACTTTGATGTCCGTGGCCGCTCCCTTGATCGCGAGAACGGGTTCGGCGGTCGTTGTGCCGACTTTTGCAAGCGGGAAACCTGCAAGCGCCTGTTCGAGCGCAGCGGATTTTTCTTTTCTGCAACTGATCAGGAAACGGCTGTTCGATTCGGAGAAAAGAATCTCAAGATCGCTCATGCCTTCTTCGTGCGGGACTTTGGAGAGGTCGAGAGCAAGTCCGACGCGTCCGCCCATCGCGGCCTTCGCCGCCGCGACACCGAGGCCGCCGAGCGAGGGCGTGATGATCGAACTCGGGATCTCCGCCCGGATCATCTTTTCCATCGCCTTGTAAAGCGCGAGCGCCTTTTCCGCATTCACTTTCGGAACGTTGTTTCCAGTCGCGCCGAGGAGATCGAAGTATTCGCTTCCGCCGAGTTCCGGCAGGGTCATGCCGACCATGTAGACGTCGTCGCCCGCCTCCTTGAAGTCCGGCGTGACGCATTTGGAAATGTCGTCCACCTTGGAGATCGTGCTGAAGAGGACGGTCGGGGGAATGGAGATTTTCTTTCCGCCCCTTGTGCTGTCGTTTTTCATACTGTCCTTGCCGGAAATGCACGGAACCTGGAAGGCGCATGTGTAGTCGTAAAGCCCCTTGTTCGCCCGGACGAGCTGCGCCATCTTGTATTCGCCGTCGGGGGTCTTTTCGCTCTGGACCGGATCCGGCCAGCAGAAGTTGTCCAGTCCGGAGATCATGTCCACGCGGGCTCCGACCGCGACGGCGCGGCGGATTGCAAGATCGATCACGGAGGCCATCATGTGGTAGCAGTCGATATCGCTGTAGCGCGGGAGAATGCCGTAGGAGAGCACCGCACCCTCTTTTCCGAGCGGTTCGACCATGAAGACCGAAGCGTCGCCCTGCACGTCACGTGCCTTGCCGAAGAAAGGCTTCACGACGCTCAGCCCCTTGACTTCGTGGTCATACTGCCGCGCCTTGTATTCGCAGGAGCAGATGTTGAGTTTCGCAAGAAGTGCAAGAAGATCCTTTTCCGCATCGCGTCCCGCGAGATCGGGTTCCGGGAATTCCGGAGCCTTCCATTTCGCGCTGAGATGGAGACGGGGCAGTCCCTCGTGCATGAACTTGATGTCGAGGCAGGCGACGGTTCTGTCTCCGTAGAGAATGCGGAATTTTCCGTCGTTCGTGAATTCCCCGAGAACCGTGGCTTCCACGTCGCGTTCCGCCGCAAGTTTCAGAAATTCGTCGATCTTCTCCTTCGGGACGGCGAAACTCATGCGCTCCTGCGCTTCGGAAATCAGAATTTCCCAGGGCTGCATGCCGGCGTATTTGAGAGGGGCCTTCTTGAGATCCATCACGCAGCCGCCGCAGATGGAGGCCATCTCCCCGACGCTGGAGGAGAGTCCGCCCGCGCCGTTGTCGGTGACGAAACGGTAGAGATTCTTCTCCCGCGCCTCATACATGAAGTCCCCCATGCGCTTCTGTGTGATCGGGTCGCCGATCTGAACCGCCTGCACGGGGCTGTCCTTGTGCAGCTCTTCGGAGGAGAAGGTCGCGCCGTGGATGCCGTCCTTTCCGATGCGGCCGCCGGTCATGACGATCAGATCGCCGGGTTCGATCTGTTTTTCCCAGCCGTTGCGCCCGTTGATCTTTTTCGGGAGCGTGCCAAGCGTGCCGCAGTAGACGAGCGGCTTTCCGATGTAGCGGTCGTCGAAGCACTCCCAGCCGAGGCCGTAGGGAATGCCGCTCTGGTTGCCGCCGTCGATGACGCCCTTGTGGACGCCGTCGCGGAGTCTGCGCGGATGCAGAAGCCCTTCGGGAACGTCCTTCGGATCGGTGAACGGAGAACCGAGGCAGTATCCCCAGACGTTGACCAGAAGATTCGCGCCGAGCCCGGTGCCCATCGGATCGCGGTTGACGCCGACGATTCCGGTCATCGCGCCGCCGTAGGGATCGAGCGCGGAGGGGCTGTTGTGGGTTTCGACCTTGTAGACGAGGTCGATCTTGTCGTTGAACGCCACGACGCCGGCGTTGTCGGAAAAGACCGAGACGAGCCAGTCGATTTTCTTCGCGATTTCCGACGTGCTTTTCCTGATATAGGATTTGAAGAGGGAAACAATGTGTTCCTTTGTTCCCGCGTCGAGGTCCTCGTAATCGACTTCCGCATCGAAAATTTTGTGTTTGCAGTGCTCGGACCAGGTCTGCGCAATGACTTCGAGCTCCACGTCGGTCGGGTTGTTCGAGAGTCCGTATTTCCCGCGGTCTCCGCAGCTGCGGAAGTAGTTCTGGATGACTTTCATCTCCGGAAGGGTGAGCGCAAGGATTCCCTTGCGGCTGATCTCGCAGAGTTCCTCGTCGGAAACCTCAAGATTGAATTCGCGGACGATGCCCGATTCCGTCCCTTTGACAATCGGCTTGTTGAGCGGAATCCCGTTTGCCTTCACTTCGGCCGCGGAGAGAACCATGACCGTCTCGATGAGTTCGTTGGCGAGGATGCCGCGCGCGATGGAGGCGATTTCCTCCTTCGTCAGGGACGGAGCCTGAAAAAGGTATTCGATGGAGCTGAACACCATTTCATCCTTGCGGAGCTTGCGTCCGATGATGTCGCCGATCGCCTCGTGAGCGGTGCGTGCGACGTTGTCGGTCACGCCCGGTTTGAATCCGATTGCGGCGAGATAGTCATAGGCGAATCCGGGTTCCGCGGTTTCCCCGATGCGCCACTCCTGCGTGACGGGATTGGAAAGCTCCCGGGCGATGGCTTCGGCCTGTTTTCCGTCGATGTCCGCGCAGACGGTGAACACGTCCCGTGTCCGGAGGCCCTTCACGGCGTCGGAGGAGGTGAAACTTTTAATCGAACGGAGGACGGCCTGCGCTCTCGCGTCGCTCCACTTGCCTTTTACGGCAATCTCTATTCTGAAGTCCATAGGTCCTGATCCCTGTAAAATAGGTTGAAATTTCAAATGGAAAGATACCACGGAAAAGGCTTTTTTTCAAACGCCAAACTTTTTTTCCATATAAAATAATGGCGCCTGCGCGGGCCCGGGACGGCGTCGCCTTCCGGGCCCGCGCATCCATTCCCCCTTACTTGACGGCAAGCATCCGTTCGATCGGAAGAACGGCGCGTTCCATGAGTTCCGGAGGAAGTTCAATGACATTGCGCATTTCGGCAAGAGAATCGGCGACTTCCTGCAGCGTGATTTTCTTCATGTTCGGACACAGCATTTCCGGTTTCAGCGGATAGAACGTTTTTCCGGGATTTTCTTTCTGCAGACGGTGCAGGATTCCGGTTTCCGTTCCGATGACGAACTGCGTTTTCGAGGATTCCCGCACATGGCGGAGGATGCCGCCTGTGCTGAGGGATTCATCCGCTTCGGCAACGACTTCCGGGGTGCATTCGGGATGAACCAGCACTTCCGCCTCCGGATGGAGCGCGCGCGCCGAACGGAGCATCTCCACGGTCACTTTGTTGTGGGTCGGGCAGAAGCCTTCCCAGAGCTCCATCGGCCGCTTGAGTTTGTTGCGCATGTTCGCTCCGAGATTCCGGTCCGGCAGGAACATGATTTTCTTTTCCGGGGGAATGGAGCGGATGATTTTCTCCGCGTTGCCGGAAGTGCAGCAGATGTCCACCTGCGCCTTGACTTCGGCGGTGCTGTTGACATAGGCCACCAGAACCGTGTCCGGATTCGCCTTCCGGTAGGCGGCGACCTCGGAGGGATCTGCCATGTCCGCCATCGGACAGCCGGAATAAAGATTCGGCAGGAGCACCGTCGAATGCGGCGACAGCAGTTTTGCGGTTTCCGCCATGAAGCGCACGCCGCAGAAGACGATGACCGGAGCCTTGATCTCCTTGGCCTTGATGCTCAGTTCCAGGGAGTCGCCGGTGAAATCGGCGATGTCCTGAATGTCGCCGGTCACATAGTTATGAGCGAGTATGACTGCATTGCGCTCCCTGCGCAAGGTCTCGATTTCCTGTGCGGTTGTCGGCATTTTGATTCCTCATTGCTTTGTTTGCATTTTTTCCGTAATATACTCCTTGAAAAGAAAATGAAAAGCTGTATTTTACTTTTTAAGCCGTTTTCAATTCTTTCATGCGAACCCGGGGAAAACATGACCGATTCCGAACTCGAACGACTGCTTGCGCTTTCCGATCCGGCCGCGATCGCGGCGCTTTACGCCGACGCCTATCAGGTGAAACTGGAATACGTCGGAAAACGCGTCAGCATCCGGGGACTGATTGAAATCAGCAACATCTGCCGGAAAAACTGTTATTACTGCGGCATCCGTTCCGGAAACGGGAAGGTCGCGCGCTTCCGGATCTCCCAGGAGGAGATTCTTGAGACCGCTCTGTGGGCGCACCGCCACCATTTCGCCTCTCTGGTCCTGCAGTCCGGCGAAGTCGCCTCGGAGGCGTTCACCTCCTTTATCGAAGAGATCGTCCGGGAGATCTGCGTCCGGACGGAAAACGGCATGGGAATCACGCTTTCCCTCGGAGAACAGACGCGCGAAACCTACCGCCGCTGGCGCGACGCCGGCGCATCGCGTTATCTGCTGCGGATCGAGGCGTCCGATCCGGAATTGTACCGGAAACTTCATCCCGCGGATCACAGTTATGAAGCTCGCACGGAGTGCCTGCGCATCCTCCGCGAACTCGATTATCAGGTCGGAAGCGGCGTGATGATCGGGCTTCCCGGACAGACCGTATGGCATCTCGTGAAGGATCTGCGCTTTTTTCAGGCGTATGACATCGACATGATCGGGATGGGCCCCTACATTCCGCATGAGGACACTCCGCTCGGCGCCGGTATCGTTCTGACGGAAGATTACCGGAAACATCAGCTGGAACTCGGACTGAAGATGATTGCCTGCGCAAGGCTTCTGCTCAGGGATGTGAACATCGCTTCGACGACCGCGCTTCAGGCGCTGGACCCGAAGGGAAGGGAGCTCGGACTGCTCGCCGGCGCGAACGTCATCATGCCGAACCTGACAGACACAGCCTACCGGAGCGGCTACCGTCTTTATGCCGGGAAGCCAGGTCTTGACGAGAGCTCAGAACTGAGCCTGGAAGCGTTGTCGCGGAGCGTGGAAGGGGCAGGGGAGACAATTCTCTGGAACGCACGCGGCGATTCCCGCCATTACTTCCGCCGGCATGAAAAATAATTCAATCCCGGCAGTCCCCGCATAAAAAAGAAACCGCAGAGCTGCTCTCAGTCTGCGGCCGGAGATATTCTTCATCCGTTTCAGGGTGGCTCTTTCCGATTCCGCGTGCGGAGAGGGCGCGAACCCGTCCTCCGCACGATGCCGTCCGGACTTATTCCGGCAGGTGGAAGGCCTTGATGAGATCTTTCTTCTGGTCTTCAGTGATCGGCTTGACTCCGCCGAGACGCTTGGAGGCAAGCAGGCTGTTGGCGCAGAACTCCGCTACTTCCAGCCGGTCGAACGCCTGAAGCAGTGTGCTGCCGACGGTCAGCAGACAGTCGTTGCGCAGCATGATGACCGGTGCGTTCGGAGCGATTTTCTTCACGGTCGCCATCGGATCCCGGTAATGTTCCGCGCAGGGGATGTCCACGATGTCGCGGAGCAGAATGTAGCTTTCCGGAATGGTCTTGGTGTCGATTTTCTCCTCCGTCACGGCATAGCCCATGATGTTCACGGGTTTGGAGACGATGATCGCGTTGACCCACGGATGGGTGTCGTAGATCGCCTTGAAGAAGCCTGCCGCACGGCTCGGCACCTTGCCCATTTCGCGGTAGTTGTCCTGAATCAGGACCAGTTCGTCATTGCGGAGGTTCATGCGGTCGAGTCCCTTGGGCGTCACGAGGAACTGGTCCTGCGAGACGCGCGCGGAGAACGTGCCGTCGGTCGAGAACGAGAGCATCCGGTTGTAGGAGCGGTTGATGAGCTTGACCATCTCCTCGCGGAGTTCGCACTCGCGGACGGAGTGTTCCGCCGGGATGAACTCGGGCATGAGTTTCTTTTCCAGGGTGCGGGAGAGAGCGCGGGTCTCCGCGTCGAGCGGCTTGATTTTGCCGAGGGCCTCGGCCTTGATTTCAATTCTCGCCAGATAATCCAGGGTCTCGAAGCGTTCGAACGCTTCGAGGAGGTCTTTTCCCGTCGTGCAGACGCCGTGATTCTGAAGCAGAATGCAGTTGTGCCCTTTTTCAAATTCGGCGGAAACCAGGTTGCCGAGGGCCTCGCTTCCCGGAACTTCATAGCCGGCGAAGCCAATGTCGCCGCAGATCTCGGACGCCTTGGTCAGGAGAGAGGTATTGGGCTTGCGTCCGGTGATGCTGAAGGCGACCAGCGCCGCCGGATGCGCATGAAGCACCGCCTTGATGTCGGGACGGAGCTTGTAGATGTGGCGGTGGAAGGGAAATTCGCTGGAAGGCTTGTGAATGCCCTCGATCGTGCCGTCGGCCTTGACGCAGACGATGTCCTCGGGACGCAGCGTGCCCTTGTCCACGCTGCCGGGGCTGATCCACATGTTGCCCTCGTTGTCGAGGATGGAAAGGTTGCCGCCGGAGGTGGTTGTCATGCCGTATCCGTAAAGGCGTTTCATGATAAGGGTGATGAGATCGCGCGGGTGCATCATTTCAAGATTCATGATCGGCTCCTTGTTGGTTGAAACTGGGATATGCAATATACACCGCATTCCGCTGAAACACAAAGCGAAAACATAAAATTTTCAATTTAATGCGCTTCGGAATTGTCAAAACGCGGAAGAGGTGGTATAGTGTTTCCGGATTTTCTGTGATTTCTTTCAATCCCGCATGGAGTTGTTTATGCTTTGGAAAACCGTCTTGCTTTCCGCAATATGCTGCGCTGTCTTGCTTTGCTGTCCGGGGTGTGCTCCGGAACCGGCGCATGAGATCAGGATCCTGAAAGTCGCGCAGGGCGCGGACCAGTATGCCCTGCCGGGGGAGCCCTTTCCGCTGGAGCTCCGGATCACGGCCTACGGCCCCGAAGTCCGCGGCTTCGGCGGGAAGGTGCGCTGCGACGGCATTCCCGGCGCGGTGATTCTTCTGACACCGGCGGAAGGATCCGATCTGACCATTGAACCGTCCCGCGCGGAAACGGACATCACTGGCACGGTTTCAGTCCGGATCACGGCGGGGAAAAAGGTCGGCGACAATTACATCCGCGTGATTCCCGCGGGGTTTGAGGATCGATCCATTCTGGTCCGCGTCGGCGTCGGCGCGAAACTCTCCGGCGGCGAACAGGAGGGATGGGTCAACAGCCTTCTGCCCGATCCGCTTTCCATCCGTCTGGTGCGCCCCGACGGAGGGCCGGCCTCCCGCGTTCCGGTTTATTTCAGTGTCATAGCCTCTCCGGAAAACGTCAACACGGCCCGGGTGCTGACCCGTTCCTCCGTAACTGATGACAACGGCGTGGCGCAGACGCATGTCCAGCTCGGCGGCGCGACCGGCGAATACCGGATTGCCGTCGAAGTCGCCGATCCGAAGAGCGGCTATTTCATGCGCCTTGCCCAGATGCGGGTGCTCGGCATTGATCTGGTCACGGTCATCATCGGTGTGATTGGCGGACTCGCCTTCTTTGTCTTCGGGATGCAGCTGATGGCGGACGGCCTGCAGCAGATTGCCGGAGAGAACATGAAAAAGTTTCTCCAGTATTTTTCCCGGAACGGACTGGTTGCCGTGCTGGCCGGGACCGTCGTAACGGCGGTCATCCAGTCCTCAAGCGCGACGACCGTGATGGTGATCGGCTTCATCAACGCCGGACTGCTGACTTTGCGCCAGTCGATCGGAATCATTTTCGGCGCGAACATCGGAACCACCGTGACCGCGCAGATCATCTCGTTCAATCTTTCCGGACTCGCGCTTCCGGCTGTCGCCATCGGATTTCTGGTGATGGTCTCCAAAAACCGCGTCGTCAAGGGATGGGGTTCTTCGATTCTCGGATTCGGTCTGATCTTCTTCGGCATGTCGATGATGAGCGACGAACTGCGGACGCTCGGAACCTTTCCTTCGTTCATGAATTTCTTCAAGCTCTTCGACTGCGCACCGCGCGTCTTCGGCGGATTCATGCCGCTCGGGGCGGTGCTCGGCGCAATCGGAATCGGGATGCTCGCAACCTTTCTGATCCAGTCCAGCGCGGCGGCGGTCGGCATCATTCTTGCGCTTTCCGCGGGCGGACTGGTCAACTTCTACACGGCGGTGCCGCTTCTGATCGGAACCAATATCGGCACCACGATCACGGCATGGCTCGCATCGCTCGGCGCAAACCGCGTTGCGAAACAGTCCGCGCTGGCGCATTTCCTTTTCAATGTTTTCGGCGCGCTTCTGATGGTGATTCTGTTTTATGTCCCCTGCGGGGAGGCGCGGACCTCGGTCTTCCTCTATTTCGTCAACCTGATTACGCCGGGGAACGCCTTTGCGCCGGTTCCGCAGAATATCGAACGGCACATCGCGATGGCGCACACCCTCTTCAACATCGTCACGGTGATTGCGCTCTTTCCCTTCATGGGGTGGTTCGCGCATCTCTGCGAATGGATTCTGCCGGTGCATGACGAAGCTTCGCTCAAAACCCATACGCTGGAGCCGTTGCTTCTGAAAACGCCCTCCGTGGCGCTGGAGCAGACGGTTGTCGAGATCCGCAAAATGGTCTCCCGCTCCTGGAAGATGATCGACCGCGTGGTGAACAGTCATTTCCTCTCCGTGAATGTCGATTCCGACGCCTTCCGCGAGCTCCGAGAACAGGAGCAGAAGATCGACGATATGCAGACGGCGATCACGAATTATCTGGTGCAGATCACCCGCCGCCCCCTGACGCAGCACCAGTCCGACCTGATTCCGCTCCTGATGCACTGCACGAACGACGCCGAGCGGATTGCCGACCATACGGAGAACATCATGAAGCTCACGAAGCGCATGGCGAAGGCGAATGCCGTGCTTTCCGATGTGGCGAAAGCCGATCTCGCAAGGCTCTGGGACCTGCTCAACTCCCAGGCGAACAACGTCCGGATCGCCCTGGCCGGGACGGACAAGGAGAGCGTCTTGTCCGCGCTGAAGGAGGAAAAGAAGATCAACAAGCTGGCGAAACGCTACGAAAAGGACTATATGCGCAATCAGGACACCCTCCGGGGAATCGATCCCGCGCAGAATGCTCTGTCCGACGATGCCGCGGAGGCGGTCGGCGAGGAGATTTCCACCCTTGCCATGGAGAACGAGGAGGAGATCAACCAGCTGACGAAACGCTATGAACAGTCGCATATCGAACGCCGCAACGAGGGAAAATGCGCGGTCGAACCCAGCGTGATCTTCATTGAAATGCTCTGGGAGCTCGAACGCATCGGCGACCATCTCGCCAACATCGCCGTCCGCGCTCCGGAAATCCAGAAACATTACTTTGCAATGAAATAAGCGTGCCGTGCACGGAACATCAGGAGGAAACATCTCATGCTCGGAAAAACATCGTTTCAGGCGCAGTATCATGAAATCCGTCCGGAGGAGATTTCCCGGAACGTCTTCACTCTGATCGGTAAGGACTGGCTTCTGGTGACCGGCGGCACACCCGGAGCCTTCAACTCCATGACCGCGTCATGGGGCGGAATGGGCGTGCTCTGGAACAAGCCGGTCGCGTTTGTCTTCATCCGCAAGACCCGTCATACGCTTTCGTTTCTGGAACGGAAAGCGGACTTCTCGCTTTCCGTCTGTCCGGAGTCATGCAGAAATGAGCTCCTCAACATCTTCGGGAAAAAATCCGGACGCGACTGCGACAAGGTCGCGGAAAGCGGATTCACGCCGATTGAGACGCCGCTCGGCACGGTCGCCTATGCCGAGGCGTCGCTGGTGATGTCCTGCCGGAAACTCTATGCCGGACAGCTCTGCAAGGAGAACATCCTCGATCTGACGGCGAAAACCACGATGTATGCGCCGGACGAGGAGGCGCACAGGATGTTCATCGCGGAAATCGCCGCCGTCTGGAAGCGGAACGGAGAGAATTAAGCCTCAGCGCCGCGTCGCCGTATCCTCGAACCAGTCCAGATAGCGTTTCATCCACGTGACATGTTCGAAATGAGCGTCGGAGCTGAACCAGCCGGACTGCGGAATGATGAATCCGTCGATGAATCCGTCGTATGCGGCATGGCAGACGGTCCTTACGCTTTTCTGAAAGACCTCCAGCGGAACGGGATAGCGGCTTTTCATCCCGGAACCGAAGTCGTGCAGGTAAATTCCCTGAATGATCTGTCCCGACGGGCCGAGCGCCTCGCGGACGGCCTTGATGTCTTTTTCATAGTCGTCCCAGTAATCCTGCGAAGCAGTCCAGCGCCAGCGTGACACGATGTCCACGGAATCCGCAAACGGAACGATCTGTTTTTCCAGCGGAAGATGCGAATAGGTGACGACGGCGATCTTCAGTTCCGGATTGATGGAGCGGATCATGGCGCGGAACTCCCTGAGCTCCTCCGGATTGATGTGGATTTCCGGCGGCCCGTTGTTGAAATCGTCGAAGTTGACTCCCTTGATGTTTCCGTATTTCAGCGAGAGTTCCGCAATCCTTCTCCCGGACGCCTCCCTCCTGCCGTGCTCCAGTGCGCAGTAGATTTCCGGAATGTCCGACAGCAGTTCCATGTGCGAATCGGAAAGCCGGTTCTCGATGCAGTTTGCAATGCACTCGTCTTCCGTGTCGGGGAAATGCTTCCGCATGAAATCCGCGGAGAACATCGAATTCATGTAAAACGTTTTGCCCGCGCCCAGATACCGGCTGGCCGTTTCCAGACTGCATCTTGTTTTCCCGAACACGAACGGCGCCGCCGTCGGCGCCTTGTCGAGGACATAGCCCCAGGAGCAGATTTTTTCTCTCATTTTTTTGATCCGCCTTTTGTTTTTTGGGGAATGCGGGAGAAAACGTCATCCGTTTTCCGCCGCGGCGGCCTTCGCCGCCCGGACTGTCCGCGCAGAATGCGCCGCAGACCGTTTCTTTTCTTAAATTAGCGGTTGCAGATTTGAAAAACAAGCAGTTTTCCACTATTTTATATTTCAAATAAAGTCTGAAACATTTTATTTTCAGTCAAAATGCAACTGATCTGTTCCGAATCTGTTTTTCCGGAATCCTTCTGGCGCGACCGCATTGCCGCCTGCGGAGACGGCCCTGCCGCGCTGACCGTGCCGCGTGTCCGCTATCATGCATTTTATCCCGCATCCAGTCTTCTGGAGGATTCCATGCTCTACTGTTCCACCGTCAGCCGCTACCGGTTGCTGGAGGGACACCGGGGACTTCTGGTGCGTCCTGATTTCCTTTCTCTGCGTCTGGTCGCCGCGGGCAGCGAATTCGTGCGCTACAACCGGACAGCATGCCGGATGGAGCCTGGCGACCTGATGATTTTTCACCCGTTCCGCGATTATGAATACGCCACCGGGGATGCGGGATTCTGCGAAAAATATTCCATCACAGTAAAGGGAACGGCTCTTGCCTCGCTTCTGCGGAATTCCAGTCTGAAGGACGCGTATTATCTGAAGCTGAAGGATATTTCCGGGTTCCGCGAACAGTATTTTCGCCTGGAGGAATGCATGAAATGCAGGGGGCTTCCGCAAAAACACCGGATTGCAGGCATTCTCATGGAACTGCTCCAGTCCCTGGCCGGGCAGATCATTCCCGGCGGAATGCCGGAAACGCTGCTGAATCTCCGCCAGCATATGGAACAGCATCCGGAAGCGGATCTGAGTCTGGAGGCGCTATCCTCCCGTTTCGGATTGTCTCCCGCAAGCATTGCACGGCTTTTTCGGCGGTATCTGCACTGCTCGCCGCATCAGTATGTCATGCGCACCCGCATGGAAAAGGCTCGCATGCTTCTGGAAATGCAGGGCTTGTCCTGCAAGGAGGCGGCAGCGGCATGCGGTTTTTCCTCAGCCTTCAATTTTTCCTCCCGCTTCAAACGCTGCTACGGGATTTCCCCGCGCGGTTTCCTGCAGCGTTTTTCCGGAAAAAGCGAAAAAAAATAACTTTTTCCCGATCTTTCCTCTAAGAAACCTCTCATGGGCTCGTCATACCTTCAGAATGATCTTCCCCGGCGCAGAGCACGCGGGAGATCGGGGATTTCACTTTCGGCGACCGGCTTGTGCCGCTGAACCGAAGCTGAAGTGCAGGGATCGCACGACAGATTCAATTTTTTTAATCAACCGGGAAAGGGTATGACGATGAAGAAAACAGAATTACTGTCCGCCTGCATGCTTATATGCGTTTCGCTTTCCGCCATTGCTTTCAAGGCGCCGGAAACTCCGAAACCGGATTTCGGCGGGGAAAAACGCATTGCCGCATGGCTGAGCTGCGACAAGACCATTTACAAAACGGGGGAAACGATCCGTTTCCGCGTCATCGCGCTGGAGGCGTTCGGAAATTTCCCCGTCCGGGAGAATCTGCCGTTCCGCATCCGGATCAAGGATGCGCGCGGCGCGCTTGTCAGAGAACTTCACGGCTCTTTGCAGGACAGCACGGGGGGTGTCGTTTTTCCGGTTCCCGGAGAACAGCCTTCGGGGGTCTACCGCGCTTTCTGCACGGTCAGCGGTTCGGCGGAGGCGGAGCGTTCCTTCGAGATCCGCGCCTATTCCGCGCCGCGTCTGAAAACACAGATCGCATTTCTCAAGGACGCTTACGGCGCGGGCGAGGAGGTGCATGCCTTCCTTTCCGTCCGTCGCGCGGAGGGGGGAGTGCCTGAAAACGCTGATATTACACTGATTGCGCGTCTGGATTCCCGGGAGATCGCCCGCATTCCGAATCTGAAGATAAATCGTGAGGGCAATCTTTCCACCTCGTTCCGCCTGCCGGAGACTCTCGCGGGGACGGACGGAACGCTTGCTTTTCTGATCCGCGACGGCGGCGTGGTGGAAACCGCCGCGAAAACACTTCCGCTTGTTCTCCCCGACGATCTCGAGGTGACGTTTTATCCCGAGGGCGGCGATCTGGTTGCCGGTCTTCCCTGCCGGGTTTACGTGTCCGCGGCGAAGAAGGACGGGAAGCCCGCTTCGTTCAAGGGACGGATCCTCGATGCGCGGGGCAGGGAGACTGCCCGGGTGGAAACGCGTCACGAAGGGCGCGGCGTATTCGCATTTGTTCCGGAAAAAGACGGGGTTTATGCGCTTGTTGTTGACGCACCCGCCGGAATCGGGAAACACTTCCCGCTTCCACGTGTGAAAGCTTCCGGCGCGGCATTGCGCGCGACGGAGAAGATTTATCCACGCGATGGAAAAATCATCCTGCACGTTTCCCTCTCTCCTGGGACCGGCGGGGGAAGCGTTGCGCTTTCGCGACGGGAGCGCGTGCTTTGTAAAGCTCCGCTCCGGGACGGCGGAAACGAGGTCGCGCTGGATCCCGGCGAATTCGAGGGCGTCCTGATCGCGACGGTCTATGACTCGCGGAAACAGCCGCTTGCGGAACGTCTGGTCTTCCGCGCCCCGAAATACGCACTGCGTGTCCGGATCGAACCCGGAGGCGGCCCGTTCACGCCGGGTGGAAAGGTTCGGCTCAACATTACCTCCGAGGATCGGAACGGCAATCCCGTCGAAAGCATTGTCGGCGTAAACGTGACGGACGAATCCGTTCTGGAGATGACCGAATGCCGGGAACAGCCTCCGACGCTTCCTGTGATGGTCTATCTGGAAAACGACGTGCTGGAGCTTGCCGATGCGCAGATCTATTTCGACGAACGGAATCCGGGTGCGCCGGAAGCGCTTGATCTGCTTCTGGGGACGCAGGGATGGCGGCGTTTCATCACACTGGATTTCCGGAGGATTGCGGGAACATATGAAAATCCGGCGAAACGCGCGCTCGCGTGGATGGACCGGAATCTCCTGCCTGTTCCCGGGAATGAAGTCATGCCTGCGTGCGGCATGGTTGCCTGGAAGAGCAAGGCGGTCAGAATGAACGTTCTTCCCGTGCCGGAAGCCCTCCCGCCGTTCCGGGAGATGATTCCTGTTTTGAAGCAGGATAAAATTGAGGCAAAGGAAATGAATTTTTCTGTCGGAAAACCCGACAGGATTCATCTGCGGGAATATGCGCACCGCCGCGCGAACCGGATGGTGAATGTCCGTTCGGACTTTACCGAGACGATCTGCTGGAATGCGGGAATCCGCACGAATCCGCGCACGGGCCGTGCCACTGTCTCCTTCGATCTCCCCGACAGCATCACGACCTTCCGCGTCACGGCGGACGCGATCGGAAACAACGGCGCGCTCGGCGTGTCCTCGATTGCGATCCCCTCCATGGAGCCCTTCCACATTGAACCGAAACTGCCCGTCCTCGCGACCGTCGGCGATGAGATCCGCATTCCGGTCGCCGTTGCAAATGCAATGGACCGCAAACTCGATCAGGTCACGCTTAGCGTGAAAGCCGATGGAATTCTTCTTGGAAACGCTCTGACGCTGCGGAATCTCGCGCCCGGCGCACGGGGACGCATGACCGCCGTTTTCAGGCCCCGGAAAAGCGGAGTCGCCGAACTCGTCTTCCATGCCGTTGCGGACGGACATACCGACAAGGTGATCCGCACAATCCGCATTCTGCCCGCGGGCTTTCCCGTGGTTTGGAATGCCGGGGGTGTGCTCAGCGCTTCGAAGTCCTGCCGCACGGAAGTGACGATTCCCGAGGACGCCGATCCCGCGTCCGTGGCAGTGGAGGCGAAACTCTATCCCAGTCCGCTTGCCGGTCTGGAAGAGGCGCTCAACGCGCTGCTCCGTCAGCCCTGCGGCTGTTTTGAACAGACCAGCGCCACCACCTATCCGCTGGTCATGGCGCAGCAGTATTTCCGGAGTCACAGCGGCGTTTCCCCGGAAAAAATCCGCAAGGCGGCGGAGCTTCTGAAACAGGGATACAGGCGTCTGACCGGGTTCGAATCCAAATCTTCCGGATACGAGTGGTTCGGCGGAAATCCCGGACACGAGGCGCTGACCGCCTACGGACTGATGCAGTTTCACGAAATGAAAGAGGTGATGGCGGTGAACGGCGCCATGTTCGAACGGACGAAAAACTGGCTGATGAGCCGAAGGGACGGCAGGGGCGGCTTTCTCCGGAACAGTCGCGCGCTGGATTCCTTCGGACGCGCTCCCGCGCCGACGACCGACGCCTACATTCTCTGGACACTCCTTGAATCTGGCACCAATCCCGCGGAACTGTCGCGCGAGATCGAGCACGTGAAAAAGCTTGCGCTGGAATCGAAGGACAGCTATCTATGCGCGCTCGGAGCGAACATTCTCTTTCTTGCGAAGGACCATGAGAATGCCATGCGCCTTGCTTCCGCGCTCACAGCTTCACAGGAAAAGGACGGCTCCGTCTCCGGCGCCGTGCATTCGATCACCTGTTCCGGCGGGGATTCGCTGGCTCTGGAAACGACTTCGCTTGCCGTGATCGCCTGGCTCCGGATCAATCCAAAATTCATGACGCGGACGGAAGCTGCGATGAAATGGATTTTTGAACGGTGCCGAAACGGCCGTTTCGGTTCGACCCAGTCCACGATTCTTGCGCTCAAGGCGGTCAACGCCTACGACAGGGCGCGTCCGGTTGTGAAGAAATCCGGTTCGGTTCAGCTTCTGGTGGACGGGAAGGCGTTCGGTTCGCCCGTCGCCTTCACGCCGGAATCCCGCGAAGCGCTGGTTCTGCCGGATTTCTCGCCGGCCATGACGCTGGGACGCCATACGCTCGAGCTGGTCATGCATGACGGAAGCGAAATGCCGTTCACGCTGGAAGTTTCCTGTCATACGAAACTCCCCGCGTCCGATCCGGAATGCGCGCTCCGGGTGGAAACGCGTCTTTCCGCTTCGCAGGTCAGGGAAGGGGAGATCGCCGAACTGATTGCGACGGTCCGCAACGACGGCGCGAAGGACGTTTCGATGCCGCTTGCCGTCGTCGGGATTCCCGCCGGATTCGAGGTCCGCGCAGACCAGCTCAAGGAGCTGGTGAAGGCGGGGCGGATCGCCTCCTGGGAGATGTTCCGCGGAGAGCTGGTGCTCTACTGGCGCAGTCTGCGCGCGGGCGAGTCCGTCCGGATTCCGGTGAGTCTCAAGGCGATGATCCCCGGCGTTTACACTGCGCCGGCCTCCCGCGCATGGCTTTACTATACGGAGGAACGCAGGGACTGGTGTCCCGGAGTAACGGCGGAAATTTTCTGAACCGGTTCCCCAACCCCGCGGGAAGGCGCGGGGCTACTCTTCCGGACGGATGACTTCGATCGCCGTCCGGACATTTCCGAAGGGGGCGCTGACCTGAACGCCGGCGACTCTGCTCCGGATCGAGGCGACGGCTTCCCGTGCGATCCGGATGCCTTCCGCGCGCTGCTCCTCCTTCGTCCGGCCTTTCGCCATGCGCTCCATGATCGAATCCGGCACGATCACGCCCGGCACTTCGTTGCGCATGAATTCGGCGTTGCGGAAACTTGCCAGCGGCCAGATGCCGGCGATCACGGGCAGAGCGGAAAGTCCCGGAACCGCGTCGATGAAACGGAGCAGCGGCTCCGTATCGAAGACCGGCTGGGTGATGAGGAATTCCGCGCCCGCTTCGATTTTTTCCCGCGTTCTGCGGATCTCCCGCTTCATGTCGATGGCATTGGGATCCGCGCCGACTCCGATCAGGGCGCGCGTGACCGTGTCGATCGCTTTCCCGCCGAGGTCGATGCCCCGGTTCAGGCGGTTCTGAATGCGCGCCATTCCGATGGAGTCCATATCGAACACGCCGGAGGCAAACGGATAATCCCCGAGCTTCGGCGGATCGCCGGTGATGAAAAGAATATTGTGAATGCCCATCGCCGCACAGCCGAGAAGATCGGCCTGCATGCCGATCAGGTTCCGGTCCCGGCAGCAGAAATGGAGAATCGCTTCGATTCCGGCTTCGGCCTGAATGCGGTATGCCGTCACGAGCGGGGAGACGCGTGCGCTTGCACGGGGGCCGTCCGGAATGTTGACCGCGTCGAATCCCGCCTCGCGGCAGATTCGGGCCTTTTCGATGGTCTTGTCAAGCAGATACCCCTGGGGCGGAACGATTTCCACATTCGTAACCCATTCTCCCGCGGCGAGTTTTGCGCCGAAGCGCGATTTTTCCCTCATCGGGACGGGCGTTTTTTCCGGGAGCGCGCCTTCCGTGACGGCCAGATGTCCCGTGTTGCGCACGGCCTTGTTCAGCGGGTTGACGCTCCGCGCCATGTCCCGGATGTGTTCCGGACCGGTTCCGCAGCACCCGCCGACGCCGTGGACGCCGAGCGCGGCGAAACGCATCGCGTAAGTCGTGAAATATTCCGGACTGCACATGTAGATCATGCGGTTGTCCACGCTTTTCGGACATCCCGCGTTCGGCTGGGCGATGACCGGAAGACGGCAGAGCGGCATCAGGATTTCCAGAGCGTTGAGCATCCCTTCCGGGCCGATCCCGCAGTTGAGACCGAAGGCTTCCGGCCTGCGCGGCGCCTCGTCGAGAATGGTAAGAAGACGGGCGGGCGAGTCGCCGGTCCGGGACTCCGCGTCGCGGTTGAGCGCAAAACTCGTCACAAACGGCAGGTCCGGGCAGATCTCCATTGCAAGAAGGGCCGCCTGAAGATCGCGTGCGCCGCCGAGGGACTCAAAGAGAATGAAATCCGGTCCCTCCATCGCGAGTGCGGCGATCTGTTCCATCAGAATCGCCGCGATCCGCTCGGCGCTCCATGCGCTGCCGCCGGGAATTTCTCCGACCGGACCGACCGAAGCGGCCACGAGCAGCTCCTCTCCCGCGACCTCGCGGGCGATCCGCACCGCCGCGCGGTTGATTTCCTGCACCTTGTCGCCGAGAAGGAATTTGTTCAGCGTATTGAAGTTCGCCCCGAACGAGTTTGTGGTCAGGACTTCCGCGCCCGCATCCCGGTAGGACTGGTGAATTTCCCGCACGACTCCGGGATTGTTCAGGCAGAGGCTTTCATAGGAGGTGTTGACAAAGAAATTCTTCTTATAGATTTCGGTACCGATCGCGCCGTCGAAAATCACCGTTTTTTCATGCAGAAGCTTTTTTAATCTGTCGTTCATCGTCGGGTTCCTTATTCTGTGAAACGCATGCAAGGCTTTAATCTACACCCGGAGCGGGCGCTGTGCCAGTCGGGAAACGGAAAAAAAGCAAAAGTCACGCCGCCGTATTCCGGACCGGAACGCGTTCCAGCGTGAAGACGCCGCTTTCCGTGTCATACAGAATGCGTGAGTAAACACCGTATTTCGTCAGCGATCCCGCGGAAATCTCGCCCCGTCCGGAGGCGTTCAGAATTTCATAAGGCTTGTGAACATGGCCGCAGAGGGAGAGATCAATGACACCGTCGCGGAGCATTGCCGCCGCAACGCCCGCGCCGTAGAGCCGGTGCCGGAAGCGGCGGAGCGGCATCCGTTCCAGAATCGGGAAATGTCCCGCGCAGATCAGCGGTTTCGTCTTGAAGCGTTCCGCCTCTTTTTTCAGGAAGGTCTTTGCTTTTTCCGGAAGGTGGCCGCAGGAGGAAACCGGAGAAGTCGGGCATGCGCAGTTCAGCAGGATGACCCGGAAATATTCCAGATCGACCGCATACGGATAATCCTCCGGTTCGGCATCGCCGCGCGTCATGGCGAGCGTGAAGCGGCGGAAGGCGTCACGGCATGCCAGATCCCTCACATAGGCGTCATGGTTGCCCGGGGTATAGAAAAAGGGAATTCCGCTGTCCAGAATCACTTGAAAAAAGGGGAGGGCGCGTGCGAATTCGCCCGGCTGTCCGCAGCTTACGGCGTCGCCGGTGAAGAAAATCGCGTCGGGTTTTTCCGCCAGCATCCTTTCGACTGCCGGCTCAATCAGAGTCCGGTCATAGCGTGAACGGCGGATCACGCGGCTGTTGAAAAAGCCGACGATCCGTTTGTCCAGGCAGGCCCGCCAGTCTTCCAGACATGCGGCGGCCTCGTGAGTGTCGGAAAAGTGAATCAGCTTGCGGATCATGATACTGCGTTACCTCCGGAAATGATGCTTCAGAAGCGGATGATTTTCCCCGTATCCGCCGACTCGCGCGCCAGCAGACAGGCTCTCGTCAGTTCAAAGGTTTCCGATTCCGGAACCAGACAGTCGTTTTCTCCGGTCAGACTGCAGGCGAAATCGGAGAAAAGCTCCCGTTCGGGAGGCGGAACGGGAAGCTCTCTCTTCCCGTCCCTGTCGATCAGGATGACACTGCCGCCGATGACTTCCAGTACGCCTTCCGTGCCTGCCACGCGGACCCGGTCGTCTCCATGGGTGGGAGCTGCTTCCGGGCGCAGATAGTCGATCGACGCCATGGCCTGCACGCCGTTCTTCATCGTGAAGAGACACTGGCAGGCGATTTCGAGTTCTCCGTGATTGAAATTGTCCTCTTTCGTCTGCGTGGCGAAGACTTCGCGGAAGGGACTCCCCGAAAATGCCAGAATCCAGTCAATGGCGTGACTGCCGACCCATGGAATCGTGCCGCCGTAAGTCTCCCTGTGCCGGTAGAATTCCGGACGCTTTCCGAGCCGGTAGGATTTCTGCGCGCGCACCATCTTGACTTTCCCGACGGCGCCCTCGCGGACCAGACGGAGCGCAAACTGGAAATCCGCCTGATAGCGCAGCCCGACCATGGAGATGATCCGCGCCCCGGAACGCTTCTGCGCATCCATGACTCTTCCCAGATCCTCCAGGGTGAGTGCGACCGGTTTTTCACAGAACACATGAATGCCGCGCGCAAGCGCCCGGGCGGCCATCTCCGCGTGTTTGTCAAACGGACCGTCCACCGCGACGAGGTCCGGGGAAAAACGGTCGAGCATCTCTTGCCAGTCCGGACATGCCGCCGGATCGAAGCCGGCATCCTTCGCGCGTTTCAGGAGCGGCGCCGGATCGTCTTCACAGCCGGAAGAGACGGCTTCCAGCGAGATTCCGGGAACCTTTCCGATACTTTGAAACACATAAAAGAAGTGACCGCGGGAACCGATCATGCAGAATTTCATCTTCCGTTTCCTTGCTTTGGGGTTCGTTTCAGAAACTTTACCCCGTTACCTTAGCACATTCCGGAAAAATAGCCAGTCCCTTTTTCCGTTTTTCCGGAAGACGGCTCCACCTGCCGGCCGACGGTCCGGAAAAAGCTGTTCCGCCTCGGGGAAAAAATCGGCTCCCGCAAAGAAAAATCCCGGAAACGGAGGCCTGAAGCCTCCCGTCCCCGGGAGATTGGAAGGAAATCCGCGGATTCAATCAGTCCCTGACATCCACTTTTACATTCCGGAACTGGATCGGAGCGTCTTTCGCATTGCCGAAGATCACGACTTTCGCATATGCGCTTCCGGGCCTCCACTCTTTTCCGCCGAGCCCGGATTTCGCCATTCCCTTCACGGAGCCGCTGAAAGTTTTCCAGTTTCCGTCAAGGTCGGCAATGACGGCATACTGGTAACCGCCTCCTGCGTGAGCACGGATTTTTGTCCCCGCGGGATACTCTCCGGCCGCCTTCGCCTGCAAGGTGATGTTCCATGTGCCGTCCGCCTGCTTTTCCGCGCTTTTGAAGAATCCGTGCGAGCGCGCACGATTCGGCAGATCGGAGAAATCCTCCTTTGTGTTGAATACGATGACCGTGCCGGGAATGAAGCGCGAAGCGTCCTTCGCCTTGACGATGAGATCATCCTTTTTCACGGGCGCCACCAGTTCCGTATCCGTGCCTTTCACAATATTGACGTTGAGCGCCGTAATCGGCTTTTTCCCCGCGTCATACGGGGAAAAGGCAAAGAAGAGCCTGGCCTTTTTCCCCGGCAGAGTCCGGAATTCTCCCGTCAGGACCGTCGTTTTTCCCGGATCCACCCGGAAGGTTTCCGTGGAGAAGATGACGCCTTTCCCGAGTTCCAGCACATCGCCTTCCAGAGCTTTGATTCCGGGAGCGTCTCCCCAGTCCGCTTTTTCCGGAAATTCCATCGGTTCCGCCCCGCAGGCCAGGCATGCCGCCGCAAAGGAAAACGCCGCGATTTGAATCTTTCGTTTCATGTGATTGCCGCCTTTCTTTTTTTTTGATGACATTCAATCGAATTTTATCTTGCGGAATCCCTCGGGTCCGTGGAAACGTCCCTCATGACTCCAGCTGGATCCTTCATTGTCCGGGGAATCCTTCACCTGCCGTCCGCGCGCGATGTTGACGGCCCAGGACGCACCCTTTGCGGGAGCGCCTCCGAGTTCCGAGAAGGGAATCTTCATTTCGACGGTCCAGCGGTCGCCGGAAACAGCGATTCCCGCATCCGCTTTCAGGTTGAAGGCAAGGTCCCGGTCGGTCGGGCTGTAGCTTTTCGTGTCATAGACCGTGCCCTTGTGATTGACGGACCAGTGAATGTAACCGGCTCCGAATGCGGGCGGCGCGAAGAAGAGTTCCAGATTGTTGTCCTTCCAGACGGGATCGTCCCGCTCTGCGCTTTCCGCAATCATTTTGCCCGGCTCGGGCTCCAGAGCCTCGACCGCAAGATACAGATTTTCGTCATCATAGGCCGCGCGGACGATGGTCTGATGCTTTGCGGGAAGTCCTTTGCCGAGGAATTTGAGAAAGCCGCTCACGGGGACCGCGTCCGCCCAGTCCTTTTCATCCAGTCTGCCGTCTGTTTTGATTTTTCCGCGGAGTCTCTTTGCTATGCAGGGTGCGCTCTGCTGTGCGGCATAGACGGCTGCGCTTTTTACAAAAGTCAGTTCAAAATATTCCTTTTCCAGACGGACGCGTTCCCGGCGCAGAGGATCGTTTCCCACCTTCCGGGCCGCAGCGGCAAGAAGAGTTTCCAGTTTTGTTCCGAGGGCTTTGTCCTGGAGAACCATTCCCAGAGCGGCGCTTGAAGTTCCATACATGAAATGCGCCTGGACGGAGGAATAGGCCTTCCGCAGCAGCCTGCGGTATTCCCCGATCTCCTTCCATGCCGCGCCGTAGAAGCGGGAGCCGATGTCGTTCAGCACAGTTTCGAAATCGGCGCGGGGATTCCACATGAAATACGCCTGAATGTAATGCGTGAGGAAGTTGCTGCGCCAGTTTTCCGTGATTGCCCGGGTGTTCCAGCGTTTCCCGAATACGGCGTCCTTCGGGGGCACCTCGTCGCAGTATCCGAAGTTGTTCAGCGATCCATAGTATTTCAGATCGTCCGCGACGATCTTCTCCAGCGGTAGATACTGCACTTCGAACGACGGGAGGCAGTTCGTGTATTCATAAGTGGAAACGCGGAGCCCGGCCTTGTTCCAGGCTTCCAGAATGTCCCTTGTGCGCTGGTTGATCCGGCAGGATGGATCTCCGACGCTGTGGGTGTAGCAGCGGTGATGGACGCAGTAAGTGACCGTCGCCCGGGTGTCCGGTTTGACTCCCTGCGGCGGCATCTGGTAGTTCTGATAGGCGGAACAGTCGAAACGGAGGTCGGGAAAGACGCTTCTGCCCGCTTCAATCAGTTCGTTGGCAAGCAGCCAGAAGCGGGTGGAAACCAGACCTTTTTTCCGTTCGTCCGGCGGGTCGAGTTTTTTACAGCTGTCGCATTCGCACCATGCGGTGGAATCATTGTTCATGATGTTGAAGCTGGTGAGATTCCGCATGCCGATCTCGCGGATCAGGTTCTCCTTCATGATCCTGACCGTTTCCGGATTGGAGGTGCACGGCTGGTTTGCCTGTCCGCCTTTTCCCGTTTTTGTGATTTTCGCAGGATTTCCGCACTGCGGCAGGCGTTTCCCCCTGTAAAGTCCGAAGAGTTCCGGATTCGTCCGGTAGAGAGTGTCCGGCAGGAGTGTGCTGAAGACATGCCCGCCGCCGTGACGGGGGCCGCCGAATCTCCATTTTGCGCTCATCCTGTTGCGCAGCAGCCATTTGCGTGCCTCCTGATCCGTATGGATGTTCGCGCAGACATGGTTGAAGGTCCGGTTCCGCATGGCGGGGTTGTCGACCAGAATCATTTCCGGAAGAAAGACGTCCCCGCGCTTTTCAATATGCTCCCCGTCCTCTCCCGGATAGAACCAGCGGACGCCGGCGCAGCGTTTCAGAATTTCGTATGCTCCGAAAATGACACCGGAGGGTTCCTTCGACCAGAGAAACGCTCCTTCCGGCGTTCCGGCGAGCAGATACCCGTCATCCCGGACGGCAGAGCGTTTCGCCGCCACGTTCCGTGGCATTCGCGCAAGGGCTCCGCCGCCGATATAGACCGGATAAAATCCTTTTTTCACGGTCTGCCGGATCTCCGGACGGGCGCCGGTTACTTTTTCCAGGTAATCCGCCAGTTCCAATGCGGCATATGCGTCCGCGTCATTCAGTTTTTCTCCTCCCGTCACAATGCAGGAGACGGCCTTTCCGTTCTTCACCAGCGCGAATTCCTCCGCTGTGAATGCTCCCCCGCATGCAAGAAGCAGCGCACTTAAAAACCATGTCCGATTCATTTTTCCTCCTCAGTCTTTTTCCGGAATGTTTTCCGCCGTTGTTCCGGACGCGTCCGCCCGTTCCACCCGGATGTCGTCCATGTCCAGCGTATCATGCATGGAAAAGACATAGAGCAGAAGAAGCGGCGCCCTGTTTTTGGCGCAGTCGAAAATGAATTCAGCATCCCGCCACTTGCCGGGGGAGCTGATGATCTCATGCTGTTCTCCAATCCGGGCAAGGGCGGAGGTCGCAAGCCGGACCATGCCCTTGCCTTCCCCGCGGTATTTCACGCGGACACGCAGTTTCCCCTGAAACACTTCGGGAATTCCGTAAGTCTGCACCTGGCCCATCAGCCCTTTCAGATACTGATGGACAAATCCGCGTCCGCGCAGGAAATTTTTCCCGGAGGCCGCCGTATGGTCCGAAACGATGCGGAAATCGCCCTTGCACCCGAAATGACGCGGAAATTTTTTCCCGTCTTTCCCGTCAATGACCGAGAAGCTGCCGTTCCGCAGGATCGGCGTATTGCCGAAGATCACCTTGCGCATGACATCCGGCGCGTTCAGATCCGGACCGTTCCATCCGGTCCGGATGCCGTTCCTGTTCAGGACAAGTCCGATCCCGCAGCTCTCCCCTTCCGCCGTGCGGCGGAGCGGGATGGAAAAGACTCCCGCCTTCTCCACGGGATGAACGCTTCTGCCTCCGTCCTCCGTCAGAACTTCCAGTCCGGCGCCCCGGCCCGCGCCTCCGTGGCGGAGATGGAGCATGCCGTCCGAGTATTGAAAGCGGACGGGAAGATCCCCGACATACGCAGGATCCGAAAAGTTCCATCGCGAGCCGTCCGGCGCATATTCTCCCGCCCGGATCTCATTCTCCCTGCGGGCCGCCTGAAATTCCGAAGCGCCTTTCAGGAATGTCAGACGGAAGAACTCCGCATCGCGCGCCACGATTTTTTCCACGCGGGCATCCCCCTTCGCGGCTTTTCCCGCATCCGCCAGAAGCTTTTCCAGACGTTCCCCGAGTCCGCGCTCCTCGAAGGCCCTGCCGAGCTGCCAGAGACGGGATCCGTAACAGAAATGGTCGTTGATGCCTTCATATGTCTCCGCCAGCAGATGCCGGTACTGTCTGATCGCGGGCCATGCTTTGCCGTAATAGAGACTTCCCGCCTCATTCTCCAGCGCGGCGTAATCCGCGGAAACATTCCAGAGCAGATTTGCCGTAAGATAGATGTCCAGGGCGCTGCCGATCCAGCGTTCCGTCACCTCCCTTTTCCTCGTGATGAAAGTGCCGTCGTAAGGCGCGACTTCATCGCACCATCCGTCATTGCCGATCGAGTGGTAATACAGGAGGTCGCGCCGGAGGAGGGGGGCAAGCGGCAGATACCAGACCTCGCCGCGCGGCAGGATGTCCGTATATTCATAGGTCTGAACCCGGCGTTTTTCCTTGTGCCAGGACTGCAGGATCCGGCGGTAGCGTTCGTTGATGACGCATCGTTTGTCTCCGATACTGTGCAGATAGCAGCGGTGATGCAGACAGAAATTGATCTCCGCCCGCGGATCGGGGATCACTCCCGCCGGATATTCCTGAAAAGTCTGGTAGGGCGAGGAGAAGAAACGGACCTCCGGCGCGGCTTTCTTTCCCGCTTCGATCAGGGCGTTGGCAAGAAGCCAGAAGCGCGTGGCGACCATGCCGCGCGCGGCCTCCTCCGGCGGATCGAGCTTTCTGCAGTTTTCGCATTCACACCATGCTGTGGAGTCGTTGTTCAGGATGCAGAAGGATTCCGCTCCCGGATTTTTCCGCAGGAGCCGGACCAGATTCTCCTGCATGATCCGGACCGTTTCCGGGTTGGATGTGCATGGCTGGTTCGCCTGTCCGCCGATGCCCGTTTTCGTGATTTTCGCGGGATCTCCGCATTGCGGCAGGCGTTTTCCCTTGTAAAGGCCGAAGAGCTCCGGATTCGTCCGGTAGAGAGTGTCCGGCAGAAGCGTGCTGAAAATGTGCCCTCCGAGATGCTTCCCTCCGCCGTAAAGCGGTCCGTTCTGCGTCATGCCGTTCCGCATCTGCCAGAGCGGCGTCAGTTTCGCTCCGTAGGCGCTGACCAGATTGAAATTCCTGTGCCGGAAGGAGGGATTGACAACTTCCGCAAGAGCCGGAACGGAAAAGTCTTTCTTCCGCGGGACAAATTCCCCTTCCGGCCCCGGCGTGATCCAGCGGACCCCTCCGTAACGCTTCAGAAGTTCATAGACGCCGTAATTCAGGCCGCGCCGCTCCCGGGCGATGACATAGAGCCCCTCCCTGCCGGCATACAGCAGGAAACCGTCATCCCGGACCTCTTTCAGGAGCTCCTTTGCCTTGTCCGGCAGTTTCAGTCCCCGCGCATCCGGGGTTGCAATATAGATATTGTAGAGTTCCGCGGAAGGGCTCCGGCGTTTGCTCAGCGTTGCTCCCGTAATCTTTTCGACATATGTCTGAAGCTCGGAACCCGCGAAGATTTCCACCGCGGTTCCTCCGCGGAGGCGCACGATTGCCGCAAGGCTCTTCCCATCCTTCACCAGCGGATATTCCGCAGCGCCGAGGAGCAGCATGAAAACGGAAAAAAGAGTGGAGAGAAATGTTTTCTGCATTTCAGATTCCTTTCAGTTTGTTTTGAAGCGGAACCATCCGGTTTTCTCGGAATAGCCCATATGAGACCCCAGATAACCGGCACCGCCGTATGTCGGTCCGTATGGATTTTCCGGATTCGCGGTCCGGAAGGCGGCGGCATGCCCGTCAAGATAAGCGATATTCAGCCCCCGGACAAGATGGCGCGGCTTGGGTTTCCGTATCGTGGCGGCATCCCCCCAGCAGTAAACGATAGTGGTGTCCCCGAGGCTGTCCATGAAGACGTATTGCGAGGAGGGTGCCTTGCATTGAAAGATTCGTTTCTGGCCGGTTTGAGAAATCGGATAATAATTATAGCCATAGGAATAAATGGTCCGGTTTGTTTCCTCCGGACAGTAAAAGAGTGCATCCGGCTGCCGGTAGGCGGTCTGCAGGCAGGATGTCCAGTTCATGTGACTCGGCAGATATTCCTTGTAGTCGTTGGCGTAATTGAGAATAATCAGCATAATCTGCTTTTCCTGACTGATGCACTGGATGCTTTTTCCCATGGCCCGCGCCTTGCCAAGCGCAGGCAGCAGCATCGCCGCCAGAACCGCAATTACGGCAATCACAACCAGAAGCTCTATCAACGTGAAATTTCCCTGCTTTCTTTTCGGAAAATGTTTGCCATTGTCTGCGTCTGTCATAGCAAAATCCCTCTTTTTTTTATAAAATTATGGTGTTTCATTGTATTGTCCCTGCAGAGTCCCGCCGAATGAGCGAGGGACGGATCAGGTAGTTTCCGTTTGCATCCGGTGTGATGTCCACGGATTTCCCGAGAAGAAGCCGGACCGCAAGTTTTCCCCGCATGGCGAGGTTTTCGCATATCGTGGTCAGGCGGCAGTAGGAAAATGTCCCCGCGTCACTGGCGCCGAATCCGATGGTGGAAAGCTCCTCCGGAATCCGGAATCCCATGCGCAGCGCCGTATTCTGGGCAATGACCGCCAGATTGTCCGCGATGCCGAAAATCGCGGTCGGCCGTTTCTTCTGCGGCAGGGAGAGCATCCGCCGGACCGCATTCTCTGTATCATCCGTGCAGCTTGCCAGCTCGGGATCGACCGGCAGACCTGCCTGTTTCATTCCCTCCAGATATCCCCGGTGACGCTCCCTGATATAGTGGAATCTGTGTGGAACGCAGAGCAGTGCGATGCGTCTGTGTCCGAGTCCGGCGAGAAGCCGGACCGCCTGAACCGCGCCGTCTGCATTGTCCAGGGCGATGGAGGGAAAACCGCCATGGGCATATTCGTTCAGAAAAATCAGACGCATTCCGTTTTTCCTGCACAGTTCCGCGGTCTGAATCCTTACCGTTTCGGCGACACTCAGGGATGCAACCAGCTGGATGCGGTTTCCCGCGATTTCCGAGAATGTGCGCGGAAGATCGGAATCGTCGAACACCTTGATCCCGTAGTCGTTTGCGGTTGCCTCCTTGAAAATACCGGAAAGGATCTGACTGTCCGAAGGTTCGAAATTGTCCTGTGCGAATCTGCCGATCACCGCCATGGTGGTAACTCGTCCCGTACGGATGGAGGATGCCAGAAGATTGCACTGGTAGCCCAGGTCCTTCGCAATTTTCAGGATCCGCTCCCGGGTCTCGGGACGCAGTTCCTGGGCCTTGGGGTGATTCCGGAGTGTCCGGGAAACCGCTCCCGCGTCGATGTTCGCCAGTCTGGCAATGTCTTTCAGTGTCACAGTCATAAAAGCATCTTCTCAATCGTTTGTGTAATACTATTATAAACGATTTCCATACTTTGTCAAGGGGGCGGAATAAAAAAAAGATCCTTTTTTGTTTTCGTCCTTTCCGGATTCTTTCCGGAGAGGCGAATCTCTTGTGTCACCGGAAAAAGGAGAGGCGGCGTCTTGCAGAAACAATACGCCGCCTGAAATCTGTCCGTCCGGCAGGACCGGAATGCAGGGAAAAAGCCTCTCCGCACTCCGTTTTTTTATGATGTCAGCGTTTCTTCAGCGCCTCGGCTTCTCCGCGCTTCTGTGCCGCCTCGGCCGTTTTCCCCATTTTCATCAGGATGTCCGCTTCCGCTTCGAGCGGTTTGTATGCCCAGTAACCGGCTTTCGGACGCGGGATTCTCGCAATTTCCTGCAATGCCTCCGCATACTGTTTCCGTGCGGCCAGAATCTCCGCAATCCCCAGACAGGCGCTGTTGTAATGTCCGAATCCCTTCAGTTTCTCAAATGCAAGGACTTTCCGGTATTCCGCGACGGCATCCTCCGGTCTGTTCTGCTTCAGAAGGCATCTGGCGAGAGAATTCAGGACGGCGGCTTTCTCCAGCGGAAGATCGGAAAGCTGAACGGCCTGCCGCAGATCGCCGCCGGCCTTGTCATACTGCGCCAGCCAGAAAAATGCTTCTCCGCGCAGACGGAAGGCGTCGTATTGTTCCGCATCCGCCCATTTGGAAAGATCCTCGTTCCGATAGATCTCCGCAATATCCTTCCAGCTTTTGCGCTTGTAAAGAATCTGCATTTTCAGAAGTTTCCCGGCGCTTCCCTGAAGACGGAGCGCCACTCTTTCCGCATCCGCGAGTTTGCCCGCCTTGACATAATTGAGTCCCGCCTGCATGAGAGCTCTGTTTTTCGCGCCTTCCGGAGCCTGTTCCGCCAGCTGTTCGAAACGGGGTGCGGCTTCCGCGGGTCTGAGTTTCATCGCGCCCTGAAAATCCTCCGGAAATCCGCCATGGACGTTTCCGGCCAGAGCCGCGAGGAGGAGAGCGGTGAAAAGCTGTCCTTTCATTTTTGTCTTCCTTTCATCTGAGATGTTGTTTGAATTCCCGGGTCAGAGCTCCGGGATGCGATTCATTGATCCTGCACGCGATGAACGCTTCCGCCGATTCGCAGGAACATTCCCTGCCGTACATTTCATCCTCCAGATCGAGAAATTTTGCCGTCGGCATCTGGCAGGAATGAATTTCCAGGGCTTTGCGCTTGGTTTCCGAACCGTAGCCCGTGGTGTCGATGAAGGTGTTCCAGCGGACGAAGCCGCACCCGTATTTATAGGTTTCCACCTCGATCCAGTGCAAAAGTGACCCCTGATACCCTTGTTCACACGCCAGAAAGTAGGCTTTCCGGACCAGGGCCGCGGTGCAGAAATGCTCGACCGTGTAGACGGCATACGGGTGGGTCAGAATGCATTCCGGATTTTTTTCCAGAATGAGACCGGCAAGTTTTTTCACTTCCCCGGGGTCTTCAAAGGCTGTGACGATCGTCGGCACATCCGGGCCGGAACAGTTCAATGGTTCGCATCCGTAGCGGAGCTCCTTTTTCACGCAGTTCCGGTCCCAGTAGTGACGCTGTGCGTAATCCAGATGGATCACCTCCGTCCCGAAGAGTTCTCTTGCCGCCCTTGCCGCCTCCAGTTTCCGCTGCGGCATCATCACATACCACGGGACCTCTTCAAAGTAGCGTTCTCCCTTCTCATCGAGCTTTCCCCAGACCCCGGCGCAGTTGTTCGTCGCCATGACATAGGTGACGGAATACCCTTCCTTCCGGTATTTCAGAAGAGTGCCCGTGATATTGAATTCAATGTCGTCGGCGTGCGCCCCGACAGCCATGATGTTTTTTTCCGTCAATGCCATTTTTCCGTTTCTCCTTCCGGCATTTTTTTCTGTAAAACTTCAGCGGACGGACAAATTCGCATGTTTGTTGAAATTGTCAAAACGCCCGCCTGTTGGACTGAGCGAGTAATACTCCTTCTCCCCTCCAGTCAGCCGCTGGCGGCAGACATTGATTCCCCACGGAGTGGAGCTCGATGGAGCTGGCTCCCCGAAACTTCCCAGGTTGACCTCCACACTCCAGAAGCCGGCGCCCTTCCGGACGGCGACGGCCTCCGGAAGCCAGTTGATCTCCGTCACGTCCGGCGAGCTGAAGAGATGCGTCAGACAGGCTCCGTTCGGATTGACGACCAGTTTCACCCGGTATCCTTTTGTCGTTTCAATGTAGATTTCCACATTGTCATCCAGGTAAATGGCGTCCTGATTGTTGCTGCCGGCCGGAAGGGCCGCTACCAGTTTATCCATGCGCCGTTCCATGCACCGGATGCCGGCGAGAAGAGAATCCCCCGCCCAGCGCAGTGCGACACGTGTCGGATTCGCCTTCGCCGTCTGACCGGTGAAGTTGTCTTTCAGGGAATAGGCGGACGCCGCGGGGAATTCCTTCCAGAATTCCTTGTCGAGATCGCCGTTGACCGCCGGAATCTTCAGGCGGCTTCTCCGGGCTGTGACCGCGGGTCCGCTGCGGGTGTCCTGAAATGCTTTTTTCGCCGGTTCCATCTCCTCCTCAATCAGTCCGATGCGTCTGCCGTAAACGCTGTCGCCGGCCTTCTGTTTCGCCCTGGCCAGGATTTCAAAATATTTTTCCACCATCTGCCGCTTCCCCTTGGCGGAGGGCGGAGGCGACTGCCACATGCTTTCGGCAAACTCGTAGAACTCCTTCATCTCCGGTCCGGCGGGACCGAAAAACTTTTCATAGTAATCCTCCAGAATGGCTCCGACATCGGCGTTGCGGTTCCAGGTGAGTTTGCCGTGCACATAGTAGGGCAGGGCGTTCAGAACCGGATATTTCAGAAGCGAGCGGCGTTTCGACTTCAAGAAGTCCGCGTCGTGGGAGACCTCCACATAAACGCCTTTGTACTGCGGAGTCGCAGCCTTGAAACTCCGGTCGATGCTGCGCAGGAAGATCGCGGGAAGCGCCGGCGCATGCCGGTTCGGATTGTGCGAAAGATAATAGTCATAGATGTAGAATTCGCTGTCGGGTGCTTTCTTTTCCCATTCCTTCCGCAGGGCGAGCTCGCGTCCATCCCTGCGCCATCCGGAACAGGTCTGCGTGAAATAGATTCCGATATCGCCGGGAATGCGCGCAATGTTTTCCGGCGGCTTTTTCGCATATCCGTAGCTCATGGTGCTGAAACGGACGCCGGGATATTTCCCGCGCAGGCGTTTTGCCACGTCGAGCACGAAATCCCATGTGTAATCCGAGAAGCGTCCCCAGTTTCCCTTTTCCCTTTTATCCCATCCGGCCGCGACATCGCGGTCGTCGAGCACACCCCAGCCGTCCGGCTGTCCGATCGGAAGGTCATGGAGTTCCGGGTAGAACCGGCGGAAATGCCCGAGATACTCCGCCAGAGCTTCCCGCAGTTCCGGACTGGCAAGACGCGGCAGCTTCGTCGTTTTATTGATTTCCACAGGGACGCCGTTGCGGCGGACAATGAATTCCGGGCGCGGATCCGTCATGACCCCCATGCTGGTATGGCCGGGCCACATGTCATAGACGCCTCCCTGACGGAGCTGCTTGTACCAGCATTCGTCCAGACCGTTTCCGCGGACGTTCAGCGAAAGATAGCGGGTTGCGAAATCGGGTTCCTCCTTCACGTTCATTTCCGGAAGACGGATCGTCTTCCTTTCCGGAACCACCTGGCCCAGACCTTCAACAGGCATGAAGAAACGCACCCCGAGGCGTTCCAGCAGATCATACACTCCGTAAAGCGTGCCGGTGGCATCCTGATTGGCGAAAATTCCGCCGGATGCGTGAACAAATCTCCGCGGATCGCGGTAAAAAAGACGCGGATCCGTTTTGCTCCCTGTCGCCTTTTCCCATTCCTCCCGGCAGAGCTGCCAGCGTGACGCGCTGGTATTTTTCCGGGGGATCGGGAGACGGTTGTCGTCCACGCCCGCAATTACGGCATGCCTGTCCGTCACAATGATTTTAAAACCGTCATGGCGGATGTCATCCAGCCGGACGCCCAGTCTGTCCGTGTGGGAGCTTCTTCCGACATAAAGGGGATTCCTCTTCCCTCCGGGCTGATGCACAAGGGGAATGTTCACGCCTGACATCCGGAAGAAATATTTCTGAAGTTCGTTTGCCGCCGTCTTTGTCGAAGGACAGGCTTTTGCGTCTACGACGATTTCCGCCGCCGCCTTCCCGTCCCGGACAACATCCAGCGCGGATGCGGGAACGATCCCGGCAATCAGCATCAGAAATCCTGCATACTTTCGGTTCATTTTCTTTCTCCTTATCTCAAAATGTCTGTATTGCTGCTGAAAGCGCCATCACTGCCCGTTCTTTCTCAATCCGGACGGTGCAGGTTGTTTTCCCCATATCCGCCCTGCGCCCAGAACGGTGAGGGATAGGCCGCATTGTAAGCGGAAATCGAATCCGGTTTCCGCTTACCCGCATGCATGTCCACATAAAGGACGTTGGCGCTCAGATTGTGGCGGAACTGCAGCGGTTTTCCGGGAATCATGTCTGCGGAAAGCCGGTGGTTGTAATTCCGGGAATCGGCAAGCAGCGCCAGACGCGATGGACCGCGGAAAGATGGGCCTTTCAAAACCCGGAGATACTCGTTTGTGAATGGCGAATCAATGCTGATTCGTCCGTAAAGGCGGGTGTTGTAGCCGATGGAAATTCCGGCATTGGAGCTGTTTCCGATCAGGGAATCAATATCCTCCGTTGCCGCGGGACAGAAGTATTTGCTGCGGAAATCCTTGTATTTTCCGGTGAAATAACCGCTTTCATATCCGGCGTTGACACCCGGTTTCCAGTAACCACATCCCTTGTAACCTGTCAGGCCGGAGTCGATGAAAATCTGAGTCCAGGAGGCTCCGCTTTCCCATTCCTCCGGCATCAGATAGCCGAAATCGCTGATGTACAAGGAATGCCAGACTCCCATCTGCCGAAGGTTGGAAAGGCATTCCGTCTGGTGTGCAGTCTGTCTTACCCTGCCAAGTGCAGGGAGCAGGAGTGAAGCCAGAATCGCAATAATCGCAATCACGACAAGCAGCTCGATTAATGTGAATGATTCATGCCGGAATATGCGACTTTTCCGGCACCGCCGGCTGCGGGCGGCAGGTTCGGGTTTTTGAAAAGACTCCTGATGCTTTTCCATGCGTTACCCCCTTTTTCATGATTGTTATGTGTTCAAATTCCGTTGTTTTATGTTTCCCGCATCGACAGCGACACGCTTCCTGCTTGAAAGGCAGAGTTTCTCCGTTTCCGGAAGAAAATCTTGTCCTGCATCCGGAAAATCACGGTGCCGTCAGCAGCGTTTCCGCGATGCCGTCGATCAGCTTCTGCGGACCGCAGGCGCATCCGCAGCTTGCCGCCGGAAGAAAAACAGGACAAATTCCGGCGGATGGTCCCGGCATTTCCATCGCCGGATTTTCAATTCGCTTCAGCAGCAGTCCGACCGCCGTTTCCGCCATGGCCCGAACAGGCTGAACCACGGTAGCCAGAGGCACGGAGGCAAACGGCGTCCAGGAATAACCGTCGTAACCGATCAGAGCCATGTCCTCCGGAATCCGGATCCCCGCCGACTGGAGCCATGGAAGAAGACGGGCGGCAACGAAGTCATTGCCTGTGAGAACGGCATCGGCCTTCCGGCGGATCAGCTGTTCCACGGCGGCTTCGGCATCGATTTTATCCGCGACATAGTAAGGGGAAATGTCCTGCCTGTGCGAAAAGGGAAGGCGCAGAAGATTGTTTTCTCCTGCCGGCATGCCTTTGTCGCGCAAAGCGCGGACCATTCCGGAAAATTTCAACTCATCCGGACGTCCCGGAGAGTCTCCGATGGAAAGGAAGACTGGATTCCTGCGCCCGTGCTTTTCAATGAGATGAACGGTTGCTTCGCAAGATCCGGCGGCGAGATCACAGCTGACGTCGAAAACGCTGCCCGTGAAATGGGAGCAGGAGGCATAAGGGCAGAACAGCTCCTCTTCCGGCAGGGCGATCTGCCCCAGCGCCAGGATCCCGGAAACGTTTCTTGCCTGAAAGTCACGCAGAATGTGTTTCACATCCGTCTGCTGCGTGGTCAGCGCTTCGTAATCGGCACGCTGCAGCGCGGAAATGACTTCCGCCTGAAGGGTGGCCATGATGCCCATATGGCTGGGCACCGTGATGACGCCGATCAGACGGTCGGGGATCCCCTTGAGCTGACGGGCAGCCAGATTCGGCACGTATCCCGTCTTCCGGGCCAGCTCCAGGATCCGCAGCCGTTTTTCCGGCGAAACACGGCTGCCTCCGGAGTTGTTCAGAACCGCCGATACGGCGGACCGGGTTACTCCGGCAAGTTCCGCAAGCTGCTGCATTGTGATGCTCATGATGATATCCCGGTTTTATAATGATGACACGTGACATCATTAATTATATCCGGAACCTTTTCTTTGTCAAGGGGGGCTGGAATATTTTTCCCGGAAAAAATCCGCAGATGCACATCCCGCATCTTCTCCTGCCCCGGAATTTCCATTATTCTCCGGGATACATCATCGCGTAGAAGATCAGGTTTGCCTGCGGGGGCGGAAGCGGCGCGCAGCCCCAGAGGATGCCGCCGGAAAGGCTGGTCTGTTCCGGGATCAATCCCTGCGGGGGGACATTTTTCTCCAGGGAATCGAGGACCTCCCGTTCGATGGCATGCAATCCCGTTCCGGCAGCTCCGAGCAGCAGAAGGCTGGCGTAATACATCCAGTATGAAGCGTATGGAGTCCCGGCCGCCGCGATGACGCCTCCTGCCTCCCGGTTCCATTTTTCGGAGTAGATGCGTTTTATTCCGTTCCGGACTTTTTCATCTCCGTCTTCCCATACGGCAAACGGTCCCGCCCCCCAGCAGAGAGCGATGTCCGCGCGGCGGTCGAGCGGCGTTCTTGACGCGATGAAATACTTCTCCACGGGATCATACAGTTCTTTTTCGATGGACGCAGCAATTCCGGCGGCGGCTCCGAGCCATTGTTTCCCGCCGTGCCGTCCTCCGGTGATGCTGTCCAGAAAAGCCGCGCCGCGGAGCCCGGCAACCGTTGCGACGGCAATGCTGAGCGACTCGGCAATCCGTGTTTCGCGGTGATCCGCCTCGGCGGACGGCAGCCCGGTCACCGGATTGATGTGTTCCAGCATGCGGTCCGCGAGAAAAAAGACTTTTTCTGAGATTTTTCCGGCCCATGCCGGATCGTATCCGTGCTTCAGAAGCCAGGCTGCGGCAAAACAGAGAAATCCCGCGCTGTCGCCCTGCCGGGGGCGGTTGTCCTGCGTGACCGGAGAGGAATCGGACCGGTAGCGGGCCTCATACACCCCGGATTCCGGCGCATTGGCGAAATTCCATTCCAGGATCCGTGCCGCCTCGTCCTGAAATCCGGCGGCGGCAAATCCGAGCGCCTGCTGGGCGCAGTCGCGCGGCCATGCGAAGCTCCAGAAGGGACGCACGCCGCTGATGGTTCCTCCGTTTTCCAGCACGAGAAGATAGTTGGAGAGCAGCCAGCGCTTGCAGTTCTTCCGGAGGAAGGGATGGCGGGACCGGGGAGGGCGGGCGTTCGCAATCCACCGCCTGTCGCATTCGACGGTGTCAGCAAGCAGTTTTTCAAAACCAGCGTCGAGAGCCTCCCGGCAGATCTCCGAGACACGTTTCATATCTTCGGCCATGCAGAGATAGACCGTTGCGCAAAGGGAATCCGGCGATTCGATGAAAACTTGTCCGCTCCCGCTGCGGAGCTCCGCATCGGAGGCAATCGCGAAAACGCCGCGCGGAGCGGCATCCAGAAATCCCCGGAACGCGCCGCCCCGGCAGTCGCCTGAAATGGAGTTGGAACGCACTGCCTGAGCGAAGAAGTCCCCGCGGAAGACGAAGCGCCCGGCGCCCCGCAGTTCGAAACGGCGCACCCAGACGTCTCTTCCTGGCGGCGTGAATAGGATCTGGCGGATTTCCGCGCCGCCGGGGAGGAGACATCTTCCTTCAAGCACGTTGGTGTCCGGCAGATAATCCATTTCCACTTCAACGGCTTCATGAAGATATTCCCTGTGTCCGTCGGGATACTCGAAATAAGGCATTCTGGCACGGATATCCTCCTGGCTCATCTCCTCCCAGTAGGGCCATTCGTCGCATGGATTTCTCCACCCGAGTCTGTCCGGCGCGCCCGGAGCGGGCCACTGCAGGGACTGCGGAACGCCATAGGCGTCAAGGTGAATCAGCATTCGGTGATTGCCCGTCATCAGATACGGACAGAGCGGCATGCGCCAGCGGGCGGCTTCCAGTTTCATGTTGCAGGTTTCTCCCCTCTGAATCTTCTGAATATGTTCTATGTCCTGCTGTGCCGCACGGTCTCCGGAACATGCCGTGCCTCATGGCGGCAGGATGGATTTCAGGTGTATGGCGCAAGTGTTCAGAACTGCTCCATCCAGCGCAGACATTCCGCGCTCCACGGATGTCCCTCGAAGAGTCCCTGCCCATGTCCGCCCCGTTCATAGATATGCAGTTCGAAGGGGATTTTGTTCCGCCGCAGGGCAGCGGCAAAGAGCATGGAATTCTCAACGGGGACCACTCCGTCTTCAAAGGTATGCCAGAGAAAGGACGGCGGCGTGGCTTCGGAAACGGTCTCGTCGCAGCTGAGATGCGCAATGATTTCCGGTGAAGGAGCGTCCGTGCCGCAGAGATTTTTTCTGGTCCAGTAAGTTGAATAGGGATCGCGGAAGGTGATGACCGGATAACAGAGCACGGTCCAGTCCGGCCGCGACGGCATCGCATCCGAAGCGTCCCCGGCGCAGAGCGCCTCATCCGGAATGTTTCCGAGCGTTGCGGCCAGATGTCCTCCGGCGGAAGAGCCGACCGCTCCGACACGGGAAGCGTCAAAGCCGCACTCGTCGGCGAAAAGGCGCGCCAGTCTCACGGCGCGCGCCGCGTCCGAAAGTTCGACAGGATGGTGATAGCCGTATTTTCCGAGACGGTATCTGACCGTGAAACAGCAGTAGCCGTGCGCGGCGAAGAATTCGGAGTAACCGTCGCCTTCATGTTCTCCGTAATGCCCGTATCCGCCTCCTGGAAAAACGACCAGAGCGCGGCCGTTCCGTTTCCAAGCGGGGGGCAGGAACGCCTTGATGGTCGGGATGTCGTGTTCGCCGGTTCCGAGAGACAGGGGAGGGAGTTTTTCCCAGAGCGGAAGTTCCTTTCCGTGTTCAAAAAAGCTCATGTTTCATTTCTCCGCATTGATGAAGGGTTGCTGTTGCAAGTCATTGCCGCAATACAAGATGCCGGACTGGAAAATACGGGGAGCATCTTTCTGCAGATCCCGCCGCTTTCAAATCCGTGAACCTATAGCACGGAAAAGAAAAAATGCAAGTCCCGGAAGCAAATCCTCCTGCGCCTGGGCCCCGGACTTCTTTTCGGGGAGGAGAAGCGCGGAATTCAAGTATGCATCGATTGAAAAGCATGTTTTTCAGCATATATTATGCCGATTCAGGAACATGTGTGCAAAGCTTAACTTTCCGGGAGAGACGAAAATGAAACTGCCGAGCGAATCCTCCGTATTCCGGCTGCCGTTCAACTTTCTGTACTGCCGCAGCTGGACGGCTCCGGGATTTGAAAAGGGACTGGAATATCTCAATGCGCATCCGGAACTGCGGAACGAAAACTCGATCCTGACCCGTTCCGGCGGCAAGGAAGTCTGGAGGATTCCGATCCCGGAAGAGGCCGGGGGGCAGACCGTTGTCTGCAAAGTCTGCCACGGCAAGAAACCCTGGCGATACTGGTTCGGGTTGTCGCTTCCCGCGCGGGAATTCCGCAACTATCAGGTGCTGTATCTTCTCGACATTCCGGCGGCGAAAGTTCTCGCCTTCGGGGAACGGCGCACCTTCTGTCATCTGCACGATTCCTTTTTCATCACAGAATTCATTCCCGGCACCTCGGACGGCCGGAGCTTCATGCCCGGCGGCGCGAACCGGGAGGACCGGAAACTTCGCGAGACCTTCTGGAAAATCAATATGCCGATTCTTGCGAAACTGCACCGGAACAACTTCTTTCACAAGGCGATCCATCCGCGGAACATTCTCTGGCGTCTGCGCGGAGACGGATCCATGGAGGTTTTCTGGATCGACGTCGCCCGCTGCCGGATCGTCTTCCGCCGGCAGATGAAACGCGCGATCGCCTTCGACCTTTACACGATTCTGCGGGATATGAGACTTCCTTCGGAAGAGGGGGAACGCATGCTGGCCTGTTATCTGGAACACAATCCCGCCTGCGGATACACGATGGAGTCTCTCTCCGCCGCGATGCGGAATTTCCGGAGGCATCTGTTCGGATCCGGCATGAATGTGCTGGACTGGGAGCAGTGAGTCATCATGCCGTTCCTTCCCGCCGCGCGTCCCGCAGAAAACGCGATTTTCAGGATTTCCGTCCGGCGGAGCGGTAATCCGAGGGCGATACCCCGAACTGTTTCTTGAACGTCCGGCTGAAATGACTGGTGTCGAAAAATCCCCATTTCTCCGCCGCCTGCTTGACATTGAGTTCCCCGCGGCAGAGGTCCTCCGCGGCACAGTTCAAGCGGAAATACAGTTCATACGAGGAGAACGGAAGACCGGTGAAATCCCGGAACAGCCGGTAAAATCCGCTTTCGCTCATGCCGCAGAGGGAGGATGCTTCCGCAGAGGTCAGGGGCGAACGCGGCAGGGATGCCAGCTTTTCAAAGACGGGCTTCAGGAGTTCATACTTTTCCTGCGGACGCTCTCTTCTTTCATTGCAGGGGAGGGCGGCGGCCAGATCACATACGAAATCCACGATCCGGAGCCAGATTTTCTGCTGCGGGACATCCCGCTTCCGCATTGTTTCCAGATCAATCTTCAGTCTTTCCGTCATTTTGCGCACGGGAGCAGTGCGGAACAAGGAGGCTTTTTCCCGGAACGGCAGATAAAGAAGTGCCCGCACGGGACTCTTGTCGCCGATCACGGCATTCAGCAGGATCTCCGGTGAGAAGGTAATCAGAAGAAGCCCTGCTCCGTTTTCACTTCGCAGTCCGCCATGGATTTCCCAGGAGGCCGTCCAGTAGAAATCATGCAGTTCCCGCATCATTCCGAGATCGCCGTCAAGCAGAATTCCGAGATGCACGGCGGAATGCATGTCCCGCCGGGGATTCTCAAACTGCTTCTCCAAATGCTGGAAATCGATCCGGAAGGGGAGGGCGGCATCCAGCTTCCAGTGATACAAGAGCGGTTCCATTTTTCCTTCGGTCTCCCGTTTTTCGCGCAATATACAGCGGAAAAGTCGGAAAATCCAGTTGCAAAACCGCCTCCGCAGAGATTTCCGGTCAGTCTGAAAGCTCCATGACGCGGTTTGTCAGCCGGGAGCGTTCCGCGGCGAAGACAACCAGATGCGAGGCAAGAGTTTCGTCGACGCCGGAAAGAATTCCGGAAACATCCCCGCCGGAGACCGCGGTGAGGAATGCATCCATGATGCCGCCGTCGCCTCCGCCGTGTCCGGACGCAGGCTGTGTTCCGGGGGGCGCGTTCAAATCGATCACTTCCGTTCTGTCCGTCAGAAAGTCAAAGACGCTGAGCGTGTTTTCATCCGCGTAAATGCTGCCCCGGGTTCCGAAAATGGTGGTTTTCCGTCCGCATTCTCCGAAAGCGGTCATGGTCAGGGAGGCCGTCCGGTTTCCCTCGAACTGGAAATTGACGACCTGATGGTCCACGACGTCGTTGTCGCATGCGTAGACGCAGCGTCCGTAGGGGCCGGCGGCGAGCGCGCGCAGAACTCCTTCCCGGGTGGTGTCATGCGTCAGGATGTTGACCGGCCAGAGCGTCTCCCCTTTGTCCAGACGGTCCCTGAGATAGATTTTCAGCGCGGAATAGGGGCATGTTTCCTCTATCTGCGCGGGACACTCCAGACAGCGGTCCGCCGCGCCCCGGGGCCGGTTTTCAGGCCGGAAGTGCTTCAGTGCGCCAAACGAGCTGACACTTTCGCATTTCGCATTCATGATATGGCAGATCCAGTCCACGTCATGGCAGCATTTTGCCAGCAGCATGCAGGAGGATTCGGATTCATTGCGCCAGTTTCCGCGGACGAATGAATGCGCCTGGTGCCAGTAGCCGACCGATTCGAGCCGCTGAATGGAAACGATGTCCCCGATGACTCCGGAGGAGATCAGTTCCCTGATTTTTCTGGTCTGCTGCGTATAGCGCAGCACATGACAGACGGCAAAGCGGACGCCGGATTTCCTCACGGATTCGGCGATGCGCCTGCATGCCGCCTCCGTCGGAGCCATCGGCTTTTCCAGCAGGATATGATAGGAGCGTTCCGCGGCCGCAACTGCGGGACCTTCATGCATGTCGTCCTGCGTGCAGACGGCAACGGCGTCCGCGAACTTCGGAAGCTTCATGGCATCCGTCCAGCTGCGGAAACGTTTTTCCTCCGGAACACCGTGCCGGTCGCCGAGCATGTTCCGCTGGTCGTCGCGCGGATCGGCGACCGCGACAACCCGGACTCTGTCCGGATGTTCCGCAGCGAAGGCGGAATAACAGTTTCCCCTGGCGCCGCAGCCGAGGATAATCAGATCAATTCTTTTTTTCACGATGAACTCCCTGTTTTTCTGTTCCATTCCATGAAAGAGATTTCCCGTTTCACTTCGCATGCCGGATGCGGAGATCCATGATGTCTCCGGCAAAAAAGGTCCGGAATCCGCCGATGGAGGTGATGGTGTCGAAACGAGCGGGTCCAGGAGTGCGGTATTTCGCGGACGCTCTGCCGTTGATGAAGAACTGGAAATTCTCCAGATCGTAAACCATGCGGAAATCATTCCATTCCCCGGGCTTCATCGTGTTCGGCACGGAAAACACGAAAACATTGTCCGCGCTGGTGATCTCCATATTCTGATTGATGAATTCGCCCTGCAGCAGATTTCCGGGATTGATCTCCAGAAGCTGCAAGCCTCCGCCGAAGAGGGCATTCGTGTTCCCGAGGAGGAACTGTTTCCGGTCGATGGATTCCGGACGGATCCGCATGCTCAGTTCGAATCCCGCGCGCTTCGGAATTACGCCCTGCGGAAGGGAGAGAAACGAGTTGACGCCGTTGAATTTCATCGCCCAGCGTCCGTTCTCACGGAAAAGTTCCGGGGCGGGGCTGCCCGCGTTTTTCGGGTAATACTGACAGGTCGCGCCGTCGGAGAAGACATTGCCGTAGCAGTCGTTCTCGCATCCGCCGCGGCTGATTGCCTGCTGGACAAATCCGCCGCGGATCCCCCATAGCATGCGTCCGGCGGGAGTGGCAAGGAGCGTCCCGAAGGCGGGATCCGGCTCATAAACCAGGTCGCTGACGCGGTATGCCGGAACGGAAACATCGATCGCCTTGCCCGCAGTTTCGGACCAGACGGTGACTGTCTTTTGCGTTCCGTTGTCGCCGCGCCGCACATCGCACGGACGGCTGCGCCAGACTTTCCCGTCCGCTGTCACGATCTGCACATAAAAGAGGGAATCCGGCATGGAGGGGAGGGTGTTGACCGTGCATTCCACCTTTTTCGTGTTCAAATGAGCCGGATGGTCCCACTGCTGCAGATAGCGGGAAATCACCAGACTGACGCCTTTGGGCAGGGAGATTCCGAAGGCCTGACGCCGGCAGAGCTCCTTCAGGGGAATGGAATAGCTGTGCGCGCCGTTGATCCCGACATTCAGGACGGAATCCAGATTTTTTCTCTCGGCGGCAAGAAAGAAGACCGGCGCAATCCAGCGGGCGGCAAGTCCCGTGCAGACGACTTTTCCGTCCACTGTCTGAACCGCCTTGTGCACCTCATCCCGCCACATCCTTGTCCGGGTGATGGCATTGAGCGCCCCTTTGTCAAGCGAGAAAACCATGTCCGCGTAATTTTCCTTTTCCTGCACGCCGAGGAGGGAAACCCGGAAAACAAGCGTTTCATCCGTTTCCCGGCAGAGCGGCGTTCCGGGACGGCTGTGACTGTATACGGTAAGCTGATTGTCCAGCAGCTCGCAGTTCGCGATTTTGTCCGGGGAGGAAACCGTAAACGAGAAACGCTGTTCCCCTTCCGCCGGCGCATCAAGCTTCCGCAGAGAGCCCCGGATATCCCATGCGACATCGCGGACAGGCTGCTTCGCCCATTTGTAGTCCCAGGTCCAGACCGGACGCAGGTCGATCGCAAGAAGTCCTTCCTGAAGAAGGATTTCCGGTTTTCCCGTCCGCTGAATCCGAAGCCCCGGCAGAAGCGCGCGGCTCATGGCATAATCCTCGGAGGGAAGTTCCTGACGCATTTCCATCAGACGCCCGGAATCAAACTCCATCGGGCGGCTGCGGAACACCTCTCTGCCGCTGTGCATGTCGGAAAGCGTGAGGATCACGCTGTAGCGTTCTTTCGGGCCGCCGTCCGGCACATTCAGAAGCTCCATGCGGATCATCTCTCCCGCCGCAACCGTCTTTCTCGCGCTGAAGATCAGATTCGGAAGCGCCGCGGAATCCCCCGGAAGCGGCGTCTGTTTTTTCCCTTTCATGATGTTGGTATAGTAGCGCATGATCCGCAGGTGCGCGCCGGAGTTGTAGACAGTCGGGCGCAGCGAGGTGTTTTCGTTCTGTTCGTCCCATTCGCCGATATTGACGATGTCCGCTCCGGCATCCATGGCGGCCTCCATCAGACGCCGGAGATTGCGCGTCCCGTTGGAACTGGAGTGGTAGCCGACGAAAGAGGGATTCTCATGTCCGCAGAAGGCGCTCATCCACAGGTATTTGTTCTGAAACTCCTTTTCCGCGTAAACCGCCTTGAGTGCGCGCAGCACGAAATCCCGGTAGAAATCCCAGTAGGGTTCCCGCAGGCCGTGATCGAGATTCATCGCCCAGGCGTCCTCCAGAAGAATGCCGTCAAAACGTCTGAGATGTTCCCGGAGCTTTTCCATGAAGAGCGCGGCATACTCCTTCGTCATGCGCTTTTCCCGGTAGCCGAACTGCGGGAAATAAAAATCGTCATGAAGCGCATTGATGTTGAAGTATGCGAAGAACAGGAAACGGTCGCCGTATTTTTCCGTCAGGAATTTTTTCTTCGCCATCTGGTTTTCCAGGGAGCCGAAAAGCGGAAAAACATTTTTCCCCTTCAGCAGAAAGGCGCCCGGGCTTTTGACCACGAGATCGGTATACTGCTCAAACTCTTTCCCCATGGGATGGAGCAGCGGCACCAGGCGGAACTCGGGGTCGGCGATTTTTTCATTGTATTTCCAGAGACCGACCGTATGCTCCCAGGCGAAGTAATTCGGGAACATGGCGAATCCCTCCAGACCGTAGCTTTTGGCGATCCGCTGCATTTTCGCATAGTCGGGAAAATGCAGGACCGCCTTGTGCGTTGCCGGGTCCGTCAGTTCCGGATTGACGAAAAGCGGGTAGTCCACCCAGCGGTCGTAATAGCTGTCATATGGCTTCAGCCCATATTTCAGCTGAGCCTGACAGATCACATGGGTCCGTCCGGATGCGGGACCTTTGCGCATGGCTGCGCCCCGCATCAGATCGCGCCAGTCTCCGGCTCCGTCCAGACGTCCCAGAACGGTCAGGGAGAGAAAAATCAGAAAAAAGAAATGTCTCATTTGTGTCTTGTCCTGTTTTCAGTGTTGTGGACGCCGGAAATCACTCTTCCTTGCAGAAGCTGTATCCGAAATATTTGTTGACCGGCGTTTTCCAGGGATCGGTGACATACAGAAGCGTCGTTTTCGCTATGATCTCTCCGTGCCCGTCCGGAAAAACGCAGGAGGCGCCTCCTCCGTGACGGTTTCCCGGTGCGGAGCCGTCTTTGGCGGAATAGGAAATCTCCCCCTCAGGGCGGTTTTCCTTCGCCTGCGCGGTTCCGCGGTCGGCGGCCAGCAGTGTCACGGAGGGCCGTTTCACTGCGCTGAGCTTCGATCCCGCGCCCCAGGTTCCGCCGCGGGAGGCGAGAGTCCCGTTGTAATAGCCGTTGTTGTAACCGTAACTGACCGTCGAGGCGGATAGTGTTTTCCCGACTGTGTCCTCCGGACACGCAAGCGCCGGAATGCCGCCCGGATCATCGCCGACCTGGATCTGCATATATCCGGCAATCATGCCATACCACATCGCGCTGTTGTTCCAGGTCCCCCTGTTCAAGGTCGGACATCTGTCGTTGTTGTCGGCCGCATACGCCTGAATGGCGTATCCGATCCGTTTCAGATTGTCCAGACAGACGTAGGATTGTTTCGATCCCTGCGCATGCAGCGCATGCACGCACAGTCCGAGCGAGAGAAAGAGCGTGACGGCAATCAGAATCAGCTCCGCCAAAGTAAAATTACGCTTCATGGTTCAGTCATCCTTTCTGGTTTGAAGCCCTGGCAAAGAAAAGACAATCCTCCTGACCGCGCCGGAATCCGTTCTTTGTTCCGTGCGGAGAAATCCGGCGCTCATTCTCCGGTCAGATTGGATGCATCCAGAAAACTGTAGGCGAAATATTTGTTGATCGGCGCGGACCATGCGTCTCTCCTGTAGAGAAGATCTTTCGCCTTCTTGAGCTGCGCATGACCGTCCGGGCAGAAGATGGTTGCGGAAGAGCTGTGCCGCCAGCTCGGGAGCGTGCCGTCTGCCGAGGTGTATGCGATTTCTCCGGAAGGGCGCAGTTCATCGGGCAGCAGGTTGCCGCGTTCTCCTACGATCAGGGTGACGGAGGGGAATTTAACCTTGGTCAGACGGCTGCCCATTCCCCAGGTTCCGCCGTAACTGGTGAAAGTGCCGCAGAAATAGCCGTCATTGTATCCGTAGCTCATATGATTGGCGTCCAGCGTGCGGCCCATCTCGTCGCTCGGACAGGTGTAGACCGGAATGTATTTGTCGGAATTGTCCAGCTTGATTCCGACATGAGAAGCGATCATGCCGAACCACATGTCCGTGTTGTACCATGTCCCGAGATTCAGCGGCGTGACATGGTCGTTGTTGTCTCCCGCATACAGCAGCATTCCGTTTCCGATCTGCCGGATATTGCCGAGGCAGCTGATCCCCTGCGCCTTCTGCTTTGCCTTGTTCAAGGCGGGCAGCAGCATCGATGCCAGAATCGCAATGATCGATATGACGACAAGCAATTCTATCAACGTGAAAATTTTTCCTTCTGTCCGGGATTTCATACTTCCTCCTTTTTCTCCTTGTGTATCATGGCGATCAGTTGTTTCACGGCGTTCTCGACGACTGCTTCGTCTGATGCCGCGGTAATAACCTTGTTGAAAATCCGGCTTTCATGAAAGGTGCCGGAAGAGCGGCCGCTGTCATAGATCACATAGGGGCGCGGCGAGTCCGGGTTCCTGAGACAGTATTTTTCGTAGCCGATTCTCAGGGAGAGGCGGATGTAAAGCACATCCGGCTTCTGTTTCATGAGACGGAGGCACTCTTCATATCCGTCGGATTCGCAGGAGGCGATCAGGGAGTCGGACGTCACAGCACCCGCGCGTTCCACCGCAAGTTTCAGTCCTTCCGTCGCCGCGCGGTCGGACTGGTATTTTCTGCTTCCCATCAGCGCCGCGATTCTTTTGCCCGCGAAAGGCCGGAATTCCTTTTCCAGAGCATCGGCGACAGCGCCTTTCACGTCCGTGCGGCACTGCGGATGACGCTCGGAAATTTCATAATTCCCGATCACCATGTATGGAATCTTGAACTTGCCAACCGCAGAAGCAAGAGTTTCCGTCACCTGTCCGTAAAGCAGAAAGCCGTCAAAGGAGTTGTCCTTTTTCAGAAAATCCGCAAGGTCCCTCCGCTGTCCGTAGTTGTTGATCAGAACCGTCTTGAACATGGATTCGGACGCAATGCGCGAAATGGCGGCGATGGCCGTTCCGCACTCCATGGGATTGTCTTCGTTCAGCAGAAAGCCGATCCGGTAAAAGAGCCCCGGACGAAGTTCGGGATTCACAAAAATCCCGCTCTTGGGTTCCGTATACAGATAGTTCTGAAAAGCCAGCTGACCGACGGCATAATGCGCGACCCGGCGGCTGACTCCGTATTCCAGCGCAAGTTCCCGGATGCTGGGAAGTTTTCCTCCCGGCGGATAGAATCCGTCATGAATCCTGCCGATGATATCGTGCATGAATGACACATACTGCGGCATGAAATCCCTGGAGCTCTTTTCTTTCATTTCTTTCATCTGTCCCATTATTATTGTGACAGTTATATTATATGCCGGATTTCCTTTTTTGACAAGCCCCCGTTTGAAAAAAAAAGCTTTTTTTCTGAAATTGCCGTTCCTTGCAGGAAGCGGATTTCACCGGAAACATCCCGGCATGGATTCTTCCTGTGCCGCGCTTTTCCTGTTTTTTCATTAAAAAAAGTTTGCAGAAGAAGCGAAACGGAATTATCTTTCAGCAAAACGCATTCATGCAAGGAAAAAGGAGATCAGGATGAGGAAACTTCTGCCGGGAATTGTTTTGCTTCTTCTGCTGTTCAGCGGAATGAACGCGCAGGCGCAGTGGCTGGACAGGATCACGCTGTATGTGCCGAACAGGGTTCTGGATCTGCTGGACGTGTTCAGCCTTGAAATCGGCACCGGCGTGACGGCGCGCGCCGACCTGCGCTTTACCCATGCCGTGCAGACTGGCGCAGGGATCGGCTATACCGCACGGCTCGTCAAGGACATCAACCGCCAGTACGGCTGCGCCGTTCAGAACGGCTGGAGCACGCTTCTGCCCGGCCTTGCAGTGGAAGACACCGAACGCCGGCCGACCTCCGCCCTCGTGCAGGAATACTGGGTGAACATGGAAGGCTTCCCGAATCCGGCGGATCCGATCTACGGCATCCGCGACGGAGCGCGCGATTACTGGGAAATCGGCGGAACGCTCGGCGCGGGCGTGATTGAAGCGAAAGTGGCAATTCACCCCGTCGATATTCTGGATGCATTCCTCGGATTTTTCCTGATCGACATCAAGGGGGATGATCTCACGTTTGAAAATTTCAAATGACCTCCGCACAGTAAAATCCGCCAATGCTTCTTAAGGAGAATGATAATGAGACTGACCTTCTGTTTCCCCGGAGGAAAAACCAAAGCTCTGACTTTCAGCTACGACGACGGATTCGCACCTGACGAAAGACTCGTCGGGATTTTCAACCGTCACGCCATGAAGGGGACCTTCAATCTGAATGCATGCCGCTGCGGCACTCCGGAGGAGGCCGAAGTCCTGAGGAAACGATACGCCGGGTACGAGATCGCCTGTCACGGGAAGACACACCCGTTTTTTGAGCGCATGCCGCAGATGTCGTTTGTCGAGGATGTTCTGGAAGACCGCCGCACCCTGGAAAAACTGACGGGCGGAATCATCAGAGGCATGGCGTATCCTTTCGGAACCTATGACGCAAATGTGATCCGGACTCTGCGCGCTCTCGGAATCGTCTACGCCAGAACGGTGAAATCGACCGGAAAATTCAATCTGCCGGACGATTTCCTTGAATGGAATCCGACCTGCCATCACAGGGAAAACGTCATGGAACTGGCCGATGCGTTTCTTGCCTCGCCGTATGCGGCGCTTTTCTATGTCTGGGGGCACTCTTTTGAATTTGAACGGAACGGCAACTGGCATCTCATGGAGGAACTCTGCGCGAAGCTGGAGGGAAAGCCGTCCGTCTGGTATGCGACCAACATGGAAATTTATGACTATGTCACGGCGTTCCGCCGCCTTGTCACTTCCGCCGATTCCCGCATCGTGCGCAATCCCTCCGCGCAGTCCGTCTGGCTTCTGAACGAACGGAATGAACCTGTCGAGGTGAAAGGCGGCTCCGAGATTTCGCTTGAATAGAAAGCTGGAACCGTTTCGGGATGACGGCTCTTCCCGCCCGGAAAATCCGTATTTCCGCCGGGGATGGGATTGATTTTTTTGCACATGCGGTATAAGTTAATACTGAACGGATTTAGTCACAGGCGGCGAGACGCCTGAAAAACAACAAAAATGGAGATTTTGACAAAATGGCTGAAAGCGTATCGGTCAAAATGGATGATCCCAAGAAGAAATTCAAGGGGAAAAAGTTCAGAGTGGCAATCATCGGCTGCGGCGGCATCGCCCAGACCCACCTGACGGCATACAAGGAAATCCCCGAAGTGGAGATCGTCGCCGGCGTGGACATCAATCCGGACAGACTGAAAGTCATGGAGGAAAAGTGGGGACTTCCGAAAAAGGCTCTTTTCAAAGACTGGAAGGAGATGCTCAAGAAGATCAAACCCGACGCGGTCGACGTCTGCACCCCGAACGGCGTTCACTGCGCACCCGTGGTTGACGCCTGTCTCGCCGGATGCCATGCCATGGTCGAAAAACCCATGGCGATGAATCCCGCGGAATGCGAGAAAATGATCGCCGCGGCCAAAAAAGGAAAAGTCAAACTCTCCGTCGGTTTCCAGCAGCGCTACAACACCAATACGACCGCCCTGATCCAGGCACGCAAAAACGGTCAGTTCGGCGACATCATGTTCGTCAGATGCCAGGCGCTCCGCCGCCGCGGCATTCCGAACTGGGGCGTCTTCGGACAGAAGGAACTCCAGGGCGGCGGCCCGATGATCGACATCGGCGTCCACATTCTGGAGTGCGCATACGAATTCATGGGTTCCCCGAAACCCGTTGCAGCCAGCGGCAACATCTGGACCTACATGGGCAACAAGCCGAGCACCGTCCGGAACGCATGGCCGAACTGGGACTACAAGACCTATACGGTGGAAGATCTTGCGATCGGACAGATCCGCTTCGACAACGGCGCGATCCTGCAGATTGAATCCTCCTTCGTCGCCCACATTCCGAAAAACGACATTTTCAACTGGTCCGCGATGGGCACCAAGGGCGGCTGCAACTGGGAAAATGCCGAAATCTACACCGACCAGAACGACCTGATGGTCAATATGACACCGACTTTCGTCGGCAATGCGGACTGGATCTACATGTTCCGGACAAAACTCCAGAACTGGGTTGACGCCTGCACCAAGGGAACCCCGCAGGGAGCTCCCGGCGAGGCCGGACTTGCCGTCCAGAAGATGCTTGACGGCATCTACCGCTCCGCGGCGGCCGGCAAAGAGGTTACGATCAAGTAACGCTTTCCCGTTGAAAGAAAGAAGAAAAATCCCCGGCGGACAAAATACCGCGGGGATTTTTTTGTATCCGGAAACCGGGCCGGATATCATACACGGGAATCGAAATCGATCCGCGGATCGGCAATCACATAGAGGAGATCGGACAGCAGGATTCCCGCAAGGGTCAGAGCGCCGCCGAAGGCGAACAAGGCCATCAGCAGCGGAATGTCGCGGCTGCTCAGAGCCAGCATCGAAAGCGATCCCATGCCGGGGATGTTGAACACGTATTCCACGAGAATGCTTCCGGCAACCAGGGAGGGAAGAATGCCGGCGAACAGAGTAATCATGATAATCAGGGCGTTGCGGAGCGCATGCTTCATGATGACGCTCCATTCTCCGAGCCCCTTTGCGCGCGCGGTTTTGATGTAATCCTGATGGATCACATCCAGCATTCCCGACCGCGTGAAACGGGCAAGTCCGGCAAAGCCGGCATAACTCAGGCAGAAGACGGGTAGAACGTAATGCCAGAGCGTGTTTCCGATGATTCTCCATGTCGACATGCCATGCGTGATTTCCGGAAAAATCCCCTTGAGCGGAAACAGCGGCAGACATCCCCCTTTGCACAGCATCGCCTGCAGCATGAGAGCGACCCACAAGACCGGCAGCGAATAGAGGAAAAAAAGGAAAAAGGTAATGATATTATCCAGTTTCGTATCCGGGCGGACCGCGGAAAAGATGCCGAGCGGAATCGCCAGAAGATAAGTCACGAGGATGGCAAGCACATTCAGACTCACGGTCACGGGCAGGCGCTCCAGGATCAGCCCCGTGACGGGGCGGCCCTTGTCCACGGCCGCGGATTCTCCGAAATCCCCGTGAAGCGCCACTCGCTCCAGCCAGAGGAAAAAGCCGACCGGAACCGGTTTGTCCAGATGGAGTTTTTCCCGGAGGGACTGGTTGTGCGCCAGCGTGTTCCGATCGGAAGACATCTGCGAGCCCGCGCCTTCTCCGAGCATGGAGCTCCGGGTCGGATCGCCGGGTGCAAGACGCATCAGGACATAGCTGGCGAACAGAATGATGAACAATGTCACCATCCCGAGCAGACAGCGTTTCAGCAGATACGGAAAAAAACCATCCTTCATGCCGGCCTCCTTGTTTTCCGGAATCCAAAAAAGATAATCTGATGCGTTCCGTTTGTCAAGGCCGGATGTGCGGAAAGAGTCTGAAAACAGGAAGATTCCCGCCCGAAAGCGGCATGGATTTCCGAGAACATCCGATTTTTCTTTTTTCCGAATTTGCAAAAACCGCGCCGCGCATTTAAACTATCCAGCAATCAGGATTAACCCAAGGAAGACTGTTATGAAACTGTGCATGATGTCACTGGTTATGAACGGACATTACACCCCCGCGGAAATCATTCAGACGGCAGTGGACTGCGGCATGTCCGCGATCGACTGGGTGACGACCCACAATACGCCCGCTTCGGAACTCAGGAAACGCTGCGATGACGCAGGACTCCCGGTTGCTGCGCACACTCCGCTTCTGCGGGGATTCATCGAGGAATCCCCTGATGCGCTGGACGAATTCAAACGTTCCGTGGATGACGCGCTCACACTCGGCGCGCCGCTCATGATGATTCCCCCGTTCGCTCACAAGCGCGTCATGAAGCTTGCGGAAGACCGCCGGCTCTGGATTGAACATTACCGGATGATGCTTCCTGTCGCGCGCGAGGCGGGACTTGCTCTGACATTCGAAAGCACCGCGCTGGACCGCAGCCCGATTGTCACGGCGGACGAGGCTCTGGAAGTGCTGCATGCGGTTCCCGGCCTTCGCCTGACCTTCGACAACGGAAATGTCGCCACGGCGGAAAACGACGCGGACTCTTTCCGCAAGGTAAAGGATTACGTCGAGCATGTTCATTTCAAGGACTGGATCATAACCGATGATCCGATCCCCGGTTCCGACCGCAAGCGCGACGGGCGCTTTTACACTCTGGCCCTGATCGGAAAGGGCAGTATTGATTTCCGGGAGACCTGGAAGGCGATCCGGGAAAGCGGGTATGACGGATATGTGAATCTGGAAACCTGCGCTCCGGGAGAAGACCTTCCGGCGGCCCTGAAACGGGTATGCGACGCGCTGCGCGACTGGTGATGCGATTCCCTTCTCCGTCAGGGGAGGGGGGAAATATCCTGTTTTTCCGGAATATTTCCGAAATTTCACAATAAAGACGCGTCATCGCACGTTATAAGCCGTAAAATCACTTCAGCAATCAAAAAGGATGGGACTTTTTATGAAATCAGCATTAAAACTCATTATTCTCCTCGTCATCGTCGCCGCTCTTGTCGTGCTCGCCGTCTGGGGATATCGGAGTTATTCCGACACCGGCGAGAAAACTGTTTTCCGGACCGACCGTCTCGGAAAAGCCGAACTGATGCGCACCATCAGCGCGACGGGCACGGTCGAACCGGAGGAGCTGGTCAATGTCGGAGCCCAGGTTCAGGGCATGATTGCAAAGTTCGGAACCGACACCGCGGGGAAAAGCGTCGATTACGGTTCCGTCATCCGGGAGGGCGACATCCTCGCGCTGATCGACGACTCGCTCTACTCGGCAGAACTCAAATCCGCTGAAGCCGAGCAGCTTCAGGCAAAGGCCGCGATTCAGAGCGCCCAGGCGAATATCCAGCAGTCCGAGGCGAAATGGAAGCTTGCGCTTCAGGAATGGGAGCGGGCCCAGCAGCTCTACCCGACAAACGCCATAGCGAAAACCACCTACGACACGGCGAAAGCCGATTATGACGCCGCCGTGGCCGATCTTGCCGTTCAGAAGGCGAGTCTCGCACAGGCCGAAGCCTCCCTTGCCGCCGCGAATGCCGCGCAGGAACGCGCCGCGCGCAATCTCGGTTACTGCACGATCAAGTCTCCCGTGGACGGCGTCATCATCGACCGCCGCGTCAGCATCGGACAGACCGTCGTTTCCAGCATGAGCGCGCCGAGCCTCTTCCTGATCGCCAAGGACCTCAAGCGGATGCAGATCTGGGTCTCCGTCAACGAGGCGGACGTCGGCATGATAAAGGTCGGGCAGCCCGTCATCTTCTCCGTGGACGCCTTCCAGGGACGCGAATTCAAGGGCGAAGTGCAGAAAATCCGTCTCAACGCAACCATGTCGCAGAACGTTGTCACCTACGTGGTCGAAGTCGGAACGGACAATTCCGACGGCACTCTTCTGCCCTATCTGACCGCCAATGTCAAGTTCATTCTCGACCAGCGGAATTCCGCCTTTTCCGTGCCGAACGCTGCGCTCCGCTTCAAGCCGGACGCTTCCGATCTCAGGCAGGAATATCAATTTGCGCTAACGGAAGAGCTGCCCAGAGGGGAACGCTACATCTGGACGGTTGAAAATGAAGTTCTCAAACCGCTGAAGGTCAAGACCGGTCTCAATACCGGAACGGAAACGGAAATTATCGCCGACACTCTTTCCGAAGGCCTTGTCTATGTGACGGGCAAGGAAACCGTCAAAGTGATTGAAAATGCGGGAGCAAATTCCTCGAGTCCGTTCCTGCCCACCCCGCCGCACAGAAGGAATCAGAAGAAAAAATGAGTCTCATTGAACTGAAATCCGTTACAAAGACCTATTTCCTCGGTGAAATCGACGTGCCGGTCCTCAAGGGCATCACGCTGAACATCGAGAAGGGCGAATACGTCGCACTGATGGGCGCATCCGGTTCCGGGAAGAGCACGCTGATGAACATCCTGGGCTGTCTTGACCGGCCGACCACAGGAGAGTATTTTCTGGAGGGTCAGGAGGTCGGCTCGCTTTCCGGCGACCGGCGCGCACAGGTGCGGAACCGCCATATCGGGTTCGTCTTCCAGAGCTTCAACCTGCTGCCCCGGACAAGTGCTCTGGACAATGTCATCATGCCGCTCTTCTATACGGCGGGTTCGCTCTCGACCCGCGAAGCGCAGGAGCGCGGGCGCGCCATGCTTCAGCGAGTGGGGCTCGGCGACAGGATGGACCACTATCCCTCGCAGCTCTCCGGCGGTCAGCAGCAGCGTGTCGCCATCGCACGCGCCCTGATCAATCATCCGCCGGTTCTGTTCGCGGATGAGCCGACCGGAAATCTCGATTCGAAAACCAGCGTAGACGTAATGAAGATCTTCGAAGAACTCAACCGGGAGGGGATCACAATCATCCTCGTCACTCATGCAAAGGAAGTCGCCGATTATGCGAAACGGACCATCCACATACACGACGGACTGCTCGTGAGCGGCGCCTACGGAGGAGAATAAAAGATGTCTCTGATACGAACCATAGAAGTGGCTTTGAACGCGCTCAGACGCAATCCGACGCGCGCACTGCTGACCGCGCTCGGCATTGTGATCGGCATCGCCGCCGTGATTACGATGATGGAAATCGGCAACGGTTCCTCGACGGCGATCCGTTCCTCCATTGAAAAAATGGGCGCGAACTCGATCATGGTCATGCCGGGAGCGCCCCGGGTGCCGGGCGGCGTCCGGCAGGGCATGGGCAACAGCATGTCGCTCACCCCCGAAGACTGCGCCGCGATTCTCGCCGAGTGCCAGAGCGTGGACAAGGCCGTGCCGATTGTCCGCGCTTCCTCGACCCAGGTGATCGCCGGAAACAAAAACTGGATGCCGAACACGATCGTCGGTTCCGATCCCGAATATTTCGAGATCCGGGACTGGGACGTTTCCGAAGGACGCGTCTTCACCCGGCGCGAAGTGGACACCCGCGCACGTGTCTGTGTCGTAGGAACCAAGATCGTGCAGGAACTCTTCGGCGGCAATTCGCCCGTCGATTCCGAAATCCGCATCCGGAATGTGACCTTCACCGTGATCGGCGTGCTCCAGTCGAAGGGCGCAAACATGATGGGGTTTGACGAGGACGACATTATCGTCGCGCCGTGGACCACGATCCGCCTCCGCGTGACCGGGCTCAAAACCGGTGATCCGACCAACACGACCAGCGAGGCAACCACCTCGCCGAGCTCTCTGTATTCCGCCGAGGGCGTTGCGTTCTATCCCGAACATGCGGAGAATTTTGAAACCGACACGCTGCATACGCCGAAGTTCACGCAGGTCGATCAGATCATGCTGACCGCGCTCGTTCCGGAAAAGGTCAATGATGCGATTGATGAAGTGACCCGTCTCCTTCGGGAGCGCCACAGGATCGGCCCCGACAAGGAGGACGACTTCCACGTCCGCAACTTCGCCGAATTCATGAAAACGCTGAACAGCACCTCGACGCTGATGACCAATCTTCTGCTGGTCGTCGCCATGATTTCGCTGGCTGTCGGCGGCGTCGGCATCATGAACATCATGCTGGTCTCCGTCACCGAGCGCACACGCGAGATCGGGCTGCGCATGGCGGTCGGAGCGCGCTCGCGCGACATCCTCAAACAGTTCCTCGTCGAATCCATCCTGCTCTGCCTCGTCGGCGGACTGGTCGGGATTCTTCTCGGGCGCGGCGCGGCAATGATGGTCAAATATCATCTGAACTGGCCGATCGAACCCAGTCCGGGCGGCATGATCGCCGCAGTTCTCGTTTCGGCGGCGGTCGGGATTATCTTCGGATTCTATCCTGCGTGGAAGGCTTCCAAGCTCGACCCGATCGAGGCGCTGCGCTACGAGTGAGTAGTGCGGGAAACACTCCTGATAAAAAAACTCCGTTCCGCTTATCTGCAGGAACGGAGTTTTTTTATAAAGTCGGCTCACATCCGGCTGCTGCCGGATGCGAATTCATTCAAAAAATGCCTTTGCCGTTTCGATTTTCCTCTGTCCACGGAGCAGTCATTCATTTTTCCTCCGTAATCAGAACCGCCCGGAAGTTATCACAGTCCACGTTGACCTTCAGAAGATTGCCATCAATGGTCCCGATGCGGTTGCGGCCCATAGTTTCCATATCATAAGCGGCAAGTTTTGCATCCGGTGCAAATCCGAGTTTTTTCCGGTCGAGCCGGATAGTCGCCTGCGCTTCCCCTGCATAATTGTTGGGCGCATCGCGCACGACAATCAGCAGAGCCTTTCCCGGGCGGAGATAGGTCGCAAGGTATCCTTTGCTTGCACGGTCGATGTCCGTCGGATCGGGCTGGAAGCCGAATTCCAGAAGTTTCGCGCCGTTTTCAGGATCCCAATAGCCGCGGAATTTCACATCATCTTCGGCGATTCCGAAGTGATCGAGCCACATCATGCGCAGTTCCTCGAGTCCGGAAGTGAAGGCGCTCTGGAGATGAATGTCATGCAGGAGCAGCAGCGACCAGAGCTGGCGCTGGTTGTTCGCAGTGAGGATCTTTCCGGGACCTCCGCTGTCAAGCGTTTTCGTCGTGACATCATGGAATCCGGGCACGACACCGAACTGGCGACAGGAAAAGAGCATCTGGAAAATATCCATCCGGTAGGTGTCGAAATAACGTCCTTCCGGCGGGATGCGGTCGCTCCACACCATGACTTCCCCGTCATAGTCAATGTCGGCAAAGCCCAGAATGGGCAGAATCGGGCATCCGCTGACGTGCAGATAAATGATTCCGTCTTCCGGACGGTAGCGCTTGACCAGAGCGTAAATCCTCCGGTGGAATTCACGCTGATTCCGGATGTCGCGCGTCGCACGCCGGACCCCGCCTTCTCCGAGGTAACCGGACCCCGCCAGTTCATTGGTCGAAGCTCCGGGCAGCCAGTCATCGTAGTAAAGACCGCGAACGCCGGTGGTTCGGAAAAGCCTGTCAACCGTCCAGATGTGCCATTCGCCCCAGCTGAAGGCCTTTGTGTCAATGGTCTGTTCGTTCCAGCCGGGGTTTGTGACCAGGCGCTGCGGCAGACGCTGCCACTCTTTTTCATAGCGGAGCCATTCAGGAGTGCGTTTATTCAGATCCTTTTTCTCGCGAGTTTCGCGGTAGCCGCCGAAATGCATGCTCACACACGGGATTTTATCCTTCAGGATGGAACGGTCCGTTTTTACGGGGAAACCCTCGGCGGGGATCGCTTCGCCGGGCGAGCGAGCCCACCAGTCATAATTGTAATCGACGCGGTTGTGAATCCGCGGGTCAATGTAACGGCGTCCGGCACGCGTCCAGCCTCGCCAGTTCTTCGGGCGCGCTTTGACGGGTCCCGCGTGCAGCATGAACGAGAGCGTGAAGGGCTGCGTGATTTTTTTCCTGGCACCGATCACTTCGATTCGGAAGATACGTCTGCCGGCGGTTTCGAGGCACTGCAGCGTCTTCGGATTGTCTTCCGGATAATAAAACTGGTCGGATTCGATCATCCACTGGAGACAGCGGTCCGGATTGCCGATTGTGATGACTCCTTTGCTGCCGAGTGGCGTGACCGGAGATTTCCAGTTGTTTTCCCAGGTTGCGGAGCGGCGCGCCTCATGGAAGAGAAGCGTCGCTTCTGCAGGGTGGAACGGGATGTCCATCCGCAGAGATTCCGCAACCATCCCTCCGGCGGGCGGAAGGAAGGTGAGCGAGAAATCCATGAATCCGTCATATTCCACCGTGAGTTTTCCCGTGACTTTCAGTTGTCCGAGAGAACCCTCGCCCTCCCATACCGCTCTGGTCGGCGTCGCGGAGACGCGCCGGACTTTCGAGAAGATCAGGAGCGATTCCCTGCCATCGTTTTTCAGCATCCAGCAGATCGGCCCGGCAAGCACTTCGCGATTCTGATTGACGATCCTCTGCGGCATCAGCGACTTTCCGAAATGGTAAGTGCGTCCCCAGACACTTGCGGAATCTGCACCTGCCTTGAGCGGTTCGAAACCGGGCAGGACCACATCTTCGCTGCCAAGCTTGTTGCCAACCCACGGAAAATCCGGCAGTTTCCGGAAGATCGTGTCTGCTTTCGTGCCGGTTCGCGCAAGGGTGGCCTCCAGACGGTATTTTCCGGAGGGGATGTTGCCGTATTTCAGCGTCGCAGGCGCAAATCCGCCCTTTTCCGCGACGGCGGAAACCTGTGCGATGATTTTTCCCGCGGAATCGCGGAGACGAATCTGTGCGCGGTCGCCTTCCCGGGCGAGAAGACTTGTCAGCATCACCCGGAGCGTCTGTGCGGAAACCGCCTCATCGTAATGCACGGAGAGCTGATCCCTTACTTGTTTCGGAAACTCTTTTCCTGCGGCCAGCGCAGCCGCCTCCTCCGGGGTCAGGGGCCGGTCGAAAATGCGGAACGAGCGAATGCCGATCGCACCGTAGGGTTCTTTTCCGATTTTCATTTTTTCCGCCTGCTGCGGGGCATCATGAATGATATGGCGTCCGGTGTGGAAATCATCCTCGGCGGCAAGCGCTTCCGAAGGACGCCCGACCGTGAAGAAGCTTCCGGGATTGCGGAAAAGGAAATCAACGGGAATCAGCGTCTGACGTTCCTTTCCGTCTATATAGAGACGAACCATCCGCTTCTGCCACGAGAAGGCGATATGACGCCAGACTCCTTGTTTCGGCGTTTCGGCAAAGCTCCAGACGAGACGGGTCCGTTTATTCCAGAGCCCGCCTCCGACTTCAAAGGGCTGCCAGAGACGCAGGATCGCAAAAACCTCATCCGTGCCAGGCCATTGAAAGTAGGGGTTCCAGACCCGCTGATCCGGTGCAGTGTCACACTCCTTGACAAAAAAAGCGACGGTTCCCTGTTCCTTTTGTATGTTTTCCTTTTGAGAAAAACGGAAGAAATCCCCTTTTTTAGCAAAAAGGAAGTAAGCACATCCGTTTTTCTCCTTTGCAATTTCCACCTTGCCGAAGGTTTGAATATTTTGATCTCCGCGTGCACTCACAACAGGAACCCCGTTGCGGATGTCAAGCGCAAAGCTCTGGCAGGCGGGAAGCGCAGCGGCGTACTGTGAAGCCATACTGCAGAGAAGAAATGCAAGTAATAATTTCATGATGGATTTTACCTTATGCAGAAGTTTCACTTGATTCCGAAATCGGGATTAATTCCCCATACGATATCCTGATTGGATTCATGCCGGATCAATGCAACGGGAGCATTGCCGACATGGCCGTCCCAGAATACGATATTGGCACGGTTGGAATGCCTGGGAGCATGGTTGGTCCAATCTCCGAATGAGGCGTAATACTGTCCGGAATCGACACCGTCACCCTGCGTATCAAGGATATGGACGAGAGTCGAGGGCTTGCGTTTCACTTCTCCTGCTTTTTTAAAATAGTACCAGTCCCACATGATCGGAGCTCCGAAATCACAGTTTGAACCGTAGGAATAACGGTCATATTTTGCAAGAGGTTTCGGATTTTCGTTCGAAGGGCAGCGGAACAGCTTTTTATTCTTTTCGCTGTCTGTTTCGCTTGCCAGATACAATGAGGCCCAGCCGGATTCCTCGCACCAGATGTATGTCCCACTGTGCGTATATGGGAGGTAATCCTTGTTGTCATCGGTATAAAGGGCGCCCGCAAGGCCATACTGCTTCAGCATATTTGCACAGGCGATTGACTGTGCCATCGCTTTTGCCTTGCTTAATGCAGGTAAAAGCATGGCCGCAAGAATGGCAATGATGGCAATCACTACCAGCAATTCTATTAATGTGAAAGTGTTGAAACGTTTTTCAGGAATCTGTGCCGACGGGAATACGATCTTCATTTTTTGTTCCTGTTATGTAAAATTCAAGGGACTGAACCCCAGATTTCACGTTTTTTTTGTTTTTTCACGTTTTCTAAA
>CALXSJ010000004.1 GCA_944391115.1 uncultured Victivallales bacterium | reverse complement strand
GAGTTTAGAAAACGTGAAAAAACAAAAAAAACGTGAAATCTGGGGTTCAGTCCCTTGAATTTTACATAACAGGAACATCGGCAATGCCTGTTCGACAGACACAAGACCGTCCGGGAGCTGAAAAAGACCGTTTTTTCACATTGATCGAGCTTCTTATCGTGATCGCGATCATCGCCATACTTGCCGCCCTGCTTTTTCCCGCGCTGAGCAAGGCGCGCGCAAGTGCGAAAGTGACCAACTGCATCAGCAATCTGCGGCAGCTGGGAACAGCCTTCACCATGTATGCGGATTCCTACAAGGAATGGGGCATCGGTTACTGCAGGTTTTACCCGATCACCAATACCAAGACCACGTGGCCGTATTTCTTTTTCCGGTATGAGGGCGGAACAGATGAAGGCGCCAGGCTGCGGCGCGCCATGTATACCGGGATCAAATTGAATGTGGGACGAGGCAGCGCGCTCTGGTGCGTGACTGCTGAAGACACCATGATGCAGAGAGGATTGGACATTAATGCAGGCGGTGCAACAGTGTCCACCTATGCGGTCAACCGGACTCTTTACACGGCCCCGAGCGGCGGAAGAGGAATCTATGACTGGCAGAGAAGTCCCGAAGGCTTTTTCAAACCCTTTACCGTCAAACGGCCGGACCGCCTTTTCTGGGCACAGTGCTCCTCCAGCCAGGATGCAAACGATTACATGTTCACTCATGATCCCGGGAAGCACCCCCTCTTCTTTGTGGATCTTTCCGTCAAGGTTCTGATGCGCGATGAATTTGCCTATCGGACAACGGGGACATACGGGAGACTGCTGTGCAACGTTTCCTATTACCCTGCAAACGGTTCGCCGAAAGCGCAGGGATACTGAGAATCCGGCATGAATGGCAAACCGGATGTGTCCGGAGTCTTAGCGGGAAGTGTTTTTCCCGTCTCCGACTGATGTTTTCGCTGTTGCACATGAGTCGTTTCCAGAAAGTGGAATGGGAAGAAATGGCACGTTCGGAAGACTGTAAAACGGGCTTGGAAAAAATAAGGGAAATAAGGGAAAGAAGGAGAAAGATGAGAAAAAAACAAGGAGTCGGACTTCTGATTGCGCTGGCGGCCTTTCTGCTTGCCCCAGCGGAGGGACAGGCGGAAATACTGGCGGGAAAGGGGCTTCCTCCGCCGGTCATTGTCATTCCGGAAAAGGCGGAAATGAACAACTATAAGCATGCTGTCGGCGAGTGGCAGGAGTATCTCCCCAAACTCTGCGGGATCGCTCCGGTGAAAGGGAAGAAAGCGGAAGCCGGCGGATTCACCGTTTATCTTGCGGAGCTTTCCGGGGGGAGACCATCCTTTGTTCCGGAAGATGCGGCAAAAGCCCTTGACTCGAATCCGAAAGAGGACGCCTTTCTCATCCGAACCCTCGGCGGGAAACGGCTTCTGATTCTGGGCAGGACTCCCAGAGCCCTTCTTTACGGAACCGGTTATTTCCTGGACAACTATCTCGGAATCAAATGGTTCTATCCTGGGAAAACCGGAGAATCCGTTCCCAGGCGGGAAACACTTGTCATTCCCGACGTGATCGACGATCTTCAGTCCCCCTTTACGGATTTCCGGATCGCCGCCTATACGCTTCATGACAAAAAAGATGTTCCGTGGAAACCGGAGGACATGGTCAAATGGCAGCATCGGAATCTGGTCGCTGTCCTTCCCCGCGCTCACCAGTACAGAGACTATAAAGAGGTCGCCAATGTGGAGCTTCCCGGCGGCGGTCACAGGACGCTGTGCAATGCGGTCCCCAACCGTCTGTATGAGAAACATCCGGAATATTTTCCACTGATTGACGGCGAGCATATTCAGTGCACCTGTTCCGCGGGCGCGTGGAACAGCAAGGCGAAGCGCCGCTGGGTGCATCGCTGCATCTCCAATCCGGCGGTGAAAAAGCGGGTGGTCGATTCCATTCTGAAACAGGTGAGAAGCAATCCCCGAGGCACTTTCGGAATCTCTTCCGCCGATGTTCCCAACAGCTGGTGCCAGTGTCCGGAATGCAGAAAACTGGGGACATACAAAGGGAAGTTCTCCGTTTCCAATCTTTATTACACCTTTTTCAAATCCGTTACGGATGAAGTTCTCAGGCAGGCCCCGGAAGCCAGACTCTGGATCTACATCTATCTGGATTACCAGACTCTGCCGGATGACCCGGATCTCAAGTTTGACAAAAGAGTCCATGCCATCTATTATGCGCACGGACGCTGCATTGCGCACAGCATTGACGATGATTCCTGTGAAATCAACAGGCCGTTCCTGAAGAATTACAGGGCCTGGAGCAACGTTTTCTCCCGGGTCGGTCTCTGCGACTATTACGGCAACTCCAACTGCGATTATGCCCCCCATGAATACAATTTCGCCGCCGATGCCGCCGAGCGCATCCGCCGGAATGACTGGGGCGAACGCGAACACATCACAGCCAGACGCTTTTTCCTGAACTGGCTCTTTTATTATGTCAAGATGAAACTCTGGTGGAATCCCCGTCTGGATGCGGAAAAGCTGGTGGATTCCGCCATCCGGGATTATTACGGAAAGGCGGCTTCGCCCATGCTGAAATTCCAGCATATGAAACGGGATCTCTGGAAGAACGCTCCGGGGCACGCATGGTATCCCGGTCCCGACAGAGGAGCCTACTGCCTTGCCGTGGCGGACAATGAAAATGCCATGCGCGGCTTTCTGGAGGAGGCGGCAGAACTGGCAAAGGACGATCCCCTTCTTTCCAGACGGGTCGCAATGGAAAAGGAGGCCTTTGAAAGCAGCTGGGTAAAGGCGGCGGAAAAGGTCCGCGCGGACGCATCCGGCAAACGGGTCGTTGTTCCGGTGAAACGGGTCAATGCCATCAGAATCGACGGGGTTCTGGACGAAGAGGAATGGAAAAAGGCGGAACCTGTGACAAGATTCATCAGTCCCTATACGAAAAACGCCTTGCAGGAAAGCACTCTGGTCCGCGCCGTCTACGACGATGATGCATGGTATATTTCCATCGAGTGCATGAACGACAGGGCATGGTCGCCGCTCAAGGCGAAATTCACAAAACGGGATGACGGCAGAATCGCCGCGGAGGATGATTCCGTGGAACTTTTTCTCTGCACCCCCGGAGACGGGGTTTACTATCAGTTTATGGTCAACACGCTGGGCGCCTGTTGCGATGCCAAACTCATGGACAAGAGTTTCGATTCCCGGTGCACGGTTGCCGCCAGGGTCCATGCCGACCGTTATGTCGTGGAAATGAAAATTCCCGTCAGGCCGTTGAATGTGGCAAAGATTCTTCCCGGACAGCCATGGAAGCTGCATGTCTGGCGGAATATCCGGAATCTTCAGCCGCCGGCATCCGTTGACCGGGGCGGAATTGACGGCCTGCGTCCTCATAGCGATGTCGCCTTCTACCGCCCTCTCGTTCCCGGAGGAAAGGAAGTGGTGAAAAACGGCTCCTTTGCGCAGATCGGGAAGAACGGCTTCCCGGAATACTGGAAAGCCAATCCTGAGCGCGCCTCTCTGGTCAGAAAAGACGGGAAAAACATTGTGCGGCTCAGGGGGACAAAACTTTATCAGATCATGAACCTTTCCGAAACCGGGCATAACGTCGCCCGCGGTCTGCATCCCTGCACCATCACGGTGACGGTGCGCGCTTCGGGAAAAGGAAATCTGGAGTTCTATCCTTCCACGGGACTTTCCCTGAGAGGAAAGAAGTTCATGCACAAAAAGAAAGGAAAAACCGTCCTCAGCCCGCTGTCGGAAGAGCCCGGAGAGCATATTTTCACTTTTGACCTGGCGGAAAATGAGGCGGGATATATCTATATCGGAGCCCGGAATGCCGATATTGAAAATATTTCCGTGATAAAGAGTGAAAAGACCCGAGGAAATGCGGATGAGAAACCGGAATGATATTTTTCTTTTTTTCTTTGCTTTTTTTTGATGCAATGCTATCTTCCTGTGATGCAGTTTATTGCTGTCCATAATCACCAAGGAAGGAGAACGTTATGAAACCCGGATCCAAAATCGCATTCTCGGCCGGCCTGACGGCTCTGGCCGCGTTGTTCCTGAGCGCATGCTGCTGCGGATGCTGCTCTTCATCGGAATGTCGGAAGACAGAATCCGCGCCGGCTTCCCGGACGGAGAAGACAGAACCCGCTGCCGGAAAAAAAGCGGATGTTCCTGCCGCCGCGGCGAAAGTTGCTGAAAGCGCCGCGCCCGCCCGTCCCGCTTATGAAAGTTACCAGCTCAAAGTGACTCCCGTTCAAAAGAAAAACGTTTACAGGGCGGGAGAAAAAATTCAGTTCCGGATTACTCTTGCTGACAAGGCGGGCAAGCCTGTGGACGGGCAGAAAATCGGCTATGCGGTTTCTTCCGGAGACGGCAAGCTTCAGAAGAATATCATCACGAAGACGGATGGGAATCCGCTTTTCTGCGAGGCCTCTCTGGATGCACCTGGATGGATTCAGGTGCGGGCCACGTTGCTGGACGAGAATGGGAAACCTCTTCTGAAGCGCAAAAGAGCGATTCTTTCCGGCGCCGGCGCGATGGTGGAGCCGGATAAGATCAGAGCCGGATGCGACGAACCTGCGGATTTCAGGAAATTCTGGGATGATCAGAAAGCCGCGCTGGCGAAAATTCCGGTCCGTGCGGAAAAGACTGCGGTTCCCCTGACAGGCAGACAGGCGGACCGTTTTCAGTGCTATGATGTCAAGGTGGACTGCGTGAACAACGTTCCGGTTTCCGGATATCTCACGATGCCGCTCAATGCCAGACCCAAAAGCCTTCCGGCTGTTGTCTCCTATCATGGCGCGGGAGTCCGTTCCGCCTCCAGGATTTTCCGGAACAATGCGATTTTCTTTGACGTCAATGCGCATGGCATCCTCAACGGGCAGAAGCGGGAATATTACAACAAATTGAACAACAATGAACTGCGCAATTATTACTACAGGAACAAGAACGACCGGGAAAAATTCTATTTCCGGGACATGTACCTGCGCGTTCTCCGTGCGCTTGACTATGTGAAGACGCTTCCCGAATGGGACGGGAAAAATCTGATCGTGCTGGGTTCCAGCCAGGGCGGTGCGCAGTCGATTGTCGCCGCCTCGCTTGATCCGCAGGTCTCCCTCTGCCTGACCGGTGTTCCCGCCATGAGCGACCATTCCGGCAATCTGCTGGGCCGCCAGTCGGGATGGCCGCGCCTTTTCGCCGCAAAGAACGGAAAGCCGGTTGATGTGAAAACCGCCGAAGTGTCGAAATACTACGACAACGTCAACTTTGCAAAATATATCAAGGCGCCAGTCTATATGACTGTCGGAATGATTGACAATACGTGCGTTCCCACGTCCGTTTACGCCGTATTCAACAATCTCCCCGCCGCGACGGAGAAACACATGACAATCTTTGCTACGGAAGGGCATGTAGGCAAGAATCCCGCGGGATACAAGGCGCTTAACAGGATTCTCCGCAGCAAAGCGGGGAAATAAAAAAACGCGGTGCATATTCCGCCTGTTTCGCATAAGTATGCGTTGCGACTGCAATCCGCCGGAAAAGTTCCGGCGGATTGTTTTTACCGTCCCCTCCTTTCTCTTCCGGCATTTTGAAAGATATGTCCGGGTTCCCATCCTGATCCGCACGTTTTTCCGGAGTCCTGCGGAAAAATTTCTGCTGCGGCGCAATCATTGCATATGAATTCAATTCCAACGGGTTCCAGCCGTTCCGTGTGAATGCCGGCCCGCCGGTGTCACGCAGGTATTTTCATTTCCTGCACGAGCTCCTTTTTTCCGTTCCTGCCGTATCCTTCTCCTGTGCCGTACCGGCGCCGGGATGTATTTTTTTTGACACGGGAATGATGGGACGGATTTTTTTTCTGAGTTCGAAAAGCCTTTTTTCTTTTGTAGAATCGGGGAAAACATCTTGTTTCCGCCCGGTTTTCTTTGACGCTTGGCGAATAGCAAACCAAGGAGATCTTTCCATGACGAGAAAACACGCAGCAGAAACATTTTCGCCGGTCATGAAGTACCGGGCGAAATCCGGACTCTCCCGCGAGGAGAGAATCCGGAAGACAATTCATTCCGTTCCGCGGAGCACGGGCGCGGATTTTGACGAATTCACCTTTTCCTGGACGGCGCTGAACGACCCGAAACTGAATGCGGGATTGATCCGGCGTCTGCTCTCGGCGGCGAACGAGGGTGCCCCGTCCGAACAGGCCGCGCTCTACCGGATTCTGCTTGAAAAGGAACCTGCCGTCACCGCCCATATGCAGACCCGCATCCTGGCGGTTCTGGCGTGCGACTGGAGCATTCAGGGAGACGATGCCGCGCATGTTGCCGAAGTCCGTTCCATTTTTGAGAGAGCGCGGATTCATGCGCTGATGCGGCATCTCCTGGATGCCTTGGCTCTCGGCTATTCCGGTGCGGCGCTCATCTGGGGCGAAGGAGGGAAGGAGATCACCGCCTTCCGGAAAATCGATCCGTCGAACTGGCAGTTTGATCTCGGCGGCAATCCGGCGCTGCTGACGCTCTCCGGCAGAATCCGTTCCCTTGCGGAATACCATCCGAACCAGTTTGTGCTGCATACGCACAAACTGCAATCCGGTCCCTGTTCCCGCGGCGGTCTGCTCCGCCCCCTGGTCTGGCTCTACTTTTTCAAGCATTACGCGATGCGGGACCGGGCGCGCTATCTGGAAAAATTCGGAATCCCGTTCATCATTGCAAAAATCCGGGATGACGATTTTGAAAATGAAAGTGTCCGGACCTCGATTCTCCAGTCGCTGTCGAAAATCGGTTCGGACGGTACGGGAGTGGTGACGGAAGGATCCGAACTTCAGGTGCTGAATCCTGCCGGTTCCGCGAGTTCGGACTACCAGGCCTGGATGGATTACATCGACAAACTGTTCGCCATGCTTATCCTCGGGCAGACCGCCTCCAGCGGAAGCGCTTCGGGCTTCAGCCGGGGACAGATTCAGGAAAATGTCCGGCACGACATCCTCGAAGCCGACTGCCGGAATCTTATGGAGACAATCAATACGCAGATTCTCGCCCCTCTGGAGCGTTTCCGCTACGGCACGGAAGGCACGCTGGCATTCAAACTTGACTATGCCTCGCCGGAGAATCTGACGGAAAAGGCGCAGATCGTTAAAATTCTCGCGGAAAGCGGATTCTCCCCGGACTGCGCATGGGTCGAGAAAACCTTCTGCATTAAACTGGATCAATCCGCATCCGGAAAGGAGTGACAGGCATGAAACACAGCAGACTTGCATTTTTCGACGGCGTTTCCCCCGTGTCGGATACTCATCTCCGCACTCTTCCCGAGTCCATGCTCCTGATCCGGTATGGGAAAACGGCTTTTACCAAAGGCGGCGTGCGCGGTGAATTTGAATTTACGGAGGCGGATGCCGATGCCGTCATTCAGGAGTTTGTCTCGCGGGGACGCGATCTTGTCATCGATTTTGAACATCAGAGCCTCTCCTCCGGCAAAGCTCCGGCGGCGGGCTGGATCGGAGAACTCCGCAAAAGTGCGGAGGGACTCTGCGCGAAAGTCAAATACTGGACGCGCGAAGCTGAAAAATATCTGCTCAACGGCGAATACCGTTACTTCTCGCCGACGCTCTACTTTTCCCGAAGCGGGAAAAACGTGTCGGCGATTCATTCGGTGGCTCTCACGAACCATCCCGCGATGCACGGGATTCCGGCCCTTGCGGCCGATGACCTCGATTCCGCGGCGCATGATGCAAGTGACGAGCCGCAGCAACCACATTACAACGAAAGGAAAAACACAGCCATGAATGAGATTCTGGAAAAACTCGGTCTTCTTGCTCTTGCGGATGCGGATCCGCTGGAACAGCAGAAGGCCGTTCTGGAAAGAATCGACGCGTTGAATGCCGACGCGAAGAAACTCGCGACATTTCTTCAGCTCAATGAACTGGAGTCGCTTGACGCCGCCGAAGAGAAGCTTCTGCTCCTGGCGGCACACGAGGCGGACGAAGCGGTCCGTACGGCCTTCGCTGACGGAAAGCTCACGGAAAAGATGCGCTCCTGGGCGCATGATTTTGCAAGAAACGATCTTGCGGCATTCCGGACGTGGAGCGACGCCGCTCCGCGGATCGTCCCCGACAACAAGGACACCGATGAAGCTCCTCTCCCGGAGAACGGAGCGGATACCGCCTTCACTCCCGAGGAAGCGAAAATCGCTTCGCTCCTCGGACTTACGGAACCCCAGCGCAAGGCAATCAGAAAAATGAAAGGAACCTGCCGATGACTGCTCTCTCCAACGCACGAAACACCACCGAAATTCTCTGTCACACCCAGAAACTGCACCGCACGCGTCCCCTGCGCGACGGCGTGAAAATCTACACCGGCTCCATTGTCGCGATCAACGGCACGACCAATGAAGCGGAACCGGCCGCGGATGCCGCGAAGCTCATCGTCATCGGCCGCGCCGAAGGATTCACCGCCGACGGACGCGTGATCGCCAAGAGCGGCGTGTTCAAGTTCGACAATGCCGCCGGTGAAGACGAGAAGCTTACGGCGGCGGACATCAACAAGGCGGTCTATGTCATCGACGACCACACGGTTGGAAAGGTCGGCGGAACCAATCACATTCGTGCCGGCGTCCTTCGTGAGATCGACGCGGATTCGCAGGTTATTGTCGAAATCGGAAACCAGGTCATCGGATAACGGATGCAGGAGGTGCAGAGATGGATATCAGCAGAAAAAACATGGATTTTCTTTTCAAGAGCTTCAACATGAATTTTGCTTCCGGGATTGAGCGCGTGCCCGATTCCTGGCAGAAATTCTGCGGTACGATTCAGTCCGGCACGGCCGCAAACGTCTATCCCTTCCTGGAACAGTTCGGCGGAATGCGCGAATGGATCGGCGAACGGCAGCTCAAGAATGTGAGCACGCGGAAAATCGAGGTCGTCAACCGGGATTTCGAGGATACTGTCATCATTCCGCGCAACGACATTGAGGACGATCAGTACGGGATCTATTCCACGCTGATTGCGCAGATGGGTTACAATGCCGGAAAAATCTGGCAGGATCTCGCCGTCGAGGCTCTTATGTCGAATCCGTCCTGGATCGACGACACGGCGTTTTTCTCGTCGGGCCGCGTCTATGGCGATTCCCCGATTGCCAACAACAGCACGGCGGTTCTTTCCGCAGAGAGTTATGCTGCGGCGCGCCGGAGCATGATGGAGTATCGCGGACACAACGGAAGAAATCTCGGGATCGTTCCGGATCTCCTGATCGTCGGTCCCAAGAACGAGGCCGCCGCCTTTGCGATTCTCAAGGACCGTCTCCAGCTCCGGGAACTTTCTGCGGGAGTCGGCGCCACCGACAATCCGTGGAACGGGAGTGCGGAACTTCTCGTGCTGCCTGAACTTTCCGGCGATGCCGAAGATCTCTGGTTCCTCGCCGCGGCAAACGGGATTCTCAAGCCGCTTTTCGTCCAGCAGAGAAAACAGCCCTCGCTGGTCTGTCTTGACGGCGAGAATGACGAAAATGTCTTCTGCCGCAAGGAATACGTCTACGGCGCCGATGCGCGCGGAGAAGCGTTCCTCGCGTTTCCGCACCTGATCTTCCGGGGCGGCGCGGCGGCGTAACGCATTCCGCATAAGGGAAGGCGGAAGAGAAGAGCGCTTCCGCGGCTTTTCACCGCTTTCCTTTTTTCATCCTGCCCTGATCTTCCGTATCAGGGCGTTCATTTGAAATCAGGAAATTCTTATGGGAAAATACATTTCACTGGAAGTTTTCCGCGAAAGGGTCACGCCCGTGAAACTGGCGAACCTTGCGGATGTTCCGGAAGAGGAGATTGAAGTGCTTGTCGAGCGGATTCTCTCCCGTGCCGAGGCGGTCGTGGAAAGTTTCGCCTCCGTCCGCTATGCGCTTCCGCTGCCGCAGGATGAAATGGTCGCGGAGTGGACGCTCCGGATCGCCGAGTATGAGCTTTACAAACGCGGCCCGGGAAGCAATGTCCCCGCCAAGATCAAAGAGTCCTACGGCGACACGATGGAGCGTCTTGCCGATCTTGCCGCCGGACGGCTTCAGCTGGCGGGGGGAGCGCTTCCCGCCTCGTCCTCCGGAAGGTCCGTTGATGTCCCGGGAATGGAGCGGCATTTCGATCCGGAAAGTATGCGTTTTTACTGATCCCGCCGAAACGCATCCCCGTTCCGGCATCCATGAGCCGGAGAGGGCACGCGCGTTCTGCTGTCACAATGGAAACAGAGGCACTTCCGTCATTCCGGACTGCCGCTCTTCCTCTCCCCAGCGGATTTCCTCTTCTCCCAGCTCGCGCAGACGTGCGTTGACTGCGGAGAAGGGGCGGCTCCCGAAAAAACCGCGGTAAGCCGAAAGCGGCGACGGGTGCGCGGAGGCGAGGATGGTATGCCTGGTCCGGTCGATGAGCGATGCCTTCTTCTGCGCCGGATCACCCCAGAGAACAAAGACAAGGGGCCGGTCAAAACCGCTGACAGCCCGGATGACGGCGTCCGTGAATGCTTCCCAGCCGCGTTTCCTGTGGGAATTCGCCGCATGGGCGCGGACGGTCAGAACCGTATTGAGAAGAAAAACCCCCTGTGAGGCCCAGCGCTCCAGCGAGCCGCTTTCAGGAACCGGCACTCCCAGATCGTCATGCAGCTCCCGGAAGATGTTGCGCAGCGAAGGCGGCAGCCGCACGCCGGGGCGGACGGAAAATGCAAGTCCGTGCGCCTGTCCTTTTTCATGATAAGGGTCCTGCCCGAGGATCACGACCTTCAGACGTTCCGGAAGAGTGAGACGGAACGCGGAAAACAGGTCGTCCAAAGGCGGGAATACCTCCTGGGAGCCGTATTCCCTTTCCAGAAACGTTTCCAGCTGACGAAAGGAATCCGCCCGCAGTGCGTCCTGAAGCAGCGCCTGCCATTGAAGAGGAAGAAGCCTTGCCAGATCCATGTGCTTTTCCGTATGTTCCGTTCCGGATGATTGCAGCGGACGAATTCAGTTTTTCTTCAGCATCCGGCGGCTTTTCCGATAGAGGAAGAATTTTCCAAAGCGTTCGAAGGCCGCCTTTTCCAGTTCCTCCCGATGATCCGGATGTGCGATTTCAATCAGGAGCGCGGCGCGTTCCTGAAGCGATTTCCCGTAGAGATCCACAATCCCGTATTCCGTGATGACGTAATGCACCAGATGGCGCGGCGTCGTGATGCCCGCTCCCGGCGTCAGGACGGGGACGATCTTGCTTTTGCCCTTGTTCGTCTGGGAGGAGATCGCGATGATGCCCTTGCCGTTTTTCGAACGGGAGGCTCCGTAGACGAAGTCCAGCTGTCCGCCGATGCCGGAATACATCGAAGTGCCGATTGAATCCGCCGCAATCTGGCCGGTCAGATCGACTTCGAGCGCGGAATTGATCGCCACGACATTGTCATTCCTCGCGATGATGAAGGGGTCGTTCGTATATCCGATGTCTTTCATCAGCACCAGAGGATTGTCATTGATGAAGTCGTAGAATTTCCGCGATCCCATCATGAAGCTGGTGACCAGTTTGCCCGTGTCGATCTGCTTGCGCTCCCCGTTGATGACTCCGTTTTCCACAAGCGGCATCACATTGTCGGAAAACATTTCCGTGTGGATGCCGAGATCCCGGTGCCCGCCGAGCTGGGAAAGAATTGCGTTCGGAATCGATCCGATTCCCATCTGAAGGCACGCCCCGTCCTCGATGAGTTCCGCGCAGTTCCGTCCGATTGTGATGTCGAGCGGTCCGGACGGCGGATAGAGCACTTCCGGGAGGGGATGCGTCGCAATGACGGCATAGTCGATCTTGCTGTAGGGGATCAGCGCGTCCCCGAGTGTGCGCGGGGAGGAGCTGTCGATGATCGCAATGACCTTTTTCGCTGTCATGACGGCGGAAAGCGTAATGTCCACGGATACACCCAGAGAGACATATCCGTGCCGGTCCGGCGGCGTCACCTTGATCATCGCGACATCACATTTGAGCCTGCCTGTGCGGAAGAGGTTCTGCGTGTCGCTCAGTCCCACCGGCAGATAGTCCGCGAATCCCGCGTGAACCGCTTTCCGGTTGTTTTCGCCGACGAAGAAAAGATCGTTGACGAAGATACCCGCATATTTTTCCGCCATGTAGGGCGCCGGCCCGAAGGTCATCAGCTGCAGGATGCGGACGTTTTCAAATTCATGCCGGTCGGCACGGCGGCAGAGGGCGTCCAGAAGCGTTTCCGGCGTGTTGGCGAATCCGCTCAGATAGATCAGATCGCCGGACTTCACCACGCTTACCGCCTCGTCCGCGGTTACTGTTTTCGGAACTTTTCTCATGAATCACCCTCGACTTCCCGGCTTAGAGCAGTTGGAAGAAAGAACCGTCGTTCAGCTCGTTCGGACGGAATCCGCGGAACTTCATGCCGAAGCGGAACGGCTTGACCGGGATCTGATATTTTTCCGGAAGCGCGGGTCCGCAGGAGGATGAGCCGACTCCCTGCTGTTTCCAGTCGAGATTCAGGCAGATGGTTTCGCTCTCCTCGATTTCATGCGGATGTTTTGCCGCTTCCAGCGCCTCCGGCGTGAAACGGTGGGCGCTGAAATTGAAGCGCATGCCGTTCAGACCCGTGACCAGGAATCCGCCCATGTGCAGATCGTAGAATGCGGCGCGGCGCACCTCGCTGCGGTTGCCGTTCTCCTGCGGATACGTGTAGGGCGTGTAAAGCGCGTCCACCGGCGCTTTGTAGAGCCCGACCCGCTGCGCCTCCTTCGTGTCCGGATAGGATTCTCCGGGGCCGAGTCCGAACCACTGAACATTGTCCATTGCCTCCGGCAGAGCGAGCCGGAAGCCGAGACGGGGGAAGGGCGGCATGTCGTCTCCCGCCGGTTTCCCTGAAAGTTCCAGCGTGAAGGAACCGTCCGGCAGGAACTGATAGATGTATTCGCAGTCGATTCCCCACTGAAGCACCGGCGGCGCGACGCGGGTCAGAACCCGGATTCTCGCCTTGTCCGGATCAAACGCGATGTCCTTGACCGTGTGCGTGATCTGGTGGTAATAGGCCTTCTTCCATTGTGCCGCCATGCCGGAGTGTCCGCGGTCATTGTCCGTGGTCGCACGGAAGAGATTCAGTCTCGGTCCCGATTCCAGGAGCGGAAGCCCGTCGATCATCCAGCTGGCAAGTGTGCCGGTGCGGCGGTCGAATTCAAAGAAAGTCTCATCCGCGGCGATATAAAGGAAATCGGCGTCCTCTTCCATTTCAACGGGGGAAGAAACCGGGCGGGGTGCGGCGGTTTTCGGAGCCGCAGCCTTGAGATCAAGCGCAAGCTGCGCCCAGGCGATTTCGTGCCCGCAGCGCGCCCAGAGCGTATCCGCCCCGAGCAGGAAGCTGAGGTTCAGGAAGTATTCCGCGCCCGGTTTCGGGTGCGGCGGCATGACAAACGGGATTGCGACGTCCGCACCGGTGCGCGCGGCGATTGCAAGCGGCGGAATCGAGCCGGACTGGATCACTGTGCCGTTTTCGCTGATGCTCCAGACGACGTTCAGATGTTCCAGCGTGAGGAAATCATAGTGGTTTTCAACATGGACGATCCCTTTTTTCAGGTTTCCGGCCGTTACGCGGACAGGGGCAATGACCTTTTTGAGTTCCATAAGACCCGGGGAAGGCGTCTTGTCGGGGAGCACGAGTCCGTCGGCGATGAAGTTGCCGTCGTTGGGCGTTTCTCCGAAATCGCCGCCGTATGCGAAGTATTCGCATCCGTCCTCGTCGCGGGTGCGGATGCCGTGGTCGCACCATTCCCAGACGAATCCGCCCTGAATTTCCTTATGCGCGTAGAAGGTCTGCCAGTAGTCCTCCAGTCCGCCGGGGCCGTTGCCCATTGCATGCGCGTATTCGCAGAGGATAAAGGGTTTTCCGGTGGGACGGCAGCGTTCCGGAATGATGGTGTTGACGATGAATTCCGGCGCGGAATACATGGTGCTGAGCACATCTGCGGTCTCCGCCATCTGATCGCGTTCGTAATGCACAAGACGCGTGTTGTCGCGCTTTTTCGTCCACTCGTACATTTTTCTGTGATTGATTCCGTAGCCGGCTTCGTTTCCGAGCGACCAGAAAATGATCGAGGCGTGGTTTTTGAAGGTTTCGACCATTCTCTGCATGCGCTCCAGGAACGGGTGCTCCCATTCCGGCCACATGGAGGGATTTTTTCCTTCCGCATATCCGAATCCATGGGTTTCCAGATCGGCTTCGCACATGACATAGAGCCCGTAACGGTCGCAGATCTCGTAGAACATCTCACAGTCCGGATAGTGGCAGGTGCGGATGGCGTTGATGTTGTTCCGCTTCATCAGGAGAATATCTTCCAGAATGGCGTCATATGTGACCGCGCGCCCGAGATCCGTCTGGAACTCATGACGGTTGACGCCGCGGATCATGATCGGAACGCCGTTGACGAGGAAATTGCCGTCTCTGAGCTCCATTGTCCGGAATCCGATCCGGAGGCTTTTGCATTCAATGACGCCGTAGCGGTTTTTCAGCGTCAGGAGAAGCGTATACAAATCGGGGGTTTCGGCGCTCCATTTCAGGACGTTGCGGATTTCCGCATTCATGCGCACGAGTGCGCTTTTTCCCGCCTTGACGGAAGTCTTTGCAGAGAGCGGCTCCCGGAATACGGCGCGGCCGAATTTGTCGAACAGCTCGGCTTCCACGACAAGATCGTTTCCGGCCTTTTCCATCCGGTTCCGGATTTCAAGTTCAAGTTCAAGCTGACCGTTTTTGTATTTCCTGTCGAGAAGGGGTTTTGCGAAGATGTCGAAGATGTCGATTTCCGGATATGCCGTGACGGAGACATCGCGGAAGATGCCGCTCAGCCACCACATGTCCTGATCCTCCAGATAGGTCCCGTCGGACCACTGGAGCACCTGGACCGTGATGCGGTTCGGTCCGATCTGGGCGATGTCGGTGATGTCGAACTCCGCGGGATTGCGGCTGCCCTTGCTCATTCCCGCGAGCTGGCCGTTGACCCAGACGTAAAAGAAGGAATCGACTCCGTCGAAACGGAGCACGATCCGGCGGTCCTGCCAGGATTCCTCGATTTCAAACTCCCGGATGTAGCAGCCTGTCGGGTTCTCGGACGGAACAAAAGGCGGATTTACGGGAATCGGATAGACGACGTTCGTATAGTGCGGATTGCCGTAACCTTTCATCTGCCAGTTGCTCGGGACGACGATGTCATCCCATTCCGAGCAGTCGAAATCTTCCTCGAAAAAGTCCTCCGGCGCGGATTCCGGCGAAGCAAAATATTCAAACTTCCAGGCGCCGTTGAGAAGCTTGAAGTAGGGCGAAGAGGAACGTTCTCCTGTCAGCGCTTCCGTTCTGCCGTCAAACGGAGGGCAGAACGTGTGCCCCTCCATTTTGTTGATTCCGGTCAGTTTCTGATTTTCCCAGTCCTTCATATGCCGTATATCCTCCCTTGCTTTTGTTGTTGTCAGACAATCCGGATAAAGATATGCCCGCACACGGCAAATTACAAATGCATTCAGCTTTTATTTTGGATAAAATTAAAATGTCCGGACGCACCGGGAAAGTTGGGGGGGAGTTGGGGGAAAGTGCGGCATGCCTCTGCGGATTTGCCGCCTTTCCGGGAAAGATGCCCGGGGATTGCTTGACTCTTGGCGGGATGTGCGGTATACTATCCGGATCAAGCCGGCGGGAACGGCCGTTCATTCGGAGCGGACGGATCGCGCGGCAGCAGGGAAAACGGAGTTTTTATGGGCAGAACATTTGCGTCGGATATGGAGAAAATGAGTTATGCGCTGGGGATTAATGTCGGGGAATATGTGCTCAAGTCCCCTCTCCCTGTTAAACCTGAGCTGGTTCTGGAGGGACTCCGGGACTGTTTGGCCGGAGCTCCCGGGATTCCTCCCGAGGAATACGCGAGGGCGATGCAGGAACTTCAGACCCGGATGCAGCAGGCGGGACAGGACCGCATGAAGAAAATGTCCGAGGACAATGCCAGAGCGGGGAAGGAGTTCCTGGAGGCCAATGCCAGAAAGGAGGGAGTGAAGGTCACTGCAAGCGGACTTCAGTATCTGGTGCTTGCGGAAGGAACCGGGGCAAAGCCGGAACGCACCGGCAAAGTCCGTGTGCATTATACCGGCAAACTTCTTGACGGCACGGTGTTCGACAGTTCCGTCGAGCGCGGGCAGCCCGCGGAATTTCTCCTGACCCAGGTGATTCCCGGCTGGACCGAGGCGCTTCAGCTGATGCGCGAAGGTTCCAGATACCGGCTTTTCATTCCGGCGGAACTGGCATACGGGGAACGCGGAGCGGGCGGAGCGATTCCTCCCGGCGCCGCTCTGATTTTCGATGTGGAGCTGCTGAAAGTTCTCTGAACCGGGGATTTTCCTCCCGTTTATGAATAAAACTGTTTTTTCGGTTTCATGAATGGGGATTCTTCATAAAAAAAGCGGAACTTTTTTTCCTGCCCCGTTGCGTACGGCGGTATTTTCATGTATTGTTCCGGAACAGTTTCCTGTTACAACTTTGCGAAGGGATGTGTCATGAATAAAAGTTCGGCATTTCTGCATTACCGCGAGCCCGCGGCGTTCTGGGAGGGGGCGCTTCCTCTCGGCAATGGCAGAATCGGCGCCATGGTTTACGGCGGAACGGAAAACGAGACGATTGCTCTCAATGAGGATACGCTCTGGTCCGGACTTCCGGGACACGCATACAGCCCGCGGGTGTTTGAAAATCTCTCCCGGGCCCGCACCATGATCCGGAAACGGCGTTTTACGGAGGCGGATGAGTTCATCTCGAAAGAGATCCTGGATTGCGACTCCCAGAGTTATCTGCCCGCCGGAACCCTGCGCATCCGTTTTCATTTCGACGGTGCGGTGTCGGATTATGCGCGTTCGCTTGATCTGGAAAATGCGCTGGCGGTCACCGTGTTCCGGGCCGATGGTACGGCATTCCGGCGCGAGAGCTTCGTCAGTCATCCCGATCAGCTCATGGTGATGCGCATTTCCGGCGACCGGCCGGGGGCGGTTTCCTTTGATGCCTTTTTTGAATCTGAAGTCCGGGGAAGTGCCGCGGGAAAAGAGTCCTGTATTTTCTTCAACGGGGAGTGTCCGGTCTTCAACCGCCGCGACCGGATTGTCTGGCGGAATGACGAAGGCCGTCCCGGAATCCGCTATCAGATGCGTCTGAAAGCTGTGCCGGCTGGAGGAAACGTCACCGTTTCGCCGGACGGGACTCTGCAGGTGAGCACCGCGGACAGCGTGGTGCTTCTGCTCGCGATCCGCAGCGATTTCATCGACTGGAAGACCATGCCGGGGAGCCGGGGACCGTCTCCGGAGGAAAAATGCCTGCAGGATTTCGCCGCGGCTGCCGGACAGGATTTTGAACATCTGCTTGCGCGGCATTCGGAAGACAACCGCTCTCTCTTCAACCGTTCTCTCCTGCGTTTCCCCGAGACGGAGGAGGATTTCCTGCCGACCGATCAGCGACTGAGGGCTTGTGAAAAAGCCGGAACCGTGCCGCCGAACATGGCGGCCCTGCTGTATCACTTCGGACGTTATCTCATGATCGCCTCCTCGCGTCCCGGCACGCAGGCGACCAATCTGCAGGGGATCTGGAACCCGCTGCTCATGCCGCCCTGGGGATGCAACTACACGACCAACATCAATACCGAAATGAACTACTGGCCGGCGGAAAGCGCGAATCTTGCGGAATGCGCCGAACCGCTGTTCCGCATGATCCGGGAGCATGCGGAGGAGGGCAGGGCGGCGGCGGAGCAGCTTTACCGCTGCCGCGGGTGGTGTCTGCATCACAATTCGGACATCTGGCGTTTCGCCTCGCTTGCAACGGGGAAGGCGCAATGGGGATTCTGGCCGGTCTGCGGAGCATGGCTCTGCCGTCACCTGTTCGAACATTATCTCTACACCCTTGACGAAGATTTTCTGCGCGAAGCCTATCCCGTCCTGCGCGGGTCCGCGGAGTTCCTGCTTGATTTCCTGGTGGAGGAGCCGGACGGCACTCTTCTGACGATTCCGTCCACTTCGCCGGAAAACAGTTTTATTGATCCGGAGACGGGGGCAGCGGCTTCCGTCGCGGCCGGCACCATCATGGACATGACTCTGATTGAGGAAAACTTCCGGGAGGCGCTTTTCTGCATTGAGCGTCTCGGCCTGAAGGACGATCCGGTCGAGTCTCGTTTGCGCGCAGCGCTGCCGCGCCTGAAAAAGCCCGGCATCGGGCGGGAAGGACAGCTTCTGGAATACGGGGCGGATTTCGAAGAATCCGATATCCATCACCGTCATCTTTCCCATCTGTACGGCGTTTATCCCGGTGCGCTGTTCACGCCGGAACGGGGGCGGGAATATTATGAGGCCGCAAGGGTTTCCCTGGAACGGCGCGGCGATTTCAGCACCGGCTGGGCAATGGGATGGCGTGTCGCATTATGGGCCCGTTTTCTCGACGGAGACCATGCCTGCAGAGTGATCCGGAATCTGCTTGCCGTCGTCGATGTGCATAGCGGGTATTCCTACTCCCGCGGCGGTGTTTACATCAATCTTTTTGACGCGCACCCGCCGTTTCAGATCGACGGCAATTTCGGAGTCGCCGCCGCGATCGCTGAAATGCTTCTGCAAAGCCACATGACAACGGAGGACGGCATGCCGGTTCTCCAGATTCTGCCCGCTCTTCCGACGTCCTGGAAGGAGGGGGAGGTTTCCGGCCTTCGCGCCCGGGGAGGAATCACAGCTGACCTTCACTGGACTTCCGGAAGGACGGAGGTCACGCTTGCCGCTTCCGGCGACATCTCGTTTCTGCTGGACTTCCGCGGCATGCGCACGAAGGAGAAGCTCCGGGCCGGGGAACGCAGGCTGTTCCGTTTCTGAAACAGTCCGTGCTTTTCCGCTTGTTTTTCCGGAGGAGACCGGAGAATCATCCCCTGCGTCCGAATCTCCGTTCAATCTCCCGCGTGGAAATGTTCAGGATTGTCGGACGTCCGTGGGGACATGTGAAAGGCTGCTCGCACTGCACCAGCTGCTTCAGGAGCGCGACCGCCTCCTCGACTGTAAGCTTGTCATTTGCCTTGACCGCCGCTTTGCATGCGCTCATGGCGACAGTTTCCAGATCGGTTCTGGCTGTCGCGGAGCTGCCGCTGTCGATTGCGCGGGAGAGCATGTCCCGGAAGGTGTCGCCCGCACGGTCCTGCGGCAGCGCGGCGGGAATTGCGCTGAGTTTGACCGTATTCTGTCCAAACAGTTCGACCTCGTATCCAACCTGTTCGACGAATTCGGCGTTTCGGGAGAGAAACGCCATGTCCGGACGCGAAAGCTCAATCGTGACCGGGATCAGCAGACGCTGGGAAAGCGTTCCGTCCACGCCTTTGAGAATCCGCTCGAAAAGGATGCGCTCATGCGCGGCATGCTGATCGATCAGAACCAGTCCGTCCGGCTTTTCTGCCAGAATGTAGGTGTCGCTGAAAATGCCGATCAGGCGGACTCCCAGAGGTTCCGCCTGTTTCCCTCCGGCAAGTGCGCGTTCCCCGCCTGCGGATTCTTCGCTTTGTTCCGGCAGCGGCGTGACGCCGCTTCTTTCGCGCGGTTCGGAGAATCCCGGCAGCGACACGGCCCGGACGGGAGGGGCTGTCAGGGCGGACGGCGTATAATCGACAAATGCGTTTGCCATTACCCGGTCGAGGAGTGCCGTTTCCGGCGTGCGGGCCGTGTCAAACGGCACGGCGGGGATGTCGGGGAAGGGGGCGGGAGAGACATTTCCCGGACACTCTGCCTCCCTTGAAGAGAAGAGAGAACCGCCCAGGTCCAGAGCGGCGGTTTCCGCCGTGCGCAGCGCGGCGGCAACCGCGGAGCGCACCGATCCCGTCACTTCGTAATCGCTGGAGAAGCGCACTTCCCGTTTTGCCGGATGCACATTCACATCCACGCGGGACGGATCCAGCGAAAGGAAAAGAATGCATGGCTGATAGCGTCCCTTGTCCAGCGTGGGGCCGCAACCCTCCCGGATGCCGCGATAAACCGCCTGCGATTCCACGGGGCGGCCGTTCACGAAGATTCGCTGCTCCATGCGTGTCGGACGGGTAAATGAACGCCTGGCAATGAAGCCGTTCACCGTGATGCCGTGCTCGCTTCCGGAGACCGGGATCATGGCGTCCGCGTAATCGCGTCCGAACAGTGCGCGGATGCGGGGAAGCGGGTCTTTTGCCGCCGGACTTGAGAGAAAGGGCCGTCCGTCGAAAGTCAGTTCGAATCCGATCTCCGGATGGGCAAGGGAAATGTTGGTGATCATTTCGGCGATGTGCTTTTCCTCGGTTGCGCGGCTCCTCAGGAATTTTTTCCGCGCGGGGGTGTTGAAGAAGAGATCGCGGACAACGACCTCCGTTCCCGGCGCACAGCCGAACGGCGCCGACGCAAGCATTTTCCCGCCGTTGATGACGACTTCGAAGCCTTCGGCGGAGTCGCGGCGGCGCGTGTGAAGCGTCACCTTCGCCACCGATGCGATGCTGGGCATGGCTTCGCCGCGGAACCCGAACGAGGTGATTGCGAACAGGTCTTTTTCCGTTTTTATCTTACTCGTGGCATGTGCTTCGAAGCAGAGAATGGCGTCGTCGGGATCCATTCCTTCGCCGTCGTCCGTGACGGAGATCAGCTGTTCGCCTCCCTGCCGGACGGCGACTGTGATTCTGAGCGCGCCGGCGTCCAGGGAATTTTCCAGCAGCTCCTTCAGAACCGAGGCGGGACGTTCCACAACCTCTCCCGCTGCGATTTTATTGTAGATGCGTTCTGTCAAAAGCTGTATTTTGCTCATTCGGTATCCTGCGGTTCCTTTTGTGATTTCGAGCGCGCCTGATCGATGATTTGCCGGAAATCCTCGCGATTGCGGATATTGTCGAAGTTCGGATCGTTTGAAAGCGGCAGAATCCGTTCTCCCAGCATGTCATAGGCCTTCTTGAAGTATTCGATCGCCTTGTCTGTGTTGCCCGCCATGGAGTGAATGCCGGAAAGATTCAGTGCGGCGATGGAGGAGGCCGGTTCCATGCGCAGGCCTTTTTCCGCGGCGGAAATGGCTTCCCGGAATTTCCGCTGCTTGGCAAGAGCCGCGCCGAGATTGTTGTATGCCGATGTGTCGTCCGGACGCAGAAACGCCTGACGGCGGAAGATCATTTCCGCATCCCTGTATTTCCCCTGCAGATAGAGAACGCTGCCGAGCATGGAAAGAAGTTTGAGGTTGGCGGGGTGAAACACCAGGGCGGTGCGGAGGACATCCTCCGCCTTGTCATATTCGCCGTTGTCGCAGAATCCGGTTGCCTGCTGCAGGGTTGCATCCGCGCGCGGGTAAGGGCTTTTTTCCCGGTAATCCTCCGCCGGCAGCATATTTTCACTGTAACTGTATTGGAACGGGCTCAGTTCCATGCGGAGCTGAGCGCTTTCAACCGGCGCTCCGGTCTCTCCGGCATGTTTTTTTGCCGTATGCCGGCTGCTGATGACCATGGTGCAGAGAATAATGACCGCAAGAAAAACAATCAGCGGCGCAAGCTGTTTCGTCAGAGGTTCCTGCGGCTTCAGCATGAGGGCTGTCCCTCCCTGTCAAGCAGATGGCATGCGCAGAAATGGGATTTCCCGACTTTCCGGAACGGCGGAACGGTGTCGCGGCAGCGGAGCTGTTCCGCGCCGGAGGCGGCTGCGCACAGCGCACAGCGGTCCGAGAAGCGGCATCCCGCCGGGAAGTTTGCGGGTGAGGGAACGGAACCGGGAATCGTGGAGAGGCGGCCTTTTTCCCGTCCGAGCACGGGAACTGCCGCGAGAAGCGCCTTTGTGTAGGGATGTTCCGGCGCGTCAATCAGTTCCCGCACGGGGGCGTATTCGACAACCCTTCCCGCATACATTACCGCGACATTGTCGGCGGTCTCGGAGACGATCCCGAGATTGTGCGTCACCAGGATGATCGACATGCCCAGGCTGCGGCGGAGATCCAGAAGCAGATCCAGAATCTGCGCCTGAATCGTCACATCCAGCGCAGTGGTGGGTTCGTCTGCGACCAGCACGGAGGGGCGGCTTGCGATTGCCATGGCAATCATGACGCGCTGCTGCATCCCGCCGGAAAGCTCGTGCGGATAACGCGAAACTCTGTCGCGCGGTTCGGGGATTCCCACCTGGCGCAGCAGCTCCACCGCCTCCTCCCAGGGATCCCCGACGTCGGGCCGATGCAGCGAGACCGCTTCGGCGATCTGCTCTCCGACGCGGAAAACCGGATTCAGCGAGACGGAGGGCTCCTGAAAAATGTAGGCGATCTCGCCTCCCCGGATTTTCCGCAGCTCCCGCGGGGAAAGGCGCAGAACGTCCACAACCTCTCCGGAGCGTTTGCGCAGCATCACCTCTCCTCCCGCGATTCGTGCGGGAGGCGAGGGCAGAAGCCGTGCCAGCGCCATGCAGGAGACGCTTTTTCCGCAGCCGCTTTCTCCGACCAGCGCCAGAATCTCCCCTTTTTCCAGCGAAAAGGAGACGTCCGTCACGGTCGGCTGGACCCTGCCTTCCATCTGAAATTCGACTGTCAAACCTCTTACGTCCAAAATCGCCATGAACGGCTCCCGTATCCTATGATTGCTTTGCCAGGTAGTCCCGGAGTTTCCGCAGAACGGACCGGATGTCCTCTCCATCCGCGATTTTCACCGCCTTTTCCAGCTTGAAGAGAAAGCGGGAACGTTCCCCCGTTTCCTCCCAGTGTTCCAGGATCCGCGTAATCCGGAGCGGAAAAATCCGCACCAGCTGCGATTGCCGGAAACGGTATTCCCCCAGCATGACCGGATCGCAGATCCCTACAACCCCTGCCTCTTCGAAGGCCTCTTTGGCCGCGGACTCATGGGCGGTCATGCCTTTTTCCATATTTCCCTTCGGGAGCATCCAGGCTCCTCCGCCTTTGGGCGTCACCAGCATGACCCGGATTGTGCCGTCCGCCTCCAGCAGATAGGGAACAGTGCCGGAGCGGAGACTGCGGGCGTGCTCCATTGTTTCCGTTTTTTCCGTCTTCCGCTTTTTTTCCGCTTTCGCTTTTGTTTTCCTGTTTTTCTTTTCGTCTTTCCCCGTCCCCGCTTTCGTTTTTTCCGCCGGAGAAGCGGTTTTCCCGGAAACGGCGCTTTTTTTCCTTTTTCCTGGCATCGCTTTCAGCAGGACGGCTCCGGGGACGCGTTTCATGGAAAACTCCTTACTGCGGTTTTGCGGAAGCGTCCTGACGGATGTCCTTGAGCTGAATTCCGGAAATTTTCAGGTTCGGCGTGTAGACGGGACTGACAAAGGAATCGCGTTTTCCCGCAAGAATGTCGCCGAGCGCCTCGCCCTGGTCCTTTGCCGCAACCCAGAGTCCCCAGGTGCGCCCGTCGATTTCCGCGCAGTCGCCGATCGCATGGATGTCGGGATGCGACGTCTGGAATCTGTGATCTGCGACAATGGCTTTGTTCACTTGAATTCCGCAGTCCGCGGCGGGATGGATCCGGGAACGGATGCCTGCGGAGAAAAGAAGAATTCCAGCTTCCTGCATGGTTCCGTCGGAAAAGGTCGTTTTCACGCGGTCCGGGGCGGAACCCGGTTCCAGCTCCGCGGCGGAAACGCCGAGGCGGAAATGGAGTCCCGCTCCGGAGAGTTTCTCCAGCAGAACCGCCGACTCCGCCTCGTTCAGCTGGCGCGGCAGAAGCCGGTTCATGAATTCGACCACGGTGACTGCAAGTCCCCGTTCGCGGAGCGCCCAGGCGGCCTCGAGTCCGAGCAGTCCGCCGCCGATCACAACTGCGTCTTCCGCCGTTTCCGAGCGCGCAATGAGACGGTCCGCGTCATGCAGCGTGCGGAGCGTGAAGGGCTTGACGCGTTCGATGCCTTTCACCGGCGGGACGAATGCGTCCGCGCCGCCGGCCAGCACCAGCTTGTCCCAGGAGAAGCTCCGGCCCGCCGAGGTCCGGATTTCCTTTGCGGCGGGATCGATTTTCTCCAGCGTTTCGCCGGGATGGGTTTCAATCCCCTGCGCCCGCATGGCTTCCGGAGAAGCGAGAATCAGTTTTTCCCTTGCAACCTTGCCTGCGATGTAATCGGGCAGGCGCATTTTTGCGTAAAGCCCGCAGGTGTCGGCGTCGAACAGCAGCACATCTGCGCCGGGCAGGTTCTGCTTCAGTCTTTTCGCTGCGGTGCAGCCGGCCTGTCCGCCTCCGGCGACAATGATTTTCATGCAAAATCTCCCGTTGAATGTTTGGAATGTCATATCGAAATATAAAACGCTTCCGTCAGGCATCAAGTTCCAAATACAAAAAAAGGGGAAAAAAGAGCGTTTCGTCGGGGTATGGGGAACACCTCCGGAAGCGTCTTTCACCTGTGAGCCGTGCCGATGAAGCGGGAATCCGGCAGTTCCGGCGTGTTTTCCGCCCGCCGGGACCATTCCGAAGCCTGTTCCGGATCCGGCGCGCCTCCTGCGATGCCATGGCGGAAAAGCTCACTTAATTTTCGCATGGCCGGAATATAACCGGCTTCCGCGGCGATTTTCAGGAGTTCCGCCGCTTTTCTTTCATCTTTTTCCGTTCCTGTGCCGGAGAGATGGAGCGATCCCGCCAGATAGGCGCCCAGAGGGCTTTTCCCGAATGCCACGCTGTCATTGAATTTTTTCAAGGCCTGCTCCGGATTCTTTTCCGTCCCCCGCCCATGCAGCAGGAAAAGGCCCGCCTTGATTCTGCCGCCGCAGTCCACCGCCCGATTGTAGTAGGAAAACGCCTTCCGGTCATCCTGCGGCACGACGATGCCCTTTTCGTGGAACAGCCCGATTTCACTCATGGCGAACCATTTCATCGAGGATCTGCTTTTTTCCAGAAGAGTGTAATATTCATAGGATTTCCGGTAATCCTGCCGGACGCCGGAACCGGAAAAAAAGGCGCGCGCCAGCTGCAGATAGGCCCCGGGATCTTTTTTTGCCGCAGCTTTTTCATACCAGCGGACCGCTTCCGTTTCATCCTTCTTCACGCCGAACCCGCGGGAATGGCAGTAGCCGATCTGAACCATTGCGTCGCAGCTGCCTTTTTCCGCCGCCGCGTGGAAACAGCGCAGCGCCTTGGAGAAATCCTGCGGCGTGCCGAATCCGAAATAATGACAGTTGCCGAGCCGGAAGAGCGCGGGAGCGTAGCCTTTTTCCGCGGCCATTCCGAAATACTTGAATTCCAGGGCCTCATCCCGCGGGGTTCCCCGGGAGAAGAAACTTGCCATGGCCGTTTGATACTGGGCATATGGATTGCCTTTGTCCGCGGCCCGGCGATAGAGTTCAAACGCCTTCTTCTGATCCCGTTTCACTCCGCGGCCGTAACGATAGCAGCGTGCGAGGTGATAAAGGGAAGACGCATGTCCCTGTTCCGCGCCGCGCTGCAGATAATGAAAGGCCAGAGGATCGTTTTTCGGGAAAAAGCGTCCCGCCAGGCATTCCTCGGCAAAGCCGCACATGGTTTCCGGCGATCCGCTTTCCGCCGCTTTTTTCATGTAGGCAAAGGCCAGTCCGGGATTTTTTTCCATTTCGAATCCGTTGCCGTGATAGTAGCCCACCCAGTACAGTGCGCGGGTATGATTTTTTTCCGCCGCCCGGGAAAAGAAACGGAAGGCCTCCGGTTTGTCCGCCGGCATTCCGCCTTTTCCGTAATGGCGCATCCAGGCATACCAGTATTCCGCTTCCGTGTCTCCCGTTTCCGCCAGCAGGCGCAGTGTCGCCAGCGCATTTTTCCGGTCTTCTTCCGGAGTCTGCGCGGAAAACAGTGTTTTTTTCGCGTTTTCAAGCCGTTCGTCCGCATGCAGAACGGGAAAAAGAAAACAAAATCCGAAGGCTAAAAGCAGAATTTTCATGGGGAAACATTCCTTTCCGTGATTTCGCGCCGCCGCGACATGACCGGACCGGCTTGCTGCAGGAATGGTAATATATTGTCCCGGGCATGGAAATCAAGGCGTGCAGAAAAATGCCCGCATCGGAAACGCGCGTTTCCCCCGGCTGATTTCCTTCAAAAAAAATAGGTTAATCCCGCGATGCTCCGCATCGCCAAAAATTGCTTCGTGCTCTCCTCTCAGTCCTGCCGCGGTCCAGCTGCGCAAGCTGGCCGCCGGAGGCGAAATTCCCGATCTCTGCACCGGAGAATAATAAAAAAATTAAATAGTTTAAAAATTTAATTATTTAATGCAATAAACTGATTTTCTTTGTCGTTATTTCAGGCAATGACAGGGAGAAATTCCCTGAAAAGCAATTGCAGTTCAACACAAACAGAGGAGAAACAGGCAATGAAAAAGATCATTCTTACAGCACTTCTGGTTGGGAGCGCGGCCTTCGCGTTTGCAGGAAATGTTTCGGTGAATCTGGGGGGGATCGGAGTTTCGGTCGGAAGCTCCCGGCACGGAACGGACGTCGGGGTTTCCATCGGGACGCCGGTTTACTATCCGCCCGTTGTGGCGGTGACACCGCCCCCGCCGCCCCCTCCGGCGGTTTACGTGCCGCCCGCCTGGTATCCGGCGCCTCCGGTGTACCGCCCTGCGCCGCCTCCTCCGCGGAAGTTCCGGCATGACGGTCCGCCGCGCGTGAGGAGACCCGGCGGACCGGGCAGGGGACCGGGACCTGGCCGCTGAAAAAAGCCTGACTCCATCCGGACGCGGAACAATGCGCGCCCGGAGTCGGATGTCATTTCACATGAGCTTGAGTCCCGGCAGGTCCTGAATATCCACGATTCCGACCACTTTCCCTTTGGCATCGAGCACGATGATATCGTCGATCTTGCGCGCTTCGACAACCTTCAGGACCTCGACTGCAAGGGCGTCGGCGCAGATGGATGCGGGATTCCTGGTCATGACTTCTCCGACCTTCCTGGAGAGGATGTCCAGATCGTTTTCGGCTTTTCTGCGGAAATCCCCGTCGGTGAAAATGCCGAGAAGACCGCCGTTTTCATCGATGATGACTGCGGAGCCTCCATGCGCTTTGGTCATGGACAGAATCGTCTCCTTGATCGTTGCCGAAGGCGGAACCAGCGCGAGGCGGTCGCCGCTGCGCATGACGTCCGACACCCGCATCGTGACGGCGCGCCCGATCGCGCCGGATGGATGGAGGCGTCCGTATTTCTCTTTCGTGAATTTGCGCAGTTTGAGCAGGGTCATGGCGAGCGCGTCGCCGAGCGCGAGCGTCGCGGTCGAGCTTGTCGTCGGAGCCAGATTGAAGGGACAGGCTTCCCGGGGAACGGTCTGCGGCACGGTGAGATCGGCGAGTTTCGCCAGAGAGGATGCCGGATTTCCCGTAATGGCCGCGATCGTGACGCCGAGGCGTTTCGCGGGAATCAGAACGCGGACCAGCTCGTCGCTTTCTCCGCTGTAGCTGAGCGCGAGCAGCAGATCGTGTTCCTGCAGCATGCCCAGATCCCCGTGCATGGCCTCCACCGCATGGACGAAGATGGAAGGAGATCCCGTGCTGGCGAGAGTCGCCGCGATCTTTTTTCCGACATGTCCGCTTTTGCCGATCCCGCATACGACGATTTTCCCCCCGTTGTCCAGAATCCGGATGCAGAGGCGGACCAGTTCGGCGAATTCCGTGCCGAGATGTTCCTTGAGATGGACAAGTCCGTCGATTTCCAGCTGGAGGGCTTCCGCGCCCGTCTTCAAAATAAGTTCCGTATCCACGATTGCGTCCTTTCCTGATGATGAATTTCCGGAGGCAATATACAATGATTTCCCGATTTAAGCAAGAAAAAGAGCGTCACTTTGCGGAAAGTAATTTGAAAAGACACGTGTTGCGATGTAAAATTGCAGCAAACGGAACCGCAAATCATGAAAAACGGACTTTGGAAAGGAAAATCCCATGGCATCTGAAAAGTATCTGGCCATCGACCTCGGCGCCTCCAGCGGGCGGGCAATCGTCGGAATTCTGGAAAACGGGAAAATCACGCTTGAGGAGATGCACCGCTTTGAAAACGGTCCGACGGAACGCGGCACCTCGCTTTACTGGAATGCCGAATCCCTGTTCGGCGAGATCAAGGAGGGAATCCGCAAGTCTCTTGCCAGATATCCGGACATCCGGAGCATGGGCATCGACACATGGGGCGTCGATTACGTGATCGTCAAGCCGGACGGCTCTTTCGCACGCGAGCCTTACAACTACCGCGACTCCCGCACGGACAACATCCCGGAAGAGGTGTTCCGGACGGTCCCCGAAGCCGAACTCTATTCCCGCACCGGCATGCAGCTCATGCAGATCAACACGCTGTTCCAGCTGGTCGCGCACCGGAAACAGCATCCGGAGGATTTCGCCGAAGGAAACATCATGCTGATGATTCCCGACGCGCTTTCCTATCTGTTCAGCGGAGACCGCACCTGCGAATACACGGAATCGAGCACCTCCCACATGCTGAACGCCGTCACGCGCGAATGGGACTTCGTCACGCTGGACAAACTCGGATTCTCCCGTTCGTTCTTCCCGAAGATCACGCCGCCTTCGACGATTGTCGGAAAACTGAAGCCGGAACTTGCGCAGGAGCTCGGCATTCCGCGGATCGACATCTGCAAGGTCGGGAGTCATGACACCGCCTCGGCGGTTGCGTCGGTTCCCGCGCCGGACGACCGCAAATGGGTGTACACCAGCTGCGGAACCTGGGCGCTCTTCGGCGCGGAACTGGACGCGCCCGTCCTGACGGAGGAGGCGCGCAAGGCAGGATTCACCAACGAAGGCGGACTGAACGGAAAGATCCGCTTCCTCACGAATATCATCGGCATGTGGCTGGCACAGGAACTCCGCGCGGACTGGGCGAAGCGCGACGGCGAAAAGAAACCCTGGTCCGTGATCGACAAAATGGCGATGGAGTGCGAAGGGCTGCGCTTCATCATCAATCCGAACGAACGCGAATTCCTGTCTCCCGGCGACATGGCGGGCAAGATCCGCCGCTTCTGCGAACGCACCGGACAGGGAACTCCGGACGATGCCGAAACGATCCGCTGCGTTTACGATTCGCTCGGGCTCTGCTTCCGCGCGAAACTCGAGCAGCTTTCCGAGCTTTCCGGAAATGCCTACGACTGTCTGAACATCGTCGGCGGCGGCTCGAACGCGGACGTCCTGATGCGCATCGCCACGGACATCTGCAATGTGAAGGTGATCGCCGGTCCGGTCGAGGCGACCGCGACGGGCAACATCCTTTCGCAGGCGATGGCCGCCGGTTCCGTAAAGGATCTCGCGGCGGCGCGGGAGATCGTGAAGGCCTCCTTCACGCCGAAAATCTACACGCCGCGCGCCGTGGACCGCGCCCCCTATGACGCGGCATACGCGAAATTCCGGGAGCTGGCCGGATAAAACGGCGCATCCCCGAGCCGCGGGCCGCTGCGGACGGGGGTCCGCGGAGCTGGAAATTATCTTGCTGAAAAATCGGCGGACCGCTTGACAATCCGTCTGAGGAGGAGTATCTTATCCGTTCGCAAAAGAGGTGTGCGCGGATGAAACGCATCCGTTCACAGGGAGTTTCCTTGACAGGCAACAGAACCAAACTAAAGAAAACAGCAAAATGACAACGGAAAACACAAAAAGCTATGTCGATCTGAGCAGCAATCTTTCCATGGAAGAGCTGCTGAACGGCGCGGAAAAGAGCAACAATTTCGCCGAAGGGTCCATCGTTCCCGGCAGAATCGTGGAGAAAAGACAGGACGGCGCTCTCGTGGACATCGGATACAAGGCGGAAGGCTTTATCCCGAGCACGGAATTCAGAGATTGGAACGAAGCGCAGGTCGGCGACAAGGTGGATGTTTTTCTCGAAGCGATCGAGAATGAGAATAATATGCCGGAGATCAGTCTTTCCAAGGCGAACTTCATCAAGTCCTGGGAAAAGATCACGTCCGAATATGGCGAAGGCAGCGTGATCCGCGGTCTGATGAAGCACCGCGTCAAGGGCGGCATCATCATCGACCTCAACGGCGTCGAGGCCTTCCTGCCCGGGTCCCAGATCGACATCGGACCCGTCAAGAACATGGACGAATTCATCGGCAAGGAATATGACCTCAAGATCCTCAAGATCAACCAGGACCGCAAGAACATCGTCGTTTCCCGCCGCGAACTGCTTGAGGAGTCCCGCAAGGATCGCCGCTCCGCCCTCCTCAAGGAGATGGAAGTCGGTCAGATCCGCAAGGGCGTCGTCAAGAACATCACGGATTTCGGCGCCTTCATCGATCTCGGCGGCGTGGACGGTCTTCTCCATATCACGGACATGTCCTGGGGCAGAATCTCCCATCCTTCCGAAATGCTTGAAATCGGACAGGATGTCGAGGTTATGATTCTGGATATTGACTTTGCCAAGGAGCGCGTCTCCCTCGGCCTCAAGCAGAAGACCCGCAATCCGTGGGACGAGGTGGAATCCAAATACGCGGTCGGCAATGTCGTCAAGGGCCGGATCGTCAACATCATGCCTTACGGCGCTTTTGTTGAAATTGAACAGGGTGTCGAGGGCCTGATCCACGTTTCCGAAATGTCCTGGACCAAGCGCGTGACCAAGGCCGGCGATGTCGTCAGCGTCGGTGAAGAGGTCGAGGCCGTCGTTCTCGACATTGACAAGGAGGCCAAGAAGATTTCTCTCGGACTCCGTCAGAAGACCCGCAATCCGTGGGAGGTTCTCGCAGAGAAGTATCCGGCCGGAAGCCGCATCAAGGGCAAGGTCCGCAATATGACCAGCTACGGCGCCTTCGTCGAAATCGAAAACGACATCGACGGCATGATCCATGTCTCCGACATGTCCTGGACGCGCAAGATCAACAACCCGAACGAAGTGCTCAAGGTCGGCGACGAAGTCGACGCCGTCATTCTCGACATCGATCCGCAGCAGCAGCGCATTTCTCTCGGTCTCAAGCAGACCGAGGACGATCCGTGGGCCAATATCGAGTCCCTGTACAAGATCGGCGATGTGGTGAAGGGCAAAGTCACCAAGATCACCGCCTTCGGCGCGTTCATCGAGCTTTCCCACAAGATCGACGGGCTTGTCCACATCTCCCAGATCAGCAAGGATCGCGTGGAGAAGGTCAAGGACAAACTCTCGCTCGGCCAGGAGATCGAGGCGCGTGTCATCAAGATCGACAAGGACGAGCGCCGGATCGGGCTCAGCATCAAGGCGCTTGAGGAGGGATACTCCGAAGACGACCTGAAGGCCGCCGGCGAGGAAGTCTCCGCGGCTCTCAAGCCGGGTGCGGCTCTTGTCGACATGGGCAAAGTCATCGGCGACGCCCTTGACGAGCTCGAAGTCAGCGACAACAACTGATCGCTTCTGATCTGAAAAAACAGGGAGGCGTGTTCTGATGTCTGAAACGAAAAAAAACATGCAGATGCTTTTTGATTTCGGACCGCTTGAAGAAGACGTGCGGGAAGACGCCGCCCTGAACGACGATCTGTTCTCCGGAGAGGATGAAACCGGCTCCGGAGAGCTGGAGGTCGTTGAAATCGAGGATTATGAAACTGAATGGGCGGATGCGTCCGATGAAAAGGCCCCTCCGGAGGAACTTTCCCAGGAGACGCCGCAGCCGGAAGATGCCGCCCGTTTCATTTCTTCTCCCGCAACTTCCGGAGAGTCTCTTCCGGAGCCCGGAAGCACTCCTGTCATTGTCTGCGATCCTCCGCGGAAGCAGGAGCTGACTCCGCAGAATCTCAAGCGTGCGGCGCTTGCCTTTCTCGCCGCGCTGAATCCCACAGGACTGGCAATGTCCGTTCCCACCCGTTTGAAAAAGTTCCAGGCTGATGCTGCCGCTTTCTGGTCGGAACCAGCGGGCGGCAGAAAGGGAATTCTCCGCGTTGTCCGGACCGCCGTCGTGGAAACCAGCTTTGAAAACATCATTTCCATGGACTGTTCCAACCAGCGGGAGCTGACCGCGCTTCTTTCCGCCGCCAAACTGGAACGCTGCAATCTGGAGGCGGAAATCCGCCGGACGGAACCCGGTCTCAAGGAAACGGATACGCTGTTTGCCGATTTCGACTCCTGGGACTACAAGAAAAGCGCGAACAAGGCCTACCGGCAGTGCCTGAAACGGATTGACGAGCTGGAATATGCGCTGTACCACGGAAGCCGCCTCGACCGGATGCGCGCGGCGAAAACCGCCTCGCAGCTTTACCTGGCGGTTCCGGAGAATACCGTGAAACCGGATGAAATCGCGGATTCCTGGGGACTGGTTTATGTCATGCCGGATCTGACCTTCCGTCTGGTCAAGGAGCCGGAAACCTGGAACTGTCCTGAGGAAAACATGACACATCTTGCCCAGAACATTGCCGCCTCGGCATTGCGGGATGTGCTCTTCTCCAATGGCATTTATTCCGACAGGAACACTTCGGCGCCGTATCTCGGCCCGGTTCCGCACAGGCGCCGCCTGAACCGCTGACGCGGCCTGGAGACGGTGCATGAAAATTCTCAAGGACATGAAAGCCCGCGCCGAATATCTGCCGGTGCTTGCCGCTTTCAAGCTCATGGGATTGCTTCCATATCGCTCTTTCGGTGCGATCGGACGTGTCTTCGGCACGCTCCTTTATTATCTTCCCGGTTTCGGTTCGCTCTGCCGCGTTAACATTCATGCGGCTTTCCCGGAAAAGGATGCACGGGAGGTCAAGGCGATTGCGCACAGAAGTCTGGAAAATCTGGTGAGAACCCTCTGCGAGTTTTTCTGGGCCTGCAGCCATCCGGACAAGTTTGCGGAAACCGTCGATCTGACCAATTGCCGCGTCTGCGCAGAAGAGGGGCTGCGCAGGATGGAGGACGGCACCGGCGCGATTCTTGTGACACCGCATCTGGGAAACTGGGAGTTCGCCGGACGGATTCTTTCCCAGCTGTTTCATTACCGGATGGCAACCGTGGTCAAAACGGCCCGCAATCCCTATCTGGACCGTCTGATCAGTTCCGGAAGGTCCGCCGGCGATGTCCGCATTCTGCATTCCAAGGGTGCGGCGCGCAATATGAAAAAGGCGCTGGACGAGGGATACACGATCGGCATTCTGATCGACCAGAACACCCGGCCGCGCAACGGCGGTGTGTTTGTCAATCTGTTCGGCATTCCCGTTCCCGTCAGCCGCGCACCTGCCGTGCTGGCGCGTTCCCGGAACCGCTTTGTCGCCATCGGCACCGCGATCCGGACGGAAGGAAAGTTCAATGCGATTCTGCGGGAACTGCCGAAGCCCGCTTCTGAATATGAGAGCGATGAAGCGCTGATCCAGGCTTTGACGGACATTACCGAAGAGTTCATCCGCATGGCGCCGGATCAGTATCTCTGGCTTTACCGGCGATTTCAGTACATTCCGGAGGATGTTTCCCCGGAGGTTCGCAAGCGCTACCCGTCTTATGCGAGAGTGCCCAGCAGGCGTTTCTTTTCCATGAAGGCGAAAATGGCCCAGCTGCGTGAGATGGCGCGCAAAGAGTGACGCCGTGCGGATATGAGAAGTTTTCCGTGCCGGGCAGGGGAATTGCTTTCCGGATCTGTTCCTCCGCGGCCCCCCGAAAATTGCGGAGTCTTTTCCTCTTTCTCCCGCGGATTGTTTGCGTTCCGATTCTGTGTTTCCCTCTGTTCCGGTTTCTTATTGCTGCGGAACATTCTGCCTGAATGAGGCGTTTTCCTCTTCGGAAAGCCGCTTTCGGTCTTGAAGCGCGTCACGCTGTCCTGGCGGACTGCTCCTGCTTTTCCGGTTTCCTGCAGAATTTTTCAGAGATGCGCTCTTGCAAAAAGGCGGAAGCGTGTTATATTATTAGCATGCTAACAATATAAGAGGTTTGATCCATGCTTCATACGCTTCATTTTCAGCTGTTGGCGGCGCATACGCTGTTTCAGCGGACTTTCCTGAGAAACATCCGCAGGCGGCATCCGGAACTTCTGCCGGGCCAGCCGAAAGTAATCGATTTCCTGATGCGGACCTCTTCCGCGTTTCAGCGTGAAATTGCAGATGCCTGTCTGCTGGAGCCTCCGACGCTTTCGCTGATTCTCGGAAAGATGGAGCATGCCGGGCTGGTTGTCCGCACGAAAGCGCCCGGCAACAGAAAGAACTCCACAGTCCGTCTTACGTTGAAGGGGCAGCAGATCGGGGAAGAGATTCTGGAAGTCTTCCGGGAGACGGAGCGGCGGCTCTGCAAAGGACTGTGCCGGACGGAACGCGCGGCGCTGTCCAGGGCGCTGCAGAGCATCTGCCGGAACGCATGGGAGGAGGCCGAAGATGAAGCACAGATTCAGTAAACGCAAACGGTTTGTCTGTTTTCTTGCCGGGATGGCGCTTTGCGGATTCGGAGTGGCGCTCAGCACGCGTCCGGAGCTGGGCACCAGTCCGATTTCCAGCCTCCCGTATGTGCTGACTTTTGCCGCTCCGCTGAGCTTCGGCATGTGGACGGTTCTCGTCAATCTTCTGTTTCTGCTCGGTCAGCTCTGCATTCAGGGACGGGATTTCAAGCTGCATCAGCTGTCGCAGATTCTTGCGGTCAGTCTGTTCGGTTTTTTCATCGACCTCGGAATGTGGTGTTCCCAGTTTTACGTCCCGGCGAACTACGCGCTGCGCATGGCGGAGCAGCTGGCCGGATGTCTGATTCTTGCGATCGGCATCGCCTGCGAGCTGGCCGCCAATGTGACGTATCTTCCCGGCGAGGGATTTGTGAAGGCGCTTGCAATGTGGCGCAACTGGAATTTCGGCACCGTGAAAATTTGTTTTGACGTTACTCTGGTCGTGCTGGCCGTCCTGGTATCCGTGCTGACTGCCGGCTCGGTCAACGGCATCCGGGAAGGCACGCTGGTCGCCGCCGTTGCCGTAGGGCTTCTCGTGCGGCTGCTTCATGGACCGTTCCGGACCGTCCGGAAAACCCTGGTGAAGGCCTGATAAAGAGCCGCAGCACAGACGCAATGAAAAAACTCTTTGCCGTTTCCTGCAAAAAGCGCTTGAAGAAACGGCTCTTCCGCGCTATCTTTCCGCGTTCATCAGAGATACGGGACGGAAGCGGGAAATGATCGAAATCGCGGAACATGAGGAATGCTTTTTCAAGGAAATCAAGAGTTGCTGCCTGCATAACACGCGCGCATTCTTTTCGGAGGATACGCCGCTCAGGGACGCGCCCGCGTATGGAGGGCGCCCTTACGAGCGCCGGGTTCAGCAGGAGCATATGGCATTCGCGGTTGCGGAGGCGTTCGAGAAAAACGCCAATCTCTGCGTGGAGGCTCCGACGGGGGTCGGCAAAAGTTTCGCCTATCTCATTCCGGCAGTTTACCATGCTCTTTCCGTCCGCCGTCCGGTGCTGGTGACCACCGAGACGATCAATCTTCAGGAGCAGCTTGTCCGCAAGGATCTTCCGCTTCTGAAGGATCTCATGAAACTCAATTTCTCCTATGTGATCGCGGTCGGACGCGCCAATTATCTCTGCCGCCGCAGACTTGCGCTCGCTCTCGGGGAGCACCGCGATGAATTTCTGCCGGTCGCCGGATTTGAGTCGGATGCGGCGCAGGTCGCTCGATGGGCGGAAACTTCCGAAACCGGATTCTATTCCGATCTTCCGTTCAAACTGGAACGCGGCGTCTGGAACTGTCTGTGCAGCGAAACCGCGTCCTGCGGCGGCCCTTCCTGCCGCTTTTTCCGCTCCTGCTTCTACTGGCGGGCACGCAGGGAATGGGACAAGGCGGACATCGTCGTAACCAATCACGCGCTTTTTTTCGTCGATCTCAAAATGCGCGCGCTGGAGCATCAGGAGGCCACGCCGCTGCCCGATTATTCCGCAGTCGTGTTCGACGAGGCGCATACGCTGGAGGACAACGCCGCGAAACACTTGGGGCTTCATCTGACCTCGTCCGCGGTCCGCTTCTTTCTGAACCGTCTTTACAACCCGAACAGCGGGCGCGGTCTTCTTGCCCGGCCGGGGGAGTCCTCGATGGTCGTGCGCGGACTCATTGCAAAAATTCATGAGCTTTCCGAGGCGTTTTTCGGCCAGTTCGAGGAGCCTCTCGAACGCTTTCCCGACCATTGCATGAGGATCCGGCGTCTCGGGCAGTTTGAAGATAATCTTTCCGTTTCGTTCCGGGAGCTGGAAAAGGTGTTGCAGAGCTATACCGACGAACAGGAAAACGAGGAGTTCAAAACGGAACTCCGGGCCCAGATCGACCGCTGTCTCGCCCTGAGCGATTCCATTTCCGGCTTTATTTCACAGGAGGAGCCGGAATATGTCTACTGGGCGGAGGAGCGGCGCGGTTCCTTCACGGGGAACAATATCATTGAGCTGTATTCCGCTCCGCTGAACGTTCCGGACATTCTGAAAGGGGCTCTGTTCATGCAGTCGTTTCCGGTCGTTCTCACCAGTGCGACGCTTGCCGTGAACGGGAACCTGGAGTATTTCAAGCGCCGTGTCGGCTTCTGCAACGGCACGGACCTGATTCTTGACACCCCGTTTGACTACCGGAGCCAGGTGAAGCTGTATCTTGCGCGTACCATGCCGCTGCCGTCCGAAGCGAATTACAATGATGCGGCGGTGCGGGCGATCCGGGATTTCGTCGATTTCACGAAGGGACATGCCTTCGTGCTGTTCACGAACTACGGAATGCTCCGTTTCTGCGCGGATGCGCTCGGCCCGGCCTTCCGGAATGCCGGCTACCAGCTTCTGATTCACGGGGAATCTCTCTCCCGGACAGCGATGCTCAACGAGTTCAGACAGAGCAGAAACGGCGTCATTTTCGGCGCGCAGAGCTTCTGGACCGGCGTGGACGTTCCCGGCGATGCCTTGAGCAACGTCATCATCACGAAACTGCCGTTTGCCGTTCCGAACCATCCGCTGATCGAGGCGCGCTGCGAACGGATCCGGGCCGCCGGCGGACGTCCGTTCGAGGAATATACGATTCCGGACGCGGTCCTGATGTTCCGCCAGGGAATCGGACGGCTGATCCGGAGCCGGACCGACCGCGGCATTATCGTGGTTCTGGATCCGCGGATGGTTGCGAAATACTATGGCAGAATCTTTCTGAATTCCATTCCGCGCTGCCCCGTGGAATATTTCTGAACGGGTCTTTTGCGGGATTGTCCGGCTTCCGGTTTGCAAAAACGGAACTGCCGCTGTATAATTAAGCGTCCCGAAAATACAACCTGCAATGGAGGAGACCATGCCATGAACCCGAAAATTCTGATGATTGAAGACGACGCCTCCATTTGCGACATGACGAAGATGAATCTCAATATGAACGGTTTCCAGCAGGTATACTGCGCCTCCGACGGAAGGGAGGGGCTCGCACTGGCGGCAAAACTGCTTCCCGATCTGATCCTGCTTGACGTCATGCTGCCGGGGATCGACGGACTCACCGTCTGCCGGAACCTGAAAAACAATCCCGCGCTTGCGGACATTCCGATCATCATGCTGACCGCCAAGGGAGAGGAAAACGACATCGTGCTCGGCCTGGAGATGGGGGCGGACGATTACATTACAAAACCCTACAGCAGCAAGGTCCTTGCCGCCAGAATCGCGGTTCAGCTTCGGAAGAAATCATCCCGTGGCGGAGCGACGCGGAACATTGTGCTGGGCTCGCTTTCGATTGACCTTTCCACCTACAGCGCCACACTGGACGGACAGGCGCTCATGCTGACTGCCGACGAGTTCCGCACATTGGCGCTTCTCGCCGCGAATCCCGGGCGTGTCTTCACGAGGAACCAGATCATCCGCGAGGTCAAGGGTGACAATTACTCCGTCACGGCGCGCGCCATCGATATGCATGTGGTCAATCTGCGCAGAAAACTCGGAGACTGGGCGGATCATATCGAAACCATCCGCGGCGTCGGCTACCGGATCGCCGGAGAGTGAATCATGGCGCGGAAAGACACGGTCCTGCTGTTTGTTCCCGCGATCATCGGCGGAATCATCATTCTCTCCATTTTTCTGCTGGATATTCAGCTGGCCAACTTTCAGGATGCCTATTTTGAAGAGGTCGCCGAAGAGACACGGCGCAACAATTTCTATCTGGTCCGCATGTTCCGCGACCTGCTGGAATCCAATCAGCTGGACAAAATGCACCGGATGCTCAACAGCAACCACAGTTCCAATCCCGTGATTGTCAAGATCATCGCCCGCGGCAAAGGCGTCATCATGGAGACGGAGGGAGTTCCCGCGTATCTGGTCGAGCACATCCGCGAGCCGGAAATCAAGGATATATTCAAAACCAACCGGGAGGAGAACGTCCTGGTCAAGTTCGACCGGAATCTGAACTCCTTCATGGTTTATCATTCCGTCCGTTTTCGTGCGCGCGGGCAGGACTACGTCCTCGTGATGGCCTCGAGATGCAGCAGCATGACGATCCTGATGCGGCAGACGAGACTCGGCATTCTGATTCTGAGCCTGCTCGGGATTCTTTCCACGCTGGCGCTGATTACCTATTTCGTCTGCTGGATCCGTTCGCCGCTGAACCGGCTTTTTGCCAGCATGTCCAAAATCTCGTCCGGCGAGCTGGAATATCCCGTATATGTGCCGAAGAGCGGGTTGATCCGCGAAATTGCCCTCTGCCTTCAGTCGCTGACCGAGCAGCTGAAAAAGCAGATTCTGTCCCTCCGGGACGGGGCGAATGAACGCGAAGCGATTTTCAACGCTCTGACCGAGGCGGTTCTGCTGGTCGATCCGGAGGGGAGAGTCCAGCAGTGGAACAAAACTGCAGCGGAACTTTTTTTTGCAGGAGATGTGCCGCCGCGGGTTTCCGGTCCGCTTGTCTGTCCTGAAGAGCTCCGGGACCTGCTGAGCCGGGCATCCGAGACCGGCGAATGTTCCGGCGAACTTGCGCTCCGGCGCGGGGAGCAGACCTTTCAGCTTCTGGTTAACACCGTCTCTTTCACGCGGGACAACCGCCGTTCCTTTCTGATCTCCGCCACCGATCTTTCCGATATCCGCAAGCTCGAAGCCTACCGCAGCGACTTCATCGCCGCGATTTCCCATGAAATGAAAACTCCGCTTACCGGAATTGTCGGTGCGGTCGACGCCATCAACAACGGCGCTCTCGACAATGCCGATTACAAGGCGCGCTGCATCGAAACCCTGACGCGCCAGTCCGAGCGTCTCCACTCTCTGCTGCTGAACTTCCTGACGCTGACCTCCCTGGAAAACATGCGAAAGGGAACGGAGGAGAATTTTCTTCCGCTCCGTTCCACCGCCGTGCTCCGGAGTTCCGTTGAGGTCTGCCGTCCCGCCGCCGCGCATGCCGGAATCGAGCTCCGGATCGGGGAGTGCCAGGCAGTGGAATTTTCCGGGGATTTCCTGCTGCTGCAGCAGGCTCTCAACAACCTGATTTCCAATGCGGTGCTTCACAGCGGAGCGAAACGGATCACTGTTTCCGCCGTCCGGAACGGCGGATTTGTCGATTTCCGCGTGCATGACGACGGGGCCGGCATCCCCCCGGAACACCAGTCGCGGATTTTCAAGCGTTTCTACCGGGTGCCCGCCGGCGGCCGGAAACAGAACGGCAGCGGGATCGGGCTTGCCATTGTAAAACAGATCGCCATTTACCACGGAGGAACGGTTTCCGTGGATTCCTCCCCGGGCGCCGGCACGGAATTCCATCTCGTCCTGCCGCTTGATCCGCCTCATTTGTCGAGTTGAAATCAATATTTTGTCAGAATATTGTCAAGATTGTTGAAGTGCGCATGTCCCCGTGGTATTTTACGTGTCGAAGTGTTTACGGCTTGGGATATTTTCCGGAATCGGTGCGAATTGAGAAGGATGGAGGTTGCATGAACAGGTCTTTTTATTCTCTTGCAGTCCTGTTGTCGCTGGGGCTGGCGGTTGGCGGCGGCTGTTCGAAGGAACGGCAGAAGAATGTTGCGGAGCGGGAAATCCGCGTTACCCTGGAGCCGTTGCAGAAACGGGTGTTCCGGAGGCAGATTCCCGTGCAGGGCACGGTCTGGCCGGTGGAATATGCGACGATTTCGGCGAAGATCAGCGGCACGCTCGAACTACTGAAAGTCGATGAAGGCGATGTGCGGAAGAAGGGCGATGTCCTGTTCGGCATCGACCGGCAGATCCTGAAGAATCAGGTCACGGTCTGCGAAGATGAAATCAAGGTCAAGCAGGCTGAGCTGGAAAGTTCGAAGATCGCCCTGGAAAATGCGAAAATCTCCGACGGAAAGGCGACACGGGACTATGAACGCTATCTGAGCCTCTGGCGCTCCAAGGTCACCAGCCAGGCGGATTTTGAAAACTACGAGACCGCCTACAAGAAAGCCAAGACCGATGTGAGAACCGCACAGGCGGCCATTTCCAATGCGAAGGCGCAGCTGAAGCAGGCCGAGGGGAATCTGATTATCGCCAGGAAGAATCTGGCGGACTCCGTGCTCGAGGCTCCCTTCGACTGCATTGTCGTGGACAAATACGTGGAGGAGAATGAATACGTCACCGTCGGGCAGAACATTCTCAAGATCGAAAATCAGAAAAAGCTGGAAGTGATCTGCTACATCAGTTCGATCTACTATGATATCGTCACTGCGGGAAAGACTCCTGTGGAATTCGCGCTGGACGGCGAGCGGAAAGGCAAGGGCGTCGTCACCTACAAGGCGCCGAGCATTGATCCCGAAAGCCGCACTTTCAAACTGAAGGCTCTGGTTCCGCCGGAGACGCATCTGGTCAGCGGCACGCTTTGCGACCTGAACATCATTCTCGAGGAAAAAGAGGCTTACGGGCTTCCCGCCGACGCCCTGCTGCTCCGTGCGAACGACCGTTATATTGTTTATGCGGTCGATGCCGAAAACCGCGCGAAAAGCTTCAATGTGGTCCGCGGCATCGTGGACGGCAAATACTGCGAGGTCGTCAACGCCGCCGATCTTCTCAAGGAACGTTTCGTCGTGACCGGACAGACCTTTGTCAACAACGGTTCGCTGCTTCGCGCCATCAAGCCGGAATAACGGGGAGAGTCACTTATGTTTTTAAGCAGATGGTCCGTTCAGCGTCCGATCGCCATGACCGCGCTCATCATCATTCTGGTCATGATCGGGCTGAACTTTTATCCGAAAATCAGCATCGACCTGCTTCCGAACATGGAAATTCCCATGGTTCTGGTGCGCTGCGAATACGACGGAGCCAGTCCCACTGAAATCGAGGTGGAGATTGCCAAACGGATCGAGGACGCGGTCTCCTCCATCGACGGAATCAAGCACATCACCAGCGTTTCGATCGAGGACGAGGCTCGCGTCCAGCTCGAGTTCAACATGGGGACCGATGTCGACATCGCGGCAATGGATGTCCGTGAAGCGCTGAACCGCATCCGCACGGATCTGCCGGACGGCGCGGACGAGCCGACGATCCGCAAGATCGACACCAATGCCACCACTGTCGTGCAGGCGTTTCTCGTCGGCGACCGTACGCAGGACGATCTCTATGACTACGCCGATGACGTGATCGCCGACCGCTTTTCCTCGGTGCCCGGCGTCGGAGAAGTCCGCGTTTACGGCGCGAATGAAATGCAGATTCATGTGCTTCTGAACCGTGAAAAGCTGACCGCCATGAATCTTTCGATCAACGATGTCGTGAACAAGCTGCGCGAAAACAACATTCGCGAACCGCTCGGCCGGATTCAGTTCGACAAGGTGGAGAAGAACGTCACTTTCGACGGCGACTTCAAGGACTTCGAGCAGATCAAGGCTCTTGAAGTCGGCAAGTTCAAGAACAAGCGCATCTATCTGCGCGACGTCGCCGATGTGAAATTCATGAGCCGGGAGGTCCGCAGCAAGGCGTATGTGAACGGGGAGCCCGCCGCGCGTTTCCGCATTGTCAAGAAGGGCGAGGCGAATGCGATCCAGGTCATCAACGGCATCCGCGACCGTTTCAACGCGATGGTGCGCAGCGGCGAACTGCCGACCGGCATGAAGCTGGTCTGGTTCACCGATTCCGGCGCATTCATTCAGGCGTCCGTGGACGACGCATGGAGCAGCATCCTGACCGGCATCATCCTGACCGCCGTGCTGCTGTTCCTCTTCCTGCATGAGCCGCGCTCCACATTCATCGTGATGATTTCGATGCCGATTTCGGTGATTGTCACATTCGCCGTGATGGCGTATTTCAACTACTCCTTCAACATCATGACGCTCCTCTCCCTCGGCTGTTCCGTCGGCGTTCTGGTGACGAACTCGATCGTCGTGATTGAAAACATCTTCAAGCATCTTGACCGCGGCGAGGCGATCAAGACCGCCGCGGAACGCGGAACCGGCGAGGTGATCGCGGCGGTTTCGGCAAGCGCCCTGACAAACGTTGTCGTATTTGTTCCGGTCATGATGATGAGCACCCGGATCGGGCAGATGATGGTGCCGTTCGCCGGCGTGATGGTCGGCGCGACGCTGGTTTCGCTTTTCATCAGCTTTACCCTGACGCCGATTCTTGCCTGCGTGCTCCTGAAAAAGAAGAAGGATTCGGAAAATCAGAAGAAAACTTTCCTGCAGCGCATGTTCGTTCCCTGGGATCTCGGATATGACTGGCTCTGCCGGAAATTCGACCGGAGCATCGAATGGACCGCCCGGCATCCCAAGACCCTGATTCTGGCGGTGCTGGCGCTTTCCGCGGCCACTGTGATCTGGATTGTTCCGCAGGTCGGACTCTCCTTCCTGCCGTTCTGCGACCAGGGGGAGATCCGGATCAAGTTTGAATTTCCGACAAACTACAACCTTGACACGACCAATAAACTGATTCTCGAGGCGGCGGACCATCTGAAGAAATTCGACTTCATCCGCGGCATGTCGATCTCCGTCGGCGATTCCGACGGCGGCAGCGGCCAGGTCAGTTCCGCCGTCTACATCGGGCAGATCAATCTGCGCACGACGGACAAGTTCGAGCGCAAGGAGTCCATCTATGCCCTGCAGGCGCTGCTCCGCAAGGAACTTTCCTATCTGGACAACTGCCGCATCACTCTTTCCATTCCCGCTACGTTCGGCGGAAGCGGCGCGGAAATCCGCTGCGTGATGAACGGTCCCGACCTGGACGTCCTGGAACACGCCGAAATGCAGGTGATGGAGAATCTGCCCGCCCTCGGCATTACCCGCGACCTGGACTCCAGCCGGCGGGAGCGCAAGCCGAACATCAATATCACGCCGCGGCGGACCGTTCTGCAGAATCTGGGAATGTCTGCGAACGAACTTTACGAGTATCTTCTCGGTTCTCTTGACGGAATCGAAGTCGGCGACTACCGCGCCGGCGCGCGCACGTTCGATATCCGTGTGAAAAATCAGAAGGAATATGGGGAGGAACAGCTCCGGCAGGCCGCTCCGACCGTCAAGGACAACAACCCGCTCGGCGCCGAGGCGCTGGCGGAGATCACCGAGGATACCCGTCCCGTCGTGGTCAACCGTTACGACAAGGTCCGCACGATGTGGCTGTATGCGAACACCGCACCCGGCATGGCGCTCGGCACGGTTTCCAGCGCGATCGGCAAGATGGCGCAGGAGGCTCTGCCGCCCGGTTATGGCGTCAGAATGAGCGGAAATGTCGAGCTGATGAACGAGACCGCCCGGGAATTTCTGCAGGTGATTCTGCTGGCGGCGGTTCTGACGTATCTTCTGATCGCGGCGATCATGGAGTCCTGGACACGGCCCTTCCTGATCATGTTCACGGTTCCGCTCGGATTCCTCGGCATGTATGCGACTCTCTGGGCGACCCGGATGTCCATGTCGATGATGGGACTGCTCGGCGGCGTGATGATGATCGGCATCGTGGTGAACAATGCGATTCTGATTATGGACGAGTGCGCCTCGCTGGTCAATTCCGGCGTGACGACGCACAAGGCGATGCTTCTTGCGACACAGTCGAAGTTCCGTCCGATTGTCATGACCAGTATCGCTTCGGTGGCCGGCATGCTGCCGATGGCGCTGGGAAGTGGTCTCGGCTCGGAACTGCGCTCCAGCTGCGGCATGGGCGTTGTCGGCGGACTGACCATCGCCTCGTTCCTGACTTTGTATGTGATTCCGGCCCTTTACTTTATTTTCGTGCATGACACCGCGAAACCGAGACGGAACCGGATCCGGCGCTTTCTGATGAAGCTTCGCGGAAAACTTATGCCTTCCAGAAAAGGCAAAGCCGCAGTCTGATTTCCGGAACGGAAAAGAAAAAGAAAGGCCCTGCCGATGCAGCATCGGCGGGGCCTTTGATGTTTGCGGCCTTTTTTGCCGTTCCCGTTTTCCGGCGACAGGATTACATCCCGAAGAGTCTTCCGGCAAGATCCCAGTAGTGGAGCCAGTCTTCGCGCGTCTGGTCGTGTTTTCCAGTCCGCAGATGATAGCTGATTTCCCCGGTCACCGGCTGATCCGGGGGAGGCATCGTTTCCGTGCCGAGTCCTTCCGCGCCGAAAAGGCGGTAGACTTCCGAAGCGTAAACGCCGGAGAGGAATTCTCCTTTCGGATCCGCCCACAGATCTCCGGTCGCGCTTGCGATGCAGACCGGACGCGGCGCGATCAGGGAGATCAGCCAGTGCTGGTCGAAAGGCAGAGCCGCCTCGTTGTTGATGTAGCGCTGCAGACCGCTGACGAACCAGTAGGGCGCCAGCGCCAGAATGGCCTCGAGATTTTCTCCGAAACAGCGTTTGAAGAGCGCCGCGCCGCCGCAGCCGGAGTCGTTCGAAATGACCAGACGGAAGCGCGGATCCGTTGCACCTGCCCAGAGCGCGGTCTTGCCGAGCCGGGAGTGTCCGTGGACGACAGCTTTCGACGCGTCGACGGAAGGTTCGTTTTCCAGGCAGTCCAGCATGCGGGAGAGTCCCCACGCCCAGGCGCTGATGGAAGACGCGTGTTTGTGAATCGATTCCGCAGGTTCTTCCGGATAGAAGAGTCCGTAGACGCTGCGATGCCATCCCTCCTCGCTGCAGAAGTCCGGATAAATGTCGTGATAACAGGCTGTCGCGGAGGCGTAGCCGCGCTGGATGGTTTCGCGGAACTGCCAGCGGTGAACCTGGCTTCCGCGTCCGTCGGGTTCCAGCAGTTCGCCTGCGATATTTCTTCCCGTCATCATGACGTCGGGTTCGTCGGTTGCCGCGTGATTGCCTTTGAAGTTGAGCCCGAGAAAGACGGGCGGCGGAAGTTTTGCGTTTTTCGGGATGTAAAGCAGCATGACGAATGAATGCGATCTGGCGCTGTTCATCTCAAAATGAATCCGGATTTCCTTGCGGATTGCGGTGTTGCCGAGTGCGTCATCCCGGACGGAAAGGGTTTCAAAGTGGATTCTGTCCGGGCGCGGCGGAAGCCGGCCGTAAACTTCCTTTTTGTAGAAATCGAGCACTTCTCCGCGGCGGCGGTTCACCCATTCATATGCGGTCGTGACGCGTCCGCCGTCAGGCCGTTCCAGCGGCGAAGGAAGCTTGAATACGGGAACTTTTGATTCGTCGTAATTGATATCCTTCCTGATTTCTTCCTGTGAGCGAGGCATTTTTTTCTCCCTGATTTGATTTTCCGGATGTATATCTGCATAAGATACATTGTTTGATTCGGATTTCCAGATGCGGGGGAAAAATTTTGCTCTTTCGCTTTCTTTTTTTCTCATCCGCTTCCGAAGCAGTTCCCCCGTATTGGAGAAATGGAGGTTCCGTCTGCAAAATTGACGGAATTCCGCCGGGTGGATTTGACAAAAGATCATTTAACGTATACTGTATACAATCTGAAGATCGCAGCAACATTCAAACTTATCAGGAGCAGAAAGTGAGAAGTTCATGGCATGATTTTCCCGTTCCGAACCGGGACAGCTATCAGCCGTTTCAGGTTCGTGCTTACGCGGATTCCTCCGATCCGGATCAGACCCTTTACCTGACGCTGCCGCGGGAAGGGAAAAAACATCCGCTGGTCATTTTTTTCCATGGAGGCGGAATGACCGGAGGCGATCGGGAATGTCCGGATGAGATCTATGACGGAAGATTCGCCGTTGCCGAGCCGCGCTACCGGCTTTCCCCCGCGGCCAAGGCGCCCGCGCAGATTGAGGATGCGGCGCGCGCAATTGCGTGGTGCTTCGCTCATGCGGAGGAGCTCGGAATTGACAGGAGCAGAATTTTCATCGGGGGAATGTCGGCGGGATCCTATCTTGCGGCAATATCGGTCATGAATCCGAAGTTCCTTGCGCCTTACGGACTGCATTACAGGGAGATTGCCGGACTTCTGCTGATCAGCGGGCAGATGACGACGCATTTTCACATCAAGGCGGATCTCGGACGCGACAACGGGCCGTACAATCCGCTGGTGGACGAATATGCGCCGCTCGGAAATCTCGCCGCCGATCTGCCGCCGATCCTGATGGTCACGGGGGAATCCGGGCTCGACATGCCGGCGCGTCCCGAGGAGAACGCATTCATGGCGGCGAGCCTGCGGGCGATCGGGCACAAGTTCGTCCGCTGCTATCAGCTTCCCGGACACCATCACGGCGCGGCTCTTGACAGCTGCGGTTTTCTCGTCATGACTTTCATCAATCAGGTTTTAATGGCAAAGGAGGCCTGCCATGAGTGAATTCAGCAATCTCGGAATTTTTGAAAAGATACGCGCGGGAAAAACCATTCGGGTCTGCGCATTCGGCTCATCCAACACGGAGCGTTTCGATACGGGGATGCACTGGTTCGACTATGTGGAGCTTGGATTCAAAAACACCTTCGGCGGCAGTGTCGGGCAGTTCATCAACACCGGGATCAGCGGGAACACCTCCTCGCAGATGCTGGAGCGTTTTGAGCGGGATGTCGCGCCGTATTCGCCAGACCTGACGATCGTGACCTGCGGCGGAAACGATTCCAATCCGTCCCGCAATATTTCCGAAAGCCTTTTCCGTGAAAATCTCCGGCGTCTTGCCGGAAAGCTGAGGGATCTGGGGGGGGAAGTCGTATTCCAGACCTACTATGCCTGCGATCTGGAACGTCTTGATCCCGCTTATGCCGGGGCGATTCCGCGCTATATGCAGATCATCCGGGAAGCGGCGGCGGAACTGGACTGCCGCATCAACGACAACTATTCCCGCTGGGAGCGTCTGCGCCTTTCCGCTCCGGACCTCTACCGCCTGCTGATGCGCGACAACATGCATGTCAACCTGTACGGCAACATGGTGATCGGGCTGGATCTCATGCGGAAGTTCGGATTCAAACTTGCCGACGACAAATGCGATTTCTGCCGGACCGGACTGATCGCCCGCTATGCGATAGACCTTCTTGAGGAGAGGGAGCGCTGAACATGGATCCCGCTTTTTATGTCATCGGTCCGCTCATCGGTTTCATCGGCATGATGTCAGGGGGATACTGGGGTGTCGGGTGCGGCTGGATCGTCGTGCCGACCATGCTGATTCTCGGCTGCGATCCGATGCAGGCGGTCGGAATCGGGCTTCTGCAGATGGTGCCGTCCACCATTCTGACCGTTTCGAAGCAGGCTCCGCAGATCGGCTGGAAGAAAGGTTCACCGGGACTTTCTCTCGCGCTTCCGATCGGGATCGGCGCGGCGCTTACGTCGCTCTTCGGGAAAAGCATCAACACGAAGCTGATTGCCTTGACCGGCGATGCGCGCTGGCTGCAGTGGATGCTGATCGTCATTATTCTGGTCATCATCTTTCAGACGCTTGCCAGCAAAACCGCCTGCTACAACGACGAGATGCCGCCGATCACGCCCGGGAAAAGCCGGATCGCCCTCGTGATGGGCCTGCTGACGGGCATTCTCTCCTCCATGCTCGGCATCGGGGGCGGACTTCTGATCCGGCCGCTGCTGACAAGCGGATTCAAAGTTCCGGAATACTATACCAGCCGGATTGTCCGTCTTCTGGTTCTTGTGACGACCGTCACGGGCGGATTGACCTATCTGATTGCGCGCAGCGGTTTTGAGTGGCATATGTTTGCAATTTCCATGCTGGTCGCCGTCGGAGGCATCTTCGGATTTCCGCTTGGAGCGAAACTGCATGCGATTATTTACGACAACGGTTACGCGCAGCACATTCACAAGAGTTTTGCCGTTGTCGCGATTGCGGTTCTGGCCAATACCGTGCTCAACATCTACGGTCATGCGGAACTCAGCCGTTATCTCATGCTGGCGATTGCCACGGGACTTGTGCTTTATCTTGCCGTTTTCACCGTGTATGCGGGACGGCATCCCAAGGCGCACTGAGCGTTGCAAATGCGCTTTTCCGGAAAGTCTCCGGAAAAGCGTCCGCCGGAAAATGCCGCGTCATGAGGCTCTTCCGGTTCCTCCGTCTTTTTCCTGGAATCAGAAACCGAAAAATTCAAGCGCCGATCTGAAAAAAGCGTTTAGCCTTTTCCAGAAAGTTTTCCCGCACAGGGTGCGAGCCTCCGTTTCCCTTGGATTGAAACGTTTCGGAATAATGTTTCAATGCGTTGCGCTGTTCGTCCGAAAGTTTCTTCGGAACTTCCACGAAAACCTTGACGTAATGGTCGCCCCGCCCCTGTCCGCGCAGGGAGGGCATTCCTTTGCCGCGGATCGTGAATACATCGCCGGTCTGAGTGCCGGCGGGAATTTCCAGAGATGTTTTTCCTGTGACGGTCGGGACGTCGACGGTTCCTCCGAGCGCCGCCGTCGGGAAATCGATCGGCACGCTGCAGTAGACGGAAAGCCCGTCCCGCTGGAAGATTTCGTGTTCGCGCACGTGCGTGATGACGAAGAGATCGCCGTTCCTGCCGCCGCGGAGCCCCGGTTCGCCTTCTCCGGCGACCCGCATCCTCGTGCCGGTGTCCACGCCCGGCGGAATATGCACCTGCACCGTCCGCTTCACTTTGCGCTGCCCGGTTCCGCCGCACTGGCGGCAGGGCTTCTCCGCCATGACGCCTGCTCCGTGGCAGTTCGGGCATTCATGCATGATCGTGAAAAATCCCTGCGACATTCCGATCTGGCCGCTTCCGCCGCAGCGGGGGCAGCGTTTCCGGGATGTTCCCGGTTCGCAGCCTGAGCCGGAACAGATTTCACAGGCGCTCATACGCTGGAATTCGATCGTCTTGTCCGCGCCGAACACCGCTTCTTCAAAGGTGATTTCCAGATTGTAGCGCAGGTCCGAACCGTCCACGGGACCGTTCGGATCCGAACGGCGCGACTGGCCGCCGAAGAAGGAGTCGAAGATGCCTCCGCCCATGCCGCCGAACGCTTCGCGGAAGAGGTCGAACGGGTCCATTCCCCCTCCGCCCATGCCGCCGTTCGTGAACGCGGCTTCGCCGTACTGGTCGTAAAGCTGGCGTTTTTCGGGATTGCCGAGAATCTCGTAGGCGTGGGAGATTTCCTTGAAATGCTCCTCGGCCGATTTATCGCCGGGATTCTTGTCCGGATGATACTTGACGGCGAGGCGGCGATAGGATTTTTTGATTTCCGTATCAGTCGCTTCGTGCGTGACCTCGAGGATCTCGTAATAGTCGGCCATCAGTCGGCACTCGCTTCTTTTTCCACTCCGAGCGTCATCAGCGCGGCGGTGCGTTTCGTGAAGAGAAGCGGATCGGGGATCGGACTGCCTTCTGCGAGAAGCGCCTGGTCGTAAAGCATTTCGGAGAACTCGGAAAGCCGTGCGTTGTCCGGCGCCTTTTCATGGAGTTTCTTCATGGCGACCACCAGCGGATGATCCGGATTCAGTTCCAGAATCCGGGGAACGTTCGGCGCGTTTCTGTCCATCGCCTTCAGCACGCGCTGCATGTATGCGCTCGGATCGTATTCATCGCTGACGAGGCAGCAGGCGCTTTCCGTCAGGCGCGAGGAGAAGCGCACGTCCTTGACCTTGGTTCCGAGCGCCTTTTTAATCAGTTCCACCAGCGGCTTGTTTTCGTCGGCGGCCTTTTTCGTTTTCTCCTCAAGCTCCTTCTGGATGGATTCATCGAACTTGACGTCGCCCTTGTTGACGGATTTGAGTTTCTTCCCGTCGTAGGTGCCGATTTCGGAGATCACCCATTCGTCGATGGGATCGGTCATGAAGAGAACGTCGTAGTTCTCCTTGCGGAGAATTTCCAGATGCGGCGAGGATTCCAGCGTTTCGCGGCTGTCGCCGGTGATGTAGTAGATCTCCTGCTGGAGAGCGGGCATCGCGTCACGGTATTCCTTCAGCGTCACGAGTTTGCCCTTCGGCCCGTTCATGGTCTCGAACAGGAGCAGGTTCTGGAGTTTTTCGCGGTTGGCGAAGTCCATGTGGACGCCTTCCTTGATGAGGCGGCCGAACTCCTTGTAGAACTGCTCGTATTTTTCGCGGTCGTTCTCCAGCATTTTCGTGAGCTCGGAGATGATGCGTTTGGCAAGATTTTTATTGATCTTGAGAATCTGCGGGTTGTCCTGGAGCATTTCGCGCGAGATGTTCAGCGGCAGGTCGCTGGAGTCCACGACGCCGGAGACAAAGCGGAGGTAATCCGGCAGGAGTCCCGGGCAGTTGTCCGTGATGAAGACGCGTCTCACGTAAAGGTGCAGACCGTTGGTTCTGCGTTCGCCGAACTGGAAATCGAACGGCGCGCGCGCCGGGAGGAAGAGCAGCGCCTTGAATTCGGAGGTCCCTTCCGCGCTGTAGGAGATGCGCTTGAGCGGCTCGCCGATCTGTCCGGAAAGGTGCGTATAGAAACTGTTGAACTCTTCGGGCGTCACCTCGGATTCCGGGCGCAGCCAGATGGCCTTCATGGAATTGAGCGTGGAGTCTTCCACGGTTTCCTTGTCGTCCTTCCTGACGGTATGACGCATCCGGATCGGATATTCGATGAAGTCGGAATATTTCTTGATGATCGAGGAGATCTTCCAGTAGTCGAGATAGTTCTTCGCATCCTCTTTCATATGCAGGATGATCATGGTGCCCTGACCGTCGCGCTGCGCCTCTTCAATGGTAAATGCTTCGCGCCCGTCGGAGGACCATTTCCAGGCTTTGTCCGAACCTGCCTTGCGCGTCAGGATGTCCACGCGGTCCGCGACCATGAACGAGGAGTAGAAGCCGACGCCGAACTGCCCGATCAGTTCCGGCCCTGCGGCGGAAGCATTCCCTTCGGCATCCTTGGCGTTTTTCATCGCTTCGATGAACGCCTTGGTGCCGGAGCGGGCGATCGTCCCGATGTCGGACACCAGCTCGTCGTGATTCATGCCGATGCCGTTGTCGGAAATCGTAAGGGTGTTTTCCTTCTCATCGGCTTCGATCCGAATTTCCCATTCCTGGGCGAATTCCGGCTTGCTGAGAGATTCAAAGCGCGCCTTGTCGATCGCATCCGCGGCATTGGCGACCAGTTCGCGTACAAAGATATCCTTGTTGGAATAAACCGAGTGGATCATGAGCTGAAGAAGCTGCTGCACTTCGGCTTTGAACTGCATGCTGTTTTCCATAAGGGGGGACCTCCTTCTCTGGCGGGGAAAAACGGATTATTTCGAGGGGGCGGGGGACGTGTTCTTGAAATCGGTGCAGTAAAAACCCTTGCCGTGGAAAATGATTCCGGCGCCGCCGCCGATTTTCCGTTTGAGCTTCATTGCCTTGCATTTCGGGCACTGTTTGAGCTTTTCATCGGTCATGCGCTGAAAGACATCGAAATCATGTCCGCATGCTTCGCACACATACTCATAAGTAGGCATTTTCCAACTCCTTTGTTTTTTATCTCAAAATTATATTTTTTCTGTAATAACCGGAATATCAAGCATTCTTTGTGCCAGAAATTGCCAATGTTGTGCAACATCTTGATTCCCATTCTGATATATTAAATCCTTCCTGGATGAAAATTTCATTTTCTGAGACATTGTGACACAGCTTGCCTCCGGGGTGGCACAGTCAGAAGAAAAGCTTGAGCGCCGCCGCCGCGGAAAGGAACAGCACGATTTTCTCAAAAAGGCGCTGCGGGAGTTTTTTCAGCACCCAGATTCCCAGCGCGGCTCCGGCGAGAAGCAGCGGAATCATGGCGAGATCCGCGCGGAAGGATTCCGGCGTAATGCGCCCCTGCGCGTAAAAGATCGGCAGTTTGAGCCAGTTCAGGAGAAAGAAATACCATGCGGCGGTTCCCATGTATTCGGTTTTCTTGTCGAACCGCATGGAGATCAGATAGATTGCCATGATCGGACCCGCGGCGTTGGCCACCAGGGTTGTGAATCCCGCGAGGAGACCGAAGAAGGCGGAGAAGGTCCAGTGGGTCGGGACTTTTGTTGCGTCGCGCCAGATGAAATCCTTGAGCGTCGTGAAAATGCAGAGGCCGAGGACGATGATGCCGATCAGAATGTTCAGGTTCACGTTTGACGCGAAGTAAAGCACAAGCACGCCGATACCGATTCCGGCGAGGGCGGCCGGCAGGAGGCGGAGAATGATATTCCAGTTGACTGTTTTCCGGTAGCAGATGATCGCCGGAATGTCCGCCATGGCGATCATCATCAGCTGAAGCCCGGTGGACAGTCCCGGTTCGAATGTGTTTGCCAGCATCACGACCGGGAGCAGCCCGAGTCCCGGCATTCCTGTTTTATTGATTCCGATGATGACGGCGGAAACGCACAGCACGGCAACCTGAAGCGTTGAGAATCCCTGAAAGAAAAAGTCCATTTCGGCTCCTGTTTTTTAAATAAAGCACATAATATACCATAAAAAGGAAAATATGCCATGGAAAAAGGAGGATTTCCCCGGAAAATCGGGGTTGAGGCAAACGGGAGCGGATTTCGGCTTCAGTTTTTCAGTCCGCCGGGGCGGCTTTCGTCCGCGATTCTTTTTTCCAGCGCGGCGCGGATGGCGTTCCTGACCGTATCGAAGGAACGGTCCGTTGCGGCGCTGATCGGGACAATCGGGATGCCGCGGACTTTTTTCCGGAGCAGTTTCAGATTTTCCGCGCTTTCGGGAAGGTCCATTTTGTTGGCGACGATCAAAGACGCGCGTCTGCTGAGATCCTTCATGTAGAGGTCAAGCTCTTTTTTGAGCGTTTTGAGGTCGTCGCAGGGATTGCGCCCGTCGACGCCCGCCATGTCAAGCACGTAGATCAGGATTTTCGTGCGTTCGATGTGGCGGAGAAAGGAGTGCCCGAGTCCGACGTTGCGGTGGGCGCCGTCGAGCAGGCCCGGCACGTCGGCCATGAGAAGCGTCCTGAAATCGGGATATTCCACTACTCCGACCACGGGATGGCGCGTGGTGAAGGGATAAGGCGCGATTTTCGGCTTCGCGTTGGAGATCGCCGACAGCAGAGTCGATTTCCCCGCGTTCGGGAATCCGACCAGACCCGCGTCCGCGATCATCTTCAACTCCAGTTCCACGGGAATCGGTTCGGTCTTTTCTCCGGGCTCATGTTCGCGCGGCGCGCGGTTGACGCTCGTGGCAAACCGGGTGTTGCCGCGTCCGCCCTTTCCGCCGTATGCCACGACGACTTCCTTGTCGGGAGCGTCGATGTCCGCAAGCACCTCTCCCGTTTCGGCATTCCGGACAATGGTTCCGGGGGGCACCTTGATTTTCAGATCCTTCCCGCGTCTTCCATGCATGTCCTTGCTTTTTCCGGGAATGCCGTTTTCAGCTGCAAAGCGGCGCGTGTAGAGGAAATCCTGCAGGGTCTGTTCTCCCGGCGCAGCGACGAACACGACATTGCCGCCGTTTCCTCCGTCGCCTCCGTTCGGCCCGCCCTTCGGGATAAAGGCTTCGCGACGGAAGCTGCAGCATCCGTTTCCGCCGTTTCCCGCCTTGACGGTGATCTGGGCTTTGTCTACGAACATGAATAATACTCCGGGATGAGGGTTGTGTCTGGATATCCAAAAAAAAAGCCCGGATTCAAAAGGTCCGGGCCTGGAATGGACGCTGGAAGAATCAGTTGGCCGCTTCCGCCGCGGGGGCGGGAATGACGTCGATCGTGCGTCTGGCCTTGGAGAACTTCACTGTCCCGTCGGCGAGTGCGAAAAGCGTATAGTCTCTGCCGCATCCGACATTTTTTCCGGGATGGTATTTGGTTCCGCGCTGGCGGATGATGATGCTGCCGGTGGTGACGAACTCGCCGCCGAACGCCTTGACGCCGAGCATCTTCGGCTGGCTGTCGCGCCCGTTTCTGCTGCTGGACTGACCTTTTTTATGTGCCATGATATGTCTCCTTGGAATAATAGCATTTTCAGATTACATGCAAACATAGGCAGATACTATAGCCTGTCTTTTGTTTTTTGCAACCTTTTTTTTTGAGAAATCGGGATTTTTCCTGTTTTTCGTGCTTATGCCGGCTTCAGCGGCAGCTCCTTATTGAGCAGACATGACCGCTCCGGGCGGAGATTTCGTGCCGCGCACGACCGGCGTTTCGCCGCCGGATCACGGCAGGGTCCGGGAAGCCCTTGACCCCGCGAAAAATGCACGAGCGGTTTTATGGCCGTGCGGGAGTTTCAGTCCTCCCGCTGTTCAGCTGCGCAAGCCGGTCGCCGGAGGAGTTTTCATCCGTTGCGGGCGGCAGATCGATGACACTGATATGTTTCCATGCGCCGCTTTTCCTGCGCCAGAGCATGAAAAACGCGTCCGACGCAATGTAGAATGTGATGAAAAGCCAGACCGTTCCCACCGAAGCGTGCGCGAAGTAGACGAGATAGACTGTGCCGGGGATCTGGATCAGCCAGGAGGTTCCGAGTCCGATCAGCAGCGGAACGAAGGTGTCGCCCGCGCCGCGCAGACTGCCCATCGTGATGAAACGCGTCGCATCGAGCAGGTTGAAGATCACAGCAAGGCGCAGGATGGAGATGATGTATTCGGTGACAAGCTCGTTGTTCATGTGGGTTGTTCCCTGGTTCTGCGAGTCGAAAATCCGGATCAGCAGCTGCGGGAAAAAGAGGTAGATGACGGAAATGGAAAGCATCCAGACGAAGAGGATCCGGATGGAACGTCCCGCGATCCTGTCAGCGACGAGCAGACGGCGCTTGCCGATGTACTGTCCCGTGATGATGCTGGTGGCGTCCATCAGGCCGATCATCGGCATGTTGCCGATCATGTTGATCGAAAGCGCGATGCTGGTTGCCGCAAGCGGTTCGGTCCCGAGACGTCCGATCATGATGATGACACAGGCGAAGGCGGCATTCCGCAGAAAGGTCTGAAAGCCGGCGGGCGTGCCGAAGCAGAGCAGTTTCCGGAGGTATTCCATATGGAGACGCTTATGTTTCCGTGTCTCGTATTCCTTCTGGTCGACAAGGAGGAAGCAGGATGCGGAAATGCCGAGGGAGCAGAGACTTGCAATGGAGCTTGCGAAACCGGCGCCGAGGATTCCCAGCGGCGGCAGCCCGAACTTGCCGAAGACGAAAACATAGTTCAGCGGGATGGAGATCAGGCAGCCGATGATTTTGATGGCCGCCACGATCCGGGTTTTCCCGCGTCCTGTGAAAAACGAGAGAAAGGGGGTTTCTATGCAGATCAGTCCCGCGCACGGAGACAGGGCGATGAAGTACTCCGCCTCATAGGCCGCAATCTGCGGATGATGCCCGTTGTGCGTCAGGATCCAGGCCCCCCCGAGAGGAAGCAGATAGGCGAGAACCGCGGCGACGATCGCGCCGAAATAAAACCCGTTCCAGGCCGCGCGGATGCATCCGACGCGGTTGTCCGATCCGTGATGCTGCGCGACGATTGTCGCCGTGAACGAGGTTGTGATGAGGAAGAACGCCATCAGGGTGAAGAACATCTGGGAGGCCGGCATCGACGCCGCGACCTCGTCCTTGGAGTCCCACGCAAGAAAGACCCGGTTGGTAATCATCATGATCGTGTTGCTTGCGCTGAGAATGATGAGCGGCCACGCGATGCGCCAGATTTCCTGATACCCGCCCGGCTCGAAAAACTGGCGTTTGCTGAAATAACCGAAAAATGTGCGGAAGATGGACAAAAACAGTTTGCTGAACATAATCTCTCTCTGCTGGAAAAACGGACCGCCGTTTCAGGACGTTCCGGGGATTCCCCCTTGAAAACCTGCATCAGGGGAGAAAAATATAATCCTGGTTCGGCATTTTTCCAGTGGAGACGCGAGAAAATTTGATTTTTAAATTATTTGCTTCCTGAATCGAGCTTCCTTCCCGGTCCCGCGCACAGGGTTCCCCAATGCGGAAAAAACGGAGAAAAACCGTATTGCCGGGTGGAATTTGACGCCCGGGCTGTTAAATTGCATGGAAAGCGGACTGGAACAGCAAGGAGAAGCATCATGACGAAAATCGCGGCCAATATTCTGGAACTCATCGGGAACACGCCTCTGGTGAGGGTGAACAAACTGAATCCCTCTTCTGCGGAAATTCTGCTGAAGCTCGAATCCTTCAATCCGATGTCAAGCGTCAAGGACCGCATCGGACTGGCCCTGATCGAAGACGCCGAGAAATCCGGCCGTCTCAAAAAAGGCGCCCTCATCATCGAGCCGACCAGCGGCAACACCGGAATCGGGCTTGCCATGGCGGCGGCGGTCAAGGGATACAGGCTGATCCTGACCATGCCGGAGACCATGAGCGTCGAACGGCGCAAGCTTCTGGCCGCGCTTGGAGCCGAAATCGTGCTGACCGAGGGAGCGAAAGGCATGCAGGGGTCGATTGACAAGGCGCAGGAGCTGCATGACGCCAATCCGGGTTCGATCATTCCCGGCCAGTTCACCAATCCGGCCAATCCGGCTTATCACTACCGCGTCACCGCGGAGGAGATTCTGCGCGACACCGGAGGCCGTGTCGATATTTTCGTCGCAGGTGTCGGGACCGGCGGGACGCTGACCGGCATCGGAACCCGTCTGAAAGAGAAGAATCCGGCGCTGAAGCTCATTGCGGTCGAGCCGCGTGAATCCCCGATTCTTTCCGGCGGCAAGGCGGGACCCCATGGGATTCAGGGCATCGGCGCCAATTTCATTCCCGAAATCCTGAACACGAAAATCATTGACGAGGTCGTGACCGTCGGTGCGGACGAGGCGGGGGATGTTGCGCGCAGACTTGCCCGCGAAGAGGGAATCCTTGCGGGAATCTCCGGCGGCGCCGCGCTGCGGGCCGCGTTGACCGTCGCAGGACGTCCGGAGAATTCCCGCAGACGGATCGTGGTCCTGATGCCGGATTCCGGAGAGCGTTATCTTTCCACCTGGCTTTTTGCCGATCTCGGATGAGCGGGGGAAGCTTTCCGGATTCCGGAACGTTGGAGAGGATTCCTCCGTTTCAGTAGCCTTTGGTGCCGCGGATGCAGCGTTTGAATTCCTTTGTGTAATAGCGCGCGATCGCCGGACAGCGCAGGACGATGATGTTCTCGTCGTTGAACTCCTCGGCGTTCCGCGAATAGTTGTAGCTGCCCGTGATGACCGTGGTGTTGTCGATGATGATGACCTTGTGGTGCATTTTGCCGGTCCGGTTCGGCGAGGAGCAGACATGGACTCCCGCCTTGGCGAGAGCTCCTTTTCTGCTGTATTTGCTGCCCGCCTGTCCGTTGTCGAAAAGACAGCGCACCGCAACGCCTCTGCGGACCAGTTCCGCCAGCTTGTCCGCAAGTGTGCCGTCGGTGAAGGAGAATGCCATCACATCGACGCTTTTCCGCGCGGAGGAGAGCTCCTCCAGAAGAATTCTCCGCACGCCGTCCGAGGGCGAGAACGCATAGCGCACCGGAATGGAACCGGCTTTGACGGACGGGTTTTCCGTGCGCAGCTTTGCCGCCCGGCTGAACCTGCCAGCATGGTATTCGTCGAATTTTGCGATGTATCCGGCGGCAAGTTCCGGAGACTCCAGGACGATGGCGTTGTTGTCGTTCCTGCCCGCGCAGTTTTCGGTGAAGTTGAAGGAGCCGGTCCAGACGCGCATGGCGTCCGCAACGACGAACTTATTGTGCATGATGCTTTTCCGGTTGTCCGGAATCACCTCGATCCCGGCTTCCAGAAGACGGCGCACGGCGTTCAGCTTGTAGTTGTCGCTGTCCGTCACGACCTTGACGGAGACGCCGCGTTTCTGCGCATCGATCAGCGCGTCCGCGACATTCTCCAGATCCAGGTCGTAGATGCAGACGTCCAGCGTGGAGAGCGCCGTCCCGATGAATTCCGCAAGCGCGCCTGCGATCCGCGGAGACGGAGCGAAGTAAAGCTGGACCGGACTGCCGGAGGGATTTTCAATTCGCACCGCGTCCTCGTAGAGCGAAACGGGAAGTCCCGTCGAGCGGACCGCATGGTTCCGCTGCCGCAGAAGACAGCTATGGAGGGGTTCCAGCAAAGGCGGCACGGATTCTTCCGGCACAAAGGTGAATCCGAGTGCCCCCGCAGACACGAGGAGAACAGCCGGGAGGGCGAATCTGGCGCGGAAAAGACGCCGGAGAGAATGGCGCGCGGCATCCTTTGCTGCGCCCTTCGCCGCCCTGACGACCTGATTTCTTAATTTTCGCGCCATTTTCCCTCCGGAATCCGATTGCATAATTTGTCTTTTAACAGTATAATTCCACGGTGGGAAATCAAGCAGGAACAGGAGGTATTTCGATGGAATTTTTGAAAAATGCCGCCTCCGCGGCGGCGCTGATCCGTGCGAAAGGCGCGAAAGGAATGGCCTTCACGGGAGCGGGAATCTCCGTGGAAAGCGGGATTCCGCCGTTCCGGGGGCCGGGCGGACTCTGGCATAAATATGATCCGGAATTCATCGAACTCAATTATTTCCACGCCCGTCCGGAACGCTCCTGGGCGCAGATCCGGGAAGTCTTCTACGACAACTGGGGCGGCGCCCTTCCGAACGGGGCTCACAAGGCGCTTGCCGCGCTGGAACGGGAGGGATTCCTTCACACGGTGGTCACGCAGAACATCGACTGTCTCCATCAGCGCGCGGGCTCGAAACATGTGCTGGAGTTTCACGGCACACTCGACAAACTGCTCTGCACGGAATGCGGATCCCGGTTTGAAACCACCCGCGGCCTGATTGCCCCGGAGCGGCCCTCCTGTCCGAAATGCGGAGGCCTGCTCAAGCCCGATTTTGTCTTTTTCAGCGAGGGCATTCCCGAGGACGCCTTTGAAGGAGCCTTCGCCGCGGCCGCCGACTGCGATTATGTGATCGTCATCGGGACGACCGGCGAAGTCATGCCCGCCTGCGAAGTCCCGCGCGAAGCCAGACGGCACGGGGCGAAAATCATTGAGATCAATCTTCAGGAATCCGCCTACACGAATTCCATTACGGATATCTTCCTCCAGGGGCGCGCGGTCGAGGTCATGGAAACGCTTCTGCGCGAGGTTCACGCATGCGCCTGAATACCGGTCTGCCCGTCGAAGCCGTTCTGGACGATCTGGAGCGTGCCCTGGAAAACAGCCGCTGTGCGGTTCTCTGCGCCGCGCCCGGCGCGGGCAAAAGCACGGTGGTTCCTCCGTCGCTTCTGGACGCCCCCTTTCTGCGCGGCGGGAAAATCCTGATGCTGGAACCGCGCCGGATCGCCGCCCGGAGCGCAGGCGCGAGAATTGCGCACCTGCTCGGGGAAAAGGCCGGGAAACGGGCCGGCTACCGCACCCGTTTCGAGACCGTCGCCGGGCCGGAAACGCGGATCGAGGTCATTACGGAGGGAATTCTGACGCGCATGATTCAGAACGATCCTGTCCTGGAGGGGGTCTCCCTGCTGATTTTCGACGAGTTCCATGAACGGAGCATCCATGCCGATCTCGGGCTTGCGCTGGCGCTCGACGCCTGCTCCGCGCTGCGCGACGACCTGCGGATTCTCGTGATGTCCGCCACGATGGATGCCGCGCGCGTCTCCGCGCTGCTATCCGGCGCGCCGGTCATTTCTTCGGAAGGACGTCTTTACGACGTTCGTGTTTCCTATCGGGCGCCGGAGCGCGGAGCACGGCTTGAAAACGAGGTCCGCCGCGCGGTGATTCACGCCCTGAACCATGAGGAGGGCGACATTCTGGTTTTTCTGCCGGGAGAATATGAGATCCGTGCGGCGATCCGCGCCGTCGAGGCCGCGGTTCCCGATGCGGAGGAGCGCCGTCTGCTGCTTCTGCCGCTTTACGGGAATCTTCCGGCGCGGGAGCAGGACCGGGCGCTGGAGGAAGTTCCTCCGCCTTTTCGGAAAGTGATCTTTGCCACGCCGGTGGCGGAGACCAGCATCACGGTGAACGGGGTCCGCGTCATCATCGATTCCGGACTGGTCCGCGTGCCGCGCTTTTCCCCGAAAACGGCGATGAACAAACTGGAGACCGTCCGTATTTCGCTGGCGTCTGCCGAACAGCGGCGCGGGCGTGCCGGACGGACCGCGCCGGGCGTCTGCTACCGCCTGTGGAGTCCTGCCGAGGAACGCGCGTTTGCACCGTTTGCCGCGCCGGAGATCCTGGAGGCCGATCTCGCCTCCCTCACGCTGGAACTGGTGAAGTGGGGCGTCCCGCCGGACCGCGCGGATACTCTGAAATGGCTGGATCCTCCGCCGCGCGCGAAACTGGAACAGGCGTTCCGGCTCTTGTGCGGTCTGGGCGCGCTGGAAGCGGGAAGTGCGCGCCTGACGCCGCACGGGGAGAAAATCGCGGCGTTTCCGCTGCATCCGCGTCTGGCGCACATGATTCTCTCGGCGCGCAGCCGGCATTTGGAAGGACTTGCCTGTGCGCTGGCCGCAGTCCTGTCTGAACGGGATTTTCTGCGGGACACCCCGCATTCGGACATCCGGGAACGGATTGTTTTTCTGGGGAAAGACGCTCCGGGACTTCCGCCGAATGCCGACCGTGCCGCGTTTCAGCGGGTGAAGAGCGTCTTCCGGCAGTTGACGGGCGAATCGTTTTCACAGGATGACGTGCCATATTGCGGCGCACTGCTGGCGCAGGCGTATCCGGACCGCATCGCCCGGGTCCGGAGCCCGAACTCGGGAGAGTATGTTCTTGCCAACGGCACGGCGGCGAAACTGAATCCCGCCGACAGCATGGCATCGTCGGAATTCCTCTGCGCCGCACAGGCGGAAGGAACGGGGAAGCTCCCGGTCATCGTGCTCGGGGCGCCGCTCTCGCTTTCTGAAATTGAACACGTCCGGAAGGAACTGGCCGCGGAGGAGGCGGAAGTGGAGTGGAACGCGGAAACAAAATCTCTGGAGGCCGCTGTCACGCGGCGTCTGGGGTCCATCGTGCTTTCGAGGAAATCCATACCCGCGTTCTCGGACCGGATTCCTCAGGCGCTCCGGACTGAAACGCTTATCGCCGGGCTGCGGAAAGAGCCGCTGAATTCCCTTCCGTGGTCGGCGAACGAGCGTTCCCTTCTCGTGCGCACCGCCTTCCTCCGCCGTGCGCTCGGAGACGAATGGCCCGATCTTTCGGAAGAGACGCTGAAGGCGACGCTTGAAACATGGCTGGCGCCTTTTCTGACGGAGAAGAACACCTCGCTGGAATCCCTGCGCGGCGCCGTGCTGGCCGCCGCCGTGGAAAATCTTCTGGATTTTCAGAAGCGCCGCCTGCTGGATGCTCTTGCGCCGGAACGGATCGAAGTGCCGAGCGGTTCGAAAATCCGGGTCGATTACGGGACGGAGCCGCCGCGCCTTTCCGTCCGGCTTCAGGAGATTTTCGGCATGACGGAGAGCCCGCGCGTGGCGGACGGACGCGTTGCCGTCGTCATGGACATTCTTTCCCCCGCGATGCGGACGGTGCAGGTGACAGGCGATCTCGCCGGATTCTGGAAGGATTCCTATTTCCTTGTCCGCAAGGAGATGCGCGGGCGTTATCCGAAACATGACTGGCCGGAGGATCCTTTTCAGGCTTTGCCGCACCGGGGGCGCACGAAAAAAAGTCTCCTCCGCGGATGAATCAGGAAAAACGGTGTCCGCCGGGGCTGCGCCGGAAATCCGGATGGAGGCGCGGGCCCGGCGGACCGCCCCCCCCCCCCCGAAAAAAAAGATGAATTTGCCCCGCAGGGGACTTGACAAAAATAAGTTTTTTGTTATAATATATAATGAGGGTTATATCGATATAGTTGAAATTTCATAAAAATATTGGTGAAGCGGTATGGGTGAACGACTGTCAAAGAGCAAACGTCTGGAGGCGGAACTGGAGGAGCAGATCCTCCATGGCTCCTATCATGTCTACGACCGTTTTCTGTCTGTGGCCAAACTGAAAGCGCGCTATCATGCCAGTCAGGCGACGGTTGTTTCCGCGCTGGAGAATCTGGAGGCCCGGGGACTGATCTTCCGCAGAAGCCGGAGCGGCATCTTCGTTTCGCCGACCAGCCGCACGAAAGAGATTCTGATCGTTTCTCCTGGTTCCAGATCCAACCGCAATGAGCTGAACCAGTTTTCCTATGGCCTCGGAGAGTCGCCTTATGCCTCCAAGGCCGGCTGGGTTACCATCAACTGCACTACGGATGATTTCGAGGAGAATCTCCGGAATCTTCGGATCATCTACAAGAAACTGTTTGCAATTGTCTTCTTCCGCTGTGCGGATGTGATGCTGCGGCACCATCAGGCCTTGCAGGAGCTGAACGTGTTCCACATGTTCTACGGAAGCAGTTCCGCCGCACGTCAGCTGGACGACTGCTGCCGTTACTGCTACAATGAAAAGAAACTGGTGTCGCAGGCTCTGGACACCCTTTATGAGAAAGGACATCGCCGCATCGGATGTTTTTCCTGTGCCGGAAGAACTTTTGAAGAACGCACCAGATGTTATCAGGAATGGATGAAGGAAAAAGGGCTTCCCGTCTCCGGGCGGATGCTCTGCATTCTCCCCGACGGTGAAGACGGCTATGCGTTCATGATGAAGCATCTTGCGGAAGGGGATCCCGGATGCACCGCTTTTTTCTGTGCCAGCAATTACGGACTGGGCAGCGGACTGCTTCAGGCCTTGCGGGAAATGCGGATTCCCGTGCCGGAGAAGATGGCGCTTCTCGGCATCGCGGACATTGAAACCGCACGCATGCTCCGTCCCAGTCTGGCGTCGATAGACATCGATTATCAGAAAGATGCAAATACCCTCATTGATCTGTTCACAACCTCGAAACCGGCTGACATTGCGGCGAATGGTCCGGTTCTGGGAGAAAGCACTTTTCTCATCACGCGGGGGGGATCCTTGTGAAACTTTTTACGATTGCTCCGGTCAATACAATTTAATATTCCAGAAAGGAACTTATGCCATGTCGAGAAGAAAAGCAATCAGCGGAGTTTGTGTTCTGAGCGACGGATCGGGATGCGGGTTCGTGAAATTCACCCTGATCGAGCTCCTGGTCGTGATTGCGATCATTGCGATTCTCGCGTCCATGCTGATGCCTGCGCTGAACAAGGCGCGGCAGATGGCGCAGGCCGCATACTGCAAGTCCAATCTGAAGCAGCAGGGGGTGGCATTCCAGTCTTATTACCATGATTATTCCGACTGGTACCCGGTCTGTACAGTAACTTCAATAGTAGACGAGTTATACAGTGATGATAGTCGGCCGTATATCGGATATGTCACCCCGCTGCTGATTAATCCTTATCTTACCAAAGTTCCGCTGGACACCTCAAAGGAGTTTGCAAACAACTTCAAAACACGCGGCGGTTCCAAAGTCTTCTATTGTCCGGCGCGCAACAACACCGCCATTAAGGTTTATGAATCGGATCATGGGACGCTTGATAGAAATTGGTCCATTCATCCTGCCGAGTTGAGAATAAACCGTCTGAAAAGACCGAGCGCATCCCTTCTCCGTGTGGATACCAACCGCAGCGGGCATGGAACCGCATCAATGACTGATGCCAGTCAGACCTGGTTCGGGCATCAGCTCAAGACCAATTCGCTTTATTTTGACGGACATGTTTCAAACTTTGCCGGCGGCGGACGGAACAAAAATCAGCTTGCGGCAACTTTCTTTCAGATTGAATAGCAGTAAACGGGGTGGTGATTTGCTGTGTTGTCAATGAAAACTGGAACCGATGCTAGGCGCCCTTTTCTGTATCTGACTGGAAATACGGGGACTTTGCCTGTGTCAATGAATGGAGAGAGTTTCTCTGACTTCATGAAAGTGGAATAAGCTGATCTTCAGCCAACAAGGAGATTTAAGATGATGCACAAAAATGTTTCCATGATCACTCGGCGTTCTTCGGGAAGAATGGTCGTTCCGGCATCGCGTGTTCAGCATTCTGCGATGCGGGGCATTGCTCCTTTTACATTGATCGAGCTTCTGGTCGTGATTGCGATCATCGCGATTCTGGCGGCGATGCTGATGCCTGCGCTGAACAAGGCGCGGGAGATGGCAAAGGCAAGCTCCTGCCAGAACAATCTGAAGCAGCAGGGAGTGGCTTTGTTCTCTTATGCAAATGATTACAAGGGCCATTATCCTGTATATGATGCAAGCAACCCCAGGTATCATGCCGTTCCGTTGAATCCCTATATGGGAAGCAAAGGCACTTCAACAAAAGAGCATGAGGAGTCGCATTTCAATCCCCGTTGTGGGTACTATGGTTCTCTGGCATTTTACTGCCCGGGAAGAGAGAACATGAACCGGCAGGCCCGTTATGTGGATTATGCGGCATGGCACAACATGTGGAAGCCGGAGCACATTTATACGAAACTTCGAATTGACAGCCTGAAACGGCCGTCTGTTTCCATTCTCCGGCTTGAATCTCGGAATGGCACCGTTTCGACCATGGGAGAGGGAAACATTCAATCAGTGGAAAGTATTTCCTACCCGCATTCAAACAGGAGCAACACGCTTTATTTTGACGGGCATGTGGGCACCTTCAGCAGAAAGAATATGACGGATCAGCAGGTCAAGGAACGCATGAAAATAGAATAATGCCGCAGTGGGTGCGGCGGGGAGATTGGAAAATGGAACAGCTGAAAATCGGAATCATCGGGCTGGATACTTCACACGTGGCGGCCTTTGCAAAGGTCTTCAATTGGAAGGACGACCCGTTTCATATCCCCGGCGCAGGGACAATCCGGAAAGCGTATCCGGGAGGAAGCAGGCTTTTTTCCGAAAGCTGGACCCGCGTGGAGAAGTTTACGGACATTCTGCGCGAAAACGGCGCGGAAATAGTCGATTCCATTGCGGATATGGCGGACATGGACGCCTACCTTCTCACAAGCTGCGACGGACGGCAGCATCCGGAACAATTCCGGATTCTCGCCCCTTTCGGGAAACCGGTGTTTATCGACAAGCCGTTCGCATGCTCCTATGCGGATGCGCTGGAGATTGTCCGCCTTGCGGAACAATACGGCACTCCCGTCATGACCGCATCCAGCATCCGGTATGCCGCGGGGGTTTCCGCTCTTCCCGTCAAGCCGTCGGAAATCGCCGTTGCCGAAACTTTCGGACCGCTGCCGCTTCCGCCGGATTACCGCGACTATTTCTGGTACGGCATTCACAGCGCCGAACTTCTTTACAGTTATCTGGGAACCGGCTGCGAAAGCGTCCGGAGCGTTCATTCGGAGGATGCGGATCTCCTGATCGGGAACTGGAAGGACGGGCGTCTCGGATTTGTCTGCGGCTGCCGGAAAGGCGCGTCTGAATTCGGGGTCCGGCTGACTTCCGGAGCGGGGCATGCAGTCGGAATTCAGGACCGCAGCGTTTCCCATATTTACACTTTGACGAAACATCTGACCGGATTCCTGAAGACCGGAAAATCACCGGTTGATCTGCGGGAAAGTCTGGAGATCATGGCGTTTCTTGAGGCGGCAAGCCGCAGCCTGAACGATGCGGGCAGAACGGTGCATTTGAATGAATTTACCAAATAAATAAAAATACATGATACGGGAAAGGATGATGGCATGAGATTGAAAAGAATGTATGTCATGTTGCTGCTGGTGTTCAGCGCCTGCATGTTGCACGGGAAAACGGAAGACGCGCCGCCGAAACTGGAAATCATTTCCGCCACTTACGGAAAAGGCGCCGAAACGGTGGACATTACCGATACGATCAGAAAGGCGGTCAGGGGAGGCACCCGCCTGGAATTTCACAATCATCCCCGCCGGACGAAGCAGAATCTCAAAATCCGGAACTCGGACAAGGTCATTCATCTTGTTTATAAGCTCGGAGGAGAACAGAAGGAACTCAAGTGCGGTTACAACGGACGGATCAACATCGGAGAGCTTGCCTCGAAATTCCAGTTCGGAACCCCGGAATGGATCGAGCATTTCATCGACTGTTCAGGAGGCGCCCTGGCTTTGACATTTTCAGGTGATCCGTCAAGAGGGAAAAGTCAGTTCTGCCCGAAGTGCAAGAAGGAGAACTGCATCGCCTTCCTGCCGTTTGAGGAAGATCACATGCAGTGTTCCCGCTGCGGTTTCGTCTTCTCCGAAAAGACTTTGCCGACCACGGGGGCGGACGTCTTTGAAGACATGAAACTGGAGTATCATCAGCTTCCGGGCGGGAAAAAAATCTACTGGAAACCGATTCTCCGCTGCATGAAGGCGCAGTATCTCTATTATGAAGTGAGCAGAATGCGGAAGAAAGATCCCGACACTGCCAGAAAAAGACTGAACGCCATGCGTGCCTATGCAAAGTTCTTCAAGAAGCACATGGTGCGGGGGACGGGGAAAAAGATTTTCCGTCCGGGATACCCGCATCACTGCAACTGGGGACGGCTGACCCACTTCGGCGACTACGTCTTTCCTTCCGCCTACTGCAATATTTACAAACAGATTGAAGACAGCGGAATAAAAATTTCCCGGAAGGAACGTGCGGAATATCGTCTGCTGCTTGAGGACATTATTTCGGAGATCACGCTTCCGTTCATCCGTCAGTGGCGTGGAATGGGCAATCCGATGGGAGCCGCTTTCGCCGACTGCATCAATACCGGACGCACCTTCCCGGAAGCCAGAATCGTTGACTATTACACGCCTGATAAAAAAGGCAATCCGCGGATTCTGAGCGGAACGGATCTGGTGTATGAGACGGTTCAGGGACGGAACGGCCTGGAGAATCTGGTTTCGACCTACTGGTATTCCGACGGCCTGATGCATGAGCCGACGGTTGCGTACCAGGGAATGCTGGCGCTCGGAGTCACCCGTACCCTGCGCGATCTGGAGGGATTTCAGCCTCCTGCGGGCTATGATCCCGTCAAGCGCGGCTACCAGCCGTTTCCGAAAGAATACAGTTTTCTGAACCGTCCGGAACTTCAGCTTCCGAGAAACAAACATCGGGAAGTGGTGTTTCAGAACGGCGAGGTCATTCCGTTCGGAGATTCCCCGACGAGAATGGCAAACAAAACGCCCCCGAAGGAAAGCGATCTCTATCACGGATGGGGGATTGGCGCGCTCCGTCATGAAAATACCGCCGCCGCAATGAACTGGGGCAATCTGCAAGACGGTCATTCCCATAACGACATGCTGAACCTGCTTTACTGGGGAGACGGCATGCTGATGCTGAACACCACGGAATACCCGGCCAATGAACGGAAGGCTCCCATTCAATACTGGAGAGGAGGGGCGGGTGCGCACAATACGGTCATGGTGGACGGGAAAAACCATAAGCGCGCCCGCGGCGGTTTCGGCGCATGGGGCGTGACGGATCATCTCAAGGTGATGCAGGGTTTCTCCGACAGGAGCCATCCGGGCGCGGTTCTCCGGCGGACGGCGTTTCTTGTGAATTCCCGTCCGGGACTGCCGCCCTATCTGGTGGATTTCTATCAGGTGGACGGCGGGAAAAAGAGTCATGACTACTTCCTGCAGGCTCAGTCCCGCTTCAAGGAGCCTCTGGAGAAGCTTGAGGTTCTTTCCCCGAAGCTGACGGCGACAGGAAAAGGCGATCTGTCAAAAGTGTTCTCCAATGCGGAAAAAAAGGAGGTATATCCGTTCATTAAAAACCCCGATGCCGGAAAATTCAGCGGCAACGCGGAACTGCTGTGGACGCTTCCTTTCAAGGGTGCGCAGAGATATCTGCGCGGCATTCTGGTTCCGGAGGGGAAGGGCGAAAATACGCTTTACACCGGCGACGCGCCGGGGATCCGCTATACGGGCCGGACGAAGGACCCACTGGACCGCACGGTGAGGAAAGTCGTCTGGCGCCGGGAAAAGGGACCGTCGGAAAAGACGATGCAGAGCTGTTTCATGGCGGCATTCGAATATGCGGATGAAAAAGACAAGCTGGATTTGAAGGAGATGAAACGTCTGAACGTTTCCGGGTCTCCGGCCTCCGGCGCGGCGGAAGTCACGCATGGAAGCGGGAAAGACATTCTGCTGCTTTCCGATGCGACGGGCAAAATGTTCGTGAACACGTCCGCCGGACAGATCGCATTTGACGGAATCGCGGCCCTTCTGAGTCTGGACCGGAATGGGAAGCTCCTGAAGGTGACGACCACCGGTCTCCGGTCGCTGTCCGTGAACGGGAAAAAGATTGCCGGAGGTTGCATCATCCGGGGAAAACTTTCCGGCATGCCGACCGGTCTTTCGGAATGGCTGCAGTATGAAAAGCCGGCAACCGTGACGGTGGCCGGACGGATTCCGCAGGAGGCTGTCGGAAACATGCTGCTTGTCCAGCATAAGAACTGCACGACTTCCTACAAGATCACCGGCGTCAGGCCGCTGGCGGACAACCGGACGGAACTCCAGCTGGACCGTTCCGCACGGAAACTCATTGCCATCGTTTCCGCAGCCTCGAATCGAAAGGATCTGACGATTCTTTCGGGCGGCGGAGATGCTGCCATCCCCAATGACAATTTTGTCGTTGACGGGAAAGCATACAAGGTCCTTTCCGCCGACCGTTCCAAAATCCGGAAAGGTTCTGCAAAAACACTTGGCTATGCCACGCTGAAGCTGGAAAAACCTCTCGGCAAGAGTGGTGTTCAGCGGCTTGCATTGACGGAATTCGGTCCGGATGATCCTTATACGGTGATGACAAGCAGGACAATCAATATCAGCGAATAAACGGGGTTTGAGACATGTTGAATGTGGCAATTACCGGGATATCCGGTTACGGCAGGACGCATTACGATGATCTGCTGCGGCGCAGGGAACGCGGTGAGATCCGGATTCTCGGCGCAACTGTGATCAATCAGGCGGAAGAGGCGGAGAAATGCGCCTTTCTGCAAAGCATCGGCTGCCGGATTTTCGATTCCCACGCGGCGATGCTTTCCGCGCTGCGGGGAAAACTGGATCTCTGTTTCATTCCCACGGGAATTGACCTCCATGCGGAAATGGCGATAGAGGCAATGCGTGCGGGGGCAAACGCTTTCATTGAAAAACCGCCGGCCGCGGTCATGCAGGAAATCGTTGCCATGCGGCGCGCGGAGCGTGAAACCGGCCGGCGCGTCTGGGTCGGATTTCAGATTTCCTGCCAGGAGCAGATCCCCCGAATACGCGCCTTCTGCCACAGCCCGGAATTCGGCGCTGTCAAGGCAGTTCGGGGAATCGGTGTGGCTTCCCGGAATGATTCCTACTATCAGAGAAATCAATGGGCCGGAAAACTCAGAAAGAAGGAAAAATGGATTCTGGACAGTCCCTACAACAATGCTTTTGCGCATTACCTGCATCTTGCGCTGCTGTTTACCGCTCCTCCGGATAAAATGCCGGTATTCCGGAGTGTCAGAGCGCAGCTGTTCCGTGTCAATCCCGCTCTGGAATGTTCGGACAACGGCTGCATTCTGGCGTTGTCCCGGGATGGGGTTCCCGTGTATTTCTACACATCGCATACTCCGGAACAGCTTAACGATCTCCGGATTGCGATCGATGGAGAGCACGGTTCTGTGGAATGGAGTTTCCGGAAGACCGTCTATCGCCTCGGGAGCGAATGCAGGACGGAGGAAAATACCGGAGGGCTGGAGCTTCGCGACCGTATGCTGGATGCCCTGTTCAGCGCCTGCCGGGGGGAGGAACGCGGTTTCTGCTGTGATCTGGAGCTTGCCGCGCTGCATACCCTTGTGGTCAATGCCGCGCACGATTCCTCTCCGGTGATGGAGGTCCCGCGGCAGTATGTTGAGCGGTGTGTCGAGGAGCAGCGCTGGAAACTGCGTGGTTTTGATAAGGAGTGTTTGGCGGCATGGAAGGATGGACGCCTTCTGAATGCCGGAATTTTTCCGTGGCTGGAAGAGACGCGGACCGTTTCCCTGGAGGATTATCATGTCTTTCACGGAGAGCTTTGTCTGCGGAAGGAGGAATGCGTTTCATGAAAAATTTCCGAATGAGATTGACTGTTTTTTCCCTGTTTTCATTGCTGTTTCCGTTTCTTTGCGCGGGAGCGGAAAAAATAACGGTGGTATGCGATATTTATACGGAAAATCCGTTTTCGCTCTCCATGCAGAGCAACAATGCCGCTTTTGACGAATATATGCGGCGGCATCCGAATGTGAAAATCCGCGCGGGGACGCGTCTTTCCGTTCCGGGAGCCGCATGGCGTTCCGGGAAACTCATGGCCGTGATCGGGGGAACCGCCGCCGATGTATGGAGCATGTATTTTCACGAAAGCATGAAATATTCGGAGCAGGGGCTGATGGTGCCGCTGAACCAGTATATCGGCGTGGACCGGAACGGCGACGGAAAACTCTCCGACGACGAGATCACCTATGAACCCTGGAAACATTTCCCGAAAGAATTCAAAGTCGCCTGCATGCAGGGCGATACGATCTATGCGCTGCCGTATTACGGCGGAAGCCTTCAGGTGGTCAGTTACCGCCGTGATCTTTTCCGTCAGGCCGGTCTTGACCCGGATCATTGTCCGAAACACTGGGATGATCTTTACCGCACGGCACAGCGCCTTACCTATAAACCCAACGAAGTCCCGGGGAAAGAGCGCGGACAGGCTGGACTTTATCTTTCCCCGGGCTCCGTTCTCGGCTTCAATCCGATGATCTGGTCTTCCGGCGGCGAACTGGTGCGGAAATACAAGATCAATCCGAAAACCGGCAATATCGTCGAGGCTTCCATGCTGGAGACCATCGACCGCGATCCCGTCACCGGAGACGACCTGCGGGGAGTCAAGGAGCGCTGGCGCGCCGCGTTTAACAGTGAACAGGGCCGCGCCGCCATGCGGTTTTTCCATAAACTCCGCTGGCAGAGATGGACCAAGGATCCCGACACGGGGCAGCCGTTTGACCTGACGCCGGAAATGCTGGCTTCCGGAACGGCGGTTTCGCCATACAGCGGCAAAAGTTTCGAACTGACCGGCGAGGGTCCGGAAGGCAATGTGTATGTCGGCGTTCTTCTGGTCAACAACAGCGGCAGTGAAGAGGATACCAACATCACGCGTCTGCTTGCCGAAGGCCGCGCCGCCATGTTCCTGCACTATCGTGGCTATACCATCGGCATTATCGAACAATACGGGCTTGCGCCCGCGCAGTTCGGCTTTTTCCCCATGCCGACGGCGCCCGGCGTTCCGTCATGTTCCAACCGTCAGCCCGGAATGCTGGCGATTTCCCGGAAGAAAAACCGAACTCCGGAAGAGGAGCGCGAGGCATGGAATGTGATTCAGTTTTTCCTTTCTGAAGAGAGCGAACGTCTTCGCACGAGCATTCTGGTAGACGGAGGCAAGGGCGAGCTGGTGCCTCCGGATTTCCTGAAAGCCGCCGGCTACATGGACATTTATCAGGCTCTTCCGGAATCATGGAGGGAGGTGGAATCCAAGATCAGCGTGTTTCACACGGAACCGTTCAACAACGGCTGGTCGGAAGTCCAGATGGAAACCACGCCGAATATCACCGGCAGGATTTTCGAGGATGAGCATGCGGACATCGACGCGCTGCTGGCCGAAGGAGCGAAAGATGCGGACGCGAAGTTTGAAGGATGGACGGAAGGCGAGCTGAAGCGCTGGCGTCCTCTTGCCTGGACACTTGTGTTCTGTTCTCTTGTCCTGTTCCTGTTCGGGCTCTTCTTCATCGTCAAAAACATGACTCCGAAGGTCCGTTCCGTTTCGGGGATTACGCCTGGAAAATCCTTTGTCAGGACCTATTCGCTGTTCATTCTGGCGTTGCCGGCCGTCGGTGCAGTTCTGCTGTGGCAGTATTATCCTCTTCTGCGCGGTTCGGTCATGGCGTTTCAGGATTACAAGATCAGCGGGAATCATCTGTATGTCGGGGTGGACAACTTCATCATGCTGTTCGGCAATATTGATTTCTATCTCAATATGCTGCGCACATTCTATTATGTCGGCCTGACCATTCTGATCGGATTTGTCACACCGATTTTCCTTGCGTTTCTGCTGACGGAAATTCCCCGTTTCAAGATTCTTTTCCGGACCATCTTTTATCTCCCGTCCGTGACAAGCGCGCTTGTCATCATGTTCCTGTGGAAGGAGTTCTATGATCCTTCTCCCAGCGGACTGCTTAATACTCTGATTATAAAAGTGGCGTCCTTTTTCGGAATAGAGACGCTCGGTTTCAAATATCTTTCCGATCCGCGCCTGGCGATGCTGTGCATCATCATTCCCGGTGTATGGGCCGCGGCCGGTTCCGGCAGTCTGATCTACCAGGCGGCTCTCACGAGCATTCCGCCTGACATGTATGAAGCAGCTGAACTTGACGGAGCGGGATTCTTCGCCAAGATCCGGTATATCACGATTCCGATGCTCAAGCCGTTGATTATCATCAACTTCGTAGGCGTGTTCATCGGCGCGTTCCATGCCATGCAGAACATCTTCGTCATGACGGGAGGCGGTCCTTACAATGCGACGCGCGTCATTGGACTGGACATCTGGTTCAACGCCTTTGTTTATTTGAAGTTCGGCATGGCGACCGCAATGGCGTGGGTTCTGGGACTGATGCTGATCGGATTTACCGTGATGCAGCTCAGAATTCTTTCCAAGGTGGAATTCCGCAAAGCTCAGGAAAATTGAAAGGAGATTTTTTCATATGGCGATTATTCTGCAAGTCAGCCGGCACGGATGGAAGACACGTCTTCTTGTGGCTTCCATGTATGCGCTGCTTCTTGTCGGTTCGGTGACGATGATTTACCCCTTCTGGCTGATGTTGGCGGGAGCGGTTTCGTCCGAATATGATTTCAATGATTTCCGGCTTATCCCGAAATATCTGTTTTCCGACGACGCTTTGCTGGGGAAAACCCTTTACGAGCGGTACGGCAAGACGAATTTCACATCTTTTGCCGCGCGTTACGGTCTCATGGAGACCTATTACGGCTGGAGCGATTTCCGGGGAACGGAACATCTGCTGGACACTCTCTATGGGGAAGAGAAAAAACTGTCTCAGAATTCTCCAGGCGCCGCACAGAAGATTCTGGGTGACTACTGGGATTTCAAGAAATCTCTCCCCCCGCAGGAGATGGAGCCTCTTTATCCGGACAAACCGGCGCCTTTCCGCGAATTCCTGCGCGAGAAATACTCCAAGGAGGTATCCACGGAACAGGAACTGATTGACAGGATCAACCGGAAATGGACACGGGCTTTCACTACGCTGAACACGGTGCTTCCGGTTCCCGGGCGGTTGTATGAACGTTCCTGGCTGCCCTCGAAACGGCCCGATTATGATGATTACATGGAATATGTCGCAACCATCCCTGCGGAAAACAAGGCGCTGATTTCCAGCGGAGAGTTCTATATCCGTTATCTGATTCTCCGCTTCAACACCGTCCAGGGATTGAACAAGAGCATCGGCGGCAACTTCAAGACTCTCTCTGAGCTTCCTTATGCCCGCACAGGGAAACTGACGGAAATTTATGATAATTTCGTCAAGACCTATCTGCCGCTGCGTCTGCTGTATGTGCACCGGAATGCGGAGACGGAGGCTCTGTGGCGGGCCTATCTGAGAAAAAAGGTGCCGGAACAGGCGGAGCGCATGCCCTTTTTCACCACGGTTCCCGTCGATCCCGGCGCCAGAGTTCTGTGGGGAAATTTTCTGAAAAACAGACTGCCCGGCTCCGCGATTGAAGTCAGGGGGCCCGAAGAGCGTTTCCGCGAGTTCCTGCGCAAGCGTTACGGAACACCGGAAAAACTCAGCGCCGCGTGGGGAATTCCCTGTGCGTCCTTTACCGAAATCAAGCTTCCCGTCAAGCTTGAGGATTATCATCTGTTCGAACGGGATAAAAAAGAGCTGCGGAAGAACTTCTTTTTCGCGAATTACAAGGAGGTCCTGGGATATCTGGGAGGAAAATCCCGCGCGGTCTGGGTGACGCTTCTGCTGATCATCTGCTCCATTTTCACGGCCTTGACGGTCAATCCTCTCGCCGCCTACGCGCTGTCGCGCGGAAAGCAGTCCATTTCGGTCAAATTCCTGATCTTCTTTCTGGCGACAATGGCATTCCCCGCGGAGGTCGGCATGATTCCCGGCTTCCTTCTGATGCGTGACTTGAACCTTCTGAACACGCTGTTCGCCCTGATTCTTCCGGGTATGGCAAGCGGCTATTCCATTTTCCTGCTGAAAGGATTCTTCGACAGTATTCCGACGGAACTTTATGAGGCCGCGGATATTGACGGGGCGGGGGAATTCAGCAAATTCTATTCGATCGCCCTCCCGATGTCCAAGCCGATCCTGGCTGTGATCGCGCTGGGGGCCTTCAATGGCGCATACGGCGGATTCATGTGGGCATTTCTTGTCTGTCAGGATCCCAAAATGTGGACGATCATGGTCTGGATGTACGAATTCCAGGCGAACAATGCCTCCAACTCCGCTCTGGTGATGGCGGCTCTTGCGCTGGTGTCGATCCCGACTCTGCTGATGTTCATTTTCTGCCAGAAGATCATCATGCGCGGCATCATTGTGCCCAGCATGAAGTAAGCGGATCAGAACCATAAGGAGCATGCGAGGTTTTTATGGCGGAAAAAGAGAATGTGGCGAATGAGCGTCAGGTGAAAAATTCGGAATTCCATCTGTTGTTTCCGGACGCTCCGGAAATGCGCATTCCCGCGTCGCGGGAGATGCGGGAAGCGTTTTTCGCCAGGGGGAAACGGCCGTATTATCTGTTTGCCGTTCCCCGGGAATATCCGGTGACCGATTTCAAAAACATCCCTGAAATTCTGCTGCAGGAAGCATTCCGCTTCACGGCGAATCCTGGCGAGTTTTTTGTTTTCCAGCTGGTGGTCTGGACGCCGGAAGAGTGGTTGGGGGATCTTCGTCTGGAGGCGGAGAGTGTTCCGTTTTCCTGGCGTTGTTTCAATCTCCGTTCCGGACATCGGCTGAATCAGGCGTCCCATTCGGTGCGTCCGCTCTGGGCGGGGGTGGAGATTCCGCGTTCGGCATCCGGGGAACACCGTCTGACGTTTCGGGTTGAAACGGAGAATTTCCCGCCTCAGACAATAGCGCTCTCTCTGCATGTTGAGGGGGCTGTTCTGGAGGACGGCGGCGAAAGCGATGACAGGCGTCTCGCCCGTCTCCGGTGGCTGGATTCGGAAATCGGGAAGGAGGACACCGTATTTCCCCCGTATCTTCCGATTCGCCGCGATGGCCTGACGCTGTCATGGCTCGGCCATACGCTGGAACTGGGAGAAAACGGTCTCCCGCGCCGGATCACGAGTTCTTTCCGGGACGACAACAGCTTCTGCGACGGTCCGGCGCTGGATCTGCTCGGGGCGTCCGCCGTATTCGGGACGCGTTCCGGCGCGGTGTTTCAGGGGGAACTGGCATTCCGGAGCGAGAAGGAAACGGAAGTCCGCTGGGAGGTGCGCGGAACTCTTGGGAAACTGCCTGCGCGTCTGAATGGTTCCCTGGAATTTGACGGCACGATGCGTTTCTCTTTTCTCGTATCGCTGCCGGAGGATGGCGCGGATTCTTTCCAGCTTGAACTGCGGCATCTTCAGAAAGATTATTTCCTCGGACTTGACCTCCATGGCGGACCTTGTCCGGAACGTCTGGACTGGTACTGGGACCGGAGCCGCTGGCAGGATGGTTACTGGATCGGAAGTCTGAACGGGGGCATGCAGGTGCGTCTTTCCGATCCGGGCGCCCGGGAGCCGCTGGTCAATGCCTATTACAGCTTTTCTCCTCTGACTCCGCCTCCCGCATGGGAGAACGGCGGACGCGGAGGAATCCGTCTGGCCCGGGAGGAGGGAGTGGTTTCCGCCATTTTGTTCAGCGGAGAAACGCCGCTCCGGAAAAATCATGAGCTTCATTTTCCGTTTGAATTCCGGATTACGCCGTTCCATCCGGCGGGACGGGAGCGTTTTTTCCGTGAACGGTTCTATCATCCGATGATTCACGGGTTTGAAATCGGAGGCGCGGATCCGCTTGAGGCCCTTGACTTCGCCTCCCTCCGCCGAGAAGGTGTCACCTGCGTCAATCTTCATCACGGGATTGCGATGAATCCCTGCATCAATTATCCGTTTTTGAATGTTTCGCTTCCGAAACTGGCTTCTTTTGTGGAGCGGGCGCATCGGAACGGGTTGAAAGTTCTCTGCTACTACACCATCCGGGAACTGTCGGTGCATGCGCCGGAGTTCTGGGCGTTTCGCAGCATGGAGGATGAAATTTTCTATCCGGGTCCGGGAGAAACGGCACGTCCGTGCACCAATCCCGCCGGTCCCCATCCATGGCTCTGTGAAAGACTCGGCCGCGATTTCCTTCCCGCCTGGGCGGAGGTCGTCAAGAACGGGGAGCTGGCGGGCACGCTTGACCTTGCGCTTTTGACTACGCCGGGAGGCAGGCTGGAAAACTTCTATCTTGAAGGACTGCGCTATCTTCTGGAACGTTGTCCGCTGGACGGTCTTTATCTGGATGACAGCTCTCTCTCCGCAGAGGGGTTCCGCAGGGTGCACCGCATTTTCCGGAAATACCGGAAGTGTGATCCCATCCTTGATTTCCATGCCTGGAATCCTTTCCCCTTCCACCGGAAGCGTGATTTCGGAAACTGTTCCGTCGTTTACCGCGACATGGCGAAGCTGCCCTATATGACGGATCTGTGGCTGGGAGAAAGTTTTGATTACGAGGCGGCGTCTCCGGAATATTACCTGACGGAGATCTCCGGACTGCCGTTCGGACTGACCGGGGAAATGCTGCGGGGCGGGGGAAATCCCTGGCGCGGCATCCTGTTCGGGATGACTTCGCGGTACGGCTGGTCGGGCGATCCCCGCAGTCTCTGGCGCTTTTTTGACACCTTCGGACTTGAGGGGCTGCGGATCGAATCGGATTTTGACACGCCGTTCCTGAGGCGGTCCGATCCGCGGATCCGGGCGGCGCGTTTTACCAATGCGCAGGGAAATATGCTGCTTGCGCTTGCTTCATGGCATCCGGAAACGGCAGATGCTGTTTTGGAAGAGGACTGGACCGCTCCCGGAATTCCCGGGTTTCAGGAGGCGGCGGACTATCCCGCCGGGACACCTGTTCCCCTGGAACCTGGAAAAGGGGTGATTCTTCAGCCATCCGGCAGGGCGGGGAAATAACAGGTTCAGAGAAGAATTTTTGAATTGGACCATACAGAAATGAAGGAAGGAGAAAGATCATGGAAAAATTCAACGGTCTCGGGATGAATCTCGGCAATCTTTCGCGTCTGTCGCACGCGCAGAGCCGCTCCATCTGCGGGGAGAACCCGACCGGAGGGAAGGGCGCGGGGGCGATGGCCGAACCGGATCCGCATAAACATGCGCGCGAGCTGGGGCGCGGCTGGAAATGCAGCGCCTGCCGCAACGTGGAGCCGGGAGAAACGCTGGAGCTTGCGAATATCGACGGTCCCGGCGCAATTCAGAGCATGTGGTTTGCCGCCGCGGTTACCCGGGAGATGATCCTGCGGATTTACTGGGACGGTCAGGAGCATCCTTCCGTGGAAGTGCCCATCTGCGACTTTTTCGGTGCGCCGTGGGTGAAATTTTCCGAGCGCGGAACGAAAGGGCCTCTGGTTCTGCTGAACTCCCTTCCGGTCGTCATCAATCCGAACCGCGGGATGAACTGTTTCTGGGAGATGCCCTTCCGGAAAAACTGCCGGATCACGGTGCAGAATCTCAATCAGGAAGAGGGCAAGCCCTGTTTTCATCAGATCAACTACACGCTGACGGATGTTCCGGACGACTGCGCTTATTTCCATGCGCAGTTCCGGCGTGTCAACCCGCTGCCTTATAAAGAGGTCTATACGATTCTGGATCAGGTGCGGGGACGCGGTCATTACGTCGGAACCGTCATGGGCTGGGGAATCCACAACAACAACTGGTGGGGCGAAGGAGAAATCAAGTTCTATCTGGACGGCGACGGGGAGTTCCCGACCATCTGCGGGACGGGAACGGAGGATTATTTCGGCGGGGCCCACAACTGGGAAGTGGACGGACAGTATGTGACCTATTCGACCCCCTTCATGGGGATGCATCAGGTCATCAAGCCGGACGGACTCTATCAGACGCAGCACTGCCACGCGATGTACCGCTGGCATATCATGGATCCCATTCGTTTTGAACAGGATCTGAGAGTCACGATTCAGGCTTTGGGCTGGCGCAGCAATGGGCGGCTCTATCCGGGGCAGCACGACATTTCCTCGGTTGCCTACTGGTACCAGACGCTCCCGACTGTGCCTTTCCCGCGTTTCCCTTCCCGCGATGAGCTCGAAGTGATCTGAGGCGCAATCCGGAATTTCCGCCGGATGCGCTGCAGGTTCCGCAATCCGGCGTTGTGAATGATGCGGACCATTTCTGATGTTCCGCAACAGGTATTTCACCGGATGGAGATTCCGGCAGAAAATCTCCATCCTGATATAAAACAAAAAAACAAAAAAAGGAGAAAGGTAAGATGTTCAAAGGAAAAACACTGCACATTCTGCTCGGCGGAGCCCTGTGTATGGCCGCATCCGCGCTGTCCGCTCAGATCGCTGTCAAGAGCGGGGACAAAATTGTCTTCATGGGAGACACTGTCACGCGCATGGGCAATGGCCGGGCCGGATTTCTCAATCTGGTGATGTCGGCTCTGCAGACAAACGGCGTGAAAGCCGTCAAGATTCCCGCCGGAGCCAGCGGCCATAAATCCAATCAGATGCTGGGACGCATGGATCGCGATGTCATTCAGAAGGCTCCCCAGATTATGGTTCTGAGCTGCGGGATGTCCGATGTTCAGCAGGGGAAACGCGGCGTCTCTCTTGAAGACTACAAGAAAAACATGACGCAGATTGTGGACAAGGCTCTGGCGGCCGGGATCAAGGTTTATATTCTCACCTCGACGATGATTACGGAAAATCCGGACCATCCCAACAATCAGAAACTCGCCGGATATAATGATTTTCTGCGCACGCTTGCCAAGGAAAAATCCTGCACGCTCGTGGATGTGAACGCCGACATGCAGAAGCGCCTTGCAGACATCAAGGCGAAACATCCGGGCGTCAAAGGCAATCTTCTGACACATAATGGCATTTTCATGAATCCTCTTGGAAACATCATGCTTGCCGAAGGGATTCTTCGGGCGTTCGGCATGACGGATGAACAGCTTGCCAAGGCGCAGCCCGCCTGGAACAAGATGCTTCTCCCGCAGGAGGTCTACATGAGCCTCAGCGATTACAAGGCCCTGTCCGAAAAGGCGTTTCAGGCCAAACAGTCCGTGGGGGATTATCTGAAGAACATGGTGAAGAAGGAACTCCAGTAATCACGGTAGTTTCCGCGGAGCGCGTTCCTTATCATTCTTGGCGCGCTCCGGAAGAGGAAGACGGCAGAGCGTCCCGAACCGGATTTTTTACCGGCGAAGTTTCGCATGCCGTCTTTTTTTTCTGTCCCGATGGCCGGACTCTCCTGTGGAAACGGAAACTGAAATTTCCGGATCCCGCACGCTGTCGGTCCGTTTCCCCGATGCCGCAATCCCGTCATGCTTCCGCAAGGCGCGGACAAGCGCGGGGCATTACCAGGGGAGATCAATTGCCAGCTTTTCTCCGTGATAATGGACGGTCACGCGGCATTCCGGGCACGAGAATCTGGAGATCCGGAATTCCCTGTCGCGCGGCATGCCCGTGAATTCTCCCTCCTGCTCTCCGATTGTGAGCTGACGCTTCGATTCATTCCAAAAGAAACGGATTCTGCTGAATTCCTTTTGTTCATAGCGGTAACTGGTTCCGTCGTCTTCATACAACATGAACTCCGCGTCCTTCCCGTCGCAGATTCTGAACTCCGGCGCGTCGTCCTTTTCGCCGACATACTGCATCGCGGGACCCCATGGAAGGATGGAGCCGGCTTTCAGAAAGAGGGGGATCCGGTCCAGCGGAGCGTCCACGCTGACATACTGTCCGCCGCGGTAACGCTTCCCGGTCCAGAAATCGATCCACTCCTCTTTTTCCGGCAGATAGACTTCCGCCGTTTCCGTGTCTTCGCATACGGGAGCCACCAGAATGGACGGACCGAACATATACTGCGTTTCATTCCGCAACGCTTCCCGGTCGGAGGCGAAATCCATGACCATGGGACGCATCATCGTGTATCCCCGGCTTGCGACGTCCCCTGCCAGCGTATAGATGTAGGGCAGCAGACGATAACGCAGTTCCAGATATTTGCGGAAAACCTTCTCCACCGTCTCGCCGAAGCGCCATGGTTCCGTTCTGCTTGAGAATCCGTGAACGCGCTGGACCGGGCAGAAAGTGGCGAATTCAAACCAGCGGATCAGGCGTTTGTGATAGTCCGGATCGTCATACTGGTTTTTCGGACGGAAAAAACCGCCCGCGTCGCTGGTCCAGTAGGCGAGCCCGGTCAGCATGGTTCCCAGTCCGGCGGTAATCTGGGTCCGGAAATCCTGCCATTGACTTCCGACATCGCCGCTCCAGATCACCTGTCCGATCCTCTGCTGTCCGGAAAACGCACAGCGTGTCAGCACAAGTGCGCGCCGGTCCGGCTGTTTCTGCCGCAATGTTTTTCCGACGCAGGTATTGACCAGAAGAGGATAGATATTCCGGTAGAAATTACCTTCGCCGAGATGGAGCTTCCGGTCTTTCAACGCATCGTCTCCCGGTTCGGTGGCATCAAACCACCAGCTGTCGATTCCAGTTGTCACCAGCTGATTGTAGAATTGACGGCAGTAGAGGTCGGCGATGGATGGATTGGAAAAATCGACACAGTCGGTTGTTCCGATGTAACCGTCCGCTTCCTGGAGGGCAGTTCCGAATGTGCATTTCCGGGTGACAACCGACCAGACGGAAAACATGCTTCTGGCATGCAGTGCATGCACCTGCGCATTCAAGCCCGCGGGATCCGGAAAACGGACGGGGTCGAACACCATGGAGTTCCATTTCCCGTCCTCCCACCATTGCCAGTCCTGCACGATAATGTCCAGCGGCAGGCCGCGTTTCCGGAATTCGCGCAGGTTTTCCAGCAGCTCTTCCCCGCTGACGTAGCGTTCCCGACAGTGCCAGTAGCCGAACGCGTATTTCGGGAGCATCGGCACCTGGCCGGAGAGGGCCCGGAAATGCTTCGTCACTTCCGGCGCGCTCCCGGAAAACACGATGTAATCGATTCCGGTCGTGAGATCGGAGCGGAAGACGGTCCGGTTCCGGTCTGCGCGGTATGTCAGAACGGGAATATCGCGGGATTCGTTCTCGACTTCAACACGATGGAGCCCCGCTTCCAGGCGGATTCTCCCCCCCATGAACGGCGGGAGCCAGAAATTCCGGCGCTGAAAGACGGTCTGCCCGTCGATCCTGAGAACATGGGTGCGGGTCATCACCTGTCCGCAATCCAGGGCGAATGCGAATTCTCCGCTTTCCTCCGTCCGGAATTCGCCCGTCCAGAGTGCAAGGCTCGAAGAGTCTTTGCTTCCCCCTTCGGAAGTCGTGACTTCGATTTCCTGCGACTGACCTTCGCCTGTTTTGGTCAGGGGAATCGCAATTTCCCCCGGATTGAATTCGGTCATGCTGTAGTTGTGCCACAGAAGCCCGTAGCCCCGGGTCGAATACAGCATCGGCAGAGATGCCTGCGTATTGACCTGAATCAGACGCCGTGGAAGGTTTCTGATGTTCAAGGCGCCGTCCTGGAATTCCCCCAGTCCGAACAATGCCTCATCCGGCGGCGAGTCGAAGGCTATCCCGGCGGAGCGGAAATTGTTTTTCTTCTGAAAGAAGCGGCTCCCCGGGATCTCCCCCAGAAGCCGTTCTCCCGTTTCATTGAAAAAGCTCAGTGCTTCCGCCGCCTTGTCCAGGCGGACGGAAATTCCGGGAAACCGGATGATAAAGTTCTCCGGCGTTTCTTCGACATCCGGTTGCAGCGCCTGGTATTTCCCGAAGATGAATTCCTCTTTCTCGCGGAACGGAAATTCAGGCTGCATCCGCACCCGGACGGCATTGCCGGGCAGACCGGAAACTTCCAGAAAAGCGCTGTCGGAAAGCTGAAAATAACAGCATTGGCAATTGACGGAATCTGTGGAAATTCGAGCTACCATGATTGATCTCCTTCTTTTCTGTTCTGTATCTCTTGAAATTCCTGCCGGAGGCAGCGGACTGCTCCGGATATTCCGAATCCATGTTGGATGTTTTGTCGACATATGCCGGATTGGCTTTCGGCATAATTCCCTCCCGCATTTCATCATGCAGGCGGATCGGGCTTTTCGATTCATCCCTTGATGTTTTCCGCATTTGCATCGGCATTGTTGAGACTTTGAACTTCAGGGGGAGCTGTATCGATATAATAGGAAATATAATTGAAATCTGGAAAATGTCAAGATTGCCCGGAAATAATTTCGGTAAAAAACAGCAAGCAGAGATGGTGAGACACTCCTTGGAAAAAGGAAAGACAGCATAGCATGCGGATTTCCGGCTGCCGCATTTCTGCTCTCCTGCAGCTTTCGGGAAATCTTTCTTCCTTTTTCGCAATGACACCGGAATCCGGGGTTGAAAAGTCTGCTCTGAATGTTACTGTAATGCGTCACAGGGCTTTCCTGCTTATGCCTGGGGAATGAATGGAGTCCGTCCTGTTTTAATCATTTGAAAGCAAAGGGAGAATGCAATGCTGAATCTGAATGAATCCCAGTTTGAAATCGTCACTTGCTCCGGGCATGCAGACGGTCTGAAACTGATAAAAGTGAAAAACGGGAGTGACCATGCCTTTCACCTGGAGAATGCATCCGGAGAGCCGGTGCTCCTGCGGGAAGTGGTGGTTCACCGGCAGGCGATGGGGTATCCTGCGAACACCCGCTTTTATGCGGAAGGCTCCAATATGCTCTCCCAGTACTGGGGAACCATCGGACAGATTCAATCCACGGTTTATACAGACCGTCTTCATTACCGTTTTCCCGTCCGTCCCGGTATGTTCACCGTCTACAACCTGATCCAGTTTTTCCCGGACGGGGAAACCCCGGAACTGGCCGGATTCACCAGCTGCCGGCGCTTCACCAACGAGATCCGCTTCAACGGGGAAACCATTGAATTTGTCATCGACTGCGACAATCTTGCCATTCCTCCGAACAGCACGCTGGAACTGGAGGAGCTGTTTGTCACCGCGCGGGGAAGCAGGGAGGAACAGCTGGCGCAGTTCGCGGACCGCATTGCCCATTATCATCCGCGTCCGCAGTACGACAAACCGCTGACCGGCTGGTGTTCCTGGTACTGTTATGGTCCGGCGGTCCGGGAAAGCGACATCGAGGAGAACTGCCTTGCAATGAAGAAGCTGCCGGGTTTCCGGTATGTGCAGATCGATGACGGATATCAGCGCTTCATGGGGGACTGGCTGATTCCGCATCCGAATTTCCCCGGCGGCGTGAAGGAGCTTTGCGGCAAAATCAGAAAAATGGGACTGGAACCGGCTCTCTGGGCCGCTCCGTTTATTGCGGAAGAGAAATCTGAACTTTTCCAGCGGCATCCGGACTGGTTTGTCCGGGATGAGGCGGGAAAGCCTCTTTCATCGGCGCAATGCAGTTTCGGCGGCTGGCGCTGCGCCCCGTGGTACATGCTGGACGGCTCTCATCCGGAAGCCTGCGAATATCTCTGTCATGTGTTCCGCACCATGCGCGAAGAGTGGGGCTGCACCTATTTCAAACTGGATGCCAATCTCTGGGGCTGCATGCCGGGAGGCAGGCGTTTCAATCCCGGCATGACAAGAACGGAGGCATACCGGCAGGGGATGGATGCGATCCGCCGGGGCGCCGGTCCGGATGCGGTCATCCTCGGCTGCAACGCTCCGATGTGGCCCTCGCTGGGAACCTGCACGGCGATGCGTGTCACCAATGATATCTCGCGGCACTGGGACAAATTTGACGAACTTTCCCGCGAATGTTTTTCCCGCAACTGGCAGAATGGCAGACTCTGGATCAATGATCCGGACTGTCTGCTTCTGGAAAATCTGGCGACCCGGCAGATTCTTCCGGACGGCTCCGTCAGCACGGGAAATCGAACCGCCGTTTCCCCGGAGGAATTCGACTTTCACAGGGCGCATATTCTCGCTTCCGGCGGCGCATTGCTCTCGGGCGATATCCTGACGGAGTTGCGGGAAGACTCTCTCCGGACGATCGAAAAGCTTCTGCAGATGTACGGGAAAACCGCCCGCTTTGACGATACGGAATTCCTGCATGGAACGATTCCCGTTGAAGAAGGTGTCCTTCACTGCTATTTCAACCGGGCTCCGCTGGGGAAAATGTTCTGCCGTCTTCCTGACGGCGGGACGTGCGCGGATTTCTGGAGCGGTGAGACGATCGACGATCGTCTGCTGGTTCTTCCGCCCCGCAGCGCCAGGGTGATCCTGCATGAACCGGAGAAGGGCGGGAACGCTTGAGTTCTGCCTGACCGGATGCTTCCGGAGGTCTGCGGTTCCGCCATGCCGCACGCCGCTCCGGAGGCTGCTGCCGCGCCGCTTTCCCGGCACGGAGAATGTCAATGCACGTCGTAGACGTATTCCCCTTTCGGAAAGATTGCGGGAACCACCACCAGGAACATTGCGGCGAAAACGATCATGATCGCGTAAACCAGGAACAGAGTCTGGTAGTGGCAGATGCGCATGGCGCCGATCGACCATTGCGGCGCCAGCAGGCCGGAACCGAGCACCAGAGAGGAGATCAGGCGCGACAGGCCCGAGCCCCCGTAGTAGAACGTGCCGCAGAAGGCCATTGCCATGGCCTTGTTTCCCGGCGTGGCCAGAGCCATCATTTCCGAGGTGGAGGCAATGGAGGCGGAGGCGAACGTGAAACTGTAAACCATCATCAGGAACGCGATCAGCGTGCCGGTTGCGGGATTCCATTCCCCGATGAAAAACAGAGCGAAGTTCACCAGGGCGTAGGTGATGTGGATTCCAAGCAGTGTGTCCTTGATTCCCCAGCGGGTGATGATCCGTCCCGCTCCGATGGAACCGAGAAGCATTCCGACCATGTTCAGAGCGGAAATCATGACGATGATGTTGTCCGGTGCGTGCAGATAGCGTTTCAGGTAGATCGTGGACAGGGGAAGCGTCCCGTAGGCGGCCAGGTTCAGAATGAACAGATAGACGGAGTATCCGGCCAGCGGCTTGTTCGCCAGCGCCACCTGAAGCCCCTCCCGGAACCCGTAGACACCTTTTTTCTCCGTTTTGTAAACCGGAATCCGTGAAATGAAAAAGATCCGGCCGAGATAGAGAGTCGCCGCGATCAGCAGAACCAGCTGGAGCTGATGCAGAGTCGGATTTCTGCCCACGAAAAAACCTGCGCTCAGGAGAAACAGCGCGGAGGACAGCTGCCAGGAAAAACGCATCGAGCTCAGAAACGTGCTGCGCCGCTCCTTGAGCAGAAAGGTGTCCAGCATCGGAAACCAGCCCGCAATATAACCGGTATTGCAGTAGGCATACAGCACGATCATGCCGATCATGATGCCGACGGAAATTTTTCCGCCCCCCAGGAACGGCGACGCCGCCACCATGTAATAGGCGAAGGCGGATACCATGCAGATGCGGACGATCAGTTTCTGATAGCCGATCCGGCTTGCGACCCATGCCATCGGGATGATGCACAGTCCGTTGAAGAGCGGCAGAAGCGACGTGGTCAGCATGGAGAACATGTCGCCCGCGCCGAGCATCTGCGCAAAGAGAATGATGATGGCGCTGTCCGTCAGCGTTACATCGCCCATTGCGCCGAAACAGGTCGAAAGGGTTGCCTTCCGTTCGCAGGAACGGCGTTCCTCCAGTGTCGGGGATGCAGAATCGGATGCCATGACGGGATGTTCTCCTCCGCTGTTTTGCGATAATATAATGAAATCGGGAATCAAAACAAGTCCGGGGTAAGAAATGACAAGGAAATCCATGGAATGAACAATGTTTTTCCGGATTTTCCTCTTTCCCGGACGGCGCGGTATGAAACGGATTTGACAAGAGGACAATCTTCTGCTATGCTACCGGGGAAGGGGAGCGAAACGCTTGCCTTTGCAGCATGCGGTGCCTGCGGAATTGTTGGATATGTCATTTCAGGGAGGAAGAGTCGTGAAAGCTGAGTTGAATTTTCTCTGGCGTCGGCGCAGTGTCCGGGCGTTTACCGGTGCGCCGGTTTCCGAAGCGCAGATTCAGAGCCTGCTGGAAGCGGCGATGGCGGCGTCGTCCGCCTGCTGTCGGGATCCATGGGAATTTCTGGTGATCCGGGAGCGAGAACTGCTCAAAATGGTGGCGGAATGTCTGCCGAACGGTCGTTTTCTGGCGGATGCGCCGCTTGGGATCCTGGTCTGCGGCAACATCCGTCTTGCTCATGCGGAAAGTCTTTCCTATCTGCTTCAGGATTGCGCCGCTGCGACGGAGAACCTGCTTCTCGCCGCGCCGGCGCTCGGGCTTGGCGCATGCTGGCTGGGCATTCATCCCCGGGAGGAACGGATCGCCGCCTTGCGCAATATTTTCCGGATTCCGGAATTTCTCATTCCTGTCGCCGGAATTGCCGTCGGCGTGCCGGAGGGGGAGAGTGCGCCCCGCACCCGTTTCAATCCGGCAAAGGTTCATGATGCGGGCGAGTGGAAGCTGTAAGGGCGGACCCGTTGCGGAATGCCGTATTTTTCCGGTTTGAAACGATCCGAATCAGGACATGCGGGATTGCAAAACCGCCGCGAAGGGTTAAGTTACCATGGACGGACATTGCTTGAAAGGAGGCCTTCTGATGAGAGAACCGCTGATTCTGTTTTTCTTCTTCTTTTTCTTCGCCGCCGCGCTTGCTGCTGAAACGATGGATATCACCACCCGGAGCGGACAGGTTTTTGAAGACGCCCGCCTGGAAAGAGTCAATCCTGACGGAATTGACATCGGCTATGTCAACGAGAAGGGACATTATGTCCTGAAAGGTCTGCGTTTTCAGGATCTTCCGGAAGAGCTTCAGAAAAAATTCGGTTACGATCCGGAAAAAAGCAGAAAATTTGAAACCGAGGTCAGAAAATACGAGGGAAAAGACATCGAGAAGGTCGCCGACGAGGAGAAAACGCGTCTGGAGCGCATTACCGAACAGATCAAGGCGAAGTTCGCCGGCGAAAAAATCACACTCAAGCCGGCCGATCTCCGCTATGCCATTCATGCATGGCGCCGTTCCGTGGAGATTACTCCGGTCAAGGATACGAAAACCGGCTGCGTGGTGAAAATCGACAAGGTTGTTTCCGGCCGTCCGATCCAGTCCGAACTTGTTCTTGTGGACGGCGTCCATCTGCCCGCGGAAGGATCATGGAGCGGCTTCCTCTATCCCACCGGCATGAAGGCTGTCTATGAGAAAAAACAGATTCCGGTTTTTACGGGGAACCTGGACGATTCCGCCGAGATTCTGACAAAATATCTGGAAATCTATGCCGAATATGCCGCGGCGGGGAAGGAAAAGAACGACAATTCCGGAAAGGATTCCGACGTTGCGCCGGATCAGGCAGCCCCCGCATCGCAGGATGCCGCCGCTCCTGCGGAACAGACCCGGACCGTTCCCGATCAATGGACGGACGGCAATACCATCACTTATTATCCGTTCGGCAGCTATTACGGTTTTGTCGGCGACGGGGTTTATTTCATATCCGGCAATTTTGCCCCCGTGGCATGGTGGAACCGCTTCCATCCGGATCGTCCGCCGCATCGCCCGCCGCCTCCGGGAAAACCGGACCGTCCCCACAGACCGGACCGTCCCCACAGACCGGACCGCCCTCACAGACCGGCTCGTCCTGAAAAGCCGGCTCGTCCGGGAAAACCGGGCACGACCACTTCGCAGATTACCGTCCGGCAGGAGAGCAGACCTGCGGCAAGGCAGAACAGCGGGCGGCCCGGCTCTTCGCAGGTTACTGCCGTCCGGCAGGCCCCGGTCCGGAGCGGCGCTGAAAGTTCCGGCAGGGTTATCCTGCGGCAGAATCGTGCCGGCGGATATGAGATCCGGCGTTCCGGAGCCTTCCGCCAGGCTGTTCCATCCGTCCGGCGTTCCGGTCGGTAACGGCGTTTCGAAACAGAAAACCGGCGGAAGGTCATTGCCTCTCCGCCGGTTTTTCTGTGCGCTGCCTCCTGCCTGATGCGGAGGAGGCATACAAATCAGGCGATCCGCTTCAGCGGTCGTTTTTCATCTGCGCGTCAAACTTGATTGACGATGTCGGGAAATCCAGTTCCCTTACAAATTTTGCCGCATCCGCCGCGCCGTATTCACGGTCCATGCCGGAATCCTCCCATTCCACTGAAAGCGGGCCGTCGTATTCGATCCGGTTCAGCTCGCGGATGATTTCCTCGAAATTGACCTGTCCGTGTCCCGGACTCCGGAAATCCCAGCCTCGTCCGGGCTGGCCGAAGTCCAGATGCGAGGCGAGAATGCCGGAGCGGCCGTCCAGCGTCCGGGCGGCGTCCTTGATGTGCACATGGAAGATGCGGTCCGGAAATTCCCGGATGAAACGGACGGGATCCATCATCTGCCAGAACAGATGGCTGGGATCGAAGTTGAACCCGAATTCCTCACGGTAGTCGAGTGTTTCCAGCGTGCGTTTCGCCGTCACGATATCGAAGGCGATTTCCGTCGGATGGACTTCAAGGGCGAATTTGACGCCGTGATCCTCGAACACGTCAAGAATCGGGTTCCACATTTCCGCGACATAGTCGAATCCGTCGTCAATGGTTTTTTTCGGAACCGGCGGGAAGCTGTAAAGCATATGCCAGATCGGGGAACCGGTAAATCCTGTGACGATTTCGATTCCGAGATTTTCCGCGGCCTTGGCAGTGTATTTCATCTGCTCGACCGCCCATTTGCGCTTCTCGTTCATGTTGCCGGCGAATTTTTTTGGCGCGAAGACATCGGTCCTGAAATCATCATCCGGATCGCAGACCAGCTGTCCTGCAAGATGGTTGCTGATCGCATAGAGGTTCAGGTTGTTGATTTTCAGGGTGTCGAGAATTTCCTTGCAGTATTTTTTGCTTCGCGCCGCTTTCACCGGATCAAGATGCGCGCCGCATGCCACTTCGATTCCTTCATATCCCCAGGATGCGGCTTTTTTGGCAAATGTCATCAGGGGCATGTCGGTCCACTGGCCGGAAAAGATTGTCAGAGGCCTCATTTCTTACGGGAGCCTTTCTTTGCTGCTTTTGCAGGCTTCACATCCTGCTCTTTGAATTCCGAGTTGTTCTTCACGATTTCCGTAATGCGGACGACTTCCGCCGCCTGCTCGATCGTGACAGGGAATGGCTCTCCTTTCCGGACGGCGTTGAAGACATATTTGTAAATGTCGGATTCCGTATCCGGGCAGGAAGCTTCCACCATGATGGTTTTGCGGATCCATTTGAATGGTTCCTGGCGGCCGAAAGATCCGGTGATCGGCGGAGACGCCTTGCTGGCGGTGATTTTCTCAAGTTTCTGGTTCGGATCGAGGTATTTCAGACGGATGTCTCCGTTTTCGCAGATCAGGGTGCCGCGCGTGCCGTGAACGACATAGGACGGTCCCGGGATTGCGACGCCGCCGCTGATTTCCACTTCGGCAAGGCGTTTGTTCTGCCCTTTGAGAATGATCCGGACATGATCTTCCGCATCACCGACCGCCGTGACCTTTTTCAGATCGCTCCAGACTTCGGCAACGGGAGACTCCAGCATCTGGAGCATATGGTCGATGATGTGGGGACCCCAGTTGTTCAGCTGTCCGCCGCCGCATTCAATGATCGCCTGCCAGTCGTCGCGCCTCTGGTAGCTGTTCACCGTATTGCGGATTTCATACACTTCGCCCAGAATTCCGGAGCGGATGATTTCCAGAACGTGATTGAAGGCCTGTTCAAAGCGTCTGTTGTGACGGCAGTAGAGTTTGCCGGGGTATTTTTTTGCAGCGGCGACAAGACGTTTCGCGTCTGCATAACTCAGGGCGATGGGTTTTTCCAGGAAAACGTATTTTCCCGCCTTCAGAGCCTTCAGAGCGAATTCCGTGTGTTCGGGAGAGCGAACCGCAACGGCAACCATCTCCATGTTTTTATCTTTCAGGAAGTCATCGTATTTCAGGTAGGTCCGGCATTTCGGATAGCGCTGCGCCATCTTGTCCAGCCTTTCCTGCTCGATGTCGCATGCCGCGACGATTTCATAGAGATCCTTGTACTTGTCCAGTTCGGAGCAGTGCATGCCCCAGCCTGCGCGTCCGATTCCGGCGATGCCGATTCTGATCTTCTTTGCAGCCATTTTTTTTCTCCTTGAAAAGATGTGTCCAGTCTTTGCTCAACGGCAGAAGCGGGACGATCATTAAAATAACGGAGGATTTCAAAAAATCAACAAGGGATTCCAAATAAAACAAGGGAAAACATAAAATAACGGATTCTTCGTTTCCGCGTGTATCGGGATAAAAGAAAAAAAGCTTTTTATGTCGGTTATTTACAAAAAATCAAATATTTTTAATTTTTTTCAGTTTTCCCCCTTTTCAAATCTGTTTTTTTGAGGATAATGTATAGCGAAGTTGAATGCGGATGACGGGTGCCGCATGGAAAGTAAAATAAGTAATCAAGGTATGGTGGTGCAAGATGCCGGAGAAAGAAAAAGGGAAAGTCAAGTGGTTCAACAACTCAAAAGGGTATGGTTTCATTGAACGTGCGCAGGGAGATGATATTTTCCTGCATTACAGTTCGATCAAAATGGACGGATACCGCACAGTGAAAGAAGGGCAGGAAGTCGAATTTGTCGTGACGAACGGCGCCAAGGGGCTGCAGGCTGACGACGTTGTGCCGATCGGGTAAACGTTTCCCCGATAAATATTGTTCCATAATGAAAAACGGCGATTATTTTTTGAAATAGTCGCCGTTTTTTGTGCTTTCGGAAGAGAAAGAAAACGGGGAAGAACGGACTTTTCCGTTCTTCCCCGCAAGGGAACAGCTCTGACTGCGCAAGATCAGATCATGGAATCCCAGAGTGCCGCGTCTTCCAGTTTCGCCTTGACCGCATTGACGAATTTCGCGCCTTCGGAACCATCGACAATCCGGTGATCCACACTCAGCGTAATCTTCATCATGTCGCGGACGACGATATTGCCCTCCTTGTCCACGACCGGAGTCGGGATCGCGGAAGAGACCGCCAGGATGCCGCTCTCGCCCGGGTTGATGATCGCGCAGAAGTTCTCCACGTTCATCATGCCCATGTTCGAGATCGTGAAGGAGCCGCCGGACATATCCTCGGGTGTGAGCTTGCCCGCGCGCGCCTTGGCTGCCTGCTCGGCGATTTCGTCGGCAAGTTCGTCCAGCGCCTTTTTGTCGGCGTTCCGGATGACCGGGACGACCAGTCCGTTGTCGAGACTGACCGCCACACCGAGATTCACCTTCGTCTTGTGGACGACAGCGTCGCCGACGCATTCGGCGTTGATGTTCGGAAACTCCTTGAGCGCGAGCGCCACCGCCTTGGCGATGAACACATTGACGCTGATGGAGATGTTCTGCTTTTTCAGCGCCGCGCGCTTGGCCTTGACCGCGCTCATGTCGATGGAGAGCGTGACATAGAAGTGCGGCATCACATGCTTGGACTCGGAGAGTCTTCTTGCGATCACCTTGCGCATCGTGGTCATCGGCTTCGGCAGTTCCGCGACCGCGTCTTTCACGTCCGCGAGTGTGATTCTGCCGCCTTCGCCGCTTCCATTGAGGCTGAGAAGTTCCAGCTTGTTCTCTTTTGCGACGTTCAGCGCGGCGGGTGTGATTTTCTTTGCGTTGTAGCCGGACGTTTCCAGATATTCCTTCACGTCCTTTTCCGTGACGCGTCCGACGCTTCCGCCGGTTCCCGGAACCTTGTTCAGGTCAATCAGGTAGTCCTTCGCAAAAGCGCGCGCTCTCGGGGAGACGGGCTTTTTCGCGGGCGCGGCGGGCGCGGCCGGAGCCGGAGCGGCCGCGACAGGCGCAGGCGCCGGAGCTGAGGCTGCGGGAGCCTTTGCCGCGGGAGCCGGAGCAGCCGTCTTGGGCGCGGGCGCGGCGGCTTTCGGAGCCGCGGGAGCCGGAGCAGGCGCCTTTGCGGGAGCTGCTGCTTCCGCGAGAAGTGCGGAGATGTCCTCGCCGGGAGCGCCGACGATCAACCCGGTGCAGAGAACCGGAACCTCTTTTCCCGCCGGAACGAGAATCTTCAGGACGGTTCCCTCAAACTGCGATTCCACGTCAAGAACGGCTTTGTCCGTTTCCACATCGAACAGGACGTCGCCCTTCTTGATGACATCGCCCTCTTTGACCTTCCACGACTGAATCGTGACGGTCTCCTCGGATTGTCCGAGTCTGGGTACTGGTATCTTAGTTGCCATTTAGCGACCTACTCTCTGTCAAAGGATTTTCTTAGCTGCTGCGACCATTTCCTCAACGCTCGGGAGGAACGCCTTCTCGAGGCAGTGCGCCTGCGGGGCGATTCCGTTCTTGGCGCCGATCTTGAGCACCGGCGCATCGAGGGAGTCGAAGCACTCTTCCATAATTTTGGAGACGATTTCACCCGTGAAGCTGCCGATGTCGACGCACTGGCTCATGACCACGCACTTGCCGGTCTTGCGGACGGAGGCAAATACGGTTTCCCAGTCGAACGGGACAAGCGTGCGGGCGTCGATCACTTCGACGCTGACGCCTTCCTCGGCAAGCGCGTCCGCCGCCTTGACGGCGTCGTTGATCGCGGGACCCCAGCCGACGAACGTGATGTCGGAACCTTCGCGCAGGACATTGGCCACGCCGAAGGGGATCGTGTAGTCTTCCGCCGGAACCACGCCCTTCATATTGTAGAGGAGCTGGCCTTCGACGAAGACGACCGGGTTGTCGTCGCGGATCGCGGTCTTGATGAGGCCCTTGGCGTCATACGGATTCGACGGATAGACGACATAGGTGCCCGGGATGTGCGCGAAGATCGACTCGAGAGACTGCGAATGCTGTCCGCCGTATCCCTTGCCGCCGCCGACGGAGCAGCGGATCACCATCGGAACCTTGGTAGAGGCGCCGGTCATGTAGTGCCACTTGGCGGCCTGGTTGGAGATCTGGTCGGAGGCCATCAGCGCGAAGTCCATATACATCAGTTCGACGACCGGACGGTAGCCCGTCATCGCCATGCCGACGCCGGTTCCGACGATCGCGGCCTCGGAGATCGGGGTGTTGAACACGCGGGCGCGTCCGAAGTATTCGAGCATGCCCTTGGTCAGCTTGAACGCGTTGCCGTAGTCCGCGACGTCTTCGCCGTAGAGCACGACGCGCGCGTCGCGTTCCATTTCCTCGATCATGCCTTCCTTGATCGCGTCCTTGTAGGTGATACGGCTTTCTGCGTCACGCTTGATGACCGGACGTTCGCCGCGCTTCATCAGCTGGTTGTAGGGAGCGGGAACGACTTCGCTGGTCGTGTCGGTGTACATGTATTTGATGACGTCTTCGGCCTTCGGATCGTCGGAGTCGGCCGCGCGGCGCGCCGCCTTCTTGTTGCGCTCGACGACGTTGGCTTCCATCTTCGCAAGCTCTTCCTCGGTGAAGACGCCGTTTTCGATCAGTTTCTGCCGGAAGCAGGGAACCGGATCGACTGCCTTCCAGAGCGCTTCCTCGTCCTTGGTGCGGTATTCCGTTCTCGGGTCGGAGAGGGAGTGTCCGAAGTAGCGGTAGGTGTTGAATTCGAGCATCACCGGGCCTTTGCCTTCGGCGATGGTCTTCTTGGCGCGCTCAATCGCGTCGCGGACGGCGAGCGGATCCATGCCGTTGACGACTTCCGCGTGCATGTTCTCGTTGGAGAATCCGGCGGCGCGGCGGACGAGCGGGCTGATGCCGGTCACTTCGCGGTCGGCTCTTCCGGTCATGCCGAAGTGGTTGTTGATGAGGCAGTAGATGATCGGGAGCCCGAAGTTGATGCTGGAGAGGGCCGGATCGGTGAACTGTCCCTGGCAGGCCCAGTTGAAGGACTCGAGCACGACGCCGTTGGCATATGCGCCGTCGCCGGCGAACGCGCAGACGACCTTGCCCTTGTGCGCGGGATCAATGTCGATGCGGTTGGTCATGGCCGCGCCCGTGGCGATCGGAATGCCGCCGCCGACGATCGCATTGGCGCCGAGATGTCCGACGCGGAAGTCCGCAATGTGCATGCCGCCGCCGCGTCCCTTGCCGTAGCCGGCCTCTTTTCCGAAGAGTTCGGCGATGGTGCGGAACACATGATCCTCCAGAACCGCTTCCAGCAGCGCGTCGCCGGAGAGCGCGGAAAATTCGGGGCAGCGCGCCTTGAGCTGAGCTTCAGTCATTCTCTTGATCGCGTGGAAGCCCTTGGCGATGGAGTCGCCGTGCCCGCGGTGCGTGGAGGTGATTTCATCGGTGATGTTCAGCGCGGAGCAGACGCCCGCCGCTGTCGCCTCCTGACCTATGGAGAGGTGGGTCGGGCCGCGGTATTCATAATCGCTGAGGGTTTCATACGCGCCGTTCTTGAGCTTGAGGATCATTTCCTCGAACTCGCGGATGACGAGCATGGATTCATAAAGTTCGGCAAGGTCTTCCTTCTTGATGCGGCCGGCCTTGAGTTCCTTTTTCATGTCCTTGTTGTACTGATACTCCGGAATGGATTTCAGTTTGACTTCCCCGGCCGTGAAATCGGGGCCGGCATTGCTCAGGTAGTTGCCCATTTTTTACTCCTTGGGTTGTTAGAATATCACTTCTATATTTTGGGTTTTCAGTTTCTTGATGACGTTCTGCGGGATGCCGGGATCGGAGATCAGCGTGTCGATGTCCCGGATGGCTCCGCTGAAAACGAAGGATGAAAGCGTCAGTTTCGAGCTGTCCGCCAGAACATAAACATGATCCGCCCGCTTCATGACCAGCTCCTTGGTGTATGCCTCGTTCGGATCGGTCGTGCTGATTCCTTTTTCGGGATTGAAGGCGATTGTGCCGAGAAACGCCTTGGAGATGTTCATGCCGTCGAGGATCTTGGCGGTCAGCGGTCCGACCAGGGTCCGGCTGAGGCTCCGGAACTCCCCGCCGACCAGAATCAGGCGGCAGCTGCGCTCCATCAGCGCCGACGCCGCCATCAGCGAATTCGTCACCACGGTGAGGTCGCGGAAACGGTCAAGTTTTTTCGCCAGTTCCAGAACGGTGCTTCCGCCGTCCAGGAAAATCGTGTCCGAATCCTTGATGAATGAAACGGCTTTCTCCGCAATATAGGCTTTTTCCGCGGCATTCCGCGACGCCTTTTCCTCGTAGACCGGTTCCTGATGTCCGTGCAGGAGCTCCGCTCCGCCGTGCACCCGGCGCAGCTTGCCGCCGGCTTCCAGCGTCTCCAGATCGCGCCGGACGGTCGCTTCCGACACCCGGAGCTCATCGCTGAGCTCGGAGATCGTCTTGACTCCCTGGGAGAGACTTCTGCAGATCAGTGTCTCACGTTCGGCGGAGAGCAGTTTTCTCTTTCGTTCCGGAACCATCGTTTTTCCGTTTCATTTTTTGTGTTTGATAAAATATGACACCTTTTGCGTGATTTTGCAAATTATTGAAAGAAAATAATTCCGATTTTTTTGATGCGCCGTTCCCGTTTCCGCCGGATTTCCTTTTTTTCTGCGGAAACGGCCGTCTTTCGGGAGAAGGAAATAAAAAAACGGCGCAGATCGTTTTGACCTGCGCCGTTTTTATCGGGCAATGCGGGCGGGAGAACCGCCCGCGCGGGAATGCCGCATGAATTACATCATGCCGCCCATTCCACCCATTCCGCCGCCCATTCCGCCTTCGGGCATAGCGGGTTTCTCCTTTTCCGGAACTTCCGTGATGAGGCATTCCGTGGTGAGGAGGAGTCCGGCGATGGAGGAGGCGTTCTGCAGAGCGGAGCGCGTGACCTTCTTCGGGTCGATGATGCCTTTTTCGAGCATGTCGACATATTCGCCGGTCGCCGCGTCGAAGCCCTTGTTTCCTTCCAGGGCGAGGACTTCCTTGACGACGACGCTTCCCTCGTATCCGCCGTTTGCGGCGATGGTGCGGAGGGGCTCTTCAATCGCGCGGCGGATGATGTCCGCGCCGATCGCCTCGTCACCGGAGAGCTTGAGGTCGTTCAGGGCGACGGACGCTCTGAGAAGCGCGACGCCGCCTCCGGGGACGATGCCTTCCTCGACCGCCGCGCGCGTGGCATGCAGAGCATCCTCGACGCGGGCTTTCTTTTCCTTCATCTCGGTCTCGGTGGCCGCGCCGATATTGATGACGGCGACGCCGCCCGCGAGTTTCGCAAGACGCTCCTGCAGTTTTTCACGGTCGTAATCGGAGGTCGTCTCCTCGATCTGCTTGCGGATCTGGTTGACGCGTCCGAGAATCGCGGACTGCTTGCCGGCGCCTTCGACAATCGTCGTGTTTTCCTTGCCGACGGTGACTCTCTTGGCTTTTCCGAGCTGCTCGATCTTGACGGAGTCAAGCTTGATGCCGAGGTCTTCCGTGATGCAGGTGCCGCCCGTGAGGATCGCGATGTCCTCGAGCATGGCTTTTCTGCGGTCGCCGAAGCCGGGGGCCTTCACGGCGCAGACGTTGAGGATGCCGCGCATCTTGTTGATGACCAGCGTGGCGAGCGCCTCGCCCTCGACGTCCTCTGCGATGATGAGCAGCGGCTTGCCGGTTTTCGCGACGGCCTGGAGGATCGGGAGCATGTCGTTGAGGTTGCTGATCTTCTTTTCGTTGATCAGAATGTAGGCGTCCTCAAGAGCGACTTCCATCGTTTCGGCGTTGGTCACGAAATACGGGGAGAGATAGCCCTTGTCGAACTGCATGCCTTCGACGACATCCAGCGTGGTCTCGATCGTCTTGGACTCTTCGACCGTGATCGTGCCGTCCTTGCCGACCTTCTCCATCGCATCGGCGATGATCTTGCCGATCTCATGGTCGCCGTTCGCGGAAATCGTGGCGACCTGCGCGATCTGCGCGGTGTCGGAGCTGACTTCCTTCGTCAGGGTGTTGAGTTTGGCGTTGATGGCTTCAACGGCGCGGTCGATGCCGCGTTTGAGGCTCATCGGGTTCGCGCCGGCTGTGACGTTCTTGAGCCCTTCCTTGAAGATGGCTTCCGCAAGAACGGTCGCGGTCGTGGTTCCGTCGCCCGCGGTGTCGGAGGTCTTGCTGGCGACTTCCTTGACCATCTGCGCGCCCATGTTCTGATAGGGGTTCGCAAGTTCGACTTCCTTGGCGACGCTGACGCCGTCCTTGGTGATGGTCGGGGAGCCGAATTTCTTGTCGAGAACGACGTTGCGGCCCTTCGGTCCGAGCGTGGCCTTGACCGCCGCGCTCAACTGTTCGACGCCGGAAAGAAGCTGGCGACGGGCCTCGTCGCTGAACAAAAGCTGTTTTGCTGCCATAATGAATGGATCTCCTTATTTGTATTTTTTCTGGATTTTCAGAACTTACTTGCTGATGACGGCGAGAATGTCGCCGGCGCTGAGAATCTTGTATTCCTTGTCGTCATACTTGATTTCGGTGCCGCCGTATTTGCTGGTGAGGACGACGTCGCCGACTTTCACGTCGAAGGGGATCTTGTTGCCCTTGTCGTCGAGTTTTCCCGTTCCGAGCGCGACCACCACGGCTTCCAGGGGTTTCTCCTTGGCCGAATCCGGAATCACGATTCCGCCTTTGATCTGTTCGGCTTCCTGTTTCTGCTCAACGAGAACTCTGTCTCCGAGGGGCTGAATGCTGATCTTGCTCATTGCTGGATCTTCTCCTTTTTTGGAATATGTGTTTTTTACAGGGTTTCCTGTCTGAATAAAATCATTTCCCCGGAGTGTCGGGACTCCGGGGAAACGGTTCGAACCTTATTGCTTATTTGTCGTCATCCACGATTTCGGCGTCGACCACGTCGCCGTCCTTGGCCTGCTGCTGCTGTCCGCCCTGCTGCTGTGCGCCGGGTCCGGCGTTCTGGGCGCCGCCCTGCTGCTGTTGCTGCTGGTAGACCGCCTGCCCGATCTGCATCAGCTGCTCTTCCAGCTTCTGCATCGTGTTCTTCATGGCCTCGGTGTCGTTGGACTCGATTTCGCGCTTGAGCTGGTCGATGTTCGCCTGGATCGGCTGCTTGAGGTTCTCGGGGACCTTGTCGCCGAGTTCCTTGAGCTGTTTCTCAGTCTGATAGACCACCGAATCCGCGCGGTTCTTGACCTCGATCTTCTCTTTCGCGGCCTTGTCCTCGGCCTCGTGCGCCTTGGCGTCGTTGACCATCTTCTTGATCTCCTCTTCGGAGAGTCCGCTTCCGGCCGTGATCGTGATCTTCTGCTCCTTGCCCGTGCCCATGTCCTTGGCCGTGACATTGAGGATGCCGTTCACGTCGATGTCGAAGGTGACTTCGATCTGCGGGACGCCTCTCGGAGCGGGAGCGATGCCGTCAAGCCGGAATCTGCCGATCGACTTGTTGTCCGCCGCCATGTTGCGCTCGCCCTGGAGCACGTGGATGTCCACGGAGGGCTGGTTGTCGGCCGCGGTGCTGAAGATCTCGCTCTTTCTGGTCGGGATCGTGGTGTTGCGCTCGATCAGGCGTGTCGTGACGCCGCCGAGCGTTTCGATGCCGAGCGACAGCGGGGTGACGTCCAGCAGAACCACGTCGTTGACCTGGCCGCCGAGCACGCCGCCCTGGATCGCCGCGCCGGCCGCAACCACTTCATCCGGGTTGACGCCCTTGTGGGGATCGCGGTTGAAGATGCGTTTGGCGACTTCCTGCACGCGGGGCATTCTGGTCATGCCGCCGACGAGGATCACTTCATTGATCTTGTCCTTGCCGAGTCCGGAGTCGCGGATGCACGCTTCGCACGGAGGAACCGAGCGTTCGATCAGCGGGTCGCAGAGCTTTTCCAGCTGGGCGCGCGTCAGCGTCATCTGCAGATGGAGCGGACCGCTCTGGTTCATCGTGATGAACGGCAGATTGATATCCGAGCTCATGCTGGAAGAGAGTTCGCATTTCGCCTTTTCGCCGGCCTCTTTCAGACGCTGGAGCGCCTGCGGGTCGTTGCGGAGGTCGACGCCGTTCTCCTTCTTGAACTCTTCGGCGAGCCAGTCCATCACCACGCGGTCGAAGTCGTCGCCGCCGAGGTGTGTGTCGCCGTTGGTGGCCTTCACTTCAAACACGCCGTCGCCGATTTCGAGGATCGAGATATCGAACGTTCCGCCGCCGAGGTCGTAGACCGCGATGGTCTCGTCTTTCTTCTTGTCAAGCCCGTAGGCGAGGGAGGCGGCGGTCGGCTCATTGATGATCCGCTTCACATCGAGACCCGCGATTCTGCCGGCGTCCTTGGTCGCCTGTCTCTGGGTGTCGTTGAAGTAGGCCGGAACCGTGATGACGGCTTCGGTGATTTTTTCGCCCAGATAGGCTTCCGCGTCGGTTTTCAGCTTCTGGAGGATCATTGCGGAGATTTCCGGCGGGGAGTAGGTCCGGTCGCCGGCCTTGATGTAGGCGTCGCCGTTCTTGCCTTCGACCACTTCATACGGAACGCGGGAGATTTCGTCCTTCACTTCGGAGAATTTTCTGCCCATGAAGCGCTTGACCGAGAAGATCGTGTTCTTCGGGTTGGTCACGGCCTGACGCTTGGCGGTCTGTCCGACAAGGCGTTCGCCGGTTTTCGTAAACGCAACAACGGACGGGGTTGTATTGGCTCCCTCCGCGTTCGGGATGATCTTGAAGGTGGATCCGTCCATGACGGCCATGCAGCTGTTCGTGGTTCCCAAATCTATTCCGAGGATTTTTCCCATAGTGACATCCTTTCCTTTGTGTTTTATTTTCTTTGTTGACGCTTTCCCTTTAAGCAAACCTGATGCCAATCTTTTTTATCTTTTTGCAACATTATGATAATAAGGTTAAAACAGAATATTCGATGCGGTCTCCGGGTGGGGAAAAGGGGAGGGAGGGCGCCTTTTTTATGTCTCACCGTGACAAAATGTCACATATTTCCGCGCCATTTCGGCATTGCGCGTGTTTCCGCGCTTCCCGGAGCGGAGGCGCACCGTTTCAACTTGCAAAACAGGAAAGATCATGGTATATTCCCCCGTCGTGTTTTGGAAGACTGCAACAATACATTACATTCTGGAGGAGCGAAAATGACGGCATCCATCGGCGAGACTCTCGCGCAATACAAAATCATCCCCGTTCTGGTTCTCGAAGATCTTGAAAGCGGACTGAAACGCTGTGAACTTCTCTGCGAATGCGGTCTTCCCGTCGCGGAAATCACGTTCCGCACCAAAGCGGCGGAGTCGGTCATCCGGGAAGCCTCCAGACGCTTCCCGGAGATGTTCCTCGGCGCGGGAACCGTGCTCAATACCGCGGATCTTCACCGTGCCTTCGACGCGGGCGCGAAATTCGCCGTCGCGCCGGGCTTCAATCCGACGGTTGTCAGGGAGGCGCTGAAATGCGGCTATGCGTTCGCCCCCGGCATCTGCACACCTTCGGAGATCGAGCAGGCCTATGAGCTCGGCTGCCGTTTCTTCAAGTTCTTCCCGGCCGAGGCGGCGGGCGGAATCAAGATGCTCAAGTCCATTGCCGCCCCCTACAAGCATCTCGGAATCAAGTTCATGCCGACCGGCGGCGTCACGATTGACAACGCCGGGGACTGGCTTGCCGTTCCGGAGGTTGCCGCGGCGGGCGGAACCTGGCTGAACAAGGCGGACGCGGACGGCATCCGGAAAGCCGTCGCGCTGGCGAAATCCCTCTGAAACACACCGCTCCGGAGACTGCCATGTTCGGAAAAAAAGACAAGATCAAGGTCGGCGTGGTCGGCGTCGGCGTTCTGGGACACCATCACACGAGACTTTACAAGGCCAATCCGGACGCCGAACTGGTCGGCGTCTATGATGTTTCCCCGGGGGCCGCGGCGGATGTCGGAAAAGAGTACGGCGTTCCCGCGTTCGACACCGTCACCGCGCTGGCGGAACAGTGCGACGCTCTGACCGTTGCCGTTCCCGCAACCGCTCACTATGAAACCGCGATGCCTCTGATTGAAATGGGGAAGCACATCCTGATGGAAAAGCCGATTGCGGCGACCGTCGAGGAGGCGCGCGCCATGGTCAAGGCCGCCGAAATGCGCAATCTCGTGTTCGGCGTCGGCCATGTCGAGCGTTTCAACGCCGCCATGGACTTTCTGGAGAAAAACCGTTCCAACACATTGTTCATCGAGGCGCACCGCCTGGCGAAGTATCCGCCGCCGCGTCCGGGGCTGCACAGGCGCGGGACGGAGGTCAGCGTCGTGCTGGACCTGATGATCCATGACCTCGATCTGGTGCTCACGATGGTCGGCAGCGACGTGGAGCGCTTCGACGCGGTCGGGATGCCCGTCATGAGCAAGACCGAGGACATTGCGAACGTCCGCATCAAGTTCAGGAACGGCACCGTTGCCAATGTGACGGCCAGTCGTGTCAGCACCGATCCCATGCGCAAGTTCCGCGTCTTCCAGACGGATTCCTATATTTCCATGGACTATGCCAAGAGCACCGGGAAGATCATCCGGAAAAGTTTTCTCGGCGTCGCCAGCAAGCATGTCAATCTCTGCGAGAAAAATGCGCTTGCCGCCGAAATCAACGACTTCGTGCAGGCGGTCCGGAAAACCAAGGAGGGGCCGATGATCGTCCAGCCGCGCGTGACCGGCGCTCAGGGACTGCGCGCGCTGGAACTGGCGGTCGCGATCTCGGAGGAGATCGACGCCTACAACCGGAAATATGATCTTTACCGTTTCCGGAAATAATCCTTCAGCAAACACCGGCACGGCATATGGAATCATTCACGTTGGATACTCCCGGCAAGGTCAATTTGTTCCTGCGCGTCGGAGACAGGCGCCCGGACGGTTATCACGAGATTGAAACGCTTTTTTTTCCCGTTCAAACTGTTGCGGACACCGTGTCCATGCGCTTCCCGGACGGCGGAGAGATTCATATCCGCTGTTCCGATCCGGCGGTTCCCGCCGATGAGTCGAATCTCTGCTGGATGGCCGCCGATCTTTATCGGAAGTGTGCCGGAATTGCATCCGGTGTTGAAATTTCGATTGTCAAGCGCATTCCGACGGCCGCGGGCATGGGGGGAGGCAGTTCCGATGCGGCTGCCGTGCTGCGCCTGATGCAGCGCCGCTTCCGCGCGCTGGATGCGGACAAACTTGCGGACATCGCAGTGAAAATCGGTGCGGACGTTCCCTTTTTCCTCCGCTCTGTTCCTGCGGTCGGGCGGGGCGTGGGAGAGCGTCTGGATGCTGTGGACGGCATTCCGGCGGCATTGCCGCTTCTGATCGCCGCGCCGCTCTTTCCCGTCAGCGCGGCCTGGAGCTACCGCCATCTGGACCGCACTGCCGCGGAAGCGGATCTTCGCACGATGGATCCGCTTCTGGATGCGCTGCGCAGATCGGATTTTCAAAATGCGGCATCGCTGCTGCGGAACGATCTGGAGCATGCCGTGCTGGACAAGTTCCCGCTTCTGGCGATTCTGAAACGGGAATTCATTGCGGAAGGAAGCCGTGTCATGGTCAGCGGAAGCGGACCGACGCTTTTTGTCTTTTACGAGAGTTTTGCGGCGCGCGAACGTGCCGTGAAACATGCGCGGGCCCTTGCGGAGCAATACGCATTCGCCCTGCTGAAACCCTGAAAAATTTAAGGAATGAAACATGAGTGAGAACGCCCCCAGAGTCGAAATCGAAACCACCCTCGGAACCATCACGCTGGAACTGTTTGCAAAGGATACGCCTGTGACGGTGGAAAATTTCCTCGCCTATGTGAAGTCCGGACATTACGTCAACACGATTTTCCACCGGGTCATTCCCGGCTTCATGATCCAGGGCGGCGGCCTGACTTCCGACATGTCTCCGAAGCCGACGCTTCCGCCGATCCGGAACGAGGCCGCGAACGGCGGGTCCAACAAGCGCGGCACGATCGCCATGGCGCGCACCGGCGTGATCGACAGCGCAACCTGCCAGTTCTTCATCAATACGGTCGACAACGATTTCCTCGATCATCAGGACAACACGCCACGCGGATTCGGCTACTGTGTTTTCGGACAGGTCGTGGAGGGGATGGATGTGGTCGACAAAATTGAAAAGCTTTCCACCTGTTCCAAGGCCGGACATGACGATGTTCCCGTTGAAACGGTGACAATCATCCGCGCCGCCCGGGTGGACTGAGCCGTCGGCAAACGTCAAAGTCCGTGGAACGCGTATTGCCCGGTGCGGCGCAGAATTTCTCTCCAGCGGCATGAACTGCCGGCTTTCCGGACGTCCGCCCGGATGTCCGCGATGCTGCGGTAGGACGACGCGCCGTCTCCGCAGCATTTCAGCGCGATTTCGTTCCAGGCGGCGATGGAGCGGATCTCGATTTCCTCGGGGATTTCCGGGAAGCGGTCCGCATTTCTGCGGGTGTAGAGGCAGTAAATGATTTTGCCGATTGCATAAAAATCCGCCTGTTCGCCGCTTGTGCGCCCCGGCGGGCGGAATTCCTCGGTTCCGGATTCGGAAATTTTCGCAATGGAGCCGGAAAGGCCCGGATCGGCGATTTTCAGTTCATTGCGGATGAAAAGAATGTTTTCCGGTTTCAGATCTCGGTGCGCCAGACGATTTTTATGCAGGTGTTCGACGCCATTGAGAAGAGCTTCGATATATCCGCGTGTTTCCTCTGCGGAATACGGGCGTCTCTCCAGGCGGTCCGCAAGGGTGTCCGCTCGGTATGTGCATGAGGATGGCGCCGCGTTGTCGGCGGGTTCTGTGACATAATACAGATGTCTGGCTGTGCGTCCGACGTAGAGAATGTCGAGCAGATTCGGATGGTGATCGGCCGCATTGCGGTAGAGCGTGATTGCGCGGGCCTCGGCTTCGATTCTTTCCCGGTTTGCGGGATCGGAGAGATTCACAAGGCGGATGGCGCGGAGGATTCCGTCGGGATCGACGGCGAGCCAGACACTGCCGATGGAGCCGCGCCCGCACTCTTCCACAAGAGTGAAATTCGGGATTTTCGGTCTGGTGTCCGGCATGTCAGACGTCCATTTGTTCCGCGATCCGGCGCAGTTTCAGCTCTGTCCGGTTCCGGATGGAATAGATGGACGCTTCCGACATCTGAAAGAAGCGCGCGACATCCCTGACTTTCCGGTTCTGCACGTCAAGCATATGAAAAATCTGATAATGCCGCGCAAGAATGTCCGCCTTGAGTTTTTTCAGGCTTTCGGTCCGGACGTGTTCCTCCCATTCCGCGGAGTAGAGTTCATCCAGACATTCTTCGACGGCGGGAATTTCCTGCGGATTCACCCTGCGGTATCTGGCGCGCAGCATGTCGTTGGCGCGTGCCCGGATGATGAAGCGGAGATAATCCCGGAAACGGCCTTTCGCCGGATCGTATTCAAAGCGTGCGCTGCTGTGGAAGACCGACATCATCACATTCTGGACAAGATCGTCCAGCGAATCGTCGTCAATGCCGCAGTCTTTGCCATGCAGGCGGATCAGCGGCGCGTAGAGTTCAAAAAAGCGGTTCCACGCCTCGCTTCTCCCGTCCTTTAGATTCCGGACGACACTGGGATGTGTTGTAAAACTCACGTTGCTGAATCTCCACGGAAAAGAAACGATTTTTAATGATTTTATAATATATTGGACAAACTCGGAAAATCAAGGAAAATATATTTGTTATGAATGGAATATCTCAAAAATACTTTGATTGATTACATATTTAAAATATAATATTTCAAATATAAAAAGTTTTAATGTTTATAAACGTTCCGAAAAATAAACATCCGTGCGAATGTCATGCCGAGGCGGCACGCGTCCAGCCGTGACCGCAAGGATGTCACTCATCCTGTTTGCGGCGGTACCATTCGGGTGTGATGCCGTAGCTGTTGATCTTGTAGTGGATGACACGCGGGGAGAGATCGAGATCGCGCGCGGCGGCGGACATGTTGCCGCGGTTTTTCTTCAGCGCCTCGACAATCAGCTCCCGCTCAAAGGATTCGACCATCGTGTTGAAGGATGCCTTTCCTTCGGGGAGCAGTTCATAGCCGGCCTCTTTTCCGGTCTGCAGCGAGGGCGGCAGATTGTAACCGTGAATGCAGTCATCCGAGGCGGTCAGAACGGCACGTTCGATGCAGTTTTCCAGCTCTCTGACATTTCCCGGCCAGTGATACGCCATCAGCATGTTGACCGCCGGGGTGGAAAGGCGCTTGACATGTTTGCCGTAACGCAGGTTGTGCTTGGCGATGAAATGTTCCGCCAGCAGAACGATGTCGCTTCTGCGCTTGGAGAGGTCCGGCAGGAGGATCGGGAAGATGTTCAGGCGGTAATAGAGGTCTTCGCGGAATTTCCCCTCCGCCATCAGCTGTTCCAGATTCCGGCTGGTCGCGGCCAGAAGCCGGACGTCGGTCCGGATCTCCTCGTTGCTTCCGATCCGCGAGAAGGTGCGTTCCTGAATGAAACGCAGGAGCTTGACCTGGACAGGCAGGCTCAGATCGCCGATCTCGTCCAGAAACAGCGTGCCGCCGTCCGCCGCCTCGGCGCGCCCGATTCTGCGGCTGACCGCGCCGGTGAACGCTCCTTTTTCATGACCGAAGAGTTCGCTTTCGACCAGATTTTCCGGCAGTGCGGCGCAATTCAGCGTGACAAACGGTTTGTCCGCGCGCGTGCTGAGCTGACGGATCGCTTTTGCGACCAGTTCCTTGCCGGTTCCGGAGCTTCCCCGGATCAGCACGGTGGCATTGCTGGCGGCGACCTGGCGGATCAGCGCATAAATATTCTGCATCGCCCGGCAGTTGCCGATCAGTTCTCCGGGATTCCCGCCTTCCGTGAGCGCTTCGCGCAGGCGTTTGTTTTCTTCCAGCAGACTCTCCCGTTCCTCCCGCTCCTGATGGTAAACCGCGACCGCGTCAGCCATCAGATTGCCGATGATTTCCAGGAGTTTCAGATCCTCGTCCAGCTGCACGCCGGGAACCACCTTGCGGTCAATGCCGAGCGTGGCGATCACGCGTTCGTCCTGGATGACCGGAACGCAGAGAAATGCGACGGGATTGCTGTCGAACTGGTGTTTTCCCGTACGGCTCAGAAAACGCTTGTCTTTCGAGATGTCCGGCACCAGACAGGGGACGCCTGTTTCTGCGACATGTCCTGTGATTCCCTCGCCGAGCTTGTAGCGTCCGCGTTTCTTCTCGTTTTCATCAAGCCCCTGCGAGGCTTCAATGATGAACAGGTCTCCCTGCCGGAGCGTGAACGTGCCGCGCACCATGCCCATTTTCCGGTTCAGAATGTCGAGCACCCTGTCAAGAAGACGGCTGACGTTCCGCTCGTGGACTACGGCGGAACTGATTTCCTGCAGAACGGCGATTTCGGTTTTCAGCTGATCCATGAAATTTCTCCGTGGGACGGGCGCGTCAGAACAGAAGAAGCTTGCAGAGCTGTGCGGTGAAAATCGCGCCTGCCGCCATGGTCAGGGAGTCCGGCAGTGGCGGCGAGTGTGTCAGTTTCGCCAGACAGCGGAACGCGAAGAACGCGGCGATCAGCCAGCCGATCCAGGGAATCATCAGAAAGACCGAGCAGAACAGCCCGAGGGCGATGGAAACCGACATCGTTGAACGCACACGGACGTTTGCCAGAAACATGGCCGTGTTCAGCGCAGCGGCTGTGACGGCAAGCAGAATCAGAAAACGGACTGCGATCCATACAGTATCCATGCCGGACTCCTCCGGTTTATCCGGGGTTTTCCCCGCGGTTGCATGTTGTTTTCATTCCGCCGGAGGGCGTGTCCTCCGGCGGGAGATGAGACGGAGCTGTTATTTTGCAAGTTTTCCGCAGAAACGGGCGATTCTGGCGGCGGCTTCGCGGATGGTCTCCTCGGAGCATGCGTAGGAAACACGGAGACTGTGATCGTCTCCAAATGCCTTCCCCGGCACACCCGCGACTTTTTCCTCGTCCAGCAGACGGTTGACGAAGTCCGTGGAGTTCAGACCGAAGCTTGACACGTCGAAGAAAAGATAGAACGCGCCGGAAGGCCGGATTGTCCTGACGCCCGGAATTGCGGAAAGGAGCGAGTAGATGAGGTCCCGGCGTTTTGCAAACGCGCGGCGCATTTCCTCGACAGGTTCCTGGGGGCCGGTCAGCGCGGCGAGCGCTCCGTACTGGGCAAAACTCGTCGGATTGGAGGTCGTGTGACTCTGGAATGCGACGATCCGGTCCGCCAGCCATTTCGGCGCCGTGAGGTAACCGAGCCGCCAGCCTGGCATCGAATAGGCCTTGCTGAACCCGTTGACCGTGATCGTGAGCTCATTCATCTCCGGGGAGACCGAGGCAATGCTTTTGTGCGGAAGCTCCGGGTCATAGACGAGCTTCTCATAAATCTCGTCCGAAAGAACCATGATGTTGTTCCGCAGTGCCACTTCCGCGATTTTCTCAATCGTGGAAGTCCGGTAGACCGCGCCGGTCGGATTCGACGGCGAATTGAGAATCAGCAGTTTCGTGCGCGGCGTGATCGCGGCCTGAAGGGCTTCCGGCTCCAGTTCGAAATTGTTCTCCGCCTTGCAGCGGACGATGACCGCAGTTGCGCCGGCGGCCTTGATCATTTCCGTGTAGCTGACCCAGTAGGGGGCGGGGACAATGACCTCGTCGCCGGGACCGCAGAGGGTGCAGATCGCTGCAAAACCGCTGAATTTCGCGCCGGGCGAAACGATGATCCGGGAAGGTTCCGTCTCGATTCCGTTGTCATTCCGGAATTTTTCCGCAATCGCCTTCTTGAGTGCGGGGATGCCGGAGGAGGGCGTGTATTTCGTCTCCCCTTTCAGAAGAGCGTCAATCGCCGCCTGTTTGATGTGCGCCGGCGTATCGAAATCGGGTTCGCCGGCTCCCATTGCGCAGACGTTTTCGCCGGCGGCTTTCAGCGCCTTGGCCTTCGCCGCGATTGCAAGTGTTTCGGACGGGGAGAGGAACGCCATGGTTCCTTTTGTGACCTTCAGATCGTTCATTTCGGCGTACACCTTACCTTTATTGTTTCATGGATGCCAGATGGGCGCGGATCAGCGCCGCCATCGGGTTGTTCTGAATCTTGATGATTCTGGTTTCGCGCTCGAAGCTTTCCTGGGAATCGGAGGCGTGCGCGGTGTTGACCATGACGTCATGCCCGAACTCCCTGCGGATCGTGCCGCCCGGCGCTTTGGTCGGATCCGTCGGGCCGAGCACGTCACGGATTTTCCGGACAGCGTCGGGGCCTTCGTAGATCAGGATCATGCATTTGACTTTGCCGGGACGGTTCAGTTCCTCGGACGGGCACTCGTCGGGACGGCGTCCGGACATGAATTCCACGATCTTGTTGAACTGGTCGTCCGCATAGTCGCGCCCGATGGAATCCGTCAGCATCTGCTCGGATTCCGGACGGAGCTTGAGCCCGAACTCCTCGGAAAGGCGGTCATAGGCTTTTTTCCCGATGACCGGCGCAAGTTTCTTGCGGAGAGCGTTCTGGACAGGTCCGTAGAACTCCAGCGCCTCCGCCACGGACATCTGGTAGATTTTGCATCCGACGATGCGCAGTCCGGTCCGGCTGAGCATGTCGATGATGTTGCCAGGCTTTACGCTCGGGCAGCGCCAGTTGTCGGGTTTGATGATGACCAGCGTGCGTTCGCTGTTGGGTTCCTGATGCGTCGTGTTCGTCACGATGTTTTCGCTCGCCTCCGCGAAGTCCGCAAGCATGCCGAGCCGTTCTTCGCAGGCGTCGGAGAGCGGCGGCGTGAAGACGGCGGGCTCGAAATAGTTGAGAGAGCCGTCGCGGTTGAAGACCAGGTCGGCGTAGGTGTCGCGGATGGTTTCCCCGATGATGTTGGTCTTGCGGTTCTTGGCGTTCGGCAGCTGTCCGACGACGGCGGAGAGTTTGGCACAGGCGTCCTCTCCCTTGAAGAGAAGCATCAGAACGCGTTCCCGGGAACCGTCCGGAAGCGGGGAGAGATTGTCGAGCATGTAGTCGCTGAAGAGTTTTGCCGCGAATTCATCGCGTTTTCCGACATGTTTCCGCATGGAAGCCGCGTAAGTTTCGGCGAATTCCCGGGACGGCGTGAGCATCTGGGCGCCGACAAGATCAAGATCCGTACGGGAAAGCAGGCGTGCGAGAATGCCGCCGGTCCGGGATTTCATGAGCGAGTAGGGGGTGATCAGAACGAACGAAAGTTCCACTGCCATAGTAACAAATTTCTCCTCTTTAAATTTGCTGATCCCGGTAATTTACCACAGAAATCCCATACAATCAAGCGCGCTTCGCATTTTCCCGTCTTTATTTTGCGCCGATGCAGGCAGATGACGGAAGCGTTTTTTCCCCTCTGCTGCGCCGCTTTCATGAAAGTGTTTCCGGATTTCTCCCGGTCCCGCTGTGCGGACGGGCGGCTCACTGTCTGCCTGCGATTTTCCGGACATATGCCGTCTGATCGGGCGTGAGATCATAGAGCGCTTCGATTGCCTCCTGCAGAAATTCGTCCGCGGTGTCATCTCCTGCAAGAATTCTGTCTGCGGCGGATTCGAAAAGCCGGTTCTGTTCCGGAAGAATGCCGGGGAACGGGAGTTTGACGAGATTCCCCTTCAGGATTTTCACCTCGCCGAAAATCCTGCTGTAATAAAACTGGAAGAGCGCCGAGTTCAAAAACGCGAGAACGGTTTTGATGCTCATGCCCGGAACGGAGGGAATCAGGATGTTTGCGCTGTTCAGGAAAAGGCTTCCCGTATCGTCATAGGCGAAAACCAGTTTGGATGAAATGAATTTGTAAACCAGTTTTTCCTGCGCCCGGTAATACTCCTCCCTGGCGATCTGCTGCAGGTTTGTCCGGTCGTAAAGAAGATAGTTTTCCGGCGGCCGGAGCCGGTAGCGTTCGATCTCCTTTCCCGTGTAGATCGGCTCGAATCCCGGTTCCGGCACGCGCTTCAGCTTGTTCCGGTTGTCGCCCGTCACGATTCCGAGGGCCCAGATGCTGCCGGAAAGATCATATCTGCCTTTCGCCTTGATTTTCCGGAGAATTTCCAGATCCGCGTGGGTGAGAAAGGAAAAATTGTCCGTCATGCGGAAGCTGTCCGCCGGAATCCTGTGAAGTCCGGACGGATCGCGGAAATACACCTCCCGGGTCGGCGGATGTTTTCCGCACAGCACGTCGATATATCTTGTCGTCACGCCGGAAAACGTCCCGCCGTACAGTGTGATCTGCTTCAGTTCGCACCGGTTCAGCAGAAAGGAACGCAGCTCCCTGTGGTTTTTTACATTGAGGAGCGATTCCGGAAAAAGAAACCGGATCATTCCATTGTCGTTCAGCTGACGCCGGGCGTTCACGAAAAAGCGGGAAAACGACTCTCCGGAACGGATTTCCCCCGGAATGCGCGCGCCTCTGGAGACCGCTCCCCAGGGAGGATTGGTTGCGATGTAGTCAAAGGTTTTCCGCCGGATGCCGCGCAGCAGGGCGTTTCCGCGGTTTTTTCCGAGATAATTCATGCGGAAGATCTGCGGCGTGAACTCCCGGTCGGCGAATCTGAGAAGAAGATTCACCTTCGCAATGAAGACGGCGAGGGGATCATTGTCGAATCCGAAGATGCGTTCCGGATCATGACAGGGCAGGGCGAGCAGGAACGAGCCGCTGCCGCAGCAGGGGTCCAGAAAAGTTTCTCCATGGGAGAAATCGAAATCCTTTGTCATGTTTTTCGCGACGGATTCCGGTGTGTAATAGGAGCCGTTTCTGTTTTTGCGTCCTTCCGGCAGCATGCTCTGATAGAGAAGCCCGAGAATGTCCCATTCATGTTCCGGAATGGCGAGACCGGCGGGAAAATCATCCGGTTCGGAAGGAGATTCCCCCAATACTGCCTGCACATGCGGTTTCTGCAGAATTCCTTTTTCTTTCAGCAGCGCGGCTGCAAAGAAACGGATCGCCCGGAACAGCGGGATTTTCTTCCGGCGCACCCGGTCGGCCGCCGCCCGGACAAACGGAATGTGAGCGGGATCGGAAACATATTCCAGCGGCAGGATCCGTTTTGTGGACCGGCGCTTGTTCGCCCGTTTCGTCAGGCGTTTTCTTCCGTCGATCCGCAACCGGTTCCAATTTCTCTGCGTGGCTCTGGAGATGTCCGGTTTCATCATAACCCTCATGTTCCGAAGTCCGGAGAGAACGGGGGGAATCCTTCCCGTCCGTGCCGGGCCGCATGCCGTTTCCAATTGGCTGCTGTTCCGTACTTCCGCCGGGAGCGGTAACGTAGCATGCCGCGTGTGTGATTGCAACCCGGAATCCGGCAAAAATTCCGGTTCGGCGCATGATTCAGCGCGTCATCCGCGGAGTTTCCGCGCGTTCCTCCGGCGGATGTGTTTTCCGGTTGTTCGAATCCTGCGCGGTCTCTGCGGAGGGATTGGGTTTCCTGTCTGCCGGAATGAGAATGACGCGGACGGGGACTTCTTCCCGTCCTTCCAGCGGGGAGTCCGCGTTTTTCAGCTTTGCCGGCGGGAGTTTCTCCGCGCGGACGGTGTATTCATGCAGGGCCGCGTCCTTATCCATGTCTGCGTTCAGAATCGTATTTCTGTCCATGCTGTTGATGTTGATGAGATTTCCTTCCAGGGAGGCGAGGCATTGTCCGTTTTTGAAGCTCGAACCGGCGAAAAAATATCTTCCTCTTGTTTTCGGCTGTTTCGCGGTGTTGTCGTAGAGCCATTCATCGACAGGGGTGCGGACGGATTTTCCCCAGACCACTTCGATATGGAACGATGCGCCTGTCTTCCGGTCGCCGTTGCCGTAGCCGGCGAGGATCAGCGCCATCTGAAGCTGAAACGGATCAAGGTCCGTCACGATCAGGCTTTCGTGCATCCGCCCGCGCGATGTGGATACGAGCACTTCGATCACCCCTTCGCGGATATTGATTCTTCCCGGAAAGGAGATTGTCCGGTCGCTTTTCCGGATCAGGGCGCTGCCCAGCAGAATGTTGCCGGCGCGATCCCTGCGCGCTCCGATTCTTTCCGGCAGCGCGGCGTCTCCGGCCGCGGCCGCGGCGGCAAGCAGAAGAAACAAGGCAAGGCTCAGCTGTTTCATCGGTATCCTTCCGGTTTTCATTGCAATTTCATCGTATCCCGTTTTCATGGCGCCGCGCAGAGGGCTGACGTAACTTACATCGCCTTGCCGTGTTTTCAATCCGGATCCGGGAAAAAGGCCGTTCCGCGCCGGATGAACCGCGGAGTCCGGCAGATGCTTCGCCCGCAGAGGGCAAAACGGAGATTTTCTTTTGAGAAAGGAAGATCGGCTTCTTGCTTTTTGAAGCTTGACATGTATAGTTGTATAGAATCAGGAAACAGAAGAACCAGATGGCATGCATATGAAATCCGTTTCGTTCCCGGTTTACAAGGAAATCCTTCTGGATCTGCAGCGCCGGATCCGCCATGGCTTTTATGGGGTTTCAGGCCGTCTGCCGTCGCGGCGCGAGCTTTGCGGGATCTACGGAGTCAGCGAAATGACCGCCTACCGCGTGCAGACGCAGCTGGAAAAAGAGGGCTTCGCCCGCAGGGAGAAGGGGCGCGGCGTTTTCGCCCGGGCTTCGGAGGAACTGCCGGATTCCGGGAGAGGGGTGGGGCTTGTTCCTCCCCGCCGGATCTTTATTTTCGGGATGAGAAGCGCATTTTCTTCCCGTCTGGGACACAACCGCAGGATGACTGCCGGAGCGGAACGGCGCGCCGCGGAACTCGGACTGGAGACCTGCCGGGCGTTTCTGGATGATCCCGCCGCGTCGGAGATTCCCGGAGACGCAGACGGCATTCTGCTTCTTTATACCCCGCATATCGACTGGGGGCATCCTCTGCTGTGCAGGAGACAGCTCCGGCGGATCATGCTCAACAATGTGTTCCCCGATATGCACTGCGTCCTTTGCGGCAATCATGCGGGAATGGCCGCTCTTCTGGATCTTCTGACGGCAAGAGGAGTCCGCAGCGTCCGCTTCTGCGGCGGGTTGTTCTGCGATCTGGGAATGGCCAATCTCTGCGAGCGGACCGAGGCATTCCGGATCGAGGCGGAACACAGGAAACTGGACTGGAGCATCCAGGAGGACGGCGACAGCCGGCGCCTTCTTCATCTGCTGACGGAGTCCGGCGCCCCTCCGGATGCCGTCCTGTTTGCCTCCGATTATCCGGCGGTCCGCTTCCGTGAAATGCTGTCGAAGGTTCATGTCCGCACGGAAACCCTGCTTGCCGGTTTCGACGGCGTGGAAAAGAATCTTTCCGGAATCATCTCCTATCGCGTCGATTACAGTGCAATGGGCGCCTTCGCCGTGGATTTGATGCTTGAAAATTCCCCGGAGAACTGGATGCTTCCCCGCATTCATCATGTCTCCGGTTCCGGGAAACCGATTGAATTTGCAAATAACAGAAAGAGAAAGGACAGGAAAGAATGAACTTGATCCCGCCTGTGAAACAGATGGTCCCCGCCCGCGGGGTCTGCTGCATGGGTGCCATGCGGAGACTCCGGTGCGCGGGAGTGAACGAAGAAACGGAATCGCTCCTCAAAGAGCGTTTCCCGGATTTGAAAGTCGTGCGGAGCAAAAAAGGTTTTTTTGCCGAATTCACTTCTGGCAAGTCCGGAATGTCTCCGGCTGATGCCGGAGCAGAAGCGGATGCCTATGTGCTGCGCGTCACGGAGGACTGCATTCGCATCGATGCGGCATCGGCCGGCGGTCTGTTTTACGGCATTCAGACTCTGCTGCAGTTCCCCTCATCCGTGCAGTGCATGGAAATCCGGGATCATGCGTCCATTCCGATCCGCATGATGCACTGGGACCTGAAAGGCTTTCAGCCGAAGCTCGAGGTGCTGAAGGAGGAGATGCGGATTCTGGCTTCCCTCAAGATCAACGCCATCCTGCTTGAGCTGGAGGACAAATACGATTACCGCTGCGCCCCCGGCGTCGGGGTGAAGGACGCCTATACCTTCGAGGAAATGCGTGAATTCAGCCGCTATGCCCGTGCGCTGAATATCATGATTGTCCCGAAACTGCAGTGTCTCGCCCATGCGGATTATCTTCTGAAGCACAAAAGGTATGCGGATCTCCGCGAGGACGGGCATCCGTTCCAGTATTGCGCGTCTTCTCCCGCTGCGCAGAAACTGTGGGAGGCCATGGCGTCGGAGCTGATGGAATGCTTTGCCGAGCACACGGAATATTTTCATATCGGCGCGGATGAAACCGACATGCTCGGACGCTGCGTGAAATGCGCAAAACTCGGGAAAGCCGGCTCCTACCTGAAGAAAACGGAGGCATGCATTGATTATCTGATCGCGCACGGCAGAACTCCGGTCATGTGGGAGGATATACTGCGCAATCTGCACGGACACCTGTCCGAAGCCGAAGCGAAGGCCTGCTGGATGCTCGGAAAGAAAGCCGTGCTCATGTACTGGGCATACGGTTATGGAGGGATAAACAACGTTTTCCCCTACCTGCATGAGTATCTCGTTTCAGGTGCGAAGGTCTGGGGGGCGAGCGGTTTTTCCGGATGTGACAACTGGGCGGGCTCTCTTCCTCCGCTGGAAATCCGCGCGCAGAATATGGACGCCTGGGCCAAGAGCGCGGTCGAAAACCGCCTGGAATGCGTTGTCGCGACCGGATGGACCAGGATCGCCTCGGCGGATTGTCCTGCGGAACCGCACGAGAGTTCCTGGTTCCCGATCGCATATGGAGCCATGAGCATGTGGAGCGGGGCCCCCATGTGCCTGGAAGCGTTCATCCGGAATTTCTCCCTGCTGTTTTACGGGGAGATCCTTGATCCCGTGTTGTCGGAGGCGGTTCTCCATATCGGGAAGAAGCCGTATGTCTATGACCGGATTGCGGGAGTCAATCCCGGGTCGCGCCGCCTGAATTTCCTGCGCTATGCGGCCGCCGCCGAGTCTCTTGTGACGGAACGGACGCGCATTGTCAATTATCTTCAGTATTACGACGGACAGCTTGGACATGCGATTCCGGATTACCGGCTGAACATGATGAAACGCTATTCCGCCGCGCTGGCAGACAAACTTGCCGCGTTCCGGGAGGAGATGCGGACCCTGCTCCGGGATTTTTATGAAGAAACCACGGTGGAGGATTTCATCCGCTCCCGTTTCGGCTACCTGGAGAAACTCAATGCGGATTTCCGGCGGCAGCTGGAGCGGACGAAAGAGGTCTGATCCGGATTTTCCGCATTGTCCGCCGGCGTCCGGAGAATGCTCCGCCGGCGGAATGGTCCCGGTGTTTCCGCCGTTTTCCGGCTCTCCGCACTGTCCGCGGAGCTCCGGAAAACGTTTTTTTTATTTCAGCAGCAAAATAATTTAATAAAAAAATCATTTCCGCGCCGCTTTCTGTTTGAATTCAGGGGAAGATAAGTGTATAATACTCACTTATAAAACAGATGGGTAACAAAACGGCAGGCCGCAGGGCTTTTGATAAACAGGCTAAAGGATTTCACGAAATGGACAGAAAACGTATTGCAGCGGTATTTGCTCTGTCTGGACTGGTCGTCCTCTCAGGGTGCACGTCGTATCCGAAACCTCCGGTGGCGATTTCAAGAAGCGCGTTCACCAGCATTCCCGGTTCGGAACACAAGAAACTGGATATCACCCAGAAGCTTCTGACGCTGGAGGATGCCCAGAATCTTGCAGTTCAGAACAATCCGGACTTCAAGACAAAGTATTTCGCAGTCGTCGCCGCCCGGGCGTCCTATTATGCGGCCTTTGCCCCCTACATGCCGACCATTACCGCGGGATATTCCATTACCCATACGTTCAATGAGCCCAACAATGTTTACAACAACATCCAGAACGGCTCCCGCTCGTTTGAAAACGGTCCCAGCGCAACCGCGAACTGGCTGCTCTTCGACTCTTTTGTCCGCGAGATGAACCTGCTTGCCGCCCGCCACAACTGGAAGCAGAGCGAAGCGCTCGAACTTGACGCCCGCCGCATCCTTGTGCGGACCGTCGCCTACGCCTACAATGACATCCTGCTGGCGAATGCCAAAATCGTGATCGCCAAGGAAAACATGAAATTCCAGAATTCCCAGTTGAAGGAAAACGAACTGAAGTTCGAAGTCGGCGCCGTCCCTCTGAGCGATGTGCTCAACTTCAAGGCCTACTACAACTCCGCGGAATCCGACCTGTATGCCGCGCAGTATCAGCTTGCCGCCTCCAAATACGCGCTCGCCCAGCTGATGGGGCTGACAGAGGGCACGATTCACGAGGAAGTGCAGTTCCCCGGCGTGCCGTCTCCCGACGGCGAGGTTCTCTCCAGTCTTGCCGTCTATCTGGATACCGCTCTCGCGAGCCGTCCCGACCTCAAGGCATACCGCGAGGCGCTTGAAGTCGCCAAATACAACTACTGGGGATCCATCTGTTCCTTCGGACCGACCGTCTCCCTGAATGCGAACATCGGCTATACTGTCGGACAGAGCCGCATCAAGGCGTATGACGACTCCAACAGCCGCACCAATAAAAGTGAAACCTTTTACTTCAGTTACGGGGGGAATGTCTCCTGGGAGCTGTTCAGCGGCGGGGAAACCTTCTTCAATATGCGGCGCTTCCAGGCCGCCATGCTCCAGAGCGACTACTCGCTGGCAAACACGTGGATCACCGTGGTTGCCGAAGTCAGAACCGCCTATGACAACTATCTTACATGTCTGAAACAGGTCAAGATTTTCCAGAAGAGTCTGGAACTTTACCGGAAAATCCGCGACCTCGTCGATGAGGAATACCGTGCCGGAAATACCGAGCTGACCCGTCTGAACGAGGCGCAGCGCGACCTGGTCGATGCGGAAACCTCCCTTGCGACCTACGTCATCAACATGCATAATGCCAAAGCTCAGCTGATGGCGGCGACCGGCGAATACTGACCGCGGACGTTCCGGAATCCTCCGCGGCGGCGATTCTCCGCGGAGCTCCGGGAAAGTTCATTTTCAGAATTGTTTTTTCAGCGCGCAAAAGTCCAAACCGCTTTTGCGCATACTTTATTTAAGGAGCAATACGATGGATTTCAGAGCCAGATTCGCGCCGTCCCCCACGGGACAGGTTCATATCGGCAATATCAGAACCGCAATTTTCAACTGGCTTTACACCCGCCATTGCGGAGGAGAGTTCCTGCTCCGCATTGAGGACACCGATCTGGAGCGTTCCACAAAACAGGCGATCGACGCCCTGTTCGAGTGCATGAAATGGCTTGGACTTGATTACGACGGCGAGGTGATGTACCAGACCTCCCAGAGCGAACATCACAAGCAGGCGGCGCGCGACCTGATCGCCAGAGGGGTTGCTTATGAACTCAATCCGGGACAGCCCGGCTCCCCGGTGCTGTTCCGTCTCCCGTATGACTGCGATTCCTTCCCCTTTGTCCGTGCCTGCGGACGCGTCCGCACGGAACTGGCGCCGGAAGCGCCGTTTGCAGTTTCCCGCGCCGGGCTGACCTGGTCCGTGGTCAACCACAAGGGAAAAACCGTTGAAAATGCAGCCGGACTTGCGGGATTCAAGGATCTGAACGTGTTCGACGGAGCCGGAAACGTGATTTTCACGCTTGACGCTTCCAATATCCGTGAGGTGGAACAGCTGGTTGAGCCGAAAATCATTTCCGGAGCCGCCGCGTTCGAGTTTTCGCGCCGTGAAGTCTTTTTCAACGATCTCGTGAAAGGGGAACTGGCAAAACCGCTCGACGGAATCAAGGATCTTGTCATCATCCGCAGCGACGGCAGCCCGGTCTTCCATCTGGCGAACGTCTGCGACGACGTGACGCAGCGCGTGACCCACATTGTGCGGGGCGACGATCATGTGGAGAACACGTACCGCCATCTGTTTCTGTTTCAGGCTCTTGGATTCACGCCGCCGACTTATGCGCATCTTCCGATGCTGGTGAACGCCTCCGGAAAGCCGTACAGCAAACGCGACGGCGACGCGTTTGTGGGTGATTTCCGCGAAAAGGGATTCCTGCCGGAAGCGCTCTTCAACTATCTTTCTCTGCTCGGATGGTCGCCCGGCGACAACCGCGAGAAAATGACAAGGCGGGAGCTGGTCGAGGCGTTTTCCATTGACCGCGCCCAGCGGTCCCCCGCGCAGTTCGACCTTGTCAAGCTTGCGAACATGAACGGAATGTATCTGGCGGAAATGCCGTTTGCACGCTTCGAATCCGAGGCATGGGATTTTGCCGGACGCTGGGAGTGGCGCGCGTCCGCTTCCCGGGAGCTTTTCGCCAAGGTCGCCGCGCTGATGCAGACCCGCACGAAAACCTATCAGGACGTGAACGCCTGGAAATACTTCTTCTGCGATGACCTTGAATATGATCCGAAGGGATTCCGCAAGCTGCTTTCCGACGAAACGACAAGGACGGCGCTTGCCGCGCTTGCCGATATTTTTGAACGGAAGCCGTCGATGAATGAAACGGAGGTTGAACAGACGCTGCGCGAAGTCGAGTCCGCGCACGGCATGGGCGCATGCAAGCTGAATCAGCCGCTGCGGGTCGCCGTGACCGGTGTGACGGTCGGCGGGAGCATGTATGAGACGGCCGCCGTGATCGGAACGGGCGCATGCGCTTCCCGGATCAGAAAAACTCTTGCGCTCGGAACCGCGTGCTGAAACGGAGGATGATGGAAATGCTGAACACCGGAAAAAAGAAAATTCTGACAGTCCGGACTCTCGGCGACAACGTGCTGCATGCGAAGGCGAAGATGGTGCAGCGCATCGACGATGAGATTCGCGATTTCGGGAAAAAACTGATTGAAACGATGTATGCCAAAGACGGCATCGGTCTTGCGGCGACGCAGGTGGGCGTTCCGCTGCGAATGGTTGCGCTGCATGTCGATCCGCCGACGGACAAGGCGGGAAATATCATCATGCCGCTTTCTCCTGGCGAGACGGAACTCTGTCACCGGATGCCGGTGGTTCTTGTCAATCCCGAGATCGTTTCGTTTTCCCGTGCGCTGGAGACGCGCGAGGAAGGATGCCTGAGCGTGCCGAAGATTTACGCACCTGTGGAGCGGCCGGTTTCCGTTGTGCTCAAGGCGCAGATCCTGGACGGACCGCCCGTTCATCTGGACTGCGGCGGGCTTCTGGCGCGCGCGCTCCAGCACGAGCTCGACCATCTGGACGGTGTGGTGTATGTCCAGCGCGTGAAATCGCCGGATTTCGAAGAGATTCTTCCCGCTCTGGAAAAGATCATCCGGAAGTCCGGCAATAAGAATTACACCATCAAGCGACTGGTTTCCTAAAACGATGAATTTTTTCAGGACAGTGTTTCAGGTCTGCACCGGGACGGCGGTTTTTCTTCAGCTGATGAACCGTTCCGTCTGGCGGGCGCTTTTTCACTTCGTGCTGCTGCTTGTTCTTCTGTCCGCCTGTCTTTCCGCGGTGAATACCTGGCTGATCGGCAGGGAGATCCGGCGCGTCTGCAATGTTCTGTTCGAACAGGTCGGCGGTGTGACGATCTCGCGGGATACCGGCATCCGCCTGCTGAAGAATCCGGAAAAGGCGCAAAGTTATATCCTGAATCCCCGGATGCGTTTTGATTATTTCCCCGGCGCGTCTTTTCAGCCGTCCGCGGTGCGGCAATGGGACTCCGATTATGGAATCGTTCTGCTTGACCGTGCGATTGTGACATGGTTCCGGAACGTGTCCGGCACTGCGCATGAGCAGTATATGGTGATGAGTTCCGTGCTCGACGGACGCCTTGCGCAGGAAATTCCATGGATGAAACTGGTGACTTCCCGCGAGGAGCTCGGCGCGTATCTGGCGGACCGCTTCAGCCTGAAAAAGGGGGAGAAGATGGAGGATCTCGCCCTCTGGCCGGACGGTTTCTCCGTGGACAATCCGGCCGTTGTCGCAGGGCAGATGATTTCCGGCGTGGCATTTGTGATTTTTATTCTGGCATTTTTCGGGATGCTGCTGCTCTGCTTTTTTGCGGTGCTCTTTTTCGCTCTGGCCCAGTATTTCTGGTCGGTGAACGGCGCGGAACGGAAAATGGGCTTCCGGACGATTCTGATTCTTACGCTTTATGCGGCGTTTCCTCCATTGATCATCGCGGCTCTTTTTTCGGGGATGGCGCTTCCGTTCCTGAGTTTCCAGACGGTGTTCTTCATTGCGTTTTTCCTCTATCACCTGGTTGTGTTCAGCCGAGTGCAGAAACAGCTGAATCCGCCGCGGAAGGATGACGAGGACCTGTTTTAAAATAAGGAAGGTGAGGTATGGGATTCATTGTGAAAAATTACGATTTCTACCGTATGCAGGACTGGTATCCGAAACTGTCCTCCTACAGTTTTCCCGCCGTGTTCCTGAGTTTGAAAGAGCCTGAAATCGCCGCCCTTTCCGCCGGAGAAACGGAGGGCGAAGTGGTCAGCGCCGTTCTGCCGCGCCTGAATCTTGCCCTGCGCACATTCAGCGGGATGCGTTTTGTTTCCGTGGACGCGGTTGCGCCGACCGACACGGAACGCTTTCTCCGGAAACGCGGCGCGGTCAGCTCGGCAAAGAGCGCATGGGCTGTGCTTGCGGAAAGTTCGAAGGTGCGTTCTGCCGCGGAGGCCGGGACCGTCTCCCGGATCTGCATCCGTCCGTTCCGGCGCATGGATGTGACCCGCGAATTCCGCTTGTTCATCCGCGGAGGGAAGCTGCAGGCCATGAGCCAGTACTGGCTCATCCGTCATTTCCGCCGTCTGGTGAATCTCCGGCAGACCTACTGGTCGAAAGCGGAGAAATTCGTGAATGAAATTGCGCCGCTTCTCGAACTGCGTGACTGTGCGATGGACATCTATTTCACGGCGGGCGGAAAGATCCTGATTGTCGACATCAATCCCTGGGGCCCCCCGACCGATCCTCTGATGCTCAGCAGCTGGGACCGCGACTGGAACGACGTTTCCGGCTGTTTCATCGTCCCTCCGCCCCACACCCTCAGCGGGGATGTGAACGTGTCATTCTGAACCTGATTCAAGGAGCCTCCTCCATGCTGTGCCAGATCTGCAACAAGAATCCCGCCACAATCCATGTCCAGGAGATCATCAACGGCGAAAAGAAAGTGTTTCATCTCTGTGCGGAGTGCGCCGCGAAAAATGCGGAAACGGAACCGATCCTCCAGAGCTTCAACCTTGCCGAAATGCTTTACAATTTCACCAATGAGAACGGGCAGGAAAATGCCGGCGGAGCCGAGGAGACGTCCGCCGCGCCGTCCGTGAAATGCGCCGCCTGCGGCTGGGATGCGGAACGTTTCCGGAAGACCGGCCGTCTCGGCTGCCCCGAGTGTTATCTGGTCTTTTCCGAGGTGTTGTCCGGCGTATTGGAAAATATGCACCGCGGGTCGACGCATCTCGGGAAGACTCCGCGGAATCATGAAACGGATCATCGGACCGAGGATGTGATCGAGAAAGTTGCTCTCCGCAAAAAGATAGCCGACTGCCAGCAGGAACTGGAAATCCGGATCCGGAATGAGGAATACGAGGAGGCCGCCGTCCTGCGGGACCGGATTCAGGAGCTGAAGAAGGCGCTGGAAGGGGAGGGGAAGGAGGACGTCCATGCCGAATGAGCGGATCGATGCGCTGTTCCGTCAGCCTGTCTGCTGGCTGACGGACAACGGCCCGGAGGATGACATCGCCATCAGCAGCCGCATCCGTCTGGCGCGCAATCTTTCCGGAGAGCCGTTTCCCGTCCGTTCCGATGACGTTTCCCTGACGGCTGTCCGCGATTCCGTTTTCGGCGTGCTGGAGCGGGCGGATTCCATGAAGGAGACGGAAACCTGCGAGTTCAAGGTGGACGAGCTTTCCGAGCTGGACCGCCGATTTCTGCTGGAACGCCACCTCATCAGCCGGGAGTTCCTGAATCCCCGCCGCGGCGCGGGGCTGGTGACGAATCGTGAACAGGGGCTGTTCGTGATGGTCAACGAGGAGGATCACCTGCGCCTTCAGGTGCTTGCTCCGGGATTTCAGCTGAATGAAATCTGGAGGAGGATCAGCCGTCTGGACGATGAGCTTTCCATGGAGCTGCCGTTCGCCTTTGACAAGACGTTCGGCTATCTGACGTCCTGCCCGACGAATCTGGGAACCGGGCTGCGCGCCTCCGTGATGCTCCATCTGCCGGGACTTGTCCTGACGAATCAGATTCAGGCCGTCGTGCAGGGAGTCAACAAGCTCGGGCTTGCGGCGCGCGGCTTCTACGGAGAGGGCAGCCAGACGCTCGGCAATCTCTATCAGATTTCCAATCAGAGCACGCTGGGGGAGAGCGAGGAGCAGATCATCCGTCGTCTTGCATCGGTGATTGCGCAGATCATCACGCACGAAAAAAAGGCGCGCGCGCTGCTTCTTGCGAACCGCCAGAACCATCTGATGAACCATATCGGGCGCGCTTACGGACTGCTGAAGCATTCCTACATCATTTCCGGAGACGAGTCTCTCAACTCCCTTTCCGCGCTGCGGCTCGGAGTGGACCTGAACATGTTCCGGTCCGTGAACATTCATACGGTCAATGAACTGTTCCTTCTGGTTCAGGCCGCGCATCTCCAGAAATACGAAGGGCGGGAACTGGATCAGGAAAACCGCGACGTCGCGCGCGCCGCGCTTCTGAGAAAGTTTCTGCAGGAATAAGGCGGCGGTACAACAGGGAAAGGCGCTGATGCGGTGGAAATCTTTTACGGATGCTGTCTCACTCTTCTGGAGATGACGTTCATTCTCGCGGGGCTGCTGATTCTTCACGGTCTGCGCAAGGTTCTCGGCTCCACGCCGTTTTACATCGCCGCCGGCGTCCTTCTGGTTTTCACCCAGCTGACGGGCGCTTCCGGACTCCGGATGATGATCGGTTATCAGGGACTGGATTTTTCTCTCTCCTCGTCGGTTCTCTTCCTGCCGTTTCTGGCCGTCCTCGTGGTGGTCTACCTGACGGACGGCACGCTTGCCGCGCAGCGTCTGATTATCGGCGTCATGGCATCGCTCGGATTTTACGCCTATCTGGCTTCGATTACCCTGGTGCAGACCACCTGGCCCGGCTATACGATGCCCCAGAGCATCGTGACGGAATCTTTCGGATTTCTGCTTTCGAACAGTCTGCGGATGATGGCGGCGGCGGTGATTGCTCTGACGTTCGACCTGTTCCTGCTGCCGATCTTCTTCCAGCGTCTGATGAATTTCCGCTGCCGGCTGTATGTAACCGTGACGGGTTCTCTGCTGCTGATTCAGCTGATTGACCATATTGTGTTTGTGACGATCGCCTACTGGGGCTCGTCCGCATGGTGGGCACAGCTCACGACTTCGTATTTTGCCCGTGCGATTTTCGTATTGATCCTGAGTGTCCCGACGACGATCTATCTTTCAAGGATCTCGCATGAAAATCCGGGAGAGTCGCGCCGCACGCTGGACATCATTCTGGCATTCTTCGGCGGATACGGGCGCGCTCTCAAGCTGGAGCAGAATCTCCGCGAATCGCAGGAACGCTATCGGATGCTGGTTCAGAACGCCAGCGACATGATTGTCGTCATGAATGAGAACGGCTGGGTGATCGACGCGAACCGCGCCGCGCTTAAAATGCTCGGTGCGGATACCTTTTCAGAGGTCATCAACCATTCGTTCGAGGAGGTTGCCGGATTGAATCCGGAGGTCTGGCGCCATCTTCTGGAGCGCGGCGGCGATTCCGAGCTTCCGCGCACGGCGGAGGATTTGTCTGTGTCCTGTTCCATTATCGTTCCGGAAAAGGAGACGGAGCTGGAGCTCTCCATCACCATGATTCCGTTTGAAAACGCGCCGCTTCTGATTACCTTCGGACGGGATGTCACGGAACGGCGCAAACTGGAGCGCGAACGCGAGGAATGGCATTCGCAGGTGTCGCACCGGCAGCGTCTTGAAGCGATCGGCCGTCTTGCGGGAGGAATCGCGCATGACTTCAACAACTATCTGCATGCCATCCAGGGGCATCTCGACATCATCAGATACATGCACGACGTGGAGGACGAGGATGTCCGGCGCAACCTGGACAAGATCGACCATATCACGGAACTCGCCGGAACGCTGACCTCGCAGATGCTCAGTTTCGCGAGGAAGGGAAACTACCAGAATGCCGATGTGGATGTGCGCGGGCTCGTGGACAAGTGCGCGGATCTCTTTCTCCCCGGCACGCAGTCCGGCATCACCTTCCGGATTCTTGACGACGGAAGGCGGTACATCGTCCGCGGCGATGCGATTCAGCTCCAGCAGACTCTTCTCAACCTGATGATAAACGCCAAGGATGCGATGCAGTCCAATACGGAGAGCGAGGAACAGATCCTGACGATCCGGATCGGCGACCCGCAGGCGATGGGCATTGCACTTGATCCGCCGCCGGAAGTGAAGCCGGATCCGGCGCGGAAGCTCTGCGTCATCCGCGTCGAGGATACCGGGACGGGAATTGATCCCGCTGTGAAATCCCGGGTGTTCGAACCCTTTTTCACGACGAAACCCGTCGGGAAGGGAACCGGCATGGGACTGGCCATGGCATATGGAACCATTCTTGCGCACAACGGCTGGCTCCAGTGCGGCAATCTGCCGGGGCGCGGCGCCGCTTTCGATGTGATTCTGCCTGCAGAACAGTTTTCTGAAAACAATGGAGGAAACGATTCATGAATACAATTCCCTTGTCCCACTTTTTCCCCTGGGGGAAAATCAGCGATGATTTCATCGTGAACATTCTGTGCGAATTTGCCGACAACGGCGCGGAAAACATCGTCCTGGACACCTCATGGGAGAAACGCCTGGTGCGGGAACCCGGATTTTACACCACTCTTCTCAGCTGGCTCCGGGAGAGCGGCATGAAAATGTTCGAGTGCCACGGCCTCTGGGGCACCGCCTGGGACCTGAACATCACGGACCGCCCCCGCCGGAGCGCCATGATCGAGGATCACAAACTCTGCATGGAGTATGCCGCCGACTTCGGCTGCCGTTCCTACGTGATGCATATCGGCGCCTACGACTGCTACTACAAGAACACGACACTCGGAGAAATGCGCGCGCTGGCGGTCGATTCCCTCGAAAAGCTGATTCCTGCGGCGGAGAAGCTCGGGATCGTCATTGCCCTGGAAAACAGTTTCGAGCCGTTCAACACGCCGGACGAGGTTCTTTACTTCCTTCATTATTTCAACACGCCGGTTCTCGGATGCTGTTTTGACGCCGGACATGCGAACGTCATGGCAAAGAAGCCAGGCAAGGATCCCGCAAAATATGCTTCCTACATGAATCTCTGCTGGAAAAACGGCGTCGTGCAGGAACCGGATGCCTTCGGGAAGCTCGCTCCGCATATTGTGACCTGCCATCTGCATGATAATAACGGATATGAGGACCAGCACCATCTTCCCGGCACGGGAACGGTTGACTGGAAGAGTCTGATCCCGGCGCTGAAACAGTGTCCGCGCATTCTGAGCATGCAGAATGAAACCAATTCCGCGTCACAGCATGTTTCCATTGCAAAGCTCTGCCGGACGTTTGAGGATTTGATGAAATTCTGACGGGGGAACCGATCCGGCGCATGCGCTTCCCCGCGGATCGCAGGTTTCCCGTTTTCCTTGTCCGGGAAATTTGTCTTGACAGTTTTGAACATGCGCATTTTCTGAAACAATGTTTGCAGGACCGTTTTTATGGCGGAAGAAAATGTTCCGAACAAGAAAAAGTTTTCGCCGGCTGCAGGCGGGTGTCTGATTTTTTCCGGCATCTTTCTGCTTCTCCTCGTTTTCTGCGTTCTGCTGCTTGTCCGTCCGTGGAAACAGGATGAAAAGCCGGAATATATCCGCGAAGCGGAACCGCGTGTGGAACAGCGGATCGCCCGGATGGAGAAAAAGCTCCTTGCCGGCGCGGCTCCGCAGTATGATCCCGATACCACGGCGGAGGCGCTTTTTGCCATGGAGACCGCGCTTCGGGAGGCCGGAAACTTTGAACAGCTGACGGAATATATCGTTCAGGATTCGCCGGAAAAGGTCGCTCCGGAAGTTCAGCTTCTCAAATACCGCTTTTTCAATGTCTACAAGAATCTGCTTTCGAACCGGGCGTCCGAAGCGGAACTGAAATCCCTTTACCATACCGCGCGCGATGCATTGCTGGATTTCGCCTCCGTTGTGGATCCGCTCGCATTCTCCTACAGCCGCGTTCAGGCGCAGAGAATCTGGGAGAAGCATCGGGAACGGGCGCGGATGAGCGGCGAACTGCGCCTCCGGGTGGACCGGAATCAGGATGAGATCATTGATTTCCTGTTTGAGTTCATGACTCTCTCCTCCCGGTATTACGGCGAATGGGAACGGCTCTGCGCGCTGCGCGACCGCGCCTATCTCGCCGCCTGGGAAGGCAGCCTTGACGAGGTGATTGCGAATGCGTCCGCCGCGGTCAGGCTTGCTCCGGATGAGAAGGAGGCGCACATCCTTCTGGCCATGGCGCTGCTGGAGCGGGGAGGGGAGGGGGATTTCGCCGCCGCGGACGGTCTGATCGCCGGATTCCTGAACAGGTATCCCGCCAGCGCTCCGGGACATCTTCTGCGCGGCGTGGTGAAAGTCCGGATGAACCGTTCCGACGAGGCGGTCACCGATTTCTCCCAGGCCGCGGTGTATTTCCCGAAGCAGCAGAAGGAGCTCACCGACCGACTCGGCATCTACCGGAAGCGCGCTTATCTCAATCAGTCCATGGAGGGGAGGATCATTGTCAACGCCTTTCGCGCGATCATGTCGGGATCCGGATACTTCAGCCCGGACTTCCAGCTGGCGCGCCTTCTGCTCAGGGACGGCCGGCGCGAGGCCGCGCGCAAAAAGATCTTCGATCACTTTTTCCGGCGGCGCATGCAGGGGGAATGGGACAAGGTCCTGGACGATTTCCGTTTCTCCAGCCGTTTTCTGAAAACCGATCTTTTCCGGATCAGCGCCGATCCGGAAAATGAGGTGGACATAGCCATTGATTCCGCATTTTTCACCAACAGTGTGATCCTGCATGTGACGAATACCGGGAAAAAGGCGCTTCACAATGTGACGATTCTTCTTTGCGTCCGCTTTACCGACATGTTCCGTCAGGATTACATTTCCTTTCCGGTCGGCGAGACTCTTGCCGTCCTCGTGCCGGGGCGCACGGTGGAGATCGGACGGCGCAATATCGGAGATGTTTCCGAACGGATTCTCGGTGTGAAAAAGAAATTCCGCGACATCATAGAATACGCGGCGGTCATGATTTCCGATGAGTCCATTTCCTGGATCGAATCGAAAACCGTCGGGGAGATTCCGCCGGATTCTTCCGGAAACGCGGTTCCCTCCGGCCGCGCGGAAGGGGAAAATTCCGCAGACGCTGCCGTGGAATGGGAGGAGAACGCCGCGGGAAAAACCATATCCGGGGCAATTCTTCAGGCCATGGAGAAACTGCTTCCGCCTGCGGATGGAAAATCGGAAACGGAGCGGAGACGATGAGTTATTTCAGCGATATCAGCTTCGTCACCTGCGGAATCTCCGACTGGGTGGACAATTCCGCCGTTGACAGACGCTTCGAAGGATATTACGGGATTCAGTACATCTTTGAAGGGGAGGTTTTCGCGAAGGTGAACGACCATCCCGTTGAAATCGCGGACGGCCCGCTCGCCTTCATTACCTATCCCGGTGTTTCCTTTTCCTACGGATCACGGCCCGGAATGAAGCGGCGGCAGGCGCATATCTGTTTCAAGGGGGAGCGGGTGAAACGTTATCTCCGGAGCGGTCTTCTGCAGCTCCGGGAAAAAAATCTGTTTGTCCGGATCACCGCGAATGAGCCGTTCATGGAGGCTGTGCGTTCTCTGCTGAAATATGTTCGGATTCCGGGAGATTCCCAGCATGCCCGGGCGGTGCTTCTGCTGGAGGAGCTTCTTCTGCAGCTTCAGGAGCAGTCTCCGGGATGCGTGCGCAGTTCCAGCCCGTATGTCCGCAGGCTTCATCTCCTGCGGGAGAAGATTGCCGATGCGCCGCAGCTCGCATGGGATTTTGAGCGGGAGGCGGAAAAGCTTTCCATCTCGTATGTTCATTTCCGCCGGATCTTCCGGCAGATGACCGGATGGGCGCCGGGACAGTATCTTCTGGAGTGCCGTCTGCGGCATGCCGAGAAACTTCTGATGACCTCTCATATGCGGATCAGCGAGATCTCCTGCGAATGCGGGTTTGAAGACGAATTTCATTTTTCCCGCATTTTTAAAAAGCATCGCGCCATGTCCCCCTCGCATCTCCGCGCCCTTTACGGTTTGCAGGAATGAGTGTCTGCTCCGGAATCCTGTGGAGGCGTTTTCCTTTCCTCCTGCGCCTTTCCCGCAGAAAAGCCGGGTTTCTTTGTTTCCCGCCTTGAAATCCTTCCGTTTCAGTATTAAATTGCGTAATGTTCAACTGTAACTTTCATCATGAGTGTATTGTGCGAAAAAGAAAGCAGAAAAAAAACAAGCGGACGCATGTTGTCATAACGGGAGCATTCATCCTGATGGTCTGCGGGCGCATCTACGCGGACGGATATCAGCAGGGGTCCAATTCCTCCGTAAAGACCGGTCTGTTTGATAAAAATGCTCTTCAGTTCAAGGCGACTCCGTTTCCCAAGGTCGGCGATCTTTCCCGGGAGAAGCTGGATACCAGCGCGGATTCCTACAAGTATGTCGGTGCGAATTTGATTGCGGAAGGGCATGTCGTCATCCGTTCCGGCAACTTTCAGATCACCTGCGACAAGGCGGTGGTCAATCTGGAGACAAAAGATCTTGAAGTTTCCGGCAATGTCGTTTTTTCCGGCACGGCATCTTCACCTGTGACATTGACACAGGAGGAGTATGACGACCTGCTCCGGGATCCCGCCTGCCGGGTGGTTGTCAACGGTGTGGAAACGCTGCCCACCGGACAGCAGAAGATCAAGGCCACCGTCTATACGACGGCTGCTTATATGAAGGCCGCCCGCGCATCCGGAAATCTGGACACAGGGGCTCTGGAGTTCCGTGATTTCATGATCAAGACCGGGCTCCTGTACTGCTCCGGAAAATTTGCGGAGCGTTTTCCGAACGGCAAGATCAAACTGCATGACGCGAAGATGACAACCTGCGAATATGAGCTTGACAACAATGCCCATTATTCGATCGGCGCTTCCACCTTGACGCTGTCTCCGCGCGAGGCGAACCGCGGCGTGACCAATTACAATCCCGACCATGGGGAACATTCCGCGTGGTCCTTCAACAATATTGTGAGGGTGTGGGATTTTCCGGTATTCTGGTTCCCCGCATTCTACAAGCCGGCGGATTCCAACTCCTTCGGCGGCCGTTTTGAATTCGGAAGTTCCTCCGACTGGGGCTATTATCTGCGGACCAGCAAGGAGTTTCAGCTTCTGGATGAACCGGCGCTTGTCAAAGCCGCCGTGCTCCTGGACTTTTATGAGGAACGCGGTTTCGGATACGGTGCAACTGCCGACATTCAGACGCCGGAATCCCTGACCGAGATTTTTGCCTACTCCATCCATGACCGCAGTCCCTACGAATTCTGGGAGAGCGAACACGGTGACGCCCCCGATGACATGAGCATGCCGCAATGGGTGAAGAAGAACAGCCGCTATCGCATCCCGCGGGACCGCTTTGAATTCAAAATCTCAAATCTGACCCATCTGACGCCGCGTTTGGATTTCCGCGGACAGTTCGATCTGATCAGCGACTACAATTTCCTGGAGGATTATTTCAAGGCCCGGTATGATTCCAATATCCAGCCGCCGACTTTCGCCGCCCTGGAATATCAGGGCGAGCGTTTTTCTGCAACGTTCCAGACTGTTGTCAAAGTGAACTCCTTTGACAGCACCATGGAGCGCCTTCCGGAATTCCGTCTTGATTTCCAGCGTCAGGAGCTGTTCAAAAACATTTACTACCAGGGGCAGTCCAGCGTCGGCTATTACCGGATGAACTGGCGGAGCTATGATTATGACCGGGCGGAGAATCCGAACCTGAATCTGTATGGGATCTACAGCAGGGAACGGGCGAATCTTTCCCCGGCGGAACAGGCGCAGGCGAGCGCGATTCTTGCCGGGCCGCTCTCGGATCGCGAGAAGGCCGCCCGGCTCGCCGCCCTGAACCCCGGCGCGTTCTCCGGATATTTTGAAGACCCGCGCGATTACAGCGCCTTCCGGTTTGACACCCTGCACATGTTCTATTATCCGATCAAGCTGTTTGACGCGATCAACCTGATTCCCCGCGCCGGCGGGCGGTTCACCGCGTATTCCCGGTCTTCGAAACGCTCCGTTGATGTCGAGGATCTTTATACCATGATTTACGCCGACGATCTGGATTCCTGGCCGGATCAGTATCTCAAGGTTCAGAATTACGATCGCAAAGGCGGCGCCCGTTACCGTTTCGCCGCGGAATTCGGGCTGGAAGCCAACACGAAGTTCTACCGCGCGTGGCAGACTCCGAAAAACGCCTTCTGGGAAATTGACGGACTGCGGCATGTGGCGGTGCCTTACATCAACTACACGCTGATTCCCGATCCGACTGTCAGCTACAAGAAACTGTATTATTTTGACGATGTCGATCAGATCGAGCGTCAGAACTTCATCCGTTTCGGATTGCAGAACCGTTTGCAGACCCGCCGAGACTCCCAGATTTATGAATGGATGTCTCTCGAAAACTACTGGGACTTCCATTTCGACCGGACTTCCGGGTTCAATCACGTCGGAGATCTGGGGACGATGTTCCGTTTCACTCCGTTTGCGAATCTGACTTTCACAACGGATCTGCTTCTGGATCTCGGCGGAAACAATCCGCATGACGAGCAGGTGCTGCGCGGCAGCAAGCGCGTCGGGCAGCCCGGCATTTCGAATAAACTGATCAACCGCTGGAACACGACTCTTTCCTACAAGATTACCGACGACTGGATCGTATCGGCCAGTTATCTGTATTCCGACGGCTATGAACAGCGGACCGCGTATTCGATGGGGTCGACCCTTGCCGCGATCAATGCCACTTCCCGCTTCCGTTCTTATTTCGAGCGTCATCAGTATCTGACTTTTTCCCTGAATTTCCCATCCATGATCGACGATCGTCTGAAAGGCATGATAACCGTCAGTTATGATGTGGAGAAAGCTCTGGTTCAGAATGCTGGCTTTACCCTGACACGTGATTTCCACTGCTGGTATCTGCAGTTCATGGGGGGAGCCTCCTGCGACAGGGATGGTTACGGCGACCGGACATGGTCCCGCTATCTGAGTTTTGCCGTCGGTCTGACCGCCATGCCGGGGCTCGGATTCCATGCGAAGACCGGAAACCATCTGTAAGCTGTTTTCATGAGGATTTGAGAAACCGCCCTGCGAAGATGCACGGGGGGTGAATCCCGCCGCCTGAAACAGCAAAGAACGGCATCTTGCTTTCCGTCCTGGACATCATCCGGGATGTTTTCTGATCGGGAACCGGGAGGGATGCACCGCCGGGTTCATTTCAAAAAAATTTAGGTTGATACCGCGATGCTCTGCATCGCCAAAAATTGCTTCGTGCAGGACTCTCAGTCCTGCCGCGGTCCAGCTGCGTAAGCTGGTCGCCGGAGGCGAAATCCCCAATACCGCGCATGCTTGCATCGCGGTAATTTATTTTCTTTCACTGCGGTCCGGCACGGAAGAATATGCCGCGCCGTTCTTTCAGTATCTTTGCCTCATGTATTCTGACATTCTGAAGCGGGAAGAGACACATGGCGCGGGAAATCAAAAAATGGAGCCAATCATCGGATTCGAACCGATGACCTGCTCATTACGAATGAGCTGCTCTACCGACTGAGCTAGATTGGCTTGCCGATGGGGATGAAATATAACACGGTTTTGGAAAAACGCAAGCCCGGAATGAAAAAAAAGTTTATTCCGGGGATATTGTTCGTTGCCGGCTTGACTTTTTATAAAAATGATGATACTTTTATAGACATGTATTTCATTATAAATTCTGAAAGGAGAGACAACGGACATGAAACCTGAATTTGTGAAATACCTCCACGCGGATTCCATTCTCGTTCTCGAAGGCGAAACAAAGAAAGCGGTTCTCGAAGAAATCATTACATATGCAACGACCCGCTGCACTCTGGATGAGGCGCAGCTGCGCGAGGCCATCTGGAAACGCGAGAAAATGATGACCACCGGCATCGGGAACGGACTTGCCCTTCCTCATATCCGTGTTGCGGAATTTCCCTCTCCTCTTGTCATTGTCGGCATCTGCCAGACTCCGATCTCCGATTACAAGACGCTGGACAATGAGCCTGTCAAGCTGATCGTGTTTCTTGCCGCCGACGAGAAAGACCAGGAGGCGTATCTCAAGCTGCTCGGAAGCATTTCCATCAAGCTCAAGGAGAAAAACATCATGAATGAAATCCTGGAGGCGGGAACGGACAAAAAGAAAGTGTATGCCATTCTCAACAGAGACTGATTTCCCCCTGTTTGGGGCCGGTGGCATGCGGAATGCAGGTGCCGGATTTGAAAAAACGGAGCAAAACTGTGACAGTTTGTTCCGTTTTTTTTATTCCTGTAAAGTTTTCAATTTTTTTCTTGACTTTCCGTTTCCGGCGGGTATTGTTTCTTCCCGGAAGCAGACAATTTTGAAAAACGGGATTCTCCGCCGCATTGACGCGGCGCGGATCATGATGAACGGGGGATGGACGATGCGGCACGAAATACGGGTTACACTTTTCTTTGCGGTTCTTTTCTGCGTTTGTTTCACAGGATGTGAAAAAAAGGAATCCGCGGCGCAGGAGGAGAAATTTCTTCCCGTGCGCTTCTACAAGCTGAGTCAGAGACCGCTCGGACGCTACCGGATGTTCCCCGGCATCATCCGCCCGGAGGAACAGGTGAATCTGTCCTTCCGTGTGGACGGGCGTTTGATTCAGTTCAACGCCGGTTCCGGGAAGCGGTTCAAAAAAGGCGATCTCCTGGCGAAGCTGGATCCCGCGGTATTTCAGGCGGCGGTGGACTCCGCTGAAGCAAAATACCAGGAGGCTCTCAAGGATTACGAACGCTATAAAACTCTTTACGGCAAAAAAGTCGTTGCTGCAACTGAATATGAAAAAAAGAAACGTGATCTGGACATGAGCGAGGCCGCGCTCCGCAATGCGCGCGAAGATCTGCGCTATTCTGAAATTTATGCCCCGTTCAGCGGCGTCACCTCCACGACCTATGCCGATACCTACCAGCATATCAAGGCGAACGAGCCGCTGATCCGCCTTCAGAATCTGGATGCGCTTCAAGTGTCGATTGATGTTCCGGAAAAGGATTTCAGCGTCGGAATTCCCAACAATATCACCGAGGTCAACCGTCTTGCCGAGGAAAACGGCGGTTTTTACGGGACTGTTCCAGCGCTGCCCGGGCAGCGGTTCAAGCTTTCGCTGAAGGAAACCTCAACGGAGGCCGATTCCGTGACTCAGACATTCCGTGTCACGTTCCGGATTGCAGGCATGAAAAACATCCGTCTCTTTCCCGGCATGACAATGGCGGTCTATGTTCCCGACCTTCAGCACAGAACCGAAGCGGAACGCAACCGCACCATGTTCGATGTGCCGTTCGGCGCGCTTTTCACGAAGGACGGAGAAAGCTGCGTGTGGCTGATCGGCGCGGATGGAAGGGTGCGTGCCGTTCCCGTGAAAACCGGGGCCGCCTATGAGTCCGTCATCAGCATCACGTCCCCGCAATTGAAACCCGGGGACATGATCGCCGCCTCCGGAGTGATGGTGCTTCATGACGGAGACCGTGTCCGGGAACTGCCTGAAACCGGCAGCCGGAAAACGCTCGGACACTGACGGGGGACGTTTGAATGAATATTGCAGAATGGTCGATCCGGAAGCCGCTTCTAACCTGGACAGTCACGATTCTGGTGATTGTCGCGGGGGTGCTTGCCTATTATCAGCTGCCGCGTCTGGAGGATCCCGAATTCACAATCAAGGAGGCGCAGATCATTACCGCCTATCCGGGCGCGTCGCCGCGGGAGACCGCGCAGGAGGTGACCTCGAAAATCGAGGAGGCTGTGCAGCAGATGGGGCAGCTCAAGGAGATTCAGTCGAAATCCTCCTACGGGCTCTCCATCGTGCGTGCTGAGATGCGGGACAAATATGACAGGAGGTCGCTGCCTCAGATCTGGGACGAATTGCGCAACAAAATCGCCGATTCGCATGCCCAGCTTCCTCCGGGCGCCTCCGAACCGCGTGTCATCGATGATTACGGGGATGTCTACGGGGCGTTTTACGCTCTGACCGGCAAGGGCGCCACGCATGTGCAGCTGCACGAGTTTGCCAAATACCTTCAGAAACAGCTGCTTTTTGTGCGGGACGTCAAGAAAATCGAGCTGTTCGGCGTTCTGCCGGAAGCTCTTTATGTGACGCTCAACCGGGTGAAAATGGGATCCCTCGGCATTGCTCCGGAAGATATTTTCAAGATTCTCAAGGAGCGCAATCTCGTTTCCGACGAGGGGTGGATCGGAATCGGCGGTGAATGGCTGCCGATCAAAATGGATGCAGGCGGCATTACCCCGGAGGCAATCCGTCATATTGTGATTTCCCGGAGGACGGACAGTCTGATCACGCTTGGCGATGTGGCGACAGTCACTCTGTCGAAGAAGGAGCCGCCCCCGGAGATGCTGTTCTTCAACGGGGAGCCCGCGGTCGGAATCGGGATTTCCACGGTCAGCGGCGGGAATGTCGTGAAAATGGGCGAATCCATTCAGAAGAAACTTGCGGAGCTCGCACCGGTGTTTCCCGCCGAAATGAAGCTTCATACGATATCCATGCAGTCGGATTCCGTTTCCCGGGCGGTCCGCGGGTTTGTGGAGAATCTGGCCGAGGCCGTGGCGATTGTGATTGTCGTCCTCCTGATTTTCATGGGATTCAGGAGCGGGCTTCTGATCGGATTCGTGCTTTTTCTGACGATTTGTGGGACACTTTTTGTAATGAATGCCTTCCAGATTGCGCTTCAGCGCGTTTCCCTCGGCGCGCTGATTATCGCGCTCGGGATGCTCGTGGACAATGCGATTGTCATTACCGAGGGCATGATGATCCGGATCCGGCGCGGCGATGACAAACTCCGTGCCGCGCGCGAAGTTGTCGGTCAGACCATGTGGCCGCTGCTCGGCGCGACGGCGATTGCCGTGACAGCATTCGGAGCGATCGGACTTTCCGAGGACAGCACAGGGGAATTCTGCGGTTCGCTCTTTTACGTGCTTCTGATTGCGCTCGCACTGAGCTGGATCGCGGCCGTCACGATTACGCCGCTTCTCTGCTGCCGCGCATTCCGGAAAGCGCCGTCCGGCGCGGACGGCAGAGTTTCCGACCCGTATGACAGGCCGCTTTTCCGGGCTTATCGCAGACTGCTGGTGTTTGCACTTTCCCACCGGATTGCGACCGTCGTCCTGATGGCGGCGCTTCTCGCCGTGAGCATCTGGGCGTTCCGTTATGTGGACAAGAATTTCTTTCCCGCTTCCACCCGTCCCCAGTTCCTGATCGACGTGCGTCTGCCTTACGGCGTGAACATTGCGTCCACGAATGAACGGACCGCCGCCGTCGAGACATATGTCAAAACCCTTCCCGGCGTCACGGATGTCAGCCGTTTCATCGGCGGCGGCGCGCTGCGCTTCCTTCTCACCTATGCGCCCGAGGAGCCCGATACCGGATTCGGGCAGCTGCTTGTCAGCGTGAAGGACTGGCGGAAAATTCCTTCGCTGATTGATCGTGTTCACGCATACAGCCAGACTCATTTCCCTGACATCAGCGTGATTCCCTACCAGTTCCGGCTCGGACCCGGTGCGAACGGCGCGATTCAGGCGCGTTTCAGCTCCAATGATCCCGCCCAGCTGCGTCCGCTCGCCGAGCAGGCCATGCGAATCATGCGCGAAAATCCGAATGCGCGGGCGATCTATACCGACTGGCGCGATCCCATGAAAGTGATCCGTCCGGTCTTCTCCGAACCGCGCGCGAGCCGTGCGGGAATCAGTGAACAGGAGGCGTCCGACGCAATCCGGGAAAACTTCGAGGGACTCCCTGTCGGCACCTTCCGCGACGGCGACGAACTGATCCCGATTATTGCGCGTGCCGACGAGAAGCTCCGTTCCATCGAACATTTCAGAAGCATTATGATCTGGAGTCCGAATGCGAAAAAAATGATTCCGCTTACCCAGATTTTTGACCGGACCGACATCGTCTGGGAGAATCCGATTCTTGTGCAGCGCAACCGGATTCCCACAATCACTGTCAAATGCGATCCCGTCAAGGGACTTTCCAGCACCCTTTTCAACGAGCTCCGTCCGAAGATTGAGGCAATTCCTCTGCCTCCCGGATGCAGACTGGAATGGGGCGGAGAATACGAGGATTCCATGAAGGCGTCCGACGGCGTATTTTCGAAGCTGCCTCCCTTTGTCGTCATCATGGTGCTGATCCTGCTTTTTCTGTTCAATTCCATCAGGCAGTCCCTTGTCATCTGGCTGACGGTTCCGCTGGCGATCGTGGGCGTTTCCTGCGGACTGCTTCTGACCGGGCAGCCGTTCGGCTTCATGGCGCTGCTCGGATTCCTGAGTCTTTCCGGGATGCTCATCAAAAATGCAATCATCCTCATTGACGAGATCAACACGCGCCTGCGAAGCGGAGGTGATCCGTTCGATGCGATTGTCGAATCAGCTGTCAGCCGGATGCGTCCCGTTGCGATGGCGGCGTTCACTACGGTGCTCGGCATGCTTCCCCTCATTTTCGACGCATTTTTTGTCGCAATGGCGGTAACGATCATGTTCGGGCTCACCTTTGCCTGCGTTCTGACGTTGATCGTCGTTCCCGTCCTTTACACGATGTTCTACCGCATTGCCCCGCGCAGGGACCTGTAAGTGCCTTGTATATGCCAAGCTGGTCGCCGGAGGCGAAACAAATTCAGCGTGTGAAGCGGCGCAGTTAAAAAAAATTGCGACAGCAATTTTGAATCGTGCTTTCCTTTCAGTCCTGCCGCGGTCCAGCTGCGTAAGCTGGTCGCCGGAGGCGAAATCTCCCCGCCGGCGGCGGGTCCACCTGTTCAAGGACAAGAAGCGAAGCTTCGAGAGCCGCCGTTACAGCGTGTAATTTGTTGGATATGTCCGAAGCTCCTGTGGTTTATTACTGTTGAAGAGACGGAAGAATGCTCACGCATTCTTCCGTCTCAATGAATACGCCCGGAGCTCTCGAACTTTTCCTGTGGAAAAGTTCTCGTCACTGAGCGGTTTGAACCGCTCCGGGCGGGGATTTCGCGCTCCGCGCGACCAGCGTTTCGGCGCTGGACCTCGACAAGGGTCAGCGACCCTTGACCCCGAGAAAAATGCATGCGCATTTTTCCGTTTGATAGTTGGCGGTTTCGGGTGTACATTACCGGGTTTGGAAACAGGAGTCTGAAACAATGAAATATGAACCGGAATTCATTCCGATGAGCCGCGCGGAGATGGACCGCCTCGGCTGGAAGGAGCTCGACATCCTGCTGGTGACCGGCGATGCCTATGTGGATCACCCCTCCTTCGCCATGGCGCTGATCGGCCGTCTGCTTCTGGCGGAGGGCTGGCGCGTCGGCATCGTCGCACAGCCCGACTGGAAAAATCCCGATTCTCTGAAAGTCATGGGCCGTCCCCGTCTTGCCTGCGCGATTTCCGCAGGAAACATGGATTCGATGCTCTGCATCTACACGGTCGGCCGGCGTTTCCGGCGCGAGGACATCTATTCCCCCGGCGGACGCACAGGCCTCAAGCCCCCGATGGCGTCGGTCGTCTACACGCAGCTCTGCAAAGCGGCGTTTCCCGGCATTCCGACCGTGCTCGGCGGCATGGAGGCGAGCATGCGCCGCGTCGCCCATTACGACTACTGGCAGGACAAGGTCCGTCCCGGGGTGCTCGTCGATTCCAAGGCGGACATTCTGATCTACGGCCAGGGCGAACTTTCCACGCCGGAGGTTTTTCACCGGATCGAACGCGGCGAGCCGCTTGACGGCATTCCGGGAACTGTCCGTTTTCTTACCGGAAAAGCGTCCGCCGAATTCAGCATTGACGATTCCTGCGTTCTTCTGCCCTCCTTTGAAGAGATGAAGAGCGATAAAGATGCGATGATGCGGGAAATGATCATTATCGAACGCGAGATGAACGCCTGGTGCGGCAAGCGGCTCCTTCAGGATTACAGCGGCCGTTATCTGCTCGTTGAACCGCCGCAGCCGCCGATGTCATCCGCCGAATTCGACCGCGTCTGTGAATTTCCCTACGCATGGAGGCCGCATCCGTCCTACAAGGAGCGGATTCCCGCGTTTGAAACGGTCCGCGACTCCATTCCGGCCGTGCGGGGGTGTCCCGGCGGATGCGCTTTCTGCGGACTCGTGTCTCATCAGGGGCGGCATGTGATCTCCCGCTCGCAGGAGTCGATCCTGCGCAGCGTCGAGCGTCTGAAGAAACAGAAGTTCTTCCGCGGTACGATCAGTGATGTCGGCGGTCCCGCGGGCAACTCCTACGGCCACCATCCGGCGAATCCCGAACTCTGTAAAAAATGCCGCCGCTCAAGCTGCATGTTCCCGAACCACTGTCCGAACTATGTCGCCGACGAGCAGCCGCTGATCCGCCTTCTGCGCCGGCTGCGGCGCGAGGAGGGCGTGAAACACGTTTTCATCAATTCCGGGATCCGGCTCGATCTTGCGCTGATGCAGCCGGAGCTGACCGCCGAGATCATCCGGCATCATGTTTCCGGGCACATGAAAGTTGCGCCCGAGCATCTTCACAGACGCGTTCTTGCCCTGATGCGGAAAGGCCGGCCGGAGGAGCTGGAGGAGTTCATGCGGATCTTCGAACGTGTCAGCCGCGAATGCGGGAAGGAGCAGTATCTGATTCCGCTGTTCATCTCGAATTTCCCCGGCTGCACGGAGGAGGAGATGAAGGTGGTGGACGACTTTCTCGCTTCGCACAACTGGAGTCTGGAACAGGCGCAGGACTATATTCCGCTTCCGCTCACGATGGGGGCGGCGATGTATTATTCCGGAAAAACGCCGGACGGGGAAGTCATCGAGGTGAACCGGGGCCTCCGGGAGCGGCGCACGCAGCTTGCGATGCTCAAGCACCGGCGCGACGGATGCCGCAATTTTGCCGGAGAACGGATCGGGAAAAACGGTGCGGAACCGTTCCGGCCGCATGAAAGATTTCACAACGGGGGAAAACACGGATACGGATCGAAAGGATCCTCAAACAAGGAGAAAAGACATTGAAAGGCATTGATACGGAAGAGGCGCTCGCGCTGTTGAAGGATACGTCGCAGACCGGTCTGATGGAACTTCTGAAACGGGCGACGGAGGCGCGCGAGGCATATGCGGGAAAAAAGATCCGGACCTGTTCCATTGTGAACGCCCGGTGCGGGAACTGCACGGAAAACTGCGCGTTCTGCGCCCAGTCCGCGCGATCCCGCGCTCCGATCCGGACCTGGCCGATGCTTTCCGCGGACGAGATTTTCAAGGCGGCGGAAGCGGCGGAAAAACACGGCGCGTTCCGCTATGGAATTGTGACCGCCGGCCGCAAGGTCTGCAAGGGGCCGGAACTCGACACGCTCTGCGAGGCCGTCTCCAGAATCGCGTCGAAACTCCGGATCAGGCCCTGCGCCTCGCTCGGCATTCTCGACGAGGAGGTCCTGTCGGAACTCAAAAATGCGGGACTCGACCGCTTCCATCACAATCTGGAAGCCGCGCCGAGTTATTTTCCAGTGGTCTGCACGACGCGCTCCTTCCAGAGTCAGCTTGACGCAGTGAAGGCCGCGAAGAAGGTCGGGCTGTCGGTCTGTTCCGGCGGGATTTTCGGCATCGGGGAGAGTCTGGAGCAGCGCGTCGAGCTTCTGGAAACGATCCGCTCGCTTGAAGTCGATTCCGTTCCGGTCAATTTCCTCACGCCGATTCCGGGTACGCTTCTCGAAAACGCGGACAATCTCACGCCGCAGGACTGCATGCGGATTCTCGCCGTTGCGCGTCTTATGATGCCGGAAACCTCCATCCGGGTCTGCGGCGGACGCGAACGCAACATGCGTTCCTTCCAGTCGTGGATCTTCCATGCCGGAGCCGATGCATTCATGACCGGCGGCTATCTGGTCACGCCGGGACGGACGCCGGAAGAGGACGCGCGGATGATAGCGGACGCGGGACTCGAACTTGTCCGGAGCTGACTGCGCGGCGCAGTCACCGGCGCGGAACCGCGACCGTCCCGCGGGAGATGAACGAGGTCGGAATGATGATTTTCGGCGGAGGCGTCTCTCCGCGGAGCACCAGATTCAGATTCCCGCAGAGCGAACTCACGATTTTTTCACTGTTCTGGCTGACGCTGCTCAAATTCAGATCCTCGGAGGTGAGCGTGTTGCCGAATCCGACGACGGAAAGCTCCTGCGGGACCTTGATCCCGTTCTGCGCGCAGTAGTTCATCACGCCGGAGGCGATCGTGTCGTTGGAACAGAAAACGGCGGTCGGCGCTTTTTCTCCTCTGAAGAGTTTCCGTGCGGCGTAGTAGCCCCATTCCCTGCTCGGATAGCGCATTTTGACCAGATCCCTGTCATTCCGGATCCGGTTTTTCGCCAGCGCGTCCAGAAATCCGTTCAGTCGCTGTTCCCCGGTGAAATCGTATTCGCTTCCGATGTGCGCGATTCTCCGGTGTCCGTATCCGATCAGGTGTTCCGTGGCGGAAAAGGCGCCGGAATAGTCGTCTGTCACAATCTGCGGAATGTCCAGTCCCTCCATCGGGACGTCGAAGAAGAGCACGGGAAGCGTCATGCGCTGGTAATGCTCCGCGCAGAGACGGTTCGGAACCGCGATCAGCGCCAGGAATCCGGCTTTTTCACAGTAGTCAAGCAGCTCGGCCTCCTTGAACTCCGAACCGCCGGTCAGGTGCACGACAGGATGCATTTTGTTCGAGGCGATCATCTTCTCCACGGCGGAAAAGATCTTATAGTAGAAAATCTCGTCATCCGGGAACAGGAAGCCGATCAGGTTGGAACGTCCGCGCTGGAGCGGGGCCGCGCCGGCGAAATTCCCTTTGCTTGCGACCGTATGGATGATGTTCTTCTGGGCCAGCAGACGCAGGGATTTGCGCACCGTGATATGATTGCACCGGAAATGTTCGGCAAGCTTGCGCTCCGAGGGCAGACAGTCGCCCGATTTCAGTCCCAGTTCCTGCATGAGCCGCTGAATCTCCCCGGCCAGGGCAATGTATTTTTCCGGTTTTCCCCGATTCATTTCCGCAGCATTCCTTTCGTGAGCTCCGCGAATTTCCGGCACATTTCTCCGACGGAGCCGTGCGCCTCGTTCTGGATGCACTGCAGGCGGGGAGAATGCCGCAGAACAGCAAGGATGCGCGTCCAGTCCACATTGCCGTCACCCGGAAGTTTGTGCTGATCCTCCATGCCGTTGTTGTCGTGCAGATGGCAGTTTACCAGATAAGGACTGAATTTTTCGATCAGATTTTCCTCCCATTCCACCGGAATGCCGAGATCGTCCCAGATCGGCGGAACACAGGAGCGTCCGGGGAAGGATGCCCCCTTTTCCGTCAGGTTTCCATGTCCGGAGTCGTAGCACAATCCGAGATGGTTCGAGCGGAAATGCTCCATTGCGCGCAGGAGCTGCCTGCTGTGGTTCAGAGGCGTCCATTGATTTTCCAGAGCCAGAATCACGCCATGTTTCTCCGCGTCCGGCAGCAGCTCCTCCAGGGAGCGGATCAGCATCCGGAAGTAGTTCTCCAGAGTCAGTTGTTTCCCGAATATGCTGTTGAACGTGTTCCCCGTGTGAAATGTGATCGTTCCCACGCCGAACGCGGCGCAGAGGCGGATGGAGGCGCGGTGGCGGAGCACCACTGTTTCATGCCATTGTTCCAGCGGCATTCCGGGATCTTCCCAGGTTCCCAACAGGGCGTGCGCATCGACGAAATCCAGTCCGAATCCGTTCAGGTCGGATTGAAATTCCATCAGGAAACCGGTGGATTTCAGTCCTTCTCCGAGCAGGCGGCTGGTCAGGACGAGGTGCTGTGCTCCCGCGTCGGCAAATTCGCGCATGGCATTCCTGCGCGCCTCCCGGCTGTCAGGCCAGGCGTAACAGTGTGTCAGAGGAGTCATGTTTCCGGTTCTCCCTTCTTTCGCGCTGGGACAATATAATGCGGAATGGAATGAAATCAAGTGGAGCAATAACTATAGTGATATATTTCACTTTTCATTTTTCAGCTCAAAACTGTTTTTTAGTGGTATAAAAAAATGATTTTTTCAATGGAGTGGCCTTGATTCGGCTTTCCGGGAAATCTATATTCGTCTCCAGAAACTGCCCAACCCTAAAACAAGGAGAATCAAAATGGCATCCATTCCGAAACAGGAGTATTTCGACAGAATCGCGAAATTCCAGGCGAACATCCGGAACGCCGGACTTGATGCGTGTCTCGTGCACGGCAACGAGGCCGACTTTGCCAATATCCGTTATCTGACGGAATACTGGCCGACCTTCGAAGCCGCTGGAGTTTTCGTCCCGGCGGAAGGCAAACCCGTTCTGCTGATCGGCCCGGAGAGCGAGAAATACGCAATGGGGCGCAGCGTCGTTCCGAATATCCTCAAGATGATTGAATACCGCGAGTCCGCCGAGCCGCAGTATCCGGGCATTCCGGTTGCGCATTATGCGGACGTTGTCAAGATGGCGATGGGCGACAAGCCGCTGAAGAAACTCGGTCTTGTCGGGTATTCCGTCATGACGCTTCCCGTTTACATGTCCCTCCGGAAGGAGCTGCCGGAAACCGAGCTGGTAAAGGCGGACGGGACTCTTCTTCCGATGCGCTACGTCAAATCCGAAAACGAGCTCGCCTGCATGCGCGAGGCGTTCCGCATCAGCGAAATCGCGATCGAGGCGATCCTCAACGAGATGAAAGTCGGCATGACCGAATTTCAGGTCATCGGCATTGCGCAGCGTGAAATCTACAAGAACGGCGGCGAATACGAGGGGCACTCCCTCTACTGCTTCAGCGGCCCGCGCACCAACAACGCGATCTGCCGCCCGATCAACAAGGTCATCCAGGCGAACGAGATCATCCAGCTGAACATCGGCGCGCGCGTCGGCGGCTATTCCTCGAGCGTCGGGCTGCCGGTGATCTTCGGCAAATTCGAGGGCCTCCAGAAGGATCTCGTCGAATTCGGCCTCAAGGCGCACATCAAGACCATGGAACTCATGGCGGCGGGAAAACCCGCGAAAGATGTTGTCATCAACTGGGAGAACTGGGTTCGCGAGCAGGGCTACGGCGACTACATGCTCTACGGTCCCTGCCATTCGATCGGCATGATGGAGGTCGAGCAGCCGTGGATGGAATCCGTTTCCAACTACGATCTGGCGGAGAACATGACCTTCCAGGTGGATACCTTCTTCTCCGGCCCCGATTTCGGACTCCGCTGGGAAAACGGCGTCCGGATCAAGGCGGGCGGCGTGGAGCGCTTCTCCGAAAAATTCATGAAGGTCATCGAGCTCTGACGAAAAAAAACGGTGTCCCGTCCGTGCGGGACGCCGCGGATCGCATTCCGGACATTGGAAAAAATTCCGGAATTCATGAAACTGAAAATGCGGGAACGCAATTATGCGTCCCCGCATTTTTTATATGGATGAATGTTTATTTTCCGGAAGCTGCCGGAGCCGCGGACTCCTCCGCTTTTTTCGGCTTGTCCTTCAGGAAGGCGTCCCGGGAAGGAGTGGAACTTTCATACACGTCTTTCCCGACCTCGAACGTCCAGGGCGCCAGCATTTTTTCGAGCCTGGCAGCTTTTTCCTGCCGTTCCTTGACGGTTTTTGCAAATTCGGCATCCAGTTTTGCCTTGTCCTCCGCTTTTTCCCCGGCAGGCGGCGTGCGTTTCTCCGCGCCTTTCCAGGCGACGGAAACGCGGAGGAAGTATTTGCCGTCCGCACCCGCGCCCGGGCGGATTGTGTAAACAAGGTCGTCGCTGTCGGTCAATGTCAGTTCCGGCGCCTTGTCCATGCCGGTTTTCGCCGGTGCGGCCTTCGGATCGGCGACGTCGGTGAAGCGGATCCAGGAGTAGGCGTTCTTCAGGGAGCTGATCTTTGCGTCATCCGCCTCGCGGTTTGCGGGAATCGCGCCTTTCAGGGCAAGCGAACCGTCTTTTTTCTCCAGTTCCCATTCGACTTTTCCGCCGCGTTTCAGCGCCGCGTGCCTGAGATCGGAAATCTGGAAGAACTCCTTGTTCAGCCAGTCGGCGGCGACTGTGCCGACTTCGGGGAAGGTCTCCTGCACAAGCGCGTTGCGTCCGTCGGAAAGCCGGATGTAGCGGCCGCTTCCGCTCATGCCTCCGTAGGGGTTGTTCATGGCGGCATCGCCGCCCCGGGTGTGTTCGGAACCGAACAGGAAGGTGTGCGCGTTTTTTGCATCCCGGGCGGACATTGTCACTGTCACGGCCTTTTCCGGCGTCAGGGAGAGCTCCTCCGCCTGCTGCGCGGTCAGCGGGAGTTCCTGCGCGATGCGCGCATCACACAGTTTGATGAAGAACTCCCGGAGTTTCGCCGTATCCGCCGGATAATCGTGGCGTTCCGCCACAACCCATCCGGACGGCGTCTGCTTCAGCGTGACGGCTCCGTCTTTTCCTTTGAATTTGATGTCGGCGAGTCCGTCGCTGCTGAACGAGGCGGGAACCAGTTCCCGCGGCCCGGAGGACGCTGCGTTTCCGGAACCTTTGCGCTGCACGGCGTAAATGATTCCGAGAATGATGACGACACAGGCCAGAATGATCAGATGTTTCGATTTCATCGATGGGCGCTCCTTCTGCGTTTGACCGCCGCCACCGTGATTCCGGCGGCGATCACCAGAATCGGCATCAGGGCGATATTCATGAAAATCAGGGTGTTTTCGAGAGAGTCGATTTCAGCGCGAAGCTGTCTGCGGACCTGTTTGAGCTCCTTTCTCGCCTCGACTTCCTTTTTTCGGAAGTCGGCAAGGACCTTGCGCTGTTCGGAGGAGAGAAGTTCCTTCTCCCCGGGTTTGCGCTGGCGCTGGAGCTCGTTGATCTGGGTCTGCACGCCGCGGAGCTCCTCTTCCAGCTGAACGATTTTGCCCTGGAACTCTTTTTCCGCCTCCGCCTGGAGGTCGCGGACGACGGTGAACGGACGCGAAGCCGTGCCGCGCGCGCGGATCTCAAAGAGATTCTCGTCGCCGCTGAGCTGGTCGATCATGTTCAGCGCGAAATTCAGATTGTCGTTGATCGGCTGCGCGATCGTCTGTCCGAGGAAACTCCCCTGCCGGATGCAGAAGGAGTCGAACAGCATGTCCGCGTCGCCGACGAGAACGACCACGCCGGGTTTGGCGGATTTCTTCAGACTGCCGTCTTTCCTTTCCGCAGTTTTGGCCTTGGCGTCTTTCGCATCCTTGCCGTCCTTGGATTCCTTCTCGTCCGCGGAAGCGGCGGCGGGTCTGCCGTCCGGGAACGCCGTGGGGAAGGTTCCGGCAAGCTGCATCGCCAGAACATATTCATGGTGTTCGGATTTCAAGTTTTTCAGAATCTGCTCGCCGGGCATCTGCGCCTCGAACGAGCTGATCAGTCCCGCGTCGTCGGAGGAGTGCAGAAGCACGGTCTGTTTCAGGCCGTCTGCCGCTTTGCCGGAGAACTCGCCGGGGCAGAAGAGCAGCAGCGAATTCAGCGAGGCGAGCGCGGGAACGGACGCATTGACATCCGCCTTGCCGAGTGTGAGAACGGTCGGCATCGACTCGACATTGCCGTATGCGCCGCGAATCCGGGTCGCAAGTTTCCGGTCGGCGACGATTTTGCCGTTGCTGAAGGTGAAACCCCACGCCTGAAGGAGCTTGTCGAAGGCGGAGGCGTCCGGCTGCGGCTGGTAGGGCTGGCGCATCGCGGACACCGCGAGGGGGTCAAGGAATGCGAGCATCTTTCCGCCGCGCAGAATGAACTGGTCGATCGCAAAGAGCATTTCGTCGCCGAGGTTCTGCGGATGGAGCGCCAGAATCACGTCGATGTCTTCGGCAATTTCCGTTCCGGTCGCGGGAATCTCCACGACGTCGTAATTGCGTTTGAGTTCACTGACAATCCACCAGGGAGGCGTTCTCTGCGGATTGTTCATCATCATCGGCGCACCGTTGAACCCGCCCATCACAGGCAGCGAGCTGAGAATGCCGAGCCGGACTTTTTTCGCCGCTGTCACTTCGGTGACGGCGCGCGCAAGATCGTATTCCAGCTGGGCCTCGCTTTCCGGAGAGAGGAAGGGGAGAACCGCGGTTTTTCCGCCGCAGCTCACGGCCACGCCGAAGTAAACCGGATCGCCGGAGCCGAACATGTCAAGCGAGTGCCCGGAGACTCCGTCGAGCACGGCGGAATCCTCCTCGTCGGAATCGGGGACCGGATTCAGTTTGCTGAGTTTGATCTTGTCGCCGCCCGCGCGCTGGAATTCTCCGAGCAGGTCTTCCACTCTCGTGGCGTAATTCTTCAGCACGACGGGCATGCCGGAGGCATTGCGCGAATAGTAGAAGCGGATGCTGACGACCTTGTCCAGATGCTTGAGAATGTTTTCACTGCCCTGCGAAAGGGTGTAGCGCTTTTCCGCGGTGCAGTCCCACCGGAGCGCGACGGGTTTGAGAATCGCGTTCACGAAGATCAGGATCGCACCGGCGATCAGAATGCCGGCGACGGAACTGATCCAGGCGAGCGCCTTTTTGCTGTTGCCGTTTGATTTCATAAGTCATGACTCCTTAAGTCTGCGCTCAGGCGCGGCGGTTTTTCAGGACGCTTCCCGTGACAAACAGCGCAAATGCCGTCAGGGACAGGAAGTAGACGATGTCGCGCAGGTCGAAGACGCCGCGCTGCATGCCGTTGAAGTGGTAAAAGACGCTGAGATCCGCCGAAAGGTCGAGCGTCCATGCGGGCGCACCCCATTTCAGCAGCAGATTCGTCACGGGCGGAAATCCGGTCAGAACCAGGAGCAGACAGAGCACGGTCGACGTGATGAAGCTGACGATCTGGTTGCGCGTGAAGGCCGATGTCATGCCGCTGATCGCGAGATATGCTCCCGCCAGCAGGAAACATCCCGCGTAGCCTGTCACGATCGGTCCCGGATCCGGACTGCCCAGATAGCAGACCGTGAACACGATCGGGCAGGTCAGGATCAGCGCGATTCCGAGGAAAATCCACCCCGCGAGGAATTTTCCGAGCACCGCCTCCGGAATGGAAACCGGCATCGTGAACAGCAGTTCCAGCGTTCCCTGCCGCCGCTCTTCCGCCCACTGGCGCATCCCGACCGCCGGGACCAGCAGAATGAAAAGCCACGGGAACCAGAAGAAGAAGCTGCTCAGATCCGCCTCGTTGCGGAGGAAGAATCCGCCGATCATGAAGGTGAAGAATCCGCTCAGCGCCAGAAAGATCACCAGAAACACATACGCCACGGGCGATGTGAAGGTTGCGCCGAGTTCCCGGCGGATGATGGTCAGAATGTTTCTCATGCCGCACCTTCCTTTCCTTCGGCGGCGTCCGAAGTGGTCAGGCTCCGGAAAACTTCGTCCAGTCTGCCGCGTTCAAAATAAAGTTCGCAGAACTCCCATCGGTGTTCGTCAAGCGCCTTTTTGACTGCGGAAGCGAAATCCTTTTCCGCGCCCGCGGGGTAAACGGCGAGGGAAACCGTCTTTTCCTGTTTCCCGAGGAGTTCCGCCTTGCGCACCTGGGGGAGTTTTTCCAGCATCGCGCGGACGGGTGCGTCGTCGGACGCGCAGACGGTCAGGCGCAGACGGTTGCCGTGCGGCGCCTTCTCCTGGAGTTCGCGCGGCGTGCCGTTGAAAACCAGTTTGCCGCGGTCGATGATGATGACCCTTGTGCAGATCGCCTCGACCTCCTCCAGAATATGCGTGGAGACAATAATCGCCTTGGTTTTGCTCATTTCGCGGATCAGTTCGCGCATTTCATGCTTCTGGTTCGGATCAAGTCCGTCGGTCGGTTCATCGAGAATCAGAACCGGCGGATCGTGCAGAATCGCCTGCGCGAATCCGACTCGGTGATGATAGCCTTTCGAGAGCGTGTCGATCGTCTGCTGCAGAACGTTTTCCAGATGGCAGAGTTTCACGGCGCGGGCGATTGCGTCGGCTTTCTTCTTTCCGGAAAGGCGGCGGATCGAAGCGGAGAAGTCCAGAAAACCCGCAACCGTCATGTCCTGATAGGCGGGCGCGTTCTCGGGAAGATACCCGAAAAGCTGTTTGGCTTCCACCGGATTTTCCTCAATGTCGTACCCGCCAATTGTGATCTTTCCCGCGCTGAGCGGCAGAAATCCTGTAATCATCCGCATGGTGGTGGATTTCCCCGCGCCGTTCGGGCCGAGGAACCCGAGCACCTCGCCTTTCCCGACCGAGAAGCTCACGCCCCCGACGACGGTTCTGGCGCCGAAGTTCTTCCTGACGTTGCTGGCCTCTATCATGCCTGTTTTTCTCCTGTTTGTTTATCTGCGTTGGTTTGCATTCGTTTTCAGTCTCACGGCATGCGCCGCGTTTAAAATAAAACAAACGGAACGGGAATTCCCCCCGGATTCCGCATTCTGTTTTTTCTTCCGAATTTGCAACGAGGTATTTTAGATAATCCTCCAACTCCGTTTTTCAAGTGCGAATTTTTGGTAATGACCAAATTCTGACAAAAAAAGTTCACGCATTTTCCATGAAAAGGCGGATTTTTTTCTGAAAAAATCATGTAAAAGACGGATTTTTCCGGGAAAACGGCGAATCCGGGGAATGTTTCCCGGAAGCGGGAGTGTGCGGGAAGGGAGGAGCGCTCCGGAACGGCACCGCCGCCGGATAATCCGCATATATTGATCTTTTTTCGGGGATCCGCCCTTGCGGATTTGGAAATCCGGTGTTTATTGATATCCGGGAATTCATGAAACGGAGACGGCTTGAAACTTCAGGAGAAATCATGGGGGAGCACGGTAAAATCTTTTCGGGAACACTTTCCGCGTTTTGCGCGGGCGTTCTGGTCGCTGCCGTAATCGGCGGAGTCATTTACGCCGGCGTGATCCGGGAACGGAACAATGCCGGAAAAAGTGTCAGGATTCTGAAACTCGGCCACGGGCTTCCCACGGAACACCCCGTTCATGAGGCCATGGTCTACATGAAGGAGCGTCTGAAACACTATTCGGGGGGAACCATGGATCTTGCCATTTACCCGTCCGGCATGATCGGATCCGAGGCGGAATGCCTGAAACAGACGCAGAACGGCCACATTGATCTCAGCAAAACCTCTTCCGCGGTGCTGGAATCCAGCGTTCCGGAACTGGTTGCCCTGGGGCTGCCCTATGTCTTCCGCAATGAGAAACATTTCTGGAAGGTGCTTGACGGACCTGTCGGAAGGGAGCTCGGCGAGCTGACGAAAGGCATGCGCGCACTTTGCTACTATGATTCCGGCCAGCGCAGTTTCTACACGACGAAAAAGCCGGTCCGCACGCCGGACGATCTCAAGGGGATGAAGATCCGGACGCAGCAGAGCCGCCTTGCCATGGACATCGTCAGCGCGCTGGGCGGTGCGCCGACTCCGATCCCCTGGGGGGAGCTCTATACCGCGCTCTCGCAGGGCACCGTGGACGGCGCCGAGAACAATCTGCCGAGTTTCGACACGGGGCGGCATATGGAGGTCTGCAAGTATTTCACGCTCAATGAACATACCCGGGTGCCCGACATGCTGATGGTCAGCCGGAAGACCTGGGACTCCCTGACGGCGCAGCAGCGCGAATGGCTGGAGCGCGCCGCGCATGAGTCCAGCCTGAAACAGCGGGAGCTCTGGAAGGAGGCGGACAAAATTGCCGTGGAACGCGCCGGAAAACAGGGCGTTCAGTTCCTTGAGGTTGACAAGAATGCGTTTGCCGAAAAACTCAGGCCGCTGCGGGAGAACCAGCCGGAACGCATCATGAAATATGTCAAACGAATCGGAGAGGTGAAGGAATGACTGCGAAACTGTATCATTATGCGATGCGGATTCTGGACGGCGTGCTGGCCGTCATGGTGGGACTGCTCGTGCTGGATGTGCTCCTCGGAGTCGCCTCCCGCTATCTGTGGGGCGCGCAGGTCAAATGGACCGAGGAGCTGGCGACGGTCCTCCTCGTGTATGTGAGCATCTTCGGAATCGCGGCCGCGTTCGACCGTTCCGCGCATCTGGGAATCGACGCCCTGACCTCCCGCTTCGATGCGAAAACGAGAAAGCGTCTTGCGCTTTTCGCGCATGGCGTCACGCTGGCGTTTGTCGTGATCGTCTTTGAAATCGGCGGCTGGATGCTGGTGCGCCAGGCGACGGTGAACTGGAACGTTCTGCCCGCGCTGCAGGTGTCGGACGTGGTGATGTTCCTGCCGCTTCCGCTCGGCGGCCTGTTCGTGCTGCTTTCGGAAATCCGCAATCTCCTGACGGATGCGCGGAAGAACTTTGAACGGGAAACGGAGGAAAACTGATATGGCGGAAGTCGCGATTGTTCTTCTGATTGTCTTCATTGCGCTGCTGCTCGCGAATGTGCCGGTCGCCGTGGCGATCGGCGCGGCGTCGCTGGTCGCAGTGTTCGCCAACGGCGGCGCGGTTCAGCCGGAAATGATCGTGGCGGACCGGATGGTGAACGGCGTGGCGTCGTTTTCGCTTCTGGCGATTCCGTTTTTTGTCCTGTCGGGAATTCTGATGGGACGCGGCGGGATGGCGCGGCGCCTGATCGATTTTGCCGGAACTCTTGTCGGGCGTTTCCCCGGCGGGCTGGCGTATGTGAACGTGCTGACGTGCATGCTGTTCGGCTCGATCTCGGGATCCGCCACGGCGGCGGTGTCGAGTGTCGGCGGCTTTATGATTCCGGAGATGAACCGCATGGGCTACAACCGGGAATTCAATGTCGCGGTCACGACGACCGCCGCGACGACGGGACTGGTGATTCCTCCTTCGAACATCATGATCGTTTATGCGGTCGCCTGCGGATCGGTCTCGATTGCGGCGATGTTCATCGCGGGGGTTCTGCCGGGGATCCTGATGGGTCTGTGCATTCTGCTGGTCTGTGTTTATTACGCGCTGAAAAACGGTTACCGCGGTGGACGGCGTTCCTCTTTCCGGGAGATTCTGGTCGCCTTCAAGCGGGCGTTTCTGAGTCTTTTCCTGATGTTTGTGATTATCGGCGGGATTCTCGGGGGCGTTTTCACGGCGACGGAGGCGGCGGCGGTCGCGGTCGCCTATGCGTTCGTCCTTTCCGTGCTGATCTACCGGGAGGTCGGATGGCGCGACATCCCGGGGATTCTGGTGCAGACGGGAGTCACGACGGCGGTCGTCATGTTTCTGATCTGCGTGAGTTCCGCGATGAGCTGGATCATGACGATTGCGAACATTCCGCAGACCATCAGTTCCGCACTGGTCGCCCTTTCCTCCAATCCGGTTGTGATTCTGCTTGTCATCAATTTCCTGCTTCTGCTGGTCGGGACGTTCATGGACATGACGCCGGCGGTGCTGATCTTCACGCCGATCTTCCTGCCCGTCGTCCGCGAAATGGGCATGAGCGACATTCAGTTCGGGATCATGATGATTGTGAATCTGTGCATCGGGCTCTGCACGCCGCCGGTCGGTTCGTGCCTCTTCATCGGATGCGGCATCGGGAACACTTCGATTGCGAGAGTCACGATGCCGATGGTGCCCTTTTTCCTTGCGCTGATCGCCGCCCTGCTTCTGACGACGTTTCTGCCGTTCCTGACCCTGTGGCTGCCCGGCGTTGCCGGACTGCTGAATTGAAAAGGCGTGCATGGGAATGCCGCGGCCCGTTCCATCGCCTTGTCCGGGAGGATGCGCATGACTCCCGAATTCCGTCCTGTCAGTTCCTTCCGGCGGGGAACGCTTTATGCCCTGCTGCGCGACGCCTACGGCTTCGACCGCCGCTTTGCTCTGCACTGGGAAGCGGAATGGAGGAATTTTGACGGTTTTTTCTTTGACCGCCCCGCGATTGCCGACCGGTGCGGCTTCATCTCCGCATGGGACGGCGAAGCGGTCGGATTTGTGTCATGGGACCCGAGAGAGGCCCCGGCATGCGTGAAAATCGGCCACAACTGCATTGCGGCATCCTGCAAAGGGCGCGGATGGGGGACGGCCCAGATGTCCGAGGCCGTGAAAAGAATTTTTTCCCGCTGGAGCCCGGAAACAATCATTGTCACCACAACTGAAATCCAGCTTCCGGCAAGACGGATGTATGAAAGAGCCGGTTTCCGTCTTGTTCGCCGGAGACGGAACGACGGTTTCTGCGGTGATTTCTTCGATTACGAGCTCGGGCAAAGCCGATGGATGCATTGCGCGGAGGCGGATGCCGCGCCCGGGACGGAAGGTCGCTGATTCCTTACGGAAAGGGAAACGGCTTCTGCCCCATGATGCCGGGCGCCGGGCATGGGGAAGGAGAACTGCATCCGGTCCGCGGCGGAGAGGCAGGGCGCCCGTGCGAAACGGAATGGGCCGCTTCTGAATAGTTGAGGAAAACGGAACGCATGATTTTTCTTTCGGATTTTGTATGGAAAAATACGGGAATTTGATAAAAAAAATACAGAATTCCGCTTGTAATTGAAAAGAGAAAATGGTATTATAAATTATTCGGTAGAAGTTGTAACCTGATGGCTTTGTTCATCAGAAACCGGAAAATGCAAGCAAGTGAGACGGAAAGAATCAGATTTGGCCGGCTGTTCCTGTTCCGGGAACGTTTTTCTGCCGCCATCGGCGGGCGGCATCTTCCTTCCTGTCTGTCTTTCATGGCACTCCCGGCCATTTTCTGCAAGCGGCATCCGTGCGGAAAATTTTTCCTCGTTTTGTGCAAAACGGAAACGAAGCATGCATTCTCTGCATTCTGCGGCATCTTGATATTTTTTCATCCGGAATCATTCAGAAAGGCAGGGACATCCGGCAATGAGTGAAAAGAAAGAAATTTTCGCGGACGGCATCGGTCAGATCCATTTTGCGGGCGGCATGGTCCGCTACGACTTCGTGACGCTTCAGCCGGAGGCTGACGGACAGGCTCCGGTTCCGCAGAGCAATGTCCGCATCATCATGCCGCCGCAGGGATTCCTGAGCGCGTTAAACTCAATGCAGCAACTGATCGACAAGCTGCTGGAGGCCGGTGTGCTTCAGAAAAACGAAAATGCGGGAAAGAAAAAATAAAAATCCGGAGTTTTCCGAATTGTCATGCGGGTGCTTTTTGTCCCGCTGTTTGTTTTCCATATTGCAAAGTAAGAAAGATTCAGATAGAAATTAAATATAGGGAAGAGGGAACAGGGCTATGGCAATCACCTTCAATCCTGATGACGGAAGTTATACGGATGGAATCACAACTTTGACAATGACAAAGGGTGACAGCGGCGTTTATTATGAAATCGGCACGCTCGCTCAGCTCAAACTATTCCGCGACGCGGTCAATGCGGGGAACAGTTTCAGCGGGCAGACCGTGAAGCTGATGGACTCGTTCGACCTGAACAACGAGGAGTGGACGCCGATCGGGAAGAATGGCGCGGTCTTTCAGGGAACGTTCGACGGCAACGGACAGACCATCAGCAATCTGAAGATCACAAAAGAACTGGACAATACCTCCGCAAACTGCGGCATCGGTTTTTTCGGGTATACGAATTCTCCTGCCGGGATCACGAATCTGACGATTGACAATGTCGACATCACCGGTTCGCTGTATGTCGGCGCGATCGTCGGTTATGGATTCACCGGGGCGGAGATCAGCAACTGCCATGTCACCGGTCAGATTGAGATCGAGGGCTGGTGGTATATCGGCGGCATCGGCGGCAACGGCTATGTGAGCAAGGTGGACAACTGCACGGTCACCGGCGATGAGGGCAGCTGCATCCAGGCGCTGAACAACGGCTCCTACGTCGGCGGAATCTGGGGATACCGCGGCGAGGGCAACATGACAATTTCCGACTGCTCGGTTGACGATATCGATATTTCCGGCTACGACCGGATCGGCGGAATCTGCGGAATCGCGCATTACGGGAATACGATTGAAGAGTGTTCCATTTCCAACTCGTCGATTACGGCGGAGAATGATATCGGCAATGTCGGACTGATCGCCGGAGCCAATCTGGGATCCGCATCGACTCCCGCGGTTCTGCTGAACAACACGGTGGATCTTGAGACCCGCGGAAACTTCACTCTGGAAGGGCAGCTCGTGGAGAATCCTCCCGTTCTTGGCGCAAATACGCACGAGGGCAAGCAGGCTGAGGCCGCGATCATCGGCAATGTCACACTGAATGATGCAGGCGAGATCACAGGCGGCACCCTCACGGTCGTCGGAACGGAGAAGAATTATGTTGATGTGAGCGATGCGCTTTCGCTTGCCGACGGAAATCCGCTCATTACTCAGAATGATGACGGGACAATCGACCTGAAGGTTGTGGCGACGGATGCGCTGCTCGTCAATCCGGTTTGGGCCTCGCTTGATCCGGATTCCATCGTGGAATATGGCGGCCAGAGTTACAAAGTCGGCACCAATGCGTTCGGGACGATTGAGGCTGCAGTGAAAGCGGCCGGCACGAGCGCGGGCAATACGATTGTGCTGCTTGACGACATCACCCTTTCCTCCAAACTGGAGCTGAGTAAGAATCTGGAGTTCGATCTGAATGGCTTCACGCTCGACGGCGCGGTCTCGCTCTCCGGCGATTTCGACGTGACCTTCCGGAACGGGACGATGACCGCGGCTTATAGCAGCACGACCGGCAATGTGTATTCCGTGATCAACGTCAGCGGCAGCTCGGGTCTGACGCTTGACGGAGTGACGCTGACCCCGGCCGACACACGCAACGAGGGGCAGGCCATTCATGCCATCTATTACAAATCAAGCGGAGCCTTGAATATTGTGAATTCGACGGTCTCGGGCGGCAGTCTGGTTCACGATGAAAATTATACGTCAGGGACCAAGACTGCGGCCAATGCCATCTATGCCCATTCGGAGTCAGGCGGAACCATCCGGATCGAGAACTCGACCATCACCGGCGGCGCGGGCCGGACGGATGCCGTATACAGCGGCTACCAAAGCGGGCTTTATGTCGAAGGCGGCGAAGGAGTTGCACTTGGCGGCTCGGCGGAGGTGCTCATTGTCAACAGCACCGTGCTCGGAGGCGACAGCGACTGGCTCAATGCCGGAGACGCCATTGACGTGACGAGCACATTCAATGGCACACTCACTGTCAGCGGCTCCTCGAAGATTTCCGGCGGCGATGCGCTGGATCTTTCCGGGGAAACCTCCCGCGGCATCGGCGGCTGCGCGATTTATGTCAATCAATCCACCGGCTGCTCGCAGATTGTAGTGACCGACTCCGAACTCACCGGCGGAGATGGCGGTCACAGCTGGAACGGCAGCGCGCTCGAACTCAACACCGGAGTCCCGGCAGTGACCATCACGAACTCGACGTTGACGGTGGGCCAGGGTGAGAACTCCGACGGCAATGCCGGAGCGATCCGGGTCAACCTGACGGACTCCCTTGATTTGAATCTGGATGGAGTTACATTGAACGGAGACGGCAACGATAACAAAGTATTCAAGATCACATCCACTATTTCCAATGGCGGAATCTCTCTTGCCGGAGAGAACACGATTTCCGGCGGCACGCTGGAAGATGTTGCATTCCGGGCGGTTGCAGCCGGAACGACGATCCGTACGACGGATGGCGGGACGGTGAATTCAGGCACCATTTCCCCGTTGTTGTCGGCTGGAGACGACGGATTTCAGGTCCAGGTGACGACCACGGCCGAAACTTTGCTGGTCAGCAGCAGCTGGGCAGACCTAGCCGACGGCTCCATCGTCCCATATAACGGCGAGAACTATGAGATCGGCATGAATGCCTTCGCCGACATCAGCGATGCGGCGGCAACCGATGTATCCAGCAAGATTCTGGTCATTGACGGGAGCTACAGCGGCGACCAGTATTTCAACGGGCACGAGGTGGAGATCGGTACCGCGGATGCGGCGGTTGACTTCGGCGCCGGCTATGTGTTCGGCGGTGCGCTCAACGAAGATACCGGCGACATCAATCTCAATTTCGTCAACGGTTCCACCGAGCGTATTTACGGCGCCGCGACCACTGCCGAGGGGGATTATAAGACCGGGAACATCACGTTGGATATCGGCGAAAATGTCACGGTTTCCGGGCGCATTGCCGCGGGAAAAGTGGATGCCGGAAGTCTGACGACCGGCGATGTGGAAATCAACTATGCGGGGAATTCGGCCGGTTCCGGAGTCGCTCTCTTCGGCGGCGCCCAGGCCTGGTATGTCGGTTCCTCCACCACGCATGAATCGGTGACGATCAATATTTCCGGGGAGCTGACGGATGTTGTTTATGCCGCCGGTCAGGCCATGCACGGCGGCTGGGTTACGGTTAAAAATGGAGTTACGACCAACGTGACCGGCGGCTCGATCGGAACCGACGGCCTGATGGGCGGTGGATTCTCCCGCAGCGACATCTCCGAAACCGATACTGCCGGAGGAATCACGATCGAGGGCGGCACCAGGATCAATATCAGCGGCGGCACGATTACCGATGTTTACGGCGGTACCCACACCTACAGCCTGAACGGCCAGCTGGAGGTTGTTTCCACCATCACCGGCGGCACGCACATCACCATGACCGACGGCGAGGTCGGAAACGTCCAGGGCGGCGGCTACACCGCATGGGGATCGAAAGCCACGATCGACTCCACCGAGGTTAAGATTTCCGGCGGCACGGTGTATGGCGACGTGCAGGGCGGCAGCTATGTGGTCGGCGGCGGCAAGGACAAGGACAGCGGCAACAGCAGCACGATCACCGGAAACGCCACGGTTGTAATTTCCGGCGATGCCGACATTCAGGGAAGCGTCTATGGCGGCAGCTGGGTGAACTGGGCGACCGGAACCGCCGCTTCGTATATCGAGGGAGTTTCCAAGGTCGTGGTCGAAGGCGGGCAGATTGCCGGCAACGTCGCCGGCGGCGGCGTCACCTATGCGAACAGCGGAGACGGAACGATCAGTACGCTGATCTCCGAAAGCGGTTCCACCGAGGTTGCACTGACCGGCGGCACGATCAAGGGCAGTGTCATCGGCGGCGGCGTTGCGATTGACGGTTACAACAAGGGAGCCACGTTGACCAACAGTGTCAGCAACACCTCCGTGGTGATCGACGGCGCGACCGTGGAAGGCAGTGTCATTGCCGGCGGCTATGCGCAGGGCGTCAATACGACGACGAGCGTTACGGGTGGCGTTGCCGTTGAGATCAAGTCCGGCACGATCATGGAAGACGTTTACGGCGGCTCGTTGGGCGGTTCTATTGGCGGAGACTCGACGATCTCGATTTCGGGCGGTGACATTCTGGGCAGAGTGTACGCGGCGGGGACGACCACCGAGGCGTATACCGGCAAGTCGACGCTGAGCTTCGACAATGTCGGGGATTACACCGCTTCGATGACGGTGATCAGCGGGTTTGACGATGTGAGTTTCAACGGCGGAACAGTGACCTTCCATAATGTTACTTTCAAAGATTCTGTAATCTATATTTCCAATGATGCGCTGACGCCTGGCAGCCGCTACACTTTTGCCGCCGCCGGCAATATCACCTTTGAAGATACAGCCAGTTTCAGCATTGGCGGGGAAGATTACAAACTTGGGGAAGTGACCAGTGATGGTTTTGTGCTTACCTACGACGGAACTGATTTTGTCGTCGGCGAAGTAACTTATGACACCACGGTGCTTGCCGTCAACAGTACGTGGAGTTCGCTCGGCGACGGAACCGGCGTGGAGGCCGGCGGCAATTTTTATGTCATCGGCTCCAACGCGTTTGATAATGTCGCCGCGGCAATTGCCAAGGCGACCGATCAGACTGAAACCATCGCTCTTGCCGGCGGAGTTTTCAGCGGCAGCCAGTATTTCGAGGGATATGCCGCCGTGATCGGCGTTCCCGGCACAACGCTTGAGATCGACGGAAGTGTTTATGGCGGAGGTATTTCCGATATCACAGGAAATACTTCCGTTACGATTCAGGGCGGCACGATCACGGGTAACGTATATGCGGGCGGTTCCGACTCCAATGTTGCCGGCGATGCGGTGGTGACGCTTACCGGCGGCACCGTCGGCGGAAGCATCTACGGAACCGGCGAAGGTTCCGGCACGGTTGGAACGAGCACGCTGAATCTCGGCGCGGCGTCGGACGCGGAACTCTACACCACGACGCTGAGCAATGTCTACGGCTTCGACACTGCCAACATTGTCAACGCCAATGTGACGGTGACGGCAGACTTTGCTGCGGAACAGATCCGTATTGCGGATGCGACGCTGACGCTGAACTCCGGTTTCAATGCGGCAACCGAAAATGTCACGATTGATCTCGGTAACTACAACAAAAACGCGGCCGCGCTGGTTCTCGGCCGGGCTGCGGAAGACATCCCGACCATCACCCTGACGGCAACTTCCGCTCTGACGGAAAGCCGTTATCTGATCGCGGAAGGTATTTCCGACACGGCATTCACACTGGATGCGTCGCTTGATTCCTACATCCTCCGTACGGTGGACGGCAGTGTCTATCTCTACGACGCCGATGCGCCGGCCTTCACGACTGAACTGAGCGTTACGCAGGCGGAAGGTTCTTCAGTGGACGGGAAATACAGCTTCACCGCGAATTTCGAGGCGGAGGGGTTGCTGAGCGGTTATACCGTAAGGATCTATGACAGCGAAACCGCCACAGCGCCCTATCTGGAGATCCCGGCGGGAGCGGATGCGGATCAGGCGGCGTTCGAGCTTTCCAACACAACCTCGAGCTTCTGGATTTCGGTGACTGCGACAGGCGAAAACGGCATCTCGACCGACAGCGGACGGATTGAATATCCCGTGGCGGATTATGACAATCCGGAGATTCATCAGCTTGTCGCGGAAGTGACAACGATAGGCGTCTCCCTGACCTGTCAGGCAACAGACAACTTCGGCGTCACCGGTTACGAATTCTTCCTGGACGGCCAGTCGCTGGGGATACAGTCCGGAGAACAGTATTATCTGGACGGCAATCTGCTTGACATCAGACCGCATACATATTCCGTGAAGGCCTATGACGCAGCGGGAAATCAGGTGGAAAGCGAAACAGCACTCTTTGATTTCAAAGGAGTGGTCGCCTTCCTTTACAGTTCTCTGATCCCGGTGAACAACGGCGAATCCATGTCGGTCTACGCCTATTACAGCGATGCGGCCGCGCCGCTGGAATACCGGATCGGAAATACGGGAGACTGGACGGCCTACGATGCGGCGGCGGGCGTGGATGTCACCGCCAGCACAACGGTCTATTTCCGCGTGCGGAATGCGGAAAATCCGGTGGAAACCGCGGTCGATGTGACGGTTGTGCCGATGCCGGAAGATGTGAGCGTGAATTCGGAAGTCATTCACCTTGCGCCTGCGGAGGATACGTATTACGAGGCAACCTACGTCTTGCCGGACGGCAGCACCGAGAAAACCGTGGAACTCTCCGGCAATACCGTGGAGCACTACGCCCTGCCGGAAGATACCAAGGTCACGATTGTGGAAAAAGATCCGGAAACCGGTGATGTGGTGAATACCATTGTTGAGGAAACCCCGGTTGCCAGCACGACGTCTGAGATTCCGGACAAGGTTGTGGCCGTGGACGATGGTCATGACAACCTCTTCTTCGCCATCTCGATCGGCAAGTGGGACGGCACCTACATCGCCCAGCATCAGGGCGATGGAGTCTGGGGCGGAACTATGGAATTTGTTTCCACAAAGGGCAAGAACCGTTTCTCGACCGTGTTTGAGGGCGGCGAAGATGCCACGACCTTGTTCCTTACGGATGACGCCAATGGCGATGTCTTCTTCCTGGACGACGTTTACACAGTCAACGGCAGTGATGCGCGTATCAGCAAAATGACGGAAATCCAGGCGGGACTCGGCGATGACATCGTCGACCTCTCCAGCGCCAAGTTCTCCTATGTGGAGCACAGCAGCGGCGAGCTGATTGTCCGCGGCGGCGACGGAAACGATATCCTCTGGGGAAACGCCGGTCACAACATTCTGTTCGGCGACGACGGAAACGACAAGCTCTACGGCGGTTCCAATGATGACATCCTGACCGGCGGCATCGGCAACGACATCATGCACGGCGGCGGCGGAAACGACATCTTCTGCTACGGCAGCAGCTATGACTGGGGCAATGACACCATTACGCAGCTTGCCTCCGGAAGTGTCACGCTCTATCTCGACGGCATCGACAGGAATGACTGCACGATCTCCGGCAATAAGCTGACCTGGGACGACGGCACTTTCAGCGGCTCCATCGCGCTCAACGGCGTCAGCTGGGATTCCGTCAAGTTCTACTGCGCCGCCAATGGCGACGGTCTCCTTGCGGAGATTGCCGAATACGACGATCTGAAGAACAAGGGAGCGTTTGCCGCGGTTTCCTCGCACTGACCGTAAGACATCCCGGAAGGGTATGGCTCTTCCGGGAGTTTTCATAATAAACAACATTCAAGGAAAGGAATTTTCATCATGGAAAAATTCACGTATGAAGCTCCGGAAATGACCGAGCTTTCCGCTCCCGTGGCGGAAGCTGCCAACACTCTGGCCCCTGTTGTGAGCTGAAGTTTTTTTTTCAGCCTGGGAAATCAACAGTCTTTCCCGCGTGAAAACGGGGGAGACTGTTGAACTTGTTTTCCGGCCCATGCGCCGGAGGGGTCCTTCTTCAGCGCCGGAAAATGCATGAAAAGCGTACTGTCGATCAAAACTGCGAATGGAAGCATGATCCGTCTCGGTGCGGCGGATGATGTCTCGAACTCCATTCTCGAAACCACCGCGCGCATCCATGAGACGGATTTCCCGCGTCCGGAAAGTTTTTCGGGAAGCGCATTCCCGGATGTGATTCTGCACTCCGGCGCACCTTTGCCGGATGGAGTTTCCGCCGAACCGCTTCTGCAGGCGGGCGGCGTGGAAATCTTCCGCGCGGGCAATCGGTTCCGCTTCCGCATTTCCGGACAAGTTCCGGAAGGATGGGAGGAAAGTCTGCGTTATCGTCTGCCTCTGCTTCACGCGGTCATGCTTGCGACCCTCTCCGGTTCGGAATGCTGTTTGTTTCACGGCTGTCTTCTGCTGAATTCCAACGGGGAGGGAGTGATCCTGACCGGGGAAAGCGAAGTGGGAAAAAGCACGACCTTCCGCCGCTGGCTGAATTCCGGCGGAGAGGGGCTCTGCGACGATCTGATGATCCTGAGCTGTGTCCGGGAGGAAAACGGAAAAATCTCTTTTTACGCACAGCCCCTTCCCACGTGGAGCCGCTGTCTGCGGGAGGGCGTTCCCGCGAAGGAGATGCGCTGTCCCGTGACCAGAACGGCGAAGATCCGCCGCATTCTCTGGCTGACACGTTCCGCGACGGATCGGGAGGAACTGACCGGAGTGTCCATTCAGAAATGGCACGGCCAGCTGCTTGCCGCCTGCAATCAGCACACGCTGTTTCTGCAGCAGGCCCTGACCATGGAGGAACGGCGGCGTCTCGCTCTGGAATGCTGGAAAATCGTGGATGAAATCGACAAGGCGTATTCTCCGCTCGCCCTCGCGGCGCATCTGGACGGCGATCTCCGGAAAACCCTTGAAAAAATCTGACGAACGGAAGGAAAAAAGAAGCATGAAAATCAATCCCCTTGTCATTTACCGGGAGGAATTTGATAAAAGCGCGGTCCTGTTCCGCCCGGATACCGGAGAAAGCTTCATGCTCAACCGGACCGCATCGTTTATCTGGAAGCAGCTGGAAACAGGAGCCTCGAAAGAGGAGATCCGCAAGGCGCTTGGCGAAGCGTGCGGACCGCTTCCGGCCGGTGCGAATCGCGATCTGGATGATTTCCTCGCAAAACTGTTGAAAAAGGGATACCTTGCCGAATGACCGGCGAAGATACAGATTTCCATCTTGTGGCGGGCTTCAGCATGTCCCCGCTTCTCCGCGGCGGAGACCGTGTGTATTCGTGCAGCATTGCGCGTGGCGACATATCGCCGGGAGACATCATCATTTTTTCGCGTGACGGAAAAACCATCGTGCACCGCGTGATCCGCGCCGGAGACGGAATTCTGACGCAGGGCGACGCCAATCCGCAGCCCGATCCTCCGCTTGCGCCGGAAACGGAATGCCGCCTGGCTTTGCGTTTTGAGCGTGACGGCATTTCGCATCCCCTGAAACGCGGCGGCGAGGGGCTTGCGGAATTCCGCCGCAGTCAACGATGGAGCCGGAGAAGGGAGGCGCTTCTGAAACTCGCCCGGTTCCTGTGCCGGATCAGTCCTTGGAAGCTGCGCGCGGAGAATCTGGAACATGCAGATTTCGACAGCCTGCGCGTTTATTACTGGAGGAAACGCCCCGCCGCCTGGGAATGTGACGGAAAATGGTTCTGGAGTTCGCCGTTTTTCGCTTTTTTCATCAAGCGGGCGCATCATCGCGGTCTTCGGGAAAAGGAGCAGGCGGAAATGCGGTTCGGCTCGATCCTGTTCCGCCTTCTCGGACTGATGGTGTTCGGCGGCGCGCGCAAATACTTTTCGGAACAGCCGCCCGAGATGCGGGACGAACTCTGCCGCCGGGCGAGAATGCTGGCGCTGTCTCCTCTTTTTTACTATGTGCTGGCTGAGGAGCTTTCCGAAAAATGGCGGGCCGTTTTCAAGCTTGATTTCTACACGGCTTCCCAGCGGGAACTCAAGTTTTCCGAGGCATGGAAGCATGTCTGCGGAATTTTCCAGTCATGCGGCGCCCCGTTCGTTCCCCTCAAGGGGAGCTCTCTTGCCTGTGAGGTCTATCCGCATCCCGCGCTCCGCTTCCGGCGCGATCTGGACGTGCTGTTTCACCGCGCGGACATCGAGCGGGTTTTCCGGAAATTCCGCGGGGACGGCTGGGAGACGCACGGAAGAAATCATCCCTTTTTCACACGTCTTCATCTTCCGACTCTCGTCAAGCCCTCCTTTCCCGCGCTGGAACTGCACTGGCATGTTCTGAAGAACCGCACACTGTTCGATCCGGAGCAGGTCTGGGCGCATACCGTTCCCGATCCGGAAAATCCGCTCTGCCGCCGGCTGTGTCCGGAGGCGCATTATCTTCTCACGCTCTACAACATGTATTTCGACCGCTGGCAGTTCGGCTGCCGCTCGCTTCTGGATCTGGCGTTTCTGCAGAAAAAGTTTCCGCTGGACCGGGAGAAAATCATGGCGCTGAACCGGGAGTGGAACCTGCATCTCGATCCCGGTCTCTGTTATCGTCTGTTTCCGGAAATGTTTCCCGGGGAACAGAGGCTTTTCCCGTCGGACGCGGAGATTTCCGTTGAAGCGGGACATGCCGTCTTCACCCTGGCAATGATGGAATATCCGAAGGCGGTGGTTCCGTTTCTTGGCGCGGCGCCGGATGCTCCGGCATCCTCCGCTCCCGGGAAGCGTATCCGGCGCGGCCTGTTCCGGCGCAGGAAAACGGAAAATCCGCTGCGGCGGAAAATGGAGGCGAAGCTGGACAGGCTTCTGCCGCAGGCGACGGCGTTCAAGCAAGCTTACAGACGGGATAAGAACAAATGAATCTTTTACGATAAGGAATGCCTATGGACGACAAAGCAAAATGGAGCGGGCTGCTGTGCCTGCAGATTCTGTTTTCCCAGTTCCGGCGAAATGTGAACTTTTCGGCGTTGGTGACCCGGAATGTAAGGGACGAGTATCTGGAAAATCCGCTGGAAACCCTCCTGAAGCTGGCGAACGATCAGAAACTGCGGGCGGAAACGGAGATTTCCACTGACATTTTCGAGAGTTATCACGGCCCGGCTCTCCTTCAGCGCGGCGACGGAACATGGGTTCTTCTGACCAACTCCCTGCAGTGGCGCGGCAATGAAGTGACTCTGTTCGATCCCGTGAGAAACACCTCTTCAGCAGTCTCCGTGAACAAAGAGGAGCTGGAGCGCTGTTTCGGAGGACGGATTGTCATCTTCCGGAATCTGACGGTTGTGGACCACACGAAGCAGACGCGTCTCTACTGCCTTTCCGCGATTGCGCGCCATCACAATGTCCAGATGGATCTGCGGCGCGTCATGTATGAATACGCCGTCGGCGAGGGCGAGGTCCGGGAAAACCTCTTCCGGCAGATCGCCTCGGACTACAGTTTCAAGATGCGCAAGCTCCCGATGAGCTGGGAGAAGCTTCTTGCCTCCTCTTCCGTGATGCCGGCGGTTGCCGTGAAGAAAGACGGTTCGTATGTTGTTCTTTGCGGCCTGCGCAGAAACGGGGATCGGATCGAGCTTGCGGTCGTCGATCCGACCGAGGACCTGACGCCGGGGCGGCAGTTCCGTTTCTGGACGGAGGAACAGTATCGGGAGGCGTGCACGGGCGAGTGCATCCTTCTGAAGAAAACCTATTCGCTTGCCGATGAGAACCAGCCGTTTTCCCTGCGCTGGTTCATTCCGGAGTTTCTGAAACTGCGCGGCGTGTTCGGGGAAATCGCGCTGATGGTCGCCCTGCTGACGGTGTTTTCGCTGATTATTCCCCTGTTCTTCCAGATCGTGGTGGACAAGGTGCTTGTGAACCGCACTTATTACACGCTGAACGTGCTCGGCATCGGGATTCTGATCGCGATTCTCTTCAATTCTCTGATCGAATATGTGCGCAGCTATCTTCTGCTGTTCGCGACAAACAAGATCGACATCTCCACGGCGACCAAGACGTTTCAGCACCTGATGCGTCTGCCGGTCGATTTCTTCGAGCGGGTTCCGTCGGGGGTGCTGCTCAAGCACATGCAGCAGACGGAAAAAATCCGCGGTTTTCTTTCCGGCAATCTTTTTTTCACGGTGCTGGACCTGTTCGCGCTGTGCATCTTCATTCCGTTTCTGCTCTGCTACAGTGCCCGGCTGACTCTGGTCGTGCTTGGCTTTTCCGCGCTGATGGCGCTGGTGATCGCCTCGCTGATCAAGCCGTTCCAGCGCCGCCTGGACGAACTGTATCAGGCGGAGGGAAAACGCCAGAGCATGCTGGTCGAGGCGATCCACGGCGTCCGCACGGTGAAATCGCTGGCGCTGGAGCCGGTCGAGAAGCGGATCTGGGACGATTCGACGGCCTATGCGATCAAATCCTATTTCCGGGTCGGAAAGATTTCCATGACCGCGCGGAGCCTCAGCCAGATGCTCGAGATGATGATGACGGTCTGCGTGATCTGGTACGGCGCGTATCTCGTGTTCAACTATTCGATTTCGATCGGCGCGCTGATCGCGTTCCAGATGCTTGCCGGCCGTGTGACCGGGCCTCTTGTGAAAATGGTCGGCCTGATTCATGAATACCAGCAGATCGCGCTTTCCGTGCGGATGCTCGGCGTGGTGATGAATACGTCGCCGGAACCCGCGGGCGGCGGCGTCCGCAATCCGCTGCGCGGCGAAATCAGCTATGAAAACATCTCGTTCCAGTACCACCAGGATCTGCCGCAGGTCATCCGGAATTTCTCCGTGCACATTCCGCAGGGGGCGACGATCGGGTTTGTCGGGCGTTCCGGCTCGGGGAAAACCACGCTGACAAAACTGCTCCAGGGACTCTACCCCGTCACCGGCGGGCTGGTGAAAATCGACGGAATCGACATCCGCGAGATCGACAAGGCGCATCTCCGCCGGAGCATCGGCGTCGTGCTGCAGGAGAACTACTTCTTCAGCGGAACCGTCCGGGAGAACATCTCGCTGACCAAGCAGAACGCCACGCTGGAGGAGATTCTCTATGCCGCGCGGCTCGCCGGAGCGGATGAATTCATCCAGAAGCTCCCGCGCGGCTACGACACCGTGCTGGAGGAGAACGCGTCGAATCTTTCCGGCGGTCAGAAACAGCGTCTGGCGATCGCGCGGGCGCTCCTTACGAACCCGCCGATCCTGATTTTTGACGAGGCTACCAGCGCGCTCGACCCCGAAAGCGAGGCCGTGATCCAGCGCAATCTGAAGGCGATTGCAAGCGGGCGCACCGTGCTGATTGTGTCGCACCGCCTGAGCATCGTCAGCCATGCGGACCGGATTCTGGTGCTGAACAACGGCGAACTGTCCGATTCCGGAACCCACAGGGAGCTCCTGGGACGCGAAGGCATTTACAAGGAATTCTGGACTCAGCAGATGAGAGGAGACGAAGAATGACAACCAAACTTCCCGATGAAATCATCGAATTTCAGCCGGACGCGCTGGAGATCAAAAACGAGCGTCTGCCTCTGTGGATCCGTCTCTGCGTCTGGCTTCCGCCGGCGCTGGTTCTGATCGTGATCCTGTGGGCGTCCTGCTCCAGAGTGGACGTGGTTGTGCAGGCGAACGGCAAACTGGTGACCGACCGCCCCACAATCGTCATGAAGCCGCTGGAACGTTCCGTCATCAAGGAGATCAACGTGAAAATCGGCGATGTCGTGAAGCCGGATCAGATTCTGATCACCTTCGATCCCGCGATCAACCGGGCGGAGGAGGAGCGTTTGAAAAACGAGCTGGACACCCTGAGCGCGCAGTTCGACCGCCTCCGCGCCGAGTTCGACGGAAAAACCTACCGGGATTCCGGGAAGAACCAGTTCGAGAAATGGCAGTATGCGATCTACCGGCAGCGGCAGGAATACTATACCGAGCGCATCAACTATTTCAATGCGATGCTCTCCCAGGTCGCGGCCTCGATCAAGAGCAAGAAGGACTCTCTGGCAAAACAGCAGGAGCGTCTTGCCGCGGTCAAGAAACTCGAAGACATGTTCCAGTCGCTGTATGAGAAGAAGGCAGCTTCGCTCAAGGAGCTGATCCAGATGTCGATCACCCGCATGGAAATGGAGGCGACCGTCGACCAGCTGGACAACGACCTTCTGGAACTGACTCACCGGGAAGGGAGCACGCAGGCGGAAAAGAACTCCTTCATTCAGGAATGGCGCAACAGCATTTCCGAAGAGATGGTCTCCGTCGACCGCAATCTCACTTCGACCCGCAAGGATTACGACAAGGTGAAGCGGCTGATCGAATATGTCTATCTGCGCGCGCCCTGCGAAGCGGTCGTGCACGAAATCGCCTCCTTCTCGCCGGGGTCCGCCGTCCGGGAGGCGGAAGCGCTGATTACGCTGATCCCGCTGATCGGAACGGTTGAACTTGAGGCGGAGGTGCGTCCCCAGGACATCGGAAAGGTGGCGATCGGTTCCGCCGTGCGCGTCAAACTCAATGCCTATCCGTTCCAGAAACACGGGACGCTCGACGGCGTGATCCGGAACATCTCCGAGAACACATTGCAGCGGGAAGGTTCCACGCTTTCCGGCAATCAGGAGGAGTCTCCCTCATACTACCGGGCGAGAATCACGCTTTCCGGAAAACTCTCGCAGGTGAAAAAGGACTTCCGGCTGATTCCGGGCATGGAGGGAATCGCCGAAATCAAGGCGGACCGCCGCCGCGTGATTGAATACTGGCTCTATCCGCTGCTCAAAGCGCTCGACGAGGCTGCACGGGAACCCTGAGCGTCTCCCATGCCGTCCTCCGTGTTTCCCCGAGCTTGGAATTTACGGGAAAAAACATGCCGCGCCTATTGCAAAATAAAACGGAATGTTTATAATAGAGACAGGAAGGCATTTCGCGGAAACATTGTCAAATCAAAACAAGGAAAGGATTTACGGAAATGGCTAAAATATCCGACAGCGTATGTCTGAATCACCCGGACACCCCGGCGGTCACCCGCTGCGCGACCTGCGGCAAACCCGTCTGCCAGATCTGCATCGTTCGGAAAAACGGTTCCGACTACTGTTCCCAGGTCTGTGCCGCCAATGCGGAAAAGTCGGCGGGCCGTGTGAACACGGTCATGGAAAGCAAAAAAAGAGCCAATTCCAGGAACGGAATCCGGACTGTGATCGTGCTGATTGTTCTGGTGGTGCTCGCTGCCGCCGCCTGGTATTTTTACAGCAGCAACAAGGAGGATGTCGACAAGTTCGTGAAAAAGACGGAAAAAGAACTTGGAACCAAGATCCGGCAGAATGCGGCGGAGACCAAAAAAAGCATTGAGCAGGGCATCCCGACCAGTTCCAAATACAAGGCGAACCGCGAGGAAACGGTCAATTCCGGCATGAAATAACTTGAGCCCGCTTTCCCGCGCCTCATGGTGAAATGCAATCCGGCGGCAGCGCCGGATTGCAATTTTTTTTGAAAACGGTGTATTTTTCGGAAAAAATCGCTTTCTTTTTCCGTATTTCATATTATTTTAATGCATTCTTTCGCGTTGAAACGAAAACAACAACACACAAGGGGAGAACTTCAAACATGGAAGAATTCTTCAAGGACATCTGGCAGGTAATTGTGGAGAGCAACATCCTCCAGCTGATCGGCGCTCTGCTGCTTCTGCTGCTTGGCTGGCTGGTTGCCGTTCTGCTTTCCAATCGCACGGCGCTCCTGCTGAAAAAATTCAACATCGGGAAGAAGCTGTCCGGCTGCATTCCCGAGGAAGGCGACGAAACCGCCTCGAAAATTGAACTTGTCATCAGCCGGATTGTGTTTTTCGTCATTCTGCTCATCACCATTCTCGGCTGTTTCAGTGTTCTGAAGCTGAACGAGGCTGCGCAGCCGATCAGCAGTTTTGTCGATAAAATCATCAATTATGCGGCAAACATCATCGGAGCCGCGCTGCTGGCATTCATCGCCTGGGTTGTTGCGACCGTAATCAAGTTTGCATCCCTGAGCATCTTCAATACCCTGAAGCTGGATGACAAACTTGCGCCGCACATGGAAAATACAAAATCCATCAGCCAGATCACGGCCTCGACCATTTATTATATCGTTTTTCTGCTGTTCCTGCCTGCGATTCTCCGGGCGCTCCGGATCGAGGGAATCACCGATTCCCTTGAAAAAATGATGACCAAGGTTCTGGAATTCATTCCGAATCTCATTGCCGCCGCTGTGATTCTGGTGCTCGGACTTTTCATTGCGAAAATCGTGCGCAAGGCGGTCTCCGGACTTTCCTTCGCGGCACGGATTGACGAGCTCGGCACCCAGGCCGGCTGCGGCAAGGTCTTCGGGGAGAAGTCAACCCTGTCCCAGCTGCTCGGACTTGTCTCTTATGTCCTGGTTGCGATTCCGGTCATCATCTCCTCGCTGACCGCGCTGAAAATTGATGCTCTGACGGATTCCGTTTCCGGATTTTTCAACCTGATTCTGAACGCTACCGGCAATGTGATCGGTGCGGCCGTTCTGCTGTTCGCCGCCTTCCTGGTCGGCGGAATCATCAGCGGAATCGTCGTGCAGCTCCTGGACGGATTCGGCTTCAACAGACTGATTGCCGCCATTGGCGTCTGCAAGGAGGATTCGGCCGTCACGCCCGCGCAGGTTGCCGGCAAGCTGACCATGATAACGATCATGTTCCTTGCGGCGATCGCCGCCTGCAATATTCTTGACTTCACGGAACTTGCCGGCCTTCTCCGCCAGTTCCTGACATTCGGCGGAAACATCCTGCTCGGCGTTGTTGTCATGCTGATCGGAATTTTCCTTGCGAATGTCGCCTCCGACGCGATCAGCAAGGGCGAGAACATCAAACCGCTTTCGCTTGCCGTGAAAGTGATCGTGCTGATCTTCACCGGCGCCATCGCCCTGAACACCATGCAGATCGGTGGAGCGATCGTCACGACCGCCTTTACCATGGTGCTCGGCGCCTTCTGTCTTGCGGGCGCCATCGCCTTCGGCATCGGCGGGCGCGAACTTGCCGCGAAAAAACTGAACGAGTGGAACGAAAAGTTCTCGAAAAAGCTGTAATGCGGCATTGTCCCGATATTCCGCGCGCCGGGAATTATTCCCGCGGACTGATGCGCGGAAAGGAAAAAACTCCCCGGAACTTTCCGGGGAGTTTTTTTGCGGACATATTGCTGATTATTCCGCTTCTTTCCTGATTTTTCAGGAAACTTTCCTTCCTTTTCGCCTTTCCATTGGAAAAACAGACGTTCCGCATGTAAATTAGCCGGGATGAAAACAACAGGAAAGGATGTTCTGAATGCGTTTCTATAACACTCTGGGACGTGCCGTGCAGGAATTTCAGCCGATCGAGGAAAAAACGGCAAAGATGTACACCTGCGGCCCGACCGTCTACAACTATGCCCATATCGGCAATTTCCGCGCCTACCTGTTCGAGGACCTCCTCCGCAGGACGCTGGAATACCACGGCTATCAGGTCACGCAGGTCATGAACCTGACCGACGTGGACGACAAAACAATCCGGGACTCCCGCGCCGCCGGACTGAAACTCCGGGACTTCACGAAGAAATACAAGGACGCCTTTTTCGAAGACCTCGCCACGCTCCGGATTGAACGCGCCGAACACTATCCGGAGGCGACGACACATATTCCGGAGATGATCGCGATGATCCGTGTCCTGTTTGACAAGGGATACGCCTACCAGTCCGAGGACGGTTCCGTCTATTTTTCCATCGCGAAGTTCAGGGACTACGGCAAGCTGGCGCGGATCGACATGGCCCAGCAGCGTTCCGGCGTCCGGATCAACAACGACGAGTATGACAAGGATTCCGTGGCGGACTTCGCACTGTGGAAGGCATGGAGCGAAAGCGACGGCGACGTCAAATGGGACAGCCCCTGGGGACCCGGCCGTCCCGGCTGGCATCTCGAATGCAGCGCCATGAGCATGAAGTATCTTGGAAAAACATTCGACATCCATACCGGCGGCATCGACAACATGTTCCCGCATCATGAGGACGAAATCGCGCAGAGCGAGGCGGCGAACTCCTGCAGATTCGTGAACTACTGGCTCCACTGCGAGCATCTGACCATTGATAAGAAGAAAATGTCGAAGTCGCTCGGCAATTTCTACACTCTGCGCGACCTGCTCGGCAAAGGCTATGCCGGAAAGGAAGTGCGCTGGGCGCTGCTCGGCACCCACTACCGCTCCAAACTGAATTTCAATCTTGCCCTCTGCGACCAGGCGCGCGCGACGCTGAAAAAATTCGCGGATTTCTTCGGCCGCCTGAAGGCCCTGCCGGAAGGCACCGGCGGAGCGGAGGAGGCGCGGAAGCTGGCGGACGAGGCGGACAGAAAGTTTGCCGATGCGCTCGGGGACGATCTGAACATTGCCGAAGCGCTCTCCGCGGTATTCACGCTGGAACGTGCCGTGAACACCGCTCTGGCGGGCGGTTCCTGGCAGTCCGCCGCGGGGGAGGCGGTACTCGCCTGTTTCCGGAAATTCGACCGCGTGCTTGCCGTGTTCGACGTGGATGCCGCCGCTTCGCAGAGCACGGCGGATGTTCCGCCGGAAATCATGGCGCTCGCCGAAAAACGCGTCGAGGCGCGCAAGGCGAAAGATTTCAAGACCGCCGATGCGATCCGTGATGAGTTGAAGGCGCAGGGCTGGGTGATTGTCGACACGCCCCGCGGCCCGGAAGTCAAAAAGGCGTGAACGCGCACCGGGCAAAATTGTGCAATATTTTTCCGCGGGAATGTTTCCCGAAGGTTGAATAATGCGCCTTGCGATATACATTATAAGGTTTTCCGTTGACCTGACAATAAAACACAAGGATCGGTTATGGTTATAAGAAAAATGAACACGGTGCTGGTGAAGCACAACAAAATCCTGTTCGGAGCGTTTTCGATTGTCATCATCATCTCCTTTGTCTGGTTCTTCACGCCGGGCGTGGACGGTTCGCTGCTGTTCGGGAACAGAATGTCGCCGAATTCCGCCGTCGGAAAGGTGTTCGGGAAAAAGGTGAAACTGAAAGACTATCAGAAGGCCGTGGACAACAAGAGCCTCCTGCTTTCGCTTTACAATCCCGCTGCGCCGTCCGAACTGCGTGACTATGTGATTGCCAACATCTTCACGGATATTGCGCTGGAGGCGGCTGCGGAGAATGCGGGCGTCACTGTTCCGGACGAGGAAGTGATTGCGGAAATCAAGCGGATTCCCGTATTCAACTCGGAAAAGGGATTCGATCACGCGCGGTATGAAGCCTTTATGAAAAGTTATGTCGAACCTTCCGGGCTGACCACTGCCGATTTCGAAGAGTCCATCCGCAGATTCATTGCCACGAGAAAGCTGCTGCAGGGGGTCGGTCTCAATGTGATCGTGGTTCCCGACGAGCTCGACCGGTTCATGAATTTCAAGCTGGAAAAAATCAAAGCCTCTTCCATCCTCTTCCCGTTTGCCTCTTACAAGCCGGCGAAAATTTCCGAACGGGAACTTGAGGATTTCTATAAGCAGAACACCAGGCTCTTCATGACCGCGCCGCAGCTGATGACGGAAATCGTGGAGTTCGACTATAAAAATTACATGAAGGGTCTGACTGTGACCGACAAGCAGGTTGTGGAGTATTACAAGGCATCTGAAGAAAAGTTCAAAAAGAATGGAAAACTCCAGCCGCTTGCCGCCGTAAAGGCGCAGATTGTCGCGGAACTCAAACTCGAAGCGGCGAAAAGCAAGGCCATGGAAGCCGCGCGCGAATTCCGCAACGAACTCTACAATGCCACTTCGGAAGTTTCCACCGGCGCCGGTCAGATTGCGGTCTTCAGCGAGCTTGCGAAGAAACACAAGTTCCAGCTGGTGAAACCGGTTTCCTGGCTGACCGCTTCCTCGGAACTGATTGACAAGATCGGCAAGGAGCCGGCCCTCGTCGCCGCGCTTTTCCAGACAACGGAGCGTTATCCGATTACAAAGAGCGTTGCGGGAAAACGCGCCGCTTATGTCGCCGTTGCCGTGAAACGCCAGCCCTCCGTTCCGGCGCCGTTTGCCGAAGTGAAGACGAAGGTCGAGGAGGTGCTTTCCCTCCAGCGGGCGCGTGCGGCGGCGCAGGAAGCCGCTTCCAATTTCGCCGCGAAACTGACGGCAAGCAGAAATCCTGCCGCGGAACTCGCCGCGGCTGCGAAGAATCCCGGCATGAAGATCAGGCAGCTCAAGGAGTTTTCGCGCCAGAACATCAATTCCGCCGATTTGGAAGCGAGATATGCTCTGACGACCAACTCCGATGTCACGCCGGTGATTCCGACTCCGGAGGGCATGATGCTGGTCCTGATTGAAAAACGCACGCCGCCGACCGCAGCGGAAAAACAATCACTCAAGGATACGCTTACCGCCGAATTCCAATCGGAAAAGCGTGCTTTGGCGGAGAGCGCCTTCCTGAACTGGGTGCGTGCCAATACGGAAAGCTACATGTCCGGCGATCAGCAGCAGTAATGCCGTTTCCCCTTTTTTCCGGAAAGAACGTTTCCTTCCGTCCGCGTTTCTGAAACAATGCGGACGGAGCTCTTCCCGTTACGATATGTTCTGATTCCTGAAAATATGAAATGGAATGTCGCGGAATGGAAGATGCGGAAAAAATTCTTTCGGAGACTGCAAAGCTCTGCAGGCTTGACTTCCTCTGGAAAGGCATTGGAGGCTGCCGCGCCGCATGCGGATTTTCTCCGGAACACACCTTGCATTGCAGCCGTTTCTGCCGCGAAGTGAAGAAAAACAAAACGCGTCTGGAGCGCTGCATCCGGAATGACAATCAGCTTCTTGTTGAAAAAATCGGAACCGTCCGCGCCCCCTTTCTTCACCGCTGTCACGCAGGAGTCTCGGAGATCGTCATTCCGCTCTTCAACGGGAAACAGGAGCTGGAAGTCGTTCTGCTCGGTATTTTCCGGGAGGAGAATGCGCACTGTCCTTACCGGAGTCTGGAACTGCTTTACCGGCAGCTGCCGCTGAAGAAGGGTTGCGCCGTGGCGGCCGCCATGGAAATTTTCCCGCCTTTGTGCCGGATTCTGCTGGAACGGCGCGAGCAGAAAAATCTGCAGGATCTCGGCACCCGGATTTCCGATTCCCGCATCCGGCAGTCGGTCGTCTATCTGGAGCGCAATATGATGAATCCGGTTTCCGCGGAGCAGATGGCGTCGGAGGTGTTTCTGAGCAAATCGCGTTTTCTGCATCTGTTCAAAGCGGAGACCGGTTATTCCTGGCAGGAGTATCTGCTCCGGAAACGGATGGAAAAGGCCGCGGGACTTCTCCGGGATACGGATCTTTCCATTTCTTCCGTCATGGAAAAATGCGGCATGCGCGACCAGAGCCATTTCGGAATGATGTTCCGGAGATGCAGCGGATATTCTCCGCTCGTCTACCGTAAAAAATTCAGAGCGAAAAGAAATGCTTGATACAGAGCGGCTTTTCCGGAGAATTCTCCTTTGCGAGATGGCCGGGAGAAGATAATCCTAGCGCTATAGTTTATCAATGCGCGAATCGTTTTTTCGTCTGCTGATTCCGGAATTTTCTCCATATCTTCCCCTTGATTCTGCACTGGCGGAATGATATTTTCCCGGAAAACAAACCAGCGAAGCAAGGATTCGTTCATATGAAAGTGGAAAAAAATTACGATTTTCTCCGCAGAATGCGTGAGATTCACAAGCCGGACCGCCGCAATCACGAGTTGAAGCCGCGCGAAGGGGAAACCGTCATTGATTCCAGATGGTGCATCGCAGTGAAAGAAGGCGCGCCGGAGATGATCCGGAAGGCGGCCTGCGATCTGCAGGATTATCTCTTTGTCAGCATGGGTGTCTCCGTCCGCATCGAAACGCTGCCCGCCATGGAGAAAAAGCCGAAATCCATTCTCCTGACGCTGAAGGACGATTATCCGGCCGCGCCGGCGGATGTTCCGCGGAAACAAGGTTCCTTTTTCTTCGCCTGCGGGGAAGACAGCGTGCTCGTCTGCGCCGCCGGAGAGCGCGGAGTTCTTTACGGCGCGATTCATATCGAGGACCGCATGAACCTGCGGGAAGCGCCTTATCTGGCGGAATGCGCGTATGCCCGTTCTCCTCTCGCCCGGATGCGGAGCGTCCACTCCGGCTCCGGGGTTGACGATTTCCCGGACTGGCAGCTCAACGCGATTCTGCATGCCGGATTCAATGCCATCGACGTTTTCGTGAAGGATATTGACACGACAACGCGCGGCTACTGCAACATCAATGAACTGATCGAACGCGCTGCCGAATACGGGATTGACGTCGTGCTCTACAATTACATCCGCTGTTACAAGCATCCCGACGATCCGGACGCGGAGGAGTTCTTCGATTCCATTTACGGCAATCTTGCCCGCTGTTATCCGAAGGCGCGCGCGATCAGCCTGGTCGGAGAGTCGCTGGAATTTCCCAGCAAAGATCCTGCGACCACGGGAAAACGCTACCGTGACAGCGTCGTGGACGGCATTCCGGATACGCGTCCGAGTCCCGGCTGGTATCCCTGCTGCGATTATCCGGCGTTTCTCAATGCGATCAAGCGCGCCGTGCACAAGGTGAATCCTGACATTGAAATTATTTTCAGCACCTACAACTGGGGCTGGGCTCCGCTGGACGTCCGCAGAAAATTCCTGGAAAACTTCCCGAAGGACATCACGCTCCAGATCACGTTTGAAATTTTCAAGGCGAACGAACGCGGCGGACTCAAGACTCCCGTCATGGATTACACCATCTCCGCAACGGAGCCCGGCTATTACTTCGCCAGCGAGGCGGAGATCGCGCACAGCCTCGGACTCCGCATTCGCGCCACCAGCAACCTGGCCGGGACGACATGGGATTTCGGCTGCGCGCCGTACGTTCCCGTGCCCCAGCGCTGGATCCGGAAGATGCTCAGCCTGAAACGCTATCTCAAGGAGTGCGGCGTGGAGAGCTTTTACGAAAATCACCATTACGGCTGGTGGGAGAATCCGACGCTTGATCTCGCCAAGGAGATTTTCTTCACGCCTGAACATGATGACCTGGACACGTTTCTTCTTCAGCTGGCGGCGCGCGATTATGGCGCGGAGGCCGCGGAAAAGGTCGTTGCCGCGTGGCAGTTCTGGAGCGACGCCATGGATTTCTATGTCGCCTCCAACGAGGACCAGTACGGTCCGTGGCGCGTCGGACCCGCCTATCCGTTCATTTTCCAGCCGAACATATCCCGTGTCATGGCGAACAAGGAGATCCAGTTTCCGACCGCTCCCCATGCGCATTTCGGCTACAAGATCATCAAAACGCTTTATCAGCCCTATGAGAATGAAAATCAGTCTCCGGGACCGCTCCGTTATCCGGTCGAGCTCCGGGATCTGGAAAGGATGCTTGCCCTCTGGGAGCAGGGGCTTGCCTCGCTTGAACAGGCCCTCGCGCTGATGCCGGAAAAGAAGCGTGCCGGCGGGGAGCGTCTGTATGCGCTCGGGAAGTTCATCCGCAATGCTGTGCGCACCGTGATCCATATGAAGAACTGGTGGATGCTCAACATCCGCCTTCAGAGCTTTTCGACCCGGGAGGAGATGCTTGCCGTTCTGGACAAGATCGAGGCCCTTGCAAACGAGGAGATGCGGAATGTCCGGGATACGATCCCCTGCGTGGAGACCGATTCGCGCATCGGCTGGGAGCCCAGCATGGAATACGTCTGCGACAAGTGGCATCTGGAGTGGAAGCTCCGCCAGATGGAAAGCATGATGCGCGATGTCGCAGCCTACCGCAAAATGATTCTGCTGTAAGAGGAAATTACGGCATACCGGAAAGGAGGACCGCATATGAGATCCAGATTGCTGCCGATCGCCGCAGGAGTGTTTCTGTCCGTCATCTGTTCCGGAGAGGAGCTCCGTCTGCCGCAGCCGGGCGCGGAGCGCACCGCGGGAGGATTTCTCACAACCCGGGGGGAAATTCCCCCGCATGACCTGCGTGCGAAGGTCCGCTATGACGCGGAAAAACTTTATGTGACGGTCTTCCGCGAACTGGAGCCGGGACAGCGTCCGAATGTGGTCGGAAACCGGGATGACGATCTTTCCATCTTCGATGGGGACATTGCCGAAGTCATTCTCGCGCCGGAACCGGAAAGCGGCGTCTATTATCATTTCGCGGTTAATCCGAACGGCGCGCTCTACACGGCCAGAAAGCGGGACATGAGCTGGAATCCGTCCGTCGGCAGGAAAACGGAAACCGGCGCCGGAGTCTGGAGTGCGGAACTGGTCATTCCTTTTTCCGCATTCGGGAAAAAGACACCCGCGCCGGGAACGGCATGGGGAATCAACTTCGCATCCGGCAGAGGCGCGCCGGATCGCTATAGCGCCAGCTGGTCCGGCGCCAGAAGTTATCATGACGTGAAACAGCTCGGACGACTGGTTTTCGGAACGGGGAAGACGGCGGATCAGGTCCCGTCTGTTCATGTGGAGCGTCTGCGCCTCCGGAACGGTGTTCTTTCCTGTGCGGTTTCCCTTCCGGAAGGCGGCCCTTCCTCCCGCTTCCGCGTTCAAATGTTTCTGGACGGAAAGACGGAACAGACCCTTTCGCCGGACCGCCGGGGAGAGATGTTTTCCTGGGAAGGACGTTTGTCCGGCGACTATCAGCCCCTGAAAAGCAGCCGTGTCGTGGAACTGCGGGTGACAAGTGTGCCGGAGGGACGGATTCTTCTTCATAGAAAAGCGCTGGCGAATTCCGTGCAGACTTCCGCCCTGCATCTTGATAAATTCTATTATACGCCTGCCGACCGGGAAATCCGCTATTCCCATGATTTCCCGGAACCGGCGAAGATCACCGTCCGCGGGGACGGAAAAATCGTCCGTTCCATTCAAAATGCGCCAAAACAGGGCATGATCCCCCTTGCCGGTCCGCCTTTGAAACCCGGTCGTTATGTCGTGGAAATTTCCTCCGGCGCAATCCGGACCACCCGCCTCTTTTGCCTCTGCGGCGAAACTCCTTCGCTTGCGGCGATTCCTTCCGATGCGGAACTCCGGGGCGCGGACGGGGTTTTCCGGATGGCCGGAAGTCCCGTGTTTCTGCTCGGCGCCAGTCCGACTGGAAAATCGTTTCTGCATTTCGGAGACGCCTTCAATCTTCAATACGGCAGATACGGCGTGCAGCCGAATGCAGTTGCAATTACGGGAATCCCCGGATATTCTTTTACCAGAAAACCGGCCGCGGGGTATGTATTTCCCCCGGATGCCGAACTGAAACGGACTCTTGACCGCTTCCTTTCGAAAGGCGTCCCCGCAGACCGCACCATCACCCGGATTGCCTACGAAGCCCAGATGAAAGTTTATGAAAAAGGCGCAAAAAACAGGCTTGCGGAAAAGGACCCGCCCGGTTTCTATGCCGGTCTGTACCGTTATCTCAAGGAAAAAGCGCCGGGCCGCCTGTTTTCCATTCATATCGACCATCATGACCATCTGCGGGAGTTCGCCTCCAACTGCGATGTCTTCGAAACCTCCTACTGGAGTTCCAGCTTTTCCCCGTGCATGATTCCGAATCTCGACCGCGACATGGGGGAAGCGAAAAAAGCGGCGGGCGGAAAACCGGTTCTCTTCTGGCTCGGCGGAACGATTCCGGACACTTCCTGCCGGACCGCCGAGGAACTTCGCGCCGGCGTTTATCTCGCTGTCCTGCATGACATGGCGGGCGTTATCTTCCATATGGGGCATGGCTATCTGCCGGAATCCCGCACCCGCCTCTGGTCTCTGATTTCCGGCATCAATGCGGAAATCCAGAGTTTCTATCCGGCTTTCCGCAAAGGAAAAGCGCTCCCGAATTTTGTGCTGGAATCCACTCCCGATCTGGCTTATGCGGCAAGAAGGGACGATGACCGCGTGACATTGATTGCCGTCAATCTTTCAGGTGCGGAAAACAGCTTTTCCCTGAAAACAAGAGGCGGCGCGGTCCGGGGCACGCTGACTCCGTATGAACCGCGGATCTGGCATCTGAATTACTGAGAAAAGCCGCTTTTCATTTTTTCACGGAGATCCTGGCGACGGGGCGGATCGGATCCGGCCAGAATGCGGCCGCGCCGATGTCGGGGTATTTCTCCTTGCATTCCACCAGGCCTTCCGCAGGTGGGCGGGGCATTCTCCCCAGATAGGGTTCGACCCGGCGGTAGAGTTCCTGATTGAATGCCCGGTAGTCCGCCTGCGGTGCGGGATAGAGGTGGATCAGTTCCGCTCCGGCAGGCAGCGCCGCCTTTGCCGCGCCTTGGACGAACTTGCGGTCGGACGGCGACATGGTGCAGATTACGCCGTCTTTGCGGAACTCATACAGTTCACGCGGCGGATCGCTGTTCATGACGCGTACCACAAAAACATCAAACCCGGAAAGCGCCGCACGGTCGAAGAGTCTGTCCGGCGCGGCCTTCTGCAATGCGGCAAGCGCTCCGTCAAGGCCCTCTGTTTCCGCGGGAATCCGCGCCGCTTCCGCAAGCCAGGACTTCCAGCGCCGGAAATCCGCGTCTGTCCACAGGGAGGTCAGCACGGAGGGCGTTTGTCCGCAACTTTCGAAAAATTCGGCATAAACCGGATCCGGCGGCCGGGCTCCGGTATCCGGAACAATCTGCGAGGCATAGAGAAAAGCATTTTTCCGGTCTCCGTCCAGCACCGCGGTGCGCCATTTCTCGACAATGTCGCGCGACACCTCCACGGCCTGTTCCTTCCTTTTGCCGGAAAAGAGATCCGGATAATCCCGGAAAAATCCGAGGAATCCGGCGAACACGACCAGCAGCGCAACCAGGAGCACCAGAAAGGCGGTCGTCCTCGTTTTCAGTTCCGGATCGATGTTCATGCGGTCACCGAAACTTTCCGGATCGCCTGCGGAATGTAGCAGATCAGATCATCCGCGATAAGGCCGCGCGATCCGAGCGGAACGGCCAGCTCCGCCGTGAAGCCGTGGAGAAACACCGCCGCCCGCGCGCATTCAAAAGCGGAATACTGCCCGTTGGCAAGCAGCGCGCCGATGATTCCGGAGAGAATGTCGCCGCTTCCCGCGGTGGCGAGCGCGGGACAGCCGCTCAGGTTGACCGCATATTCCCCATTCCTGCCGGCCACCACCGTATGCGCGCCCTTCAGAACCACCGTGGAGCGGAGTTTTGAAGCGAGAGCTCTTGCCTGTTCGAGCCGGGAGAGCGCCGTGTCGATTCCGAACGCCGCGGCGAGACGCTTCATCTCGCCGGGATGCGGCGTAAAGACAAGGTCCGCAGTGATCTTTTCCGCCAGAAACGGAGCCTGAGCCAGAAGATTCAGCGCATCGGCGTCGGCGAGCGCCTTTTTCCCGGAAACAAGCACCTGTTCCAGGATGGAGAGCGAGTTCGGATCGGTTCCCATGCCGGGGCCGATCACGACGGCGTCGGCCTTTTCCATCAATTCCGCGATTCCGGGTTTCGAATCCTCGCAGAAGAACCCGAGGCACGAATCCGGTATCTTCCGGATCATCATGGCCTTGGGCGGATCGGCAAAGAGATGCGCACCCTCCGGAATCGCCACGGTGACGAGTCCCGCCGAGGTGCGGAGCGCAGCCTCTCCGGCGAGCGCGGGCGCACCGGAATAGAGTCTGCTTCCGCCGATCACGAGAAGGTGTCCGCGCGAGTTCTTGTGAATGTCGAAGGGTTCGCGCGGGAAGTATTTCACAATGTCGGATGCAGCCGTGCATTCCGTGAATTCCGTCGCCTCGTCCGCAAAGCGCGCGGGGATCCCGATGTCGAGCACTTTGATTCTGCCGCAGCGGCGGATGCCTTCCTCCGAGAGCATGCCCCGTTTCGGAAGCGCCATCGTGAGCGTGAGATCGGCGACGATTGCGTCGGTGGCGACTTCCCCTGTGTCGGCGTCAAGTCCGGAAGGGATGTCGAGCGAAACTACCGGATGGCCGGATTCGTTCACGATCCGGATCCAGGAATCGAAGGGTTCGCGCAGCGGTCCGCGGCAGCCGGTCCCGAGCAGGCCGTCCACAATCAGGACGTTCGGGATTTCCAGATCGGATTTCTGAAGCCCCCAGGTGATTCGGCCCTTGATTTTGTCGGGCAGTTCGCGGAACATCGTGAGCGCGTCGCCCTGCAGTTCCTCCTCCTTTGCCGCGCAGTGAAGAAACACGTTGTATTCGCCGAGATTCGCAAGCAGTTTCGCGACGACGAACGCGTCGCCCGCGTTGTTGCCTTTTCCGGCCAGCACGATGATGTTGCGCGGAAACACATCGAACTTCATCAGTCTTGCGATGTATTCCATAATCGACGATGTGGCAAGCGCGCCGGCGATCCGCATCAGGCGTTCTCCGGGAATTCCCCCCTCCTCGATCGCGCGACGGTCGAGATTGCGCATTTCAGTTCCGCTGACAGCCTTCATGTCTGAATCCTTTCTCTGGCGAATTGCAGTTGTCCGACAGGTAAAATAGACAGAAAAAACATAAAATCAATCCTCCGTGCTTATGAATTTGATTGAAAAAGTTTTTTTTTCGTGATATTTTACCGTTTCCATGAAAATTCAGATCGTTCAAACGGAACCATCAGCAGAGAAAGAATCATGAAATCGTCATTTATGCTTGCCGCATTTGCCGGAGCCGTTCTCGGAACGGCCGCGTCCGGCTGCCGGGAGACGAAACGGACAGCGCCGCCTCCGCCGTCGGTTGTTGTCGAAGAAGTCGCCGAACTCAATTTTGCGGATTCCTGCGAGGAGGTCGGAAGTGTTGCCGCGTCCGAGACCGTGAATCTCGTCGCCAATGTCTCCGGATTCCTGACCGAGGTGAATTTCAAGGAAGGCACGCTGGTGAAGGAGGGCACGAAACTCTTTCAGATCGATCCGGCCGTCTACGACGCCGCCGTGAAGAAGGCGACCGCCGATCTTCAGAAGGCGCAGGCGGACCGGAAGAATGCGCGCCTGGAGTTCGACCGTCAGGAAAAACTTATCCGGAGCGACGCTACGGCAAAACGCAATTTCGACATCGCCGAGATGAATAAAATGACCGCGGAAGCCGATGTGCTCGCCGCCGAGGCGGTTCTGGAGCAGGCGGAGATCAATCTGTCCTATACGCGCGTTCTTGCTCCGTTTGACGGGTGGGTCAGCTTCAAGAAATACAGCAAAGGCAACATGGTCGGCCCCTCTTCCGGCGTTCTGGCCACCATTGTGAAAAACGGTGATGTCAAAGTCCATTTCTCCATCAGCGAAATGGACATGCTGCACCTGCTGCGCGCATATCCCGGCGCCGGACGGAACGCGAAGGCAAAGATGCCGGAAGTGGAAATTTATTTTCAGGACGGTGTGAAATACGAACACAACGGCACGATCAGCGCGTGGGACAATGCGATCGGCGAGGGAACGGGAACCTTCCGCCTTCAGGCGCAGGTGAAAAATCCCGACCGCAAGCTTTTCCCCGGCATGTATGTCCGCGTGAAGCTCCGCGTGGAACCCTATGCAAAGCGGATCATGATCCGGAGCGAGGCGATCCTGCGCGAGCAGCTCGGTGATTTCGTCTACGTCGTGAACCGGGAAAACAAGGTGGAACGGCGCAAGATTTCGCTTGGCGGAAAGAACGGGGAATTTTACGCCGTGAAAGACGGATTGAAGAAAGGCGAAAGAGTCGTGGTCTCCGGCCTCCAGAAGGCGCAGTCGGGAAGTGTCGTCACGCCGGTTGTAAACAAGGAGCAGCCGCCCGCCGGAGCTGCAAAATGAGGTACGGCCGGGATTTCGTGTTCCGCGCTTCCGGCGGACCGTCGCAGGATCGCACCAGGACCGCGCTTCCCGACTTCCCGGAAAAAAGCATCCGCATTTTTCCGTTTTTTCAATGATGAGAAGGGATATTTTTTATGATCAGTGAATTTTTCATCCGGCGGCCCCGCTTCGCCATTGTGCTGGCGATTCTTTTTCTGCTCAGCGGGCTGATCGCCGTCTTTACGCTTCCGGTCACGCTCTACCCGGACATCACGCCGTCGGTGATTACCGTTTCCGCGCACTATCCCGGCGCCGATGCGCAGACGGTGCTCGACACCGTGATCCAGCCGATTGAATCGCAGATCAACGGCGTCAAGAAAATGATCTACATGTCCTCGACGGCGACGGACGACGGTTCCGCCTCGATCAAGGTGACGTTCGACATCGGCACCGACGGCGACACGAATACGGTCAACACGCAGAACCGCGTCAACTGGGCGACCGCGCAGCTTCCGCAGGAGGTGCAGCGCCAGGGGGTGATTACCAAGGAGGCCTCAAGCAACATTCTCGCCGTCATCACGCTCTATTCGCCGAAGGGAACCTATGACGAACTGGCGCTGAGCAATTTCATGTCGATTTCGATCAAAGATGAAATCGCGCGGATCCCGGGTGTCGGCGACGTGATGGCGTTCGGCGAGATGACCTACGCCATGCGCATCTGGCTGGATACGATGCGCATGGCCTCGCTGAAGGTTACGGTGGAGGATGTCAAAAATGCAATCACGGCACAGAACGTGCAGGTTTCGGCGGGCGCGCTCGGCGACGCTCCGTCCGATCCCGCGCAGACGGAGCGCCTTTCCATTGCCGCGCAGGGGCGTCTGGCGAATCCCGAGGAGTTCGGCGCCATCGTGATCCGCTCGAATCCGGACGGTTCGCAGCTCCGGCTCCGCGATGTCGCGCGCGTCGAAATGGGCGCGGAGACTTACAGCGGTGTGACGACACTGAACGGGAAGCCCGCCGCGATGCTGGCCGTCTATCAGCTGAACGAGGCCAACGGCCTGGAAATCGCAAAAGAGATTCAGAACCGCCTGAAACGGCTCAGGGGGACCGTTTTCCCCGAGGATCTCGAATACGGCGTGCAGTATGATACGACCCGTTTCATCACATCGTCCATCAACGAGGTGAAGGACACGCTGTTTGAGGCGGTGCTTCTGGTTGTTCTCGTCACATTTCTCTTCCTTCAGGACTGGCGTTCGACCCTGGTGCCGACGATTGCCATCCCTGTCTCGCTGGTCGGCACGTTCGCGGTCATGCTGGCGGTCGGATACAGCATCAACATGACGACGCTGTTCGGGCTGATTCTCGCAATCGGCATCGTGGTGGACGACGCGATCGTCGTCATTGAAAACGTCAGCCGCCTGATGGAGGAGGAGCATCTTCCGCCGAAGGAGGCCGCGCTCAAGTCCATGCGCCAGGTGACCGCTCCGATCATTGCGACGACCTCGGTGCTGCTCGCAATGTTCGTTCCCGTCTGTTTCCTGCCGGGCATCACGGGAGAGATGTACCGCCAGTTCGGCGTTACGATTTCCGTGGCGGTGTTCCTTTCCATGATTAATGCCTTGACGCTCAGCCCGGCGCTCTGCGCCCTGATCCTCAGGCCCGCGGACCCGAACCGGAGGAAGTTCTTCTTTTTCCGCTGGTTCGACGCCGGTTTCGAGAAACTTACGCGCGGCTATTCCGCGGTCGTGAAATCGCTTCTCCGGAAATCCGTCCTCGTGATTCTGCTGTATGCCGCAATGGGGGCAGGTGCGCTCAAACTCTACACGATCCTTCCGACCGGGTTTGTCCCGAACGAGGATCAGGGCGCGTTTTTTGTGAGCGTCCAGCTCCCGGACGGCGCGTCGCTTGCGCGCACGTCGAAAGTGACCGGAAAGGTCACGGCGCTGCTGCGCGGCATCCCTGAAGTGCAGGATTTCATCTTCGCTTCCGGCTTCAACATCCTGAACGGGATCAATGCCTCCAACTGCGCGTTCGGCATCGTGATCCTGAAAGACTGGTCCGAGCGCAAAGGACCCGGGCAGGGGCAGGATGCGGTTCTGGCGGAGTTTTATGCGAAGGCGCGGCAGATTCCCGACGCTTCGATCATTCCGTTCGGTGTTCCCGCAATCCCCGGGCTCGGAACGACAGGCGGCTTTTCGCTGATGCTCCAGGATACTTCCGGGAACTTGAAGCCGCAGGCGTTCCAGAAGATTCTGAACAGGATTCTGGTGGAGGCCAACAATTCTCCGGTCTTTTCCAATGTCTATTCGACCTTCCGCGCTTCGTTCCCGCAGGTTTATCTCGACATCGACCGCGAAAAGGCGATCCGCCTCGGCGTGACGCCGGACAGCATCAACACCGCGCTTCAGGGAATCTTCGGCTCCGCGTATGTCAACGACTTCAACAAATACGGAAAGTCCTACAAGGTCAAACTCCAGGGCGACAAGCTCTTCCGCGACGACGTCCGTGATCTGTCCAAGGCCTATGTCCGCAATGACCAGGGGGAAATGGTGCCGCTCGGCACGCTGGTCGGCATCCGCTACAATTTCGTTCCGCAGTATCTGACGCGCTACAACATGTTCCAGTCTGTTCTGGTCAACGGTTCCGCCGCGCCGGGATACAGTTCCGGACAGGCGATGAACGAAATGGAGCGAATCGTGAAGGAAGTCGATCCTTCGCTCTCGTTTGAATGGACGGACATGTCCTATCAGGAGAAGCTTGCGGGCAACCGGATCGTGATCGTCTTCGCCCTCGCGCTGCTGTTCATCTATCTCTTCCTCGTGGCGCAGTATGAGAGCTGGATGATTCCGTTCTCGGTTCTGCTGTCGGTGCCGGTGGCGTTTCTCGGCGCGGTGCTGTCGCTCTATCTCCTCGGGATTGACAACAACATCTACACGCAGGTCGGTTTTGTGCTTCTTTTCGGCATCGCCTGCAAGACGGCAATCCTGATCGTGGAGTTCGCCAAGGAGCAGCACGAGAAAGGCATGGGGATTCCGGAGGCGGCGGAATACGCGGCGCGTCTGCGTTTCCGCGCGGTTCTGATGACGGCGGTCTCCTTCATTCTCGGCACTTTCCCGCTGGTGGTGGCGATTGGAGCCGGGGCGGTCAGCCGCCGTTCTCTGGGGACCGCGGTATTCGGCGGAATGCTCCTTTCCGTTCTTGCCGGCACGCTTCTGATTCCGGTCTTTTACGCCGTGGTTCAGCGCATCATCGAGGTATGCCGCAGGAAAACGGAATAATTTCGGCAGGAAGACGCGCTTCGGGATTTGCCATTTCCGCGAAATGTGCTAATGTATCGCGTTGCAGTGTTCGAGATGACTTAAACAGGAAAAGAAAAATCTATGACAGTTCGGTTCTCTGGGCTTTTGTGCGCGCTTGTCACCGGCATTTTTCTCTGCCTTCCCTGTCCGGCGGACGATGCGGAGGCGAATGCGCTGTTCACAGAAGGCCGTACCCTTGAAAAACAGGAGAAGTTCCGCCGCGCCGCCGGAAAATACATGGATGCGCGTCTGATGGCGGACGATTCCATTCTGAAGGGCAACGCCCTGATCGCCGCCGCCCGCGCCTACCGCAAGGCGAAGCTTTACGGCGATGAATTCGACTGTCTGGAGAAGCTGATCAAGGAGCATCTCGGCGGAATCGATTTCGCCATGGTCGTCGACCGCGAATACAAGATTGCCGATGAATTTTTCAAGGGACACCGCGATGTCGCCGTCTCCTGGCTCCCCTTCATCAAGAAGGAGGACCGCACCATGGAGATCTACGAGGCGGCATTGAAAAACGCCCCCTGTTCGGCGCAGGCGGGAGAATCGCGCCTCCGTCTTGCGCGGTTGTATATCGACGAGCAGAAGCCCGATGACGCGATCCGCCATCTGAACGAGACCGCGAAACTGTTTCCCGGCAGCGAGGCCGCGCAGTATGCCTCGCTGGAACTGAGCAGTCTTCTGCTCCAGATGGCCGAACGCGGCGACGGGGACAACTCCTACAGCAGACAGGCGATCGAGGCCTTTGACAATTATCTCAAGACCTATCCGGATTCCCCCGAGGTCCCATGGGTGAAAAAAGCCCGTGAAAAAGTTCTGAACCTGATGGCGAAACGCATTCATGCCGTCGGAGCCTATTATCACCGCACCGGACAGAATGACATTGCTGAACGCTATCTCGCCGATGTTGTGAAGAATTATTCCAATACGGAACAGGCAAACAAATCCGAAGACCTTCTTGCGGAAATCGACAAGGGATACGAGATTCCGCCGAACCGCGACAGGCGTTTCACGCCTTACAAGGTGGATTATAAACGCGGGCCGACGCCCGAGGATGCCGCTCCGATCATGGTCGTGCCGGAAAACAGCGGCAACCGCTGGCTTCTGCCTGTGCGCGACCTGAAGAAGAGTGTTGTCCGCGAACCGGAAAGCAACTGAATCAACGGAACGGATGCTGATGACAATGACTGAAAAATGGAAAAAAGGTGTGCTGCCCGCTGCGGGGTTGATGCTGTTGATGCTGTTTCTGACCTCCTGCGGTTATCACATGGGATCGATGATGCATCCGCAGATCAAGACGGTGGCAATCGCCGAGGTCCGGAATGAAACGCGCGAGGTTCTGGCGTCGGCGATCATGCGCAAACAGATTGCGGAACGCTTTCAAATTGACAATACGCTGAAAATCACTTCTCCGGAAAAAGCGGACTGCATTGTCATGTGCCGCATCCTGAGTATTAAAAATGCCGGCGTCGTCTGGAGAAGCACTGACGATGACATGACGTTCCGTCCGTCGGAGTTCAGCATTACGGTCAATGCGGAATTCACCGTGACGATTCCCGGTTCCGCCGCGCCGCTGGTGCCGATGCGCAAGGTTTCCGGATCGGCCACGTATCAGTTTACCGCCGACCCCGCCATCGGAAGGGAGAACGGCTTGACACAGGCCTGTTACAATATGGCCAATCTGATTGTGGAATACACGACCGAGGCCTGGTAATCCGCCCGGCAGCTGCCGGACGGAATCATTCTTTCGCCAGATCGGCGAACTCCGCAGGGAGAAACGCCGCAAGTGTTTCCGGATTCACCGCAAGATTGGTTCCGATTTTTCCACCGCTCACGCAGATGGTGTCATACAGGATTGCCGTTTCGTCGATCCAGGTCCGGAAGAATTTCTTCATGCCGACCGGGGAACAGCCGCCGTGGACATAACCGGTCAGCGGAAGCAGCTGTCTGGAGGGAAGCATCTCAATGCTTTTTTGACCGGATGCTTTTGCAGCTTTCTTCAAATCCAGTTCCCCGTCGGCGGGAACGACAAAAACGAAATGTTCGCCGGATGAGGAGACCGTCACAAGCGTTTTGAAGACCTGTTCGGCGTCCCGTCCGATTTTGCGCGCAATGGAGACGGCGTCGATCAGCCCGTCATCCACCGGATACTCGAACATCTGATACTTGATCCCCGCATTGTCCAGCAGACGCATCACATTGGTTTTTCTGGCATTCATCGTTTCTTCCGTTCTTTCTGATTTCACCGGAGGCGCTCCGTAATGTTCCGGCGTCTCCCGGAGATTCCGTCCATTTTCGATTCTATTGAAAGCGCGTGCCTTCCCGCGCATATTTCACTTTCCTGATCCGCGTGGTGCTTTCCGCATGTCATGCAGAACTCCCAATGTCAGAGAGCGCGCATGCGTGTCCAGCAGAATGCGGATTTCAAAAGGGATTCCGTCGGAACTCATGCTCCGGGGAATTTCAAAGGGATGTTCGGAAGATCCGCTTTGGCTCCATCCTTCGCGGAGAGAAAAAGGTTTTTGCCCCCCGTGCTTCCATGCATTCCAGGTCTCATGAAAGAAATAATGCGCTTTCCCGCCTGCGGCTTTCAGAGTTCCTGTCCTGTTCCCGCTACCGAAAATCTCCATCCCCGACGCATTGCGGAAAAAGCCGAATCCATACCATAACGGCCTGTAATCCGGAGAATCAAAAACGAACTCAATCACTGTCGGCGATTGCATTTTTTCTTTCGGGAACGTCCGGACAATCCGTCCCGGTTTTTCCGGAATACGGATCCGGAGATACATGTCCCCGAGACGCTCGATGAGTTCCTTTCGCAGATTTTTCCGTTTCTCTTTTCCACAGTATCGGAAAAGCATACTCATCCGGGAAAGAAAACGGGAACTCTCTTTCCGGGCGAGGGTCTGATCGGCACACATCCGGAACCAGCGATCGAGAAGAGCCTGGAATCCGGGGGATTGGAATTCGTGATCCCGCAGTCGATCCAGAATGCAGAGTTTGTGATCCAGTCCGAATTCCGGGCGGTCCGAAAGCTCCTCCAGCAGATGAAGCTGCTCCTCCGGCGTCTTCAGGAGCCGGATTCCGTTGGCAAGGGCAAAGGAAACGGGATCGTTTCTGCGGAACTCCTCCAGCGTCCGGGCGGAATATATTTGTCTGTTGTGCGACATGGAAACCTGCCGGCAGACGAGAAGCCCGTAACGGGAATCCGCATTGATTCCAGATGCGTTGTCTCCCGCGGACAGAAGAACATCAATCATGTCTTTCTGATACCCTCGACATTCCCGGATTTTTGAAAAAGAAACGCCATCCATGGCTTTGTTTTCCTCCATGGAACCGGAAAGCTGTTTCCGGATATAGGCGAGGTCCTGCTCCGGCGTTGATATTCTGAAACGGTAAACGTCGAACATCTGATATTCAAATGCATAACAGCGGTTCACCAGCCGCAGTTCGGCAAGGCCGGAAAGCTCCGGCAGAGGAAAAGGTTCCGGATCTGCCGCATAAGACGGAATCCGCATCGCCGGAGTGTCCGCGGATTTCAAACTCTCTATCAGCTTCTTCCCGAGATTTTCCGCCGCTTTTTTCACTGCCGGGCGCATGGCGCTTCCTGAATAGCCGCACAGGACTTTGCCTGTGAAGGAACGGTTTACGGAGGAAAAGAGCAAACCGTTGACGACAGATGAATAGGATTCGCGTCTGAGGGTGTGAAGATCAAATGACAGATGCTTTCGCCAATACTTGAAAATAAAACCGGCCGGAGATGAAATGTTCAGGGGAATGCTCTGTCCGATCCCGGGCATGTCCAGTTTCAGAACCGGATTCGGACACGGATCCGTCCGGAGAATTACAAGCGGAAGCTGTCTGTTCAAGTCCTGTATGGAAGTCTGTGCATCGAATTTCTGCACATGGCAGGGGATATCCAGTTCCTTCCGGATTTTTTCCGCCAGACAATCCGCCATGAAAAGCGTTTCCTCTTCCGGTGTTCCCTGAATCAGCAGGATCTCTTCCAGTGCGGCGCATACCGGCCCCGCGGAACTTGACGAGACTTCCGCGGCAGAACCATGTGCCGCAACGGAAAAGGACTGCGTAAACTTTACTCCAGCCCAGCCGCATGCAATCACTGTTGCAAGGAGCGAAAGCATCACGATTTTTTTCCTTCCCGTGAATTCCGGATGCTGGAAGGAGATCCGGCGCGCGGCATCTTTACGGAATGCCAGCACATACAGCGTGTAAATTCCACAGCCCACCATGAGCGCTTGAAAGAGGAGTGCATGCGCTTCAATGCGCAGTGGGAGCAGGAGATCGAAAAGCCAGACGAAGATCAGGAAATTGCGCGCCGCGATTCCGCCGCGGCAGACCTGTTTGGCCGCACGGAATTCCCATATTGAAAAAACGACGATCAGTCCCCAGATAAACATAATTACGGTCCATCCGAAGGAGGAGTCCGGAGCATTGAGCGAGGAAGTGAGTTCCGGAGCTTTGCCTGCGAGAAAGTGGAGTCCGAAGATCCAGACAAGAACCGAGGCAAAAAACAGGAGTTTCAGCAGGGCATGGATTCTGGCGAACGCGGAGACCAGTTTCAATGCGAAATCAGGTTCCGGATACTTCTGTTCCGTTTCCGGCAGGGCATTGCAGTTTGCCAGAAGGCGTTCCGTTTCCGTGTCATTCAGTGTGCCGTTTGCCGCGAGACGCCGGATTTCCGCCTCTTCGCGGGAGATTTTCAGCGTCATGTTGTACTGATGGCGTTCCCGGAATGCCAGAATCAGCGTGACCGCGCTCAGGAGAAGAAGCGCAATCACGGGAAACTGATGGATGATGAATGTTGACAGGGTGAGAAGGAGTTCCAGCTTTTCCATTTTTTCCGCCTTATGGGTTGAAGGATTCAGGAGATTTCAGCAAGACGGCGCGCGGCCTCTTCTGCGGTTATTCCGCCGCCTTCCAGCTCATGGATGATCTTCAGACGTTCCGTCCGGCGGTCGCGGTCGAGGTCCCTGAGATGCGCGATCACCCGGTACAGACGGTTCCGGACGGTCGGATAGGAGAGTTCGAGAATTTTTCCGACCTCCTTCAGGGAACCGGCGGAAAGGAGAAAAAGTTCGATGAATTCGCGGTCCTCGGCGCTCAGGCGCGCCAGGCGCGGGAGTTTGAGATTTCCTTCGACGGCGAGTCCGCAGGCGCCGCATTCCATTCGCGTGATGTGGAGTTCGCCGCCGCAGTTCTGACAGTTTTTCGAAAAATGATCTTTTGCCATACGCTTTTTCCGCTTCCGGTATCCTTTCTTAATTATAAATGATTCTTTAATAAAATCAAGATTAAAATTAATAAAATTTAAAATAAAATTAATAAAATTAATATTCTCCCTTGAAACGGAAGAATGCGCGGGCATTCTTCTCGGGGTCAAGGGTCGCTGACCCTTGTCGTGATCCAGCGTCGAAACGCTGGTCGTGCGGAGCACGAAATCTTGTCCATGACTCGGTCATGAGACGGAAGAATGCGCATGCATTCTTCTCGGGGTCAAGGGTCGTTGACCCTTGTCGTGATCCAGCGTCGAAACGCTGGTCGTGCGGAGCACGAAATTCCCGCCCGGAGCGGTTCAGCCGCTCATTGACGAGAACTTTTCACTAGAAAAGTTCGAGAGCTCCGGGCGTATTCATTGAGATGGAAGAATGCGTAAGCATTCTTCTCGGGGTCAAGGGTCGTTGACCCTTGTCGTGGTCCAGCGACGAAACGCTGGTCGTGCGGAGCACGAAATTCCCGCCCGGAGCGGTTCAGCCGCTCATTGACGAGAACTTTTCACTAGAAAAGTTCGAGAGCTCCGGGCGTATTCATTGAGACGGAAGAATGCGTGAGCATTCTTCCGTCTCTTCAATAGTAATGAACCACGAGAGCTCCGATTATATCCCCGATGTTGTACACAGTGCCGGCGGCTCTCGAAGCTTCGCTTCTCGTCCTTTAGCGTATGGAACCGCCGCCGGAGGAAATTTCGCGCTTTGCGCGACCAGCTTACGCAGCTGGAGCGCGGCAGGACTGAAAGTCCTGCACGAATCAAAATTGCTGTCGCAATTTTTTTTAAATTTTTTTATAATATAACAGTTGACTTTACAACTGTTATATGTTATAATATACAGCAGAATCTTGAAATTCAATGTATTGCAGAGAAAGGACGCTGTCATGCCGTTCAATTCCGTCAACCGTTTCGAGGACGCGGAACACGAGGCCCTGATGGGAGTCTGGTGGTCCGGTGTTCTGCTCAGGCAGATTGCAAGACGTTTTTTCCGGGATCAAACCGTTGCCGAATCGCAGTTCAACGTCCTGATGGCGCTCCGCTACGCCGAACGGGCGCTCTCCCAGCAGGATTTGAGCGAACGCCTGCTTGTGGACAAATCCAATCTGACCGGATTGATCGACGGACTCGTGAAACTCGGTTTCGTCCGCCGCTTCCGGGAAAAACGCGACCGGCGTTTCTACCGCCTGAAGCTGACCGGGGAAGGCGTGGAATTCCTGGAAAAACTGGAACCCGCCTATCTGGAACTCGTTCACGGGATCATGAACGAATTCACACCGGAAGAGCGGACGCGCCTGACCGAATACATGGTGCGTCTGCAACGGCGCATGGAGCAATGGAAATGAACGGTTGTTCAGGATGCTTCCCGTCCGGAAACGATGGTGTGCAATGAGGTTCCTCTATTACTATCTGCGCTCGATGCGCCTCTACTACGCGTTTGTCACGGGGACGACTGTGCTTGCCGGAATGCTGGCGGCGCGCTGTATCCGCCCCGTTCCGTGGAGTCTGCGCGACGGCGTGATTCTCGCGATCGGTTTTCTCGCCTGGGGCGTCAACCAGATTTTCAACGACTTCGGGAACCGGCGCGAAGATGCGCTGAACGCACCGCACCGTCCGATGGTGGACGGGCGTCTTGCTCCGCTCCCCGCACTGGGACTTTCCTCTCTCCTGACGGTGTTTTTCGTTTTTGCCGCATATCGGGTCGAGCCCGTCACGCTCATTCCGCTCGGGATCGGCATCGTTCTCAATCTCCTGTACAATGCGGGAAAGAGAGTGCCTTTTCTGGGGTGCGCCGTCTACGGACTCTCGATTTCGATGTGTCTTTTCTTCGGTTTTTCTGCCGTTGCGGGCGGCATGCCGGACGGTGCAAACGGGAAACGGCTTCTGCTGATGGGGGGATTCTGTGCGCTGATCCACGCCATGATGTGCCATTTCAGCAGCTTCAAGGATCTGGAAGGCGACCGCGCGGCGGGCGTCCGGACACTCCAGGTGACACTCGGATGGCGGACGTCGTTTCTTGCGGGCGCGGCAGTCGAAGGAGGGATCTTCGTATTTTTCGCGTCGGGGATTTTCCTCTTTTTCATAACGTGCGGCGCACTCGGCGCATTGCATTATTTCTGCGGGTTCGTGATGACGGCGGGGATTGCGGCATGGCATCTGGCCTGCCTGCGGAAACATGCGCTGCATGCGGCGACATGTGCGAACTGTCAGTCATGTGTGGCGCAGATCCTGCTGCTGAGCGCGTTTTTTCTGTCCGGGCGCTTTCCGGTGATTCCGGCGATTCCGCTTTGTTTTCTGCTGATTCAACTGCTGTTTCTCTGGTATGACGATGAAAAAGAGTAGATGTGTGACGGGTTTTGCAAAGCTGTTTTTCTACCTGCGGATGTCGCTGGCATGCGCATGGCGTTTCCGCTCGCCGCGCGTGCTTGCCCGCGCTTCGAAGTTCACGGGGATTTTCTTCCGGCACAGGCTCCTGCGCCTCCCGTCCGGAGAGTACAAGCTGGATTTCTACATGCCGCGCTATCCTTCGGAGGCTTTTTTTCTTGCGATGGAGGACAAGGTCCTGCATCGCCCGCCGCGTCCGGTTTCCGTGGTGCTTTCCGTGACGAAAGCGTGCGCTTATCATTGTCCGCACTGTTACCAGAGGCGGGATCCGTCGGAGGAGCTGCCGCTTGAAACCCTTGTGGAAAACGTCCGGAAAATGCGGGAGTTCGGCGTGGTTGCCTGGGCTGTCGAAGGGGGAGAACCTCTGCTGCGGTTCGAGCGTCTGCGGGCCGTTCTGCGCGAACTTTCCGGCCTGGAGGTCTGGGTGAATTCCACGGGGTTTTCCGCCGCGCCTGACAACATCGCCGCGATGGCGGAACTCGGCGTCACGGGCGTGATGAGCAGCATTCACGCCGTCGATCCCGCGCGGCACGATGCATTTACCGGCGTTCCGGGATCGCAGAAGACGGCGCTGGCGTTTCTCCGCGCCTGCCGGGAAGCGGGCATGCTCACCGGATTCAACACCGTGCTCTCCGACCGCGAAATCGTCGAAGGCGGGATCGATGCGATCATGGAATTCGCCGCGCACCAGGAGGCCGATTATGTGCAGCTGATCCATCCGAAACCCAGCGGACTGTGGCTTGGAAAACCGCTGGATTCCGAATGGAGCGCAAAGGCCGTTGAGACGGCATGCGCAGCACAGAAACACTATAATGCAAGGGGCCGGAAACACGATCCGGTTCTGACAGCGCAGGTGTATGAGGAGTCAGCGGAAATGCTCGGCTGCTGCTGCGGCGGAATCGACCGCTTCTACATCGGCGCGGCGGGCGACGTGCAACCGTGCGAATTCGTCAATCTCTCTTTCGGGAACCTTCGCGAGGTTTCCTTTGAGACCGCGTATGAGAGAATGCGCCGCGCCTTTTCCGTGCCCTGCTGCGAGTGGATCTGCCGGACGCGTGCCGCTGAAATCGCATCAGCTGCCGGAGAACGTCTCCCGCTGGAGTGGGAGCGGACGCGCGAACTGGTCGCAAACTGGAAATGCGGCACACCGACGCCGGTCTACCGCAGAATGGGGATTTACAAATGAAACAGTCCGCTGAAACAGAGATCGGGGAAAGAAGCGCGGTGCGGAAAAAGTTCCTTGTCCTGGTGAATCCCGCCTCGAACGGGGGGAGGGGGCTCCGGGCCTGGACACGATGGGCGCCGTTTCTCCCCGGCGCGGAAGCGGTGATTCTGCGGAGCATCGGCGAGGCGGGCGAACGTGCCGCAGGTGCCCGGAATGTGGACGCGGTCGTTGCCGTCGGCGGTGACGGAACCATAAGCGCCGTCGCAGACGGCCTGCTGCGGAATCCGTCCGAAACGCTTCCGCTCGGCGTGCTCTATGCGGGCACCAGCCCCGACTTCTGCTCCTTTCACCACATCCCGCTGGACCCCTTCGCCGCGCTGGAAACGCTTCGTTCCGGAGGCGTGGAACCCGTGGAGGTTCTGAAAATCACGCACAACGGGAAAACGGCGCATTTCCTCTGTTCGTGCAATCTCGGGATCGGGGCTGATGTCGCGGCGCGCGCCAACGTCCTGCGTCCGTATCTCGGCAACCGCTTCGGCACCTTCTGCGCGCTGCTTGTTTCCCTGCTGAAACACCCGCGTTTCGACTATGCCGTCAACGGAGAAAGTTTTCCGGCGTGCGGGCACATGCTGATTACGAAGATGCCGTATATCGCGGGCGGACTGGCGCTTGATCTGCCGCGCACCGCCGACGGAGAATGTCTGCTCTGGCATACACGCGCCCGTTCGTTTCCCGGATGGATCCGTCTGCTTGCAAAACTTTACCGGAAGGAAAAATGCGGAGCGGTGCGCCTTTATTCGGACCCCGTCCGGATCGAGGCGCGGCCGCCGTGCCGCGTGGAATATGACGGCGATCCGCATGGAACGCTTCCCGTCGAAATTTCCGTCGCGCCGCGCAAACTGATGCTGATCAAAGGAGGAGGACAGCCATGAACGAAGACGCCTGCATCCGCCTGTTCGCGGCGCTTCACGGGACAAAACCGTATCTCGCCGACGCGGAGATTGTGAAACGCGGTTCCGCCTTTCTGCTCTTCACGATGGACGGCTTTTCCGAAGAGGAGGATTTTTTCCTCCGCACGCCGCCGGAAATCATCGGGAGAAACATGGCTTGCGCGGTCTGCACCGACCTTCTGGCCTGCGGCGTCACGCCGGAAATCTGGATCCAGAACTGGAATGTCGACGAAACAAAAGGAATGGACTACTATCGGCGCGTCGGTGGCGGAATCGAGCGCGTTCTGCAGTTTTACGGTGCGGAATGCGTCGGCGGTGATACGGGGTGCTCCGTGCCGTGGAGCTATGCCGCCGTTGCGTATGCGCAGACGGAACGGGCTCCCGTCACACGGTGCGCCGCGCGCCGGATTCCGTTTGAACTCTATGCGTCCGGACGGCTGGGATGCGCGAATCTGGCGGCGTTCCGGTCCGGCGCGATGCCGGAACTTGCCATGCACGATCCGGTTCCGCGGGAATCGCTTTTCGCAACCGATACGAGCGGCGGATTTTTTGATGCGCTGGAGAATTTCCGCCGCGTCAACACGGGCATGCGCCTGCACGTCGATCTGGAGCAGGCGCTTTCTCCGGAGGTTCTGCATGCGTGTCCCCCCTCGATTGACCCGTGCTTCACCCTGATCGGCGGCGTCGGAGAGTATGAGCTTCTGTATGCCGTGCCCTGCGGAACGGCGTGTCCGGGCGTAAAGATCGGGGAGGGGGATTTCCGGGAATGCCGGGAAAATGACTTCCGGCTTTTCCGGAGAAACAGGCCGTCCGGGCGGATGCGCTCGGCGCCGCCGGATTACCGGAATATCCCGGAAACGGAGCGTCTCCGGGCGACAGAACACTATTTCAAGGAGCTTGCGGAACGATGAACACTCTGTTTGAACGCTGTTTTGATCCCGGCGGCCGCATTGCGGACAAGACGGAACTTCTGGCCTCGGAACTCGCATGCAGTCCTCCGCCCTACTATGACGGCTTGCGTATGGTGCTGCTGGAGGGGGTGAAACCCGTCACCCGGGTCCGGACGCCCGCCGGCGAGGTGCGCGAAATGCTGATGCTCGGGAGCAACTCGTTTCTGAACCTGAACTTTCATCCGGGAGTCCGGGAGGCCTCCCGGCGTGCCGCGGAACGCTTCGGTTCCGGTGCGGGTTCCCCGCCGCTTTATGCGGGACAGACGGAGCTTCATGAGGCGCTTGAGGAGAAGCTCGCACGCTTCTGCGGAACGGAAAGCGCGCTTCTTTTTCCCTCCGGATACAGCGGAAACCTCGGGGTGCTGTCCGGCCTGTGCCGCCCGGGGGACACGATTTTCTGCGACGCGTCCAATCATGCCTCGCTGTTTGACGGGGCGCGCCTCTCCGGGGCGTCGCTCGCGCCGTATCCGCATTTGAACGCCCGGCGTCTCTCCCGCCTGCTGGAATCCTGCCGCACGCCGGGCCGGATGATTGTCTCCGACGGCGTTTTCTCGATGGAGGGCAGTCTCGCCCCCGTCGCGGAACTCGCGCAGCTGAAACGGCGCTTTGACGCATTCCTGATGATCGACGACGCGCACGGATTCTGGGCCGTCGGGGAGCGGGGACGCGGCACTGCCGATCTCTGTGGCGTGCGCGACGAAGTCGATCTGCATTACGGCACATTCAGCAAGGCGCTCGGGAGCGTCGGCGGATTCGCCTGCGGAAGAAAATGCGTGATCGATTATCTGCGTTATTACGCGAGAAGCACCTTTTTTTCGAGCGCGCTTCCCGCTTCGACCGTCGCGGAAATTCTGGAGTCGATAAGAATTGCGGAGGAGGAACCCTGTCATCTGGAAAACCTGAAGCGGAACCGCGATTTCTTTCAGAAGGCGCTCACCGAACGGGGTTTCGATACGCTGAACAGCCGTTCCCCGATTCTGCCGGTTCCGGTCGGGGACGAGGGGAAACTCGCGCGCTTCCAGATGGATCTCTTTGACGCGGGCATCTTTACCAACATCGGAACAACGCCCGCCGTTCGCGCGAAGCAATGCCGTCTCCGGCTGAACGTGATGGCGACACATACGCTGGAACAGCTCGGAGACGCCGCCGAAACGATCGCCCGGCTCGGCCGGAAATACGGCATTGTGCCGTGACACAGGAGGAGAAGACGATGAAAAAACGCGTTCTCATCACCGGCGCCGGCGGCTACATCGGCTCCAACGCCGTGGAATATTTTCTGAAACAGGGGTGTGCGGTCACGGGCATGATCCACCGGAAGGTCGCGCCGCGCTTCACCGCGACGGGAGCGGACGCGATTCCGGGTGATCTCTGCGACGGCGACTCGCTGGAACGCCTCTTCGAGCGGGAATACGACTGCGTGGTGCATATCGCGGCGCGCGCCAGCGACGTCGGACGCGACGCGCTCTTCCGGACCGTCAATTACGAAGCCGTGAAACAGCTCGCCCTTCTCTGCCGGAAACACCATGTCAGACGTTTTGTCTACCTTTCCACGTCCGATGTCTACGGGCTTCATGATTTTCACGGGGAAACAGAGGAGGAGCTTCCCTTTGACAGCACGGCGTCGCACCCGTATCCGAAGTATAAAATCCTGTCCGAGAAGTGGCTTGCGGAACATCTGGCGCCGGAACGCTTTGCCTGCGTCCGCCCCTGCGTCGTCTGGGGAAACGGCGATACGACGATCACGCCGCGCGCGGTCGCGTATCTGAAACATTCCCCCTTTGTCTTTCATTTCGGCCCGTGGAAGGGACGGAACCGCTGGCCGCTGGCGCATGTGGAGAACGTCTGCCGGACGCTGTTCGCCGCGATGGTTCTGGAGGAGGCCGGCGGAAAAGGCGTGACCGTGCTGGACAGCAGACGGACGACGCTGCACGATTATTACCGCGGACTTGCCGCGGAGCATCTGCCCGGCAGAAGCGTCCGGGAGCTCTGCCTGCCGGTCTGGACGATCCTGCCGGCGGCGTGGCTGTCCAGCCGTCTCTCCCGCGATACGCCCCTCTTCGATCCGACTCTCTACGCGCTGGAGACCATCACGCACAATCTGGATTTCAGCAATGCGCGGATGCTTGAATGGCAGAAAAAAGCCGGTGTCGCCCGTGAATCCGCCTGATGCGGAGTTTGTCAGGTGCCTTTTCCGCCGGACGCCCGGAAATAAAAAAAGCCCCGGAACGATGTCATTCCGGGGCTTTCCGCTGATGAAAATTTATTCTTCGGAATCGGCTTTTGCTGCATTCTTCATTTCAAGCTCGACGAGAGTTTCGCCGTTCTTGTGATGCTGCCGCTTGTCCAGATATTTCCGCGCCTGAGTGGCGGCTTTGAGGACGGCGGCGTCAATCGCCTTGTAGAGATCGAAATCTTCGACTTGCGCTTTCGCGGTAAGGTTTTTGATGTTCACAACGATATCCGCGATTGCCCTGCTGCCCTGGACATCCAGAACCGCAGTTGCCGAAATGATTTTCAGCGGCAGATCCGCGAAACCCGCTGTAAGCGCATCAACGACCTTCTGTCTGATTTGTTCCGTGACATCGAAATGTCTTCCGCTAACAGTGATTTCCATAGCTACACCTCCTTTTTCGAGTGCTGTCTAAACATAGACCCTGCTTCCCGGATGTCAAGCTCGCTCCGGAGGAAAAACGTGTTTTTTCGGATGAGGGGTGCGGGACAGAGGGAATCTCCCGTTTTCTCCTGTTTCCGCCCTCGTTTTCCGCATGTCCCGGGAGGTGCGGAACGTGTCCTTTCCCATACGTCAAAACGCTTTCCCCGGAGGGAAAGCGCTGAAAAATATGCGCTTATTTCATAAAAACACTTGTATTGTCGCCGATCCAGATGTAATTTATCCGTTCAGGCTTTTAATCATTAACCCTTAAAACAAAGAAACTTCCATTGCCGCCGTGTTAAAGAAAACTCAGACAAGAACAGACCGTCCCTTCCGCCTCAGTCTCAAGGCCCGTCTCAGGCTCCTCAAACGCTCCATTTTCGGATCCTCCGCCGCTGAAGAACAGAAAAAAGAAAGAACGTCCTCCCGGCCGAATCCGAAGTCCGCGCCTGCGAATGAACTGAAACGGGAACGCTCCATTCAGCGCCGCTCCTCCGTGAAAAAGGCAAATGCGGGACAGACCGCCGCGAAAGCGGAAAAAGCGGAAAAGCCGCAGAAAAAATCAAAAACCGCCTCCTCCCCTGCGAAAAAAAGGCCGCTCCGCGCCGCCCCGCCTCCGATGCCGGAACTGGTTCCTCCGCCGCCGGAAGAGGGAAAAACGCGTTTTTCCGATCTTGACCTCGCTCCGGAAATCCTTGCCGGGACGCAGTCTCTCAATTTCCGCTACTGCACCGTGATTCAGGAAAAATGCCTGCCGTACGCCCTTGCGGGGAAAGACCTCGCCGCAAAGGCGCAGACCGGAACCGGAAAGACCGCCGCGTTTCTGGCTTCGTCCATGACGCGCCTTCTGCGCAATCCGCTTTCCCCCGAATCCCGGAAACCCGGCGCGTGCCGCGTGCTGGTGCTTTCCCCGACCCGCGAGCTGGCGATTCAGATTCACAACGATGCGCTCGCGCTCGGAAAATACACCGCGCTCAACAATCTTGTGATCTTCGGAGGCATGGACCATCAGGGACAGCGGGATTCGCTCGCCGATCCGATCGACATTCTCGTCGGCACGCCCGGCAGAATCATCGACTACTCCCGGAGCGGACATCTGGATCTCTCCGCCGTGGAAATTCTTGTGATCGACGAAGCCGACCGGATGCTCGACATGGGATTCATTCCCGACGTGCGGCGCATCGTCGCGAAACTGCCCCCCGCGGGCAAACGCCAGACGATGCTCTTCAGCGCCACGCTGGAACCGGAGGTGCTTGCGCTGGTCGACCGCTGGCTGGTGGATCCGGTTTCGCTGGAAGCCGAACCGGAACATGTCGTGACCGATCTCATCGACCAGCACTTTTATGCGGTGCTCAACAACCAGAAGCTCGCCATGCTGCTCTGGCTGATCCGGAACGAGCCGTTCGAGCGCATGATTATTTTCGGCAACTGGAAGGAGAAGAACATCGACCTGGTGGATCATCTCTATGAATACGGGGTGCAGGCGGAACTGCTCTCCGGGGACATTCCCCAGGCGAAGCGCCTGAAGATCCTGGAAAAATTCAAGTCCGGCGAGGTCCGAATCGTCGTCGCCACAGATGTCGCCGCGCGCGGCATCCATATCGCGGGAATTTCGCATGTCGTCAATTACGACCTGCCCGACCATCCCGAGGATTACGTGCACCGGATCGGGCGGACGGGCCGCGCGGGAGCGCGGGGGAAATCCATCAGCTTTGTCTGCGAATACGGCGCCTATGTGATGCCGGAGATCGAAAAATACGCCCAGATCGTCATCAGGACGATCCAGCCGGAGGAGGAGATGCTTGTCCTGCCGGAGAGGGTCAACGCTCCCGTGAAGCATTCGCGCTCCCGTACCCCGTCCTCCGGACATCGCGGAGGATCGCGCCGCCCGTCCTCCGGGCGCACTTCCCGTTCCCGCCGCTGACGGAGCCGGAAACATGGGAGCCCATCCCGAACTCACGATTGTGCTGGACCGTCTCCGGAGTTCCTTCAATGCCGGAAACATCTTCCGTCTTGCCGACGCGGTCCGGGCGAAAGAGGTGATCTGCTGCGGCTACACGCCCGCGCCGCCGCATCCGAAGCTTGCGCGTTCCGCGATGGGGGCGGACAAGACGGTGCCGTTCCGGCATTTCGACCGGACGGCCGACGCGGTGCGGGAATTGAAGCGCGCGGGATGCTGCGTGCTCGCCGTGGAGGTTTCGGATTCGTCGATGCATGTCTGGGATTATCCCTGTTGCTTTCCTCTGGCGCTGGTCTTCGGGAACGAGGCGCTCGGCGTCGATCCGGAGGTGTGCGCAATGTGCGACGGGATTGTCTCGCTTCCGATGTTCGGCGCGAAAACCTCGGTCAACGTTGGAAATTGCGCGGCCGCCGTGCTATATTCCATCATCGAAAAATATGAATTCAGGAGTCCGGCGGAATGAAAGTCGCGCTTTATGGAAAAAACGGGTCTGCCCTCGAGAAAATCCTGCGGGAGAAGGGCGTTGCCGTGGTGGACAGGAACAAAGAGGATTTCGACCTGCTGATCAGCTACGGCGGAGACGGCGCGATGCTCGGCGCGGAACTGGCCTATCCGGAACGATTGAAAATGCCGGTCCGCGACGTGGAAACCGCGCCGCACTGCCCGCGCCATTCCCTGGAAAGCCAGATCGATGCGCTGCTGGCGGGCGGACTGCGCACGACGCGGATGATGAAGCTGGTCGGCATGACAGGAAACGTCAAACGGTATGCGATCAACGATATCTTCATTCACAATATGAACAATGTCAGCGCCTTGCGCTATCAGGTGAAGATTGATGACGACATCTATGCGCGGGAGGTCGTCGGCGACGGCGTCGGCGTTTCCACCGTGCACGGCAGCACCGCCTACTACCGGAGCATTACGCACGGCAGTTTCCGGGTCGGGATCGGAATCGCGTTCAGCAACAGCACGGAGCTTCTGAACCACCTGGTGCTCAAGGAGGAGTCCGTCATCAAGGTGCGGATCCTGCGCGGTCCGTCCGAGCTGGTGTTCGACAATTCGCCCGAGAGCGTTAAACTCTCCGAGGGCGACATCGTCACGATCCGCAAGTCCGACAGGACCGCGCAAATGCTCGGACTCGAAGTTTTCATGTGTCCGGAGTGCCGCCGCATCCGCCGTGAGCAGCGCGCCATCGGTTTTGAGGATATTCCCCTATGAACGTTCTGATTAATGCGGGACCGACGCGTGAAAGCATCGATCCGGTCCGTTTCATCACCAATCGCTCGAGTGGAAAAATGGGATATGCCATCGCGGAGGCAGCACTGGAACTCGGGCATGCCGTCACGCTGGTTTCCGGACCCGTCGCGCTGAATGTTCCGGAAGGACTCGCCCGATTCGTCCGGATCGAGAGCGCCGCCGAAATGGCGGAGGCGATGAAACAGGCGATGCCCGGGGCGGATCTGATTGTTCTCTGCGCGGCCGTGGCGGACTACCGGCCCGTCGTCTGCTCCAGGAGCAAGCTCAAGAAGGGCGAAGGCAATCTTTTTCTGGAGCTGGAACGGACCGAGGACATCGCGCTTTCTCTGGGAAAACGCAAACGCGGCGATCAGATTCTGGTCGGCTTCGCCGCGGAAACGGACGATCTCGAATCCAATGCGCTCCGCAAGATGAAGGAGAAGAATTTTGACTGGATTGCCGCCAACGAGGTCGGAAATCCCGGGCGCGGGTTCGCCTCCGACAACAATGCGCTGACGCTTTACGCTGCCGACGGGAGATGTTTCAATCTGGAACTGAAACCCAAAAAGGAGCTTGCCGGGGAACTGCTGTCGCTGATCCTGAATCCATGGTGAGGCGAGGCCGTTCGGCAGGGGAATCTTCAACAGGAAGGAATGCTGTTTCCCATGAATGAAAACCGTTTCATTGCAGTTTTCCGGGAGATCCGGGATTCCCTTCGGAGACTCTCCCGCAGGGACTGGATCGTCTGCGCGGCGGTGTTCCTCTCCGTCGGGTTTCTGTGCACCGTGTATATCCTGTTCCGGCCGGGAAACTACATCGAACCGGGAACGGTCGGGCCGCTCGTCCTTTTCGCCGCGCTGTATGCCGCGCTCCTCTCCGGCGCGCTGATCCGGCGCGATGCCTGGGGGCGGATGATTTATTTTGCCTTTCCCCCGGTTCTTCTGCTTTGCGAATGGCTGAATTTCTCTCCGATTGAACAGTTCTATGCCGTGACCCAGCTCTCTTTCGCCATGCTTCTTTCCGTCTGGTTTTTCTGCGCGGACACGCTGTGCGGCGATCCCGCGGGACATTTCCGGCGCAGTCTGCGGCTCCTGCCCACGCTGCTTTTCGGCTTTCTCCTCTATCTGCTTCCCGTGACCATTCTTGCCCACCACATCGCCACGGGCCGCAATTTCACCTATGACTCCATCCAGGCGGTATACCAGACCGATCTTGCGGAAGCTCTTCACTACTTTTTCACGCATTTTTTCTGCCTGCTTCTGTTCGCGCTCCTGATTCTCTGCGGAGCGGGGCTCTTTTTCCTGAACCGCATCGGCGCCTCCCGGGGTGTTTCCCGGGGATATCTCGTGTGCATTGCACTGGTTCTGATCGGCGTTTCCCGCCCGCTGTACACGGAGCTCACCGGCATCGACTCGCTGAACCGCACGAAGGTGCTGTTCACGGACAGTCTCCAGTATTTCGCGGTGATCGAGGAGTATGCCGCGCGGGGGCCGGAACGGATGGAGACGGTGAAGCGCCATGTTGAAAAAGGCAGCGGCGAGGACGGCATTTACGTGCTGATTATCGGAGAGTCGCACAACCGGAACCGCTGCAGCGCCTACGGCTACGGACTTGACACCACGCCGTTCATGAAGGCGGCGGCGCGCGAACCGGATTTCATTCTCATGAAAAACGCCTTTTCCTGCCATGTGCAGACCATGCAGGTCGTTTCCTGTCTCCTGAGCGCGCACAATCAATATGTCAAATACGGGAACGCCGCTCTGCCGAGCATTTTTGACGTGCTGAAATACTGCGCCTATCATACGGTTTTCCTGAGCAACCAGTATCCGCATGGACGCTACGATTCGCCTGTGGCGGCGCTGGTCTCCGGAGCGGATGAGCTTGTCTGGCTCAACACGATGGAGGACTTCATCCTCTGGCGCACCAAATTCGACGAAGCGCTGCTTGCGCCTCTTTCGCAGCATTTGAACTCGGACCGTTCGCTTGTCGTGCTGCATCTCATGGGCAACCACGGCCCGTATGCGAGACGCTATCCGGAGGGGTTCCGCGAAGACCTGGCGTCATGGCATGTCTATGACCGGAGCGTGCTGTATGTGGACGGCGTTCTGGAGCGGATCTTCACCATGCTGCGGAACAATCCCCGGGTGAAGGCCGCGCTCTATCTTGCCGACCATTCGGAAAAGCCGGGCGTCGGACACGGCGCGGACGCCTATGTGCAGGAGATTGCGGAAATTCCGATGCTTCTCTATCTTTCCGAGCCGCTGCGCAGGGAGCGGCCCGGACTGGCGGAGACGCTCCGCGCTCATGCCGGCAGCGTATTCACGAACGACCTGACGTTTGAACTCCTTCTGGATCTGATGGGAATCCGGCATACCTTCGGTTCGCCGCGCTACCGGATCGCGCTGCCGTCCTACAACCTGCCGTTCGAGGAAGCCCGGACGCTGCTCGGCGCACGCCGTCTCGACGGAACCGAAATCAAACGCCGCTGACCCTTTTCCGGCGCCGTTCTTTCCTGCACGACGCGTTTCGTTTTCCGCGTCTGTCCGGATTTTCCCTTCACACAGCACAAAAAAACGGGACGGCGGAAGGTTCCGCCATCCCGTTGCAGGTTCCGAAAAGGAATCCGGATCAGACGCCGAGGTCGATCATGGCGTCGGCGACCTTGCGGAAGCCGGCGATGTTGGCGCCGAGCACGTAGTTGTTGGGTTCGCCGAATTCCGCCGCGACCTCGTGGGCGGAATTGTGAATGCTCTTCATGATGTTGTGAAGTCTCTGGTCGACCTCTTCCGCGCTCCAGCCGAGGCGGATGGCATTCTGGCTCATTTCCAGTCCGCTGGTGGCGACGCCGCCGGCGTTGGCGGCCTTGCCCGGGCCGAACAGGATGTTGTTGGCGAGGAAGACGTTGGTCGCGTCGATCGTGGAGGGCATGTTGGCGCCTTCGGAAACGCAGATGCATCCGTTCTTCACGAGTTCTTTCGCATCGCTTTCATCCAGTTCGTTCTGGGTGGCGCAGGGCAGCGCGATGTCGGCCTTCACCAGTTTCCAGGGACGCTGTCCCTCGTAGTAGCTGGCGCTCTTGAAGACCTTCGCGTATTCGGAGATCCTGCCGCGGCGGACGTTCTTGAGTTCCATGACGTAGGCGAGCTTTTCCGCGTCAATGCCGTCCTTGTCGATGATCGTTCCGTTGGAGTCGGACATGGAGAGCACTTTGCCGCCGAGCTGGAGCGCCTTCTTCACGGCATACTGGGCGACGTTTCCGGAACCGGAAACCAGAACCTTGCGTCCTTCGAAGGAGGACCCGCGGGTCTTGAGCATTTCGGTGGCGAAGTAGACGTTGCCGTATCCGGTGGCTTCCGGACGGACCAGACTTCCGCCCCAGTTCAGTCCCTTGCCTGTCAGAACGCTGTCATAGCTGTTGACGATTTTCTTGTACTGGCCGAACATATAGCCGATTTCACGTCCGCCGACGCCGATGTCGCCGGCGGGGACGTCGGTGTTCGGGCCGATGTGGCGGTAGAGTTCGCGCATGAACGCCTGGCAGAACACCATGATTTCATGCTCGGATTTTCCCTTGGGATCGAAGTTGGAGCCGCCTTTGCCGCCGCCCATCGGGAGAGTGGTCAGGCTGTTCTTGAAGATCTGTTCGAAGCCCAGGAATTTGAGGATGCTGAGGGTTACCGTGGAGCGGAAGCGGAGTCCGCCCTTGTACGGGCCGATGGCGCTGTTGAACTGGACGCGGTAGCCGTAATTGACCTGAATTTCGCCTTTGTCGTCAACCCACGGAACCTGGAAGGTGATAATCCGTTCGGGAATGGTGATGCGCTCGAGGATTTTGTTCTTTTCATACTTGGGATTCACATCGAGGATCTTGCCGAGGGACTCGAAAACTTCCGTGACACTCTGAAGGAACTCCGTCTCCCACGGAGCGGCGCTCTTCAGGTTTTCCAACACACGCTGTGCATAAGCATTCATCGTGTCTCTTCTCCTTGCTTTCTAAAGGGTTTCAGGTGACCAAAAAAGTGGCTTTTAATATAACATGGGAAAATACGCTTTCAAGAGCGGGAGGAAAAAACAATAAAAAAAATATTTATCACAATCTTTTCCGGAATTGCCGCGAAAGCGTGCCGCTTTCCGGAGCGGGGGATTGCAAACAGGCCGAAGCGTGATATGTTACCGCCTGAAAAACGGAGATGCGGCCATGTCCCTGAAAATCCTATTGCTTGTCACCTGCGCGGGCGGGATCGGCACCCTTCTGCGTTATCTGGTCATCCGGGCCTTTCCCCTCTCCCTGTTTCCCTGGAGCACGTTCACGGTGAACGCCGCCGGAAGTTTTCTGGCCGGATTCCTGTTTGTCCTTCTGCGGCAGCGTTTCCCATCGCTTGAACCTTATGCGCCAATTGCGCTGATCGGTTTTCTCGGCGCGTTCACAACGTTTTCCACGCTTGTTCTGGAGAGCGCCAATCTGCTTCTGGCGGGAGAGTTCGTCCGTGCCTTGCTGAATCTGCTGCTTCAGAATCTTGCCGGACTTGCCGCCGTATTCTGCGGCCTTTGCGCCGCCCGGCTGATCTGAATGGTCCTTTCCGCGCGCATCCCGCCGCTTATTCGATAATGAAGAGCGTTTTTTCTGTCAGACGGATTTTTTTTCTCCCGCGTTTCTGCGCAGGGTGACGACTGCGGAAATCAGCGCGAGCAGATAGAAAATCCAGGAGGCGTGCATGGCAATTCCGATTCCGAACCGGGCGGCGAACTGTCCGATTCCGAGAAAAAACACGCCCGCCAGCCCCCAGGTCCCTCCGACGATCAGCGCCATTCTTGCGCCGAGCCCCGGACCGTTCGGCGCGCTGCGTGAAAGCGCCACGAGGAGCGGATAGCAGGAACTCGCCGTAAATCCCGCCAGCAGAACCAGTGCACATGCCGAAATGTTCCGCAGGAGCAGAAAATAGCAGAAGACAAGGGGAACTCCGAGGAACAGTCCGCTGAAAATGAAGCGCGGAACCGGATATTTCTTCGCCAGAAAGCCAAGGCAGATGGAACCTGTCGCCGATCCGATGCCGAAAAGCATCGCGCTGAATCCTCCGAAGGCAAGCGGAAAGCCGAGCGTGTTCAGCTGGGTCGGCAGAAGCATCTGGATGGTGGTTGTTCCGGTGTTCATGAAAAACGCGGTCAGCAGGAGGCTCCGGAAGCTCCACGGCGCCGCCGGATCCCCGTTTTCTTTCGCCGCTGCGGTTTTTCCCGGACGGTCCAGCGCGAGCCTGACATGGGAAATGCGCAGCGCCGCCAGCAGAAGCAGAATGAAAGGAATCAGGAAAAACAGTCCTTTCAGTCCGTGATTTCCGACCAGGGTGGCGCTGAGCCAGGGACCGATGCAGGAACCCAGGAATCCTCCCGTCATGAATGCCGGCGTGCTGACTGTCGGGGCGATTCGCCCGATGTTCTGGATGCCGCGGAGTCCGGCCGGATGGACGATTGCGACGCCCGCGCCCACTGTGAGCATCATGAGGCAGAGAACCGGTACCGGAGTTGCGCGCGGAAGAGCGCCGAGCAGCAGGATCAGGCCCGCCATCAGAAGGCCGATGCCGATGAGGCGCGGATTGCGCGTGTCCCGGTCAAGATACGCCACGGGGATCTGCATCATGTTGCAGCCGATGCTCATGCTGGTCAGGATGAAGACCCCCATGCCGAGGTCAAGGTGGAAATAGGCCAGCGCCGCGGGAAGGAATCCCGGCAGGAGTCCCCCCATCATGTCCGCCATGAAGTGCGCGGAGGCAAGCGTTGTCATCCGCGCCCCGGAAGAGTGCAGTGCTGTGGGTATGAAGGTCTGTTTTTTCATGATGCCGTAAGATACAGCGGGAAAAGGATTTTGCAATCCGGGAAACTTTTTTTCCGGAGGTCTGTGTCTTCTGTCTTTCCCGGATTTCGTGCAGACGATTCGGGGGCGATCGGAAAAAAGAGATTAATTTTTGATTTATAAACTTTAAAATTCATATTTTAATATTATAGTATACAATAAGATGCTTTAAGTTCATAATGTGAATTTTATATTGAGAAAGCAGCATGATAAAAGTATTGGACAAGACATTCGGCATTCTGGAGGCGATTGTCCGTGCCACTCCGCATCCGATGGGCCCGATGGCGCTTGCCGAAGCGCTTGAGCTGAACCGCGCGACCTGTTCCCGGATTCTGAAGATGCTGCTGGAATCCGGCTATATCGTGCAGGTCTCCCGCCAGGCCGGTTATGTCGCCGGGCCCCGGATCCTGACGCTGAGCAATATGGCGATGTTCCAGTCCGCGCTGCTGAAGAAGGCCGTTCCCGTGATCGACCGGACCGCGGAGGCAGTGCGCGATTCCGTCCTGATTTCACAGATTTACGCCGGTGAGCGTTATGTGCTTTATCTGCGCAACTGCAATCCGGACCGCACGATCCGCCTTGCCGCGCCCTCTTTTCATGATATCTACGCGACGGCGACGGGGGTCATGGAAATGGCCTGCCGCTCCTCCGCGGAACAGCTGACACATTATGACGCCGTCCGGGACAGGAAAAACATCCTGCCGGAGTTCCGGGACCGGGAAAACGTGCATGCGCTGCTGGAGAGAATCCGCATGAGCGGCATGTATCATACACGGAAAGGCGATCAGGGAATCTTTGCGTTTCCCGTTTTTTCCAACGGGCGTTTTCTCGCTTCCCTCGGCTGTTCCATGCCGGTAGCCAAATATACGGCGGAGCATATTGAAGAAATCAAACGGATCGTCGGCGGAGCGGCTTCGGAGATTTCCGCGTCGCTCTCCACGATAGAATCCATAGGATGAATTCAACAGGAGAACGGATCAGAATGGATCGTCTTCAGAAGCTGGGCACTGTGAAAACGGTGTGTTCGTCACAGGTTGGAACTTCTCCGCTCGGACTGGGTTTTGAGAAGCTGGACCGGGGAGTCTTCGAGCCGGAAAAAGCGTATGACAAAGTCGCCGAGCTGGGTGTGAAATGGATTCGCATCCAGTCCGGCTGGGCGCGGACGGAAAAGGAGAAGGGCGTTTACGATTTTTCCTGGCTGGACGGAATCGTGGACAATCTATGCGCACGCGGACTGGTTCCCTGGATCTGTCTCTGCTACGGCAACGGCCTCTATGACGAGGATGCCGCGAAAGTGTTCGGCGCGGTCGGATGCCCTCCCATCAAGACGGAGGAGCAGAAAAAGGCCTGGCACCGTTATGTCGTGGAAACCGTCCGCCGCTACAAAGGGCGCGTCACCTGGTATGAGGTCTGGAACGAGCCGGACGGCAGCTGGTGCTGGAAGCACGGCACGAACGGAACCGAATACGGCGAGTTCGTCAAGGCGACGGCGGAAGCCGTGAAGGAAGGGAATCCCGATGCGAAGGTCATGGGGGGATCGTTCTGCACCAACCGCCTGAAATGGCTGCATGACGTGTTCCGGACCGGCGCGGGCGAGGTGATGGATGCTTTTACCTATCACGGCTACACGCCGGATGAAAAGCAGGGCACCGGACTCCGGCTCCGGACGATCCGGGCGATCTGCGATCTTTACAATCCGCGCATCCGCCTGGTCCAGGGGGAGACCGGGACGCAGTCGCGGATCAGCGCGGCGGGCGCGCTCAACGGCGCCGCATGGACGCCGGAGCGGCAGGCGAAATTCCTTGCGCGGCAGATGATCGGTCATCTTTCGGCGGGCGTCATGTTCACCTCCTATTTCTCCTGCATGGACATGGTGGAGGCGCTGAACGGAAAGGTGGGCGAGAAATCCACCTGGCTGGATTTCGGATATTTCGGCGTTCTGGCCGCGGACTTCGACGAAAACGGAGTGGCAACCGGGGAATACCGGCCGAAACCATCCTACCGTGTTCTGCAGAATCTCGCCGCGATTTTCCGGGAGGATTTTTCCGTGTGCGACCTCCCGATGTTTTTCATCCCGTCCGATTCCCGGAGACTCCTCCGCATGGATGACGACGGCAGAGATCTGATGCATTGCGGATTCCGTCGTCCGGACGGAAGTTCCGCATTCGCCTACTGGAAACCTTCGGAACTGCTGACGACGACGTATGAATCGACCGTTTCCGCGGAGTTCGCCGCGCAGAAGGACGACTGGCGTCTGATCGACCCGCTTTCCGGCACGGTCTACCGGATTCCGGACACCATGCTGGAACGCGACGGGGAAGGCTTCGTCCGCTTCCGCCACCTGCCGCTGCGGGACTATCCGCTGATTCTCACATTCGGTGACTTCATCGTGCAATCCTGAATCAACATACCGGAAAGGGAAGGAAAAATGGATCTGACTGGGAAAAGAGCTCTTGTCACAGGCGCTTCGCAGGGCCTGGGACGGGTCATTGCGCTTGAGCTTGCGAAAAAAGGCTGCGAAGTGATCGTCAACTGCGCGCACAACCCCGGCAATGCGCAGAAGGTCGCGGATGAGATCAAGGCGGCGGGCGGACGGGCCGAAGTATGCGTCTGCAGCGTCTCCGACGAGAAGGCGGTGAACGCGATGTTCGAGAAGCTGGGAAGAGTTGACATCCTGGTCAACAACGCCCGGCTCGACCCCTGGAAACGGACGGCGGACATGAGCGAGGGCGAATGGTGGTCGCTCGTCATGGATGTGAACCTCAAAGGCGCGTTTCTCTGCTCCATGGCGTTTTTCAACCGCGCCAAGGAGTCCGGCTGGGGACGCATCGTGAACATCGCCTCGGTCCGTTCGTTCCGCGCGGCGGAAATGAGCATGATCGCTTACGGCGTTTCCAAACTCGGCATGCACGGGCTGACCCGGGCGTTTGCGGATAACGGGGCTCCGTTCGGCATTACGGCGAACACGGTCTGTCCCGGCATGGTCGTCACGGAGAACATCCACAAGCGTCTGACGCCGGAGAAATACCGCGAGGAGTCCTCCGCGATTCCGCTCGGGCGCGGCGCGACGTGCGAGGAGATCGCCGACGCGGTCCTGTTCGCGATCGGCAACGGATACGTGACCGGCGAAACCATCAACATCAACGGCGGCATGTATTATGCACCGTGAAAACGGGAGCTGGGAAGAATGGAACATGTGAAAAGCCTTCTGCCTCCCGGGAAAAAGTGGAAGCTGGTCTGGCATGACGAGTTCGACGGCGATACGCTGGACGAGTCGAAATGGAGCTACCGGCTGCATCTGCTCCAGCGCCGTCACGAGACGTTCACCGATCAGGGAGCCTTTCTGGATGGAAAAGGGAATCTCCTGCTTACGCTTCAGGAAAAGGACGGGCATTACTTTTCCCCGCATCTGCAGACGGGCTCCAATTATCTGGACCGTCCCGGCCGCGAGTTCTGCTTCGGAGGACAAGGCAAACCGAAATTCGTCTGGCCCGTGGCAAAAATCGAACAGCCCAAGTTCATGCACCGCTACGGCTATTATGAAATCCGCTGCAGGCTTCCGGAACAGCCCGGATGGTGGGCGGCTTTCTGGCTGCAGTCTCCCTGCATCGGCGCGACGCTGAATCCGGAGGAGTCCGGGGTGGAAGTCGACATCATGGAGAATTTCACCCGGGACGGCATCGTCTCCCACAACAACCACTGGGACGGCTACGGCGAGGATCACAAACATGCCGGTTCCGGAGACCGCAGGCTGGAGCCGACGCCGGACGGATATCATGTCTTCGGGCTGGACTGGTCCCCGGACGGCTATGTCTATTACATCGACGGCAGGGAGTCCTGGCGCTGCGACGGTCCGGTTTCGCACCGGGAGCAGTTCATTCTTGTCTCCACCGAATGCATGGGTTACCGTGAAGGCCATGAGCCTGCCGCGGAACTGCGCAAGGCGCGATTGCCGGATTATTTTGTCGTGGATTACGTCCGCGTGTTCGACGAAGTGAAGGACGAGTGAGTTTCAGGGAGGTGTCTGATGACGGTCCGGGAACTGATGGAGGAGCTTTTCCGCTGGTGCGCGGACGGCGCTCCGCATGATTATTCCAATTCGTGCGACACTTTGAAGTGCGGCAGTCCGGAAACGGAGGTCCGCAAGGCCGCCGTCACGATGTTTGCGACGCCGGAGGTGATCCGCGCGGCCGCGCAATGGGGCGCTCAGCTCCTGATTGTGCACGAACCGACTTTTTACGACCATTTCGACAGGCGTCTCGAAAACGATCCGGTCACTGCGGCCAAGGAGCGGCTTCTGAAGGAAACGGGGCTTGCCGTCTGGCGCTATCACGATCATCCGCATCTGAAAGACAAGGACATGATCGGGGAGGGGGAGGTGAAATATCTCGGACTCAAAGGTGTCTGGAGCAAAGGGAAATGCTGTGCGGTCAACCGCTTCCTCCTGGAGGAAGCCGTGACGCCGCGGAGTCTGGCTCTGCGCTTCCGGGACGTGCTTCATGCCGGTCATGTCCGCATCTGCGGCGCGGCGGATCTGCCGTGCACCCGGCTGTCGCTCTGCTTCGGCACGCCCGGCGGCGTGTTCGAGGAACTCTGCAGCGATGAGGTCGATGTCGTTCTGACCGGGGAGGCCTGCGAATGGAAGCTCGGGGAATATGCGCGCGATGCCGCGCAGCTCGGTTTCCGCAAGGCGCTTCTGATTCTCGGGCACATTCCGTCCGAGCGTGACGGCATGCGTCTTCTTGCCGATCTCATGCAGGAACGTTTCAAACAACTGGAGACCCGTTATTTCGAGTGCGGCGAGGCATATGTCCATCCGTAGAACGGGATTTCCGAAACAGGGGAAAACAAATCCATTATGAAAATCACATGGCTTGGGCAGGGCGGATTTCTGCTGGAATCCGGGAAATACCGTCTTGCGGTCGATCCCTATCTCAGCGACTGCGTATTCAAAAAGGAGGGACTGGCGCGTCTGCATCCGTTTCCGCTCGCGATCCCGGAACTGAAACCCGATCTGGTTCTGGTGACCCATGACCACATGGATCATCTCGACCCGGAAGGCATTCCGCTGATCCGCGCGGCATATCCGGACTGCCGTTACGCGGGACCGCAGCGCTCCTTCGAGCATTTTCTCCGTCTGGGGATTCCGGAAGCTTCCGTCACGCTTGTCCCGATGGATGCGACGCTCTCCTTCGGCCCCTTCCGCGTGACGTCGGTTTTCGCCGCGCACAGCGATCCGACCGGCTGCGGATATGTCCTGGAAGCGGAGGGAAAGCGCATCTATCTCAGCGGCGACACGAATTACGACGAGCGTCTCCTGAACGAGCGGACGAAGGGGATGGACCTGATGCTGATCTGCATCAACGGGAAACTCAACAACATGAACTGCGCCGACGCCCTGAAATGCGTCCTCTCGCAGAAGCCGAAGCGCGCTCTGCCCATGCACATCGGGCTGTTTGCGGAAAACACCGCGGATCCCGCGCCCTTCGTCGCCGGATGCCGCGCCGCAGGGGTGGATTCCTTCGCCATGACTCCGGGAAAGGAGTTTGAATTATGAAAATCACCGCAGTGAAGACATTCATCTGCAACGCCTTCCGCACCAATTTCGTGTTTGTCAAGGTGGAGACCGACAAAGGCATTCACGGCTGGGGGGAGGCGACTCTCGAATACAAGGAACTGACGGTCCAGGCGGCGATCCACGATCTGGAGGACTGGCTCATCGGCAAGGACCCCCATAATATCGAGGCCTTCCGGCACGACTGCTACCGGGACGCCTACTGGCGCGGCGGCCCCGTCCTGATGAGCGCGCTTGCCGGCGTCGAAACGGCGCTCTGGGACATCAAGGGAAAAGACCTGAACGTTCCCGTCTATCAGCTTCTCGGCGGGAAGGTGCGCGACGCTGTTCCGGTTTACGTCAACGGCTGGTTTGCTCCGGCGAAGACGCCCGATGAATTTGCGGAAAAGGCGCTTGAGATCCGGCGCAACCGCTTCCCCGGCTGCAAATGGGATCCCTTCGGAAAAGCCTGGCAGCAGATCGGAAAACACGAACTGAACCGCGCGATGGAATGCGTGGCGAAGGTTTCCGAGGCCGCCGGAGACGACGTTCATCTGCTGATCGAGGGACATGGACGTTTCGACATCCCGACCGCGGTGAAAATCGGACGCCGTCTGGAGGAGTTCGACATCTTCTGGTTCGAGGAGCCCATTCCGCCTGATGACAAGGAGGGAATGCGCGAGGTCAAGGAGCGCGTGCGCGTTTCCATCGCCGCCGGTGAGCGCCTGTACAACCGCTACGAATACCGCAGATTCTTCGATCTGAACTGTTCCGACTATATTCAGCCGGACATCTCGCACGCGGGCGGCGTCATGGAAATGCGGATGCTGGGCGCGGAGGCGGAATGCCGTCATATCGGATTCTGCCCGCACAATCCGTCCGGACCCGTCGCAAACGCGGCCACGCTCCAGCTTGCGGCATGCGTCCCGAATTTCGTCATGCTGGAAATGATGATGACCGATGTGCCCTGGCGCGCGGACATCTGCGACGAACGTCTGACGCTGAAAAACGGCTGCATGCAGATTCCGGACCGTCCCGGCATTGGAATTGAGCTCAATGAAAAGGAGCTTCTCAAGCACCCGTATGTCCGGACCAGTCTCCGGCATTACAGGGGCGATCTGACGAACATCCGCCCGCCGGATGCCGTCATGTATTACGATCTCGTGAACGAAGCGTGACGCGGGATTCCGGAAACGCCCGGCGGAACGCCGCCGGGCATTCCGTTTCAATTCACCAGCTTGCCGGAGAGAATGTTTTCCTCGTTTCCGGCATTGATCCTGACGGTGTGGATTTCCCGGAGAATGTTTTTCGGCGAACGGGTGCGCACCTTGACGTAGTTTGACGACCAGCCCTCATAGCCGTTGTTGGCCAGCGTGCGCTCGAAAAGAACCGATTGTTCCGTGCCGATCAGCGATTTTGCGAATTCCGCCGCGCAGGCGGCCTTGATCGGTTTTGTAGCCTCCACGCGGCGCACCATCTCATCCACGGAAATGCGCCCCGGCAGTTTTTCCGCCTTCGTTCCCTTGCGCGGGGAAAAGGGGAACACGTGCAGATTGGCGAAATGCATGGATTTTACGAATTCGCAGGACTCCTCGAACAGTTCCGGCGTCTCTCCGGGGAAACCGACGATCAGGTCGCTTCCAACATGGAGGAATGGCATTTTCGAGCGTGCATATTCGACCATGTCGCGGTATTCTTCCCGCGTGTATTTGCGTCCCATCGCCTTGAGGATTTCATTGGTGCCCGCCTGAAGCGGCAGGTGCAGGAAATCGCAGATCCGGCTTGTGGAGGCCATGAGATCGATCAGGCGCGGCAGGATTTCTCCGGGTTCCGTCGAGCCGAGACGGAGCCGGAAATCGCCTTCGACCGCAAGCAGCTTTTCCAGCAGGCCGGTCAGATCCAGACTGCCGCATTTGTAGTTGCAGACGTTGACGCCTGTAATGACGATTTCATGAAAACCCGCATCCAGGAGCTGCCGGAAATCCGCCAGGACTTCCTCCGGATCGCGGGACCGTTCGCGTCCGCGTGCATAGGGAACGATGCAGTAGGAACAGAAGCTGTTGCATCCTTCCTGAACTTTCAGATTCGCCCTGCTTTTGAAGGGGTAATATGCGAACGCATCCTCTCTGAAGATGTTTTCGTCGCCGGTTTCCGACGGTTTGTATTCATGGTGCTGAATATTGAAGCGGCGCTCCAGAATGGATTCGAGATTCTTCTTTTCCGCGCGGGGCAGCAGGATGTCGCAGTCGGAATTTTCCTTCATGTCCTCGTCCACCTCCGCGGCGCACCCGGTGAGAATGATGTAGGCATACGGATGCCTGTGGCGGATGGAGGTCAGAAGCTGGCGGGTCTTTCGCGCGGCGGTGGCGGTGACCGTGCAGGAGTTCACGATAACCAGATTGGGACTTTCCTCGTAATCCTCGTCGACGATCTGAAACCCGCAGCGGCGGAGCCTGTCGCAGATCAGCGCGCTGTCCGCCTGATTCAAACGGCATCCCAATGTTACAACAGATGCTGTGATGGCAATCATTTTTCTTTCCTGACCTCGCATATGAAAAATGCAAATTTATACTTGTTTCTGACGGCCGTTCCATTTTTCCGGAGCAGCCGCCTCAGATCGGAGGGACGCATTCTCCCGCCGGAGATCCGGCCGGTTCCCGTCAGTTGAAACGAACGCAGGAATTCCGTCAGTCCGCCGTAGGTTTCGGTGCATTCGCCCGCCTCATACGCGCGCAGGGAAAAACCGTTCCCGTCCAAGTGAGGTATAATACTCTCTAGTTCCGGAAGTTCAAGCCCCGGAAACGACAATGATTCGGATTCAAAAAGATTTTTCAGGGTTTCCATGGATTCCGCAAGCGGCATGCAGAGATAAAATCTGGCGTCCGCCCCGCGCAGGGTCCGTGCGATGTTCCCGAGCGCGGCGTCGAAGTCCTCCGCCCACTGCATCGCCATCGAGGAGAACGCCGCATCGAATCCGGAACGGAACATCTGCAGTTCCCCGTTGAAATCCGCGCGCACGAAATGCATCCGTTCCCGCCCCCCGTGCGCAAACTTTTCCCGGCAGACCGCAAGCATGGGGTCCGACAGATCGCTGACCGTGATCTCCGCCTCCGGAAACAATCGCGGCAGATGGATGGTGAGGAGGCCGCTTCCCGCGCCGAGTTCCAGAATGCGGCGCGGCGCGGGCCGTTCCGCCTCGTGACGGCGGATGAACGCCGCGAACTGTTCCGCGGCTGTGCGCTGAAATGAGGCCGCGGAGTCGTAGGTGAGCGCGGCGCCGGAAAAATTCCTTTCGACGGCGGCTGTGCGGGACATTTCAGAAAACCTCCCGCGCCTTTCCGCTGAACGGCAGGAAGTGCCCGCTGTCAAACTCTTTCACCGCGAGCGGACCTCCAATGGAAAAAGCGCTCATTTCCCGGGAGACGATCCGGTCCGACGATCCGGTCAGAACCGTCACCGGGCACCGGATGGACGGCAGCAGCGCGCGGAAATCGAATGCCGCGAGAAAGTCCAGTCCTTCCAGCAGCGCAGTCCGGTTCAGATTCCCCGGCGGTTCGATCCGGATTCTGTCCGGAAACGCACAGTTCCGGTAGAAGTGCTTCAGCGTTACGGACGCGTTTTTCTCCATTCCGTTTTTCAGCGCCGTGATATCCTCCGTTTTCCATCCGCAGGGAAAATCCTCCGCACGGGAGAAGCGGGGAAACGGATTGAAGAGAATCAATTTCTTGACTGACGGGTCGGCCGCCGCGCAGCGGAGCGCGAACGCCGTGCCCATGGAATGTGCGACGACCGTTCGTCCCGCGGCGCATGTCTCCTCCGGATGGCGCATCGGCGTTTCCTCCGGGGAGAAGAATCCGTAGTCGAACAAATCCGCTCCGGGCGCAAGATCCCGGTAGAGCGCCGGATCGACCCCCCAGCCGGGCAGAATGAAAATGGAAGAGCTCATGCGCGTATCTGGCCGTTGCCGTAAATCTTGTATTTGTAGGTGGTCAGCTCGCGCAGTCCCATCGGGCCGCGCGCGTGGAGCTTGTCCGTGCTGATGCCGATCTCCGCGCCCATTCCGAATTCGCCGCCGTCCGTGAAGCGGGTCGAGGCGTTCCAGTAGACGGTGGCGGAATCGACGTGATCGAGGAAATAGCGCGCGTTTCCGGCGTTTTCCGTGACAATCGCGTCGCTGTGTCCCGATCCGTAAGTGTTGATGTGGTCAACCGCCGCTTCGACCGAAGGGACGATTCCCGCCGTAATCATCAGATCCAGATATTCCGCGGACCAGTCCTCCGCGATGGCCCGTTCCGCCGCCGGATCGAGTCTGCAGTAGGAGGCGTCTCCGAGAATCTTCACGCCTTCCTCCTTGAACATCCGCGCGAGAAGCGGGACGAAGTCCGGCGCGATTTTCTCGTGAATCAGCACCTTTTCCAGTGCGTTGCAGACGCCGGGACGCTGGCATTTTCCGTTGCGCAGAATCGCAAGCGCCATTTTCGGATCGGCCTCCTCGTCGACATACAGATGGCAGACCCCCTTGTAGTGCTTGATGACCGGAATCGTGGACTGTTCCACGACGGCGCGTATGAGCCGCTCTCCGCCGCGCGGGATCACCAGATTGATGTACTGATCCATCTTGAGCAGGATCGAAACCGCCGCATGGTCGGTGAACGGCACAAGCTGGATCACGCCGTCGGGCATGCCTTTGCTTTTTCCGGCCTCGATGATGCACTGCGCAAGGGCCTGATTGGAGTGAATCGCCTCGGAGCCGCCCCGCAGGATGACCGCATTGCCCGCCTTGAGGCAGAGTCCTGCGGCGTCGACGGTCACGTTCGGGCGCGATTCGTAGATGAAGCCGATCACGCCGAGAGGCACGGAGACCTTGTCGATCCGGATGCCGTTCGGGCGCGTCACGCTCGAGAGGATTTCGCCCGCGGGATCGGGCAGAGTGACGACGTGCCGGAGTCCGTCCGCCATGCCCCGGATGCGTTTCCCGTCCAGCTTCAGGCGGTCGAGCATGGCATTGGAAAGCCCTTTTGCCGCGCCGTTTTTCATATCGGTCTCATTGGCCGCAATCAGGGCCTGCGCATTGCTCTCAAGTGCGTCGGCCATGGCGGACAGCCAGCTGTTTTTCAGTTCCGCCGGCGCATTGGCGATTTTGCGCGATGCGTTCCGGGCGGCTTCGCCCATTGCAAGAAGTTTCGACTGCATTTCCCCTGCGTCGGAATCGGTGTGTATCGTCATGGCGGACCTCGCTTTTTTCTGTTTGATTTCACAATCCCGTTAAAATACCATGGCTCGGTCTTTTTTGCAAATGAAGCGCGGGGGAAACACGGCAAAAAGAGGGCTCCGGTCCGTGTTTTTCCCGGATTTCCTGCGCCGCGCTTTTCCGGAGCGGGAAACACGCGTTTCAAACGGCGGCGAAGCGGACGATCATGTAGACTTCCGCTTTTTTCTCCGAATGGTTTTCAAGCGTATGTTCAACATCGCTCTGGAAACGGATGAAATCGCCCTTGTGCAGATCGGCGGCGTTTTTCCCCGCCGTGACGCGGACGTCGCCCGACAGGACCGTGATGAACTCCTCGGTGCCTTCCGTGTGCGGCTGTGAACGGTGAACGCTTCCGGGTTCCAGGGTCACAAGATAAAACTCCAGCTCTTCCGCCATGCTGATCGGGGAGAGCACCTTGAACACCGTTCCCGTCTGATCCGTTGTAAACGACGTGACCGCATCCGCACGGTTTACCTCAAATCGCTTGATCTTTCCGCCTTCGCCTTTCAGAAGCAGCTCGAAATCGACTCCGAGCGCATGCGCGATCTTCCACATCGTTGCGACCGTCGGATTCACCTTGCCGGATTCGATCTGCGAGAGCATCGCCTTGGACACCCCGCTCGCAGCCGCAAGCGCATCCAGTGAAAGCTGCTGCCGTCTCCGTTCCCTGTGCACATTCGCACCTACCGCGGGCAGATCCGGAATTTTTGATCTTTTGTTCATTATAATATATCTTTTTGTTAAATATATTCAACAAAACTCTTGACAATTCATCCCCTTTATCGTATAATATAATGAACAGGATTCACAATATCAAACTTCCGTCATGAAAATTACAGGGAAAAAATCGGATCAAAGGAGGGTTTTGAGCTCATGAAGGCATTAATCAAGAAAGAGCCCGGTCCGGGACTGACTCTCGGCGAGGTTCCCGTTCCGGAATACGGCATCAACGACGTGCTTGTCAAAATTGAAAAGACAGCGATCTGCGGCACGGATGTGCATATCTACAACTGGGACGAGTGGTCGCGGAAGACGATCCGTACGCCGATGGTGATCGGACACGAGTTTGTCGGACGTGTCGCGGCGTTCGGAAGCAACGTGCACGACGTGAAAATCGGCGAGCTGGTCAGCGGGGAGGGGCACATTGTCTGCGGGCGCTGCCGCAACTGCCTTGCCGGACGCCGCCACCTCTGCAATGCGACGAGCGGCGTCGGGGTCAACCGCCAGGGCGCGTTCGCCGAATATCTCTGCATTCCGGTCACGAACGTCTGGCACTGCAACCCGGGAATTCCGACCGACTGTTTCGCCTGTTTCGATCCGCTCGGCAACGCGACGCACACGGCGCTCTCCTTCGACCTGCTCGGCGAGGATGTCCTGATTACCGGGGCGGGCCCGATCGGCATCATGGCCGCCGCGATCGCGAAACACGCCGGCGCACGCTATGTGGTGATTACGGACATCAACGACGACCGTCTCGTGCTGGCGGAAAAAATGAAAATCACGCGCACGGTCAACACGTCGCGTGAAGATCTGCATGACGTCATGGCGGAACTGGGGATGAAGGAGGGCTTCGACGTCGGTCTGGAAATGTCCGGCAGCCCCGTTGCGCTGAGTTCGATGATCGACGTGATGTGCCATGGCGGAAAAATCGCACTTCTGGGCATTCTGCCGGAGCATACGCAGGTCGACTGGGACAAGATCATTTTCAACGGACTCACGCTGAAGGGGATCTACGGACGCGAAATGTTTGAAACCTGGTATAAGATGAGCAGCATGCTGGAATCCGGGCTTGACATTTCGCCGGTCATTACGCATCGTTTCCACTATACGGATTTCGAGAAGGGCTTCGAGGCCATGCGCTCGGGAAAATCCGGAAAAGTCATTCTCAACTGGGAGGAGTGAATCATGTACGGCAAATTTCAGGAACATCTCCGGCACGAACTGGATGAAATCCGCGCGGCGGGACTTTACAAGGACGAACGGATCATCACCAGTCCGCAGAACGCCGAAATCGAGGTTCGCGGCGGCAGAAAGGTTTTGAATCTCTGCGCAAACAACTATCTTGGCCTCGCGGATCATCCGGAGGTTGTCAAAGCCGCGCAGGAAGGGAGCGCAAAACGCGGCTACGGGCTCTCGTCGGTCCGTTTCATCTGCGGCACGCAGGACATTCACAAGGAGCTTGAGAATAAAATCTCCGCGTTTCTCGGAACGGACGACACCATTCTCTACGGATCCTGCTTCGACGCGAACGGCGGACTGTTTGAAACTCTGCTCGGGCCTGAGGACGCGGTGATCAGCGACGCGCTGAATCACGCCAGCATCATTGACGGAATCCGTCTCTGCAAGGCGCAGCGTTTCCGCTACAGAAACAATGACATGGCCGATCTGGAAACGCAGCTCAAGGCCGCTTCCGGCGCACGTTTCCGCCTGATCGCCACAGACGGCGTCTTTTCGATGGACGGTTACATTGCGAATTTGAAAGGCATCTGCGATCTCGCGGACCAATACAATGCACTGGTGATGGTGGATGATTCGCATGCCGTCGGATTTGTCGGCGAGCACGGGCGCGGGAGCAGCGAATACTGCGGTGTTGAGGGACGCGTCGACATTGTCACGGGTACGCTTGGCAAGGCGCTTGGCGGAGCAAGCGGCGGCTATACCAGCGGACGGCGCGAGATTGTGGAGCTGCTGCGCCAGCGTTCGCGGCCCTATCTTTTCAGCAATTCGGTGCCGCCGGCGGTGGTCTGCGCCTCGCTGAAGGCGCTGGAGCTGGCCGCGGATTCCGGAGAACTCCGCAAACGCCTGATGGACAATACCCTCTACTTCCGCAATGCCATGAAGCAGGCGGGATTTACGATCAAGGAGGGGACGCATCCGATTGTTCCGGTCATGCTCGGGGATGCCGTTCTTGCGCAGAAGATGGCGGCCTCTCTTCTTGCGAAGGGCGTTTATGTGACGGGTTTCTACTATCCGGTCGTTCCGAAGGGAGAGGCGCGGATCCGGACACAGATTTCCGCTGCACACACCAGAAAGGATCTTGAATTTGCTGTGCAGGCATTTATCGAGGCGAAGAAAGAGACCGGTATTTAAACAGAAAACGGAAAAATGCATGGCATTTTCCCGGGGTCAAGGGTCGTTGACCCTTGCCGGGGTCCAGCGTCGGAACGCTGGTCGTGCGGAGCACGAAATCCCCGCCCGGAGGAGATTTCGCCTCCGGCGCCCAGCTTGCGCAGTTTTTAGAGACGGAAAAATGCATGGCATTTTCTCGGGTTCAAGGGTCGTTGACCCTTGCCGGGGTCCAGCGTCGGAACGCTGGTCGTGCGGAGCACGAAATCCCCCGCCCGGAGCGGTTCAGACCGCTCAGTGACGAGAACTTTTCCTCAGGAAAAGTTCGAGAGCTCCGGGCCTCCCCATATCATTTCAATATATTTTTAACAGCGAGAGTGCCGGGCATTTTCACGAGGTTACACACTGTCCCGGCGGCTCTCGAAGAAGCGCTTCTCGTCCTTCAGCGGTTGGAACCGCCGCCGGAGGAGATTTCGCCTTCGGCGCCCAGCTTACGCAGCTGGATCGCGGCAGGACTGAAAGTCCTGCATGAATCATAATTTGCGTTGCAAGTTATTTTTTTGCGCAGCTGCGCGCGCAGATTTTATTTCGCCTTCGGCGCCCAGCTTACGCAGCTGGATCGCGGCAGGACTGAAAGTCCTGCACGAATTAAAATTGCTGTCGCAATTTTTTTCTTAAAAGAGACAAAAAATGTGAGAGCATATTTTTATATTTTTCATTCTTTTCAGTTGCGAGAGTTCCGGGCGTTTCCCTGAGGTTGCGGCCTGTTCCGGCGGCTCTCGAAGCTTCGCTTTGCGATTGAAAAATTGACTTTCCCACTTTTGATGTTATTGTATTTTTACAATTATTTCCAAAGGAAATGCAATGAAATCAATTTTTCTGTTTTCTGTATTTTTTCTGCTTTTCTGCTTGCTCTGTTCGGGATCGGAAACACTTTCGGATAAGGAGATTCAGAAAAAAGTGAATGAACTATACGGGAGAATCCTTGAAGCGGATCAACAGCAGGATCAGGAAAAACTCCTGGAATATCTGAAGAGACTTCTTCATTATGAAAAATTATTAAGTGATGACAGCCCTTATAAGAGTCTGGCTTTTTTCTATGCAAATCAGCGAATTGGGGCGTTGAAGTATGAAATGCGGCAATATGCGGAGGCAATCCCTTTCTCAGAAAAGGCCTTGAACTCAGACATGGACAAAAAACATCCCCAGGCGAGAGAATGGCTTCAGGAACATAAACTGGATATTTGTATTGCCTTAATGAAATCCTATCATAAAACCGGGAATCCCGAGGAACGCGACAGGAAATGGAGCAGAGCGAAAAAACTTATAGAAAATCAGATCATGTCTTCCGGAGAAAAACAATATCCCCGGAGAACAGTCGACAGCTGTTATTTTTTTTATGTCGTTGAAAGTGAAATCTATGTGGATCAAGGGAAAAATGCCAAAGCACTGGAATCGCTCTTGAAAATGGAGCAGTTGTATTCAACGCAGGCCGAATACAATATTGCAGCCAGAAAAGACATTCTTTTCCGGATTGCATGGCTTTATTTTCTGCGGCAAGACTGGGATAAAAGTATAGAATATTCCAAACGTGCCATCCAGATATATGCACGAATGGATCGTTTTCCGGATTATGTCTATGTCCTTTTGATTCGTGCTTATCTTCAGAAAAGGGAATATGATACCGCCCTGCAGGAGTCCGCCCAGTATCTGCAGTGGTGCAATCTGCATTCCTCAAAGGGAAACACGCTTTGCAAAGCGGATATTTACTACTGCATGGGGAAACTGTATTTGCTGTCGGGGGAACCGGAGAAATCGGAATTTTTTTTGAAGTCTGCTTCTGAAATTGTTCCGATGCAGTCTCTGGAAAAAACATTAGGTGCTTATTTCCGAATTAATTTATCGCAAAGCAAATGATAAACGCTGTTCTTGTTGTTCAGTGCGTTCATCAGATCACTTTTATGTCCAAGTGTTTTTTCTGTTTCGCTGTGGATTTTTTCTGCGTAGTCAGCAAGTCTTAAGGAGAAGTATGCGATTGAAAAATTGACTTTCCCACTTTTGATGTTATTGTATTTTTACAATTATTTCCAAAGGAAATGCAATGAAATCAATTTTTCTGTTTTCTGTATTTTTTCTGCTTTTCTGCTTGCCCTGTTCGGGATCGGAAACACTTTCGGATAAGGAGATTCGGGAAAAAATTGATGTTCTGTATGAAAAAGTTTTTGAGGCGGAGAAAAAAAATGATTCTCGCTTGGTGATCCGGTATCTTCTTCAAATATTAAAACTCCAGGGGAAGCTCTCGCTCAATGATCCTTGCAGAGAATCCATATATTTTATTGCCAATCATCGCCTTGGGATCACGAAATATCTCCTGAAAGACTATGCCGGGGCGTTGTTTTTTCTGGAAAAAGCCTTGGAGACAGACACGGATAACCGGAAGATTATTTTGACCCGGAAACTTGAGATTTATATTGCGTTAATGGATTCCTGCAATAAAACCGGCAATATTGAAAAAAGAGATGCTTATCTGCAAGTAGCCGCATCATGCGTGCAACTCCTTGAAAAAGAACCGGGAAATACAGATAATCCAGATGCAATTTCAGAAATTCTGGCTGCTTATTATGAAACAAAAGGTAAAATTTTATTTTATGAAAAAAAATATCAGGATGCTTTGTCCTGTTTTTTAAAAGGCCAGGATCATTATCTGCATCAAAAAGATTGTTTCTTTCCTTTTTTTGCTGTTTCCTGCTATTATTCAGCCTTGACATATTCAGCACTGAATGATACAGATTTCGCCTTGCAAATGTCTGAAATGGCGGCAGAGATTTCTCTTGATGAAAAGATCTTTTTCCCTGCTGCATATAAACTTCTCATGGAATATTATCAGAAGCGCGGGGATTATTCAGCAGCCTTAGACTGCTCGAAAAGATTTTCTCAGATCTTTCAGCAGAAGCCATCCAACAAGGCTTTATTTCATCATTATATGGCAATTTTTGCCGGAAAGCTGGGATATATCGGAGATATGTGGCGGTATCGGCTCATGGCTGATTATTATCGAACGATACCGTCATTGCAGGATACGGATGACTTTTTTCTTTACTGATAAAGTTCCTTTTTCAGATTCAGAAGTGCTTTCCTTCTCAGGTTCAGATAGCTCATACCGTTGTTTTCCGCTTCCGCCCAAATACTTTTCAGCCTCTCTGTTTCGCTGTGGATTTTTTCTGCGTAGCCGGCGACCTTGGAGCAGATGCCGTCCGCTTTCAGGAAGAAATCAAAATATCCGTCGAGAATCTCTTTTACAACAGGGATATTTTTCCGGTTCATCATTTTTGCCAGCCGGAAGACGGTATTCAGGGATTTTTTCGCCTCAAGAAAGTCGTCAATGATCTCATTGACGGTTTCCCTTCCTCTCCTCCTGTCCGCCTCGATATCGGATGCTGAATCAATCAGACCGACAAGTGCGCTTCCGAAATTCTTCCATTTTCTGATCCGCTTTTCCGCTTTCTCAATCTCCTGCAGCAGACCGGACAAGTTACGGATCAGTTTCAGAATGGAATCCTGAGAATCAATGAATTTTTTGATCTCCAGCTGACTGAAGGCTCGTTTGATCTTCAGATGTCCTGTTTTGACATAGAGCATTTTGTAAAGTGCGGTCGCTTTTGCGTCATTGGAATTCCAGCGCCTGAGTTCCAGATGCTTCAGAATCAGAATGTAATTCCCGATGTCTCGGATTTCTTCCAGAATCCATGTGTGAAGTTTGTCGATGCAGGCCTTGAGCTCTTCCCCTGAAGTGCAGTTTCCCATGATGAAAATCCTTTCCTTTTGCGGCGGAAGAGGGAAAGATTCTCCGCTCCCGCACAGTCAGATATCCGAAACGAAACCGGACGTTTCGCTCTTCATTCTCCTTCCGGCGTCAAACGGAAAGGATGAAAAACGGAACGGCCGGCGTTTTTTCCCGGAGATGGATTTCCCTGCTTTCGTTCTGTGTGCCGGGATTTCCGTATCCCGCGTGTGTTCCGCAGGTTCAGAGGGATGTTTCCGGCTGCTGCCGCGGGGCCGATTGGGTAAAATCTGTTCCGTCCCTTGCAATCGGCAGGCAGCGGGCTATAGTAATTCACAGGTTTGCACCCCGCACCGTTTCATCGGAAATTTTCCGGCCCGGCGGAGAGGCGCGATGTTCCGGCAGATGCAATGGGAAACTGTCACGCAGGCGCGGATCAGGCTGCAGCCGTCGGACGCTGCGGTTTCCGGACCGCGGCGGGGGGATGCGTTTTCCCGGGGAAAAGGAGAAAAATGCCGAAGTTTTCACTGATCGTAACCAATTACAGGCTTGGTCCGTCCGGACAGTACCGCGGACTTTGCCATGTCCGTTCCTGCGGTCATTACTATGCGGAAAAGGAGTTCCGGGATTGTGTGATAAAGAAAGATTTTCTGGAACTCTACTGGTGCATCAAGGGAAACGGCGTGTTTGAGCATGACGGACGCCTGTCGACTCTGTTCCCCGACGAGGTCTGCTGCTACTTTCCCGGAGAAACTCACAGGATTCATACCGGATCGGAGCGATGGAACTACTACTGGATCACCCTGGACGGACCGGAACTTCCGGATCTGATCCGGCATTTTCATTTGCGGAAGGAACCATGGAATGCCGGACGGTGTCCTGTGGAGCTGTTTGAAAAGGTCCTTCAGGCTCTTTCCTGCACAAGCGTGTACGGCATGCATCAGGCTTCCCTGTGCGCGTATGAGATTCTGAGCCTTGCGGCAAACGGTCCATTTCATGAGACAAACAGTCAGGTGGAACAGCTTATGCGGGAAATTGAGGGCAATTACCACGATCCCGGTTTTTCGATTTGCGCAACGGCGGAAAAAATCGGGCTTCACCGTTCCTCTCTCTATCGACTCTTTGTCGGTCATACGGGACTTTCTCCGCAAAGCTATCTCGTCGCCTTCCGTCTTCGGAAGGCGCTGCCCCGTATCATCAGCGGAGCCGCCCTCAAGACGATTGCATTTGAATGCGGCTTTTCCGATCCGAATTACTTTGCGAGAATCTTCCGGAAAAAATACGGCATGACCCCCTCGGAATTCCGGCAGAAGCATTGATGTCATGTGTGAGAGCAAATGGTTCTGTTTTTCAGTAAAAAACAGGTAACACTTTTCTCCATAGTCAATAATGATAAAATAGTATGGAGAAATCAGATTGCAAATCAAGAATATTCGAATAATGGATGAAAAGTGAACGCGAAAAAACGAGCACGTTCATTCCTTGCAAATGTAATGCACCCCTTTTTTCAAGGGCGGCATTACGTAGAAGCAGTCAAAAAATGCAGATTTCTTTTTTTGAGAGTTCTTTATGCCGCCTTTTCCTCTTTTATGCAGCAGACGCATGAAACCATCTTTCATACTCATAAGGCACCATATAACCGAGTGATGAGTGATGATAATCCTCGTTATATTTTTTGCCATACGTTCGGAGCCGTCTCGAAATCGGTTGCTGAATCAAACTGCCCCGGCCAGACCGGATCTTCCTTGAACGTTCGAATGATCCGCTCTGTATCGGCATTGCCTCTGGGGTTGCTGTTCCCGGCGAATATCTTTTGGATTCCAGATTCGGCACAAGCCTTAAAGAAAGCAGTGGAAGTTGGCCGGCAACCATGGTCACGGATTAATTCCGGAATGATGACGGCTTCTCGAATCCCATTCGGAATTAGCACATCTTTCAATGGGGCAATATGGGACTCTCCTGCTCCGAAGGAAGCCTTTCGACACCTTTCATGCAGAGTCACTCCTGATTTTAACAATCCAGTCCAGAAACTTTTTCCGGATCGTTGTAATTTTGTAACTATTTTAGATATGTTGAGTGCTTTTTTAGGGCAATGTGATCGAATACAGGATAAATTATATTGTTAAAACCATAAATGCCATTTATAATTTATCACAAGGACGAAACAATATTATGGAACTTCCCAAAAAACAGCTAAAAGTCAAAGATTATCTGATTTCCATGATAAATTCAGGAATGCGGCAAGGGGATCTTTTGCCCTCTTTTTCAGAGATCGCGGAGAGACTTCATGTCAGCAAAATGACTGTTGTCAGAGTCGTTTATATACTGGAAGCAATGGATATTTTATATCGGGTACAGGGGAAAGGAACATTTGTCGGAAGCAAATCAGAAGCATACAAAAAAGTGATTCCCTACTATCATTATGTCCCAAATGAGCAAAACCGGAAACCTGTCATTACATTTCTCTCCCCATTCCTGTATGATGACCCATTTATGGCAGAAATCACCAAAGGGGTTGAAGACGGGATCGACCATAATAAGTATGATCTTGTCAAGCGGCATATCTGGATCCAGAAATGTCGTGAAGATCAGGTCATTCGAGACGCGGCCAGGAAATCGACTGGAATCATTCTGATTCCCTCGTATCCTTTGGAAATGCAGAAAGTAATACGGGAACTTGTCCGGAAAAATTATCCACTTGTTCTGCTGGATCAATGGCCAACGGGGTTATCCTGCAATTCTGTTTCTGCAGATAACGAGGATGCGGTTCTTCTTGGAATGGAACATCTTTATTCTCTGGGGCATAGAAAAATTGTCTTTATATCAGAGATGGATAACAATTCCTCAATTAATGACCGGATTAATGCCTACTCTTATTTTATGCGCTCAAAGGGGCTTCTTGAGCAGGTCATTATCGGAAAAGCAGCTCTATACAAACTGTTTACGGAAACCAGAAAGACAGAGCGGCCCAGTGCCCTTTTCGCTTATTGCGATTACTATGCGCGGGAAATCGCAACAATGCTGCAGCAACTTGGGCTGCATATTCCTGAAGATGTCTCTCTTATGGGATTTGACAACAATTCGGTCCCGCAGGAAAATCAACTTCTTCTGACGACGCTGCAGCAGCCAAAGTATAAAATTGGCAGAAAGGCTGCACGTCTGCTGGAGCAGATCATGGACGAGAAATTGGAAAACAATATATGCTGCAGATATTTAATCCCCTGTGAACTCATTATCAGGGAAAGTACAGGAATATGTAATGCTTGAGAACTGCCGGAAAGCGTTGATTGCTTTACTATACATACTGGAGTTCCATCCGGTGGTTGGCAGTATGTAAAACGCTTGTTGCCGTTATAACAAGGATTGCATGAAAGTCAATGCTTTTTTGCTGTTCCCGGTGTTTTATGCGAGAAATATCCGCAAAATATGCCATTAATAATGGAGGTTGCATGAATCAGAACACGATTCGGGAAGACCGGTCTGGAAAATGGTCCTCTTCCAGCAGAAGCAATTTCTTAGCACAAAAGCTTTACAAAACGAATTCATTTCCGAAAAAAGAAAAACATTGGTTTCAAATGAACAGTCAAAATTTTACAATTATTGAACTTCTGATTGTTATATCGATTATCGCCATCCTTACAGCGATATTGCTGCCCTCGCTTTCTCGTGCACGGCAGACGGCAATGGCGACCAGTTGTGTCAACAATATGAAGCAGATCGGACTTGCTACGCAGATGTATGCGAATGATTACAATGAATATTATCCGGCAAACGGCATGAACGGCAATACCAGTGCAAGATATGATTACTTTATTGCACCGTATATAAATAATCGCAAGTTTTCAGCATCGAAACTGAAAGACTGGAAAGTCTTTTGGTGTCCGTTTATGCTTACGCAGGTCCCGCCGGAATTTGACTATGGATCTGTAAATAAGTCTTATGGAATGTCTGTAGGAATACACAACGGCAGAACGGATGCAGCCGCACAGCAGCATTGTATGACAGAAATCCGCAAAAATGTTGATCAGCGTATTTTATATACAGAAACATGGTATCCTCTCTCCGACGGCATGCATGATTATCGGAAAGGTTACCACATTGCAAGCAGTAAGCATGTTTATGGACGTCATTATAATTCAGCCCCGGCAATTCAGGCCGGCGGATATGCCAATACGATTTACTGTGATTTCTCCGTGCGCAAGCTGCGTCCGATCTCAACGGTTACGCAGAGTACATATTTTCTTCCATGGGATGAATATTTCAACTATTGCAGATAAAAAAGGAATACTATCATGAGCCAATCTTTTTGAAATTGGCTCGGAAGAAAAACTTTCGATTGCAAAACTGCTGAAAGAGGAGGAAACATGAGAGTTTATCTGGCAGTATCCGTAATTTCCGTTATGATGGCGCTGTCTCTCCACGGCAAAAGCCAGACCATGGAAATTCCCGCGGAACATGATTCCGCATCCTTCACGTTCCAACTGAACGCACCGGAGAAACTTTCGTTCCGTTTTGTCCCGTCCCCGGGAGAAAAGAGGGACTGGGTGACCTTTCTGCCCGCCGGGGAAAAATGGAATGTCAGGAAACTCGCGCCGGAATGGAAAAAAATCCGCCTGGAAAATCATCTCTTCAAGGTGACGGTCAAACCGGGTGTCTCGTTTGATTATTACGTGCGGCCGAAGACCTTTCATTACAATGCCGCCGATATCAAATCCCTGCTGCCGCAATGGCAGGCAATGCCGGACGCCCTGCGCAGGAAGGTCGCTCTTGAGGTCCGCTTTGACGGCGGGAACAGCCGGATTTATCTCGACGGACGGTATGCGTTTTCCTATCCGGGAAGAGTCAGCAGGATTGATGTCAGGGGAGGAGAGGATTATGTCATCGGCAGCTGGAGGACTTATGCGAATCCGCAGGGGGATTATGAGAATTTTGAAGTGCTTGATGTCGGTGTCGCGGGTACGGCGGACGCCATGAAGGAGTGCAGATTGTCCCTGACTCCGGGAAACCAGCTGATCTGCAATATTCCCTTTGCCGTTGTGCCTCCGGAGAGGAGTTCGGATCTTGCCGTGACCCGGAATACCAACGGGCAGAGTTTGCTGGATGTGGACGCTTTTCTGGCACGGGATGCTTTCGACGCACTGCGGGAATCGCAGGTGATCTCCGTCCCGGCCGGATATTATCATAAGATTCATCTTCTCTTTGCCATTGACTCCGCTCCGGGGAAAGAGCGGAAATTCACGGTCAAAATCGGGCAGTCCTCCCCTTTCGGGCGCACGACTCCGGCAGGGTATACGGATATCGTGCTTCCCGTGAATGAAAAGGATTTCCCGGCAACAGTCAGAAAAGTCGGAACGGTGAAAGACAGTCATCGGGAGCGGAATCTCTATCTGGGAACGTTTCCTCTCGCCCTGGGAGACTACATGGGGCTTCTGGAACCGGGATTCCGGCGTGCCGGCAGGGCGAAAATGTCCAATTACATCGACGTCGAGATCTTCGGTCCGAGATACATCGGAACGAAACCCTACTTCTCCCCGCACCTGAAACCGACGGGGAAGCCGAGCGCAATCACTCTTTTTGGTGCAACCTTGGAAAAAGCTCCGGCCTCCATTCATCTGACTCCGTCCCGGCCCGCCTATGCGTTTTCCGCGGGGGAAAAAGCGGAAACCTCATTGAAAATAACGGCGCGGAAAGCCGGAAACTACCGTGTGGAGATGAAGATTCTTGACCTGCGCGACTGTGTCATGAAGCCCGCCGTTTACGACTGGGAGGAAAGTCTGGAAAAGCCGTTGCGGACAATTTCCGGAGAAGCCGCGCTGGAACGACGCGGAGAAAAAACGCTTGCCTTCGATCTGTCCATGCCGAAGAAGGGCCATTATGCGACGAGAATCAATTTCTACCGGAATGGAGAACGGGTGCTCACGCATGTCGGCGGTTTTGTCCTTTTCCCGGAAAATGACAGGAGGGCGGCAAGGGAGGATTCTCCTTACTCCATCTGGTGGTGGGGGAACGGAGTCCATGATACATGGACGGATCTGGAAGAGGCCTACCGGCTCATGCATGACAAACTCGGAATTCATCAATATTCCTACGCGCCCTTCAGCAATCTGTTTTTCAGCCGCCGTCTGAAGGATCGGCATCCGGCGCTGGCAGCGGAAAAAATTCTTCCTCCGCAGATGCGCTTCTACAATATCCCGGAAAAAATCAGACACGATGAAAAGCAGATGCTCGCCTTCATCGAAAAACGCTATAAACCCATGTGGGACCGCTATCCGGAAGTGAAGAGCGCAGTCATCTTTCACGAAAGCTACGGAGATGTGACTCCGCCGGAAATCTTCGGAATCCGGAAACAGCTTACCCCTCAGGAAAGGAAAAGAGATCTTTCTTTCGTGAGAGCTGCGGAGGCGCTTGGCAGCTGGTACCGGAAACATCATCCGGAAGTGGAGCTTGTCTTCGGGAACCAGACCTCTTCCACGGCAATCATCGCAGCGCTTCTCCGGAGCGGATTTGATCCGAAATACATTGACAGAATCGGGCTGGAGACACCCGGACAGGGCAGCATGCCCGAACGGCTCTGGCAGGGCGGCGTTCAGGCCTCCCTGTACATGAAGGAGCTCTTGAAATATTACAAGCTGGATATCCCCCTGACCGCCTGCTATGAATATACCGCCCGTCCCGCAAGAATTGTCGGATACGACTATAAATACCAGATCCGCGATGCGCTTCTGGCCTATGCCAATCATTATGATCTGATTCCCCTCGGAGCCCTGCAGACGGCAGGCAACTCCTACACGCAGACCATCTGGGGAGACGGTCTTCTGCTGCCGGAACCGTACCGTTATCCGACACCGGCGCTTTCCGCCGTCCACACCATCACGAATCTTCTGGATCAGGCGTCTTTCAAAAGGCATATTCCGACAGGTTCGAACAGCATTTATCTTCAGGAATATGCGAGAAAGCGGGGAGATTTTGTCTATGTGAGCTGGGCGCCCTCCGGCCGCAACAGGATGCGGTTTGTTTTCCCGGAAGTTGCTATGGTAAAAGAAAGCAGGTGTAAATTGTAAAAAAAGATGGCTGAACCTAAAAAAGTGTGCTACTGAGAA
>CALXSJ010000003.1 GCA_944391115.1 uncultured Victivallales bacterium | reverse complement strand
AAATGAGTTTAGAAAACGTGAAAAAACAAAAAAAACGTGAAATCTGGGGTTCAGTCCCTTGAATTTTACATAACAGGGAATATGATGATACGGATCTCCTGTGGTTCGGACAGCTGAATGTATATATCAAGAACAAAAAAGTCTTTACCGACTGCCGCAGGATAACCGCACCGATTGCAGATTCAACGCAATACTGGTATTATGCAACTCTTTCATATGGAGGAAATAATACGCTTATCGGACTGGGGTCAGTCGCTCCGGAAACACGCACGAAGAAGAAGAATTCGCAGGTCGCCTATCCCTCCCGCAAAATTTTCTATGCCGACTCCCGGGCAGGCAAAAAGTATGCGGATTCTCCAGGAGAGTATATCGGCTATCTGATCGGAGCAAACGGAAGCGGCGCGAACTATTATATCGACTTCCGCCATGGTCTGCGGGCCAATGTCATTGCAGGAGACGGCCGGGTGACAAGTATTCCCTATAAGCTGCAAAATGGCACGCTTACCTATTATTACAATAACATCTTATGCGATGCCATGCCTTCTTCCGCACTGTGATTCCAATTGAAAGCATAACATAAACAGGAAAGATTTGAACGATGACAAAAAACATGGTCTCCATCCTGATCGCCGCCGCCGGAACGATGCTCTCCGCGGCAGAACTGAACATCTCCGGGAACTTTGCACGCCTGCAGACCAGCGGGTTCCCCCATGACTGGTATCTGAACGGATATGCTGGATACAAGCCGGAACCGAAATTCGACAGCGTCGCGGAAAACGGTCTCCGGATTCTTCATTTTTCCGACATCAAAGGGAAAAGCGGATTCGGTGTTTCATCGCGGAAACCGTTTGCCTGCACTGCCGGGAACAAGGTTGTGGTGACTGCGAAGGTCAAAGGGTCCGGCGCGGCATGGTTTGGACTTCAGACCTTTCAGGAGGGCAATAAATGGAGCGGCGTTCTCCCCGCGAAATCCGTGATTCTCGGCAAAGATTTCCAGAAAATCAGAGTAGAACTTCCTGTTCAGGATATCCGGGACAGAAAAACAGTTTCCGCCATACTCACCTTCGGCGCCGTCAAAAATGCCGAACTGTACATTTCGGATCTGCGGGCGGAACTCGTTGAAAAACAAGAACCGAAAAATTGAGGGGTTCTCCATGAAGAAGTTTGTTCTCCTGCTCTGCACATCGGCATCGGCATTGGCTCTCCCGCTCTTTGCCGATCCGGTTGCACTGGACAGTACGTTTTCGGAGCTGAACTCCGCATTAAAACCGGTGAAATGGACCCAGCATAAGAATTTCAGCGGCTATCTCCCGCCGGCAGAAACTGCCGTTGTCCGGGGAAAAAACGGCAACGGCAATGCGCTGCGCATTTTTGACACCAGGGCGCAGCACGGGGCCTGCATCCGGACGGCAAAACGAATTCCGGGCCGTTCCGGCGATACCGTTTCCGTCACACTTTCGGCACGGGGAAAAGGCACGGCATGGGTCAATCTCTTTTTCTATTCCACCATCGGCGGATGGAACAAGACTGCAAAACCGCAGGTTTTCACGCTGACAGATGAATGGAAAACGCACACATTCCATTTTACGATCCGCAACGGGGAAAGCGCTGAAACGGGTTCCTACGACATCACCTTCGGCGGTCATAAAGGCCTTGACGGCGAATTTACCGAAATCACGGCGGAACAGACCGAAGGCGTCTATCGCGGCAATCTGCCGTTTCCGAAACACTGGACCATTTTTGCCCCTGTCGCCCCGGACTTTGTGCCGGATGCGGCGACACTGAACACGATCCCGGCGTCTCTGGGAAATGTCCGGGGCCGGGAGGAACTGCTTCAGGCAAACGAATTCGATTTTGCGCCCTTCATCGGGAAACAGGCGCCGAAACAGTCCGGATGGGCGTTTGCCGAACTGAATGCTCCATATGAATGCGATTACACGATCGGCGCCGGTGCGGACTGGTGGATGTGCTATTATGTCAACGGCAAGGCAGTCATTGACACCATTCAGACGGGAGGCAACCGGAAAGCGGTCGCCATGAACAATTATACGGCTTCGGTACGCCTGAAAAAAGGGAAGAATATTCTGGCTGTCAAACTCATCACCGGCGCAAGAAGCTCTCTTCTGGCGCTCGGCGGCCCCGCAGATCTTCAGAACATGACAACGACTTTGAAGATGAAGGATGTCATTGCTTCCGATGATTACGAAGACCCGGAACGGATACGGAGCGGAAATCCGAAAATCATCAGGGATCATATCGCCCCCGGACTTCTCGTCGATACCCGCATGGGCGTTTATTCCACACAGGAACCGCTTGCCATCACGCTGCCGGAAACGCAGTATGCCATGCCGGATTTCAGGAATGGTCTGTGGTTCGGGATGAATGCGCGCATTCAGAATTTCGGAACAGAAGCCGACAGCGCGCTTGACTTTGCGTTTGAAGCGCCGAAACGCTCTTTTGTTCTGCGGGTGTCTTCGGAAAAGCTGTCCGATCGGCTGATGTGCGAATTCATCACGGATGGCAGAACCGCAAAAAAAGCCGCCGTGCCGCGCAGCATGCTGCCTGCCGATTTCCTCGTATGCGCCAATACGGAGGGAAATGTGAATTTGACCGTGACTTCCCTTTCCAACAGTATGTCCGTCACGATCCGCGCGGAAAGCGCCTTTTTCCGGAACGACAGGGCGCCTTTCAGCGCGAAATTTCTCCTTCACGGGAAAGAAAAGAAAGCGGCACAGGTCACGCTTGACAATATCATGACAGGGACTGCCGTTGCCGAAAATAAAATCAGCAGCATCCCGTTCAAGATGGATCTCGCCCGGAGTTTCGACCCCGTAAAAGCCGGCTGGAAACTGGCCTTCTCCGATGAATTCAACGGGAATGAAGTTGACTGGAGCAAATGGTACAGCCCCGGAGGCAGGAACAATATTGCGCTTGACGGGAAAGGACACCTTTCGATCAAAACCGATTACGGAAAAGACGGCAGGAATCTTGAATCGGGGTCGCTGTGGAGTATTCCCAGGTTCCTGTACGGCTATTTTGAGGCGCGTGTCCGTTTTACACGTCAGCCGGGCTGGTGGGCGGCGTTCTTCCTCTATGGCGACCGGAACACGAACCCGATGATGGACGGTTTCGAAATCGATATTTTCGAGGACTATTATACGCGTCCGCGGAAGAAAGGCGATCCTCCCGGCAAAGTGCTGGATCACAATCTCCATGTGGTGCTCGACGGGGTTTACAAAAGCTGGAACTATAATTCCATAATTCCCGGCAGTCTGGATGATTTTTACACAATCGCCTGCAAATGGACCCCGTTTGAAATTTCCTACTACATGAACGGGAAACAAATTGCCGGCACAGCGACGCACTCCACCTATTCCACGGTCACATTCGATCCGTTCCACCATTCGACAGGTGTCACCCCACTCCATGCCATACTCAGCGGCGGAGCCCCCCGCCAGGATGGCGGCTTTTGCGGTTTCAAAAAGGACGGCGTTTTCCCCGAATATTATCTGGTGGATTACATCCGCATTTACAGCTATCCACAGGAAAAAGCCCCCGGAGCCGAATGGAAAAATACCGATGAAAATTATTTTGCGCCGGTCGGCTCCACCCTGAAATTTGCCGTGAATGCCGTGCCGTCGAAAACGACCGGAAAGCCGATCAAGGGGGCCTATCTGATCGACAACGGATACCTGATCGATTACAAGACAGAACCTCCGTTTGAATTTGATATTCCCTTCCATGCCGGCTTCTATCGGAACACGGCTTATACCCGGCCGGGACGTTCCGGAAAAAAGGTCGAATTCAACGGTTACCCCCATGCCTTCAGCGTCTTTGTGCAGGACGCCGGCGGCATGGTCGCCCACACTCCGGTGCGCCTGAAAATCCCGCAGACCGGGAAAACCAGTACGCCGTATCAGGGGAAAGCGCAGACCATTCCCGGAAAGATCCGGCTTGGACATTATGACGAGGGCGGTCAGGACGTGGCGTATCATGATACCTCGAAAGGGAATGCCACCAGCAAAACCTTCCGTACGGATGAAAGCGTGGACTGCTCTGAGAATAACATCGGCACCGTCAATTCCGGCGAATGGATCAATTACAGCGTTGACATCGCATCTGCCGGACGTTATACGGCCATGCTGGATTATGGAACTCCGTTCGGCGGTTCGAATGAACTGCTGCTTCTGCTGGACGGAAAAAAGATCGGGAAATTCCTTCTGAAAAAACATGATTCGGAGAACTGGCAGATTGATACCAGAGCGGAACTGAAAGATCTGGAACTTCCAGCCGGCAAACATCTTCTGACGCTGGTGATCCGCGGCGGATATAATATGGGTTCTCTGGAGTTTGTACAGCAGAAATAAGAACAGAGTCAAGTCCGCTGACGAGAGATGAAAACCCGAAGCATCCATGCCTTTACACGGATTCCGCAACCGGCGAGGGAGTCTTTCGGATTTCTGGAGGATATCAGAAGTCCGATTGCGTATCATTTCCGCCCGGGCTCCGGCTGTCCCGCCGGAAAGACCGCTGACTGTCTGAAAAACGGCGCGGAGATCCGTGTGGAATATCCGGAGGATGACGCATTCCCGGAAACGGCGTTTATTTCTCTGCGCAAGCTGCTCGCAGCAAAGGAAATTCCGGAGAAAAAAGGCGCCTACCCGATCCGTGTTCGGAATCGCACGGATTTTTCAAGGGAGGAATACGAAGTCCGGATCACCCCGGAATATGCGGAAATTTCCGCTGCCGATGGTGACGGACTCCGCCGCGCCGTTTATTTCCTGGAAGACCGCATCCGTGAAGCGGAAGGCAAATCCGCCACGGAAGGCGTCTGGCGTCGGAAACCGTTCATCAGGCACCGCATCTCCCGGTGTTTCTTCGGTCCGACGAACCGTCCGCCCTTCTACATCGACGAGCTGACCAATGATGTGGATTATTACCCTGAGGAATACCTGAACAAGCTCGCACACGAAGGCGTGAACGCGCTGTGGCTGACGATGTATTTCCGCGATCTGCCGTCCTCCATCTTTCCCGGACGCGGCGCGGATGCGGAAAAACGTTTTGCCAAACTGCGCCGGACCGTTGCGCGCTGCATGCGATACGGAATCCGCATTTATCTCTTTCTGAGCGAACCGAAGTTTTTCGGCAACGCGCATTTTGCCATTCCGTCTGAGGACGCCGCGGCACACCCGGAACTGGCGGTTGCGCCGGTGGGAACCAATCTGACGTTCTGCACCTCGACGGAAGCGGGAAAACGTTATTTGCGCGAATCCCTTGCGCAGATTTTTTCCGCCGTTCCGGATCTGGGGGGCGTCATCAATATCATGATGGGCGAGGACAACGGTTCATGTCTGGCCCGTTCGACGATTCTCGGCATGGATGTCTGCCCGGAATGCGGCAAACGCGATTATGCCGACTCATACCGGGAACTGGCGGAGCTTTTCTGTGAAACGATACACTGCAGCAATCCCGATGCCGAATTCATCGGCTGGTTCTACGCGCCCATGCAGCGTGACGGCTCGGATTTCATGAAACGTCTGCTCCATATCGCGGAAAAATGGCCGGACTGCGCCACTCTCATGTTTAATTTTGAATCCGGCGGAGTTTCGTATCAGCTGAATAAAAAGCGGATTGTTCTGGATTATTCTCTGGCGTATGTCGGTCCCTCCGAGCTCTTTGCGCAATCGACCAGGAAAGCGGCGCGGAACGGCGCCAAACTGCAGGTCGGCTGTTCCCATGAGAATGCATCGGTGCCGTTCATGCCGGTCCCGGAAAATCTGTATGACAAATACAAATTCATGGAGAAGCACGGTGTTTCATCTGTCATGCAGTGCTGGTATTTCGGCAATTATCCCGGACTCATGAACAAGGCGGCCGGAGAACTGGCATTCGAACCGTTCCGCGGCAACGCGCGGGAGTTTCTGATTTCGCTGGCGCGCCCGGACTGGGGAAAAGATGCGCAGACCGTGGCGGAGGCATGGCATTTTTTTTCACAGGGCTATCGGCAGTTCCCTTCGAATATCGCCTTTGAATGGTTTGGTCCGCTGCATCACTGCATTGCGTGGCCGCTGTACCTGTTCCCTGTGGATCAGCCGATTGCGCCGAGCTGGATTTTGAAGAATTTTCCGGAGACAAGCGGGGACCGTATCGGGGAATGTCTCTGCTACCATCACACACTGGATGAGGCGCTTCACCTCTGCACGCAAATGAGCGGGCTATGGCAGAAGGGACTGGATTTGCTCCAGCCCCTGTGTGAACAATATGCAGGCAATCCGCCGCGTCTGGCCGACATCCGTCTGGCGCAGGCCATTGGACTGCAAATGAAATCCACATGCAATCTTCTTCACTTCTATTCCCTGCGCGAGGATATGCTCTACCAGAAAAGCGATCACCTCGCCGCAATGCAGGAAATTGTCCTGAATGAGATATCCAACACATTGAAAATGAAGGAGCTCTGCGAAAAAGACTCGCGCCTCGGCTATCACTCGGAAGCGGAAGGGTATCTGTTTTTCCCGGAAAAACTTTCCGCCCGCGCCGGACTGCTCCGCGAACTGCTGGATGAGGATTTTCCAAAATTCGATCTTCAGGCATCATGGATCGACGAATATACGGGGCGCACCCCGAGAGGGCTTTGCGCCGTTTCCCGTCCGCGCGGGGACGGAACGGAAGAGATCCATCCCATGGGCAGCGCCCGTTCGTGGAGCGCATGTCATGACAAAACACACCTTCATGTGACCGTTTACAATGTTTGCGATGATAATTTCACACTGGTCCTTGAACCGCGCCGGATGTGGTCGCCGCTCCTGATCTATGTCTGGGCTTCCGGCCTTGTGGAGATCAATGGCGGGGCATTCCCGGAACCTCCGGAGTGCATCGTGAAGAAAGAGGGGAAACGCTGCATGATCGACATCCCGCTTGCGATTTTTGACGGGTTCCGCGTTCCGGGCTTCCCCATGCGGTTCAATCTTTACGGAAAAGATTTTCACTGGATCGATCCTCTGAGATGGCCCATGCGGCTCCTGCATGGCGATTACAACCCCGCCGGAAGCGCGTGGCTGATCCTGAAATAGGCAGCATGACACCGCAAATTGAATTGCAGAAGGGGTTACTTGCCCGCGGCCTGCGGACGGCCGCATTTCAATCATCGCCCGAATAGCGTCCTGCTCTCCTTTGAGTTCTGCCGCGCTCCGGCTGTGCAAGCTGGCCCCGGAGGCGAAATCCCAGGGGCGCGTGCTCTGCACCGTGACAATTCATTTTACGGTGTAGTTCGCAACCAGATTTTCCAGCAGCATGACGGCGTTTTCGGGAGATTTGCCGCTGAACATGCCGAAGCCGTCATACATGCCCATGCCGAGAGGACCTGCAAAAAAGTATCCCCTGCCAAGCTTGGCGACCTGAAGCGGCGAAAAGCGTTTCCCGTCCAGAACCCCCACAAGGAGCGGCCGGTATTTTTTGCCTGATTTGTCCAGCCAGTAGCCGTAGGTCGGAACCGGAAGGCGGAATATTTTGTTCAGATTGTGAGCCTTTCTGCTCCAGTCGCCGGGTGCGATTTCAGTGAATCTCAAATTAGCGGCAAGATAACTGCCTTTCAATGTCAAATCCGGGTCCTTGAGCCAATGACCGTTCTGATGGGAATGATCCCAGAGAAAGAGGGCGCCGTTTTCAATGGCCTTGCGAATGGCGCCAAGCTCATTCGGCAGCATGCGCCCCCGCGCAGTGACGTCTTCTTTTTTGTATCCTCTGAAACCGGTATAGAAAATGATCCCGTAGTCATTGGATACGAGGTCGGCAAAATCCGCTTCGGTCGGCGGGATCTCAAGCTTCCAGCCCCTTGAGGCAAAGCTGAGAAACACACCTCTGGCATAGTTTTTTTCAGCTCCGCCGCCGAAAAAGAGCAAACATTCTGGAAGGCTCGCCGGCAAACTGCTCCTGTGTCACCGCTTTGAAATTGCCCAGCGCTCCGAGGTTGTGATACTGCGCCACCGGCCAGGCGCAGCTGGGCAGAAGTCCCTTTGCCGCAGAGGAAGTGCGGACAATGCCGATTTTCCACGGCTTTTCCGTGGGCGCGGGAGAGTGCGGGAAAGCGGAGAAGGGAATGCTCACTGCGGCATCCCATGTATCAGCGCTCAACTCGGATCTCACTGTCCAGTCACATTTGAAACTGCGGTCAAAGCGCATGCCGCCAAGTCCCTTTTCCAGAAGTTTCACGCCTCCGGATTCTGAGCGCTTATTTGAGCTTTTCTGGATTCAAGCCGCAGGATATGGACATATTTCGTAAAAAGTCATTCCCAATTTCAAGGTGTCCGATTTTCCTCATCAGATCATCCTCAGTATATGGTTTGCCTGCTTTTCGCCCGGCCTTGGACAGAAAAATTTCGGAAGCTCCTTCCATTAGCTTCTTTTTCCCGTAATGCAGCGGCCCATCCCATCATCTGAATGGATTCGGGAACTGCAGGGCGGAAATGAGAGCAAAACTTCCGGAATGGACGTTCATCCCCCCTTGTCCAGACGGGTTTCATTCCAATATTATTTTTCCCATTCTTTCCAGTTCGTGATAGGAATTCGTGTAAGTCGGACTCCATGCCAGTGACACCATTCCGGGAATCGTGCGGAAGAAGTTGAAATAGAAGACGTTGCCCGGGCATAATGTTTTCTCCGTCGGAATCTCGTTCAGCGGAATCGCACCTTCGACACGCCATTCGTTTTCCGTCATGGTGCTCCGGAGGACGGCCCGGCTGTTCAGCGCATGGGAATACGCAACCATGTTCTCGTAGTAATAGCCGATCATCGCGCTTTTTCCGCCCGGATTCACAGCATACTGCACATAGGGGCGCGCCCGTGTTCCTGAAATCAGGAATTCGATTCCGTCCCCGCTCCAGAGATCGGGTGCGTTCCGCAGCTTTGAAGTATCTCCCTTTTCCGTAAAGACGAGATAGAAGAATGTTCCGTCATGGGCGCACTTCAATTCCCTGCCCGATCCGCCGGGGAAACCTGAAATTGTCTTGAACGGGCGAAGGGCTGGAATTCGAGTCCAATCGACCTTGGCTGGATCGCCGGAGGCATCGGCGACACGGAACGCCTTTCCCTCGGGTGCGGGACGGGAGCGGAACTGTTGTTTCCTGTCGTAAGCGGCCCGCCCCGCCAGCATGGGTTTCCAGACTCCGTCAACGAACCATGCAAGACGCTGTTTTTCCACAGGGGATTTTACAAGACGCCGGGCCTGTGCGATATATCCAGCCAGAGTTTCCATGCGTTCCTTCGTGCCGATTTTTCCCCAGTTGAAGGATTCATTAATCACCTTGTTGCCGCTTCCGTAGAGGGATTTTTCCCATGCGGCGTCTTCCACCAGCCGGTAGAAGTTCCGCATCGGTTCCGCCGCACTCCCGTAATAGAGAGGGAAGAATTCGCCGATCAGCTGTTTGGGATCCAGCGTCGGATCGTCTGCGAGCTTATGGGCCAGATAAGTCTCCAGCTGCGTATGCCAGAAAGGAATTCCGATTTCATCGGGTGTTTCGCCGAACCAGCCCTGAATGCCGTCCGCCGCGAATTTCCGGAAGAGTTCCGCCGTGTGTTCCGGCGCAAACATCGGAAAGAAGTATTGATTTTTATCGACGCGCACGGCATACCAGGCTCCGGAAAACATGTAAGTCCAGATCGTCATCATGCGTTTCTTCGCTTCGCCATTGTCGATCCACGCCTGATACTTTTTTGCGGAACCGTCATAATTGACCCAGAAGTCATAGGGAGTGAGACACATTTGAATGCCGACATTCGGAGCGATGTCAAGTCCCGCCGGATATGTCAGCGTGTTGTTGTAGGCCAGCGTGACAATGTTGATTCGGGGATTGCGTTTTGCCGCCTCGCGCGCAATCCGGCTGATCCAGTTGAAGTGGATGTAGCTGGTCGGACGCTCGCCGTTGACGCGCTTCTCCCTGAACTGGGCAAGACAATCCGGACAAAGGCAGAATCCGTTGTTGTCGTCCGGTTCAATCGGGTAATACCACGGAAGACCGGGCACTTTCGCAATGTTCATTCCCAGACCTCGTTCGCCGCCGCCCTCGTATTTCGCGGCGGCCTCGTCAGCAAAGAAGCGGATGACCTCCTCGTTCGAATTGCAGAGCTGGGGCGGCAGATCGGGATCGTCCGGATACTGGGCGCGGAGCCCGATCAGATGCCGGGCGCTTTTCCCCTTGTAGCCCTGCGCGAAGTACTGCGGGCGTTTTTCAATGAAATATTTCGCCTTTTCCGGATCTTTCGCCCGGCCCCAGTGACGGTACCAGATACTGTAAACGTTGTGATTGCAGTAGCCGTAATTGATCGCCTGGCGCCAGCGCAGTTTCAGAAGATTGCAGTCATACTTGCTGAATTCCTTTCCGCGTTCCATCAGGATTTTCGGCAGCCATGCGTGACGGAAAGCGGACATGGCCGGTTTCCGCCGGAGATCCTTCGGGATGATTTCAATGGTCTTCCGGGGAATCCATGCGGTTCCGGCATCGGTCGGAGCATACCAGCGGATGCCGAGGTAGCGTTCCAGAAAGTCGTATGTCGCATACAGGGTTCCCTTGTTGTAATAGTAGAGAGAGGGAACATTTGCCATGCTTCCGGGAACGGGTTTGCCGAATGCCCGCACGTCGCGCCCGATCAGAATCATGGCGTCCGCCGTGAATTTGATCTGCGATTCCTCCATCTGGAAATCCTCGGGACGGAACCCGTTTTTCCTGGCGTAATCCGTCTCCCCCACATAGATCCCGAATCCGCGGAATGCTTCTCCTTCTTTCACAATCGGGAGTTCGGCACCCGATATCAGGCGGATGTGATGATTGAGCTCCATTGCGCTGAACTGCGCCGTCGAAGTCGGACGGCTGGAAAGAATGATGGCAGACTGCGCCTTCCCGTCCCGGACAAGCGTGATCTTTTCGATTGCATGCGCAGGAAACAGGAGAATGCAGAAAGCTGGAATCAGCAGTGCGGAAAATGCGTATTTCATTCTCGAAACCTCATTATTTCATCACATCCGCGCCGTCGCATCCGAGCAGCAGAAGCGTGTTCGCATCATTTGCCAGAGCCTTTTCCGGCATTGCCGCCGGACGGACCGTGTCGGAGATGCGCAGGTCGTCAAGCATCATCTGGCATCCGCCGATAAACTGATAGGTGTTTCCCGTGTTGTGAATGCGCGCGCCGATATTCAGGTCGGCGGTCTTGCCTCCGCACGGGACCGTGTAGGGGGCGGAGCCCTGACTTTCGCCGTTGATGAAAAGCTCCATCTTCTTTGCGGAAAGATCGTAGGTTGCCATAATGTGAATCCAGTCCTCGGAGGCGATCTCCTTTGACGTGATGATGCTGACAGCGTTTTTGGGCTGTCCATTGTAGGTCAGATACTGCACCTTGCGCGAATTCGCCGGGACCGAAAGCTGGTGATAGCGCCACGGGGAGCCGTCCGCGCTCTGGATGAAACAGAGGATGGAGGATCCTTTCTTCAGGAGAAGCGGCAGGAAGAACCAGCCTTCGATTGTGCCTCTCTCCGCATGGAAACGCATCCGGTTGACCGCCGCCATGGCGTCCTTTCCGTCAAAGGCGAGTCCCCTGCCGAATTTTCCATCACAGCCTTTCACAGCGTTGGCTTTCATCGGGAGGGGGAAAGTGCGGATCAGTTTCCACGGCTTTGCCGCTTTCAGGCGGATTTCCGCGCCGTTCCGGACGACGACCGGAACAGCTTCCAGCGCGCTTCCCCCGTTGTTTCTCCCCGTCGCATAGACAGGATGATAAAAGGTTTCCGCAGGGAACTGTGCCTGAAATGTTTTTCTGTCCGCGGAAGGTTTCAGCGCGATCCGGTCGGACCCGTTCAGCTGGAAGGGACGCTGATAGGCACGGAGTTCCAGACACGCCGAATCCGCCGGTTTATCGAGCGTCAATGTGACTGTTACGGGTTTTGCCGTATCAAGAATGTCCGGCTGAACCTTCAGGGCATCGGCCTCCATGTGGAAAATGCCGGCGGCGAGAGCGGTGGCAAAAAACAGTTTTTTCATAGCTCTTTCTCCATAGTGATTGTTGTTTTAATAAGGGGAAAACTCCGGTTTGGCGATGCCGTTGCTGTAATACATTTCCCTGTCGTTCAGATGACAGTTGACAGGATAATAGCAGGGATGCGTCCAGATGGTCCGGTAGACATCCTCCGGATTCACATTTCCGCCGAAATAGGCGACATTGCACCTCCGGGAATGGCGCAGTGCAAAATTGGAGGCGGCCTCCAGAATATAATATCCGCCGCTCCGTCCATTCAGCGACGTATTGGTCAGCCAGGTGTCGCAGACAATCAGCTGCCGGGAGGGATGTTTGATCTGCGCCGCCTTGATCGGGGGCGTCACAGCGGTCTGCCAGGGGTTTGGCTCATAGTCGTTTCCGCCGAACAGCATAACGTTATATCCATAGCTGATTCTGGCCGGCTGTTCTATTTCGGGGTTTGCCGTCGAAGGACAGTGCCAGATTGTGTTCTGAGAAAAATTCCGATAGCCGCGGATGCCGTCGCCGCAGTCATTTTTCACATAGGGATAAAGCAGAATCATCCACTGATTCAATCCCATTTTTCCGGGAGGGAAATATTCCCGGTAATCGGAAGTGTAGCAGTTGATGCCGAATCCGAGCTGCTTCAATTTGCCGGTGCAGGCGACGGCTTTCGCCTTTGCCCTTGCCACATTCAGCGCGGGCAGGAGGAGCGACGCCAGGATGGCGATGATCGCAATCACGATGAGGAGCTCGATCAAGGTGAAAAATACGTTTTCCACGTACCGCGGGGGACGGAAGGGCAATAAGGAGCTTCGGACGGAAAGTTTGTTTTTCCGCATCTTCTCCGCTTCATTTTTCTCATCGGAATATGACATGCTCTTACTCCTTTTCCGTTGTGCCGAGTTGTATCCCGTCTCCGAAGCGGAAACAATAGGGCATGGAGACCGGGGAGCGGCCGGTGAACGGCAGTTCCCCGAATATCGCCTTTGCAACCGCTGTCTGCGCGACGGGGCTGTTGGAATAGGCATTGATATAAGTGTCCGCGGAATCCACGTCATACAGATAATACGGCGTGCCGAAGGAGATGATCAGACGTCTTCTGAGCGGGGCAGACATGAACGGCCAGATGGTGGAATCGAAGCCGCGCGGATCGCCGTAGCGGGACTGCGCGCAGCAGATCAGAATCGTCATGTCGTAGGCCTCCGGGACCATGCTGACCGTATGGAAAAACTTGAACGGCAGATAGTTCACTTCATAGGTGCGTTTCTTCAGCTCCTCCCAGAACGGAATCATGCTTCCGTGCGCCGCGGGAACGTCGGGCGTGGAAAGCAGCAGGATCCGGGAGCCCTTTTCCAGCTTCAGCGGCAGCAGACCGCTCCGGTTCCGCAGGAGGGTGATGCTTTTCTCCGCAATCCGTTCCGCGGAACGGCGGTTGCGCGCCTGGACTGCGGAGAACGGTTCCGCGTCGGACGGCGCCTGTTTCGGCAGATGGAGTTTCAGGAGCGCCTTGACGGAAAGAATCCTCCGGACGGATTCATCAAGCCGTTCGATGGAGACGCGTCCCTCGTCCAGAGCGCGTCTCATGGTCCGGAAAAAGGTTTCCGCGCCGGGAAAGAGGAAGAAATCGACGCCGGCGTTGAAGGATTCCAGAATCCGTTCCTCCTCCGAGCGGAACCAGGAGGAATAGCCGGCCATCTTCATGGAATCGGTCATGATCAGGCCTTCAAATCCGAGTTCGCCGCGCAGAAGATCGCGCAGGATATGTCTGTTCAGCGAGGCGGGACGGTAACGGCCGTCCGCCGGGTCCGGACGGTCGAAAAAAGGCAGTCCGAGGTGTCCGATCATCATCGTCATGACGCCGGCGTCAATCAGAGTTTTGAACACCCGTCCGTGCTGTGCGAACCACTCTTCCCGGGAGAGCGTGTTCAGGCTTGTCACATAATGCTGGTTGCGGATGTCGACGCCGTCGCCGGGGAAATGCTTGGAACACGCGGCCACGCCGTTATCCTGAATGCCCCTTGTCACCTCCGCCAGACCGCGCGCGGCGTATTCGGCATTGTCGCTGATCGAACGGACGTTCGTGACAGGATTTCCCGGATTGAGATTCAGGTCGGAGACCGTTCCGCAGATCAGGTTGATGCCGGCAATGCGCGCCTCTTCGGAAAGAATCCTGCCGAATTCGTAGCAGTCGGCCGGATCAAACGTCGCACCGAGACTCATCATGCGCGGAAGCTTGGTGAATCCCTCGATCTCCTCGCCGAGCCCCGCCTCGTAGTCACCGCAGAAAAGAGGGGGGATCCGCAGGATGTTTTCAAACGGTCCCGTAATTCCGGCGGAAATCTCGGAGTTGCGCATTCCTCCGTGCGGAGGCTTTCCATAATGTCCGATCCAGACGATCCCAAGCGGATAGCGTTCAAGATATGCCCTGTGATCGCACTTGTCGCTCATGATGCGCGGCGCGAATTCGCAGTCCAGCTGTCCGATCTTTTCATCAAGCGTCATGGTGCGCAGAGTCTCTTCCACCCAGCGTTTTTCCTGCGGATTCAGCTTATGGAACATAACAAGGTCCTTTTTGCATAATTTTTAATTGATTTTCGCATATCCTGATTGCCATTTTCTATTTATTATATTATATTTTCCCGAAATTAGAATGGCTGAAATGATAAAAAATTTGACTGTTTTGACCAATGAGCTACTTTGACGACATCGCATTCACCTATTTCGGGGCGCTGGCGCCCTACGCCCACGCGGTGCGGACACGTGTTCAGCCGAGCTGGTTCTGGAGTCTGGAATACTGCCGGAGAGGCAGCTTCACGTTTGCCAAAAATACGGAGGAGTCCGTGACTCTGACGCCGCCCGTGGTGTTCTGGCTTTCACCGGGAAATTACTATATTTACGGGACACAGACCAGAGAAGGCCGCACGCACGCATGGACCAACTGCACCGGCGCCCGGGCGGAACGCATGATCGGCAGTCTCGATCGGATGTGGCCGCGCGGATATGTGGAACTCATGCCGGAGGACGAAGCGCAGTTCACTCCGGTATACAGCAGAATGCAGGACTATATCTCCACGCGCTCCAGAAAAGACCATCCCCGCGCAGTGCTCTGCATGGAGGAGCTTCTCGCACAGCTTACCGCAATCCACTTCCGCGAACACGGACAGCCGCTGATCGACATGAAAATGGAAGCCCTGATCAAGAAGATCCGTTTTTCCCCGTTTTCCGACTACGATTTCAAAACCATTGCCGCGGAGGAGTTCCATATGTCTTACAGCGGATTCCGGAAGTTTTTCAAAAGAGTCAACCGGATTGCGCCCCATGAATTCGTCATGACTCAGCGGATTTACCATGCCATGGAACTGCTCCGGAACCACAGACTTCAGATTCAGGAAGTCGCCATGCAGTGCGGATTCAATGACTTCAGTTCGTTTTCAAGGCTTTTCCGCCAGAAAACCGGATATTCCCCGTCGCGCTACAGGAAAGAATGGCTGGAACCCGGGGGGCGGGATTCCGCACTCCGGCAGACAAAAGCCGGCGCCGGCACTCCCCCGTATCCTTTTGGCGGTTGATTCCCGGACGGGAAAGGCACGGGAGCTGTGCCGGCTCCGCTGATTACGGCTCGGCAAACAGAGACTGTTTCAGATACCGTGCGCGTTTCTCCGCAATGATATACTTGATTTCAGCCCACTGCGGAGTAAATTCAGCATAGAACTCATCCGGAAGATTCGGAGATTCGAAAAGTTTCCTGCCGGCCTGATCGAGTTTCGCAATCAGCGGTTCAACCTCCTGCTTGAAGAAACGGGGATCGCCGAGCTGACCGTCATTCCAGGTGAGAATGAATTCGCCCTTGTTCTGACGCAGAGTGTTGTAGGCGTTGAAGGCGCGGATCGCCATGTTTCTGCGCAGCGCATTGATCTGAGCCGGAGTGAGGTCAAAGCGGAGTTCCAGCATGCGCGACTGCTCATGAACGTTGCCGGAAAGAGTCAGGGAAACCTTCCGACGCCAGAACTGCATCCCGAAATACCAGTTGTTCCCATTGACCGGCAGCTTGTCATAAAACATGTACCACGGAATGAAGGTATGTGCGGCAATGCCTTCGGGAGTGGTGATGGCGTCCTTCGTCATGTAATCATAGGTCAGGCGGTAATCCCTGGTTGGCGCAGACCAGTTGACATCCCACGGGTCCAGCGTCCGGGGCAGTTCATTCATATACCAGGAGTGGTAGACTTCCTTTTCGCCCGGCCGCATGGAGAGTTCCAGTCCGCCCGCATCACGTTTTCCGAGAACGACTTCCCCGATTTCCGGATCATCGCCGCGGATGAAAAGATGCAGGCCTTCCGCGTCGCAGACCGCATAGAGACCCGTCCTGTATTCTTCCGGCGCACTCAGGACCGGGGAACTCCTGAGATGACGCGTCGCATCGGTGGTCCTGCTGATCTCATAGCCGTTGTCATAGCGTTCGAAGCGGGTTTCCATGCCGTTCCAGTCGCGGTAGGATTCCATACGGGACCAGGCGTCGGCGGTTTTGGGAGCATTGGCGTCAAATTTAACCGTATAGATCTTCTTCTGAACCGGAGCGAACATATTTTCCCGGACTTCTTTCTGAATCGCGCGCACCTCGTCATACCGGAGCGCACGGAACAGAAAAGTGCTGACCTGACGCAGGCGCGTCATGCGCTCCACATCGGTAAGACATTTCGTTTCCGGAGTGGAACCGAATTTCACCGGGGTGCCGCCTTTCAGGAAAAAAAGCATGTCATCGGTGAATTTCCTCTCGGCGGGAAAATCCCTGCCGATTCCGGCGAGTGTTTCACACGCCTGCGCGCTGTTTCCGCGGCGCAGGAAATATTCCGCCAGCAGGAGATCCCGTCCTTTGTCTTTGCCGGAAAATTGACGGATTTTTCCCGCCAGTTCATCGGCAAAGACCATGTCATCAAAATCCATCGCTTTCCGCAAGGTGTTGATGCGGAAAGATTTGACGCTGGTGTTGTCAATTTTGTGCTGCGCGGCGAATTGAAGGGTTTCCTGCGCGGCGCTTTTGAATTTCCGGTAAAGTCCCGGTTCATTGAACCGGTAATTGAACCCCTGCGCCGGATAGAGATCCATGCAGAGCGCCATGACGCTGTAGCGAATGGACGGATCCAGCTTTTTCGAAAGCAGCTCCGTCCGCATTTTTTCCGCCGCCGGACGCGAAAATCTGCAGAGCGACCGCGCGATATCCAGCATCGCGTAATATTTCTGCCGGGAATCCGGAAGCTTCCTCAGCTTCGCCATTTCCGCGTCATAGAGCGGACGGTTTTTCTGTTCCAGAGCGGCAAGGATGAAATGCTTCCGGATGACGCATTCATCCGCGGCATTGAAGAGTTTTTTCCGCGCGGCGATAAATTTTTCCGCTTTCGCCGCATCATATTTCACATATTCGCCCACCATGTTCAGACGCACCGATCCGATGTTCGCCTGAAGGTTCTTCTTCTGCCGGGGCGCAAGCTTCCGGTCACCGCTTCCGACACTTCCGGCAAGTTCAAAGAAACGGAGAAACTCCTTTTCATCGGCCCGAATCCAGAGAGCCTGTCCGGCCAGCTGCTGATAGACGCGCAGAATCTGGCCGGCGTCAAGATTCCGGGCCTCTTCCCGGAGCAGCGTTTCCGCCTCGGACGGGAAATCTTCGCAGAGCGCATGGATGATGTTCTGCCGGACGCTTTTCTTTAATCCGTTTTCCTTCCATGCGCGGATCTTCGCCAGTTCCTTCCGGAATTCATCCTGAGACACAGCGCGGGCGCTCACCAGCAGCTGAGGATAAAAACGGTTGCTCTGGCGTTCATCCAGTGTCTGATGGGCCGCCAGAAAACGGCGCATTGTTTCCAGAACCTGCGCCGGATTGTTTTTCATCTGATTCTTCGCCCGGTTCACAACACTGTTCACTTCATCGTAGGTCGTCGGCAGAATCACTTTTGCCGTCTGAACCGCACCGGACGGATCCGCATTCTTTTCCCGGACGGTGCCGCATCCGTTCAGGATCAGCAGAGCCAGCGCGGCATGCAGCGTGAAGGATATCTTATTCATGCTTATTTTCCTTTCAGAAGGTTTTGCAGCTGGAGAATGTAGCGGATGCATTCCAGACGGAACGTATCCAGATCGTCGCGTTTTTCATCGGTAAAGGCAAGGAATCCCATGGCCTGTCTGCCGAGTGTGGCTCTTCCGATGTCGGGACTCTGCATCGCCTTGCGGGCCAGCTGCTTCAGCAAGGTTGCATATCTGACATCGTCCATTCCTTCCCGGACGCCTTCCCAGGCCAGCGTGTCGATCACGTTGTCCGCCGTGCCGTATACAATGACCAGACCGCGCAGATAGGACTCATAAGGGATTGCCATGTCATTCCAGTTGTTGCGCCACCAGCTGTAGTTGGTGCTGGAATCGTAGTTGTTCTTATAGGGAAGAAGGCCATGCAGACGCCGGAAGTAGTTGGGATTTTCCGGGCCGGTATGCGGGTTGGCATACCATCCGACCAGGGAATCCGGATTCGCCTCATGGAACAGCGATGCCTCGCGGGTTCTCCGGTCAGCGGGAGCTCCCGGCTGGATGAAGAAGTCCAGATTGTAGAGCAGCCGTCTCCACGGACGGCAGGTGACCATGACTTTCGCCCCTCCCTGATGAACGGCCTCCCAGGCTGCGCGTTCGCGCCGGATGATGTCCGGACCGGCCTCATCGTAGCCGTAGCTGTAAATCTCGCCGTGTCCCAGTTCCTTCTTCACGATCTCCGCGACGCTTTTCATTTCACGGGCAAGAGTCTGAATGGCGATCTTCTGAAGGGGGGTCGGATGTTCCGGGTCCAGCTGCTGGGAACAGCCTGCGACAGAAGCGAACATCGGCCGGGTGGAAAGTCCGAGTTCTTTTGCGAGGGCGATATTTTTCACCGTATCCTCATGCCAGAAGCCGCTGAGTGCGGGAAAACCGCCGACTCCCGCCAGCGCATTGTGCCGGACCTGATTCTTCAGCACCTTGACATTGCTCGTGCCGGTTCCGTACAGGGAAAGATAGAATCCCTTGTCCGGATCGTAGTTGCTCTTCGCCTGCGGAAGTTCAAACGGAAGTACCCGGACTTTCACGGGAACGGCTCCCAGGCGTCTGCCGTCCGCGGAGACTTCGATTCCGCCGTGATAGATGCCCGGTCCGGTTTTCTCCGGAACATGAACGGTCGCCAGGAACTGTTTCAGTTCCCCGCGGTTGAGAACAACTGGCTGCAGAGTGTCCGCGTCACGGATCAGCGCCTGATTCGCCTGATTCGCGAAGGTGTAGTTGACCGCCGAAAAGTTTGCGCTCATCCATGCATAGCGGCTGGTCCCGTTGAGATTGGTGTAGCGGACATAGTTGTCCTGCGTGCGGCTGTCGGCGCGGATCAGGGTCTCGTCATTCAGCAGCAGTTCCGGAATGAGTCTGCGTCCCAGGGCGTCGGCAAAGAAACCGCACCAGGCCGAACCGGCCTGATACCAGAGCTTGACCACCTTGAGATCAATTTCCGAAGCCGGAATCACCGCTCCGGACGCGGCACGGAGATCTGTCGCCTTCAGCGTCACATTGTCAAAATTCTGTTTCGGAAAGAGCTGGAAAGAGGCGGGTTCGTATTCCCCCTGCGCCGCAATGATCTCCAGCGTTCCGAACGCGGCGCCGTCCTGCGGATACTCGTCCGGCATGCGCGGGATATGACTCAGCGGAGGGACCACATAATACGCCAGCGGCAGTTTTCGCCACGCCGCAGGCGCTTTCGCGGTGTCTTCCGCCGCCTTGTCGAACATGTTTTTCAGCTTGACCGGGTCCAGCGGATAAGTCTGCCGGAACGGGGGCTCGGCGCCGATCCCCGCACTGCAGCATGCCAGCGCCGCCGCTAGAAGAGTGTTTTTCAGATTCATGCATCCTCCTTCTCCTGTTAATTTTCCCCAAATGACAACCTTCTTGAAACAACGTCTTTGCCGTTTCCGCAATCATGTCTGCCATGGCTGCAGAAACCGGTCTCACCGGACAAACAGCCTGAGACGCCTGAAGTGTGCGGCTCCCTCCCTGACGTAGAGGACCGTAAGGCTCTCCGGGAAATCCGTTCTTCCCGTGACAACCGTGCGATGCCCGTCGATTTCCAGATCGATCACATCCTCCGTCCGAACCAACCGGAAGGAAACTTTCCGCTCATTCATCGGCACACGGCAGATGCGGGCATGCCGGTCCAGTTCCACGATGCCGAGATCCGGATAAAACGAAACATATCTGCGCTGATTCTGATCCCTGTCAGCAATCATCAGACCGAATTCACGGGTCCCCGGTTGGAAAGCCACTTCACCGTCCAGCCGGAAATCCCGCGCGAATATGCCCGGACAGCAGACATCAATGCCCTTCTCCGACGCCAGGACCGCATCGGGAAACGTTTTTTCCCCGCGCCCGGGAATCATTTCCTCCACGAACCGGGTTCCCAGCGAACCGTCCGCTTCCTGAACCATCTCGCGGAAAACCGTCCTGCCTCCGAAGACAGGTCCGCCGAAAGACATCCCCCCAGCCTCCCAGGACGGAACCCAGCCGACGCCGATCCGGCGTCCGTCTTTCCACGGAGCACTTTTCATGACGCAGCAGTACTGGGATGCCGGCACATCCTGAAGGGGAATGCGCCATGGACCGAACGGTTTTTCCGAACAGCGCACATGGGTTTCCCAGATATTGTTGAAGGTGTAATAGTAAAGACCGTTCCAGCGGAAATAGTCGCAGCATTCAGGAGTATACCAGCAGTCGGCCCAGTCATCTGCGCGCTGGAAACACTGCAGATCCGAAGTGATGTAGTGAGCAACCGCCCCCTTGCGGATGGAAATGCCGCCGCTGACGGCTTCAGCTCCGGAGGAGATCAGCAGATGAATCCTGCCGTCCTCGCCGATGAACGCCATCGGGTCGCGGAAATAGCCGCGGCAGTCGGGCGGCATCGGGATCTCCGGCGGCGGGAGCTTGCGGAACGAGATGCCGCCGTCGTCGCTGACCGCCAGACGGATGCGCTCTCCTCTGAAATGACGGGAGCGCAGGGCATAGAAGGCATAGACCCTGCCCTGATATTCCAGCATGGATCCGGTGCAGTTGCTGCATTCGCCCTGTTCAAAATCAAGCGGCAGCGCCAGCGGTTCCTGCTTCCAGTGGATCAAGTCGGAGCTGGAGGCATGCGCATATTGATGCCCCCCCAGCGTACCGACAACCGGATGGTTGTGATGCCCGATGTCCAGCAGATAGTAGAGATGAAACACGCCGTCGCGGAAGAACGGCATGCAGTCGCCGACAAAACAATTGCCATTTGGTTTCCAGTGATTCATTGCCTGTTTCCTGTGTTTCCCGTCCCCGCCGCCGATCCGCCCGCACAGGATCGCCTCTCCCATGAGCAGACGGAAGAGCCGCCTCCCGTATCGCCGCCTGAGTCCCTTATTTCTCCGCCTGCTTCCGTTTGACCGCCTTGCGGTATTCATAGGCATTCAGCAGGAAAGGAGCCATATTGTCCGGTCGGATCGCCCCGGTCATGACGACCATGCCTCTGCCCCAGGAGCGCGCCATGATAAAGGGATATTCCTTGTCGCCCGAGGCATTGAACTGTCGTGCAAGCACATCCCAGCCTTCGAGCTCATCGGGAATGAAGATGCCCGGAGGCGTCTGCCAGTTTTCCAGATCAAGCTTGCGGGGGACCCGGACAAAGGAACTGGAAGTGACCCAGCTCGGGCGCCGTTTTTTGTTCACATCTTCCCGGAACACGACCTCGAAGTCATAGTTCCGGAAATAGTAATGCAGTTTCTCGATGCCGTGGTAGCAGCGGAGAACCAGCACTGCGCCGTTCTTCACAGCGGGCGCCAGTTTCCGCAGATAGAAATCCTTGGAGAGATTGTTCCGGAAGGTTTCGATGCAGATCAGATCCGCTTTCGAAAGGTCCGCTTTCTCCGCGCCCGCCATTCCGGAACAGCCGGCGGTTTCCCAGCCGTCCTTCCGCAGCTGCGCCTTGATCCGGTTGTAGAGGGCCAGTCTGCCGTTCGGACTGTCGATCCAGAGCAGGCGTCCGGTCCGGGGGGCATTCCCCCCCTGCTCCGCCGCCGGAGCCGCGGATGAAAGCAGAACACAGGCGAATCCCAGAATCAGCCCCCGCATGATTTTCTCCATAGTGAAACATCCTTTCTGTTTTTGACGATCCGGAAAATCCGGAAAAACGGAATCCCGTCCCGGCGTTCCGCTTCATCCTTTTATTCCGTTCCGGCGCTTTTGCGGGAAATGACCTTGTTGTATTCCCGGGCATTCGCCAGAATGAGGGGAATCTGGTAGGGTCTGAGAGTCCCGACCAGCAGAATCATCCCCTTTCCCAGCGGACGCGCCATCATGATGGGATAATCCTTATCCCCTTTGCTGTTAAGCTGTTTCGCCAGAATTTCCCAGCTTTCCGGATGCGCCGGAATCAGATTGCCCGGAGGCGTCTGCCATCTGGAGAGGCTGATTTTGTTGGGCGTGGTCGCGAAGGAGCTCCCGGTCACCCAGCTCGGACGCCGGATTTTGGGAATATCCGGCCGGAAGACCATCTTGTAGGTCGGATCATTGAAATTGACATGCAGCTTTTCCACTCCGTAATAGCAGTTGAAAACCGCGACCGCGCCGTTCTTCACCGCGGGAATCAGCTTCTGTTCATAGAATTCCCGGGGCATGTCATTCCGGAAGGTCTCGATGAAGAACATCCTGGCATCGGACGTGTCAATGTTCATGACACCCTCCGGTCCCGGATAGCCTTTCGCGAGCCAGCCGTCTTTCTGGAGAGCTCCCTTCACAATGGTAAATCTGTGATTCGAAATAGAAATCCAGACCAGCTTGTCATCCCATGAACTTTTTTTCGAGAAGAAGACATTCGCTCCCTGCGAAAGATTCCGGTCGACAGGAGACGGAAATCCGCAGACGGCGTTCCTTCCGTGCCGCACAATGCTGATCTTCCAATACCGCCCCTCTTCCGGCGCACTCGCGCCCAGCGCACGGAACGGAATCGTCATTTCGGCAATCCAGCGGTCCTTTTCCAGTTTGACGGAACTTTTCCAGTCGGGATTCCAGGCGGGATCCGCGCCGAGGGCGTCGCAGATGCCGCCGGCGGCGTTCACGCAGAAGCGGCGGGACGGGGAATTGTCATTCAGGTCGATCGCAACCTCGATTCTGTCGGCGTCCTTCCCGGAGGCGTCACGCCTGCGGGAACCTTTGCGGAGGTTTTTCATCGCGGAGTCTCCTGCGATCATCTGAATGTGCAGCCCCTGTTCCGACCAGTACATGCGCATCTCCGTCGGCAGAGGCTGATCCCCGGCACGGCCGGTCACATGAAGTTCCGGAAGAGAAGCGAAATCCGTTCCCGCCGGATGGCGGGGCAGATTGACGCTCAGCGCGCCATCGAGGGAAAGATGATACTCCTTCACCCAGTTGCGGAACAGCTCCTTTTCCAGATCGACCTCCTCCTGACAGCGTTTCCGGAGACGGGCGTCCGCCAGGTTCCGCACGGCCTTGTCCGCGGCGTTGAACCGGTCGCGGCAGAACTGGATCACTTCGGGATTCAGCATGTTTTTCGCGAGGGTTCCAACGGAATTGCCCAGGTAACCGGTATGACCGGGGCAGTTGTCCCACGCCTCCGCCATGCGTCTGTGATAGGCGAACAGGGCCTTTCCTGCCGGACCGTAGACCTTGTCGCACCAGTCGCGGAGCAGAGCATTGACATCCGCATCAGGATTCCACATCAGCCGGACGTACATGTAGTAGGCGAGACGGTAAATCTGAGGTTTCAGCTCCGCGCGGCGCGCATTTTTCGGATACTGAGTCGGCATTTCGGTTTTCATATAGACCATTTTCATATCGCGGTACACCTTCATCTCATCGGCGATGACATTCCAGATCGGCATGTACATGGGCTTGTTCAGCGCGCAGAACTCATACCCGTAAATCCCCATCGGAGTTTTTTCCTGCCAGCGTTTCAGCGTGGCGACGCTGTCGCGGTTGGATTTGCAATCCGGATCATGCAGTCCGTGAATGAAGCAGCGGTCATACTGGCAGTAGGCCACATATTCCAGCCCGCGGACCGGCGTCTGCGGCACCTTCTGATATTCCTGATAGGCAATGCTTGCAAACTTGAGATCCGGATACTGCCTGCGCAGCTCTTTCATCAGCTTCTCATAATACACAAACCAGCGGGATGACGGATCCGGATGGATCGCCGTGCATTTTTCACACGAGCACCGGTGCGGCGTATCCGCGGGATAAGTGCAAAGCATTTTCCCCCTGGACAGGAAGACGGCCTCGTCCAGTCTTTCCAGCACCTCCTTCGTGAAATCCGGATTCGACCAGCAGCCGGAGAAACCGTAAATGCTGCGTTTCCCGTCAACCAGGGCAAACTGCTCCGGATGCTCGGCAAAACGCTTCCGGATGTCGCCGCCGGGAATGCAGACCGCGTGCCCGGCGGGAGTGTTCGCCACAAATCCGGCCTGATCGCGGAACTTGCGGGTGCGGGAACCCATGTTCATGAAGTTCCGCGCCAGCCAGGCTTCCGTGGGAAGATGCAGATGGGTGTAGGTCAGCTCCATCACCCGGTAGCGGAACGGCGGACGATAGGTGAAGTTCAAATCCGGCAGTTCAAAACTTTTCCGTGCGGGAATGAATTCGCCGCCGTCGCCCGGCCAGAACCAGCGGACCTCCAGCGGTCCGGTCAGGAAAGAGTAAACGGCGTAAAGTGCGCCGCGCGGATGGCTGCCGGTCAGATAGAGGTTGCCGTTCAGGGTCCGCACGGAAAGCATATCGGCATCGTCCCTGCGGAGCTGAAGCGGCTTCTCCAGTTTCCGGACCGCCGGAGAGGTGGAAGGAGAACCGATGACGATGTTTCTTTTCCCGGCGGGAGAGTCATCTTTCCGAATGATGAAATCTGCGCCGGAAATCTTCCTCAGTGTGTTTTTCAGCTCCTCCGCGGCATACTGTTCCGGAGCGGCGGCTTTGGCGGGAATGACAATTTTCCAGGCGGTTTTTCCGTTGCCGAAGAGCAGGTCTCCCGCATGAGCACCGAAAACAAGCGCTCCCGCGGCAAGCAGAATCACGGGTGATTTCATGCATTATTCCTTTCCGCATTCATCAGAAGTTTCTGTTATTCATACAATTTTCCGTCGTTCTTGTCGATGCCGGCGATAAAATCCGCGGAAAAACCGGTGGCGTAATTGGGAATGGCATAAGCGGTATGCCCGTCCGCAAAAAGAAAATCAGCCCCCTTTTCATGACGGTATTCCACCGAGCGATACTCATAGCCGGGGCGGAAGCGGTCAGGATAGTTCAGGCCTTCATACCCTTTCCGGCCATCCGTGATGATGCAGGTCCGGGAAGCGGACTTCAGGCGATGCAGGGGAACGGCTTCCGGAGACATCGGCCCGGCGGCGGAAACACTTCCCGTGACCGTGCAGTTGATCGCCCAGGCGCTGAAGATCTCCCGCAGTTCCGGGATTGATTTGCAGACATATCTGCGGTCGCTGCCGTTTTTTATGATGTCCGGCATGTTTTTCACAAGCACGTCGATCCAGCGATATCCCAGAACAGTTTTGCTGTCGGAATAATTGAGGTAGGCTGGCAGATATCCGCCGAAGTTGTCCGCGTAAAGCTGGAACGCCACTCCCAGCTGACGTTCCCTGGACATGCAGTCTATCCGGAGAGAAACCATTCTCGCCTTGTTCAAGGCCGGCAGCAGCAGGGCTGCCAGAATTGCAATGATTGCAATGACAATTAAAAGCTCTATCAATGTAAATCTTCCGTTTTCCCGTCCTCTGCAGTTCCTCATGGAATCTCCCTCCGCTTCAACTGCATTGCAGATTCTGTGATTGCAGTTCCTCATGGAATCTCCCGGAAAGCCTGTTCCCCACCTGTCTTTCCGGTTAAATTATAACGCATTTCCCCGGAATCGTCAACTGTAAAAAAGATATAATATAGTGTAATTTTGTAACATCATGGATTTCCGGAAAGAAAAAAACGGGGGATTTGGAAAGATGGAAGCAAGAGGATTTCACGGGAAGTGAAATCAGTTTGTTTTTCTGCGGGTTCTGCGGTATTCCGCAGGCGTCATGCCGGTAATTCGTTTGAACACATGAAAAAAATTATGAGTGTCGTTATGTCCCAGCATATGGGCGATCTTTGCAATGGAGGCTCCGGAATGACAGAGCAGCTCCCCCGCGCGGGACAGGTAATACTGGCGCAGGAACTCCTTCGGGGTGATGCCAAGCGTGGAGCTGAAACTGCGGGAAAATGCCGCCCTCGCCATGTTCATGGCTTCCGCCAGTGCTTCCACCCGCAACTGTGCCGGCGGTATCGTTTTGAGCAGGGGGAAAAGCACCTGGAATTTCGAATACAGCTCATATTCGCTGTGAAATTCCTTCCAGTCCCGATGCAGATACTCTACCTGAATTTGGGCCAGAATTGCCAGCACTCCGCCGGCATATCTGGATTTCCAGACATGCCGGAGAATCATTTCGTCGTCCGGCGAGGGAAACTCCAGAAGCAGCGGAGCATGGCGGAAGAGCTGCTGCCCGGTCCAGTCCTGCACGCCGAAATGGGCGTGATAATACAGCGATCCCGGCAGATAAGTGATGAAAAAGGGATGCCCTGAAGTAATGATATAGCGCTGCCCGGGACGAAGAAAATACTCCGTTCCGCATCCATCCTCCAAAATCCCTCCCGCGCTTTCAAAAAGGAAAAAGCGTGGAAACGGCGCGGCGAAATGCTGGAACTGTCTTTGTTTCTGCCGGGAAGTGATTCCGTAGTTGTAGAGTGTGGAGGAGAGGGTCGACGGTACTCCGTCAATGGAAAAAGTCAGGGTCAGACTGCTCTCATACAGTGTCGTATTGTATTGATCCTCTTCGGTGGATATGACTTCAAACTGTCCTTTCATGCCGCGTATTTTCCCTGGGTTGAGCAACATTTCATGACCCGATCATGGCATATTATATCCCGTCCTGTCCGGATTGCAAGCCGCAAAGAGCATGATCCCGCGCTTCCCGGTCCGACACCGGAACATCCTGATCCATGACGCGGGAAATCCATCGGGGGAAGATGACATTCGACACAGGATTTGCACGGGCTCATTTTTTCAGGGCTTTCCCGGAAAAAAGGTTCATGGAGCCGCAAGCGGCTTTCATATCCCCTTCCCCGATCCCAGAGACTCCGGAGCGGCGGAGCATGCGCTTCCAACATTTTCAATGCATACAAAATCCCGAACCCAGGTGCCTTTTTTCTCCATTTTTTTATTTTGCCTATTGACAAATGCCCAAAATATCATATAATTACCCTTGTGACATAAATAAAAATATATTTTATCCATATTTTTATATGTCAGAATAATAAAATGGAGTTCGAATGGTCAGCAATATTCCACTTGACAAGACGATCTATGCGCCGCAATGCCAGATTGTCGCAACGCACCTGACAAGGATGATCCGCGACGGGAAATTCAATCCCGGAGCAAAAATTCCATCCGTGCGCGCGCTTGCGGAAAAGCTCGGAGTGGGGCGTCAGGTGGTGCTTTCCGCCATTGCCATCCTGAGCCGCGCCGGACTTGTTTATACGGATACGAAACAGGGGACATTCGTCAGTTCGAACCTGAAAAGCGGACTCTGCTACCAGATTGGATTCTTCAACAACCGGGAAAATCCGATGATGCAGGGCGCCATGATGGAAAAAATCTACCGCGTCGCACGCCACGAGGGGTTTCAGGTTCTCCCCGGAAGCAATTACAATGAGGACTGGGGACTCGGGGAATGGCTCGACCGCAACCCGGAAATTGACGGACTGCTGATTACCGGGATCGTCGACGACAAGCTTCTCGAGACGATGAAAGGCCGCGGGATCCCTTATTTCGTGCTGGGAAACTATGATATCTCCCCGCACCATCCGCAGTCGCTTCCGCGCAAAAGCCGTCACACGGTGAAACTTATGGCGGAAGCCTTCCGCCGTTCGGGCGGCGAACGAATCGCAGCCATCACCGGAGTCGAGTATTTCCTTTCGCACAGGGAGTCGCTCCGGGAGGTCCGGGAAGCGCTGGTGAAAGCGGAAAAAAAAGTGGACGAATCCCTGCTGTATTACTGCAACGACGACGGCTATTCCGTAGCCAAGGAACTCCTGGAAAAACAGCACCCCGACGTGATATTCTTCCGCCTCGATCACTGGATCGGATATCTCAAATACCTGGAACAGCACCCGGGAATCGGAAAACCTTATGTCATCGCGCACAATCTGAGCACGGACGAGGCGCCCTGGCGCTTCTATGACGATATGATCCCGGGCGATAAAAATGACAAAGCGGCCAAATACGGAACATTGAAACTCATCCATATGGTGAAAAGCAGTTATACGGAGCTTTGATGAAAGGAAAGGAGTTGAACAACATGAAAAGAAATTCATTTACGCTGATAGAACTTCTTGTTGTCATATCAATCATTGTAATTCTTGCCGGACTTCTTCTTCCCGCTCTCGGAAAAGCCAGAAGCAAGGCCCTGCGGACGGCCTGCACGGGCAATCTGCGGCAGGTCGGACTCAGTCTGCTGAACTACGCCAATGACTGGAACGACTATTTTCCGAATCCCGGCGCAACGGCAAACGATCCGTGCGACTGGCGGAGGGGAAACAGCGGCGAACCCATGAGCGGCCTTTATTATTTCGTCAAAACCTATCTTCATTACAGCATCGCCTATTCCATGAAGGAGGCGCGTGAGGGGCTTCTGAAATGCCCAGCCTTCCACATGCCGGACGGAGCAAGCGAACATGAAAAGGGAAACCGGACCTGCTATATGCTTCTCGCGGGAATCGGCTCCACCTCCAACTGGGACCGCTGGAACGTCACCAATCCCCTGAAACGGAACCGCCCGCAATGGAACAGCTTCTCGAAAAAATTCGACGTTGTGCCGCTTGCGGGAGATCAGTATATCCTGAATACCGGAGGACCTCACTTCGTCAATCATCCGGAGGGTTCCGGCTGGGTCATGCCGGACTTCAGCGTCAAATGGCATAATTTCAAAGACCTGAACGGGAAAACAACCGTCGGCTCGAAGATATTCTACTGGACGACAGGAGACGCGGTGCCGCTGCAGATCCCGTAAAACAGATAATGGAGGAATTCATGAGATCACCGGAAAAAGAGAGAACGAAATTTTCAGTGTCATGCCTTGCGGGGAGCAAAACGGCGCTTCTTTTATGTGCCGGCGCACTCTGCGGCATCTCCGCGTGCTGCGCCACGCCAGGCCAGGAGAGCGGAATCCTGCCTTGTCTTGACGAAAAAAGCACAGCATGGGAGTTCCGGAGCACTCCCGCGCTCTCGGCGGAGCGTTCCATTGCAGAAGGGGGACTTGCGATTCAGACAGAAAACCGGGGGCGCGGCACGGTCGGCACAACGGGAAAAATCGCCGTCCGGGAGCTGACGCCCTACGCGCTGCGCTTCACCTATCGCACAAGCGGAGAGGTCAACCGCTTTCATGACAAGGCGCTGCGTGTCACAGTCATATTTCACGGGGATCGGGAAGCCATGGGCGCGGCGGGCGGCGAATCTGTGCGGACCTTCGATTTTGAGCCATCCGGAAAAGCAAGGGAAATCACCATCGGAGGCCTGAAGCTCCTTACACCGATCACGACGGAATCCGTATCGGTATCCTTCTCCTTCGCAGGAAACGGCGAACTGAAACTCTCCTCTCCGTCCATGCGGGAGATCCCTTTCCCCGATGGGGTTCTGCGTGCGGGGAAACGCATCTGGAAACGGACACGTGTAATCCAGGACCCGCCCGCGGATTATACGCCGGAGGAACGGAAACGGGGCTGGGTCGTCTACCGCAGGGAACCATCCCGGATCGCGCCGGAAAGCCGTCCGGGACGCGGCGAAATCACAGATGCGCTCCGTAAATTCACCGTGCCGGGGGAATACTGCAATCTCCATTTCGTTCTGCATACCTTCCGCGGGGTCACGCTGGATTCCTTTCAAGTTTCCATGCTGAGAAGCGCGGACGGGAAGCATGAGATCGCGCCGGAAGCATGGGAACTCTTCCACGTTCCCTTCCGCAACAAGCCGGCCTGGAGCAGCACGGAATATTTCACAATTCCAGAGGTGCTCTACCCGTTTGAGCCTCTCTCCGCCGGAAAAGACGCCAATACCTTTCTCTGGATGCAGGCGCGCCTTCCGGAAGACACGCCCGCGGGATTCTACCGCGGCACGGTCCGCCTGACGGGAAAGAATCTGGAGTGCCGGATTCCCGTTGTGCTCCGCGTGCTGCCCTTCACGCTGCGGAAGCCGCCGGCGGACTGGATCATGTACGGCGGCAGTTTCTGGGCCGGAGGATACAGAAACAACCGCCGCGCCGACATCCAGAAAAAACATTTCGAGGAGATTGCCTCCTACGGGCAGACCGGCATGATCCATCACGGCGGGATCTATACGGAACAGGCGGCGCGCATTCTCTGCGAACGTCTGAAAGCTGCCGGGATGCGCGGACCGCTTGTCATTGACTTCGGCTGGGGACTGGAGGGAACCATGTACCGGAACCTTTACGGAAAAAACCTCTCCGATCACCGCAGATTCCCCTACCCCGAATGCAGAGATCCGAAACTCGCGGACGCCTTCGTGGAGCACCTGCGGAAACTGGACTCCTGGATGAAGAAACACTTCAAAGGTTCCGCCTGGTACTATCAGGGACTGGACGAACCGCATATTTACGGCGGACTCTCCCAGGCGGCATGGGAATATCCGCTCGCGAAAAAGGCCGGAGTCAGGACCTCCTCCACCGTGTATCCTTATCGGGAGTTCGTGGAATTCGGGAAATGGGGACTGGATGTTTCCGTAAATGGCAACGTAAAATTCTCGAAGGAGTATTATGACCGCCTTTCCGCAGCGGCAAAACGCCAGCGCACGAAACTCTGGCTCCTCGGGCCGGGAAGCTATGTGCCCGGAACCGGCATCACCAACCGTTATCAGAGCGGTTTTCTCTTCTACCGGACCGGATTGCCCGCCTGTGTGGCATGGACGTATGGGGCAGGTCCCGACCGCGACGAACTGGAATTCGGCAGGATGAGTTATTACATGGTTTACGCGCGAAAGGAGTTCGGCTCCTCACAAGAGATCGAAACGCCGGTGAAGCGGGTCTCCAACACGACACTGGCGGGGGAAGGACTCCGTGAAGGCGTGACGGATTACAAATATGCGTATACGCTGGAGCGGATGATCCGGAGTGCGCGGGAACAGGGCAGAAACAGTGAGGCGGACCGGGCGGAAAAATTCCTCGGACAGCTGAAAGGGGAGATGATTCCGTTCTGGAATGAAGTCGATAAAAACGGCGTGATGGACGAACCCGCCATGGAAAAAATCCGCTGGGCGGCTGCACAGGAAATCATGCTTCTCCGGGAGGTATGCAAATGAAAACGGCAATGAAAACACTTCTGATTCTTCTCCTGCTCGCCGCAGGATCCGCTGCGGAACTCTCCGGAACGGAGAAAAAAATTCCCGTTCCCCGCATGAAGCTCGTCCGGTGCGAGGAACCGCCGCGCATCGACGGGAAACTGGATGATCCTGTCTGGAAAAACGCGGTGCGCACCCCGGCCTTCGTGCTCTTCAACACACCGAAAAAACCGCTCTTTCACACGCATGCCATGGTTGTCTTCGACGACGTCAATCTCTATGTCGCATTCGACGCGCAGGACAGGGACATTCAGAAATGGTTCACTCCCAGCGGGCGCAAATTCGACGGCAAGGTCTGGATGGACGACTGTCTGGAAGTTTACATTGCCGATCCTGCCGACCCGGAAAAACTCTATCAGTTTGTCGTGAACTACGACGGCGTCGGCTTCGACCGCTCCACCCGGAACGGCGACGAGAAATGGAACGGCGTCTGGCAGTATGCGGTTCACGTCGGGAAAGCGGGATATACGGCGGAGTTCGCCATCCCCTTCTATACGCTCGGCATCACGCCCGGAAAGACCGCATTCGCCATGAACCTCTGCCGGGAGAAGTATGTGCTTCCGAGCGAACTTTCCAGCTGGAGCTGCGCATACGGGGATTTCCATTTCACGGAACGGTTCGGAAAAGTGGAAGGACTCAACCTCACCCCCTGGAAGGTTTTTCTTGACGACGTCCGCTTTCCCGAACGTCTGAAAAGGGGCGAAAACACAATCCGCTGCACGGTCGTCAACAACACCCGGGCGCCATGGGAAGGAAGCGTCATCGCGGAAGATTACCGGAACGGAAAACATCTCGTCCTCGCCGAACAGAAAATCGTTCTGCAAAGCGGGGAAAAGAAGGAAATTCCGCTGCGTCCGCGCCTTCTGTCCGGCGCAAAGCATCTGCTGACGCTCGCCGTGAAAGCCGGCAACGGAAAAACGGTGCGGCAGATATTCCGCAACCTGGACGTCCCGCATGCGCTGAAGGTCACGGCGCATCCGTTCATCCAGTATCAGGGCGAAGCGCCCGGCACCGCGCTTGACGTCGCCTTTCCCGAAGATGCGCTCTCTCTGGAGTGCCGGATCACGGGGAAAAACGGAAATGCCGGGAAGATTTTACCGGTCAGCGTCCGTTCCATGACCGTAACCCTGCCTTCGGAACGTCTGGCTCCCGGAGACTACCGCGTGGAATATACGCTGCGGGACCGTTCCGGCACACTGACGGAAACACGTCCGCTGAAGATCACAACCTCCCCCTGGAAGGAAAATGAAAAATGAAAATCCGCCTCTCTTTTCTTGCTCTGATTCCGGCCTTGACCGTCTGTGCGGGAAAACTGCCGCCCGAAGCGGGAAACGGACTGATTGAAATCAACGGAAAACGAATGAATCTTGCGCTGGATCCGCAAGGCGACATCACCTGCCGCAGCCTTCTCTCCGAGATTCTGGGACGCGCCGCAGGCAAAAAACTGCCCATTTACCGGAAAATTGATCCGAAGCTCGACAATTACGTGATCCGTTTTCTCTCTCCGCGGGAATCCGCGGAAATGAACCGGACGGACAAGGATGCTGTTTACTTTCTGCTCTGCGAAGACGGGAAAACCCTGAACATCGGCGGCAACATCCGGTACGGCCTTTACGACTTTCTGAAACGCTTCACGCCTTACCGGCAGTTCGGGGGAATGCCGTCGGAGGAGGTCGTCCCGGAACTGGAATCGATCAAACTGCCGGCAACCGTCCGCATCTTTGAAAAACCGGACATCGCATCCTATCTGGCGGGAGGCACGCCGAATCCTTATTTCTCCCGGGCGGACCGCATGAGAAGCAAGGGAACCCATGCCTTCTGGGAGGTCATCCCGCCGGAGGTCTACGGAAAAACGCATCCGGAATTCTATCCGCTGATCGACGGGAAGCGGAGGGTTCCGCCTCCCCGTTCGCGCGCAGGCTGGCAGCCCTGTCTCGCCAATCCGGAACTGCTCAAGCTCACCATGGAATACGCGGACCGTTATTTCAAAAGGAATCCGCGGATGATCTCACTGCCCCTCGGCGTGAATGATTCCGCCGGAGACTGTCTCTGTTCCTTCTGCAACGGAGAATATGAAAAATACGGCAATCAGTATGCGGGCTTCTACAACAAGGCGGCAAAGGCGCTCGCGAAACGGCATCCGGGCAAATATCTTTCCTTCATCGCCTACGGGAAAAGATCCTCGGCGGTTCCGAAAAACATCCGGATGGAACCGAACATCCTGGTCGAAACCATCGGCATCAACGAGTCCCTGATGCGGGAGTGGAAGAAAACCGGCATCCGGCATTTCGGCGTTTACGACTATCTCTACACCGCAGGAAGCGGTTTCCTCATTCCCCGCTACTTCCCGCACAAGCAGCTGGAGCGCTGGAGAAAACTGCACCGGGAATTCGGATTGAGCGTCCTTTTCAACGAATATTTCCCCTGTGAAACCGTAATCGAAGGCGCGCGCCAGTATGTTCTGGACGAAGGGGCGTGGAATCTGAACGCCGACGCGGACGCTCTCCTGAAAGACTATTTCGACTCCATGTACGGGAAAAGTTCCGCGGCGGTTTCCCGCTTCTTCCGCCGCATCGAGGAAGTCGCGGAACGCGATCCCGATATCTTTTCGACCTTCCGCTACTGGCGTTCGCCCGATCAGATGAAATTCTACACGAGAAACGATCTGGCGTATCTGGACGCACAGCTTGCCTCCGCAGAACGGACGGCGCAGGCGGAACCCTTCAAACGACGGTTCCTGCGCCTGAAAGAGTTCTACTCGCTCTTCCGCTCCTATCTGGATCTTTACCTGACCTCCCGCGAGATCGCGGATCAGAAGATCGGGAGCGATGTGGACCTGGAAAACCTGCTGCGGAAACTGCGCCGGGGATATGCCGGACTGGAGCACATCCGGAATTTCCGGTTCAGCCCGGGCATTGAAGATGAGATTTTCTACAAAAAGCGCATGAGTCTGGAGAAATTCCGCTCGCAGTACAATCTTCTTCCCCGTCCGATTCTGGAACGCACGGCGGATCCGGCCCTCTCCCGCGCGACAGCCTATCTGAAACGGAAACATGCCACTGATCCGGATCAGACAAGGCAATTCTGGAAGACGCAGGCGGAAAAGAGCGCCGATCCCGAACTGAAAGCGCTCTTCCTGACCCAGAACTACACCGATCCGGAAAACCGGGAATATATCGTAAACGGCGGCTTTGAACCGGAACCGGGACAGGAGCAGAGCGATCCTTCCGGGATCAGAGGCTGGGGCGTATGGCGCTCCAGCAAAATGGAGACGGACGTCTTCTGGAGCAGCACGGAAAAGTTCTCCGGAGAACGTGCTCTGGCATTCGGGAAGAATCTGAATGACATGCTGGCATACACATGGGGAATCGTGCCCGCGAAAGGCGGACGCTACCGTGTCACATGCCGCGTGAAGCGGAACGATGCAACGGCGCACGGCGATCTCGGCTCGGTCTCCATCCGGAAGGACTGGACGAACGGTTCCTGGCTCGCCAGCGCGGCGGTTCCGGCGGAAGCCGTCGGGAAATGGGTCCTGCTGGAATTCTGCTTCACCATGCCGCAGGATGCGAAACGCGTCGTCTTCGCCGTCCGCCCGCCGCTCCAGTCCGCCGACTCGCGCCTTTACATCGACGACGTCTCCATGCGGAAAATCTACGATCCGGCCCCGCCCTCCGCACAGCAGGAAAAATAGAGCGCATGCGCAGACGCTCCGATCCTTCCCGGAGAACCCGGAAGAAAACTCCCTTCCGATATTTTTGCCGCCGGGAATTGGTTTTTTCCGGGAATGAAGTATATTACCAGCGAAACTTCATTCAGAGACAGGATATCGGGAACATGCTCAAATGGATGCGCTTGAAAAACCTTGCCCTCGTTGACAGGGCGGATCTGGAATTCGGGCCCGGATTCAATGTGATAACCGGAGAAACGGGAGCCGGAAAATCGGTCATCATGGGCGGAGTCGGACTCCTTCTCGGCGGCCGGGCGGACAAGTCCGCCATCCGGATCGGCACCGACCGCTGCGAAGTCTCCGGCGAATTCTCCCTTGACAAAAATTCCGCGCCGCGCGTCGGGGCCATCCTGGAGGAAGCCGGAATCGAACCGGACTCCCTGGAAAGCCTGCTGGTCCGGCGGGTCATCACGGCCTCCTCCAGCCGGAATTTCATCAACGAATCCCCCGTGACCCTTCAGATTCTGCACAGGATCGGGGAACTCCTGGTGGACATTCACGGTGCGAACGGTTCCCACCAGCTCCTGAAAAACCGCACGCAGCTGGAAACGCTCGACCGCTTCGGAAAACTCGACGCGGAACTCGCTCAGGTGCGGGCCGCGTGGAAGGTCCTGGCGGATTTGCGCGCGGAAAAAAAGGCATTCATGGAAACCATGCCATCCGCGGAGGAAACCGCGCGCTTCCGCCGCGACGCCGCGGAAATTGAAAAGGCCGCTCCGGTCCCCGGCGAGGATGCCGAGCTGGAAGCAAGACATTCGATTGCGGCCCACTCCAAAAGCATCATTGAAATCGCGCTTTCCGCCGCCAACGCGCTTTCCGAATGCGAAGACTCGCTTGCGGACCGCGCGGGACAAGTCCGCAGAATGCTCGGAGACCTGGAGAAATTCGATCCGGACCATGCGGAACAGTTTGTCGCCGAAATGGAGGAGATCACAGCGCGGATCGTCTCCCTTTCCGGCGATCTTGCCGGACACGCCTCCGACGTCGAAATCGACGAAGGGGAGTTCATGGCGATGGAGGAACGGATGCGCATCCTTCAAACCTTGAAACGGCGCTACGGACCCGCCCTGGACGATGTGATCAGGCATCTCTCCTTCCTGCGCTCGAAAATCGACGCATACGACAATTCCGAGGCAATCCGGACGCAGTTCGAACGGAAGGAACGGGAACTGCAGAAGCGTCTGCACGAGGCTTGTTCCACACTTTCCGCCGCCAGAAAGAAGGCGGGCGCGGCAATTGCCAAGGCCATCGCCGCGGAACTGAAGAAGCTCGGATTCAAGCGCTCCGGATTCGATGTCGCCTTTTCGGAGACGGAAGAGAGCGGAGACGGGGCGGACCGCGTGGAATTTCTCTTCACCGCCAATCCGGGCGTTCCGCTGATGCCGCTTCGCGAAGTCGCCAGCAGCGGGGAGCTCTCCCGCGTCATGCTCGCCGTCAAAACGGTTCTGGCGGAAGCGGACTCCATTCCGATTCTGATTTTCGATGAAATCGACGCCAACATCGGAGGGGAGACGGCTTCGCGCGTCGGACAGGAGATCGCGGCTCTGGCGGACAGCAAGCAGATCCTCTGCATCTCCCACCTTCCCCAGGTGGCCTGCAACGCGGCCGTCCATTTCATGGTAAGCAAGGAATCCGCCGCGGATGTGACGACAACCTCCGTTTCCAGACTGGACACGGAATCCAGAATCGGCGAGATCGCCCGGATGCTCGGAGGCGGAGAACTTGCGGAAAAACACGCGGCGGCAATGCTGCGCCGGACCGCCCCGCGCAATACAGGCGTTTGAACGCCGTCCGACTGTTTCAGAATGGAAACGGAAAGCCGGGAGAAACGGCTCCCGGAAAAGAAGAAAAGATCGCAACACCGACCCTGCGTCAGGCTTCTCCGCCGTCCTCGGCCCCCTCGAACAGGGAGAGAAAGGAATCGTCCGTTTCCTCCTTCCGCCTTCCGTCGGGATTTCTCCCGGAGACAAGCGCGCGGTGCAGCGTCGCAAGCGCCCGGATCTTGTCGGAGGACTTGTCGGCGTTCAGAATGATGTCGATGAAATTTTCGCGTATCCACGCATCATCCGCAATGGACTGATCCGCAAGACACTCCCGCAGGTAGCGGATCCGGTTTCTGACATCCGGATTCTCGAAAAGGGCGCGGACCGTTTTCTGACCCGGCCGGTAACCGGCCTTTTCCGCGGCCTCCGCGGGACGGCCCCAGAGTTCGCAGGCGTAAATATGGCAGAACTGTTCCTGTCGTCTGTTGCGCAGCGGTTTTTCCGGTCCGGACGCTGCTTTTTCTGTTTTCTTTTTGTACATACGGCTCTCCTCTCTATATCCATCGGAGAGCGTCAAATAAAAACGGTTCAAAACAAGGCGACGTCCCGGCGGAACCGGCGGGAAACGGAAATACGGAAAATGGGAAAATGCACAGGAAGAGTCCGGAAAACCGGAGTCTTTTCAAAAAAACGGAATCAGCCGAGCGCCTTCTGAAGTTCGATCTGGAACTCCTTGATGTCCTGCTCCGTGGGCTTGCCGGTCGGTTTGTCAAGACCGAGCCGTCCATACTGGTCCAGCATCCACTCCGCGGTCACACCGGAACCGAATTTCACGGAGCCGCTGGCGACAGCTCCCGGACGCGCAATCGGACTGACTTCCACGGTGGTTTTTCCCGTCAGCGTCTGATCCGCGCCGGCAGGCGGAAGTTCCGCGTCGGCATCCGACTCCGGCGGAAACGCATCCTCCGCTTCCGCATCCGGAAGCGCGGCGGACGGCGCGGGCGCGTCTTTTTTCCGGGCGGCCTCCGCCTTCGCCTCGGTCTCCGCCCAGACTCCGCTTTCAATTTCGGAAGCGAGCAGGCGCAGCTCCATGAATGTGATGTTCACATTCCGCTCCTTGAGCATATCCTGTATTTTGGAAAGGCTGTATCCCTGCGGAACTTTTTCCGCGATGAACTTTTTGATTGCATCAGAATCCATTCAAACACTCCTTGGTAAAAGACAAGGACGGCGCAGAGGCCGTCCGGTATCTGCAGGATTTTTCAGAAATTCATCCCAGCGTCTTGAGATATTTGGCGTACATTTCCTCGGTCATCAGATCCTGCAGTTCATCCAGATCGATATTATCCAGCTTGCAGATCCATCCTTTGGATTCCGGATAATTGGAGACAATGCCCGGATCGTCTTCGAGATTCTTGTTGACGGAAGTCACAGTTCCGCTGATCGGGGAATAAACGTCGGAGGCGGCCTTCACGGATTCGACAACACCGAGGGAGTCGCCGACGATCATATCGGAGCCCTCTTTGGGAAGCTCCACATAGGTAATGTCGCCAAGCTCTTTGGTCGCATAAGCGGAAACGCCTACTGTGGCTTCGTCGCCGTCGATATCAACCCATTCGTGTGTTTTGGAAAAATACTTGGTCATCTTGGACTCCTAAGTTGTTGTTGCTCCTCTTTGTTTTCAGCGGTAAAAAAGCATGGATTTCGCTGTCTGTCAAGAAGCAATTCAAGTTTTTTCTATTTTTTTTCTCGCCGTTCCGTTTCTGTAGAAGGGAAGCGCTTCCATCCGGGCGGGAATGCGGACCCGTCCCGTATCCACTTCAAACACGGCGGAAGAAAGAGCCGCGGCATCCGGATCCAGATATGCCATTGCAACGGCGCGTTCCAGGGACGGCGCAAACGCGCCGGAAGTCACATGCCCGACAGCTTTCCCGTCCAGAAGAACCGTGCAGCCTTCCCGCGCGGCGCGACGCCCTTCCAGGAGAAACCCGGTCAGGATCCGTTTCGGCGCGGCGTTCCGCAGCGCGTCCGATCCGGTGAAACGCCGGGGCTGTCCGTCAAGCTTCAGCATGGCGCCGAATCCCGCCTCGACGGGAGTCGTCTCTTCGTTCATTTCATGTCCGTAGAGAGGATATCCCATTTCCAGCCGGAGCGTATCGCGCGCGCCGAGTCCGGCGGGCTTCACCTCTTCGCATGCAAGAAGAGTGCGCCACAGGAAAACGGCCTTGTCCGCGGGGAAATACAGTTCATACCCGAGTTCGCCCGTGTAACCGGTGCGGCTGAGCAGAAGATCGACGCCGGCGATCCGGACCGTCGTAAAATGATAATAAGCGGGAAGCGCATCCGCCGCCACCCCCAGCCGGACAAGCACATCGGCGGCAAGCGGCCCCTGCAGGTCCAGCTTGGCCGTAGCGGCGGATTCATCCGTGATTCCGCACTCTTCCGGCAGGCGTTTCGAAAGTTCGGCAAAATCGGTTTCCCGCCGTGCGGCGTTCACGACGATGAAAAACTCGTCTCCGGAAATCCGGTAGACAATCAGATCATCCAGCACGCCGCCGTTTTCATTCAGCAGGAAATTGTACCGGCATACGCCGGTCTTCTGATCCGCCACGGCACGCGCAAGGGCTCCGTCGAGCGCCTCCGCGCTTCCGGGACCTTTCACACGGAACTCCCCCATGTGGCAGATGTCGAAAAGCGAAACGGCTTCCCGGGTATGCTTGTGTTCGGCAAGAATTCCGGCGGAATACTGCACCGGCATGTTCCAGCCGGCAAACGGCACCATTTTCGCGCCGAGCGCGGCATGTTCCGCCGCAAGCGGCGTCTCCAGCAAAACTTCTTCGGACATACGTTCCTCCTGACTTCATATGATGAAAAGCATCAATCATGCGTAAAAAGAAGCGGATCAACCTTCAGGCACTCCATGACGACGTCGCGCGCCTCCGCGGCGGAAAGCAGAAAGGAAGCGGCATCGCCGAAAACGACATGCCTCAGAATGCCGAAACGCTCGAAAAGTCCCTGCATTTTTCCGTAGTAACGGGAGTGGCCGCCCAGATGGCGCCGGGAAGGCACCACGTGCTCGATTCCGGAAGCGTCAATCGAAAGCAGACGCTCCCTGTTTTCCGTCAGCATCCCCGGCACGCCGAACCACTCCTCGACGCCATGCAGAAACGTGTTGCAGGAAATGGTTTTCGTTCCGATGAACAGAATCTTCGCGCCGCGGTCCCCCAGACGCCCCCACGGGGAATTCCGCGCACATGGCGTGCTGAACATCTCATGCCCCGCGATGAAAGCGGCCGCGTCGCGCCCCCATGCCGCCACGGAATGGGTCGGATGAAGCGAACGCAGAACCCCCGGACGGCGGCGGAAAAGCTCGGACAGCAGTCCGACCTGCGAGGGCGTGTCCCGGACGGAAAAAACCGGATTTGCCTGATTCAGGTGGTAAGTCAGGGTCGGAAACACCAGCAGTCCCTCGTCCCGGAAGTAATCCATCAGGGCATCCAGAACGGTATCCGCTCCTCCTTCCACCTCTCCGATGCTTTTCAGGGAGGAATGGATCAGCAGCGTGTCCGCCGGCAGGATGCCCGCACGCTTCAGATCCGCCGTAAGCGACTCCTTCGTATGCATGAGCAGACTCCGGTTTTCAGAAGCGCTCCATCCAGCGGACCGCCTCCTCCGCCCACGGATGGCCGTCAAACAGTCCGGTGCCGTGCGGCCCTTTTTCATAAATGTGGAGTTCGAAGGGGACTCCGTTTTTCCGGAGGGCGGCGGCATACATCAGACTGTTTTCCACAGGCACGGCCCCGTCCTCTCCCGTATGCCAGATGAAAGCGGGCGGTGTGTCCGCGGTAACGCCCTTTTCACAGCTCAGGTGCGCCAGCAGTTCCGGCGCGGGTGTTTTCGTTCCCATCAGCATTTCGCCGGAATAGACGTTTCCGAACGGCGGATCAAAGGTAATCACCGGATAGCAGAGAATCGTCCAGTCCGGACGGGAGGATACGGTCCGGTCCTCCCCCTCTTCATAAAGCGCCTCGGAGTGGCAGTTTCCGAGCAATGCGGCCAGATGCCCCCCCGCGGAAGATCCCATCACGCCGATCCCGTCCGGCCTGATTCCCAGTTCCGGGGCGAGCGCGCGGACAAAGCGGATGCCGCGCGCGGCGTCCGCCAGCTCCGCGGGATGGTGGTATCCGTTCGAACCGAGACGGTATTTGACGACAAAGCAGCAGTATCCTCTGGAAGCGAGATATTCCGCATATCCCCTCCCCTCATGATCGGCGAGGTGCGCGTAGGCTCCGCCGGGCAGAATGACAACGGCCTTGCGGTTGAATTTCCAGGTGCTCGGATAATAAGGGGTAATGGTCGGAAGGTGCTCCGTATCGTTTTCAATGGCAAGCGGAGCGCGGCTGCTCCACAGCGGTATTTCTTTCCTGTTTTCCGGATTCATGAAGAAACTCCTTGGTTTTGCACACAATTTACCATAAGAGCGGTGCAGTGCAAATCAAAAACGAGGTTTTTTTCCGGAATTCTTCCTCCCCGCGCGCATGTTTCCGCCAGCTTGTTCCGCACGGATTATTCCGCACCTCCGGCGCACTCCTTTTCCCCGGCCGCATCCTGATAAGCGGCGATGACGGAGTCGCAGGCCGCACCGAGCGCGACGACATCCGCGCCGCAGTTCAGGAAATCATACCCCATCGCGTAATACTCACGCATGGAGGCCGGGGAAGTGACGGTGCCGGCAAATTTCCCGTATTTGTGCGCGGTTTCGGCAATCAGGCGGCGGACGCGGCGGATTTCAGGATGATCGAGCTCCCCCGGACATCCGATCGCATGACTGAAGTCCCCGGGACCGAAAAAAATCATGTCGATGCCGGGAAGACGGCAGATGGCATCCAGTTCGGCCAGGGGTTCGGGATCTTCAATCTGGACGATCACCATGCGGTTTTCATTGGCGAAACGGATGTAATCCCGGAAATCAAGCCGGCAGTAGAGTCCGTCGGCGTTCCCGCCGTCAACGGGTCTGCGTCCGAGCGGCTGAAAACGGGTCGTATGGACAATTTCCTTTGCCTCCTCCAGACTCATCAGATGAGGGATCATGATTCCGGATGCGTCCGCCTCCAGCGGCAGAATCCAGTCGCTGTAACTTCCCTTTGCCACGCGCACGATGCAGTCCATGTCATAGGCTCTGGCGGCCAGAATCTGCATTTCCATCGTGTTCCGGCCGGTCGGAACGTGCTCCTGGCAGATCCAGACTGCGTCAAAACCGGCAAGTCCCGCAATCTCGACAGCCCGCGGACAGGACAGATTGAACTTGTAGCATATGGCTTTCCGTCCTGCGCGCATCTTCGTCAGGACACGACTTTTTCTCGGAATGTTCATGTTCTCCTTTCCGGCCGGAATCATCCGCCGATCTTCAGAATGTTGAAATAGACTTCGTTATGCCGGGCGATCTCCGCGGCCAGCCCGGCGGCGTCACGCCGTTCCAGGGCGGCGAGGATGGCACGGTGTTCCTCCAGAATCTCCCTGCGGGGTTTCCGTTTCCATCCGCGGGCGATCTTCTCTTTCCTGAGTTCGTAGAAAAAACCGATCACGAACGGTAGAAGCCCGTCGAGAATCCGGTTGCGCATCGCATGCAGCAGTTCCGTATGAAAACGCATGTCGAGCGCAGTGAAATGCTCTTCGCGTTTTTCCCGTCTCATCTCGTCCACAATTTCCCCGAGCGAAGCGAGCGTCTCCGGCGTCACGGCCCGTACCAGAAACGGAGCGGCTCCGGTTTCCAGACTGCTCCGCATTTCAAAAAGTTCGCGCAGGGAATTCTCTCCCGCGGCAAGAAAAGGCTGATAGCCCGCATAAGGATTCTCCGGGACAAGGCGAACGATCACGGCGCCGAGCTTCGGCTTCGAATCAATGATCCCGAGCGTGCGGTAATGGCGCATCGCCTCGCGGAGAATATTGCGGCTGATTTCCAGTTCGCGGGCGAGTTCCGTTTCAGGAGGAAGGACATCTCCGGGCTGCAGACGGTTGTCAAGGATATACGAACGGATCGCGTCAATGGCGCAATCCAGAGCGCTTTTCCGTCTGACCGGATTGATTTTCATGCCAGGCTCCTTTCCCTCTCCGCAGAGGTGTTTCCCAAAAGAGTTCATAAAAAAACGGGGACAGGACCGCGATGCGTCGCATCGCAAAACGCTTCATGCTCTCCGTCTTGTGCCGCTTCGTTCCAGCGGAACAAGACGGCTGCCGCAGGCGGAATCCCCGATTCCCCGCATGCTCCGCACCGGGGCTGTTCATTTATGGTATTGTACTACAAATATAGTTTTTTACAAGAAAGCAAAAAAATTATTTTAAAAAACTTTCCGCCGGATGGATCTTCCCGGCCCCGGGAAAACGCATCCGGCGGGATTCCGTGCAACCGGGAAAAGAGTCTGGAAGCGTCCTCCGGATCTCCGCGCTTTCTGCCGTGCGGCATGAAAAAAGTGCGCGGCAAATGCCCTTCCAGCAGGACGGCATCGTCCGGAAGGCTGTCCTTTTCCCTGCTCTGTCACCAAAAAAAACGCGCTTTCTCGCGGGAATCGCAATTCCGTGTTTTGACAAAAGGATGACACTCATGTATATTTTCCGCCGTCAGTTTTTACTGGATACTATCATGGAAGGAGTTGACAGAACATGGCCTATGACAAGATAAAAGTTCCCGCAGGCGAAAAAATCACGCTGAAATCCGAAGGCGTTCTGGATGTGCCCGATCATCCGGTCATCACCTACATTGAAGGCGACGGCATCGGTCCGGACATCACGCGCGCCAGCATGCACATCTGGAATTCCGCAGTGGAAAAAGCCTACGGCTCCAAACGGAAAATCGCATGGATGGAGGTCTTCGCAGGCGAGAAGGCGAACCGGATTTACGGAGAAGGCACCTGGCTTCCCGATGAAACGGTCGAAGCGATCCGCGACTGCCGGATTTCCATCAAGGGACCGCTGACCACCCCGGTCGGGAAAGGCATCCGCTCGCTGAATGTGGCGCTCCGCCAGACGCTGGATCTCTACGTCTGCCTGCGCCCCGTGCGCCACTTCGCCGGAGTCCCCTCCCCTGTGAAAAATCCGGAACTGACCGACATGGTCGTGTTCCGGGAGAATACCGAGGACATCTACGCCGGAATCGAATGGCAGGCCGGCTCCCCCGAGGCCCAAAAGGTCATCAGCTTCCTCCGGAATGAAATGGGCGTGAAGAAAATCCGTTTCCCCGAAACCAGCGCGATCGGCGTCAAGCCGGTCTCCCGGGAAGGAAGCGAACGGCTCATCCGCGCCGCCATCCGCTATGCGCTGGACAACAACCGGAAAAGCGTGACGCTGGTCCACAAGGGCAACATCATGAAATTCACCGAGGGCGGCTTCAAGGACTGGGGCTACGAGCTGGCCAGACGCGAATTCGCCGACCGCGTCGCAATCGCCTCCGAATGCGACTGGAAGGCGCCGGAAGGCAAAATCCTCATCAAGGACTGCATCTGCGACGCCTTCCTTCAGCAGATCCTGACGCGTCCCGCGGAATATGACGTGATCGCCACGATGAATCTCAACGGGGATTACGTCTCCGACGCCCTTGCCGCATGCGTGGGCGGCATCGGCATCGCCCCCGGAGCGAACATCAACTACACAACCGGCATGGCGGTCTTCGAAGCGACGCACGGGACGGCGCCCAAATATGCGGGAATGGACAAAGTGAATCCGTCCTCTCTCGCGCTTTCCGGCGAAATGCTTCTGCGCCACATCGGCTGGAACGAGGCGGCCGACCTGGTCATCAAAGGCATTGAAAAGGCAATCTCCTCCGGACAGGTGACTTACGATTTCGCACGTCTGATGGAAGGCGCGACGGAACTTTCCTGCTCCGGATTCGCAAACGCCGTGGTCAGCAATATGTGAAACTCTCATGAACGCCGCGGAAAACGGAGAAATCGAATTCCGGATGGAGCGCGATCTGAATCTCGACGAGGTCGCCGCGCTCTATCTGGAGGCGGGCTGGATCGCTGAACCGGTTGACAAGAACATGCTCCGGGCAATGCTGAAGGGGTCCTATGCCGTGTCCGCGGCCTTCCGGAACGGGCGGCTCATCGGAATGATGCGCGCGTTTTCAGACGGCGTCAGCGACGCATACATGCTGGATCTCGTGGTTCTCAAAGCCTTCCGCGGACGCGGAATCGGCGGGGAGATACTGGAGCGTCTCGCCGCATTCCTGAAAAAGAAAGGATGCGACTGGGTGCTTTGCGTGGGGGCTCCCGGCACCGAGGCCTTTTATGCGAAGACCTCCGGGAAAAAAATGGACTCATTCACCCCGATGAGGTTCTGAACGCAAAAAACAAGGATTTTTATGAGCACGGAATTCTCCTTCGATTACGGTGCGATGAAACCCGTCTCCATGGACGATATGGAGGAAATTCAGCGCAGCCTGGCCCTTTCCGGATATCCGAGCTGCGAATACAGCTTTCCGAATCTCTACATCTGGGCGGAAGTCTATGGAACGGTCCGAAGCTTTTTCAACGGCCGCCTTTACGTGCATATGCCTTCCGTGGACGAGCTGCTGTTCCCGTGCGGGGAAAAACCGGTTCCGGTCCGCGAACTTGCCGCAGTTTCCCGGGAACTCCGCGCGCATTCGTTTTCCGGAACCATCGCGCATGTCCCTCCCTCCTATATCGCGACCCATCCGGAGCTCCGCGAATACTTCGAACCCGTCCCGATGGGCGCCGAAAACGACGAATACATCTATCTGACAAGATCCCTGGCGGAACTCCCCGGGGGGAAACTCTCCAAAAAGCGCAACCTGATCTCGCAGTTCGAACGCAATTACGACAGTTTTGAACTGAAGCGAATTGAAAAGGAGGACTTCCGGACCGTCATCTCCCTGACGGAGCACTGGCGTCTGGAACATCTCGACGACACGAGGGTGGAGAACGAACGCAGGGCGATCAACCGCGCCCTGGAGCATTACGGACAGCTCGGATTCGACGGACTGATGCTTCTGGCGGGCGGGGAACTCAAGGCATACGCCGTGTTCAGCCGTCTCACGTTCAACTCCTGCACCGTCCAGTTCGAGAAGGCGGACCTGGACTGCAAGGGAGCCTCCCAGGTCATTACGAATCAGACGGCGAAACATCTTCTGAACCGGTATGAATTCATCAACCGGGAGCAGGATCTCGGCATTCCGGGGCTGCGCCATGCGAAGCAGTCCTACATGCCGGTCCTGATGCTCCGGGATTACTATCTGCGCCCCCGCGCGGACTGAATTGAAGCATCCGGACTTCCGCTGTCACAGGTCCGGGGGGAAAGCCCCCCGGAACGTTCCTACAGCTGCATCCCGCCGGCCACGGGAATGTCCGCTCCCGTGATGTAGCTTCCCGCTTCGGAGCAGAGCAGAAGCACTATTCCCGCGCAATCGTCGGGAGTGCCGAAACGCCGGGCGGGAATCTGCTCCAGAATCCTCTGAGCCGCGGCGGGATCGCCGAGCGCCTCGCGGTTCCGGTCCGTGGCAATGACGCCGGGCGCGATGTTGTTCGCAGTCACGCCGAATTCCGCCGAAGTGCGGGCGCAGTTCATAATCATGTTCGCCTGCGCGGACTTCGTTGCGGCGTAAATGCTGAGCCGGGGCGACTGCTTCCACTGGTTGACGCTGCCGATCGTGACAATGCGCCCGAATCCGCGGTTGCGCATGCCCGGCAGAAACGCCCGGACAAGGGCAAAGGAGGCGCGCACATTGGTGTTGAATTCGCGCGCAAACTCCTCCGGATCGAAATCGTCCAGCGTCCGGTAGCTCTGAACGGACGCGTTCAGGATCAGGATGTCGCATTCGCGCACCGCATGGACGAGCTGTCCGACCCCCTCCAAAGCGGAAAGGTCCGCCGTGACGGAGCGGCACGCGATGTTCCGCCGGGACGCTTCGGCGATCGTCGAATCAAGAACCGCGGAAGGGCAACTGGCATGAAACCAGACCTCCGCCCCGGCCTCCCCGAGCAGCATTGCAATGGAACGCCCGATTCCCCGGCTGGAACCTGTGACAAGCGCCTTTTTCCCGCTCAGACTGAAATATTGCTTCAACATGCCTCTTCCTTTCTCTCATTGGCAGGAATCCGCATCCGCGGACTTTTTCCTCAGAAGTATCCGCCCTTGTCGATAATTTCGGAAATGGTGTCGCCCTGCCGGACCCAGGAGAAGATGTCGATCTCGTTGCGTTCGATTCCCTCGGCCCGGAGCAGCACGTCGTAGGCGATCTCCCGGGGGATGCAGAGGACGCCGTCGATGTCTCCGAAGATGATGTCGCCGGGACGGACCGTGACCTTGCCGATCCGGACGGGAACCTGATAATGCGTAATCATGCAGCGCCCGAGCGAACCGTTGCTGGTGCGGTATTTGTAAAAGACGGGAAACTTCTGTTCGAGAATCTGCCTGGTGTCGCGGATGCCGCCGGCGATCACGGCGCCGCGGATGCCCTTGGTGATCGCGGTCGCGGTCATGACGCCGCCCCAGAGGGAGGCCTCGGTATCCTCGGATGTGTCCCAGACAACAACGCCCTCGGGCTTGAAGTCGTCAAGCATCTGCGCGCGGAACGTCATTTCGCCTTCGATCATGACGTTGGGGGCGCTTTTCACTGTGAACGCCTCGCCGCAGACGGTCATTTCGTCGCGCAGCGGCATGATGTCCGAGGGAAGATTCTGGTTCAGCAGACAGAGTTCGCGCATCACGTCGTTGATGCACCCGGTGTAAAGTTTTTCATAGCGTTCGCAGAGTTCCTTCACCGGAACGGGGAACGTGCAGTCCGGAATGCGCTGGCGCGTCGCAATGAGCTTGTCCAGTTTCATCAGTCCGGCTTCCTTGGCTTTTCCTCTCATGTCTTTGAGTGACGGCATAACATATCCTCCTTGCGGTTGTTTATTTCAAGTGACAAATCATGGACTCTTCACGGCCGTCCGCTCCGGTCCAGGCGAGCCGGTAACGGCCGCGGAACCCGCGGAAGGCCACGTGCGACTCCGCGTCCGCAGTGAGGACCAGACGGGTGCGCCATTCGTGAAGAATCAGTTTTTCCAGTGCGAAGTATGAAAGTTTCGGTTCCATCTCCCGCGTGAAAAGCCCGGAGGCCGCCGGTTCGCCCGGGGCGCCGCAGCCGTCCACGACATTCCACCATGTGATTCCCATCATCGGTTCAAGGCTGAACCAGAGACGGTAGAGATTGCGGGCGATTCCCGCCTGCACAATCTGTCCGTGCCGGCCGCTGCCGGGCGAAGTGATCGTGATTTCGGAAAGATGAATCGGCAGTCCGGCGCGGCCGATGCATTTCATGGACTCGCGCACTTTGTCCGGAGACTGAACGAGACTCCTGCCCTCGGCGATGTCCAGGCAGGTCTGCGGATTGAAGAGATGCATCTGCGCGCCCATGATGTCGATCCGGCAGCCGCGCGCCCGCAGATCGTTCACCTGGTCCGCGTAGGCATCGCAGAGATTGTAATCGTTGATATTGAGTTTCGCCTGCGGAGGAAGCACGCCTTCGGCGAACTTGAATCCCCGGTATGCGTAGTCCCCCGGCATCGGGCCGTAAGCGCTTTTGCAGAGCTTCGAACCGGGAACCATCAGGCCCGGTCCGAAATCCACAGAGCTCTCATTGACAACGTCCCAGCTGTCCACCTTGTCGCCGTAACGCATCGCAATTTCAATGATGCGTTTTGCCATGAGCGTATTGATGAGCGTCGCATATTCCGGAAGAGCCTCCTCCATTTCCCGGACGCTCATTTCTTCAAACGCATGAGCGGTCGCATTGCCCGGAAGCGTGTGATTCACCGGATTGCGTTCCAGGTTCGCCTTTTTCAGATAGTCGAACGGAATCCGGTTGATGAGCCAGTCCGGAATCTGCCAGGTGTTGTTTCCCCAGACAAGCGTGTGTCCGTGCAGGCGGATTCCTTTCGAACGGCAGAATTCCACGACGGGATCGACAGCCGGACGCCGCCAGTGCGGCTGACTGTTCGGTTCCGGGCAATGATTCCAGAACTCCGCGGTATCGCGGTATCCGGCCTGGAAACGGGGATGCCCTTCTTCAGGCTCGAGCGTCTTCCAGTAGAATGCGATCGTCGCGGAATTGAAGAGCGTCCCGTAGAGTTCCCGGTAGCGGGCGTTGCGCTCGTCGCTGCCGAGCTGATCGAAGTTGAAGATGTGCGCGCCGAAGATGAAGTCGTGGGAAAGCTGTTCGGCCCGGACTTCGCGCCCCGCGGCGGAAGCGGGCAGCTGAAATTCTCCGTCCGCCTTGCGGTTCTTTTCGATGTCCGCGTCAATCCTGCGCTGTTCGTCCTCGTTCCAGAGCTTTCTGTAGGCATCTGAAAATGCCGCATCAATCTCTTCCCCGGAAACCTGCGGTTCCTGATAGGTGGTCATGTCTGTCACTCCTGTCTTAAGAAGAAATTCAAGCTTCCGGATATGCCGCGGACGCTTCTGACGGCAGGGGGATTTCCGCGGGATGGCCCCGGAAACCTGTCACCGGCACAAGACGGGCGTGCCGGAAAGCGGATCCCGACTTCCCGGACATTTCCGTTCCACTCTTTCCGTGACAGCATCTCTCCCGCTCTCCTTCCGTTCAGATCACAATATGGAAACAGCTGTTGCTGTCCCTGTTCAGATGGATTTCCCGCCGGACAGTTTTCCCGCCCGCTTCAATTTCCAGCTCGTAAACGCCGTAAAACCCCTTGAAATCGAGTTCGTCCGTATCGGTTTCAAGCGTCAGTTCCGTGTGCCAGGTCTTTGAGAAAAGATCCCGGATCACGCGGTATGCCTCCTTCGGCGTAAAGTCATGACGGACAAGACCGCCGTGATAGTAATTTTCCCCCGCCGTCATATCCCCCTGCGCCGCGCATGCGGCGAATCCGTCCACGAGGTTCCAGTAAATGATCCCCTCCATGGCGGGATGGCTGAACCACATGCTGTAGAGATTCCGGAGAATTTCGGCCTGAAGCGCCTCATCCTCCGCTTCGCGCGTGTAGGCGGGAATCGTCAGTTCCGTCAGCTGGATCCTCCTCCCGAGTTTCGCGTACGTGTCAAGCACGTCGTAAATCCGTTCCGGATCATAGTAGACGGCGGTTTGCGCGATCTCCTCCTCCGCGCGGTAGAACATGTGGAACTGCATGCCGATGCTGTCGATGCGTCTGCCGGAGCGGAGCGCGCGTTCGATCTGCATGTAATAGGGACTGCGCGTCCCGTAAAAATAATCCGGCCCCCAGATGCGGCAGTGCGCCTCGTTGATAATCAAGCGGTTCATGGGGAAATGGCGTTCGGCCTCCGCAAAACTCCATTCGATCAGATCGTCCTGCCGGTACAGTTCGGAATAGCGGGGAATCCGCATCCCCCAGAAAGTTTCGTTCGTGACCTCCCAGCTCGGAATGCGTTCGGAATAACGCGCGGCAAGTTCGCGGAAACGCTTGTCGAGGAGCCGCTTCTCCGTCATCACATCCCCTTTTGCCCATTCCGGATGGAAGGCGGCGTAGTTCAGACAGTGCGCCTTGGGTTCGATTCCCCTGGCCTCGCAGTATTCGAGGCAGAGATCGGGAGCGGGCCGCCGGTAGCGTTTCGGGCTGTCTTTGGCAAAGCGCGGCTTCCCCGGCTCGGGCTCAAGATCGCTCCAGTAGAACGGAAGGGTCGCGATGTTGAACGCATCCGCGAACAGACTTTCGTATGCCGCGTTCTGTTCGGAGGAATCGAATTCCCCGAGCATGAAAAGATTCGCGCCGTACCGGAAGTCATGCGATTTCTGGCGGATGTGCACACGCACGCCGCGGACGGGACGCTCCATGGCATCCCGGAAATGCAGGAAGGCAAATCCCTTCCGGTACAGTTCGATCCCGTGTTCGATCCGGTCCTCCATGAACGCCTTTTTGCGTTCAAAGGGCTTCAGCACTTCGCTTCGACTGCTCATAAACGCATCCTTTTTTTCCGGAAATCATGACCACTGCCGGTCGTTCGCCCATTCCTTGTCCCACTGTTCCGTGGATTCCCAGGCGACGGGGAAATCTCCATGGAGTTTTTCCGCAATCAGATCCTCGTTGAGTCCGTCGATTCCCAGTCCGGGCTTGTCCGGCACGGCGATATAGCCGTCCCGGATCTCAAGACGCGGGACCACGAGATCCGCCCACCACGGAACATCGACGGAATGCACCTCAAGCGCCATGAAGTTGCGCGTCGCGGCGGCGACGTGAACGGCGGCCATGCAGGCAATCGGGCTCTCCGCCATGTGAATCGACATCTGGACACCGCACTCCTCGGCCATGTCGCCGATCTTCTTCGTTTCGAGAATGCCGCCGGCGCTCAGGACGTCGGGATGGATCACGGCAAGCGCGCCGGATTCCAGCAGCGGCCGGAACGACTCCTTGAGATACATGTCCTCTCCGGTGCCGACCGGGACCGTCGTGGCGTTCGCGAGACGCACATACTGATTCGTCATCTGCCACGGAACGGGATCCTCCATCCAGGCGAGATTGAACTTCTCGAGCCGTTTCGCAAGCTTGATGCAGTCCTCCAGCGGGATATGCCCCAGATGATCGATCGCGATCGGGATTTCATACCCCGTGACGGCGCGGCAGTCGGCCATGTACTGCTCCAGATAATCCAGCCCCTTTTCCGTGATGTGGATTCCCGTGAACGGATGCGCGGTGTTGAAGAGATCGTAAGCCTCGCCGCGCATCGCGCGCGGGTCGATCGAACCGTGCGGCGTCGAAAAGACCGTCTTCTTGTATTCGCGCATTTTCTCCAGGAAACCGAGCGGGGCGGAAAGCGCGCCGGGGACATCCATCAGGAGTTCAATCCCGAGATCCATTTTCAGGAAGGTGTAGCCCTGCGCCATGCGCTCCTTGAGGGCTTTTCCCATATCGCGCCCGCCGCCTTCGGAATCCGTGTCGCAGTAAATCCGGATCCGGTCGCGGAACTTTCCGCCGAGAAGCTGCCAGACGGGAACGCCCCATGCCTTTCCTGCGAGGTCCCACAGAGCGACTTCAATTCCGCAGACGCCGCCCGCCTGACGCGAATCTCCGCCGAACTGCTTGATCCGCCGGAAGATTTTCTCCACGTTGCAGGGATTCTCCCCGAGAATGCGGCTCTTGAGCATCGCGGCATAAGTCCGGCTTGACGCGTCGCGTACCTCGCCGTATCCGACAAGTCCCTGGTTGGTGTAGAGCTTGATGAGCGTGCAGCGTTTCGGCGCGCCGTCGATGTCGGCGAACCGCATGTCCGTGATTCTGAGTGTGGACGGGTCGATTGTTCCGTTCATGTTCCGTTTCCTTTATTTGACTGCAATCCTGAATTCGTTTTCGGAGAACTTGCTGAGCGAAACAGGCAGGGTGACTTTTCCGCTCTCCGTTTCAATTTCCGCCTCGTACTGCCCGTAGAAGCCGTGGAAGCGGTTATCCCCGCCCGCCCGGTATTCCAGCACGCATTCCGTATGCCACTCCTTCCGGATGAGGCGTTCGAGAGCCAGGAAAGCCGCTTTGGGGGTGAAGTCGTAGTTGACCAGACCCGCTCGAAGAGCGTTTTCCCCTTTCTCGCTTCCGAGCGGCGCGTAGGCGCCGGTTCCGTCGACAAGGTTCCACCAGATGATGGCCTCGGTCGCGGGATGGCTGAACCAGAGGCGGTAGAGCTTTTCCGCGACCAGCTCCTGAAAGGTGTCGCCGTCGCCGAGATCGCGCCGGCTGATGATGCTGACCTCGGAGAAATTGACCGGAATATCCAGTTTCCGGTACTGGTCCAGACACTTCAGGATGCATCGCGGGGTCAGCGGGCGGTTGACGCCGCAGCAGCGGTCTCCGAGCATGTTTTCAAACATATGATACTGAACTCCGATTCCGTCCACGCTGCAGCCGCGCTCCTGAAGGCGACGGATCAGGCGGTAGGAGGGAGAGTAGTCGCCCTGCCAGTTCCACCAGGTACTGTCGTCATTGTAAATTTTCCGGCAGTCCGGCAGGAAGCGCTCCGCCATACGGAAGACGCGCTCCACGTAATCATCCGGAAACACGGGAATGTCCGTGCGGCAGGCGGGATGGCGCGACTGCGCCTCGTTGACCACGTCCCAGATCGGAATCCGGTCTTTATAGCGCGCGGCGATCCGCTCGATGCGGTTCCGCAGGAAACGCATGTTGTCGACGGTGTTGTTCGGAATCCATTCCGGCCAGAAAAGATGCCAGCAGAGCGGATGTCCCTTCGGGGTGATGCCGTGTTTTTCACAGAATTCCAGAACCCGGTCGGGCGCGGGACGGCGGTAGCAGAAGGAACTGTCCCTGGCGAAACGCTCTTTTCCCGGCTCCGGTTCCAGATCGCTCCAGTAGAACGGAACGACGGCAAGGTTGAACAGGGAGGCGAACACCTCCTCGTAGCGTTCGTTCTGCTCCTTTTCCGGGAAGGAATCGATCATGAAGGCGTTGCAGCCGAATTTGTATTCATGCGTTTTCTGTTTCAGGCGGACCGTCGCGCCGGGCAGTTCCTTTCCCGCCGCGTCCGTAAGCAGGAAATGCCCGAATCCTTTCCGGTACATCTCCGTTCCGGTCCGGATCCGGAAATCGATCTCGGAATTCTCCGCGAGAATTTCCCTGGAAAGTCTCTTCGCCTCTTCGCTGAACATTGGATTCTCCTTGATTTATGATGAATGATTCATACAGTCATGGACTGCTTTTTCCAGAATCGACAACTGTTTTTTCCGCCTGCCGGGTGCAAAATCGGATTCCGTTCCGATCAGCGTAAGAGCGGCGATGACCGAGCCGCCGGCGTTCCGGACCGGCATCGACATGGCCGCAATGTTCCAGCGGTTTCTGCGGAGATTGAGCGCATACCCCTTTTCCCGGACATCCCGGACCGCCCGCAGCACAAGTTCCGGTTCCCGCTTCTCCGGCAGATCCGCGCGGCATTCGCCGGCAAGCTCCAGAATTTCGTCTTCGCTTTCCTCGCAGAGCAGCGCCGCCCCCACGGAACCTTCGATCACGGGAAAACTCGAGCCGACCTGCCCGGTCAGGGCAAAAGGCCCCGCAGGTTCCGCACGGAGGAGTGTCACCTGTTCGGAACCGCGGCGGATGGAGAGCTTGCAGGCGATTTCATGAGCGGAGGCGACTTTGTCGATGACGCGCTGCGCCTGTTCCAGAATGTCCATGCTGTCGCGGAAACGGCAGAGCAGCGGAAGCAGACCGTTGTCCGGCATGTAAACGCCGTCCGCGTTCTTTCTGACCCATTTGTGTTTCAGCAGCGTCTGGAGAATCCGGTAAGCCGTGCTCATCGAAATGGCCAGTTCCCGTTTCAGCTCCGACTGCGTCGCGCCTTCCGGGGACTTTGCAAGAAGCTCCATCAGGAGAATGGTTTTTTCCACCGCGGGAATCCTGTTGTTCATATTTGAACATCCTGTTTTATTATCTGAATATTTAAGGTATCGCCTTTTCCGGTGTTTTCAATGCGTCAAAAGTAAAAAAAGCGTTTTTTTTGACGGCGCCGGAGGGAAATATTTGAAACGTGTTCGGAATCTGTTCCGATTCCGTCAGTTCCGGCGTTTCCCTCTTGCAGGGAAGCACATTCTGCTGTAATGTTCCGCAACTCCTGAACAAATCGGAAAGGAAACAGGATGATCAATGGAAAAGTGAAGAAAGTGGCGGTTTACTGCGCCTCGAAAAACGGCCTGGACCCGGCATTCGGCAAAGCGGCGGAAGAACTGGGAAGAGAGCTGGCATGCCGGGAAATCGAACTGGTCTACGGCGGTTCCTGCGTCGGTCTCATGAAACGGATCGCCGACTCCGTGCTCCGGAACGGCGGCGAGGTCACAGGCGTCTATCCGCGCGGACATTTCCTGGAGGAACTCCAGACCAATCTCACCCGCACCTGCATCGTCGGCAGCATGGCCGAACGGAAGGCGCTGATGCTGGAACTTTCCGACGCATGGCTGGCGCTGCCCGGGGGATTCGGAACACTGGATGAATTCTTCGACGCGCTCTGTCTCCTCCAGATCCGGAATCACAGCAAACCCTGCGGACTCCTGAACGTCAACGGATACTATGACGACCTTCTGCGCTTTCTCCGCAATGCATGCCGCCGCGGACTTCTCAGGGACACGGACCTGAAGCTGATTAATGTCCACAGCTCGCCCGCGGAGCTTCTCGACGCCCTGTGCGGAAAAGTCGAAGGGCGCGAACCCTTTTTCAGCCGGACACGGACGGCTGACACCTTCACGCCGGAATCCGCACACGGGAAAAACGCATGGCAGCAGAAGCGCATTCCCGAAACCTGCCTCTGAACTCCCTGCCGAAACCGGGATTCCGAAACATCCGGAATTCCAACCCCGATCCGCTTCCGATGCGGGTGAAACCATCCCTTCCGGACCGCTCCGGAAAAACATTTGCCGCAAGGGGGAGTTCCCTTGCGTTTCCAAGGTCTTCCGGAGGAACGCAGCTTTTCAGGAAAAATCATGCAATCTTTCCCGTTTCACGCTTGAATTGCGCATGAAATGATGTAAAATCTCCATGGGAAACAAGGGAGATGCGGGAATGGAAACCTACAATTGCGGATGGCTGCTGCAAACACGCCGGTACAGGATCCGCGACGACGGAGTTCTGGAAATTCAGGAACGCTGCTTTCCCGGCGGAAAAACCAGAACCGCCGAACATCCCCTCTCCTCCGCCATTCCGCTGCCGGAAAGGAAACGTCTGCGCTGTCTGGATCCGTCCTTTCCGAAGCTTCTCGCCGCGCTTCTGCTTCTTCCGTATCCGTTCCTGCTTTTCGCATGGTGCGGACTTCTTCCGGAGATTCCGGCGCTCTGCATTCTTGTATTTTCCCTGCTCGCCGCCGTATCGGCTCTTCTCCTCCTGACGGAGGCGGTCTATTTTTTCCCCTCCGTTGAAGGATATGACGGCCTGGCGGTCCGGATCGGATGGCGCGACTCAAAACAAAGCGCCGCATTTCTCCGGGAACTGCGCCGGATCATGGCGCGCGTTCTGCGTGAACCGGAACGCGTTTACAGGAATCGCGCGGCATTTCTCGAAGCGCTTGCGGAAATGCGGGAAAACCGTCTGCTGACGGAAGCTGAGATTGAACTTGTCACGCGCCAGTATGACGAACGCAAACCCTTCACGCCGCTCCACACCTATGTCGTTCTCGACGTTCTCCGGATGGACGGCATTCTTTCAGAAGAAGAATATCAGGAAATGAAATACGAACGGCTCCTTCACCCGAACCAGCAGAAAGAATCAAACACATGCGAAGTCTTGTCATCAGCGGCGGAGCGGAAATCTCCGGAAATGTAACGGTCGGCGGAAACAAAAACGCGGTTCTGCCGATGATCGCGGCCTCCATTCTCACAAAGGAGGAAATCGTCATGCACGACGTGCCCGCCATCAGCGACGCGGACGTGATGCTGAAAATCATCCGGCATCTCGGGGCAAAGGTCACGCGTTCGGGAAAGACGGTCCGGATCAACGCGAAAAACATTACAAAGAGCGAAATTCCGCGTTCTCTCTGTTCCGCGCTGCGCACCTCGATCCTGCTTGCGGGACCGCTTTCCGTACGCTGCGGCGAAGCGACGATCTATCCGCCGGGCGGGGACGTGATCGGCCGCCGCCGTCTCGACTCGCATTTTTACGGACTGAAAAAACTCGGTTCGGTCATTCAGGGAGATTCCATCCCGTTCGAATTCCGGACTACGCCGCGCGGCATGCACGGAAGCGAAATCTTTCTCGACGAGGCGAGCGTGACCGCGACCGAACACATTCTCATGACCGCCGCCGCCTGCCGGGGCACGACGATCCTCCGCAATGCCGCATCCGAACCGCATGTGCGGCAGCTTGGCGAGATGCTGATCAAAATGGGCGCGGAAATCACGGGACTTGACTCCAACACGCTCGTCATCAAGGGCAATCCGGAACTTCACGGCGCGGAGGTCTCGATCGAGGGAGACCATATCGAGGCGGCAAGCTTCATCGCGCTTGCGGCCTGCACGCGCGGCTCCGTCAATATCGAGGGCCGTCTCACACCGCGCGACTACTGGATGACGCGCCGCGTGTTCGAGCGCATCGGCATCCGCTTCAAACTCCATCCGGACCGGATCGAGGTTCCCGGCGGACAGCGCATGAAGATCCAGCCGGACTTCGGCAATGCGATCCCGCAAATCTCCGACGGGCCGTGGCCGCAGTTCCCCAGCGACATGATGAGCTGTCTCATCGTCTGCGCGACGCAGGCGAAAGGATCGGTTCTCTTTTTTGAAAAAATGTTTGAAAGCCGCATCTACTTTGTGGACCGTCTCATTGCGATGGGAGCGAACGCGGTGGTCTGCGATCCGCACCGCGTCGTGATCTCCGGGCCGGCGAAACTGCGCGGCATTGAAATGTCCAGTCCGGACATCCGCGCGGGCATGGCGATGGTGCTTGCCGCGATCTGCGCGCGCGGCCGCTCCGTGCTCAACAATGCCGATACGATTTTCCGGGGCTACGAGGACATCTGCGCGAAACTCACGGGGCTCGGCGTGGAGATTGCCCTGGAACAGCACTGACGCACAAATGCACGCCGTCAGAAGGGATTGCGTTTTTCCACAGGCGTTTCGCCCTTTTCGGAAGCGGAATAGAAGTCGTCTGTCAGGCAGCCGTAATAGGTCTTGCCTTCCAGCAGAGCGGGATCGGCGGGAAAGGCCTTCACGGTTTTTCCGTCAAAAGTGAACTCCACGACGCCGCCGGATTCCGACCGGCCGCGGGAACGAAATCCGTGATGCCGATATGGGACGGTATAAAACGTTCCGCCATGCCGGAAGAGATAGTCGATTTTCCGGGAGGGGACATCCACAAGATAGTCATGATCCTTGTCGGAGAAAAGAAGACGGCCGTCTTTCAGACGGTAGAGATTGAAATGCGTCCGTCCGCCCGTATTGGTCTGGAGCGCACGGTATTCTTCGGAAGAGCCGCTCCGGAAGCGGAGGCGGTAGTCGTATTCGGCAAGAAACGGGTGAATCGCAGCCTGCTGAAACGCGACACGCACACCGTTTTCCGGCGGCAGGAGGCTGGTCCGCCAGTTTCCCCGGAAGCCGGAGGGGTTCCGCATCATAACGGCAAAGGAAATCAGAGTGGAAAGGACAATCGCGGTAACAGCATAAAACACATACACCGCGACATACGGGAGAAAGGATGTTTTCCGTTCCGGCGGGTGTCTGGAATGCGAAACACGGTTCAGGAAGGCGATCAGGCCCAGACCTGCGAGAATGGAGAAGACACCAATCCAGAACGGATGCCAGACGCGGCGCAGGATAAACAGTTCTTTTTCATTGCCCAGGAAATCAAGACAGAAATAGGCAAGAACAGGCAGCAGGAATGTGACAAGACATCCCGGCGGCACATTCCGGAGCGCCGTCATCCAGTCTCCCGTCATCCGCCGTGTCCGGGGAACAGCCCACAACACGGCGGGCGCCAGAGCCAGCCACAAAGCCGTGAGAATATTGTCAAGCATCGCCCCTTCTCCTTTTTTCATCCCTATATGGGAAGCAAAAGTTTTCCATCGGTCTATGCCGCAATATAACATGAACCGGACGAAGCTGCAAGCATGACGGAAAATTCCCGGTCCGCTTTGCGCCGTCCTCCGCTTCCACGGTCTTCCAGTCCTCTCCGCACAGAGGAAAATTTCCCGTTCACATCCGCCCTAGGAATCCGCCCTGCATGACACGGTTGTCCGAACAGGCAATTTTTCAATCTCACAATTCCGGAAAACCGTATTTTCTTTCTGAATTCAGTGGTTCCTGAAACGCCGTGGAGGTTCCCCCGTGAGCTGCTTGAACTTTCTGGAAAAATATTCCGGTGTGGCGAATCCGCAGATTTCACCGATTTCCGCGGCGGTCAGATTGCTGTTGTCCAGCAGTTCCAGGGCATTCTGAAGACGTACATGATTCAGATACTGTGCGGGAACGATTCCGAGTTCCTTTTTGACGAGCCGCGTCAGTGTCGTCCGATGACATTGAAGCCGTTCCGCAATTTTGATAAGATTCAGTTCCCTGTTTCCCGCTTCTTCAGCGACAATCTGCCTGAAGCGGGTAACAAGATGCGCTTCTTTTGATTTCTCTTTTTGAGCCTCTGCCGGAGAGCCAGCAAGAGACAGAATCCGGTAGACAAGAGCTCCGCTGAGATAACGAGCAGCATCACTCAGCCCCTCTAAACTTTCATACGCCTGGCGGAAAATTTCTTCGGGCGGCGGACCTGCGTGAAACGGTTCCCTCGGATATTGGAACATGCCGAGAACACCGGCAGCGTCAATTCCGTCGAATATCATCCAGTAGTAATCGAAGGAACTGCTGATGACATGAATCTTATGTGCTTCAAAAGGATAATAATAAACTGCCTGTTCCGCTTCGAGCGTACAATTCCGGGTTCCAATTACGAATGCCGCTTTTCCGCTTCTGCACCAGAACATTCCGCAGTGCGGACGGTAAATTCCGTCATTCTTTTCCTCCCATCCCGCGTATGCCAGATATCTTCCGACACCTTTCAGCGCAAGCGGCATCGGCGGAATCTTATCCGCCGGAATGGAACGGTAGCGTGCGAAATACATATTTTTTCTCCAAGAGACGTTGATTCAAAAGAAAAAAACGGTTTTGAAACCGCAGCGCCTTGGCATCATAAACCGCCTTTCATGCGGGAACTCCAGTCCTGCCGCGGTCCTGCGGAAAAAGACTGGCCGCCGCAGGGGGAATTTTCCCGATTCCCCTGTATGCGCGGCATCGCGGCTGTTCATTCTTTCATTTATTCGATAGAATACATCATAAAGACAAGTTTTGCAACCTTTGTTCAATTGACAAAATTGTTTTTTTCATTATAATAGATAACAGAAAACAAGATCAGGAGGCGATGCGATTGTTTTTCAAAGAAAAAGGACGCTGCAGGGAGGATACAGGACTGAAATTGAAAATATTTACCTTGATAGAGCTTCTCATCGTAATTGCGATCATTGCAATTCTGGCTGGCATGCTGTTGCCTGCATTGAGTAACGTCAGGAAACGCGGATATGCCATAAATTGTGTTTCCAATCAGCGTCAGTGTTTCCTTATGCTGCAGAATTATGCAGACGATTTTAAGAATCATTCCATTACGCCCTCCCAAATGACACAGGAATATTCCGAAGCTCAGCCATGGGGGAGGATTCTTTCTCTCCTTTACAGAAAAAAGGATTTGACCAAAAAGGATTTGACCGCCAGGAAGCAGAACGTATTTTTTTGTCCGTCAAATCAATTTTCCGACACGGCAACATATTTGCAGACATATGGCCTGTGCGGAAGACTGGCACAGCTCTCTCCAATTACCTGGAATGGAGGTTCCAGTTATCACGGATATATTCTTTCCCGGCTTCACACGCCTTCCGATTGGGGCTGGACTGGAGACAACTGGCTGACCAGTCAACAGCGTCCTGATTTTTATTTTGAGATTTTGAGCAGCGACGGATATACTGGACTGCTTGATTATCGAACAAGCTCCGTTACACGCGGACTATCCTTGATTCATAACCGGAAAGCCAATGTATTGATGGTTGACGGACATGTGGCCACATTGAATTCAACTATGGCAAACGGATATGCACTGCGGCCTTTTACGAATGCGGCCGGATATCGGCAGTGGGGACGTTTTTATTATTGCATATTGCCGTAAAACAGGATGATGATAAGAATGAAGCAAAACTGGATGTCCAGAATTTTAGCGGGATTTGCGGGAATGATTGTCTGCACGGCAGACTTATTCTCCGCAGAATATGACTTCACGAAGGGTGTTCTGCCGCGCGGCGTTATTGGCGCCGGCAAGCAATCGCTGAAAGATAGACGTTTGGACAATTATCTGCCGCAATTCCGAATCATTGTCGATGAAGACGTGAAAAACAGGGATACGTTCACCATCTCGGTCTGGTTCGCACCCAATAAAAGAATCCGGAATTCTGCACCGGAGGCACTGCTTTTCGGCAAAACGCCATTTGCGCCGGAAAATAATCTTGGCTTTTTTTTCGGTCTGAACAAGACCAGATTGGAATTTAAATGGTGGAATCAGCAGACATGCAGATATTATGGAATCTGCGCAAAAGAGCACTATCTTCCGGAAGCGGATCAAATTTCACCTGTTGAAAACCGCTGGAATTGGGCAGTTGCGGCAGTAGAGCCTTCTTCCGTGAAACTGTATCTGAACGGAATATTGACGGCGGATCTTCCGCTGTCCCATCCCGTAAAGATTTGCGATGATACTTTGAACCTCGGATTTGCCCGGTTTGGAAACCGCTTTGCAAATCTGTTCCGCGGAGCTTTTGCAAAAGTTTCCATCACTCGGGAAGCGCTTTCCGGAACAGTAATCAAAAAAATATGGAATTCGGAATCCTTGAAAGACCAGCGTCCGCTTCCTGAAATCAGACATCCTGATTTTGACCCTGATTTCAAAAAGATTCTACCACGAACGGCCGCATATGCCAGGAGCATTTCCAGGACTGACGGAAGGATGGGCAATACCGTTGCGGATATCATCTTTCCGCGGGGAGAAGCACAATTATTCATTGATGGGAAACATATCAATCCCATGATGTTCATGCCGCGGCCTGCGGCATTGTGGCCTTCGGCGGAAAAATCGAATTATGAAGCGATCAAGGACTTTTCAGCCGCGGGAATCACATTATTCAGCACCATGCTTTCTACCAATAACAAAAATTCGAAAACAGGCAGCTGGTGGCAGGAGGAAGGAAAATATGATTTTGCGGCAGTCGATGAACATATCCGCAGCATTGCAAAGGTGTCTCCGAATGCAAAAATTCTCCTCAGAATCAAGCTGGACACTCCCTGGTGGTGGTGGCTCAGGAAAAATCCGCAGTTTATTTCTGTCGCCTGGGATATTCATCAGAAAAAATACCGGAGTTCCAAATACTGGTGCGGTCTTACCAGTCCGGAATGGACACAGTCCTGCTCCCGGATGCTGCGAGATCTGATTACTCATATTGAGCAAAGCGATTACGCCGGTCATGTGATCGGGTATCTTCCTGCCGGAGGAGCGGCCAGCGAATGGTATTATCACGGAACCGATATCGGACTGACGGATTATTCCGAGATTGCGCATCGGGATTTTGCGCATGCCATGGAGAGAAAATACCGGACAGTTGCAGAGCTGAACAGGACATGGGGAACCCGATTGAAATCTTTTTCCGAAGTGAAGGTTCCCTCTCCGGAATCAAGGCTGAGCATGGATTACGGACTTTTCCGTGATATGCGCAAAATTCGTCCGATTCTGGATTATCTTGACTTTCTCAACAATATTACGGTTTCTTCTGTAAAGAATGCGGCCGGAATCGTAAAGGAACTGACCCATGGGAAAAAACTGGTGGGCTTTTTCTATGGTTATCAAATGCTGCAACGCTATTCCGGCTATGGTTCCCTGCTGAATTCGGGGCATTCAGCCTTAAGCGGAATTCTCCGAGATGAAAATGTGGATTTTATCTGCACTCCAACCGATTACAGCAAACGAAAAGGCGGAGAGGCCGGCATCCATATCGGAAATTTCAATGGTTCCTTCGCGCTTCACCGTAAAATGTTCTGGGATGAAGCGGATTACCGCACGCATTTAGTTGCCGATTTTGATTTCGTGACCATTCCAAGCGAATCCGAAAATATTGAAGTTTTCCGGCGCACGACAGAATATATGCTGACCAAAGGCAGCGGGGTTTGGTGGTTTGCCTTGGCGGGAGATCAGCAGTTTCATACGGAAGCGATGATGAATGAAATAGCACGCCTGCAGGAGCTCGGTCAAAAATTTCTGAATGTTTCCCGCAGGGCCCCTGCGGATATTGCCTTGATCTATGACGAGCCTTCTTACAAGAGTATTTGCTGGTCGGAACGGGCGACTGCGTTCCTGAAACCTGCTGTTTTCGGTACCGTGCAGAATCTTCATCATTCCGGATTGGCGGGCGATATTTATCTTTCCGATGATCTGGACAATCCGGAAATGAAGGATTATAAGCTCTATATTTTTCTGAATCAGTTTTTGTCAACCCCCGAAAAAACGGAATGTATCCACCGCAAATTGCGCAGGAATAACGCCTCTGCAATTTGGATTTACGCGCCGGGATATGTGACGGAACAGGGAGTGTCCCTTGATTCCATGAAACAGTTGACGGGGCTGGATTTCGTGAAAAAAAGTGATTTCCCGTCATTTCGTGCAACAGGTCTGAATGCCATGCAATTCAAGGATGTGAATGGATTCCGTTCCGCTTATTCGCCCGGCGGCATTTCAGGAAAGCAAATTCGGAAAGCGGCGCAATCGGCCGGCATCCATGTCTGGATTGACAGCGGCGACGTGTTTTATCCGGGGGAATCGTTCCTGATGCTCCATACTTCCTCCGCGGGGAAAAAGCATATCAAACTTCCACGCAAAGCGGTAAAAGTCACGGAAATGCTTTCCGGGGAAAAAATTGCAGAAAACACAACGGAATTCACCATGGAACTTCCCGAAAAAGTCACCCGGATTTTCTATCTGGAATATTGAGAAGAAAACGGGATTGCAATATTTCCCTGCGGAAAATTGATTTTCAAGCAGAGAAGGTTCTGAAATGAAGAATTCATGGTTGTATTGGGATGTATTCCGCCGGATCCGGGAAATGGCGCGCAACGGCACATGCGGAGAACTCTGTTCCCTGCGCTTTACATGGCAGAGGCCGGGGAAATCGGCCTCCTCCGGCGATGAGTTCCTGTATGGCAGTCTGGTGCACTATCTTTGTCTGGCGGAGGATCTGGCGGGATGCGGACTGAAAAAACTTCATATCGAGAAAGTTCCCGGACGGAACAACCTTTTTGCTCTGGCCGCATTTGAAAACAGGATTGTCGCGGAGTTCGAGATGAATGAGACACTGCCGGATTCCATGCCGGACACCTTTTTCATCAAGGCCAATTTCACACATGGACATCTGACCAACCAGCCGCTCGTCGGACATTTCAATGAAGAGGGCTCCGTCTTGGCCGATGAATCTGGACTTCACAGATTTACGGTGGACTCCTGTGAACCGGAAATCGCCGGCGGGACATTGGAGAACATCAGGGCGCTCTGCCGTCTGAAAGCCCCCCCCTGAAATGAGCGGATATGAGCAGATGGCGGAAACCGTCAGAAAGGCGGCGGGACAATGAAAGAACAAATCGGAATTCTGATTGCGGGCACTGCCAATCCGCACATCCCCGGATACTGCCGCGGTTTTGCGGATGATCCCGAATATCCGTGGAAGATCCTTGCTGTGGCGGAGGACGATCCGGCGCGCATGGGCAATATCAGGAAAATATTGAAAAACAAAAACGTCAAGTATTACTCCGACTGGCGGAAAATGCTTGACGCCCATCCCGAAGCGGACGCCGTTCAGATCGGGAGCGACAACAAGCATCATTTCGAAATGTTCAGGGAGGCGATGGCGCGACGCCTCCACATTTACAGCGCCAAGGTTCCGACGATGGACCCCGATGAAGGGATGAAGCTCCTGAAATGGAGTTCCGTCTATCCGAAGACGATTCAGGTCGAGCTGGAACTTCATTTCAATCCGCAGTTCCGGCATGCGCGGAAACTGGTCCGTTCGGGGCATCTCGGGAAAATACAGTCGGTCTATCTGACGAACATCTCGCAGAGTCCGTGCAACTACTTTCCGAACTGGGGCGATCCGGAGTTGTCTTACGGCAGGGTTGTACCGATCCGTCCTGGAGCGGATTATTTCCGGGGCGGAGCGCTGACCGACCACCCGCATCCCTTTGACCTGATCCGCTGGATCACCGGGCTGGAGTTCCGCGAGGTGTATGGGATGTCGGCACGGAACCAGCGCGGACACCTGAAAGTGGAGGATCATGTGGCAATCACAGGGAAACTCGACGGCGGAGTACCTTTCTTCATCAACCCCTCCTATACGAATCTGGAGGAACGGGTTCCCGCGCGACGCCTGCTGTGGCCGAAGTCTCTGGAATGCAGTCTGAAAATCACAGGGGACAAGGGGTATTACGCGGCGGATTATTTCGACAAACCGCTTTATGTCGTGGGAAAAAACTATGCTTCGCCGGACCGTCTGATCGTTGACATGGCGCCTCGTCCAAGGCTGAATCCCGATGACACCCTTGCCGGCAGTTTTGCCGCATGCGTGCGCGGTGAGCGAAGTATGCCGGAGTCTTCTCTTGCGGATGGCCTGAATGCGGTCAGGGTGATGAATGCCGCCTATGATTCCATCTACGAGGACTGTGCCGTCAGACTGTAATGGCAGTGGTGATCTGCAAGGCGCTTTCTCACGGGATCCGGACGTCAGAAGCATAGCAGCTGCGGTTAAGCCATCCGCCGGGCGGGGAACTGCGACGCGGACATAACCGGGGAGAGCGGATTCCCTTTCCGACGCTCTGGCGGACATGAAGACGCCTCCGGTGCCGCCTGTAACCGGCACACAAACCTCAGAGACGGGGTCCCCGATTGTGCCGGAGACGCTTCAGCGGACCTCTTTTTCGATTCTGCCGGCATATCAGGAAGACAGTCCAGCACCTGTATCACGGGCAGCGCCGCAATCGTGCACCGAAAGCCGTCTTCCCATGACCTGATTGCAGTTTTCTGTTCCAAATCGTCCGGCCGGCCAGGAGATCGGAACAGTTTGACGCCCGGACGCACGCAGGGGCGGGCTTCTTCCGAGCCTGAAAATCCGGGAAGGCGTCTGACTCCGGAGAATTCCGGGAGGGATGCGCGTTTTTCTTTTCCCGAATATTTGTAATCCGCAGGCTTTGCAGTATATTAAGCATTTTCAAAAATCCGTCTTCAACACAATTATTCTGGAGTGATGTCATGTCGAACGCAGAGATGCCCAAAGCATATGAATCCTCGGCCGTCGAGGAAAAATGGTATTCGTGGTGGGAAAGCAACGGGCTGTTCCACGGCAGGCCCGATCCTGCGAAAAAACCTTATTCCATCGTCATTCCGCCGCCGAACGTCACGGGAATCCTGACGATGGGGCATGTGCTCAACAACACGCTTCAGGACATTCTCGCTCGCTGGCACCGGATGGAAGGAGACGAGGTCTGCTGGTTCCCCGGCACCGATCACGCCGGAATCGCCACGGAAAGCCGCGTGGAAAAGTATCTGCGCGAAAAGGAGGGCACAAGCCGCGACGAGCTCGGACGCGAAGAGTTCGTGAAGCGTGTCTGGTCCTGGCGCGAGCAGTACGGCGGAACGATCATCCGCCAGCTCCGCAAGCTCGGAACCTCCTGCGACTGGGAACGCGAACGCTTCACGATGGACGAGGGGCTCAGCGACGCGGTCAAACAGGTGTTCGTCCAGCTCTATGAAAAAGGCTACATCAAGCGCGGCAAGCGCATGATAAACTGGTGCCCGGTCTCCAGAACGGCCCTTTCCGACGAAGAGGTCGTCTACAAGGAGGAGAACGGCAAGTTCTACCACTTCAAATATCCGCTCTCCGACGGTTCCGGCTTCCTGATCGTCGCGACGACCCGTCCGGAAACCATGCTCGGAGATACAGCCGTGGCGGTTCCGATCGGCGATCCGCGCTACCGTCACCTTGTCGGAAAAACCGTGGACCTCCCGCTGACGGACCGCAAAATCCCGATCATCGAGGATCCCCACGCCGATCCGGAAAAAGGCACCGGATGCGTGAAAATCACGCCCGCGCACGATCCGAACGACTTCGAGGTCGGACTGCGTCACAATCTCGATTTCATCAACGTGTTCACCAAAGACGCGAAAATGAACGAACGCGCCGGAAAATACGCGGGACTCGACCGTTTCGAATGCCGCAAGCAGGTCGTGGCGGACATGGAACGGCTCGGACTGCTTGACAAGATCGAGGATCTCGTTCACGCGGTCGGCTACTCCGAGCGCGGCGGCGTTCCCGTCGAACCGATGCTCAGCGAACAGTGGTTCGTCAAGATGGACGAACTCGCCAAACCGGCCATCGAGGCCGTCCGCAACGGCACGATCCGCTTCTATCCGGAACGCTGGACCAAAACCTATTTCCACTGGATGGAAAACATCAAGGACTGGTGCATCAGCCGCCAGATCTGGTGGGGTCACCGGATTCCCGCGTGGTACAACGAGAAAAACGAAGTCTATGTCGGCGTGAATCCGCCCGAAGGAGACAACTGGCGGCAGGACGAGGACGTGCTGGATACCTGGTTCAGCTCATGGCTGTGGCCGTTCTCGATCATGGGCTGGCCCAAGGACACGCCGGAACAGAAGTATTTCTACCCGACCAACGATCTCGTGACCGGCCCGGACATCATCTTCTTCTGGGTCGCGCGCATGATTATGGCAGGCTACGAATTCAAGGGGGCTCCCCCGTTCCGCAACGTCTATTTCACGAGCATCATCCGCGACGACCTCGGGCGCAAGCTCAGCAAGTCGCTCGGCAACTCGCCCGACCCGCTGGACGTGATCGCCCGCTACGGCGCGGACGCGCTGCGCTTCTCGATCATCTACATCGCCCCGATCGGCATGGACATCCGCTACGCGAATGAAAAATGTGAAATCGGGCGCAATTTCGCGAACAAGCTCTGGAACGCCTGCCGCTTCCGGAAGATGCAGGGCGCCGTTTCCGAAAACTTCCGGAACCTTGCCGGAATCGATCCGGCGAAGCTCGCCCCGGACGAAAAATGGATTCTCGCCTGGACCGACCGCACGATCAGATCGGCGCGAGAGGCACTGGAGGGATTCAAGTTCCATCAGGCCGCCCATGATATTTATGAGATGGTCTGGAGCACGTTCTGCGACTGGTTCATCGAATCGTGCAAGCCGCGTCTCTACGGAGATCCCGAGGCGAAGAAGCAGACGCTCGCCGTGCTGGACTTCGTGCTCTGGAAGCTTCTGCGGCTCCTGCATCCGTTCATGCCGTTCGTCACGGAGGAACTCGCCCATCAGATGGACTTCCTCAAAGAAGACGAAAGCATCATGTATGCGCACTATCCGGAAACGCTTGAGAAGCTCGGACTCGGCGCTCTTGCCGACGGACTCGACACGGTGCTGGGGCAGGTGGAAGACAAGTTCGAACTCGTCCGTGCGGGCAGAAATCTGCGCATCTCCTACGACATCGCACCGGGAAGGAAACTCAAATATCATATCAAGGCGGCAACGGACGCACAGGAAACATTCCTCCGCAATGAAACCGGAAATCTCAAATTCCTGCTCAATGCCGAGGAAGTCACGGTTTCGCAGGAAGACTACCGGGCGGAAGACGGAACCGGCGCACCGTCGGCGCTCGTCAACGCAGGCGCAATCTTCCTGCCGCTCAAGGGCGTCATCGACGTCGAGGCGGAAACCGCCAAGCTGAACAAGCAGAAAAAGGAGCTTCTCGGCTGGATCAAGGGGTCCGAGGCAAAGCTCGGCAATCCGGGATTCCTCGCCAAGGCGCCGCCGAAAGTCGTCGAGGACGCGAAAACGCACCTGGCGGAAATGAAGGAGAAACTCGCAAGAGTTGAAGAAGCTCTGAAATCCCTGAACTGACAAGCATCTGGATTCCGTCAAAACAAGGAGCCGTGACATGATTCGGAAAATTACCTGTCCATGCAAATTCGATGGAACACAGCAGCCCGCGATGGCATATTTTGCCGAAGGGAATGAGCCGCGCCCGCTTCTTGTCGCACTCCACACATGGAGCGGCGACTTCACGCAGCCATGCGCGAACTATGCGGACCTCTGCATTGCCTGGAACTGGAATTTCATTTTCCCGAATTTCCGGGGACCGAACTGGCTGGAAGACGGATGCGGCTCCGAGCTGGTGGTCTCCGACCTGGAAGACGCGGTCGCGCACATGAAAAAGACGGCAGATGTCGATCCCGCGCGAATCTATCTTGCGGGCGGTTCCGGCGGGGGACACTGCACGCTTCTGATGGCGGGACGCCGTCCCGATCTCTGGACGGCGGTCAGCGCATGGTGTCCGATCTCCGATATCGCGGCATGGCACAGAGAGTGTCTCAACACCCGCTGCAGGGGATATTCCGAACACATCGAATCCGCCTGCGGAGGCGATCCGGCACGCTCGGAACATGCGGCGAAAGAAGCCCGGAAACGTTCGCCCCTGACCTGGCTGCCGAACGCGGCGGACCTGACAGTCGACATCAGCACGGGCATTCATGACGGGCACACGGGAAGCGTTCCGGTCAGCCAGGCGATCCGCGCCTACAACCTGCTTGCCGCACCGGAGGACAGGATCTCCGAAGCGGACATTGCCTTCATTGTCGAACATGAGCGGATTCCGGAGCATCTTGCCGCCCCTGCAGCCGATCCCGCCTTCGCCGGACGCGTCATCCATCTGCGGAAACAGTCCCGGCGCGTGCGTCTGACGCTTTTTGAAGGCGGGCACGACCTCCTGCCCTGGCCTGCGATGGAGTGGCTGTCCAGACAGAACGCCGCCCATGCGCCGGACTGGTCCGCGGGAAAACCGGCGCCGGAAACAGGCGGACAGACGGAACTGGCAAAATAACGTCTCCGGATCACTTCTCGGGAAACATCCCCGGAAAACATCCATAAAAAAGGACGCGCCCTTGCAGGAGCGTCCTTTTTCTTTCTGCAATCCTGCGGCAATCAGGCTTTGCGCTCAAAGAGAGCACGGATCTTTCTGCCGGTGACTTCCGCAATATGATCGCCCAGAGCCTTGCGCTTGCCGAGCAGTTCCGGAGAACCGTTGGCAATTTCGGCCAGGAAGGTTTTGGCGAACTCGCCGCTTTCGATCCTGCGGAGAGATTCCTTCATTTTCTCCTTCACATCGGGCGTGATGATCTTCGGGCCGTTGTAGTATTCGCCGAATTCCGCGGTGTTGGAAATGACCGCGTTCATCTTCTGAATGCCGCCTTCGTAGATCAGGTCGACGATCAGCTTGAGCTCGTGAATGCATTCGAAGTAAGCCATTTCCGGGGGATATCCGGCTTCGACAAGCACTTCGAACCCGTATTTCATCAGATCGACGCAGCCGCCGCAGAGGACGTTCTGTTCGCCGAAGAGGTCTTCATAAGTTTCCTGCTCGAAGGTGCATTCGAGAACGCCGGCACGGGTGAAGCCCATGGCCTTCGCCATCGCAAGAGCGGTCTTGGCGGCATGGCCGGAGGCATCCTGCTTGACGGCGATCAGTCCGGGAACGCCGAAGCCCGCGAGAAACGCCTTGCGCTCTTCCGTGGCGGGGCTCTTCGGCGCAACCATGATCACGTCGCAGCCTTCGGGAGGAAGAATCTGCTTGAAGACGACGTTGAAACCATGGGAGCAGGACAGCGTCTTGCCCGGGGTCATATGCTTTTTGATTTCCTTGTCATAGGTCGCCTTGTGGAACTCATCCGGGAGAAGAATGTGAATGATATCAGCCTTCGCCGCGGCCTCTTCCGCGGACATGACCTGGAACCCGTCGGCAACCGCTCTTTCAAAGGACGGTCCCTTTCTGGAACCGATAATCACATTGACGCCGGAATCTCTCATGCAGAGAGCCTGCGCGCTTCCCTGGCTGCCGTAACCGATCACGGCGACTGTTTTCCCATTCAGGATTGATGCATCCGCATCTTTGTCATGAAGGATTTTCACTTCCTGTGCCATTTTTGCTCCTTCGCGGGACACCCCGCAATTTTGTTTATAAGAAATTGTTTGGGAATTTCCATGTCAAAACTATAATGTAACACTTTCCGGCTGTGTTTTCAAATAGTTCCGGACCTTTTCCATACTTTTTATTCCGCAGGCGCGGCACAGAAAAAAGCCTGAAGACACATCGGTCTTCAGGCTTTTCCCCGGAATCCGCGGAACACGGTCAGTGGATCAGCAGGGACATGATCGCCTTCTGAACATGCAGACGGTTCTCCGCCTGATCGAAGACGATGGAATTCGGAGACTCCATCACATCGTCGGTAATCTCTTCGCCGCGATGCGCGGGAAGGCAGTGCAGAACCTTGACGGAGGGCTTCGCAAGTTTGAGCACATCCATATTCAGCTGATAGGGCTGGAGAATCGCCATGCGCCGCTTGGACTCCTCCTCGAATCCCATGCTGACCCAGACATCGGTATAAACGAAATCGGCATCCTCCATCGCCTCGCGGACGCATTTGGTCCAGGCGCATTTCCCGGGTCCGAGATTCTTTTCCATCAGATCCCGCCTCGGCCTGTACTCCTCCGGCGCGGCAATCACCATGTTGACGCCGGCGAGCTGGGAGGCCAGCATCAGCGAATTCGCCATGTTGCTGGCGCCGTCGCCGAGATAGGCAAGCTTGAGCCCTTCCAGCTTCCCGGCGTGCTCGTACATCGTGAACATGTCCGTCAGCGCCTGGCAGGGATGGAAATCGTCCGTGAGGGCGTTGATGATCGGGATATGCGCGTTCGCGGCCAGATCGATCAGATCCTGCTGGGCGAATGTCCGGATCACGATGCCGGAAAGATAACGCTCCAGGACGCGCGCGGTGTCCGGCACCGTTTCGCCGCGCCCCATCTGCGTGCGGGACTGATCCAGATACACCGGATGCCCGCCGAGCTCGAAAATGCCGACTTCAAACGACACGCGCGTCCGCGTCGATGATTTTGCAAAAATCATGCCGACGCTTTTTCCTTCGAAAGGCTTCGGCGCGCCTGGCTTGCCGCGTCCTTCCTTCAATTCGGCGGAAAGACTGAGAATCCGTTCGAAATCCGCCCTGGTGATATCCATGCAGGACAGCAGATCTTTTTTCATAAGTTGCAGCTCCTTTGCTTTCAGGAAATTGAATTACTTTGCGCAGAGTTCGGCGAATGCGCCGTCGATCAGTTCCAGTGCAAGGGCGCAGTCCGCATCGCTCACGTTGAGCGGGGGAACAAGCCGCAGGACATTCTCTCCGGCGGACAGGGCGATCATGCCTTTGGAACGGAGGATCCCAAGAACGGCTCCTGCCGGCTGGTCCAGCACGGCGCCGACCATCAGGCCGCGCCCGCGGACGCCGCGGATGCACGGATATTTCTTCGCAAGCGCGGAAAGGCCGTCCATCAGCGTCCTGGACTGCCTCGCGACATTGTCAAGAATCTTTTCGCTGTCAATCGCGTCGATCACGGCGCAGGCAGCGGCGGAGGCAAGCGCGGTTCCGCCGAAGGTGCTTGCGTGCGTGCCGGGCGTCAGGACATGCGAATATTTGCGCTTTGCCACCATCGCCCCGATCGGATAGCCGTTCCCGAGCGCCTTGGCCATGGAGAGCGCGTCCGGCTCGATGCCGAAGGACTGCCAGGCGAAGAAGGAGCCGGTTCTTCCCATGCCGCACTGGACCTCGTCGAAAAGCAGCATGATGTCATTCCTGTCGCAGAGCTCGCGGACGGCGGCAAGATACGCGCCGTCGGCGGGAATGATGCCGCCCTCGCCCTGCACGGGTTCGAGCATGACGGCGGCGGTCTTCTCCGAGATCGCGTTCCGGACGGCATCGGCATCATTGAAGTTGACAAACTTGAAGCCGGGCATGTCGGGAGCAAATCCCTTCCGGTATTTGGAGCGTCCGGTCGCCGCGAGGGTCGCAAGGGTCCTTCCGTGGAAGGAGTCGTTCATCACGATGATTTCGTAACGGCCTTTCTCCGCTCCGTTTTTGCGCGCGAGCTTAATCAGCGCCTCGTTGGCTTCGGCTCCGCTGTTGCAGAAGAAGCATGTCCCGTCAAAGCCGTGGCTGATGAGTTTCTGCGCAAGGCGGGGCTGCCACTCGTTGAGAAAGAGGTTCGAGACATGCACCAGTTTAGCCGCCTGTTCCTGAATCGCCTTTGTGACGGCGGGATGGCAATGACCGAGACTGCATACCGCGATGCCGGCGGCGAAATCCAGATACTCCCGGCCGGCGGAATCATACAGGCGGCATCCGTTGCCGCGTACAAAAAGCAGATCCGCGCGCGCATAGGTCTCCATCACATATTTTTCATACAATGCGCTGATTTCCTCCAGTGTCACAGTAGCCATTTTTCACGCCCTCGCTGATTGAATTGGTATAAAGCAAACAACTATTGTATCATGAATTTCGCGATTGTCAAGGGAATATCCGGAAAATCACCTCTTTTTTCCGTCCCGGGCGGATCAGGAACGGTCAACCGGACAGCTTATCGGGCGGGATGAAACCGCAGGAGGAAATAAGGACAGCCGGGCTGAAGGGGAATGGAGCACAGTTCCTGCATGGACAGATCCCGCGGCTCCCGGCGGGAATACGGCTCCAGCAGCTCCACGCGGGAAAAGCCTTCCGGCACTGTCATGGAAACAGGCTTCCCATGTTTCGGAGTGATGCCGGAGATGATTTTCAGGCTGAGGAAGGCCGGGGAATGCGCATCCCGCCGTTTTTCAAGCGATTCATCCAGAGCGACGCAGTATTCCAGAGCAATGAAATGAACCAGCAGACGCCCCGCCGGATCGACATAGCGTCTGGACGCCCAGCCCTCCGCATGCAGACGCCGGCAGCCTGCAAGAGTTTCAGAAAATCCTGCGGGTACGCCGGAAGAGAAACGCCTCGTGAACCAGTGGAACCCGGGATATGGATGAAAAACTCCTTCCGGAACGCATTCTCCCGGAGGAAGAGCCGCGTTCCGGGGATCGCAGAGCGAGCCGCGGCCTTTCTCCGGAAATGAGACCGGCAGGTCGCAGCGGGAGGCAAACGATTTCTCCGCAGGCGCGCCGGATGCCGTCCGGAACCCGAAAGGTCCGAGCACGACAGCCGTTTTCCCCGCATCCGTCCAGCGCTTCATCGACGCATACTTCTCTTCCGAAACACAGACAGCGGAAGGAACAAGGAGCACCTTCCAGCGGGATCCGGCATCGGGCACATCCGTCACGACATCCGCGGAAAATCCGTGTTCCAGCAGATACATGCACAAGGCGGAATAATCTTTTGCGCAGTCTTCTTCCATTCCGCCGAAATTCGCGACGGTGTCACAAGGAAACAGAACGGCGACATCACCGGCGCCGGCGGCATGGAACCATTCCGCATGCTTCTCCTCAAAACGGAAGATGCCGTCCAGCTGTTCCGGATCATCCGGGATCCTCCTCATATCCTGATCGCTCAGGCCGAGGCGGTGAACCAGGGAGGAATACCACGTTCCGGAATTCAGGAATTTGTTGAACGCCCAGACCATGAATGCCGCATCGGAGGAAAAGCCGTATCCCAGGCCGATGCAGGGCAGTCCGGACTTCTCCGCCATGGCAAGATGCAGCAGCTGCGAAGGCAGCTCCTTCCGGAAAAGGGCGCCGCCTGCATCCGGCGTGTTCCCGCACATCTCCAGCATGACGGTGTTCGCCCCCGCCTCGATGAAGGAGCCGTAAGTCAATCCCCTCTCCAGCAGAGCCGGGTGGATACTGGAGGCGCAGCAGCTCATCAGGGGAAAGTTCCGCGGCAGACTGGCAGTCACTCCGCGGAAATAGTCGCGGACGGAATCCAGGCGCATCCGGATCATGGCGCGGTAGTCCGGATTGTCCCGGTTTCTCCAGAAGGAAAAATCCCCGGCCGGGGGATATTCCAATCCGTATTCCCGGCGGAAGCGGGCGCGGCAGAAGGGACAGAAACAGCCGGAGAGCGGAAAAATGGCGTCATCGCTCATCAGCCCGTCGATCGCCGTGTCGGCGACTAGCCGTTTCAGATAGGCATAATAAGCCTCGCGGAAATCCGGATTGTTCATGCAGAAGGACTGCGCCGCATACTGCGGGTAGAAGACATTCCTCCCGCCGGCATCTTTCATTTTCCACTCGTCAAGCATCTCCCGGGGAAGGAATCCGTCGGGAGGGGAAATCAGCATCTGGCGGTGGTTGCTGTATGTTTTCCGCGCGTTGAAGCGCCCGGGATCGGGATTGTAATTGCAGCTCAGAACGGAGGAATGATGATCGAACAGAACGATCCCGTATTGATGCAGCTCGTCCGCGACGAATGCGATCAGTTCATGAAGCTGTCCGATCACCGGCATGAAATCCCAGCGGAAATGCGCGCCGAAAATAATCGCCGCATTGACACCCTCGCGCGCCATGCACGCCGCGCGGCGGCGGAACTTCTCCTCGCTTTTCCTGTTCGGCCACGGAAGGTCGTCCTTCCGCAGCCACCAGCTGACCATGCGGTAATGATCTTTCATTCCGCCACCTCGATCCGGCGGAATCCCGCGTCCGGATATTTCCTTGCGAGACGTTCCGCCTGCGGATTGAAGGTTTTCCGGATAAACTCCGCCATTCCGCTCCCGGAACGATCCGGAATGCGGAAGCGGATCTCCCTCCCCTGCGCATGGGCGGGGGAATCGATCCTTCCTTCCGGAAAGATCCTCTTCCGGGCGATCAGGACTCCCGCAATCCCGCCGGCGGGCACGGCGATCATGATTCCCCTGCGCAGTTCCGGAGCGGAATAACTGCGGCCTGATGCGTTTTTCCTGTTGTCGATGCTGACATTCAGGAAATATCCGTCACCTTCCGGCAGATCTTGCGGAACAAGACGCAGAATCTTCGCCTGTTCATAATCCCAGTTGAAAAGCGTGAAGAGCCGCCAGTCGTTCTCCCCATGGGCAATGCACTGCACCGTGCCGTAACGGTCCGTCGCCATCAGAAGGTAATTGCTGAGATATCCCTGTTTCATTTTTTCACGATAGGGAGACGGTCCGGAAGTGCAGTCATACAGGCGGAAAGCCCGCCCGTCAAGGCGTGTCCGGACCTGAAGGCGGTCCTCGAAATCCGCGCCGAACTGAATCCCTTCCGCGATTCCGGTCAGGGCTTCGGCATCCGCGACAAAAGGCGAGGCGGAAATTTCCACGCCGGAAGCGCCCTGCGCGAAATCCGAGGCGATCTCCAGCTTGTGCAGGCGCCGCCGGAAATCGACTCCCAGCCCCCGGAACCCTTTCTTCCGGGCGAAATCATATCGTCCGTAAATGCAGAAGTATCCCCAGTTGACCCAGTGCAGGGAGGTGGCCCGGGCGATCAGAGGCCGGGAAAGAAGTGGCTTCCCGTCCGGCGTCTTCTGCAGAAACGCGCCGACCGTCATGACGGAGGCAAGACCCGTCGCCAGCGAATCGGCATTGTGAAAATCAATGCTGCCGTCCAGGATGCGCGGATCCTCCGCAAAGGCGGACCATCCGAAACTCCGCAGGGCGGACAGATACACATTCTCATGGACCAGATTGGAATTCCAGCCGATCGAGACACCGAGCTCCTCCCGGAGCAGCTTGAGCACCTTTCCGAACAGGCCGCACCGGAAGAGATACCACTTCCAGGGATATTTCGCGACCAGTTCTCCGGCTTTCATCGTCAGACATTCCGACTCGTCCGCACCGGCGAAAGCGGCGAAGGCCCGGCGGCATTTGTCACAGTAGCAGCAGTCGTAAACCGGCGGCTCGTAATCGCTGAAGAAGACGCGGAACCCGCGCCTGATATAACGACGATAATAACTGCGCATGCAGGCGCGGACAGGGGAATCCTTTTCCGCCATGGCGCTGAAACAGAACATCTGTTTGGGACAATTGCGCATCTCCCGCATGGAACGCCCGGACGCATTGCGCTTCACATCACGATCCGTGACACGGAATCCGGCGGCGTTCATCGCTTCCGGCGTGATTCTCTGGGCGTAGGAAAAGCAGTTCATGGCAATTGTCTCGAATCCCAGCCCGGAGCGGAGTTTCTCCACAGGGCAAACGGCATCCGGGAGCCAGCTTCCCCCGCTTTCGATAATGCCGTTCACTCCCGCCGCCTTCATGGTTTTCAGAATGCCGAGATAATATTCCTCCGTCCAGGCTCCCGGTCCGGTCTTGTTTCCATACATTCCCATGGAACTCCAGACGGAAAGTTTTTCCGGAGTCTTTGTCAGTTTCGGCGCGGGCAGCGTAAAGAGTTTCATCGTGCCGGAAACCGGTTCGAAAGCATCTCCCGTCACCGTCCACGGCACTTCGAACCGTTCCGGCCCCCTCCCCTCAGGCGAAAGGAAAATGACAATCGAACTCTCGGTCCATGGGACGGTGGGACGCCAGGGATGCGCGGACACCCTGTAGACGGACTGATAATTCACGTTCCCGGCGGAAAGCGTCCATTTCCGCCATCCTTTCCCCGCAGGCGCGGACGAAATGCTTTTCCCCGGACGCGGCCTCCGCCCGATCGAATAATGCCCGACATGAAAATTTTCCGGCAGTTCCAGCGTAACTGCGACACGCCCGGAACGAAACGCCTTTTCCTTCGCCCATGTGTGCAGGATCAGGACGGACGGGGCGTCGGAAAAAACCGAGCCGGTCCGGTCATCCCGGTAACCGTCGGGAAAAGTTCTGATTTCAAGCTTTTCCGCGCCGTGCAGAAACAGTCCGGACAGCGCGATCAGCAGAATCGGCAGGATATTTTTCATATGCGGCTCCTTATGCGTTTCATTGGACGTAATTGTAGGTTGTTGTGGAATCACCCCCGAATTCCAGAATCATTCTTGTCCGGCTCACGGGTTCCGCATGCCCGTCCAGAAAAATCATGTTCGCGTTCCGGGAGTGAATGCCGGCGGGCGCCTTGGATGACGCAAGCATGCAGTACATCTGCAGACCGTTGATTTTTGTCAGTCCGGTCGAGGAGCAGCCGCGAAGATTGAAGGCGGAAGGACGCCTCGCCTTTGAAAGATCCATCACACCGATCGAGCGGAGATACAGCTGGGACGTCACATCAAGCTTGTCATCCCCGAATCCGCGGCGGATGTCGGCACGCGTCGCATAACAGTACAGACTCAGATACCTGCCGGCATTGTTCGGGAGACTGAAATGTTTCACAAGCCCCGGGCAGCAGTATGCCTTCCCGATGTAAAATGTTCCGGGGGAACCGCTTCCATGTGACGGTGCCAGATATCCCTGACGCCAGTAAAACTGGGGATAGTAGATGTTGTAAGTCGTTCCGTTCCCCGGATGAAAATATTCCATCTGCCCCATCACGCTCCAGATCCCCCGATTGTCGTTGGTGTAGTTCTGATCGACTACGCCGAGCTGTTTGAGCTGACTCAGACATGCGATTCCGTCCGCTTTTTCCCTGGCGCGCTTCAGCGCGGGCAGAAGCAGGGACACAAGAATGGAAATGACGGCGACAACGATCAGCATTTCGATCAAAGTGAACTCAACTCGTTTCATGGAACCTCCTTATTCAAGATCTGGAAGAGCATTTCATCGTGCTCCTGCCGATTTTCAGCGTAAAGGGAGCGCAAAGAGTGCGGGGCGGCCCTGCGGAACCGTCCAGAATGGCAATCATTCTCCGGACCGCCATCGCGGTCAGTCTCTCCTCATGTGCGACGAGCGTCGTATATCCCGGATTCCGATTCTGAATGCAGGCGACATCCACAAGCGACACGTCACGGGGAACGGAAAAGCCCCGTTCCTTCAGACTCAGAAAAATATGGCGGACCAGCGGCGGCACCACAATCACGGCGCTGGGGCGTTCCCGGAGCGCCATCAGACGCTCCACAATCCCGTCGGCAATTTTCTTCGGCTTTTCCATTCCGCTGAAACCGATCCGCAGCCGGCTCCGGGGAATAATGCAGAAGAGTTCCTCGGAAAAATCATCCCCCATGGCGTTCCGGAAAATCGACTTCAGGTGCGCGATATACTCGGCATATTCCTGCTTCCGTTCATACTCGACAAGGGCGATCCTCCTGTGTCCGAGCTGTTTCAGATATTTCACAAGAGCGCCATATCCTCCTGCATGATCGTAGGTCACCCGGTTCAGCCAGGGGAAGTCAAAAAACGGTCCGCCGATGACGGGAATGGAGCATTCATGAAGGCGCGATAAAATCCAGCTGGTCGAGTAGGAGCCGAGAAAGATGTAGCCGTCAAACGGGAAATGCAGCAGGAGCTCGTAATCCTCCGCCTTCAAATCCAGTGCGACAACCTTGTATCCGAACTTCCGGCTGCGGCTGTTCAGGTAGTCGATCAGTTTTTCCTGACCGGCGGTCGCCGCAATTCCGAGAATTCCGATCGCATGGTATCCGGGAGAGCCGCCGGGACGGGCAACCCGGAATGTGCCCTGCGGACCGTTGACGCGGATCACGCCGCGCCGGACAAGAAGGCGCATGGCTTTGCCGACGGTCTTTTTATCCGCGCCGAACATCGAGGCAAATTTCCGGACGCCCGGCAGACGGCCGTCCGCCGGATTCTCCCGGAGCCAGCTCTCAATCGTCCGGGAAAGCGTCTCGTATTTCTGTGCAAACATGGGAACTCAATCTCCCCGTCATCCGTCCTGTTTTCCGGAATATTATAGGAAGTGTCCCATATGAATGTCAATATTCGCAAGACAAAATTCCGGAAAAATATTTTACGCCGGAATGGATGCTGCGGCAAGGCGCAGATGGAGTGGCGGCGGTTCGGGAGAAGACCGCCATTTCCGGGAAAACCGCAATTTCCTCAGTCAGAACTCTCCGCCGCGGCAGGCACGGAAGAGATACACTCTTGCCGAGGGATCCCCATTGCCGGCCAGAACGGTCAGGCGGAAGGCCGAAACGGGCATTTGCGCGAATGTGTGCTTCCGGACACGCCGGTAATTGCCGGAAACCTCCGCAAGAGGGACCCATTGTCCGCGGCAGAGCGCCTCGACCCTGTAGTCCCGGACGCATTCCGCAGCCGTTCCGCGGGTGTGTTTCTTATCGAGATTCGTGTCGAAAACAAGTTCGACACGGGAACAGACGGTCTCCTCCGCGCAGGTCAGTGTCAAGGTCTGGGGAAAACCTTGCGCCGGATCCGAAATCCAGAGATTTGCGGAAAGTCCCGGACGCGGCGGCGTTCTCACGGTATTTTCCGGAACGAACACATGCTGCGGCGGATCCACGGAAAAACAGAAGTTGTCATCGGAAAAATAGCAGCCGTCCGGTTTGCAGAAAACGCCGGGCAGATGCCGTTTTTCCGTGAGCACCGATATGCCGGAGACCTCCTCCAGCAGGAGAAAAACGCTTTTGCAGGCAAGCGGCACATGGAACTCAAAGACTCCCTCGACGTTTTCGCCGGAGGGAACCAAGGCCTTTCCGGCGGCAAGCAACTTTCCTTCGAAGACGCCGGGGAAACGCGATTCATGCAGGAACGCCTTCACTTCGGCAGTTCTGCCGGTACGGTTGCGGAAACGAAGCGCGATGCGGTCGATGCGATCCGAGGCGACGGGAAACATCTGTCCGCGCCGGCGGTCGGCCGGGGGAACGTCGCAGGGATCGTAAATGGCCGGATTGCGGGGTTCCGGCACCAGCGGCAGTTCTCCGGTGGGAGAATCAAGGCGCAGAATCATGTCGCTGTCCGCCTCCACGCGGGAAAACATCCCGGACTCCATGGACGGCATCCAGGGAAGAATCTGGTCGTTCCGGTAGAGGACGTTTTGAAGTTCCGGGATATGGCTTTTTCCGAGCTCGCGCGGCGTGCAGGCATATTTCCGGCAGAGTGCGGCGGCGCTTCCGACGGCCTGTCCGCAGAGCGCGCAGGTCGCCATGACGCGCGTCGAACCGAGCGCCACATGCGTCACGCTGATGTTGCGCCCGGCCATCATCAGATTGTCGATATTGCGCGAGTAAAGGCAGCGGAACGGAATCGGATAGACGCCGGGGAAAATGAACGGCGGCGTGGTTCCGGGATGTCCCTTTCCGAAGACGCCTTCGGGCGGATGGATGTCGATCGGCCAGCCGCCGTAGGCAACCGCGTCCGGGAAGTCCGGATGGTTCATGAGATCGTTCTGCGTGAGAATGTAATCGCCCGTCAAACGCCGCGACTCGCGTTTCGCCGGAATTGCGGAGATCCATTCAATCGCATAGTTTGCCGCGCCGTGGTCGCCGCCGTTTTTCACGTGATCCCACATGCCGAAGAGGATCGAGAGAAGTTTCCGGTAGATCTCCTCGTTGTCGTGGATGGTGTCGATCTCTCCTCCGTATTCGAGCCACCAGTAGCCCTGCTGCGGATTGCTGTGCATGCGGTAGGGCAGATCGTCGTCGGAATGGATTTTATAAGCCCATTCCGGAGCCTTGAACGGAATCGGGTGTCCTGTGTCAGCTGCGCGGAACGCAATCGAGGAGCCCATGGTTTTCCGGTCCGCCTCTTCCGGAGCGAGGGATTCCTGAAATTCACGGCGAGCCTCGCGTCCGATGCGGTATTCCGCGCCCGCCGAAAATCCGACAAAAGAGTCTCCGGAACAGTCTGCAAAAAGCGGGGCGCGGAGGAGGTATTCCAATTCACTGCCCTGCGTCCGCGCCTTCAGGGAGACGATGCGTCTTCCCTGCGTTTCGACCTCATACACCTCCGTATTCAGGAGCAGAGTCAGATTTTCTTCACGCTCCGCCCATTCGCGCATGACGAGACTCCAGTGCTGTCTCCATCCGTTTTCCGAGCGGAAAAAGGATTCACGGCGCATCTCTTCGAGGATTCCGGTTTCCATCGCGCCGCGGTTCACATACTCCGGCGCGCCGGTGATGAAGGCTCCGTCGCAGTTCTGGCAGCATTCCGATCCGGACGGTCCCCCCAGCACGGGACGGTTCTGAACGAGAACGGTTTTCGCTCCGAGCCGGGCCGCCGCAATCGCCGCCACTGTTCCGGCGACACCGCCGCCGACCACGATAAAATCGCACGCAATGGAGAGCTGTTTCATTTTGAATATCGTTTCCTGTCTGTTTCTTCAAAGTTCTGCAGAATGGGAAGATGCTTTACAGAAGATTTTCCGTTAAACGCTCAAGCTGTTTTCCGATTTCCTTCCGGTCCGTTTCATTCGGAGCGTTCTTCATGGCGGCATCGAGAATTCTGACCGCTTCCACTTTCCGTCCGCTCGCGGCCAGCGCTGCCGCATAGCCGAGATTCAGCCTGACTCCCCAGTATCCTTTCTTGCCCGAGAGCCGGGACACGGGCTCAAAGAGTCTGCAGGCTTCCGCACTTTTCCCGTCTTCGATCAACATTGCGGAAAGCCGCAGAAGCGCCAGACAGCGCCAAGCGTAATCGCCCTTGGAAAGAGCAAGCGCGTTCCGGTAGGCATCAACCGCTTTCCCGCGCTCTTTTCTCTGTTCATGGATGATTCCGCTGTAATAGGCCGCCCAGCCCTGCCGCTTGGCCTGTCCTCCCGGTGTTTTCAGGGCCGACTCAAAATCCCTGAGCGCATTGCCGTATTGTTTCAGCGAATAATAGGCCGTTCCCCGGATGCTGAACATGTCGGAACGGAGGTCTTCCGGGAATCGGACGGGATCGCATTCCGCCGTCTGTTCCACTATTTCGGCAGGGGTCAGCACGGTGCAGATGACAAAGAGCCTCCGGTCCGGATTTTTCACGCTCTTCGCCAGACGGAGCGCCAGAGCCCTGTCCTTTTTTGACAGGGCCGCGGCAACGGCCCACTGGATATACTGCTGGGCGTCCTTTTCCTCCACGGTTTCAGACGCCAGTTTTTCATACAGGGCGACGGCTTCGTCCCATCGTTTTTCCTTCTCCAGATTGCGCGCATTGCGGATCTGCGGATAATCAAGTCCGGACAGGGCGGAAATTCCCAATGCGAATGCGAGTGTGAAAAAAGGTTTCATCTGCTTCTGCCTTTCCGTTGTTTCTTTTTGAAATTCATGTTCCGGATTCCTCCTACCTGAAGATCAGATCGCCGAAACTTCCGCTTCCCGGGAGATAGGATTTGTTGACCTTTCCCGTCCATGCGGAAAGTTCGCTTCCGCCTGATGAGGGGAAATGGATTCTGGCAATGTTGAAGCGCCAGGTATCTCCCGGCTTCGGCATTCCGGTGCGCAGGGTCGCAAACGGGATCACTGCCATGGATTCCCAGCGGACACCGCCGTCGATCCGTGTTTCAAAACGCCATTTCCCGTTCCAGTTCCAGTCGTTCCATCCGAATCGCGGATCGAACGGATCGGTGATGAAACCGTGTTCGGCGTCGGCAAAGGAGCCGGGCACGCAGTCATAGGAGAAATAAAACCATTTGCCGTCGTCTCCGGAAGGGGAGATCTGGATCGTGACGGATTCGGCTTTGTGGATTTCCGCGTCGCGTCCGCGCTTCTCGTATTTTTTCAGCGGCTCTTTTGAGACGCCCGAGACCCGGATCACAAGATGCTCCTTCGTGTAAACGACTTTGAACGTCGTGGACGAACGCGGATTCGTCCCGCTACCTTCCCGATCCGCGGCGAGGCTCTGCGCCTTGACGTTTTTCCAGACAGGGAAATCCAGTCCGGGAATTTCGGAGACGGGCAGAGCTTCAGCCGGAAGCGGCGGCTTTTCCGGCCCCCTTGCGCGCATGAGCCCGACATTCCAGTTGAATGGCGGCACGCCGAGATAGAGGCCGTTGTTTTTCAGACGCGGCGAAGGAAGGTTCCTGTTTCTTGTTTCCACGGCGTCCAGAAGCGCGGCATAATCCGCATGATTTCCGGTCCGCTTGAACTGATGCCAGGCATAACTCACATTCACGATTTCTTTCAGAAAGTTGAATTCCCTCCGCACTCTTTTCAATCTCGAAACAACCCGGGATGAAACGGCTTTCGACTCGGCTGCGGACAGCAGTTTTTCCAGCGTGTTCATGACTTCAGGAGTATAAACCATTGCGAAGGCGCGCGGCATGTCCCTTCCGTATTTCCGCAGATAGTCCGCAGCCCCCTCCCACAGCGCGACGGAATTCTGGAGAGTGATGAAAAAACGCCGCATTTGTTCGGAAGACTCTGAAAATGCTGCATCCATGTATTCGTTGAAAAGTTCATTGGGCTTCTTCAGCGACGGAAACATGCCGAGACGGAGATAGACATAGCGGTTCGGTCCCTCCAGCGCGGAAATTTCGGAAGGCGGCATATCCACGAAAACATGCCTGATTCCGTTCCTGACCAGACGTTCAACCACTTCCGCCGTCTGCCAGTATGTTCTGCGCGGAGTGTATCCGGAAAAATGATAGCTTCCCCACAGATACAGGTAGGCTCCAAATCCGCCGGGAACGTTTTTCTTCCTCCACTGCGCGATTTGTTTTTCATCCGTTTGCGTGAGCTGCACCATCACATTGGGGGGAAAATCACTGAAATCCGGAGGAGGGTCCACCGTGGGCCCATATGCCGAAATCAGCATTTTCCGGCCCGGGCGGTCCTTCATCAGACGTTCCGCAAGTTCGCGGTGGAGAATCCATATCTTACGTCCCCATGCGCGATCATACATCCAGCGGATGCCGTCGGCCGGCATGGTGGACGGGGTGATTCCGAACAGCGTGCGGCAGCCGCTGCATTCGCATGGAATAAAACCGTCGTTCTGTCCGACCTCGACAATTTCATATCCCGCATCGCATTCCCTGAGAATGTGCTGGTAGATCAGTTCGCGCACCTGCGGATTTGAAAAGCACAGATGCCCGCGTCTTCCCGGCGCCGAGCGGATCCCGTTCAGCAGAGTGAAATATTCGGGATGGGATTTCCAGTATACTTCCTTGATTACGGCCTTCCAGTGGGAATGGCCGCCGCCGAACCATACGTTCTGGGAAGTGTTGCAGTTGTTCGCCGTCGAAAAAAGCGAGCCGGGGTAAATTCCCATCGTATTATGGGCAAGAAAAAACACCTCTTCGGAGCAATCCAGGTTTTCCGGCACGGCAATCATGGAATTCGGAAGGATTTCCATCCCGTCAGGCTCCGGACTGAGAAAGCGGGCTCCCGCATGACGGTAGAGAAATTCCGCCGCACTCCGGAGCGTCCCGTGGATATCCCGCGGAGGAAGCGGATTCCGGTCAAAAAGATCCCATGCGGAAAATCGTTTCGCGACCGGATCCGGGAGATCGCAGCCGGCAATGATGATGTTCTTTCCGACGCTTTTATGGCGCAGCTCCCCTTTTTTCAAACGGATGCTTTCCACTCCATGCGAGGCGGCAAAACGGGTCGGCCCCAGGAAGATCCCGTATTTTCCCGGATTGCGTTCCGATTCCCTGACCGTTTCAAGTTCCGCCCCGGATGCGGCAAAAACCTTCCGGATCAGCTCCGCCGCCGCTGAGACGGAATATTCCGCGGCGCGATTCGGGCAGGTGTCGGGAATGACGATCTGATGTTTGGTGCGTCCGGATATGCAGAGAACCGTTTCGTCTCCGAAGGCGGATGGAGATTCATGCAGGACGCAAAGAAAGACAATCAGAAATACAGCAGGGCGGAACCGGGAAGGCAACATCTTGAATTTTCTCCTTGTTTTCTGGAATGATACCGCTTGGAAACTTTTCCGCAGGGACGGAGAGTGCCGTCCCTGCACAGAACGCAGTTCGTTTTCAGGGAACTGACGAACCTTTTTCACAAATCATCCTTTCCTGACTGGATTATGAATTTTTGAGATTTGTCCACTGGAAGATGGGGAAGACCCGCAGTCTGTCAGCCGCCTGATAAGGATCGGCATTCAGAACATTGTCTGTGCGGAGCGCTGCGCTGCGGGAATCGAAAAATACCACTACGCTCTTTCCGGAATGCCGTCCTCTACTGCCAACCGGTGTGGTATTCAGCGTTTCAGAGGAGTGCATTTCATACTGCGCCGTGCGGGGAGTGTCTCCTCCGTAGATCAATTTCTGCGGATGGTAGATTCTGGAACTTCTCAGAATCTCCTCCCGCAGATTGGAGTTTCCTCCCGCCGCATAAAAATAGTTGTATCCGCCTGCAGTGACACCGCTTCCGGCGACTTCCGGACAGGTGTAGCGCGTCCGGAGAACCGTCGTGCAGTAGCCGAACGCGGATTTCAGATAACCGGATGGATTGCAGAAGCATTGCGAACTCCACACCGAGTGATAGCCATGTGTCCCGTAGCTGAACTCCGTGCGGGACCAGAACTGCGTCGGGGGGTAGTAATCCGAATAATCGCTGCAGTAAAGCAGCAGCGCCGTGCCCAGCTGTTTGAAATTTGAAATGCAGTTTGTCTCTTTCGCCATGCCCCGCGCTTTTTCAAGCGCCGGAAGAAGCATTCCGGCCAGAATCGCAATGACCGCTATCACAATCAGCAATTCAATCAGTGTGAAATACCTCCCTTTTTTCATCCTTTTTTCTCCTCTCCTGCATTCCTGATTATAGTATTGGAATCCTGCCGACGGAATCGCGGATCACCAGCGGCGCCGGAAGAGTCCGGTCCAGCTGGTTGACGGGAATGGAACGTCTCCGGCTCTCCGCAATCATCTCCACCGCGGCGCGTCCCGTCTGGATCCACGGGTGGCGGATGGAAGACAGCTGCGGAACGCGTCCGGTGTCCCCGTATCCGATCACGGAGAGTTCCCCGGGAATCTTTCCCCCCGATTCCCGCACCATCTCCATGATCCTTCCCGCCTCCTCGTCATCCGCGCAGAGAATCGCGCTCGGGCGTTCCGGCAGATTCAGAATCCATTTCAGCCAGTGTCCGAGCTCCGCGCTTCCCCGCCGCCCTTCGAAAACAAAATCCCCGCGCAATGGAACACGGGCGCGTACAGCTTCGCAGAGCAGCGGAATCCGGTCGTAAGTCTGAAGCTGGAAGAGTTTCCGGTATGGAATCTTCGGACCGCATACCGCCATACGGCGGTGCCCGAGTTCATACAGGGAATCGACCGCGGCCTGAAATCCGGATGCCATGTCCACGCGGACGATTCCGAGATGTTCCTGAAAACGGCGCCCGCTGATGAACACCTGCGGAAGCCCCCGTTCGGAAAGAAGAATTTCAAAGGCCTTTTCATGGGAGTTCAGATTGTCTTCTCCCAGATATACCAGACCGCTCAGCTTGGAAAGCATCGACTTCAGCCAGTCGCTCAGACGCGCCACATCGTCCTCCGCCGCGGGAAGCGGCACCACCATCGCGGAAATCCCCAGATCGGCGGCACCGTCCATGATTCCCGCGACCGTCCTGAGCGCCGTCATATTCGGCTGGAGCAGCAGGCTTTCCATGCGTTCCGGCAGAACCACGCCGATGGAGGAAAGCGCGCTCTCCGCATTGCAGCGGGCAAACATTTCGGTCACTTCCAGAACACGTCCGCCGGGGGTCCGGCGGATCACCTCGCGCTCCTCCAGAACCGCATATGCCTTGCGGACCGTATCACGGTTGAGATGCAGTTTCCGGGCGAGGGTCAGAATCGGCGGCATCACCGTCCCCGCCGGAACACGACACTGCTTCAGCTCATGCATGATCCCCTCGGACAGCTGATGATGCAGCGGAACCGGAGAATCCGCGTCCAGCTTCACATGAGGTTCAAATACGGATCTCGATATCTTTTGTATCATAAAGCATACATCAATCTTTTTATTATTGTATATAGCAACATACAATAAAATTCAGACATGTCAAGCTTGTCAGGGAAAAAATATCGGAAAAATATTGCAGCACAGCCAGGTGGAGCGTTTTCTGTAATTCAGCAGGGAGAAAGCAGATTCCTGTCTTCCGCCAGGAGTTCCCGCCCGATCCGGTAAAGTTCCCGGAGCTCGATGGCGCGAACTGCTCCCGCCTGAAGCCGGACGGAGCGGATCCGCAATCCGCGTTCACATGCCAGGCGGAAAAAACGGCTTCCGGAATCATGATGATAAAACTCCCGGTCCCCGGGAAGATGCCTCCGGATGACGGCGTAACTCCCGCTCCCGTCCGGATTCTTCAGCTTGCAGACGGCGTCACCGAGTCCGGGAAGATCCAGTTCGTCTTCCAGCAGATGCAGAAAAGTCGTGGAAGAGAGCGAAGTTCCGAAATGCACCACTTTCCCGTTGCGTTCCAGAGCCTTTTTCAGCGGACTTTGCGCCGATGCCGGAGCATCGCACGGCTCATGCGCGTCCAGACATGCCCGGGCTTCCGGACCGAATCCCGTCCAGGAATGGGTGATATGACGGCTGCGCAGCGCATCCGGGCAGTGATCCAGCACATAGCGCGGAACCTTCCCCGTCCAGATATCGCTCCGGTTTTCGGGCGAGAATGGACGGAAGGCGGCAGACCTGTTTGTCGTGCCGCCGAGATTGACGTAAGGATAGTTGAAGGCCGGGAAAAGCACCGTGCCGTCCTTTCCGACCGCCTGACGGAAGGCTTCGACAATCCCGGACGCTCCGTCCGGCACATGCCCGCATCCGGAGAGGGAGGAGTGAACCAGCAGCAGATCGCCCTTCCCGATCCCCACCTGTCTCAGCGCCTCCACGATTTCCGGCCCCCGGATTTCCCCTCTGTTGTCCAGGGAGACATACCCGTAACCGGAAAGGAAGCAGACCCGGTTCACAAGGTTTTTCACCGTCGTCTCGTCCAGCAGGGCGCCGCGCTGATATTCCGCCTCCCGGATGATTTGGGAGAGAGTCTTCCGTCCGTCCATGCCGGAAAACACATTGGCCAATATTCCGTAAATCACCCCGTCTGGCAGTTCGCAACGGTCTTCCGGGGGAATCGCGGTCTGGGCATAGGGGAAGCCGCATCTTTTCCTGGCGGGAATTATGCCGGAAGCATACTCTCTCCATCCGGAAGACGCATGCGCCGGGAGATGGGATTCTTCAAGTTCCGGAATTTCCAGAAAGAACTCCTCTCCCGGGAAAAGACGGGAAAAGTCCCGGAACATGGCCTGTTCAAGCCCGGCAAGATGGCGTATTCCCTCCGCTTTCCGGCCGGGGAAAACATCCGCCATTTCCCGCCGGATGCGTTCCATCCTGGCGGGGAATGCGGTTCTGACCTGTTCCACCCATTTTTTTTTCGGAGAGGCAAGGGCTTTCACGAAGGCGCCGTTCAGCGCAAGCGCGGAAAGCGTCGCATCCCGGTCCAGATAGGAAATATCCTGCGAACTGTTGTGCCATCTCTCCCCTTTCCGTCCGAGAAACCAGAGAGAAGGCACTCCGACAGTCGAATCATTCAGGACGAGATCGTCAAAATAGGCGCCTTTCTCCAGACGGATGATTTCCGGAAACGGCTGAGTCCCCGACGCCTCGGCGGCGAGGAGGCGCGCAAGCAGATTTCCGCAGAAGGGCACGCCGGGTCCCGCTTCCGTCACAAGAATGAAGCCGCTGTTCCGGCAGAGCTGGGAATCGAAGTTGCAGGCGCCGATCACCTGATCGGCGATCGTCGCTCCCCGGGAGGCCGCGTATGCCGTCAGGCCGTACAGTTCCAGAGAGAAAATCAGCCGGACGGAAAAGGTATTGCTGCCGTCTTCCAGAATCTGCCGGGCCGCCTCCATGGCGGAGACCACTCCCAGCGAGTCGTCGTCGGCAAGCGGTTCGAAAAGGTGAGCGACGCACCAGATCTCGCGGGAACTCTTTCCGGGAATGAGAGCCGTCACGCAGGGAAACGTCCCCTCAAAGCGTCGCGCATCGCATTCCACGATCCCGGAAAGGGGGGCGTGGAGGGACTGCTCCCTCAGCAGATCGCCGGTCTTCGGAGAAATGGAAAAACCGATGAAGGGCCGGTCTTCGGCCGTCACATGCCAGTTGTCGCTCCCGGTTGCGCCTGCGGTCCATTCAAAGGCGTCAGGAGTCTCGTAACGGCCTTTGAGATAATCCGAGACGAATCCCCGGGCGCCGAGATCGAGAAGCATCCGGATGACGGACTTCTGCGGCCTCGTCATGGGTTCCAGCAGAATGAGGGCGTCCCGCACATCCTCGCCGGCAAGCATCTGGGTTTCCCTCACAATCCGGACTTCGAGCGGACGGTCGGAAAGGGCGCAGGAGCCCTTCACCAGGTGAAAGGGATGACGCCGGTAATCCGCGACGACGGGATCGCAGCCAAGCTTCTCCAGCCGGGGAATGCGCAGGGAACCCGTCTCCGCCTCCCAGGCCAACGGCATTTTCAGATCATGGAAAACCGTTTTCCCGTCGGCGGGAAAAGCAAGCGTTTCCACATTGCCGAAGCCTTTTTCCCGCAGCAGTTCCGCGGCAAACGCCGCCGCGCGCCGATAACAGGAGGAGGTCTGCCCTTTTTCCAGTTCCGTCAGACGTTCCACCTCGGCACGGATTTTTTCAAAGTCAAGCCGTCTTCTTGTGTCCAGATAAAGATTGCGCATGTTCTCCTCCTTCTCCATTGAAGCTGAAAGTCCTTTCAGCGGGAGGCCCGCTTTTCTCCGGAGGGAGTGAGATGGACACTGTCATATTCCAGTTCCGCCCCTTTCTCCGGACAGGAATGAAGCGCGAACTTGACATGATCCTCCTGCGGCACTTCCGCCGTAAATGTGAACGTCCGCCAGACATCGCCGGTGTCGATCCGGAATTCCGTGATCTGACGGGAGAGTTTGTGCTTCCTCTTTCCGTTCACCACATCGTAACAGTACCACCAGAGGCCGCATACTCCCCTGCCCCGCGCGGACATTGTGATTTTCACATTCTTTTCCCGGCCGGCGTATTCATTGGCAAGATTGCCGGACAGCGCCACGACATTCCCGCGTTTCTCATCCCGTTTCAGAGCCAGGAATCCCGCACGTCCGGCAACCGACCATGACGCCGGCATGACGCCGTCCCGGACCGTCCAGCCACCCCGCACGGGAGGGACCTTCTTTTCCGCCGTTTCCTCGAAAGAGCCGTTTTTCCAGGGACGGGTATCCAGTTCCCTGCCGGAAACGCTGACGGCCCGCTCCCGGCAGAAGTGAAGCACCTGGAAAGTATCCGTATCGTGAGGATTGCCGATGCTGAGCGTCGAGGATTCCACGGGGACGCCGGAATGCATCACAATCCCGTCAATCTTCCGGGCACGGAGGACATTGATCCTCCAGGACTGTCCGTCAAAACACTTCTCCCCGAGATTTGCGGTTGGAATCCGGGCTTCCACGGTCCAGTTTCCCCTGCCCCGTTTCGTCCTGACGACGATTCCCGTATCGGCGGCTGCGTTGCCTTTGGATCCCGGCTGGACGAACTGGTCGAACACCACGCCGTCGGCGTTGATGATGATCTGGTAGTAGGACTTCCCGAGATCAGGATGCGTCAGGAAAATTTCGACGGTATTATCCTCCCAGACCGGACCGTCTTTCGTTCGCACATTGGTCGTCATTTTCTCCGGAAAAGGCTCTTCGGCCTCGATCCCGAAATAGAGATATTCCGGTTCATGGACGATTTTCACATAGGTCTGATGTTCGGCCGGGACAGGCTTCCCCGTCAGTTTGAACCGGGAAACGGTATCGGCGTTCTTCCAGTCCCGCTCGTCCAGAACACCGTCGATCACGATCGGGTGCTGACGCCGGTAGGAGCGGAATTCGCGGTAGTTCGCCAGGTAGTCGGCGCGGAATTTCTCCCACGTGATCCGGAAGATCTCCTTCTCCCGCCGGACATGCATCAATGCGCGGGGATCGGGATCGCCCGCCGCCGCTTTTTCCGCGGCATCCAGACAGGCTTTCAGCTTCCCGTGGACGCCCGGAGCGTCAAGGCAGCGGCCCAGCGGGGAACTGTGACCGTGTCCGAAGCACCCCGGAGTTTCGCGGAAGGTTTTGCTCAGCAGTCTGCGGAACTCGCGCATGCCGCCTTCCCACGCCTTTTTCCCGTAGTAGAGCGCATTGACCTCTTCATAGACAGCCTCCGTATCGGCATGGATATCCCAGGCATGCAGGGCATAAAGATACAATGTCTGCCACATGCCGTACCAAGTGTTCTTCACCATGGGAGTATCCCTGTAGCGGGCGGAATATCTGCCGTCGACGGGCGGGATCTGGGGGCGCAGTCCCATGATCCCCATCCTGTGATAGAGTTTCAGGTCGTGAATATAGGTGTCTTCGATCGGCATGAAGCGTGCGCCCAGGGCATCGATCTGCGCGTAAGCCACCAGATTGAGATTCCTTTTCTTCGCCAGAGCCTCCCATTCGCGGTACTGACGCAGATACCGTCTGTTGGTCGGGCAGTCGGGATCGTCCAGACGGTGCCGGTAGCAGATCCGGTTGAAGGAGAGCTCCACCGTGGCGAACCGGGAGTCCGGCACGACGGACTCCGGCGCTTTTTCATAGTTCTGATAGGCGATTGTGTTGAGCATGGCGCGGGGCCGTTTCTCCCATACGCGCCTGCCGAGTTCATTGATGAAGCTCCAGTAACGGGTTGTCATCCCCGGATCGCCCTTGTCGATCTTTCTGCAGTTCTCGCACTGGCACCAGCCGGTTCCATCGTTGTTGACCAGGCGGTAACGTCCCCCGGGCGTCAGCGAGCAGTATTTGTCCAGATTGGCGATCAGGTTTTCGGACATGATCCGGACGACCTCCGGATTGCTGGTGCACGGCTGATATTTATGCCCTTCCAGAAAGACCCGTCTGCCGTTGATGACAGGAAAATACTCGGGATGCTCCTGAAACATTCTGCGAAGACGGGCCTGATATTTCGCATAAGTATCCTTCGGAGGAAGATCCCAGGCGCCCAGCAGGTCGCTGAAACAGTGACCGCCGTCCTGGATTTCGGCGCATCTCGCCTCGAGTCCGGGGCGAAGTTCCGGAGCCAGAAACGTGACGTGGATTTCATAGATCCTGAGATTGTTCCGGATCATCCAGTCAAAGGAGTCCCATTTGGGGCTGCGGATGCTGGCGGCGCCCCAGTGAATGTTGCGGAAGGAAAAGGAGGGATTCGACAGAGTGGTGCCGCGGGGAACGGAAAGGGATGGTTTCACGGTGAAATATTCTCCGTCCGCCCCTGGAACGATCCAGCGGATGCCGCAGTATCTTTTCAGGATCTCATACGCCCCGTAAAGAAATCCGATCGGCTGCTTCGCCTGAATTGTCAGGGAGGAATCGTCAGCGACGATCCGGAATCCCTCGGCGGCGATCTCCTGATCGGCGCTCAGCGCAAAGGAGATCTGATTTTTTCCGGTTTTCCCCGTAATCGCCGGATTTTCGCCGCCGGAAATTTTCCCTAGGTAGCGGGACAATTCCGCAGCGGCATGCTTTTCAGGCGCCGAAGCATTGTCTCTCACAAGAATCGAGCAGACGGGTTTTCCCCGGCGGGTCATTTGAAAATCAGCATGCGAAAAGAATCCGGGCAGAAGCATTGCCGCGGCCGTCAGAAGTGCGAGTTTTTCCTTCATGATGCAGTTCCTATGGTTGTTGTAATACACTCATTTTCCGTTGCAGGGGATTGACAGGGGGTAAAAGGAGAGATAATAATAGCCGTTCCCGAACACTTTCTTGGTGCTCATGTAACTGTTCCGGTTGAGATCGAATACGGATGCGTTTCCGCCGACAAACAGGATGTTGCTTCCCGTCCTCCCGTTTCCGTGCCAGCCGTAAAAAAGCTGATCGGAATATTTGGAAGCGCAGTTGTTCCAGTGCAGAACCGACGGATTCCTTGCCGTTCCGGGCTTGAAGAAACTGCCGTTGATCTCATGTTTTTCCGTCTCGTCCATTTCCCCTTTGTTGCTTCCGATCCAGGGCCTGTCTGAACCGTTTCCCTGATCCAGCGCATTGCAGGAAACATAATGGCAGAAGGAATTGCTGTTGGCCGTCAAATTAAAAGGGAAATAGCGGTTCGCGACGGGACAGGTCAGGACTTTGGATGGCTTTCCGTCCACCCCGTTTACAGCTTTCCAGGGAGCGATCCCGAGTCCGCTTTTCGCATAGGCGGCGACGAAGTTCGGATATTTCCGCAGAACATTGTAGCTTTTCGCATAGGCCCAGCCGCTGTAACTGTCCGCATAGGCAATGTGAAACTGATAGAGCTGCCTCAGATTGCCGAGACAGGCGACGCCGCTGGCAGCACTCCTGGCCTTGCTCAGCACAGGCAGAAGCATCGAAGCCAGAATCGCAATGATTGCGACAACAACCAGAAGTTCGATCAGTGAGAAATCCCGCCGGGAAGCCCCGCCTTGCGGAAACGCCTTCCGGGAGCTTCTTCCGAACTCTCGCTTCGTTCCGCTTTTTCCTGGAGTGACGCCGGGCAATGGTTCCGCCGTGCTCCCGGACCGGAACAGAAGACTTGCGAAGGATAAAATTCCAGTCTGGTACACCGCCGGCACGGGTGGAATCCTGTTCTGTTCCCGTTTCATGTTTTCTCCTTTCCGACAGAATTTGAATGTTCCTGCACATATGTGCATTTCAGGCGGGAATCAGGCGCTTCCCCGCTGTTCCGCTTCCTCCGTTTCGCGATAATGCTTCAAAACGTCTTCCGCCAGGCGTTCAATGGTGATCCGCCTCAGAGCCGCGGCGAATTCCGGAGTCATCTCCCGGTATTCGGAGAGGGTCGGCCGGATGCATCCCTCGTAAAAATCCTCCGTCAGCGCGCCCCACGTCTGCGGATACCGGGAAGCGTCCAGGTACTCCGGATGATAACAGTCGGGATTCATGGCGTAATTCAGCGCACTTTCCCACAAGCCGCCGTGAGAGATGCGCCTGATGTTCTTCCGATGGTAATATTCCTGAATTTCGCGAAGATTGTACTGCAGGGTGCCGACCGCCATCACCTTCATCCCGCGGACGGCGCCGCCGCACTCCTCGACCATCCTGCGGAAAAGCGCTCCGGAAGGCCCGTGGGTTCCGGCAAGCACGCAGAGCTTGAACTTGAGATCCTCGGCAAAATTCTCCAGAAGTTCGGAAAACAGCAGGCGGCAGAGCTTTTCGCTGGAAAACAGAGACGGGGGACCGAACACGCCGCGCAGATGAACCTTTCCGGCCATCACGTCGCGAATCCGGTCCCTATCGTCGAAAACGACGGGATCCCCCTCCTGCTCCGGCGGTTCGACCGTAGGCCCGATCGGAATCGGAGGGAATACGATCCCCCCGGTGATTTCCGCCGCACCGAGACACCAGTCGTATCCCTTGAAGGCGTCAATGCCGAGCGTGTTGCACTCCTCGTGAAATTCCAGAGGTCCGGACGCGAGATAAATGATTGACGCCCGTTCCTTCTCCCGCAGGAATTCATAAGGAGTCAGTTCCTCATATTTATGCATGTTTCTTGCCATGTTCCTCTCCCATGCGGACGCTCCGTTTTTCCATCGGGGAATCCGTATTTCAGTTTTTTCCGCGAATGACAGATACAGAAGGATCTCCGCTCATCATCCGTATCCGGCGCCACTCTCTGAACATTCAGGCATCCGCGATGCGGCGGCGCATGGATTCCCGGTCAAACTCCGGTTTCCTTTTCCGATTATATTTGAAAATTCAGAAAAAAGCAATATTTTATTATATCGATATCCTGCCAAAACAAAGAAAGAATTCTGCCAATGGAACAGTCTGCGGCACGTCCGTTCCGGGAAATCAGGCACAGCGGTGCGTTTTTCCGGGAAACACTCCATCTTTCGACTCCGCCGCCCGAATGCTTTCTCGCGCTGCACAGTTTCGGAGAGTCCCTCTTCCACCGGGGAGCTCGAGTCCCGCTCTGTTCGCCGGAATGGGTTTTCCAGCGGATCACGGGAGGCCGGGGAATCTTTGCAACTCCGGACGAAAGATTTCCGCTGACGCCCGGCGCCGTCTGCCTCATGCACCCGCGGATCAAATATCAGATTCTGGTCAGCCGGGAGGAATGCCTGCGGAAAGAGTTCATCGGAATTTCCAACAATGTGGTTTCCTCCGGAATCATGACGCTTGCCGGCCTTTCCGGAAAAACCTTTTTCCCTCCCGCGGCGGCGGAAGCGTTCGGAAATTATTTCCAGGCTGTAAAAGGGAAAATTCTGGAAAATGCTCCGGAGACCCATTCGCTGCTTTCCGGACTCTCCTACCGTTTTCTGGAACAGCTTTCCCTCTCGGAGAAAGCCTCCGCCAGACAGAAGCCGCTGGGCAGGCTCCTGCACGGCGACCTGTTCGAACCGAACAGGAGATATACCGTCGAATCTCTCGCACGGACTCTCGGAACAAGCAAGCGCACGCTGAACCGCCTGTTTCAGAAGCATTTCCAGTGCCCTCCGCTTGAGTTCCTCATCCGCCGCAGAATGGAGTATGCAAAGCAGCTGCTTGCAATCAACACCCTCTTCGTGCAGGATGTCGCCCGGGAGTGCGGTTATTCCAGTCCCCCGCTGTTCATTCAGGAATTCCGCAGAAGGTTCGGCATGACGCCGCGCCGGTACCGTCTTCAGAAACTCGGCGGAGAGCGGAAATAAGCTTTTCCGCTCCCCGGAAAACGCACTGCGGTTCCGCATGACACAGCCTTCTCTTCCGGATGACAAACTCATCGTTCCTCCGCGGAGACAGTCGCCATGGCCTCCGGAGGCGGCGCATACGATGCGCCGGAACACTCCACGGGAATTTTCCGGGAATGCCAGATTCCCGAGTCCCCGCCCCGAAGCGCATGCAGCGGCGACATCCGGGAACCGTTCACCATCCCGTTGCCGGCCGACAGGAACGCGCCGGAGACGGCACGCGGCGCGTTTTCGCTGTTCCGTCTTCAGCTTCCGCAGCATCCTCTTCCTTTCTTCATGCAGAATCCGCCTACTTTCAATACCGGAGGAATTCCATCAGCTCCATCCGCAGACTTATTATACGCGGAAAACAGAAAAAAGAAAAGAGGACTTTATTTGCATTATCTGCACATTGTCTTATACTATATGCAAAAACTCAGAGGACCATTCATGCAGACGGCACGGTATAAAAAACGGATTGTGAAGAAAAAATCCATCTATGAGGAAACCTATCTCAACATTTCGCGGAATTCCCGGGAACGCATCTCCCTGTTGAAACTCGACGCGTTCGGATACGTCCGCATCTTCCGCGGGGGAAAGCATATTTCGCACGGAACGCAGACGAGGCATTTGTGCTTCTCCTTCGCGGAATGCGGCATGGATCTGCTTTCCGGAGACCTCCCGTTTCTTCATGTCGCACCGGGCAGTGTGGTGTTTGTAAAACCCGGCTGCGACTTGAAATACAGAATTGTAAATGATTCACGGAAGGACTGCTTCCGCTGCTATCTTCTGATTCAGGACAATCCTTACATCGAACAGATGTTCGGCCTGGATGAAATCGGAATCATCCAGTCCAGGGATCCGGAACGCGTACGCGCCGTCATCATGGAGCTTCTGCAGATGGTACGGAACTGGGCCGGATATTCCGCGCAGGATTTTTCCGTGAAACTGTTTGAGTTTCTCACGCACCTCTGCGATTCGCCGCTCGACACGCGGCGGATTTTCAATAAATCCTCCAATCTTCTGAAGCTGGTGGAAACCTGTCCGCAGAATTACCGGAATCTGGCGGATCTCATGGAACTGTTCGGCATGTCGCGCAACACGCTCGGAAAATATTTCCGGAAACACACAGGGAAATCCCCCATGGAATTTGTCATTCATGCCCGGCTTCTGAATTCCTGCTGGCAGCTGCGGCAGACGGAAATGTCCATGGAGGATATCGCCGTGACAAACGGCTACCGGAGCGCGGCCTTTTACTCCCGCGCCTTCAGAAACCGATTCGGCGTGCCGCCCTCGGAATACAGGCGGCGCGACCGGGAATCCCCGCCGTGACGGAAACGGGAGAGAAGCGTTTCGGTATCAAAAAAAACATCCCGGCGGCAAACACCGGGATGAAATTTTTTCAGGGCCGGCATTCCCCGCCCCAGATTTCCACTTCGCTGAGAAGCAGATGCTCCCCTTTGCCCCGCTCCGGAATCCGGACGGTCAATGTTTCCGTCCTGAGAGACGGGAGAACAACTTCCGCCCGTTCCACTCCCGCGGTCTTCCCGCCGCGGACAGGATATGCTTTTCCGGCGTCATCCCGGACTGTGAAATCAGGCAGTGAGCCGTTCCAGAAGAACACGGCTTTCTTCACAATCTGCCGCTTCCCGAAATGGAACACGATTTCCAGCGGTTCGGTTCGTTTCCAGGTATCGGCGAAAAGTCCGCGGTGCAGTTTGCCGGATTTGACCAGGGCGCGGTTTCTGCGGTTGGCAAGATCGCCGGCCTGCGGCGCCTTCAGGCGGTTGGTCAGATTCCCTTCCGCGAAGGAGCAGCGCAGTTTTCCCCCCGCATTGTCCGGGGCGATGCTGTAGGAATACCAGGCCTCCGGAAGACGGAGATTGCCCGGGGTTCTGACCGTATTGTTCCACCAGTAGAAATTGTTGCCGGTCAGACATTTGTCCGGAAACTCCGGCTCCGCCTCCTTCTTATGGGGATACAGGAAATTCCAGATCGGAAGAGAGCCGGAAATCTTCAGTCCGGCAAGGATCCGCCTCGCGGCGTTCCGCCATGCGGGATCGGCGCTCTGGTAGTGCTGCAGTTCGAACGCCGTCAGAATCGCCCGGCCGCCTCCGGGATATTTCTTCATGGAAACGGCGGTCTTTCCATCCGGGAAGAGAGCCAGTTTCTCCGTATCGCCCGCCACCTCCAGGAAATGCGAGGATCCCGTGACCGTCAGAGGTTTTCCCGCGGCGGAGCCGAACAGACCGCCGGAGGAGAAGCGGATGGACGACTGCGCTTTTCCGGAAACTGTCCGGGCGCCGAAGAGCTCTTCCCGGAAATCCGCGGCGGACTCGCCGGAAACGTCGTGGCCCATGAAATCCGGATCGAAACAGAGGAGAGTCCCTCCGCCGCGGACGTAATCCATGAACTGCGGAGCAAGTCTCCTGTCCAGAATGTTCGCCTTGGGAACGACGACGACCTTCCAGTCCGCCAGTTTCGCTTTTCCATCAAGCAGCTGCACGTCGGAAAGGAAACGGAACCAGGAACCCGCGCCCGGACCGAAGAGATTGAACGCGGCCTCCGGCTGGGCAGTCCGCATTTTCGGATGCGCAAACGCGGTGTCGTTGGAAACCAGAATGGCGAATTCCGGTTCGGGATATTTCAGAAGATTGTCTTCGCGCATCCGGCGCAGGCAGTCCATGATCGTCTCCCAGCGCGGACGGTGTCCGTAGTAGTCGAACTGGCTGCTCCCCATGCCGCGCTGGTCCGCGATGTAGTCGAAATTCCAGATCTGCAGCCCTGTCGCACCGCCCCGCACAGCCTCGCTGAGGAACGCCGCGGTCTCTTCGCTCGTGTAATTTCCGCTGTAAGGCTCCACATGAGCGCAGAGCCAGACAGGTTTTTCCGTCAGGTCCCGCAGCAGCTTGGAGCGGAACGCCAGCGTCTGGCGCGCCGGGTCGTTCAGCGGAACGCACTGGGCGCAGATGACATCCTGCCAGGGCGCGAGACGGCTCTGATGCTGCATCCAGGACCAGTCGACATGATCGGGGGAAATGACCACAATATCCTTTCCCCGGCATCCTTTGAAGGAGCGGCAGATCCTTGTCAGCTCCTTCTGCGTTTCCAGCATCCGGTCCAGCGCCCAGCGCCGGGTGGCGATCCAGGCGAACGGCTCCTCGGAGGAGAGAGACTTCGGAACACCGTATTTTCCGGAACCGTATTGATTCCGGATCGTCTCGACGGCCTTGCGCAAGGCGGCATCCTTCCGGAGCTCCTCCGGCTGATTCGCACGCGTCACGAAACGCCGGAGCGACTGCGACAGCACCTCGTCGCCGAAGGAAACGCCCCAGATGCCCTCGTGGTGCTTTTCCAGCAGCTTCCGGACGGCAGCCAGGAATTTCCGGTTGACTTCCGGGTCATAGAGGAACGCGCACTGATCCATGTAATACGGAGCATAAACAGCCACCCCGACACCGGTCTTTTTCCCCCATTCGGCAAGTTGCCCGAAATTGGAGCTGGAATAGGGATGCAGACGGTTCTTTTCATATTCCCCGAGCATAAGATCAAGCGTGTAGCGCTGTCCATACTGAATTGCAAATTCCGTATTCTGCGGAACTTCGATCGGACGACCCCAGATGAAGGCGCTCTCTCCCCGCATCGGATTCGGCACAGAAGAAAGGAGTTCTCTGTAAAGAGGTTTTTCGATCGGCCAGAAACGCTGTCTGCGGATGGCCGCTCCGTCCTGAAGGCTCTGATTCCAGTAGCGGACGGAAACGGTGTCCGCCCGGCCTCCGGAGAGTCCTTCAAATGCGATGAAATGCTCCGGATTGTGAAAGGAGATCACGCGGGCAAAGGAGGAGTAGAGAGCCTGCTTTCCGCGGTGATGCGTGCGGGTGAAATTCATTTTCCAGCGCAGTTTGTCCATGTGTCCGTCGAGTTCCGCATGATATCCGATATCCTTCAGAGGCAGGACGAACTGGATGAACGAACAGGACTCCGAAAGCTTGCCGCAGGCGGTTTTAACGCCGGAATTCCACTTCGCATTATTTTCCAGAGCGTCGTATACCGTTCCGACGGTGTTGAATATGAAGTGGTAATAGGGTCTGGGGGCATTGGTATGCGTGATGAAAAGCTCCACGCTGTCGTCCGCGACCACCGATGCGTCGCGCTTCCGGACGTTCGCCTTCAGAGGCTGCGCGGGATCGTGATGCATCAGGAACACGCCGCAGATGGCGTCCGCCGTCTGCGCAAGAAGCACTTCCGTCCGGTCCGGCGCGGCGGTGTCTCCGACAACCGGATACGCGCTGAAATCATGGAGCGTGAGCGCCTGTTCCGCAAACGCGGCGTTCCATTTTCCGTCAGCCGCAAACGGTGTCTTCAGGAACGGAATCCGGATGGAGCCGTCCCCTTCCGTCAGGCGGACATTGTCGAAGAGCATCCACCCCTGAAAATCGCGGGCGGAAAGCCCGATATGAAGGAAATCGCATCCTTCCGGCACGGTGAAGGTGCAGTGAAGCCGTCCCCAGCGGTCCGGATCGCCGACGACGCGCGTGGTTTCAAAAGTTTTCCTGTAATGGTATTTCGTTCCTTCCTTTTTGAAGAGATTGATCTGCGCCGCACCGTATCCCCGGGTGAGCTGTCCGCGGAAATCCACCTCAAAGGTATACGTTTTCCCCGGTGCGACTTCCACATAGTTCTTCCGGAAAATTCCGGCCTGCTTCACAGGCGTTTCCGCATCGTTTCTGATTTTCACTCCCGTGGATCCACCCACGCCTTCCCCCGGGGCAAAAGCCGCATACTGCCGGGGTTTCATGATGTACCAGCATTTCGTCTTCTGTTCGAATCCGGGATCCGCGGAAGCAAGATTCACCTCCTGCGCAGCAAGGATTCCGCCCCAGAACAATGACATGCCCAGCAACAAGTTCTTCATCTGCAATCTCCTGTCAATCGATTTCATTTCCGAATCTGCCTCCCGTCCAGCTGACATAAAGTTTTCCTCCCGCATTGTTTTCTCCCAGCCGGAAATACGGATTTGCCGGATTGGCGGAGATGCCAGCCGCATGCAAATCCGCAAAGAGAATATTCACGACATTGTTATGACGCCTGGCATCCGCATGATACGGAGCGGTGTCGGTGGAATTGTGCCAGACATCGCAGTATCCGCTGTTCAATGTGCTGTGGTAGGTGTCCATGACCACATAGCATGCGCTGAAGCGTTTGATCTGCGGCAGTTTGGCGGACATCACCTGGTCCGTGCCGTCCACCGAGCGTCTGGAACCGATGTTCATGTAATTGTAACCGTATCCGGTATAACTGGTCGGCATCAGCTGGCGCGAACCGTCCAGCATTGTCGTTGTTTTCGTCTGCGAGCGGTCCGGATTCGGCGGCATGGCCATGCACTCAAAGGATTTTGCCGTAAGAAGCCGGTCCGCCGCGAAAATACTGTGCCAGGACTGATTCAGCGTGCTCTGCGTCATATTGACCGCCTTGTTTCCCTTCCAGCTCGGGAAAAAATCGCCGTTGGACTGGATGTAGCTTGCGAATGCAATCCCCTGCTGTTTCAGGTTGTTCAGACAGCTGACCGCATAAGCCTTCTGTTTCGCCTTGTTCAATGCGGGCAGCAGCATGCCCGCCAGAATCGCGATGATCGCAATTACAACCAAGAGTTCGATCAATGTGAAAAACATCCTTTTCATCTGGAAACTCCTTCCTTTGCAATGGAATATTCCTGGTTTGCGAAACTCATGATTTTTTCCGTCTGCCCCCGCAAGGCAAGCAGATTCCGCTTCAAATTCCTCCTCGCCTCCGCACAATCCGGGGCCATTTCACGCAGGGGACGTTCATAAAAGCGGTCCTGAATCCGTTTCCGGTCCGTCTGAAAGGAATCCGGAAAAATCCAGTATTCCCGTTTTCCCGCGGCCAGTTTCCGCTCGACATGGGAAATGAAAACCTCCAGTTCGGGAATGGCGCAGGCGTCGATGATTTCCGGTACAAACGAACGGGAATAGGAGTTCTCCGCATTGCCTTTCAGAGTGGACTCGAAATCCGGATTCCGGTTCGGGCCTTCCCGCAATTGCAGCAGCGAACGGTAAAGCGAAAATTCCTCCGAAGCCTTCAGAATATCCGAAAAAAACTGGAACGTCCGGCGCAGATTCCGCATTCCCTTCCGCAGGGACTGTCCGTTCGCGGCTCCGTTCCTCCAGTTTTCCATTGCGGTATTGACGGCGGCCCATCCGCAGTCCATGACGCTGGCTCCCGCGCTTTTGGCAAGATCGAGCAGGTCGCGTTCCGTAAATTCCGGATTGTCAGAGGAATCCGCCAGAAGTGCAAGTTCGCCGAGCAGCGCATGGATTGATCCGGACACGGGAAGGAAACTCTCCAGCGTGCTCAGATACCGCACGGCAAGCGCGGCATCCAGTTTCGGATACAGGGAAAGCGGGCGGATGAAGAACATCAGCGCCGTGGCGTCCTTCCGCTTCAGCCCGAACCGGATCCGTCTGCGGATGGACGGGAGCGCCAGACGCCAGATGCGGAGCATCCGTTCCGGATTGTCCGGATAGCGCGCGGCGCAGAATTCCGCAAGGAACTCCCCGACATTGACATGAACGGGATTCCACGCATTGGCGGCGACGTATTCGATCATCAGGGTGTCGGCATGCGACGTTTCCGGCCAGAGGACCATTCCACAGCACATGGGATCGGCGGCCGCGCGTTTCAATCGCTCTTCGATCAGCGCATAATTGCCGCGGAATTCGGAATTGTTCTCGTTCGAGTGGAAAATGCCGAAGATCCATTTGCGCTTTCCCTCCAGCCCCCATGTGATGAAGCAGTTGTGTTCGTCCTGAATGTCCGCGATATAATCCAGGATGACGGTTTTGTCGCCGTCCAGCGTTTCCAGAAGCCCCCTCACCTCTTCGGGCGTCCAGTCGAGAAACTCCCAGGAGGAGATCAGGAGCGGCGCGTCCGGATAATCCCGGCGCAGTCTGCCGATGATCCGGTTGTAGGCATAGAGTTTCATCTGATGATTGGACGCGTGATCGCTGTAGCACTGACGCTCGGAGAGCCCGATCGTGTGAAAGATCGCGGGCGAGCCGTAACAGCGGATGTGCGCCTGCGTCAGCTTGTAGTAACGCTCCAGGTTTTCATCGTCGCGGATATCCCATACCCTTCCGGTCGGATCGACGTAGTAGGTGTCGGATGCCTGCGGCAGGAAGGACGGACGGAAGGCGCGGATGAAATCCATCGGCGTCCGGCTGTACCAGTGCGTCATGGTGCCGACATCCTCCGGATGCAGCAGTCCCCGCTCAAACGCATAGTCGAGAATCTGTTTATGAAGCCTTCCGCGTTCCTCCAGAGGCATGAAAAGAGTATGATCGTCATAGGAACGCGGCACGGAACCTTCGATCTCAAACCCCTTCGGATAGGGAACCGCCTCCGGGAACGCCTTCTGGAAAAGATCCACGAGCCCCATCCGGAGCATGAAGAGATTGAAGCGTTTCTTCAGCAGAAAATCAATTTCGCGTTTCCATTCCTCCAGATTCCAGTGGAGCGCCTGAAAACGGTGCAGTCCCCGGTGAGCGAAGTAACGCAGCCCCCGGTATTCAAAGCGCGGGCTCTCGTAAACGTTCCATCCGGCGATCCGGAGAGACGGGCGGCGGGGCACAATGTCGCCGTCCCAGAAATAACGGCAGTCCGCGGCAAGTTCAAAGAAGCGGTAGACGCCGTAAAGCAGCGCGCGCCGGGAGCCGCCGGCGATAAACAGCAGAGACTGTGTCCCTCTTCTTCCGGACAGGAGTTCATAATCGTCCGAACCGACGCGGATCCGGAATCTCGGAATGGTGCCGTCCAGAATCCTGTCATGGACAAAACGGCTGTCCTGGTCTCCCCCGAGGACAATCAGGTCCTCCGTTCCATCGGCATGGTCCGTGACCGGAAGGGATTCCCCGGTGACCTTGCGCCAGAGTTCCGCAAACTCCCGTGCCGCAACCAGAAAAATCCCCGTTTTATGCGGAACATAGATTTTCATAACACAACCTCATAATATTGAATATCTCATGAATTTCAAGCCTTCCCGTCTTCAAGCCCCGGTATTCCTCGTCCGCCTTCCCTGTGCGGGCGGGGTTCTCCGCGGACACCGACCCGTATTCTTTCCGGAAACACGGCAGGAAGCAGGCAGTCCGCGCAGGATGCGGGAACTCCGTTACAGCGCCTTCTCCTGTTCGTAAAGTGCCGACCAGCTCCGCCGTTCGGAATCCGTCATGCCGTTCAGGCGCATCTTCAGATAGGACTCGGAAAACATCAGCGCGTCGGACATTGCGTCATTCAGATTCTTATGAAACAGAATGACATTCCACAATTCCTCATTGATGATGTTCATGCAGACATAATGCTCCTCCGGAGTCTGAAAATAAAGCGGAGGCGCCGCCTGTTCCTTCCGGATGAACGGATGATACGGCATGCGGCAGTATTCCGGCTCGGAAAGCGGCAGTCCGCCCAGTTCCGCAATCCGCTGCTGGACTTCCCGCTCCTGGAACTGACGGGCGAGACGCAGGCACTCCACGGGATGCTTCGTCGCGGCGCTGATGCCCAGAACGACGAGAATCCGGCTGCAGGTGTCGTCCGCCGCATATACCATGGCTCCTCCGTAACGGAAAGGAGGAGCCGTCTCGAGAAGCCGTGTGTAGTTGGAGGTCATGCCGAGAAAAAAAGGCGAATTCCCGGAAACGAAATCAATGAAGGTTTTCCGGGTGGAGTGTCCGGAATAATTCGCGTGATATCTCCGCCAGTAATCCGTCACCCTGTGAAACAGATCCCCATACTCCGATGCGAATGTTTTTTCATTCAATTTGCGGTCTTTGATTTTCCGGAAGATATCCCGGATATGACTGCCGAGACGGATAATCACGGTCTGCGCGGCGCCCGGCGGCTGCATGCCGGATTTTTTCAAAGCGGCATCCGTCACCTGTTCCAGAAACAGCATCTGTTCTTCAAAGCCGCGGTAGGCAGGAGCGGAAAATCCAAGTTCCTCCAGAAGATCAAGATTATACAGCAGGACCGGAGTCACATAGTAAAACGGGATGCCGCAGGAATCCAGCATCTGTTCCGCATTCCGGATCGCCTCCGGGAAATATTCCCGCACGTTGAGCAGTTCGCGATGCGCCAGGTAGGAGGAGGAAAGACTCACCTCTTCAAAAAGATCAAAATCAGGATAAGGAGCGCCCTCTTCCCCGGGAAACACCGTCCGCATTTCGGCAAACGGGGATTTCCGTGCAAACGCCCTTGCGATCTGCTTCCAGAGTTCCTGCTGCGGCTTGAGTCTTCCGCGAGTCGCGAACGAGAGAGAAACCGTTTCCTGCGATTCCAGAAGCGGAGAAGCGGAAAAATCCTGCGGTGCGGCGACAGCCTCGCGGACGAAAACGCCGAATTTCGGCACGGAATAAAGCAGGCCCTGCGCCTTCATCCGGGCAATCGCCTTGCGGATGCACTAGACATTGCTTTTGTAATGCGCGGTCAGCTTGCCTTCCGACGGCAGGCGGGTCCCCGGACTCCAGACTCCGTCGCGGATGTTTTTGGCAATATCCTCCGCAATCCGGACAGTGTCGCTCTCATGAGCGGCCTGTTCCAGTGCCGATGCTTCGTTTTTCCCGGAATCTCTCATTCCTTCACCTGCAACTATTGTTACAACATTTCATGCAACATTAATTATAAGCAAAAAAAGCGGATTGTCAAGTCCCGCTTCAGAAAAAAGAGTGATAAAAAATGGAATGCCGCCCCGTCCCGGCACATGTTCTTTTGTGCGCCGGCAGGAGCGGAATGCGGCAGTTTCAGGGATACTGTCCGACGGAGAAATGCGCCGGGCATAACGAAAAAGGAAGGCTGAGAAAACCGAAGGGGAAACTCCCTTGCCGGATTCCTGGCAGGAAAGGAGATTTCCCCGAAGACAGAGAACGGACTAGGGATTCCGGCGCAGAGTATCCTGCAGAACCCGGGTATTTCCGTCCGGGCCGCTGTGACCGCCGGAAGACGAAACGGAAATTTTCCGTGGAGTGTCCGCGGGCAGGCTGTTGCAGGCGGAAAACACCGACGTCGGGGAACAAACCGTATCCGTCAATCCGGTGTAAAGCGTGATCGGGCAGCGGATCATGGAGGCAAAATGAGCCGCGTCAAGATAACTCATCTCTCCGGGATCCCCCTGACGCGCCGGCTGAGGCCATCCGGGCTGATGTCCGGCGGAGGCGGCTCCGAAATCGCAGAGAGCGGGAACATAAGCGGTCACTTCCGTGACATCGGGGTGAAGCGCCGCGGAAATGATGGCAAGCCCTCCCCCCTGACTGGAACCGATCACCTTGATGTTTTTCCCGTCCCATTGCGGCAGTGTCTTCAGGAAGTCAATGCCGCGGATCATGCGCAGGACCACATTCTTATAGTAGCAGCGGTCCAGTTTCTCATCCCACGGATGATTCAGATAACCGCCCTTCTTTTTTGCATGGTTTTCCAGATAGAACGGGCGGTCGCAGTTCCGGATGGGAAATCCGTGCGGATTGATATGGAGCTGAATCACGCCGGAGGCGCGGGCATACGGCCGCGGATCCGGGGAATACGGGAACAGATTGGCGCCCGGAATAATCAGCTGAAGAGGCAGGGATTTCTCCTTCGCGTCTGCGGGAATGCTCAGGTAGCCGGTGACCGGCAGGCAATGACCGCCCATGCCGATGCTGACCTCCGTCACCCGGATTCCGTTTCCGGAGACAAACGGGCGTCCAACATACTTCACCTCGGGAGGAATGGCGCGAAGCTTCCGGATCTCCCGCTCCCAGCGTTTTTCCAGATCAGGCGGCTTCGGGCTTCCCGGCCGGATGGAAAACGGCGCGACAATCACGCCTGTGGCATATTGCACGGGCCGTTTCCGCTCCGAAAGAAACGGCGAGCCGTCCTTCCGGAGCAGTTCCAGTTTCCAGAGGATCCAGCCGGGACGGCCGAGCGCAGTCTCCGCACTGAACGTCTTCCGGAGGGAGGAGCTCTCCCGCTTCACAAGCTTTCCGTCGTGATACAGGCTGGCGCGGACACTTCCCTCCCAGTTTGCGGGCACAGTTCCGCATTCCGCGGCAAACACCACTTTTTCATTGACCTGAAAAACAGGTGTATCCCGTCCACAGCTCATTTTGAACTCCGGAATCTGCCCCGAGAGGCAGAAGTGACACAGGACAGCGGTGCAGAGCGCGGCGGCGGTTTCTTTTCTCATAAATATGCGTTCCTTCCGGATCAGACAAATGCTCAATCCCTGATTTTCAGTTTGTAGACATGGCGCGACAGCGCGGGGAAAGTGTCCGTGAAGCGGCCGTCCCTGACTGCGATCTTCCGGTTTTCAAACATCACCTCGGCGGAATCCGCATTCCGGTATTCCGCGGGCAGCGTGATTACGGCATTTTCCGCGGGAGCATCGCCGATATTCGCGGCAATCAGGTAAAGATGTCCCCGGTGCTTTTTGGTGCGCATCCGCATCATCTCCGGGCTGCCGCTGATTCCGGCGTCTTCGACAAGCTCCTCGCTGGTGATGACGTCGTTCAGAACAGCGAATTCCCGGTTCAGCTGTTTCACGGCCTTCCAGTTCCCCGGCGTCTGGATCTTTCCGTAAAACAGGGTGATGCCGGTGCCGCCGGAGGCGATGTGACCGTAGCACTGCGCGATCTGTTCCCGGTATGACGGTTCCCGGTAGTGGAGCGGGAAATTGCCGCCGACGAGGAAGTACCAGCAGGGTTTCCCTTCGGAAGCCCCGATTTTCCACATCAGGTCGGTAAAGCGGATGACCGAATAGACGCTCCGGTTTTCCTGATTGGTAAGATAATCATCCAGCATCAGGATGTCCGTTTCCATATTGGCGTAATTGTTGGGCAGTCCGATGACGGTGTTGTTCATCTGGACCGGATGATAGGGAAACAGCGGTCTGGCTTTCCGCAGAATCGCAAGGGCGTCGTCGGACTTCATGTACAGCTCCGGCTCATCCATGACAAGCTGGGAGAGGATGTTGGTGTGTTTCCGGCTGAATTCCGCAGCCAGCGCGGCAAGCTTGCCGTCATCCGCTTTGGATGGCGCATCTTTCCGGTTGTATGACTTCATGTCGTGCCAGTAGATGAGGGGCATTCCGCATTTTTCAGCTTCCGCCAGAACAGCGGCGTTCTTTTCGGAAGCGCGCGCGTCAAAAAGAATGTGAAGCGTGCGGAATTTCTCCCGGTTCTGCCAGCGGACCTGGCTGGTGTACCGTTCCACCGGCCCCGGATGCCAGGAAACGAAAAACAGGGAAAACGGCATCACAGGTTTTCCGCCATGCATGACGGAACGGGAGAAGCGGTTGATCTGCGTGGCGCCTTCCCAGTATTCCCGTTTCACAAGCCGGTCCTTTGCCGTCCCCGCAATCGTTTTCCCGTTGCGGACGACAAGTTTCACATCATAGACGCCAGGCTTCAAATCCCCGATCGGAAGTTTCATGCGGGACACGGGGGATACCGGGGCATGGATCTTTTTCCCGCCGCACTCCAGCTCCGCGGTCAGCTTCTCCATCTCCGGCAGGGAGCACTGCACCTGAAACTCCGCCTCGGGTTCGTTCATATAGAAATTCAGGCGTCCGAGAAGAAAAAGCGGAAGTTTTTTCTCGACCGGGAGATTGCGGTTGAAAATGGTTCTTCCCTTCTCGCGGACGACAGCGTTGACCCGCGTAGCGGGGACGGAGGAACCGAGATCAAGAAGCGTAACGCCTTCCTTTGCCTGGAAATCCTTCTCCGCCAGAAGCCTGTGCGCCGCATCCGCGCTGTAAAGCGAAAGTTTGAGCGTCTTCGGCCGGCCGGTGGAATTCACGAATTCCGCTCCCAGCGTCGCACCTCCCGCGGCATTCTGCGAAGTGTAAAGCTGTCTGACGCCCGCCCTGTAGGCCAATGCCGTGTCGGCGGGGATTACCGCCTCCGGCCAGTAGTCCACCGCGCGATAGATCCCGCCCGGATTGCTGCCGAGGCAGCTGAACTGCTTGTGAACGCTGTCATTGGCACCGAGATTCAGCAGCCAGCGGCTGGAAAAATCGCTTCCGGCAAGGTCGGAGAACGGAATGACAAGGAAAAGATCGACACACCCTTTTTTCCGGTTGTCGACTCCGGTGCATTTCCAGTCGCCGTTCCAGTTCTTGTCCTCTCCGAAGCCCAGATCCATCATGGTTCCGGCCGCGTTGGCCCCGAAATGAGCCCATTTCTTTCCGGCGGCGGACGGGTCGATCAGCAGTTCCATGCCGTGATTGCAGACGGCAAGCGAATCCCGTTCTCCTTTCTTATGGGCGGAAAAATCATCCCCGTAGACGCGGAGCCCCACATACAGGTTCTCCCTGTCGCAGGCGAAATATCCTTCGGTCTTCCGTTTCGAAGCCAGATTCTTCTGGCGGAAATTCACCTGTTTCGCCGCATGGGACACCCAGGAATCCAGATCCGCGGAAGGACGGACGCCATCGGGCAGCGCGGGAATCTGAAACGACGCGGCCCGGACCGGTTTCGGAACCGGCGAAAACTTCGCCTTGTCGAGTTCGCTGGCCTTGTAAGGCGTGGCAAAGGTCCGGCCGGCTTTCTCCGCATCCGCAAGCTCCTGTTTCGAGATGACGGAAGGCAGATACTCCGCCTGAACGTCATCTATCCGGAGGGTCGCGCCCATGGGATTGCCGTCCGCCGTGCGGAAGATGAGAACTGCCGGGGAATAGGTGGACGGAGCGGGAAGTTCGGGGCACACCACTTCATAACGCTTCCATTCCCGTCCGACGGACACGACCTTTGTCGCACTGCCGTATCTGAGGCGGACCTTCAGATCGTCCCGGTCCCCTTTCATATAGGCGGAAAAGACGCCGGACTGCCCTTTCGCCGTCCCTGTGCTGTGGAAAAATATGGTATGGCTGCCGTAATTCACGGGATCCAGTTTCATCCGGAAGGAGTATTTCCCGCTCCGGCGGTCCGTCTCATCGACCCCGAATGTCCGGTGGTAGTCCTCCATGGTAAAGCCCGGATTCCCGACATTGGGCGCTGTGTTGGGGGCGATGTAGAGAGGATATCCGTCCTGCAGGTGCTCAAAGGAGCTGTTGATCGTCAGATTCGGCGAATCGTCCTCGGAACGTTTGACCATGCTGAGCTTGAAGTTGTCCACCTTCAGCGAATCCACGCGCCAGCAGGCGAAGGAAAGAGTGGCGAAGGGGCCTTTTCCCGTCTCATCGGGAAGCATGTCCTCGAAGGACCCCATGAATTTGCCGTTGATGAAATAAGTATAGGTCACGCGCGTTCCGGCGACGGTACGGGCAATTGCGCAATGCACCTTCTGCCCGAGCGTGAAACCGTCAATTTTCTGATAAATGCCCCTGGCACGCTTGTCCGATTTCGTTTTCCAGACCAGAAAGGACTTTCCGTCCGGCTGCACTTTGAAATGATAGCCGGAGATCGACATCCCGGCAAAGCCGCGCGGCTTCTTCATGTCATGTTCCAGAGTGAGATCGCACTCCAGGAAAAATTCCTTCGGAAGCGCCCGCCGCAGCTGAAACGCTCCTTTCACCGTCACCTCGCCGTTTCCGGATTTCGTTCCTCCGCCGGAAATCCAGTTTTCCGCGAACGTTCCGACCGAATCGAAGGAATCGGCGAAAACCGGTGCGCCAGCCTGCGGCGCGGCTGCCGCATCCGCAAAAGACGAGATCAAAAGTGACAAAAGGAAAATACGAAGCAGATGATTTTTCTTCATGAAAGACACCTTCAAATTCAGTTATTGCAGACGGAAGATTTCAACACCGGTTAAAACGGGGAAAACGCGCCAGGAACCGAAAGACAGGCGGGGCGAACCGGGAGTCTCGACAACACTTCCGACCGGCGTTCCATTTAATGTGAAGGAATATTCATACCTGCCGTCTCCGGCTTTCCGGCGGCAAACCTCGCCCTGGAACGTTTCGTTCAGCTGAATCCGCGTTTTCCGCGAGGCCCCGGTATTGCGTTTGGGATTCTGCGGATCCGGGTGGAGAATCTGGCTGGGCCCACGTGCGCCGAGCCGGACCAGGACCGTGATCTTCTGATCCAGGGAAACGGTCAGAAAACCTCCTTTGACCTGTTCATCCTCCTCCTTGATCTTTCCGGAAAAACGAATCCGGTATTCTTCCGGAAGAGTGACTTTCGGATCTGCCACCGTACCTTTCAACGTGAGTTCCCCGTTCTCAATTTTCAGATTCGCCTTCACCTGCCATTGCGCCGCAAGGGGAGTTTTTCCGGAAAGATCGGCAAGGAAGATTCTGTCACCGGCATTCTTGCCCGCGGCGTCGCCGCAGAAAACCGACGGCGCGCCGGCAAGCAGCGCGGCGCCCAGGAAAAGAGAGAGTGTTCCGCATTTCATTTCAACTGAATCCTTTCTGTTATGTTATTCCATTGTCATTTCGTCAGATAATCGTATCCCCCCCCGCGGGTGCCCCATTTATAAAGGAGTTCCGGGGCCCTGAGCGTAGTGGCGACGGGGGAAGAGCTGGAATGAACAAGACTTGTCCCCGCCGCATAGTCCATGGCGCCATATGTCACTCCGGGAGCAAGCCATTCCCGGGAAAGAACGATTTCCGCATGTCCGTCCACAAACGCCGCCGTCGCCTTGCCGTCGTGACGGTTGCCCAACGGATAAGTGCTGTCGGAAATAATCATCCCGAAATAGGCGTCATCGTCACTGTCTCCTACGGCAATGACGCGGGAAGACCGTTTCACCTGTTCCGGTCTCACCGGAAAATTAGTAGAGCCAGAAATGGCTGTTCCCAGCCAGTCGTTTTTCCCATACGCGATGGTTTGATAGCCGATATCGCCCGTGTAGCGATAGGCGGGACATTTGTAAAAGGCGGACCGCTGATAGAATTTCAGATTATTCCCCTTGTCGCCGGTCAGCATTCCGTAAATCTTCTGATACCAGAATCTTCCTTCCGGATTCCCGACTTCGATGTCCCGGTATGGGAAATACTGGTAAGTGTCCGCATAGAGAAGCATTCCCTGCATGATGGTTTTGGAATTGTTGGTGCAGTAAATGTTCTGCGCCGTCTGCTTTGCCTTGTTCAAGGCAGGCAGAAGCATCCCCGCGAGAATCGCGATGATCGCAATCACGACCAGGAGCTCTATCAAGGTGAAACAATGCCCGATTTTCAGCAATGACGGATTATTCCCTCTCATAATGTCTTCATTCATAATGTTCCCTGTTGACAGTTTGACAAATAAAATCCTGCCATGATGCCTCTCTTTGTAAATTATAACCGGAAAATTTTTTTTGCAATCCACAAAAACAGCAATTGCATCTATAAAATCAGCTTTTTTATTTTTTTCTTCTTGCAATATTCCGGAACGAAGTCTATCTGTAAATACGGGAAACGGAGAGAAGAGATGCTGAACTTAAGCCTGAAAACCTACATTGAGGATTCCTATTTCCCGATTTCCGTCACGACAATGACGCTGGAGAACAATCTGAACTGCTCCCAGATTCTGCTCCATTCCCATGACTTTTCGGAAATCATCCTGATCGCCGAAGGAGGCATCACCCATCATTGCGGCAGCGAGATCCATTCTCTGAAAAAAGGGGATTTTCTCCTGATTCATCCCGGCATGAAACACGCCTATTCGCAGATGCAGAAGGGCACGCTCATCTACAACATTCTCTACAATTCCAGCGTCCCGATCCCGATGATTCTGCTGACAAAATCTCCTTTTCTGCATCTGCTCTATCCGGGCAGCGGCAAAGGAGCCGCGTTTGCCGGCGTTCTGGGAAACATCCGGAAACGCGATCTGGATAAAATCACCTTTTTCCTCCGGACGATCCGTTCCGAACTGAAAACCCGGCGACCCGGCTATCAGACCATCATCATCTCCCTGTTCACCGCCGCGGTCATTCTGCTGGCCTACTACTGCAAGGCGCAGAATTCCCCGTCGCAGAAATGGACGCTGAACACGGTGATCCGGATGATGAACGACCATCTTGGCGACAGCGCGTTCAGCATTGAAAGCCTTGCAAAGCACTCCGGCATGAGCATGAGCGCACTGCAGCGGAAATTCAAACAGATCCTGGGCATGCGCCCTTCGGAATATCTGCAGAGACTGCGCGTCAACCGCGCGATTTCGCTTCTGCGCGAAACGGAACTGACAAACGATTCCATCGCGTTCCAGTGCGGATTCTACAATTACAGCCACATGTGGAAAGTGTTCCGGAAGCACCTCCGGTGTTCTCCTTCCGCCGTACGGAACGGAACGGCTCCGGAGTTTCACGGCACGGCATCCGCCGCGGACGCCGGAAAGGAGGCGGAAGCGGAACCGTTGCGGGAGAAAGGGATGTGACGGAAAAACCGCACGGACGCGGAGGAACATCCTGCACGCGCCTTTCCGGACGGTATCCCATCCATTTCCGTCCGGCATGCGTCAGGCGCAGGCTGCTCCGGGACCGGAGACAAGCGTTTCCGCGATCCCTTCCAGATTCGACAATGTCACGGGAAGCGCCGCAATGCAGCCCTCCCGGTCCGGAGCGAAAGCCGCCAGCGGCGTCTCATAAAAACGGTCCTCGATCCGTTTTTTCTCCTGTGAGAACAGAGCCTTCGGATAACGCCACGGGGAACGGTCCCCGGAGGTGATTTTCCGCTCCAGCCATTTCCGGTAGCACTCGAATTCCGGCAGATAGCAGGCGTCGAAGAGTTCGCTTGCAAAACTGCGGCAGTATTCATTTTCCGCATTGCCTTTCAAGGCCGTCTCGAAGGCGGGATTGGTCCATGCGCTCTCCCGCATCCGGAGAAGAGAGGCGTAAAGCGAATAATCCTCATGGGCGCCGAGCAGCATCTTTTCCATCCGGAGGAGTTCGCCGATGGCTTCCGCATACTCCAGAACGGATTCGGAATCGGCCTCTCCGTTCCGCCACGCCTCCATCTGCATGGCAAGAACGCCGCATGCGAAATTGGAGAGACGCGAAGCGGCGCAGCGCGCCAGATCGATCCAGTCCCGTTTTGCATGGGGGCTCAACGAGCAATAGTCGATCTTTCCAAGCATCCGGAAACAGAGTGGCGCGGCATGGATCGCTCTGCCCAGCTCCTTCGTGATTGCTTCATGATTTTCCAGCCAGAGCGGATAAAGATCCGTCATGGCATATCCCAGAATATGAAAGACATAATCCTGATAGAGGGCGCCGCGTATGGGGGTCTGCCGGTTCTGGCGCCAGTAGTTGCTCCGGATCAGGGGCAGCATGACACGCCAGACGGGAGTCATTTGTCCTGCTTCCGCGCCGCGGTAACGCCGGGAGCAGAAAATCTCCAGGAACTCCGCAATCCGGACATGTGCGGGATTCCAGGCATTGGCCGCAAAATATTCCAGCATGAGGGTGTCCGTATGGGAACTCTCCGGCCAGAAGATCATTCCCCTGCACATGGGATCCTCCGCGGCGACGGGCAGACGGCGTTCAATCACATCATAATTGCCGCGCATCTCCGTATTGGATTCAAACGCGTGAAAGATGCCGAACATCCACGGGAACTTTCCGACCAGATTCCAGTTCAGGAAGTTGTTGAGTTCATCGCAGCTGTCGGAGGTGTAATCGAGAATCAGGGTGTTCCCGGCGTTCAGTTCGGCAAGCAGGCCGCGGACCTCCTCCGGCGTCCAGGAACAGAGAAAATCCCAGGAGGCGATCAGCAGCGGCGGCAGAGGATAGTGTGAGCGCAGTTTCCCGACAATCCTGCGGTAGGTGTAGAGCTTCAGGGCATGATTCCGGGCATGATCGTGAAAACAGAGACGTTCGGCAAGGCCGATGGTATGAAAGAGTTCCGGAGGCCCGCTGAGTGCGATGTGCGCCTCCGTAAGCCGGAAATAATTGTCCAGATTCCTGTCCTTCCGGATGTCCCAGACGAGACCGGAAGGTTCGCCGTACTGCTTTTCGTTCGCCTGGGGCATGAACTCCGGTTTCACGGCGTCCAGGAACTCCTGCGGGGTCCGGCTGTACCAGTGCGTCATCGTCCCGGTGTCCTCGGGATGCATGAGATCCCGTTCCCGCGCGTACCGGAGAAGAGCCTCCCGCAGCTTCCCCCGTTCCGCAAGACTCCAGAAGGGCGTGCGGTCGTTGAACGAGCGCGGAATGTCCGTTGCGGAGCTCCCTTCCGGAGGGGGATAGGGGACAATCTCCGGGAAGGCCTTCTGGAAGAGATCGTCCAGGCCGATGCGGAGCATGAAGAAGTTCAGGCGTTTTTTCAGAATCCAGTCGATCTCCCGCTTCCAGTCTTCCAGATTCCAGTGCTCCGCCTGAAAGCGGTGCAGACTGCGGTGCGCGAAATAACGCAGTCCGCGGTATTCGAAACGGGGTCTCCCGCAGACATGGAAGTTTTCCAGGGGCAGCTCGTCCAGTTTCGGAAAAAGATCCGCATCCCAGAACCAGGCGCAGCCGCAGCGTTCCAGATAATCGTAGACGCCGTAAAGGAGGGAGCGCCCCCGTCCGCCCGCGATCAGAAGCAGCTTCCGCCCGCCGTCGCGCAGACTCGTCAGGGCATAATCATCGCTGCCGCAGCGGATGCGGGGCGTGTCAAGCTTTCCCCCCAGCAGCAAATCCAGCACAAAGGGATTTTCCGCATCGGAACCCAGCACGACAAGATCGCTTTCCGCATCGTCGCGCATAACGGTTTCCGGCGTCCGTCCGGTAATCTCCCGCGTACAGGCGGCAAGAACATCCGCTGCGATCCGGTGAATTCCCGCACTCTCTTCCGGGATCAGAATTTTAAACATGTCAGGCCCTCCTTGTTTTCCGGTGGCTGTTTTCCCCGCTCAAAAAAAAGCGCGCTTCCGCGGAGGATGCGCACGTTCGGGATTTTCCGCCTTTACTATCCGCCCGGCGGGACGCAAAAGCAACCGGGAAACGGAATTTTCCCACATTGCGGGAAATTTGAAGTTGCAAATCCCGTCGCGGCCGGCTATTGTTTCCGGGAAACAGAAGGGAGATGCTCCATGAGGGGAAAAAAAGAGGAAGTGCCCGTCAAATCGGTGAAAAAGGCGCTGGACATGCTGTCCATTCTGCTGTTTGACAATCCGCGCGGAAGTTCCATGCGTCTGAAAACACTCGCACAGAAGCAGGGCCTTTCCGTCAAGACGGCTCACAATCTGCTGAAGACAATGGCACACTGCGGCTACATCGAGAAAGACGGATTCGGAAATTACACCGCAGGGAGCCAGTGCAGGAAAATCGCCTACCGCAATCAGACCGCAACCTGCCGCTTCCAGTCGCACGTGACAAACATTCTCCTGCGCCATGTGAGAAAAATCGGAGAAGGAATGACGTACATCCTTCTGGAAAACAACGTCTGGACCACTTTCGTGAACGTCGGCCCGCGCGGTGACCTTCACAGACCGGATGTCGAACCCGTCCGGCGTTTTTACCTCTATGAAACCGCGACAGGAAAAGTCATCTTCTCTTTCTCGTCTCCGGAACGCCGGCAGCTTCTCACGGAGGAAAACGGCATGCCCGAATTTTACTGGCCCGATTACGCAAATGAAATGGAACGGATCCGCACACGGGGATACTGCATCACGCTCCGCAAACGCTACCGGACTTACAGTTATGCTGTGCCGGTCTTCGCGCCGGACGGCGAAATCGCCGGAGCGCTGGGAGTCTACACTCTTCCCGAACATGCGGGAGAAGCGCGCGACCGCATCATACTCGCACACCTGAAACAGGCGGCCGCCGCCGTCATGCGTTACTTGCGCTGCACGGGAAATGAGTTGTGATTTCCGGCGGAAATTCCCAACGCCTCCCCTCCCCCCGGAAAGATCACAGCGCCGCCCTGCCTGAAAAAATCATTTTTTCCATCCGGCGCTATTGCTTTTTTCCCGAAATGTGATTATAATGAAACAAGAAAAGCTGTTGCGTAGCAGCAGAGTAAAATCCGGAAAGGAGTATGATGATTACGACCAAAGACATTGCCGCGCTTGCGGGTGTCAGCCAGACTGCGGTTTCAGCGGTGCTTTCCGGACAGGGCCGGCAGCGCAGGATCAGCGAAAAAACCGCCCGGAAGATCATGGAGACGGCCAAGCGTCTCGGCTACCGCCGGAATCTGGCGGCGCAGGAACTGCGCCTGGGCAAAAGCCTCTCCGTCGGAATCCTGCTTCCCGTTCCGACAAACAATATCTACAGCTATCTGACAGGTGCGCTGTGCCCTCTGCTGGAGGAACACGGATATCTTTCCTCCTTCGCCTTCTGGAAAGACAGCAGGGGGCAGGAACGGGCGGCGGAAAGCATCCTCTGCCGCTGTCCGTCCGGCATCATCACCGTGGAGCCCCGCCATATTCCGGAAGCCACCGACATTCCCGTGGTCTCCCTGATTACGGACGATCCCCGTTTTGACGTGGTCGATTTCGATGGCAGGGATATCTTCACGCAGGTGATCGCGTATCTTCACGGCCTGGGACATCGCCGGATCGCCTATCCTTATTCCAGCATGCTGGCGCCGCATTACAGAAGCCTGACCGAACATTTCGCAGCCGAGCTGACCGCGCACGGACTCTCCACGCAGTGGATGGAGGCATTTGACGGTTTTTCCGTTCTGTCGCAGTCGAATCTGCCGTGTCTTGCAAAGCTGGTGGCGGACTGGTATGAGGCAATGCGGGACCGGCCGACCGCAATCGTGTTTCCCACCGACATGCTGGCAATTTATTTCATGCGCGAGATGACCTGCCGCGGTTATCACCTGCCGGAAGATCTGAGCGTGACGGGATGCGACAATATTCCGTTTACGGAAGTCGTGACGCCGACGCTGACCAGTTTCGGAGAACTTTCCGAAGACACACTGGCGGACGCACTTGTCACCACGCTCCTGCACCGGATGGAGGAACCGTCCGCGCCCCGGTCCGTCTGCCGGGTGAAACGGCGGCTGATCGCAAGAGAATCCACGGCGCCGCCGAAAAACTTCCCGGCCTCCTGAATTCGGAAAGCAGCGCATGGGATACGTGAGAAATGCCGGAGACGACGTATTCCGCCGTCCGGGAGGGCGACATAGGAAAGCTGCGGAAATGCACCCCGACCCTCCTCGGGAGCTCGGCATTGGGCGCGCGTCGCTTCTGCCGTTCCGCAATATGGAGGCATCCGCTTCCCCTTGAAGCGATGAAGAGGTTCTGCGGATTGCAGCCCGGTATCCGGAACACTTCATTGCGTTCTGCGACATCGGCCAGCGCGCAATCCGCATTGCGCCGCGAAGAAGAAATTACCGAATCCGTCTTCCGGAAAACCGCCAGAGACAACGCAGGGAAACTGCGGGATCTCTGAACCGCGGATTCCGCCTCATAACGGACCGGCGGCAGTTTCCGCGCCATTGCAGAGCTCTGTCATTCCGGAAAATTCCGGTCAGAAGCAGGGCTTTTTGCCACAAAAAAAACGACGCAGCGGACTTGCATTCAGAGATGATCCGGATTATATTCCACGGCGAAGCGATGCACGGCATGTCAGCGGCAATGAGGGATGAGACACTTGCGCTACAGCCATCCGGAGGAAGGAGTTTTGGATGTTGAAGGTACTGGTGCCGGTCACATACGGCGAATTGGGCGGAAGTCAGGTCTTTCTGTTGAAACTGATCGACGCCATGGCTGCCGATCCGTCCATTCACTTCTCCTGCTGGCTTTTCCGGAAAGGGCCTCTGGAAAAAGAAATGAGGAAACGGAACATCCCCTGCAGAATCATGCATTTTTCCAGGATGAATCCCTTTTTTCTTTTTGCCATGATCCATGAGCTCAGGCAGGAAAATCCGGATGTAATCTATCTGCACGCATCGCGTTTTCTGGCTCTTGCGGCAAAGCTGGCGCATGTGCCCTGCGTGGAACGGATCAACATGTCCAGAAACATGTCGGTCCGCGGATGGTGCAGTTTTCCATGGCTGGACCGGTTGTTCACTTCATTCAATACAAAGGCGCTGGCGGTTTCGGATGCAATCCGCAGGCAGCTGCTGGCGCGCGGCATTCCGGACAGCAGAATTTGCATCATCCGCAACTTCGTGGAACTGGACCGTTTCCGCCGTCCCACCGCCGCCGAACGGCTCCGGCTGCGGAAGGAACTGGGCCTTGACGCCAATTCAATCGCGGTGCTGAACACGGGACGGTTCATGCCGCAGAAAGCGCAGAGCGATTACCTGCGCATCGCCTCACGCGCGTTGAAGCAGATTCCGGAGCTCAGATTCTTCCTGCTGGGGGACGGAGAACTGAAAGAAAAACTGCAACAGGAAACAAGAGAACTCGGAATCCAGGATTCCGTGGTGTTTCTTCCATTCCGGAAAGATGTGGAATCCGTCTACGGAGCCATGGACATCCTGCTTCACACGGCGCACTGGGAACCGCTTGCCAATGTTCTGCTGGAAGGAATGGCGGCATCGCTCGCGATTCTGGCAAGCGATGTGGACGGGACTTCGGAAGTGATTCACGAGGGACGGACCGGCCTGCTTTTTCCGAAAGGCGATATTCAAGCCGGCACACAGCGGCTTATAAGACTGGCGGAAGATCCCGCACTGCGGGAAAAACTGGGGAATGAAGCCCGGAACTATGTGGAAGGGCATCATTCCGAGGAAGTTGTCGTCAAACAGTATAAAAAACTTTTTTCAGAACTCGGCAGTTGATTTCATGCAGAAAATTCTTGTGACAGGCGCGGCCGGCTTCATCGGTCATCATCTTTACAAGCGGCTTGTCTCCATGGGCTATGACGTGCTCGGGATTGACAACCTCAACAATTATTACGACGTGAATCTCAAGCTGGCCCGTCTGAAAGACTGCGGTTTCGAGCCGGAATCAATCGCTTACGGACGGATGCTTTCCGCGCCTTCCGGAGGCAGGTTCTGCCAGATGAGCCTGGAAGACGCGGCATCCATTGTCAAACTGTTTCACAGGGAGCGTTTTGACGGGGTGTGCCATCTGGCCGCCCAGGCGGGGGTGCGCTACAGCGTGGAAAATCCGTCCGTCTACATTCAGAGCAATATCGACGGCTTTTTCAATATTCTGGAAGGATGCCGCGAAAATCCCGTGGAGCATTTTGTCTTCGCCTCCAGCTCCAGTGTCTACGGGAGTTCCCCCAATATTCCGTTTTCCGAGGATGATCCGCAGGCGAATCCGGTCAGTCTGTATGCCGCGACGAAAAAGAGCAGCGAGCTGATGGTTTCCTCCTACGCATCGCTGTTCGGACTGGTCTCCACGGGACTGCGTTTCTTCACGGTTTACGGTCCCTGGGGACGCCCGGACATGGCGCTCTTCCGTTTTACCAGAGCCATTCTGGAAGGGAAACCGATTCCGCTTTACAACCACGGAGACATGCAGCGGGATTTCACCTACATCGGCGACATTGTGGAAGGGGTCGTGCGCGTTCTGCAAAAGCCGCTCTGCAAGGCGGATCAGGTTCCGTTCCGGGTTTACAACATAGGCAACGGCCATCCTGTCGGGCTTATGGACTTTGTTCACGCCCTTGAAAAAGCGACGGGAAAGACGGCCCAGCTGGATCTTCTTCCGCTTCAGCCCGGCGACATGTACCGCACCTGGGCGGATACCGCAAAACTGAAGCGTGATTATGGATTTTCGCCCTCCACGCCGTTAGAGGAAGGTGTCGGCAATTTTGTTGCCTGGTACCGCAAGTTCTACAGCAAGTAACAACAAAAGCAGATATCATATGGTTCCAGTTTACGTTACAAAAGCTTTTCTTCCGCCGAAGGATGAATATCTTCTTCTGCTGAACAGGATATGGCAGTCCCGGATTCTGACAAATCAGGGAGAACTGGTACAGGAACTGGAAAGAAAAATTGCAGAGTATCTGCAGGTTCCCCATTTTCTGTATTTGAGCAACGGCACACTGGCTCTGCAGCTTGCGCTCCATGTTCTCGGAATCGACGGGGGGGAAGTCATCACGACGCCTTTTTCCTATGTGGCGACAACTTCTGCGGTGCTCTGGGAACGCTGCCAGCCGGTCTATGCGGATATAGAACCGGAACATTTCTGCATGGATCCCGCCGCCATTGAGCCTCTCGTCACAAAGAACACCAGGGCCATCCTCGCGACCCATGTTTTCGGTTTCGCCTGCGATACGGAGCAGATAGAAGCGGTCGCGAAGCGGCACCATATTCCGGTGATCTATGACGCCGCACATGCATTCGGATGCATCTACCGCGGACGCTCCCTGCTTTCCTACGGAGATATCGCGGCATGCAGTTTCCATGCGACCAAGGTGTTCCACACCGTCGAAGGGGGCGGCTGCGTTCTCCATTGCGATGAACACTGCCACGCCATGGATCTCGCCCGGCGTTTCGGCCACCATTACGACAACCACATCCAGTTGGGAATCAATGCGAAAAACAGCGAATTCCATGCCGCCATGGGGCTCTGCAACCTGAAATATTTCGAAAGGAACCTGGAAGCGCGGAAAACCGTATCCCGCTGGTATGACGAAATGCTTCCCGATGCAATTGTCCGTCCGGCCCCGCAGAAAGGGCTTTCCGGCAATTACGGCTATTATCCGGTTCTGTTCCCTTCCGAGCAGGCGCTGCTTCATGCGTTTGAACGTCTTGCGGAAAAACAGATCTTCCCGCGCAGATATTTTTATCCCTCTCTGAACAGACTGCCCTATCTGAACTGCCGGGCGTCCTGTCCGGTCTCGGAGGATATCGCTTCTAGAATCGCCTGTCTGCCGCTGTTTCCGGAAATGGATCGGGAACTGGTGGAACGAATTTGCCGGGAACTATGACAACACTTAGTCGGGTCTCATGAAAGGATGGAAGAATGAGTATAAAAAGCTTCTTGAAAAAAACAATCCGCGGGATCACCGGCATTGAACATCCAAGACTTTTCCTGCGGCAGCTTGCCGGTAAAATCAATGTATTCTGCCGGAGGCCATTCCTGCATTCGCCATTCCTCTTTTCCGATCTGGAAGATCTGATTGTCCGGATCCGGATATCGAACCGCTGCAATTCAAAATGCAAATTCTGCGCCTTACGTTGTTCCGCGACGCCGAATGAAGATATGGATCCCAGATGGATTCATGACTACTGTGCACCGCTCTATGAAAAAGCCAAGGTTATTTCTTTTACTCATGGCGAGTTCATTATGGCTCCCGGGGCCTTTGCACTGTTTTCCGAAATTGCGGAGAAATACCCGAAAGCGACTATCGCAACGGAATCCAACGGAATCGGATTCGATTTCAAATGGCAGAAGCTCGCAGCAGATCACCTGTTCCGAACCTCTTTTTCTCTGAATGCGGTTTCAGAAGAAACCTTTCTGAACGCGGTCTGGGAGAAAGACGCCCCCGGAGGAAAAAACGCTTATCGTCTGTCACGGCAGAATGTCCATGACTTCATTCAGCTTCTGGAGCAGAAGGGAATGCTTTGTTTTGCGCCGTGTTTCAGCATGGTTGTCAGCACGGGAACCATGCATGAGGCCATTGATTTCATCCGGATGGCGTTGAAGATGAAAGCCGGCTCCTGCCAGTTCTTTTTTGAAGTGTCCGAGTCTCCTGTAGGACTGGAATTCTTCCGGAACAAAGAACTGCATGATCTCCTGATTGAAATTGAGAAGATCAGACTCCTTCTGCAAGACCACTTTCTTATTCAGCATGACTTATACGCACCATGGGGAGAAGTCTTGTCCGCAAAGGAAATTGTCTCAAATATCCCTGTGACGGAGATACGAAAACAGTATCAGGATATCTATGACTTAGCCGAAAACCGTTCTGTGTCCGGAGAACACCGGGAATGTGAAAAATTTCGGCAGACATTCGGGAAAAAATCTTTTACACTCATTGAGAATAGCAGATTGTTATCGCAGCTAACATCCATTGACGGGAAAGAAGTCTGTGCACATGCCTGGAAACAGATCGACTTGTCTCTTTCCGGCGGCATTCAGTTCTGCGGCTGGCAGACAAAGGATATGGTCCGCCTGCAGGATTACATCCGGAATGATGCGGTGGACTGGGAACAGCTGTTCAATGCTCCGGAAATACGGCTGGCCCGCAAGCGGATGTTGTCCGGAGACTACCGGGACTGCATGAAATGCTGTCCGGTCATCCCGCTGGAATCAAGAAGAAGAATCAAATGAATGAATCGGAGAGAAGCAATATGAGACTTGCCATTTACGGATCCGGCGGACTTGGAAGGGAAGTCTGTTTTCTGGCAGAAACCGTTATGCGGCATTTCTCACCTTATTCGGAACTGCTCTGGATTGACGATACAAAGCCGGCGGGATATTTCTGTTCCCGCGCAATGTGTCCGTTCGATGATTTCGCAGAAAAATATTCTCCGGAGGATACGCATGTCGTCATAGCCGTGGGCGAGCCTGCACAGCGGAAAATTCTGGCGGAAAAAATTGCCGCCGCGCATTATCGTCTGGGCCGACTGATCTCTCCCGATTTGCAGCAATCTTCCGATATTGAGATTGGGGCGGGCTGTCTGATTTTTCCAGGCTCAATTCTTCTTCCGGGAGTGACAATCGGAGAAAATACGGTTCTTCAGACCGGCATTGTTCTGACTCATGACGACAGAATCGGCAGGAATTCGGTTCTGTCGCACCGCACCGTGCTGGGCGGTGCGGTTTCCGTCGGCGACAACTGCTATATCGGTCTGGCGACAGCGATCCGGGATCATGTCAGCATAGGAACGGACTGCATTGTCGGAATGGGAGCCGTTGTCACCAGTGATGTGGAAGCCAATTCTGTTGTCGCGGGCAATCCGGCCAGAAAAATCAGGGACAATCTGTCAAAAACCGTATTTCATAAACAATCATGAAAACAGGAACTCCATTTCTTTCCGTAGTCGTCATCTGCTGTCAGCAGGAACGCTTCATCGCGCAATGTCTGGACGGCATTCTGGCGCAGAAAACGGATTTTCCCTTTGAACTCCTGATTTCGGATGACGCATCCACAGACAGTACGGGAAAAACGATTGCGGAGTATGCCGCGGCACATCCGGCAATCGTCAAACCAGTTTTCCACCAGCAGCGGATCGGGGCGGTAGCCAACGGGGTTGACACCTTTTCCCGTGTCACGGGAAAATATGCGGCGGTATGCGAGGGAGACGATTACTGGACAGATCCGCTGAAACTGCAGAAACAGGTGAATTTCCTGGAGACCCATCCGGACTTTTCCATGTGCGCTCATCCAGGCGCAATCCTTCATGACGGGATGTCTTCCGCCCGGCATGAAATAATTTATCCGGAACCGGGATTTCATGCGCGCTTTTCCCGAAAAGGATGCATCCCGCTGAAATACATGCTGCACTGCAATGCACTGACGACCGCATCCGCCGTGTACCGCTGGAAATATTATGGCGACACGTTCCGGAAAATCTATCCCCGGGGCATCTGCCCCGGAGACTGGTATCTGCACCTGCTTCACGCAAAAGAGGGAAAGATCGGTTATCTGCCGGATGTCATGTCTGTTTACCGGAAACATGACGGCGGAATGTATTCTTCTCTGGAAAAACAGGAAGCTGCTTTTTTCCAAAAATACAAAGAGCCTGAACTGGCTTTTTATGACGCCGTTTTCCAACTCTTCGCCGGCCGGAAAAAAGAAACGGAGCTCTGGGAGGAAACTTATCTGAAGTATTTGAACCGGATGCTCTCCTGTTTTCTTGCGACCCGTGACGAAACATCTCTGATCTGGTTCTGGAATCGTTTCCCGGATCGTTTCGAGCGAATGCTGGCTCTGAATTATTTCAAATCCCCGCCCCACAGCCTTCTGGAACGGCTGGGCCGCATAATCGCCCGCATGGGCATGAAAGAAGAGGGAATTCGGAAAACTATATCCCGCCTGATGTGCAAGGAGCCTTTACCGTGAGTCTTGTCACTGTTGCCATTGCCGCCTGCAGCGGAGAAAAATACATTGCGGAACAGCTGGAGAGCCTGTTTTGCCAGACCCGTGTCCCGGATGAGATTCTGATCGGAGACGATTCCGCAGACGATGCAACATTCCGCGCAATTGACGCAATCCGCGGACGATATCACGGCGAACTGCGGTATATCCGCAATCCGGACAGAAAAGGATTCAGCACCAATTTTGAGAATTTATACCGTGAAGCGCGGGGAAACATTGTTTTCCTTTGTGACCAGGATGACATCTGGCTGCCGGAAAAAATCGAGAAAATGAGTCAATTCCTGGAATCGGCTCCAACCTGTGATCTGCTTTTCTGCGACAGCGCATGTACCGATCAGTTTCTTCATCCGCTCGGATTTACGATGTTTGAACGTTATGGACTGACATCCAATGACATACGCCGGATCAACCGGGGGAAGGCGTTTCCTCTTGTCGTCATGAGGGATATTCCTGTCGCCGGACATGATATCGCGCTGAAAAAGCCGCTGGGATACAACATTTTCCCCTTCAAGAGCGAGGCAGCCACGTATCATGACCAGCATTTAAAATATCTGACCTCTTATATGGAGCGGATACGCTGTCTGCCGGAGGCGCTGACTCTTTACCGGCGACACGAGCGAAATGTGTCAAAGCTTTTCGACAAGCGGAAAACTATTCAGAAGTATGATCCCAGGGACGGTCTGACACACGCAAAGAAACTGCATGAATTCACACGGAGGATGTGCGCTCTGCGCGATTTTCTGCAATCCCGTCTCGGGGAGCATTATGGAGATATTCCGGAAAATTCCCGATACCTGTCCGATCTGATCCGTTTTTTTGACAAACGGAGAAAGGCTCTTTCTTCCCCTCTGTATCTGCGGCCTTTCTGTTTTTCCTCCACTGACTTCTTCCGTTATTTTCAATATTGCAGCGGGATGAAAACCATGCTTCATGATTTCATCTGTCACCAAATTCATGAAAGTGATCCTGATTATGACTCCTAAAATATCTGTCGTGCTTGCCGCCTATCATGGCGAAAAATACATCGGGGAACAGCTGGAGAGCATTTTCCGCCAGACTCGTCTCCCGGATGAAATCCTGATCGGAGACGACTCCCGGAATGACGCCACGCATCAGGTCGTGGAATCGCTCCGGGATCAATATCCGGGGACACTCCGGTATATCCGGAACCCGGAACGGCTGGGGTTTGTAAAGAATTTCGTCCATCTTGCGCAGGAAGCCGAAGGAGATATCATCTTCTTCTCCGATCAGGACGATGTCTGGCATCCGGAAAAAATCGAAATCCTTTCCGGGATTCTGGAGAATGATCCGGCATCCCGGGTTGCCGTATGCAACAGCGAGATGGTCGACGCGGAGCTGAATCCGCTGCATGAAACACTTCTGGACGGCATCAGCGATTTCCAGACAAAAATGAAACGGATTAATGAGGGAAAAGGTTTTTTCCCCCTTTTAAACCAGTCCATCGGCTTTTCCGGACACAACATGGCAATGAAGAGAAGTTATCTGCCGGTATTTACCCGGATTCCGGAAAGCTATCGGGCACATGACCTCTGGCTGGAACACAGCGCAGGACTTCTCGGCGTGCTTCGCTATGTGGACCGGCCGCTGACCAAATACCGGATGCATGCACAGAACACCTCCACTCCCTGTGTGCAGAAAATAAAGAAAAATCTGCTCCATCGCTTTCATGAAATATGGAAAACGTCCGATGATGTTTTCTACATTGCCGATCTCCTGAGGGATTTCGTCCGTTTCACAGAAAGTTATCCGGAAAATCCCAACCGGAAGCTGCTGATACAATATTCCCGTTATTTCTCCTGGCGCGCGGAACTCTTGAAGAAACCGCGCTGGAAACGTCTCTTCATGCTGGTCTCCGCCCTTCCCCGTCTGGGGGATCATTACCGCTATGGCTTCGGCACGCGTTCCATGGTCCGGGATTTCATTGTCAAGGCGGATGCTCCGCGGGAAAAGGAACAACAGGCAAAATGAAAAAGAGAATTCTGATCTATCATGTGGCGGGAATCGGGGATACGCTTGTCGCTCTTCCCGCTTTCCGCATGATTCAGCAGAACTTTCCGGATACGGAGCTACATCTGCTGAATATCTCCGTGGTACCGTCCCTGCCGCAGGCGGAACTGTATGAACATAATACCCTGTTCACACGGACAACTTTCCTGAAACCCGGCGGCAGGCTTCTGTTCTATTTCTACTTTCTTCTGGCGGTCCTGCGGACATCCTATTCCGCCTTGTATTGTTTTTCCCCCTCTCCGCCGAAGGCGCTGACACTCCTGTTCCGGCTGTTCCGCGGCAGGCGCATCTATCACTGCACTCCAGATCTGAAGCATGAAAACATCATGCTTGCGGAAGGATATTTGAAACGTCTGGAAGCACTGGGGTTATCACGCGGAAACAAAGATCTTTTCGCATTTGCCTCCACGCCGGAAGAGATCAGTCATGCGGAAAAAATTGCGCTGCATCTCCGCAGGACACATGAAGTTCCCATGATTGCATTCGGAATCGGTGGAAGAAAAGATGTCTGCCGCTGGCCTCTGCAGCGCTATGAGGAACTGATCGGACGCCTTTCAGAAAACCATGCTTTTCTCCCTGTGTATCTTGGCGGAGAGGATGACCGGGAGGCAGCCGATATGCTCAGGCGGAAATACGGCGGAACTTTCCTGTTTGACACGGACTGCCGCTCTCTGCGGCGGACCATTGCGTTTCTGCGTTTCTGTCTGTGCTATATCGGCAATGACACCGGCAGCATGCATCTTGCCGCAACAGCGGGAATTCCCTGCGCCGCGGTTTTCTCCGCACACGACCTGCCGCCGAACCAATGGCATCCGTTCAGCCGGAACTCATTCATCCTGCGAAAGGAGATGGAATGCTCCGGCTGCAATCTCAGGACCTGCCGTTTCGGGAATCCGGCAAAATGCCTGGCATCCATTGCAACCGATGATTTTTATCAGGCGCTGGCGGGATGGGACATATTGAAAACATGCAAAAAATCTTGAGGACGGAGCCATGTGCGGGATTTTCGGATATGCAGGACGCTGCATCCCCGATGAAAACAAGATGAAAACGGCGCTGGAGACACTCCGGCACAGGGGACCGGACCAGCAGGGCGTTTTTTCCGACACGGAAACGGACTGGAAACTCTGGATGGGACACCGCCGCCTGAGCATTCTTGATCTTTCCGAGGCGGGGAGGCAGCCATTCGTCACACCGGACCGGCGCGTCGCAGTGGCCGTCAACGGGGAAATCTACAATTACCGCGAACTGCGGGAGGAGCTGGAAAAACAGGGCGCGCATTTCCGCTCAGACTCCGATTCCGAAGTTCTCCTCTGGGGGTTCTGTTTCAAGGGGGAATCATTCTTCCGCCGTCTGCGCGGGATGTACGCCGCGGCACTATGGGACCGCAGAAACAGCGTCCCCCGCCTGCTCCTGCTCCGCGACAGAATGGGAATCAAACCTCTTTACTACCACCTCCGCGGGGGAACGCTTGTTTTCGCCTCGGAACTCAAGGCGATTACCGCTCTGCCGGAATGCCGGGAAAAGATGGATCCCGTCGCCCTGGATCATTATCTGCTGCTGCGCTATATCCCCTCCCCGCTGACAATCTACCAGAACACCTTCAAAGTTTCTCCCGGACAATATGCGGTTTTTGAAAACGGGAAATGCCGGACCGAAACCTACTGGAAAATCCGGATCCCGGAAACGAAATTCTCCGGAACGCCGGAGGATGCCGCCGATGAACTGGACCGCCTTCTAAACGAGGCGGTCCGGGAAGAGCTGATGTCCGACGTGCCCCTCGGCGCTTTTCTTTCCGGAGGAATCGACTCCAGTCTGATCTGCGCAATCGCCCAGCACCATCTCGGTACAGGAAAGCTGAAAACCTTCACCATCGGCTTTGAAACAAAACAGGAAGACGAGACTCATCATGCGGCAAAAATCGCGGAGTATCTGGGCACGGATCACACCTGTGAAATCATGACGGGAAAGGAACTCTTCGCCATTCTGCCGAAACTGCCGGACATCTATGATGAACCATACGGCGACGATTCCGCCCTGCCGACTTATCTGCTGTCCGCCGTGGCAAGGAAACAGGTCACGGCCGCGCTTTCCGGCGATGGCGGAGATGAGCTGTTTTTCGGATACAATAATCTCTCCGCCTTATGGAAATTTGCATGGATTGATGAGTATGTTCCCCGCGTTCTGCGCCGCTGCGGAGGAAAAATTCTGGAAACACTGTTCGGAACGGAATCCCTTCCAGGCAGATGCGGAGCGGTGGTTTCCTATGACCGGTTTGATGATATGTACGGCATGATTTCCGGCGTTTACTCCCGCCTGCGCTTCGAGCAGCTGACCGGCCGCAAGTTTGACTCTGTACACTCGGTGCTGCGCCGGGCCCTGAAGGAGTTTGAAAAGCAGGTTCCCTCCCGTTACCTGGCGCCGTTCCTCGACATGGCGCTTTATCTGCCCGATGACATCTGCTGCAAGGTCGACCGGGCCAGTATGGCGCATTCCCTGGAGGTGCGTCCGCCCCTGCTGGATCACAGGATTGTGGAATTTGCAATTTCCCTGCCTTTCTCCTTTCAATATGATCGCCGTCACGGAGGGAAAAGAATCCTGAAAAAGGTGCTGGAGCGTTACATCCCGCGAACGCTGTGGGATCGCCCCAAACAGGGTTTCTCCACCCCGCTCGGCGACTGGTTCCGCACAGCACTCAAAGATTCCTCCCGACAGCTGCTCACCCCGGAAACCATACACCGGGAATGGAATTTCAAACCGGAATTCATCCGGAAGCTTCTGGAGGATCATTGGCTGGAACGCAGGAATAACCAGTATTTCCTCTGGCTGCTATACGTTCTTGCCCTCTGGAAACAGAGGAAGGAAACACGCATTCCGTAAAAAATAAGAGAAACTCCCGGATACTTCAAATCCGTCTCACGTATGAAATCCATGAAAGTGCAGTGATGATTTTCAATGATCTGCCGCGCCGCTTCGTTTTCCGGAAAAGCGGCAGCAGACCGGAGGAAGCATTCCCCGCTCCGGAATAAGAGGCTCTGTATCAAAACTCAGGCATACTCCGGATACGGAAAGAATCTGTTCTGAAAAGTTCCTGTGCGGTCTGACCGGAAATATTCCGCATGCCCGGATCGGCCCCATGTTTCAACAGCAGAAACATCATATCCATATTCCGTTTTCGGGCGGCAAGATGCAAGGGGGTTTCCTGAAGGCAATCCAGCGCATTGATTTCCGCACCGTATTGTAAAAGCAGCCTTGCACTCTGTCCGTCATTGCAGTTCACCGCTTCATGGAGAACACTCCTGTTCCTGCGGTCTCGTCTGCGGAGATCCGCTTTTGCCTCCAGCAGAAGTTTCAGCATGGCATGCTTTCCCCCGCGGACAGCGGCAAACAGCAAAGGGTCTCCATTTCCGTCCCTGACATTGGGATTCGCCCGGTATCGAAGCAGCAAGGCAAACAAATCCTCAGAGCCATGATGAAAAGCATATTCCAGCAGGCTCACGCCATTGCATCTTCCCAGATTGGGAGAGGCATTCTTCCGCAGTAAATAATGCACAAGCGTCCAATGACGGTTTTTCACGGCCAGAATCAGCGGAGTCTCATGAAACAAGCCCGATCGCGGAAAATTCGGAGAAATACGCTCATGCGCCAGGAGAAACTGAACTTTTTTCAGATTTCCCTCCGCGGCGGCAATGCAGAAATCCCTGGAAAGGCGGATTTTTTTCCGGGCCGCGGCATCAGCGGCATCCCTGCTCATGCGGGAATCCGGCACAAAAAAGAGCCCCATGAATACACAGAAAAAGAGAAATACAAGCAGAAGCAGACCGTCTCCGGATGATCCGCGGAAATAACGCAGGCATCCGGATATCCTTTGAAGAATGGAACGGAACGGATACAGACCGCCGGATAATCGTGGAAGCATCGGACTCATCTCCCCCGGAGTCCGCCGTCCTGCAAAAAAAAGGCGCACTCCGATTTAATTATGCGAGCCTTCCGCCTACCACAGCGTTACACAACCCATAAGGAATCGGAGTACGCCAGAAAACATCAGCGCGTCCGTTTTTTCCGGTTGTGCAACGTCATTCATTTGAAGTGGTAGTTCAAGGCTCGACGTTCATACAGTTTCTATTTTCTATCTTCTGAAAGGATCATCTTCAGTTCTGATTCATTCAATCTCCTTTGAGTTTTTCGAAAAACAACACTTCTCTTTTAATAAAGATACAACCGCCGACGGAAAAGTCAATCCGGAAACAAGGCAGGCGTCATTTTTTTCTGTTTTTTGAGGCTCCCGAAACAGACAGGAATGCCATCCTTCCACCATAAGAAAAACCGCTTTGCCGGAAAAGGCATCGCAGAGGCATGAGAACAAATCCGTTTTCCGCCGGAAAATTCCGCAGAGGTCACTTCACTCCTCCGCAACGCCTTCGGAACGGACACGGAGCGTGCCCCTGGCAAGCCGTGCCGTCAGAAGCGTCCCCGCCGGTGCGGCGGATGCATCTGCAAGAGGAGACCCGTCCGGGCCGAACAGCATTGCATACCCGCGGTTCAGAATGGAATACGGGTTTAATGTCTTCAACTGGCCGCGCATGAGTCGCAAACGTGCATCCGCATCGGAAAGCGCGCATTCCAGCGCAGATGCCATGTCCTTGAGCAGAAGATCAATCTCCTGGCTTTTCTCCATCACGAAATAAGAGGGTTTGCGCAGCGCTTCCGAGGCGATCAGTCCGTCCAGACGGCTTTTCGCGCGCTCGTAGGAGAGCGAGACCGCCCCGAGGATCCGGCTCCGGAACGACGAAAGCGTCTCCTCGAGCGCCTCTTTTTCCGGGATCAGCATCTCCGCCGCACCCGACGGCGTGGGAGCACGCAGATCGGCGGCAAAATCCGCGATCGTGAAATCAATCTCGTGCCCGACCGCGCTCACAACCGGAATCCGGCTCGCGGCAATCGCCCGCGCCACGACCTCTTCATTGAACGGCCAGAGGTCCTCGAGACTCCCTCCTCCACGCGTCAGAACGATCACATCGACCTTTCCGTAACGGTTGAAGAAATTCACTCCGGCGGCGAGATAACGCTCCGCCCCCTTCCCCTGCACGGGAGAGGGATAAATTTTGATGTCGAGCGCGGGAAAACGCGAAAGGGAGATTTTCAGAAAATCGTGCAGAGCCGCGCCGTCCGGCGAAGTCACCAGCCCGATGCGCGCAGGCAGAAACGGAACCGGTTTTTTGCGCGATTCGTCGAACAGTCCTTCGGCGGCAAGGCGCTGTTTCAGAAGCTCAAACTGCCGCTGGAGTTCCCCCAGCCCCAGAGGACGCAGACTGCGGATCGCAAACTGATATTCGCCGCGCGGCATGTAGACGGAGAGTTTTCCGTAAGCCTCGATCCGGGAACCCTCGGCGACCTTGAGCTTCGCGCACTCGTTCGCGCCGCCGAAGTAGACCGCCTTGATCTGAGAGGAGGCGTCCTTGAGCGTCATGTAGGCGTGTCCGCTCCGGTGCAGCGTCAGATTGCCGACTTCGCCGCCGACCCACATCGGACGGAGCGAACCTTCCACGATTTCACGCATGATCCCGTTGAGTTCGCTTACACTGAAGATATGATCCTCTTCCGGCATGTCACGCGGCCCCCGCCCCGGCGATCAGCCAGGCGATGATGTTCACCATAAGACTTCCGAGAATGAAAATGAAATTGACCGCAAAAAAGGCAAGCAGAATGATGAAAAGCATGAATCCCTTGACGGCTTCCGAGGAAATGGTGTTGAGCTTCGGAAAAATGCTCGCCAGAATCTGCCAGCCGTCCAGTCCCGGCGCGGGGATCAGATTGAAGACGAGAAGCACGAAATTGTAAATGCCGAACAAACTCAGGAACTGAAGAAGCATCGCCTTTTCATTGCCCTCCGGAAGCGGAAGCCGGGAACACAGTCCAAGCAGGATCGCACCGGTCAGAAACAAAACGAAATTGGCGAACGGCCCGGCCGCGGACACGAGCAGCATGCTCCAGCGCCGCCGGAGCAGGGAACGGTCCACGGGAACGCCGCCCCAGGCGATGCCGAAAAACGCCATCATCACCAGCGACATCAGCCCCATCTGCTTCATGGGATTGAGCGTAAGATGATCCTGAAGCGTATAATCGCCCTCCCATACCGCCATCTGCGCGTGAAAGTATTCATGCACGCAGACGGAAAAAATCACAATCAGGCAGACCATGCAGAAATAAACCGGATTGGTCCAGAGCGTCTGAATGAAAAGCATGTCGATTTCTCCTCAGGAAGAAAGTTTTTTCGCGGATTCCGGCCATACACAGGACACCGCCACAGCATCCATGATGGATTCGTTCAGAGCCAGAATCGTCTGCCCGCGAATGGAAAAGAGACGCGGGGAATGGAAATCCAGATCGTAAAGCCGCCCGCTGATCTCCCCCGTGAGCAGATCGTCCCCGGCGGGCGTCCGTCCGTGGAATCCGAGTGCACGCAGCGAAGGAAGCGCGCCGGCAATGTCCCAGATCTTGCAGCCCGTGATGTAGGCGGCGTCCTTTCCGAGGGCGAGCTCGACGCAGGAATAGGCGCATGTCCCCGTGGCGATCACCGGATTCGGTCCCCGGAACACGCCGCGTTTCGTCATCGCCTGCGAGAGATTGACCGAGGCGGAATCGTCGAAGCGGATCTGCGGCGGTGTCATTTCCCGCATCGCGGAAGCAAGCGCGGCGGCGTCGGGCGCGCCGGACACGGAGGCGTAATACGCTTCCGCACCGGATGAAATCATCAGTTCTCCAAGTTCGGGCATGTAGACGCCGCCCTCGCGGATCATACCGCCCTCGGCAAACGCAATGGAAATTCCCCACAGCGTCCGGCCGTGCGCAAAATTGGCGGTGCCGTCGATCGGATCGACGATCCAGGTTTTTCCGGTCAGCGCGGCGGCAAGTCCGGACTCCGTCCGGTTCCGATGGGTCTCCTCGCCGAGAAGATGCACGTTTTCATCGCCGGAGCACAGGGCGTCGGAAAGAAAGCGTTCGACCGCGTGATCGGCGTCGGTCACGAGCGTGCGGTCGCTCTTGAGCATCGTGTTCGGACGCTTTTTGATGGAAAGCGCAAGTTCTCCGCACGCGGCAAAAAGCTCGATGACGCGCCCGGCGTTCCAGGAGTCCATCACTCAGTCACCGATGATCTTGATGAGCGCGCGTTTCCGGCGGCCGCCGTCGAATTCCCCGTAGAACACCTGTTCCCACGGTCCGAAATCAAGTTTGCCGCCGGTCACAGCGATCACGACCTCGCGGCCCATGATCTGCCGCTTCATATGCGCATCGGCGTTATCCTCTCCGGCGAGATTGTGCAGATAGGCGGTGGTCGGTTCATGCGGCGCGAGCTTTTCCAGCCATCTGTCGTAATCCTGATGCAGTCCGGACTCGTCGTCGTTGATGAAGACGGACGCCGTGATATGCATGGCGTTGCAGAGCAGCAGGCCCTCGCGGATGCCGGACTCCTCCAGCGCTTTCTGAATCTGCGGCGTAATGTTGACAAATCCCCGGCGTCCGGGAATGTTGAACACCAGTTCCTTACGGTAACTCTTCATGGGCGGTCCTCCTTGTTTTTCCGTATTTCACTGAAGAGCAATGTAACACAACTTTGTCAAAAAGCCAGCACGATTTCACAACTTGGACTTGATTTCCCGGCAATCCGCTGATATTTTAAATGGTTTTAAAGCCGCTGATTTGTTCCGCGGCGCAACCGACGGGAGAAACGACAATGCATCAGATCAAAATCGGCACCATGGTCCAGGCCAATGAAAAAGCGGCCTCCTACATTGAACAGATCATTCCTCACGGCTTCGAATGCTTTGCCTTCACCTACGGAGGCGGCAAATTCAACGGGTTCGCTCCGGAACAGCTCGCGGAATCCGTGATGCCGATCCTGCGCAGAAACAATATCGAGGTTTCCAACATTTCCGTATTCGGCAACATGCTGGAGCACACGGAAGAGGCGGAAGTCACGCGCCAGTGCTTCAGGCACGCCATCGACACGGTCGCGCTCTTCGGCAGCAATCTTGTGACAGGATTCACCGGAAGGGAGATCGGAAAATCCATTCCGGACAATATCGCGCGCTTCCGTGAAATCTGGCTTCCGCTGACCGAATACGCCGCGGGAAAGGGTGTGCGGATCGCCTTCGAGAACTGCAATATGGGAGGCGACTGGAAAAGCGGTTCCTGGAACATCGCCATCAATCCGGACGCCTGGGAACTGATGTTCGAAGCCGTCCCGATGGACAATATCGGTCTGGAATGGGAACCCTGCCATCAGATGGTTCAGCTGATCGACCCGATGCCGCAGATCCGGGAATGGGGGCACAAGTTCTTCCACATCCACGGCAAGGACGCCACGATCCGGCGCGACGTCATCGCGAAACACGGCTACTACGGGAAGGAAATCCCGTGCTGGCACCGCACGCCCGGCTTCGGCGACTCCAACTGGACGGACATCATCTCCGAACTGCGCATGATCTCCTACAAAGGGAACATCGACATCGAGGGATGGCACGACCCGGTCTACCGCGGCGAACTGGAAATGACCGGACAGGTCGCCGGACTCAACTATCTGAAGAGATGCCGCGGCGAATCGTTCGTCGCCAACCCGCTTTAACCGGCGCGCGAACCCTTTTGACGGAGAATTCGGAATCATGAGATGTCCACGATGCGCCTGCCAGGACGACAAGGTAATGGATTCCCGGGCGACCAAGGAGGGCGCGGGAGTCCGCCGCCGCCGGGAATGCCTCAGCTGCGGGCACCGCTTCACCACTTACGAGGAAATCATCCAGGCGGAGCTCAAAGTGCTGAAGCGTGACAACACCCACGAGGATTTCGACCGGGAAAAGCTCCGGCGCGGCATTGAGAAAGCCTGCTGGAAGCGGAACATCCGGCCCGAGCAGATTGATGCGCTGCTTTCAAAAATCGTCTCGGAAATCGAATCCGAATACGACAGGGAAATCCCCAGCGTGGAAATCGGCAACAAGGCGATGGCCGCGCTGCGCCAGCTCGACAAGGTGGCGTATGTGCGCTTCGCCTCGGTCTACCGCGATTTCAAGGATATTGAGGAATTCATCTCCGAGATCCGCACCATGGGGGCGAAGAAACGCTGACAAGCTCATGAAATTTCTTGCCTTCACGAAACGGGTTATTCAGAACTACTCCTTCATGGGCGTCATTCACCGGACGCTCGGAGACAAGGGCTACATTCTTCTTCTGAGCATCGCCGTCGGAGTCATCTCCGGAAGCGCGGCCGTGCTGCTGAAACTTTTTGCGCACAGCTGCCACAGCTTTGCGGAAATGCTCGGAGGACGCCTCCCCTGGATGATGTGGGTCCTCCCGCTTGTTCCGGCGGCCGGCATCTTCGGCTGCATCGTCATCGTCCGGCTCTTCTTCAACAAGGGGCCGTATGAAAAAAGCCTTGCGGGAGTCATCGCGGCAACCACCAACGGCACAAGCGACCTGCCCCGCAGCAAAACCTATTCCCACATCATCACCAGCGGACTGGCGGTCGGCATGGGCGCGTCCGCCGGACTCGAGGCGCCGATCGCCCTGACGGGTTCGGCAATCGGCTCCAATGTGGCGAAGGTGCTTCAGCTCGGGCGCGAGAGCCGGACCCTTCTGCTGGCATGCGGCGGAGGCGCGGGCATCTCGGCGATTTTCAACAGCCCGGTCGCGGGAGCGCTCTTCGCCTGCGAAATCCTCCTGCCCTCCTTTTCGGTTCCGGCGCTGGTTCCGCTCCTGATGGCCTCCGCGGCGGCGGCCGTGGTTTCGGAACTCTTCTACAGCCAGGACACCTTCATCCAGCTGAGCGAGGGGACGGCATGGACCGTCAGCAACATCCCGTATTATGTCCTGATCGGGCTTGCGGCCGGGCTGGTTTCCTCGTTCATCATCCGGACATCGATCGTCACAGCGAAGCGGGCGGAAAAATTCAGGAACGTCTGGGTGCGCGGCGCGCTCGGCTGCCTCATTCTCTACGTGTTCTTCCTGCTGTTTCCCGCGCTGAAAGGCGAAGGTTACGGATATGTCTCCAGCCTTCTTGCCGGAAACGAGAGCGCCATCGCGGCGGGAAGCCCGGTCACCACCTGGTTCAGCGGTCCGAACGCGCTGGTCGTTCTTCTGGGGATCCTGATCGTCATCAAGCCGTTCGTTTCGGCGGTCTCCATCGAGAGCGGCGGAGACGGAGGGATCTTCGGCCCCTCGATGTTCATCGGAGCCTTTCTCGGCTACTTCATTTCAAAAATCCTGAATCTCACCGGAGTGACCGTGATCGACCCCGTCAACTGCGTCGCGGTCGGGATGGGCGGCGTCCTCGCCGGCGTCATGCACGCGCCGCTCACGGGCATGTTCCTGATCGCGGAACTGACCGGCGGCTACAAGCTTTTCGTTCCGCTGATGATTGTCGTGGCGCTTTCCAGCTTCATCAGCAAACGCATCGCGCGGCACAACGTCTACAAGTCCATGATCGCCATGAAGGGCGGAACGCCGGAGCAGAAGGACGAAGCGGTCATCATGATGCGCAAACAGCTCCGCGACCTCGTGGAAAACGATTACGTCCCGGTCCGGCAGACCGATACGCTGCGCACGCTCCTGAAGGCGCTGATGAAATCCAAACGGAACATCTTCCCCGTGATCTCCGAAGAGGGCGCGATCGTCGGCATCGTCCGCGTGGAGAACATCCGCCCGTTCCTTCTGGACACGGAACTGTATGACATGGTGCTGGTTTTCGACATCATGTCGCCGACAGGTCCCGCGCTGGAAGCGACGGATTCCCTGCATGACGCCACGCTGCTCTTCGAAAATCTGCATGTCTGGAATCTTCCGGTTGTGGAAAACGGGAAATACCTCGGATTCGTCTCCAAGGCGGGCGTGTTCGACAGCTACCGGAAGATGCTCAGCGCAAAACAGGATCTCTTCTGAAGGAAAGAATCCGCATTATTTTCCGGAAATCTCCTCTCCCGGCGCCAGCAGCGTCAGTGCGCCGAACCGGTTCGGCGCGCTTTTCTTCAGTTCGAAAATCCCGATGGCGGAGACATCGGTCTGCTCCCGGGTGTCGCGGTCGTTCACGGTCAGTGCAAAGTAAACGGTGTCTCCGGGGACCGGTTTCCGGATGTTCAGGAACGTCCACGGGACGGCGATCCGGTAGTGAATCAGCGATCCGTTCCGGGAAATCGAGAGAGGAAGAAGAGATTGCGGAATGTCGCTGAGCGGAAAGGCGTCCGTATCGAAACTGACAGCGCGGTTCGCCACCGGTCCGGATGACGACAGCCCGAAATTGATCTCGCTGTATGCAAGTTCATGACGTTTCGCAAGATCGTTCGCTCCGGAGGGGGAAACGCGCCGCTTCGCAAGTCCGAGCTGGATGGAATCCCCGTACCAGATCTGGAAACCGCGGTAGGGCTGAAGAAAACAGTCGTCGGACACCAGGACATCGAAAAGCAGGAATTCGTCATTCCATCCCGCGGCGATTCCGGCGGACAAATCTTTCTCCCCGGAATGGAACTTCGCGCTCCGGACGACGCTGTCCGGCGGGATCCGGCTTCTGCGGGGATCGCCCCACACGCCGGGAATCCTCATGTCGGTCCCGGGATGGCGTTTTGCAAAGAAGAAGTTCCGTTCCGCCGTTTCCGCAACCGGGCTTTTCCCCCGCGGAATTGCAGTCACTTCAATCTTCTGCAGGGAAAAGGGATCCGGGCGGTAACGGGGAAACGCAATGCGCAGTTTCTCCGACTGCTTCGGAGCAAGCGCAAACGGGATTCGCCTGCGGGCCTGCGGAATTCCGCGGATGCGGGTGGCAAGCATGCCGTCCAGATTCCCGGAACTCAGATTCTCCAGCTCCACCTCCACGCCCGGACTCCCGGCAACGGCAGCGGGAACAATCGATCTGATTTTCACCGGCGCGGTCACCACGACGGATGCCCCCCGCGCGGCCAGAACTCCACCCGCGTCTTCCCAGCGGAAGAAGACGGCATACTGATCCGTTGCGGTATGGAGAGGAACCGGAACACGGACGGAAAAACGTCCGTCCGCACCGGGAATGACGGTCCGGTTCAGACACGGCAGCTCTCTGCTGAACACAGAGACTTTTCCGCTGCCAGGAGGCACACGCCCGGATAATACGGCGGACTCGCCGGCAATACAGCGGAATTCCGTGCCGTCCAGTCTCAGTTTCCGTTCCGCCTCCCTGCCCCAGAGACTCCCGGGGACATCCAGCAGATAAACAGGCTCCTCGGCAACCTTCAGCTTCAAACTGCCGTTCCGGGTGCGCATTTCCCTGCAGTTTCCCATGATGTCCGCAACGGTGATTTTCTCACGTCCGACAGGCACTTCGACTTCCGCGCTTCCTCCACCGAAGTTCCAGAGGGCGATTTTGTGATTGCCCGCCCGGTCCGCATACACGTATCCCAGAATGTTGCGCCCCAGATATTCAATGGGGGCAACCCCGCGGCAGCCCTCAAGAAGTTTGGACGCCGCACTGATGGCGGCGAAAACAGGCCGCGGCGAAACCGTGCTTGTGGAATACCTGCGCTGCGGCTGTTTCAGATCCAGTTCCAGATTGTAGCACAATCCGTAATCGCCGTTCGCCGCGTCGCCGAGATCGTTTCCGAAATCAAATCCGTAGAAAATCTCATTGGAGGCAAACCCCTCTCCCAGCAGAATGAGATTCGCCCGGAGCAGTCCGTACATCTTCAGATATTCCTCGTCCGGAGAGTTCCCGCACCTGTAGCCGGATTCCGTGCCGCGGATCGGAATGTCCCGGCCCTTCCCGTATCTGGCGAGGAGTTTCTTCAGCGCGCGGATGCTTTCCACGAAATGATTGTGCTCGGCCGGAAGATAGGTATAGGGATGCAGGGAAATTTCGTCGACATAATTCAGCAGGCCCTTTTCACACAGTCCCTGCATGCGGGCGACGGTCATGTCGTTGATGCTCATGAGGCACGGCCCCATGAGAATTCCCGTCGGATCGGCTTTGCGGACAGCCCGGAACGCGGTTTTCGAAACCGCGATGATCTCCTCGTCGGTCATGGCCAGATCCGGCTCCCAGAGCGCCTGGTAACGCATCACCTTGTTGATCCCGAGCTGCCAGGAGGCCCGGGACGCCACCGCGGCGTAGGCCCGGAGAAAGAGTTTCTCCCCTTCCGCATCCGTGAAGCGGATCAAGGTGCCCCTTCCTCCTTTTGTATGTTTCGCAAGCTGCTCCGGAGTCAGCTGCGAAGCGACGGAATTGTAAACGCGGAAGGTCTCATATCCGTAAACCTCCCACGGAGTGCGCCGTTTTGCCGATTCCGCCAGCGTCTTCCGGTATTCCTCCGGCGTCCGCGCCAGTACAATGCTGTTGATCCGCGAACCGATCCACGGACGCAGATCAGCCTTTCCGTGCGCATTGCCCATCAGTCCCCAGAAGCTCTCCTCAAGGGGAAGAAGCCTGCGTTCCTCCGGGGAAGGCAGAACGGCATAGGTGATGCATCCGGCGGGACGGCTGCCGAGCTTCGGCAGGGTCTCTCCGTTGGAAAGGGAGGCGTTGACACGGAAATATCCGTAGCGGTCCCCGGGCGCCTCCAGCACGGTCTCCCAGCTCCCGTCCGGACGGACGGCAACTGGAAGCGTCTGTTTCCGGACACGGCGGCTGGCATGGTCGAAAATCTCCACATGCAGTTTCAGGGGTGTTGACACGGAAAGTTTCCCTGCGGAAAACTTCAGGCGCACGGCCTTCCCCTTTCGGAAAAGATTGTTGTAAGGATTCTCCGTCGTGCAGCGGAAATCCGCGGCGGACAGGAGAGAGGCTGCGAAAAGCAGCGGCAGAAGAGTCAGAAAACATTTCATGGCATATGCATTCCGTTTGGTCATGGTTGTCAATCCAGGAGGAAAAGCCGCAGAGCCGAACATGCGTGATCGGCGCCGACCAGATACGGTCCGTCCGCCGCGAGCGCATGCAGTTCATAAGGAAGAGACTGGACGATCCGTCCCCCGCGGTCAAGACGGAGCAGCTGTTTTCCGGCGGCCAGAATATTCTCCCCCATGACCTCGATGTCATGACAGGAGAGCGTTTTCCGCCAGATCGTCTTTCCGCCCGCCACATATCCCAGGCAGCCTTCGCCGAAAACGGCAAATTCATCGGCGGAAAACGCCGCAACCCGCTCGATTTTCCTTCCGAAATCGCATGGGACATTGAGCTTTCCCCCGCTCGCGATCAGCAGTTTTCCGCCCGCGAAGGCCATGTCGGAAGGGTCTTTCAAGCCTTGTTCCAGAATTTTGAAACGCCCGGCGTCGTTCGGTCCCGCGGCGGGATCAAAGCGGATCACCCGTCCGCCTGCGGCGTCCAGAAGCAGAAAATTCCCGCCGTCGGGAAGAGCGGCGGCCGTCCGGGAGCTCCAGTCCCGTCCGAGAATCCAGGAAACATGGCCGTTGCTTTCCAGCGGTTCATCCGGAAAACTGTCCAGCGCAAGCATATTCAGTGCGCTTCCGCGCGCAAAGAGAACTTTGCCATGCGCACACGCAAGGGCGAGAGGTTTTCCGGCTCCCCCCAGACGTCTCATGCAATGGTTCGGCATGGCGGGAGAGTAATATTTCAGTCCGGAGGAGGTGGCCAGATACCAGGCGCCGGAAAGGTCTTTTGCAACGGATTCGGTGAACATGTCGTTGTCGCCGCCGATCCGCAGGCGTGCGCCCTCCTCCATGCTCTCCTCGATTTTTGTCGCCTGCGCCCAGACCGCCCAGACTTCGCCATTCTGCATGGAAAACGCCTTCGCACCGCATTGCAGCGGCCAGATTCCGCCGTTCAGAACTCTCCCCTTGAGGTCAAAACGGTAGACTTTGCTGTCCGGGTATCCGGTGGACACCAGAATCCAGTCTCGGCGGGGAAAGACGCCGACAGCCAGAAGCGGGGATTTTTTCCCGTCCGCAAATGCGGCCAGATCCAGAAAAAGCGTTTCGTTCCGTCCTTCCCCGTCGAATGCGTAAATCTTCCGCCGCCCCGCATCCAGGGCCAGAATGCGCTTTCCGTTTTGCCAGCGGCGCCGCATCGCCTCCGGAATCAGGCAGACGCTGCCGAATGCCCGCCCGAGATCAATCTTTTTCTCCAGAGCGTATTTTCCATCCTTCCTTTTCAGGAGACGGTCGAGAAAGCGTCCATCGCGCCACAGATATACATCCCGGGCATCGCCTGTCACTTTTCCGGAAACGCCGGACAGAAGCGCTTCCGGTTCTCCCGTCTCCGGGACGATCCGGTAAAGGACGGTTCCGTTCCGGAAAAAAAGCGTATGATTCTCATCGGCCGCCACGCCCCCGCAGGCGACTTCGGAAAGCAGCGGCGGCTTTTCCGAGCTCTGCCCCAGCAGTCCGGCAAAGCGCAGTTCCGCGGAAAACGCCGGGCATCCGCTCTGGAGCATGACGCAAAGAAGCACGCCGGGCATCAGGTGTTTCATCATCTCAACGCCTCCGCGATTATTTCGGATTGCCGAGATAGTGATCATAACGCCACAGGGACGGATTGTTGCTCCGTTTCAGGTGCTCGACATATTTCATCGTGGAAACGGCGCCGTCAATGTGGGAGATGTTGACACTGTTGCGATGTCTGGAAAATCCCCATGTGACGATTGTGCCGTTGTCGATGACGCTGGATCCGCCCTTGGTCGCATGATCGTAGGAGTCCGCGAAGAGAATCATCCGGGGGGACTTCACATCGGTAAGTTTCTTCGGCATCGGCGTAAGGTCCGTGGCATAGGCGCGGTCGCCGCCTGCGAAGTAGCGCATCATCCCGTAATGAATATATCCCCAGTACTGGACCTTGATCGGAGCGGACGGGCATGTGACAACCTTTCTGGACGCCGGAGCAATCGTGTCATCCGCCTGCCCTTTCGAGGCATAATCCATCAGATTCGTCATCTTCAGCTCGTCGCGCATCAGCCAGGTCCACTGCATGCCGCTGGTTCCCGTGTAATTGCGCTGGTCCACCCCGTAACTCTCGTCCGGATAGATGCGCCAGGGAAGCATATTGTCCTTGTAGTTCTGCACAAACATGTGATAGCCCAGCAGAATCTGTCTCTGATTGTTGGCGCACTGGATTCTTTTGGCGCTGTCTTTCGCCGCGCCCAGAGCGGGCAGAAGCAGCGCGGCAAGAATCGCGATGATCGCAATCACAACAAGGAGCTCGATCAATGTAAAATTTTGCCCTCCCGTGCAGAAAGAGGAAAACCTTCCCCATCCCTTGTTCGGCGGCGGGGTGCCGGAAGCGTCCGAAGCCGAATGGATTTTCTGTCCCGCGACCAGTTGCAATGCAGTGTGTTTCATTTTCATCTTCCTTGTGATTTTAATATTTATTCCGGACTCCGCCCGATATAAAAAGAGTTACGGGCATACACGCCGGAACCGCAAATCCCGAAACGCAGCGCGGTCGGCACCGCGGGACTTCGAATTGTTCCAGCCGCATGAACTGCTCATGCGGCTCAGACCTCCTCCGGATTGCAGAATGACATGCTGAAGAGATCCGCCTCCTTCATGAACGCCCTGATCCGGAAGACCTCCCCCTTTCCGATTCCGTTTCCACTCGGACGCCACTGCGGGCGCCAGGCAATCCGGTCCCCCCAGAATGTTTCAAAATCCGCGGCTCCGCAGCCGGGCAGCACGTTCCCCTCCATGTCGCACAGTTCCAGGACAATCCGTCCGCCCGCGGAGGTTGCGGCATTCAGTTCAAGTGTCCCGCCGGGGTGTTCGATCGGGCGGCTGATCCAGCATCCTTCCCGCGTCCCCGCATGCAGAGAGACAAAGCGGTCCAGAGGAAGCGTGTAGCGGACCCTGCTGAAAATATGATAAAACGACAGCTCATTCTCCGCAGTCGGAACCGGATTCAGCGCAAGGTAATTCGCCCGGTTCTTCCAGCGTTCCTCATCCAGTCCGGGACGAATCCAGGCTTCTTTTCCCGGACGCACGAACCCCCTGCCGGCGCGGTAGAAAAAGAGTCCGATGTCCGTTGCCGCCCCGTGATCCTCGAAAAAGCGCGTCGGAGTTCCCACGCAGATATGCGGTGCGCGGTAATAAGGCGTCAGCCCGCTGGTATAGAGATGTTCATCCGGCTCGTTCAGAGAAGGAAAGAATTCAATTTCCCCCCAGTGCTCGAAGTCCGGGGATGTCACTCTGGCGACGGAACGGATTTTCCGGCCGTCCGGCAGATGAAACACCCGGAAGAAGATGACGTAGCAGTTTTCCGCCTCGAAATAGAAAGCGGTATTCTGGGAATCCAGCATCTCCACCCCTTCCGGAACAGGCAGAATCAGCGGACGGTCATAGCGCTTGAAATGAATGCCGTCAGCGGAATAAAAGGAGGCAAGTCCGCGATCCAGGTAAGTCCCGGCAATCGCCTTGTAGCGTTCCTCCGCGGGAGCCGCCGGATTCCGGTCGAGAAACGGGGTGAAGTTATGTGTGAAATTTGGCAGACGCAGTGCGCTGTTCCGGTCAAGGTCCCAGGCCGGTCCCTGCGAGGCATGATCCCATCTCCGCCCGTCGGCGCTCTCCGCATAAAGGGTATGACGCTCCGACGGAAACTCACGGAAATAATAGCGGTATTTCACATCGTCGAAAATCACAGTGGAATAGTATCCCTGCGGCGCGCTCTCCTCCGGCGGCTGCGGAACGGGCTTCTGCACCTGGAACTCCAGACCTTCGGCGGTGTCGAGCAGAGTATCGTCGATGAACAGCTCCCGCTTGATTCTGTGCTGGAAACGATAGATTTCCTTCATAAGAGCGCCTCAGTCGATATACGATTTTCCGTGAACTTCAAACGCCGTGCGGAGCGCGTCCGGATCCCGTTTGATGATCGCATCAATCAGCATGCGGTGCTGACGGTTCACTTCTTCGCGGGAATGGCGGAAACTCTTTTCCGCAAACTGCTTTTTCAGAAGCGTGAAAAAATCAATCACAAGCGGCACATAGCCGGAAAGAAAACGGTTGCGGGGAATTTCGAGAATCCGGGAATGAAACGCGACTTCCAGCTCCGAACTGCCGTCTCCGGACAGGCCGGAGTGAATCATCCGCTCCTGAAGCTCCTCAAGTTTCAAGATGTCATCCTCCCTGGCCTCCCGGCAAATTTCGGAAACTGCGCCGACTTCCAGAATCTTGCGCATGACGGAAAGCTCACGCAGCGTCCGGCTGTCATGCAGGAAGGGTTTGTAATTCTCATACGGGCTCACAGGAACGGTTGAACAGAGAATATTGCCGACTTTCGTTTTCGACATGACAATACCCAGCGTCTTGAAATGCTGAATCGCCTCCCTCGTGATATTCCGGCTGATTCCGAGCTTGCTGGAGAAATAAAACTCCGTCGGCAGAACCGCTCCCGGCTGCAAGTCGTTTTCCACTATGTATTTCTGGATCGCCTGAATGGCAAGATCCAGCATGGACACTTTCGAAATCGCTTCCATCGATCCGCATCTCCTCCCGTATTTTTTATAGATACTATTATACTACAAATTAAAAAAGCAAGTCATCATTCCTTCATTTTTTCATTTTTTTTATCTTTTTTATCTTTTTTATTTCTGTAAGAACTCTCCTGTGCAATGCACATGGAAAATCGGGGATTTCGCCTCCGGCGACCAGATCATTCAGCTGGATTGAAGCAGGACTGACAGGAGAGCACGAAGATATTTTCCGCAATGCAAGGCATCACGCGATTAACCCGATTTTTTTGAATAAATTACCGCGATGCAAGCATGCGCGGTATTGGGGATTTCGCCTCCGGCGACCAGCTTACGCAGCTGGACCGCGGCAGGACTGAGAGTCCTGCACGAAGCAATTTTTGGCGATGCAGAGCATCGCGGTATCAACCTAAATTTTTTTGAAATGAAACTTTTCCAGGAAATCTTTCTCACGTGATCCACCCTTTAAAATTCCATATTTTTTGTTATGTTTTCATTATCGGCAGCATTATTCTCATAAAAAATGGCTGTTTTTTCATAGAAAAAAGCTTTTTTGCGGATTATTGTTCCGCACAACCCAAGAAGGAGAAAAAGATGAACGGAAATGACACCATTGAAATTCCCGCGCGGAAAGTAAAAGTGACGGATTCCGCGGATATCTGCATTGTCGGAGGAAGCTGCACCGGCGTATTCGCCGCCGTGCGGGCAGCGCGTCTCGGAGCAAAAGTGATTCTGGTGGAAGAGCAGAACCGTTTCGGCGGCGTCGCGACCTGCGGACTGGTCGGGATGTGGCACTCCGTCTACGACATCACGGGAGAAAAACAGGTCATCGGCGGACTGACCTTCGAAATGCTTGAACGTCTGGAAAAACGCGGCGCGGTCAGCGAGTTCCGCGATCCGGCGGAAAGCCGGAGATGGGGGATCCGCCTGAACAGCGAGGAACTGACACTGGAACTCGATGCAATGGTTCTGGAACAGAAAAACATCCGCGTCTATCTTCAGACCCGCTATTCCGAAACTGTCCGGAAACCGGACGGAACAGTGGAAGCGCTGGTTCTGGAAAACAAGTCCGGGCGCTTCGGCGTCCGGGCAGACGCCTTCATCGACGCTTCCGGCGATGCTGTCCTCTGCCGCGACGCGGGATTCCCCCTGCATTTTCCGGCGCATCCGCAGCCGCCGACAGCCTGCGCCAGATTCTCCGGATGGGATACTCTCGGAAAGTTCAACTTGAAGGAAATCTGCGATCAGCACCGTGATGAATTTCCCGATCTTCCGTGCGGTTATGCATGGAGCATGGACATTCCCGGCAGCACGCTCATGATGTTCGCGGGGACACGGGTGATGCACTGCGACTGCTCCGACGCCGACGAAATCACGCGCGGCGAATTCGAGTCCCGGAAACAGATCCGTGCGCTGATGGATCTCTTCCGGAAGATCCGCCCGGATTCAAAACTCGCATTGGAAACGCTCCCGTCCGTGCTCGGAATCCGTGAAGGCGGCCACATCCGTTCTCTTGCCCCCCTGCGCGGAGAAGAAATGCTTGCGGGAACCGATTTTCCCGACACCATCGGATGCGGGACCTATCCGGTCGACATTCATGGAAACGAAGATGAATCCATCTCCTTCATGTATTTGACGGGTCAGAAGCTTGTCTACAAAGCCAGCCGTCTGGTTTCGGAGGAACGCTGGCTGCCGGAGGGGAAAATCCTGCCGTTCTACCGGATTCCGCTCCGCTGCCTGATCCCGGAAGGGACACGCAATGTCATCAGTGCGGGGCGGATGCTGGACGCCGATCCCGTGGCCTTCGGCGCCGTGCGCGTCATGGTGAATCTGAACCAGTGCGGAGAAGCCGCCGGAGTCGCCGCATGGCAGGCGGTGCATCACCGGTGCGGCATCGCGGAAACGGATTTCCGGGAAACCCGCCGCCTGCTCACTGCGGGCGGTTCGTGTTTCGCCTGAGAAACAGAGAAAACGGGCGGATTCGCTCCGCCCGTCCATTCCGGACTTCCTACCGGGATTTCCCTTCGTTCCGCCACTCCGTTTTCTGAGGATTCTTCGGAACCAGATTATGCGTAGATCCCTGCACCCAGAGAATGTTTTTCGGGCAGGTCAGACTGTTATAGAAGACCGCGATTCCGGAGGGGGGACAGACATAATCGCCAAGTCCGGCGCGCGGAATGGAAAAGCGGCATTTGATTTTCGGCGCGAAATGGATGGGATCGTAATAATCCAGCGCACGGGTGTAGGCAAGGCGCCATCCTCCGGTGAGTCTTCCGAAATTCGCCGCGCCGCCCAGATCGCAGCACCAGGGAACCGCCGCGGACGCGCTTGTCACATCCGGATCCATCGCGGCCGCCCAGATCGTCTGCAATCCGCCCTGGCTTCCGCCGTTGACCATCAGGATTTTTCCGTTCCACTGCGGGAGGGTCTTGACGAATTCCAGCGCACGGAGCACACGCAGCGCCATTCCATTGAAATAAGCGGTCCCGGGATCCGAGTTTTCCACGGGATCAAATGCGTATCCCTTCCCGCGCGGACAGATCTTCTTCAGAAAGGCGTCGTAATAGGCCTTTTCGCGCCGCAGATCGTAGCCGTGCGCGTTGACTTTGAAACGGATATGCTTCTTCGGACCGTCCGGAGGCCCCTGATCGCGGACACCGCTGAAGCCGTAACCGTCAAAAACAACTTCGGCGGAGAGGGATTTCTCCTTTGCCCCATGCGGGATGGCGAGGTATCCGGTGACCGGCCGTGGTCCGGCGCAATCCACTTTGACCATGTAGATTTCCGCATTCTGCGCGGAGGCGACCTTTTTCATTTCGCTTTTCAGCGGAACGGATGCGAGACGCGCCTTCTGCTTCGCCCAGAACGCATCGAAATCCGCCGGAGGGGGCGTGCCTTTGAGTGTCTCCGGCTGAACGGCGGCGCCGCCGTTGAAACTTCCCGCCTCATGTTGTTTCACGACCACGTTCCGGTTGCGCTCGTCGATCAGCTTGGCATAGATCCGGACGAAGCCGGGACGATCCAGAGAGGTTTTGATGATGACAGGTTCAAACGCGGAAGCGCGCCCCGTGGTCTGTTTTCCGTCGTCCCCGCTCCTGCGCCATGCGATGAAATAAGGAACGGTCGGCTTCGGCCCGTTGAAATGAAGGTTCAGGGTAAAGGTCATGGTCTCGCCGGGCGCATAGGAAAGCGGATCCTTGTCTGTTCTCCCGGTGATGGTGACGGTGGCGGGATCGATCCGGATGACTTCTTCGGCTTTTTTCTCCTGAGCGGCGGCCGGCAGGATTTCTCCCGCGACACATAGCGCGGCAATCCCGAGCAGAACTGCAAACTGTTTCATTTTCACTCCTCTTGTTTTTCAATTTTCCCTTGTAAAACGGAAAAATGCGCAAGCATTTTTCGCGGGGTCAAGGGCCCTCCGGCCCTTGGCGTGATCCAGCGGCGAAACGCTGGTCGCGCACAGCGCGAAAGTTTCCGCCTCCGGCGGCCGGCTTGCGCAGCCGGACCGCGGCAGGACTGAAAGTCCTGCACGAATCATAATTTGCTTTGCAAATTATTTTTTTACGGAAAAATGCGCAAGCATTTTTCGCGGGGTCAAGGGCCTTCCGGCCCTTGGCGTGATCCAGCGGCGAAACGCTGGTCGCGCGAAGCACGAAATCCCCCGCCCGGAGCGGTTCAAACCGCTCAGTGACGAGAACTTTTCCGCTGGAAAAGTTCGAGAGCTCCGGGCGTCCCTGTATCATTTTTCTTTTCGGACTTTCTTTCAATATATTTTTACCAGCGAGAGCTCCGGGCATTTTCCCGAGGTTGCACACTGTACCGGCGGCTCTCGAAGCTTCGCTTCTCGTCCTTTAGCGGTTGGAACCGCCGCCGGAAGAGATTCCGCCTCCGGCGGCCGGCTTGCGCAGCCGGACCGCGGCAGGACTGAAAGTCCTGCACGAATTATAATTTGCTCTGCAAATTATTTTTTTTAGTTGCGCAGCTTCGCGCGCACTTTTTTTATTGGGTGCGGTTCGCCGGATCAAGCAGGAACTCCAGAAGTTCCGTCAATGGAGCCGTCGCAAGTCCGATCACATGATCCGCACCTCCATAATAAACGTAGACCGTTCCGTCAACCAGCAGATTGGCCGCGCTGAAGACGACGTTTGGGACATCGCCGCGGCACTCCCAGCGTTCCCTCGGCTCCAGCACGGGCGTGCGCGGACGGGCGATGATTTTCGAGGGATCCCCACGGTCCAGCAGCATGACGCCGATCCGATAGACATGATCGCTGTCCGCCCCATGATAAAATGCGATCCATCCCGCCTCGGTCTCGATGGGGACGCCGTTCATGCCGATGTATTTGCCTTCCCATGCGACATCGGAGCGCGCGCCGCAGAGTCTGCGCATCTCCGCTTCCGGCCAGTCGCGCAGGTTTTCGGAAAACGCCAGCCAGATGTCGGGTCTGCGGCGGTGAAAGGCGCAGAATTTCCCATCGAACTTCTTCGGGAAAAGCATATGATCCTTGTTGTCCTCCCCTTCGACCATGGGCCCGATCACCTCCCAGTCGATCAGGTTCCGGCTCCGGGCGAACATCGGGTAGATGCTTCCGCAGTAGTTGACGCCGCGCCCGCTGTAATAGGAATTCCCGCAGTAGGCCATGTAGTAGATTCCGTCAATGCAGGTGACGCGGGGATCCTCGACCCCCTTGCGGTCATATTCGCAGGAAGGAGCAAGCACCGGTTCGCGGAGGCGGTTCCAATGGATGCCGTCACGGCTGACGGCGTAACCGATCCGGCTGGTCCAGTCCTTGCCTTCGGCGCGGTAATGCATGTGGAAGAGCCCGTTTGCATAAATGACCGACGGATTGAAAACATTTTCACACTCCCAGGGACTCTCCGCAAGCGGCAGGAGAATCGGATGCGAGGCGTAACGTTTCAGCTGAAAGGACGGAAGAGCGGACATGTTTGACTCCTTATCTGGAAGGTTTCAGGTAAAAGGTTGCGATTTCGCCTTTGCGCAGGACTCCCGGCGTTCCGGAAGGCGCGCGCGACCGTTCCGCAAGGTCGGCGGGAGAGATGCTTTGCGCTCCCTCCACGGCAAACGCGGCGCAATGTTCAAAATCCGGGTTGAAGACGCGGATGACAGTTTGATCGCTCTCCTCGGCTCGCTTGCAGCAGGAAAGAACCGCATCGCCGGACAGCGAAAACAAACTGTATTCCCGTGTCAGACGTTTCGTTTCTTCCGGCAGAGTCCGGAAAAAGGTTTCGGCAAGATCCGCCGTCTGTTCGCAGGGACGTCCGGAGGTGAATTTCCGTTCATCCGCCGCATCGAAGGCGACCATTGCGGGCTGGAGAAAGCGTCGGTATTCGCGTTCCAGCTCCGGAAGCGACGCTTTGCCGAAACGGAGCGCGGCGGAAAAGCGGTGCGTGCCAATCAGGTTCGCGTCGGGCGCCTCCCACTCATAGGGTTCGGCAACCGACGGCGCATCGGGATACGCGGAATTCGTGATTCTTCCGACACACCGCAGAAGCGTCAGGGAGAGCCATCCGTCCGCCCGGTATTCAAATTCGTAAAGTCCGCAGTGATAGACCGCCAGATTCTCCACGGAAGCGACGCCGCAGCTTGGAAAGCCCCGGAAGAAATTCCCCTTCGGGCGTTTCTCGAATCCGAACGGCACCGAGGCATGCGCAGATGCATCCGTACCCGGCACGCGGAACAGGACCTTGAGCCGATGTGCGGAGGAATGATTGTCCAGCTCGAAATCCACGTTCAGATGACGGGAAAAACGCTTCAGGGAGTAGCGGACGGTCAGAGAGTTCCTCCTCGTTCTTCCCGTGCGGCGGTGCCGGGCGAAATCATAATCCGCCGGCAGTTCAAAGCGGTAATCGACCTCCACACACGCGGAACGGCGATGCACGGAAACCCGGCTGACCGCACCGAGATCGATCTCCCGGTCTCCGGGAGCGGGAAAGAAATTGTAGGTATGCCCGATATCCGCCTCGTCGCGGAATGCGACCAGATTTTCATAAACCCGGTCCGTTTCACGATCCGTGACGCGCAGTTTTCCGTCCGCTTCCACTTCAAAGGAGAGAAACTCGTTTTCCATGCGGCACGCCTTTCCTGCGGCGGGCAGACGCCCCGCGCAGGGATGTACCGTGTAGACCCGGTAGCCGGCCGCGGGCAGATTCACGGCGGGAAAGCGGATGTCCAGTTCCCGGCAGTCGCATTTGCCGGGCAGATTGACCGGCGGATAATTCCCGAACGAGCGGAGACGGCTTGCACACACTTCGAACGGAATGATTTCCCCTGCCGGATCGCGGATTTCAAAATTGGAAACCTTGTCCGCCAGCGGCAGAAACAGTTTCGCCTCCACCTCCTCCGAGACACGCTCCGGCGCCGGATTGAAGACGGCAAGAAGATAATCTTCCGGAGCCATGCCGGTGCGGTCGAGCCGTTCGAAAAAACGGCGGAACAGCCGGTCGCGCAGAGCTCCGGTCAGATCCTCGAGACGCGCGAAACGGTTTTCGTTGTCCGCATGCACACGCGGATTGCCGCATCCGCAGATGGAGTCGTGGGGATGATTCCGAAGCAGGAGCTTCCAAGCGTAACGCAGCGGGGCGCTCTCATAGAGCGACCAGTCTCCGGCGCTTTCGGCAACAATGACGCCGAGCGGTTCGACTCCCAGTTCGAGCGCGGCCTGCGCGCGGACGTTGCGCGCCTTCAGCGGAGACCGAGCGGAAAGGGTTCCGCTCAGGAGCATTTCAAAAGAGTCGTTCCGCATCTCCTGGGCAAGAACCGGCAGCTTGTCGCCGGCCTCGGCTTTGACCCCGTCGAGGAATGCGCGGAGCGTCGACTGCCGGAATCCGGGCAGAAGCGCCAGACGCTCGGGAAGATCCTCCTGCGCCTCCAGGTGATCGACGCCGTTCATCAGCAGCCGGTGGGAGGTCGCCGCTTCGTCATTCTGGCGCGAAACGGCGGTCGCCGCATAGTGCGCGGCACGCTCCGGATCCGCGGAAATGCGCTGGAAATTGTTGTACCAGCGGCTCAGGAAGGAGGCAAGGACCCGGGAGCCGTCCGGACTTTCCCAGTAAAACTCATTCCGCGTGCGGCGGTCGAATCCGCGCCCGAACACACAGCTGTCGATTCCGAATCCGGCGAGGATCTGCGGCAGCTGGCGGATCAGTCCGAACTGGTCCGGCGCGTATCCGACGTCGCCGCAGCGTCCGAACGAGGCGGCGATCCGTCTGCCGGTCAGGAGGTTGCGGACTGTCGCCTCGCCGCTGGTCAGGAAGAAGTCGTTCTGGACATACCAGGGTCCGACTCGGAGATTGCCCGCGCGGATCCGTTCCGCCAGTTCTTCGCGCCGCCCGGGACGGATTTCCAGATAATCCTCAAGGCAGATCGTCTGCGCATCCAGCTCGAAGACATAGTCCGGATATTTCCGGAAGATGTCGAGCAGATGGTCGATCAGGTCCGTCAGACGCAGTCGGAATACCTCGAACGGCTGATACCACTCCCGGTCCCAGTGGGTGTGGGAGACTACATGCAGATGGAGTCCGCGATATGGATCAACCTGTTTCATTTTGCTCCCGGGAACGGAGACGCCATGACTTTCGCGGCGGGAATCCAGATGTCGCTGTAAGCCGCGGAGTCAAAGCGCGGAGGTTTGAGCCCGACCTTGTCCACTTCATTGTAAGGCGCACGGGGATTGTCCTCCAGACGTCCCAGGGCCCAGATCATCCAGCCGACATTCAGTCTGGCAAACACCGTGAACATGCCGGCCTCGAACATGCGGCAGACGGTCTCGCTCTTGTTCCAGTGCGTCGCACCGAATTCCGTGCAGAGCACCGGCACATTGTGTTTTTTCTGAAATGCCTCCAGAAAGCGCATCACGTCCCAGGGATGATTGTCCTCCGGATAGTCATGGAATGCGAAAACCACATTGTTGTAAGGCGCATCGACCGTTTTGGCCGTTTTTCCCCAGGTGCGCTCCATCGCCCGGGCATGGGACCAGTCGCAGTTCCCGACCAGAATGATATGGCGGGTGTCAACCTTGCGAATCGCCTTGAGACAGCGCGTATACCATTCGCGCGTCAGATCCGGCGTGATGTCGTGCGGCTCGTTGAGCAGTTCATAGCCAAGCACGTTCGGTTCGTCCCGGAAGAACTCCGCCACCTTCACCCAGCGGCGGATCCACTCCTGAAAACCTGCTTCGCTCCAGCGCGGAACACTCTGTTTCTCACGAGCCTTCGCCTCGTCGATCTTCGCCGTGAAATAGCCGTGATCGTCCAGAATCACATACATGTTGTGCCGCTTCGCCGCAAGCACGACCGGCACGATGAAGTCGCGGATATGTTCCTCAATGTCCAGCGGTTCGGAGTCGCGGTTGTTGAAAAAGCGCGTGTAGAAAGCGAGTCTCACAGTGTTCAGATTGCGTGCGCGGCAGAACCTCATCACTTCCTCGTCCTGCGCGGGAAGAATCACGTCGCGGGCATAGCCGATTCCGGCGGGAAGAAAGACGCGTTCGCCCTCCTTCGCCTTCGGAGAGGTGACGATGTCGCGCCCCCTGACGCGGAGCCATGCGTGTGAATCGTCCGCACGATAGCCGTAAAGCGGAATTTCAATGGAATTGTCCGCACTTTCACGTCCTCCGTTCACGCTTGCCGAGAGAGTGTTCCAGCGGTAGATGTGGATCGGCGGGCGCTTCCACTCGAGACGGAAAAGTCCGTCCTTGCTCCGGACGGACTTTTCCGCAACCGCGCCCGCGGAATTCCGGACACGGACCGTCACTTCCGCTTCAGGTTCCGCCGTGGTTCCCGTGACGATCAGACGATCCTGCACCTTCGCCGGATTTCCACTCAGTTTCAAAGTCACTTTGCGCGGACGGGCAATCGCAACGCTCTTATACTCCACTCGTCCGGGATCGGGGGTGAATTCCAGAAAAAGCGTCGTATACTGTTTGCCCGGCGCTTCGGGAAGCGGAAGAGTCACATTCTGAAACTCTTTTTTCCCGGTCAGCGGCACTTCCGGAATCGGCTGGTCGATATAGGTCTTGTCGCTCTTGCGCCAGCGGACGCGGATGCGCGTGTCCTTCTCCACGCGGAGATTTACAAGAAGCGCATCTTCCGGCGCGAAATCGCTTTTCAGCGCAGGCTTCAGAATCAGCATCGAACGGAAAAAGAGATGCCTGGGTGTTTTGCCGCCGGGAACGTGCGCAACAATGCCGTCCCTGACTTCCGCCTTCCGCCCGTCGGTCGGGAGAAGGCGCTGCATCACGGTGCCGGAGGAGGTGGTGAACGGGATCTGCGGCTGTGCCGCGTTCAGCGCAAGAGCCGCGAAAAACACCGCGCTCCATAAAATAACTTTTTTCATAGATCATATCCTTATTTTATTCTGTGATTGATTCAAACAGTGCATCCGGAACGGTCTTCACTTTGAGGAACTGTAATACCATGCGATGTTTCCGTTTTTCCCGAAGCTCATCTGATGCTGGGTGACCCAGGAGGCGTGACCGTCCACCCAGACAATATTCAATCCCTTGTCATGCCTGCGTGAAACGCGCTGGTCTGGGAGATCGCCGCCGCGGATGGGAAGAAGAACATTATAGTCGTCCTTGTAGTTTCCAAAGTCCCACTGCGTATCGTCGACCGTATCGCCGACCAGCGCGGTTTCCGTGGCGTATCTGCTGACACTCTGGACTTTTGCCCGTTTTCCAGGCTGAGCGGAGTAACTGACATAATCATTCCATCCGAGGCCGGAATATTTTCCCGGATTACCCTTTGCGTCGCTGATAACCTTTGCATTGCGGGTGAATCCCCTGAATAAGGGACAGGAAGTGCCGCTTCCGATTCCATATTTCGGGTTTTTTATGGCATCGTTATACAGTTGTTCCTGCGGCAGACCGCAATAGGGACCGATTTCAAATTTCCAGTTTCCCGGTGTTCCTCCATCGGATTTTCCTCCGGGAAGCCAGTCCTTGTAGTCGGCAGTATAAAGCTGAATACCGACGCCGACCTGCTTGCAGTTGGAAAGGCATCCGGTCCGCTGCGCTTTGGATCGCGCCTTGTTGAGCGCCGGGAGAAGCATGCTGGCCAGAATCGCGATGATCGCAATCACAACCAGCAGCTCGATCAAAGTGAAACTTCTTCTTTGGCCGGAATACGGGGAATGGCTCCTGTGTCTCATTTTGTATGTCCTTTCATATTTTTATCCTGATTGCCGTATTGATGACTTTTGCGAAGAACGAACTCGTTTTCAAAGATATGCCGTCTTGCCGGCGTTCCCGTCCGGGGCGCATCGATCAGTTCCATGGTCCGGCGGCACATAGCTTCGATGGGGTGGACAAAGGTCGTCAGCGGCGGCTGGAGGAAGGCTGAATATGCCGAACCGCTGAATCCCGCCACCGCGATGTCGCCGGGGATGCGCAGCCCGCGCGCCTGCAGCAGATGCATGACCTTTGCCGTCAGCAGGTCATTGCGGATAAAAACAGCGCGAACCCCTTCCCTGCGATGGAAGAACAGAATGTTCCGGGCGACTTCATCAGGAAGGCGGTCCGGCGGCGTGTCCAGCGGCGGCTGCACGCCGAATACCCGCAGTCCCTCGGACTGGAATGCCTCCAGAAGACGGTCGTTTCCCGGAAGCGGCAGGCCGTTTTCAAAAAAAATATCGTTCAGAGCGGCGGAAGTGTGCCCGCTTTCCCGGAAAAGACGCGCGGCATCCCGATAGGACTTCACACTGTCGAACCCGACCAGTTCAATCCCGTTGTCGAGATAGGCTTTTTCCAGTTCCGAATAGAGAAAATCGTATTTGAAGATCACAACCTTGTCCAGCTGACGGAAAAGGGGAAAAAGCTTTTCCGCATGAAGATACTCCTCGTGCGGCGTGTTCCCGTGAATCCAGATCAGTTTGCGGATGCCCTTGGCGATGATTTCGCCGACGCCTTCGTAAAGGCGCTCGGGATCGACCCCGGAAATTTCGAAGAAGCCGCAGCGGCGCCGGATGTCCGCAGTCAGAATCGCCAGCGCATCGGTCAGGTATTCCAGCGCGACAAACTTGCCGCAGTAGAATATTCCGATCTGCTCGCTGGTCCCGCCGCGCTTGAGCTGCAGCGCCGATTTGGAACGCACATAGCCGGAGGCGGCAAGATAGTCGCGCACCCGCTGTTCCGTCGCGGAGGAGATCCGCACTTTGCCGCAGCTGCCGTTGATGACGGCGGAGATCACGCGTCGGCTGAGCCGCAGTTCGGCCGCCATCTGTTTCATTGTCAGCGCTGGATTTCCGGTTGCCATTTCAGACCTTTCGCAAAGTTGCTTCCCTCGTGTAAACTAACTATCAATGTAACAGCTGGAAATCGGATTGTCAAGTCTTTTTTGTAAAAAGAAGTTTTTTTTATTTCTGCAGGCATGCCGCCACGCGGCAGAGGCAGCTCAGCTGCGTCTGTGCCGTTCCCGGTAATTTTTCGGGGATACTCCGAAATGCTGCTTGAACACGGTGCTGAAGTAATTGCTGTCACTGAATCCGCAGAGATGCGCAATCTGCGTAAAGTTGAGCGTATTGTGCAGCCGGACAAGCACTTCTGCCTGTTTCATTCTTCGTTCGCACAGAAGCTCCCGGAAACTCTGTCCGAGATTCCGCTGAAGCAGTTTTCCCAGATAGTTGGAATTGATGTTCAGCGTTTCGGCGAGATCCGCAAGAGAAACTCCTTCACAATATTTCTCCTCAATGAAACGGCGGCTGTTCGCAATGTAAAAAGCTTCATCGCGCCGCTTGCGGTGCGGTGCGGACAGCTTTGCATTCCGATACAGTTCCACAACGAGAAAACGTGCGATGAATCTTCCGTACATCCGGAGCTCCCGCCGTTTCTTTTCATCCGGTTCCGTCCGCCCTCCGCCGAGATAAATCACGGCAACCAGGCTGTCCTGATAGAAAACAGGCACGGCAAGATCCCAGATCCCGTTCGGACAGCATCCGCAGAAACTCTTCCCGCGTCTGGCGATGGAAACACTCCGCGTCTTGTTTTTCCGGCAGACTTCGATTCCCGGAGAAAGTTTAACCGCACTGCATGCTTCACTGTGATGCAGATACTGATCCATCGCCAGACGCAGGGAACGGCAGTCATGAAGCGCAGGTCCCACCGCTTCCAGAGAAACCGTCACGCTGCAAAGTTCCTCCACAGTCAGCATCAATTCGGATAAATTCATCAAAAAAACACCTTTTTCCAGATATCTCTGAAAATTTAAGATAAAAAGCCGAAAAATTCAAGGTTTCATGCGGAAAAACAGATATAATTAATAATACGAAAGCAAAAGGAAAACACCATCAGCGGAGAAAACCATGAATTGTCTTGCATCAAAAAAGATCCACAGCGAAGAAACAGCGGGGAACGGTTCGATTTTCACTTTAATAGAACTTCTCGTTGTTATTGCAATCATTGCGATTCTGGCTTCCCTGCTTCTTCCCGCGCTGCAGAAGGCGCGGGAGGCGGTTTACAGGACGGACTGCGCCAACAATCTGAAACAATGGTTTCTCGCCTCCGCCAGCTACTGCGGCGACAACAAGGAGTATTTCTGCATCTCCCTGGACTACAGCACCCCCGGCACAACCCGTTACTATTACGCATTTCTCACACCCTATATCTTCAACAAAGTGGTGACTCCGCTCAATATGCCCCTTTCGGGCAATATCTTCCGCTGCCGTGCGAAAAGCGATTTCACGGAAAGCGCCTGGCCGGGCTGGAGTTTCTACAATATCAACAAGCACATTTATCCGCAGCTTGATGCGGACGGAACGGCAAACTGGCCCTCCTCCACGATTCCTCCGGCGCGGAAAATCAGTGCCATCAGAAAACCCTCTCTGAATCTGGGCATGATTGACGGAAACGGCGGCAATGTCGTGGCGCGCCTCTCAAACACGGCCTATAACTCCACGAACAGACAGGTGGATTACCGGCACTCGGGACAAGCGCAGATCTATTTCATGGACGGTCATGTGGAAGCCAGACACTTCAACAGAAATCTGGACCAGGGGCTGGAAAACATCGCAAACCGTGCTTCCGGCAACGTTTTGTATGAATAATGAACGAACAGGAATAACAGGAGAAACTGCAACGTGAAACTACATCTGACAGCATGGGCGCTGGCGGGAATCCTCTGCCTTCTTCAGGCGTGCGCCGCCTCACCAGGGAACCGGACAGCAGGACGGGATCCGGCAAAAACACTTCCGCGGAACAGTCTGGAAAAGCGGAGAGAGACGCGCAAGGCATTTCTGCGGAAGCTCAAAAACACCAGCGAATGGAAAAACCGGGCTTTCGCCTGCGCCATTGTCCCGCCCCTGTCGGGCTGCCGGCATCTCCCCGACGAACTTCCGCCGGACGGCAGATATGAGGATAAGCTTTCCATTGTCATGACTCCGAATGAAATCGGACACGCCGCATTTCTGCTTCTGCCGTTCCGCAGGGAATCCGGCGTCAGGATTTCCGTCTCGCCCCTGCGCGGAAAGTCCAGCTCGATTCCCGCATCGGCGCTGGATCTGCGGATCGTGAAATACTGGTATCAGGACGGCACGGCATGGTGCAGTTATTTTGCCGATCCGCTTCAGCAGGAACTGGTTCCGGAACTGCTGCTTCACGATGAAAATCTGATCCGCGTGGATCATGAAAAGAAACACAACTATCTGCGCGTCGGCGACTCCTGGCAGTGGATCAGCTATCCGGAAAGCATCCGGTACGGCCGGTTCAACTATGTGAAGGCGCCGGTCCGGGACGCCGGAAAACTTGCGGCCTTCTCGCTGGATCCCGAAGAGAACAAGAAGTTTTTCCTGACGGTCCGCCTGCCGGACGGAACTGCGCCCGGACATTATGCGGGAACGCTGAAAATCCATGCCGCGGGCAAGGAGCTCGGCACCCTGCAGGTCGCGCTGCGGGTTCTCCCGTTCAAGCTGCCCGATCCGCGGACCTGGTATGACCTCGAAAAGAAGTTTTACACCTCCATCTACATGCCGCCGCTCAGCGAGGGACTCCGCATGGCAGACGGGGATTTCAAGCTCGTGGAAAAACGCAGGAAGGCGATGTACCGGAACATGCGGGATCACAACCTTCTCTATCCGCTCGTGGACAGGAGAAACCGCGGCGATCTTCCGGATGCCGAAGCGGAAAAACTGTTCCGGAACAATCTGGAATGGATGCGGGACTGCGGGCTTGCGACCGACGCGGTCTTCGGCGGCGTCGGCAACTGCGACTGGTATCTTGTGTTCCGGAAGCCGGAGCAGCGTCCCGCGGGATACGAGGAGAAATTCTTCCGGGATGTGGACCGGGATCTGGCGGCCATCCGCTCCGTCATGGGAAAAGAGACGGAGGTATATTCCATCGGCTGGGACGAACCCGGCATGAAACTGCTGGTGGGGCAGCGCCCCTTCTGGCGGAAAATCCATGACAGAGGCATGAAAATCCTCTCCACGGCCAAAGACCGCCACCTCCAGTACGGCGCATACAACGAGGATTTCGCCAATTACGCCGGAACCCTCTCCCCGGAAAGCGCCCGGATCTGGCACGCCATGGGAAACCGGATCACCAATTACGCCAATCCGCACACGGGGCCCGAAAATCCCGACTACATCCGCAGAAGCCACGGCATGGCGCTTTACAAGGCGGACTATGACGGAAGCTGCAACTATCATTTCCTCGAAAACGGAACGGGAAACGTCTGGCGCGACACCGGCAGCATCTTCCGCACGTTCGCATTCGTCTATCCCGCCGCGGACGGCGTTCTAGACACGCTGCATTACGAAGGATTCCGCGCGGGAATCGACGACATCCGCTATGCGACAAAACTCCGCCTTCTCGCGGAGGAGGCGATCGCGCGGAAGAACACCGACGCATACTACGCGGGAAAGAAGGCGCTCCGCTTTCTGGCTCTCGCGCAGGCCGACCGCGTCAATCTGGACACGCTGAGAATGGAGATGATCGAACAGATTCTGAAACTCCGGGACGCCATCTCCGGCGTATCCCGCAACAAGGAGCGCTGAGATGAAGCACCATGGGATTCTGAAACTTCTTTTTCTCGCCGCAGGCTGCGCCGGCGCGCTGTCCGCACAGGCGGGAAAAACGGATTATCTGGCGGAAATCCAGAAGCATGAACGGAACCGGAACCGCCCGGACGCCATCGCGGAGTGCCGCCGCGCCCTCGAAGACAAAACGCTGGATGCCGGGCACCATTACCGGATCGCGCTTCATATGGCGTCAAACGCCACGATTGCAAAGGATTATGAACTGGCGGCGCAGGCGCTGGAACTGGCGGCACACCTGCCGTCCAACAACCGCAGACAGGAAAACGCAATCCGTCTGGACGCTTTCCGCCGCAGTTCCCGGGAACACCGCTATCCGGTCTCCCTGAAAATCGGACTCTCCCTGCTGGACCAGGCGGATCACCTGACGGCAAAACAGCGCGCGGAATTCTTTCCCCAGCTGATCTGGACGGCGGCAAAGACCGGCAGTCATCAGGCATTTGCAAGCATCGCAAAGGCAAAATCCCTGCCGGAGGAAAACGCGCTGGAACTGCGGATCATCCGCGAACTTGCCGCCGCCCCCTCCGGAAACGCTCAAAAGACCATCGGCGCACTGCCGGAATTCTCCCGGCTTTCTCCCGAGGTCCGGCACGCACTGCTTCAGCGGGCCGCCTCCGCGCTGCTCCTTCTGAACCATGCGGATGCGGCGGAAGAGGCTCTTGCGGAAGCGCGCAAGCTTGAAACCCCCTTCCGGCGCAACAGCTGCACGGTGAAGGCGCAGGAGCCCGCCCCGCCCGGAGCCGGCGGATGGATTCTGAGCGACGCGTGGACACTTGGCGGAAGCGGAAATTTCATTCCCTACGATCAGGCGGCGGAGGCGACGCTTGCCGCGGACGCCACGGCGGAACGTCTGACAGGAAAAAAGAAGAATCTGGACTTCTATCTGAAAAACACGCGTTTCCATCTACGCTACGACAGTGAGGGAGTTCATCTTTTCCTTGTTTCCGGGGAGAGCGATCTGGAAAAATACCGCAGTCTGAACACCGGCGCGGGCTCTCTGGAGATTTTTCTTTCTCCGGGCATGGAACGGGAAGACTATTATCAGTTCATCATCAGCCTGCCGGACAACCGGATCGACTGCTATGAAAAAGGTTCGTTTTCCCGTCACTACCGCGACATCCGGAAATTCATGAAATCGGAAACGCTCTGCCGGGACGGAAAGATGGGCACTTACGTATTCCTGCCCTGGATCTTCTTCTACGACGTCCTTCCGTTCGACACGAACTCCTCCTGGCGTTTCGGCGTCATCCGCTGGACGCCTGCCGGCGGAATCACCTGGGGCGGGCGCGTCCATGAACTCGGGAGAATGGGGAAACTCGTCTGGGAGGAGCCCGATCCCGTCCTGAAACGGAAAATCCGGGAGAAAATCGCCGAACACGGCATTGCGAAATACAACCGGGACAAAGGGCGTCTCCTCGAATTCTGGAACGATCCGGACATGGGCGACCGGGATTTCGCGCGCACCCTTCTCGCCCCGGCATTCCGGAAACTGGACGAGGCCATTGCCGCATACCGCTCCGGAAAGATGACGCCGGAAGCATTTGCAGAGACCACCCTCCCCGATCTGATGGAAACGGATTTCCTCGCAGAGGAGCTGCGGGGAAGCCACCTGATGAACAAATTCACCGGAAATTCCGGAAAATCCAGCTCTGAACAAGGAGAATGACATGAAGATCACAGCAGCAGTTTCCCTTCTGATGGCGGCGGCATCCGCCCTGTGCGTGCAGACGCCTGCGGAATGGCTCAAATCCGGCAGGGGGGACACTCCCGTCCTCCTGACCGTCAAAGACGGCGCAATGACGGATCTCGTTTCCGGCGCCAGGGCGTCGGTTTCCGGAGCGAAGGCGGAACGCGATCCGGAGATGGGCGAAGTGCTCGCCTTCGACGGCAGCGGCAAAGGAAGCCTTTCCCTGATCTACCGCGGCAGCGGAAACGTTCTGAAGGGAAAAGGCATGACACTCGAAGCGTGGGTCAAGCCGGATTCCGCCCTGAATGGAGAATTTTTCCTCTGCGGCGGGCTGGGAAGCATCGCCTTCCGGAACAACTGCCTCACGGCCAACTGGATCAATTTTCCGACGCAGGAAATCTATGTCGAGCCGGAAATGAAAAAGAAACGGCTCAACTATTATCCCACAAGCGTTTCATTTCACGGCATGCTCCCTCTCAGGCAGGGGAAATGGAATCACGTCGCTGTGGTTTATGATGAAAACGGGAAAATGCTCCGGAGCTGGATCAACGGCGGAATCGATCGCGAATGCGAACTTCTCCGGGACGGTCCGCAGTATCTGACGCTGAAAACGGGAGGCCGCCTGCGGGCGTTCCACGGGATCAGAAACGCAAAGGTCGCCGGTCTGCGGATCCGGGCGGGCGTTCATCATCCGGGCAAGGTGCCTCTCATGAAACATTATCTGAACCAGCTCCCTTGGCAGAATAAAATGGTGCTGACTCTTGACAAGATCGACCCGTCGCTCCCCTTCCCGCTTGAAGTCATGGCGATTCTGGAAGGGACGAAAGAGGTTCATACCAAAACCTTTTCCTCACCCGCCGAAGTTCTGCACATGGAAATTCCCATGCCGCGCACCTGGTCCGCCACGCGTCCGCTCTACCTCAAGGTTTACGCCGGAGGAAAGGAAGTCTACAACGCCATGGAACGCTACAACAATACGCCACTTCCCCGGAACGGAAGCGTCAGGATCAATCCCGACAAATCCATCAGCTACCGGGGGATGAAAATTTTTCCCGTCCTCCTGTACGGCGTTTTCGCCGAAGATCTGAAACAGGTGGCGGAACTCGGTTTCACCACCGCCGGAGCAAGGGATCATGACACGGCGTTCTTCGGAATTCCCTCCCGGGATATCGCCATGCGCCAGAAATGGAACAAGGCGGCCATTGCGAACAATCTCTATCTGCATTTCAATGTCAACGTCTTTGATCCGAATGTTTCGGAATACGTCGGAATTTACCGGAAGCTGCCGAAAATGCTCTTCTGGTACGGCGCGGACGAACCGTGGCGGGACTGGGAGGGACTGCGCGACAACTACAATTTCATCCGCGGCGCGGGCGGGGAATTCCCGGTCATGACGGTCCAGTGCCGTGAAATGCACATGAAAAACACCGCGCCGACCTGCGACATTGTCGGGTGCGATCCCTATCCGGTCCCGAATGTGTCGCTCCGTTCCGTCGCGGCCCTGACGCGCGACGCCTCCAAGGCGAGCTTCGGCCTGAAACCCGTCTGGACCATCCTCGGATGCTACGAACCGAAGATTCCGAATCTTCAGGAGCTCCGCTGCATGGGAATCATCGCAATTGCAAACGGCGCAAACGGACTGGGAATCTACTCCTGGGACGAACGGACAAAAAAGAAGCCGTCCGCCTATCATGCCGCAAAACGTCCAGAAATCGTCTCCATGCTGAAGACCTTTCTTTCGGATGTCCGGAGCCTCGAAAAGATTCTGGTGGAACCGAATCTGCCGGGAGTCGTCTCCGATCCGGAGAAACAGCCCGCCGTTCACGCCTCCCTGAAGCGCGCGGACGGGAAAACCTATCTCTTCCTGGCCAACGACCAGCGGCGGGAGGAGAAAGCCAATCTCGTCCTCCCGGACCCCGCATTTACAAAAGCCGTGCCGCTGAAGGAGTTCGGTTACTCCGGCCCCGTCCTGAATTTCTCCGGGGGAAAATGCGAATGCACGCTCCCGGCTCTTGCCGCGGGGATTTTTGAACTGCAGTAACCGGGAAAAAGTCCGCAATGTTTCGGACAACCTGCCGGGCGCTTGCAGGCGCGCCCGGCAGCGGCGGAAGCTCAGACCGTCCGGGCCAGCAGATAATCCAGCAGAGCTTCAAGCAGGTCCGCATATTTGTTCCGGGGCAGAAGCGCAAGCGCCCCGGCGGCCTTTTCCGTGAAGGACTCCGTCTGCCGGAGCAGCGCATCCTCCGCGCCGCAGTCATGCATCATTCCCCGGAGTTCTTCGATGATTTCCGGCGGATATTCCGGCAGGAAGGTCAGCTCCCGCAGACGTTTCTTGCCCGCTTCGGAAAGCCGGTGCATCGCCTCCAGATAAAGAAACGTCGGCTTGCCCTCCTGAAAATCGGAACCGAGCGGCTTGCCGAACTTCCGGACATCGCCGAAGAGTCCGAGATAGTCGTCCCGGAGCTGAAAGGCAATTCCGAGATTCTCCGCATATACGCCGAGCGCGGCGAGCGGCTCCCGGGAAAAGTCCGCGGTATTCAGCGCGATCGCGCCGCCGCACTGAGCGGAAAAACGGAGCAGGCAGGCGGTCTTCCCCGAGATCATTTTCATGACCTCATCAGATCGAATTCCCTCCAGCGGACGCATCGGGAATTCGACGTCGGCCGCCTCGCCGGAGATCAGCCTGCGGTTGACGACAAGGGAAAGGGCGGAAACCAGCCGGAGGACCAGTTCGGGCGAAACGCCTTTTTCCACGGAACGCAGCAGCATGCTGACGGCCCAGGCCTGCTGCATGTCGCCGGCGAGAATGGCGAAATCGCGTCCGAACTTTTCGCAGACCGCGCGCTCTTTATGGTAGGCTTTCCTCGCGTGAACGGCAAGTTCCACATGCGAGGTGTTCAACCCGCGGCGCATGTCGTCCTCGTCGATGATGTCGTCATGAACCAGAGTCCAGGAGTGATAGATTTCCACCGCGGCGGCGGCATGAACCGCGCTGTCCGGAAATCCGCCGAGCGCACCGCAGGACCACAGCAGAAGCGCGGGACGGATGCGTTTTCCCCCGTGGATCGGATAGGCGCGGACGGCGGAGGCCAGGCATTCCGGCGAGATCCCGGAAGGGAAGGTATCTTCCGCAATGGTCTGCGTAATCAGTCTGGAAATCTGTTCAAGTTCTTTTTTCAGGTTGCTGCTCATGCCTGCCTCCTTTCAGATTCGCGGATTGAAAAACAGCCTGATAGTCTATACGCGGAAGAGCGATATGTCAAGCGGAGACGCGCAAAGAAGAGCCATCTTTTTCCCGATTCTTTCCGAGACAGAAGATGCGGGGACATCTCCGCGGATTTTTCCGTTTTTCCGTTTCCGGACGTTGACAGCCATGAAAAGGCATTTATAATACACACTGACAGAAAAAACAACGGAGAAAACAACATGAAACTCAGACCGAAGAACAACTGGCTGCATCTGGATCTGAAAGGCGCAATCCCGAATCCGGAAAAAATGCGGGAACTGCTGCACTTCTGGAAGGAATGCGGCTATGACGGCGTGGTTCTGGAATATGACGACCGGATTCCGTGGAAAACCTGGCCGGGGACCTGGCGCGGCGGATATACGCTCGAAGAACAGCAGGATCTGGTGCGGACCTGCGCGGATCTCGGACTGGAGGTCATTCCGCTGATTCAGGTCATCGGTCACCTGGAATGGCTGCTGAAGCATGAAGAGTGGCGCGACTGGCGGGAAAACGGATCCGGCAACGAAATCTGTCCCCTTCATCCGGAGGCGCTCCCCCGCCTGAAACAGTGGATTGACGAGGTCGTCGAACTGCATCCCGGCATCCGGTTCCTGCATCTGGGAGCGGATGAAACCTGGAATCTGGGGACCTGCGGAAAATGCAGGAAACATGATCCGATGAAACTGTATCAGGAACATGTGTCCGAACTCTGCCGCCATGCATTGGAAAAAGGGTGCCGCCCGCTCATCTGGGCGGATATGTTCTGGAATGAAAAACGTCTGGATCTGGTTCCGCAGCTGCCGGAAGGCACAATTCCGGTGGACTGGCAGTACAACGGAATCCCGCCGTATGAGAGCACGGAAAAGCTGATGCAGTGCGGCAGGGAGATCATGGGAGCCTCCGGCGCGATGATCGGATGGTGGGAACACTGTTTCCAGGTGCAGAGCGAACCGTCAAGCCGCATCCGGAATGTCACCGGATGGTACAAATGGGCGGCGGAACACGGAACCGGCGTCATCCACACCACCTGGACGCGGGGTGCAAGTCTCTGGAATATTTACGGGCCGTGGCACGGCGCGTATCCGGCGTTTGTCGCGGGCGGCGATCCGGCGCGCTGGGAAAGCCATCCCTGGCGCACCTTCATGGAAGAGCTTTCAGACATCATGCTGCGCAATCAGGTGCCGGAGCTGCAGAAGGCCGCGGAGGAACTTCCGACGCTGCCCGCTGCGTCCCCGCTGGAAAAAGAAGTTCTGCGCTGGCTGAATCTTGCGGTGCGCTATCAGGCGCTGCAGCAGGAATTTCTGATTCACCGCGCCACGCGGAGAACCCTGACGCGCGTGTCGGATTTTGTCGGACGGGACGACGGCATGTTCCGGAAAAACTGCGTGGAACCGTTCCGGACTCTGCTTCCGAAAGCGGACGAATGGGAAAAAGAGGCGCGCCGTTTCTGGCAGGACAACGGATTGTCCGATGCGGAAGAGTTCATGGCAACCCACATTCAACTGCTGCGGGAGGACATTGTCGGTCAGCTTGAGCAGGGAATCTAAGGGGAACTCTCTCCGGAAGCAGGCGGGAAGGCCCGGCTGCATATCCGTCCTTCCCCTTTCCCGGCAGACGTCACGGCATCCGGACGGAGTCATCTTCCGGAAGCCGCGGTCCGGATGTGTTCCGTTCCGGCCTTCTGCCCTGCCAGATGAGTGGCAAGCGGCATCGTATGGTCGGAATTGACATCATGAATGATTTTTTTGTTTTTCGACGGAATCGCGTTGTAGGCGGCATACACACTGTCCGGCGCACAGACGAAATCAAAGAACCCGACGCTCAGCAGACACTCGGCATGTTTGATTCTGGAAGCGAAGAAGACGGCATCGACGTAATCGCACGCTTCCGGTTTCGCCGGAAATCCGGCGCGTTCGGCCGTTTTGAGAATCTGCGGCCATCCGCTCTGGCGTCCGGCCAGCACGCCGCCGTGATCCGCGAGCGCGGGAACACCGGCGAAACAGAAGGTGACATCGGGATCTAGCCCGGCGACAGCAAGCGCCTGCCCTCCGCCCTGACTGCCGCCGGAAACCAGAATCGTGCGTCCATCCCACTCCGGACGGGACTTCATGTACTGCAGGGCGCGGACAGCGCGCAGAATCATGGAACGGAAATAAATGGTATCGCGCCTGTCGCTGCCCCGGTAGCGGTAGTCGGAATTTTTCCGATCCGCCTCCGCGTAGAATTCGCGGCTTTTCCCGTTGGGGAGCCCGTGCGCATTGATGTCCAGCACCATGCGTCCGAGGGAAGCAAGAAAGAGCGTCTGCACGGAACTGCGGAAACCCGCCCCCTGATAGGACATCATGATCGGCAGCGATTTCGGCGCGGCATTCTTCGGAATGCAGAGATAACCGTAGACAAACGGCCGGTCGCCCGGCGTGTTGATTTTGACATCATACATGTCGACCCGCTCCCGGTAGTTTGGATTGGCGACCTCCACTCTGGAGACCTCGGCCCGGAGCGGCATTTTCTTCATTGCGGCGATTTCGCCGTCCCAGTAGGCGTCGAAATCGGCAGGTTTCGGGCGGGCGGACACGATCTTTTCCGGGTCTACGGCAATTCCGATCCGTTTCTGAATCTCTTTTTCTCCCGGTTTTCCGCTTTTGTAAACCGCAAGGATGCGGAGGAAACCGGGACGGTCGAGTTTCGTCCGGATGGTCAGATTGCCGGAAGCATCCGTTTTTCCGCGGCGGTAGCCGAAGACGCTTGCATGTCCCTCGATCAGCCAGAGCAGCGGCGCATCTGCAAGCGCCCTGCCGTCCTGCGAAAGATGAAGATTCACGGTTACTTCCTGCCCCGTTTTTGCAAGATGTCCGGGAAGATCACATGACAGTGTCAGCTGAGCTGGTTTTTCCGCAGCGGACAGAGCAAAACTCCAGAACAGGACAGCCAGACAGGCCGCAAGGAAGAGAAGGGATCGGGAACGCATTTTTCCTCCTGATTTCAGTTTTAAATGTTGAAACGGCATTTTTTCATGCATCATTACTGTATCCCAATAACTCGTGTTATCAAGAAAAATTTTGATCTTTTTATTGATTTTTCCTTACATCCGTTCCGTCGTTTTCTCTCCGTAAATTTTCTTCTGCTGGAAATCTGCGCCAGGAATCTCCTGCTGCGGGAATGGAAATTTCGTTCCGGATTCCAGTATTGATTCAACTCAAAAATCAGGAAGGGAGAGGAAGTTTTCCCGCTTTGGGGTTGATTCGGCGGAAAATTTTTCTGCGGCGAAAAATTTCTAAAGAGGAAAAAATATTTTTTTAGGGAAAGGATCTTGACAATTTTTATTTTATGATTATAATATAATAACGCGAGTTATTTATAAGGCGTAACGATATGCGGCATTCCGCCTTGTTCCGGTCCTGGCCGCAAAAAGGCAGAAGGGAAAAGGTTCCTGCAATATGGTATCCATGGCAGACATTGCAAGGGCGGCGGCGGTCAGCCGGACGACCGTTTCCCTGGTGTTGAACAACCGCTACATCAAAGGCGTCAACATCAGCGACGAAACACGCAGGAAGGTCAAAAGCGTCGCCCTTGAACTCGGCTACTGCCAGAACGAACTCGCCACATCGGTCGCCAAAGGGAAAAGCCGGATTATCGGCTGCATCGGATTCGATGTCGCCGAAGAGGTTGCAATCAGCGTCTGCCAGCTGATTTCCGCAACAGTCCGCTATGCGACCGAGCGCGATTATTCGATCAAGCTGCTGTCCTCCCGCTCGTCCGTGACGGAACTGGCGCATACCTGCCAGGCTTACCGCATGTGCGGCGTTCTGCTCCGGACACGCGATCTTGCGAAAGCAGAGGAACTTCACGAGAAACTTCTGCCCGCCGGCATTCCTGTCATCCTGCTTGACAGCGCGTTTGACACCCCTCCCCTGCCCTCTGTGGTTGCGGACGACCGCGACGGCATGCGCCAGGCAGTGGAATATCTTGCCAGTCTCGGGCATCGCAGACTCACCTACATCGCCTTCGAGGATTTCCAGCCGTTCACCAGACGCCGCAGACAGGGTTTTCTGGATGCAGTCGAGGCATCCGCGGGAAACCTGAAAGGATGTCTCTGCAACACGGACAACCACCAGCCCGTCGATGTCTTCGAGCGTTCCGAAACGGCGGTCTGCGACATTCTGCATTCTTCCGCCCGCCCGACGGCATTCGTCTGCAACTGCGACGAAAGCGCCATGGTGACTCTTCGCGCAGCCTGGCGCTGCGGACTGCGGGTGCCGGACGATCTCTCCGTCGTCGGATTCGGCAACCTGCCGACCGATCAGCTCTCCGCACCGCCGCTCACGTCCGTTGCGCCGCCCTATGTGCACATGTGTGAAAGCGCAATTGATCTTCTGCTTTCCGGGGACACGGCGCCCCGTGAGATCATCATGCCCGTTTCAATCAAAATCCGGCGGTCCGCCGCTCCTCCCGCAATGGCGGAGGAGGCAGACGGCGCCGTCAAACAGAAACCCAGTCGCCGGAAGCACGGCGATCCACGGAGATAAGGAATGAAAAGAGATTTTTTCACACTGATCGAGCTTCTTGTCGTAATTTCGATCATCGCGATTCTGGCTGCGCTTCTCATGCCCGCATTGAATCAGGCGCGCGACCGCGCCAAACAGACCACCTGCATCAACAATATCAAATTCTTTTCACAGGGAACGCATCTCTATTCCGTGGATTTCGGGGTCAGTGTTCCCGTAGTTTACTGCGATGACAGCAGCTACATCACAGGCAGCTGGTGGTATCAGAACACCTTTTACATGGAGATGACCGGTATCGAACTGATGCCGACGGAAAAACAGAACTGCGCAAAACGGTTTCTCTGCCCGAAGTCGCGGGCTTACCATTACGGCATAGAAAATGACAGCGATTATTATAGGCAATACAGCAATTTCGCCTCTCCGAAAAATTCCTACGGGCGCAATATTACGCCGCTCAATTATCAGTGGCTGAATCCGAAAGTCCGTGCTGTCAAACCGGGAAAACTCCAATCGCCATCCAAAAAAGTGGATTTCATCGACGCACTGAACGGCGGTTGCCGCATTCAGGAGGCGGATCCGACTACAACATTCGGCAAGGACGAACTCATGAACTGGGGCAGTGTTCCAAGCGATCTTCAGAAAGTTTTCTACCGCCATAACAAACAGGTCAACACTGCATTTTACGATGGACACGTCGCGCAGATGTCCAGCAATGAAATCTGGGACGGCGCCTCCAATGCCGCATACGAGACCTACTGGAATCTGGCCAGCGGATACTGAAGAATGTGCATTTCATTAAAAAAAATTGGATTAATCCCGCGATGCATCGCATCGCAAAAACTGCTTCGAGCTTTCCTGTGAGCCCTGCCGCGCCCCGGCGGCGCAAGCCGCCCGCCGGAGGAGAAATCCCCGATACAAGCACGTGCTCCGCACAGGGACTGTTCCTTGCAAAATCCATAGACCAATAAAAAGAAGGATGCAGAAATGAAACACTATGGAACTCTGATTCTTGCCTTCGCCGCGATGCTTGCCGCCGCGGCCGAACCTCCGAAGGAACTGGACGATTTCAGCCGCCCCGGCATTCTCCAGTCATTTGCCGCGATCGGTCAGAAGAACGCCGCATTCCGCGTCGTGGACGGCGAAAACGGGAAGGCTGTGCTGTTCACGGCAACCCCCGGGGACACCCTGTGGCCCGGAGGCGCTCTGGTGGCGCCGGAGGGAGGCTGGGATCTTTCGAAATACGGAACAATCGAAGCAAAGGTCTACAATCCGAACGAGGAAAAACTCCGTGTCTGGATGCGCGTGGACGACTGCAGCGGGCTTACGCGACGGACACAGAACCTCACGTTCGGCGATATTCCACCGAAAAGCAGCGCCATCGTCCGCCTCTATTTCACAAACAACGGATACGGACGCAACTATATTCTCGACACGACACGGATTTCCCAGGTGTTTTTCTATCTGTATGCTCTGAAAAAACCTTTCGATCTGCGGATTGATTCCATCAAGGCAGCAGGAAGTCCCGGGGACCGTCCCGCCTGGCAGGCGGTTCTGGTCAAGCCGGAAAACGGCGTTCTTGCGGACTTCAAATCCGGACGTTTCGACCGCTATGCCAATCCCCGCGCGGGATACGTGAGGAAAGATCCGGACGGAAGCATCCGCGCCATTTTTCCGGCCAATCCGAAACGCGGGATTCCCGGCGTCATCCTCAATGGCCCGAAACAGCTCTGGAACCTGGCGGATTACGATCAGGCGGAGTTCACGCTCCGCAATCCCGGCAGGGAGGCGCTGGAAGTCTACTGCCAGATGACCAATTTCAACAACATTGATCCGGCGAGCGGCACTCGCGTCACGGCAACTCTTGCGCCGGGCGAGAGAAAAACAATTCTTCTTCCTTTTGCGGCGTCGAAGATCTGGCACAGCAAGGTGCAATCCGACGGGAAGGCGAAAATCTCCGACGCCGCGAGCGAACGCGTCCAAGGCGCGGCGGAAAGCGGCGGAACCGGATTTTACAGTGATGAAACATTCGGCGCGGTCGTCGGTCCGGTCAGAACCGATCGGCATGCCGAAATCGTGATTGAGAAAGTGGTCTGTTCGGTCAGTCCGCCGGACGTCGTTCCGGAGTGGGTCGGGAAACGCCCCCCCGTCGAAGGCAAATGGACGCTGACGCTCGAAGACGAGTTCAACGGCGACAAGCTCAACAGCAGCATCTGGACGCCGCGCCTGCCCTGGACCGCGCTCCAGCCGAACGAACTCCAGCGTTACAGCACGAACAACGTTTTCGTCAGAGACGGCTTCCTGCACATCCGCGCGGAAAAGAAGCGCGGCACCATTTACGACATCCCGACCCTGCCGGAAACGCGCGAATACACGGCGGGCGCCATGACCTCGTTCGACAAATTTTCACAGCGCTACGGCTATTTCGAAGCGCGCGTCCGGGTCTGCCCCATGGTGGGGCTGTGGCCCGCGTTCTGGGCCATGCCGGACCACGGCAGGCAGGCGGCGCGGAAAGACCGGCGCAACACGGTCAACGGCGGAACGGAGATCGACATCTTCGAGCATCCGACGCGTTTCGGCCCCTTCCGCAACAACATCGCCTGTCACTGGGACGGCTACGGCGCGAATCACAAGAAAACGGGAAACAGCCGCATCTACTTCCGTGCGGACAAGGACGGATACGTCAACGCCGGAGTGCTCTGGGAACCCGGAAAAATGACCTGGTACATGAACGGAAAGGCTGTCGGAATCTGGGAGAGCCCCGCAGTTCCATCAGTGGCAATCTACCTCAAGTTCTGCGTCCAGATGGGAAGCTGGGGCGGCTTCATCGTCGAGGATGAGAAACTGCCGATGGACTTCAAGGTCGATTATGTGAGAGTCTGGCAGCGCGACGACCTTGCCGAACTGAACCGCCGGGAAAAAATTCCGGAACTTCCGCTGCGGAACACTCCCTGAAAACGATTCTGACGGCAGAAGATGAAAAAAGCGCCGCATCCGGAATTTTCCGGTGCGGCGCCTGCCGTATCAGAACGGATCAGCGGGAGAGTTCGTACTGCTGGGCGACCAGCTTGTCCGCGCCGTACATCTTCCGCAGCTTCGGCTTTTCGATTTTTCCTGTGGGATTGCGGGGCACATCCGCGAAAATGATTCTGCGCGGCCGCTGATAGCGGGGCATGTCATGACAGAAGCTCATAACCTCCTCCACGGTCAGCGTATACCCGGGCTTCACCTCGATGATTGCGGCGGCGATTTCCCCGAGCCGGGCGTCCGGCAGACCGATCACGGCAACGTCCTTGACCGCACCGTGCTTCCGGAGGTAATCCTCAATCTGGACGGGATAAAGATTCTCCCCGCCGGTGATGATGACATCCTTCTTGCGGTCGACCAGATAAATGAAGCCGTCCTCGGACTCCTTGGCCATGTCGCCGGTGAACAGCCAGCCGTCGGCAAGCACCTCCTTCGTGGCCTTTTCATCCTTGTAATAGCAGTTCATCACGCCGTCGCCCTTGACGGCGAGTTCGCCGACGGTTCCGCGCGGAACGGGATTGTGCTTCTCGTCCACGATCCTGGTCTGCCATCCGTAACCGGCAACGCCGATCGCGCCGACGTGATCGACGTTCTCAATGCCCAGATGCACCGCGCCGGGACCGATGGATTCGCTCAGCCCGTAGTTCGTGTCGTAGTCGTGATGCGGGAAAACCGACTTCCAGCGCTTGACCAGGCTCGGCGGAACCGGCTGCGCGCCGATATGCATCAACCGCCACTGGTCAAGCTTGTAATCGGAAAGTTCAATGTCGCCGCGCTCGATTGCGTCCAGAATGTCCTGTGCCCAGGGAACCAGCAGCCAGACGATCGTGCACTGCTCCTCCGAAACGGAACGGAGAATCCACTCCGGGTTGACCCCTTTGAGAAGGACCGCCTTGCCGCCGACCAGAAAACTGCCGAACCAGTGCATTTTGGCGCCGGTGTGATAGAGCGGCGGAATGCAGAGAAACGTGTCTTCCCTCGTCTGATGATGATGCTTCTGCTCGACAATGCAGGCGTGCATCAGACTGCGGTGCGGATGAACAATCGCCTTGGGAAATCCCGTGGTTCCGGAGGAAAAATAGATCGCAGCCTCTTCCGTGTCGGAGAGCGCGATGGACGGCGACTTGCTGGAGCAGTAGGAGACCAGATTGTAATAGGGTTCGGCGAAGGAGGGGCAGTCGTCGCCGACATAGAGCATGGATTTCACGCGCGGCAGGCTTTCGCAGATTGACTCCATGCGCCCGACAAACTCGGGACCGAAAATCAGGATGTCGACGTCGGCCAGCTCCAGGCAGTATTTGATCTCCTGCGGGGTGTAGCGGAAATTGAGCGGAACCGCCATCGCCCCGCTTTTCAGAATGCCGAAATAAATCGGCAGCCATTCGAGGCAGTTCATCAGAAGGATGCCCACTTTGCACCCCTTCCCGATGCGTCTCGTCAGCAGGAAATTGGCCACGCGGTTGGCGCGGCGGTCGAATTCACCCCAGGTGATTTCGCTGCGGAACGCGTCGATGCGGCTCGGTTCGATCAGGGAATACTCCCGCCAGGTCGTATGGCGTTTTTCCAGTTCCTGCGGATTGATCTCAATGAGCGCGACGTCGTTTCCGTACAGCTTCGCATTGTTTTCCAGTATTTCCGTAATCGGCATGGCCGCTCCCTCCGGTGAAAACAGTTTGAAGCCCGGGAAAATCCGCGGAACCTTCCATGCCCCGGGCCGTTGTTTTTTTACATGAAAAGCTATAACCTAAACTCTTTTCCGGAAAAATCAAGTTCGGAGACCAGCCGATGTTCCATTTTTCCAATGGCGCGGCATGTCCGTCCGCTCCGGAACGGAACAAAGGCGGAACAATCCGGCAAAAACACTCCGGAAAGACTGGCAAAAAAGCGTTCGGACAGTATAGTATTCTTCAGCACAGGGCACGCAGCAAACGAAAGGTCCCGCGCATGTTCGATTCCCGCAAAAAAGAGTCTCCCGGAAAACGGCGTCTGCTCTGGCTCTCCGTCAACAGTTCCTATTCGCATGTCTCGCTTGCCCTGCCGCTGATCCACGCGGCATGCGGAGAGCTGCCGGATTGGGAATGGATTCCCCTGGAAACGACTGCCGCCGACGACCGGGCCGAAACGGCCGCGCGCCTGGCGGCCATGCGGGGCGACCTGCTCTGCACGACGCTTTATCTCTTCAACCGGAACGCCGTCATTGACATTCTGGAACGCTTCCACACGCTGGCCCCGGACTGCCGGATTGCCGCGGGCGGTCCCGAATGCCTGGGCGCAGGAGCGGAGGAACTTCTGAAGCGCCTCCCCTTTCTTCTGGCCGTATTCCGCGGAGAAGGCGAAGCGCTTTTTCCGGAATTTCTGAAGCGTTTCCCTGCAATGGAAAATGCGGGGCGGATTCTGCCTCCCGGGGGGAACGCCGTTTTCAAGACATGGGAACACTCGATCCCGCCGGCCGCTGACCCGTTCTTCCGAACGGACAGGCCGTTTGTCCAGATGGAAACTTCGCGAGGCTGTCCGATGGGATGCGCCTACTGCACCAGCTGCCGGACGGAACTCCGTTTCAAAAGCCTTGACGCCGTGGCCGAGGAACTGGCCTTGCTGCGGGAAAAAGGCGTCCGGGAAATCCGTCTGCTGGACCGCACGTTCAACCTCCCGCAGGAACGCGGCGCGGAACTGCTGCGGCTCTTCCGGCAGGATTTTCCCGATCTGCGCTTCCATCTGGAAATCCACCCGCAGTATTTGAACGCCGCAATCCGGAAGGAACTGGCGGAAGCCCCGCACGGACAGTTGCATCTGGAGGCCGGCGTTCAATCCCTGGAGGATGATGTGCAGAAGGCGATCGGAAGAAACAGCCGCGCAGAGGAGGTCCTCTCCGGACTGCGCTTTCTCTGTTCATGCCCGAATTTTGAAACCCATGCGGATCTGCTGGCCGGTCTGCCGGGGCAGACGATGGACAGTCTGTTCCGGGACGTCTCGCTCCTGATCGAAACCGGCGCGGCGGAAATTCAGCTGGAAACGCTCAAAGTTCTGCCGGGAACCCCGCTGCGCAGCCAGGCCGCGGAAGCAGGAATTCTTTTTTCGCCGGAAGCCCCGTATGACGTCATGCGGACCGGAACCATGTCAGCGGAAGACATTCTGCTTGCACGGAAACTCTCCCGCCTCCTGGATCTGACCTGCAACCATCCGGCGCTGCATGAAGTCATCCGCGCCGTTCACCGGGAAAAAGAGGATTTCCTGCCGGAATTTCTTTCGTTTTTCCTCTCGAACGGACTGGACCTGAAACGCATCTTCGATCTGAAGAAGCGTTTTCTGCTTGTGGAAAGTTATCTTTCCGGCAGAAACTGGAAACTGCCCCGGGAAGTTCTGGCATATCAATGGCTCCGGGCCGGATTTCCGCCGGAAGCCGGACCCGGCGCGGCGGCGCGGAAAGCGGAACGTCCGCCGGAAGACGCGCTTTTGGCGGAAGGGGATCCGGCATCGCGGGAGGAGAGAGAGACCCGTTTTCTCCGTCTGGACTGCGGAGACGCCTGCTTCTGGTTTGCATTCAACCGCAGATATGCGATCAACCGCCCCGCGGGGATCTGGAAAACACCCCGTAAGGGAATCTGAGAACCGGCGCTCACACGCGGAACGGCGTCACTGCTTCGCCGGTTTCGGGCGGAACGTCAGGATGAACCCGAGGGCCAGACTCAGGACTGCGCTCATCAGCACGCGGTAATCGGGCGGCAGACAGAATGTCACGGTATGCGCGGGAATCCAGAAAAAGACGATCGTCTTCGGGATGAAGGATCCCCAGATGTGCCTGTCGATGGAAGCGAGAAACTCCTCCCCGCCGACAAAACGCCTTTTGTTGATGACCTCGTTGCACCATTCATGCCCGAGCATCATGGGATAGGCGAAGATCATGTTCTGCCAGAAAGAGGTGGAAACGGCAAAAATCAGCGTTGCGCTCCAGGTGTTTCTCTCCACACTTCCGACAGGCCAGACAGGAGAGCCCATCAGGGCGCCGACGCCGGCGGCAAACATTGCGAACACATAGGAGAAAACCAGCCCGGTGATTCCCCATACGACAAACCGGGCAAACAGACGCGGGACTTTCCAGGAACCGGTTTTGCGGCGCACCTTCAGCATTTCCCCGAATGTCGCAAGCAGCCCGACTTTGAAAAATCCCATGAGATACGGGTGGGCGCCCGTCATGCGCCCGAAGTTGGCAAATCCCTCGGACAGGCTGCCGGGCACAACCGCGCCTTCCGGCGAAACGGTCAGAGGAAAAAAGAAAACCCCGCAGAAATACAGGACGATAAATCCGACGGCGATGAAATCCGATCCTTTCATACTTTTCCATCTCTCTCTTTGTAATTGTGTGCAAGGGAAATACAGAACGGTAACATAACGCGGGAAAGGCGCAATGGCAACAAATATCCGCATTTTTTTTCAAAACTTCCCGGATGGACTGTTGCAATCGCCGCCGCACCTGTTATATTTACCGGAAACGCTCACGCACAAGTAAAATCAAGAATACATCATTCCGGAGGAATCATGAAAACAATCGGAACTATTGCGCTTCTGACCGTCGCTCTCTTCATATCCGGCGCCGCCCTGCAGGCGCAGGAGGATGTCGGCCGGAAAAACGACACCGGCATGATGATTGCCGATAAAGTCATAATGTATATCCCGAACCGCATCGTGGAGCTGTTCGACATTTTCTCCCTGGAACTGGGTTCCGGAGCGACGGCAAAACTCGGCGTCAGACTGACTCACGCGTTCGGAATCGGCGCGGGAATCGGCCCCTCCGGCAAAGTCGTGAAAGGCTTCAACCGCACCTACGGCTTCGCGCTGGACGACGGCTGGCAGGCGTATTTTCTGGCGATCGGAAAAGGCGATCTGACACGGGAATACACGGTTGGAAACCTTCCCGACTTCTGGTATATCTACAGCGGAATGCAGACGCCGGGCGAGTCCATCTTCGCCAACAAAGTCAAGGACTACTGGGCGCTGGAAGTGGACGCCGCCGCGCTGGCGGAAGTGAAATTCGGGCTTCATCCGCTGAACATCGCGGATTTCTTCACCGGTATTTTCTGTTACGATCTGCTCGGCAACGATTACAAGCTGCTGGTGGACTGAGAAAGTTTTTTGCTGACGCTCCCCCGCCGGGGAGCGTTTTTTCTGTACTGAGACGGGAATTTCCATGAATCGGGAACAACAGGAAGATCTGTCGAGCTTCCGCTGCATACGGTGCGGAGCATGCTGCAAATGGGAGGGACCGGTACGGGTCTCGGACCGGGAAATCGACCGGATCGCGGATTTTCTCGGGATCGACCTGCAGCGGTTCATCCGGGAATACACCCGTCTGACCTCCGACCGCCGCTCGCTCTCCCTTCTGGAAAAAGAGGACGGCTCCTGCCTTTACTACGACGATGCGGAAAAGGCATGCAGGATCAATCCCGTCAAGCCGAAACAGTGCAGGGATTTTCCGCTGCGCTGGAATTTTCCCTCCTGGCGGAGATTCTGCGCCGGCGCGGCCGCCATGGAAAAAAGAAAAGACTCCTGATCCCCCCTTTCAAAGCGGAGATCGCCGGAAATTCTTCTGTAAAACATGAGGAAACGGCTTGTTTCCTCCGCTTTCCATGCTATATTATTCCTTTTATAATATTGACAGGAAAGCCGATTGCATAAAATGGCGAAAAATCAGAAGAAAAGACATCTGCTGCTGCTTTTTATCCTGCTTGCCGTCCGCAAACTGATCGACATTCTTCAGCGCTGGGCGGACGGACTGGAACACTATATGGAATCCGCCGGAAAGGACACGGAGGAGATCACCGGAAACATCCAGCTGAACAACACGGTCCGGATTCTTCTGGGTTTGACGGTTCTGGCCGCCATGGGGTCCCTGATGCTGAGCGCGTGGTCGGAATCGTTTTTCAACGATCTCGGGACGCTTGACCTCTGCGTGCTGACCTTCAGCATGATCCTTCTTGCCGGAAACCTCTTTTACTTCGCCTGGCAGATTGTGCTTGCCGTTCACTACAGGGCTTACGAAGACGTATCCGACGAGGAGCTGCCGTCCTGCGCCGTGGTGGTACCCGCATACAATGAAGGCAGACAGGTCGTTCTGACGCTGGAAAGCCTCCTGAAAAGCGATTATCCGCCGGAAAAAATGGAAATCATCGCGGTCAACGACGGCAGCTGCGACGACACCTGGAAATGGATTGCAGACGCAGCGGACTCCTCCGACGGCAGGATCCGCGCATTGAATCTGACCCGAAACGGTGGCAAGCGCAATGCGCTTTACCAGGGATTCCGGAGCACCGGCGCCGAAATCGTCGTAACCATCGACAGCGATTCCATCGTCCTGCCCGACACGGTGCGGAAAATCGTCGCCCCGCTGGTCCGCAGCAGGAAAATCGGCGGGGTGGCGGGCAACATCCGCGTCCTGAACAGTTCCGACGGCGTGATCCCACGCATGCTGGATGTGAATTTCGTATTCAGCTTTGAATTTCTCCGCTCCGCCCAGAGCATGGTTCACTCCGTCTTCTGCACCCCGGGTGCGCTGAGCGCCTACCGGAGGAGCGTCATCATGCCGTTCATGCCGGAATGGGTCAACCAGAAATTCATGGGACGGCCCGCAAACATCGGCGAGGACCGCGCAATCTCGAACATCATTCTGCGGGAAGGCCATCAGGTTGTATTCCAGAAAAGCGCGTTTGTCTATACGGAAGTGCCGAAAGACTATGCGGGCCTGTGCAAAATGTTCATCCGCTGGTCCAGAAGCAATGTGCGGGAAAATCTTGAAATGTTCAAGTTCGCCTTCCGCAGAATGGATTTCGCGGACGAGGATCTCCTCGGTATGCAGATCAACCTTGTCATGCAGACACTGTGGACCCTGACTCCGATGCTTTTCGTCGCATCCACCGTCTACTGTCTGGCGGTTTCCCCGCTGACATTCCTGTATGCGTCAATCATGGCGACACTGATCTGGTCCACGCTGCCGGCTTTCGTCTACGCCAGCAAATACAGCAAAAAAGAGGCGCTCTGGTCTTACGTCTACGGCGTCTTCAACTTCCTGTCGCTTTCCTGGATCGGGCCGTATTCCATTTTCACAATCCACCGTTCCGGCTGGCTGACGCGCTCGAAGCCGAAAAAGGACACGGAAAACGTCATCCCGCTGGCGCACGAAAAGACACTCATCACCAAGTAACCCGGCGGGTGCACGCCCCCCCCGGGAACTGGCCGGTTCCTTTCGTATTGCATCCCCGCAAACATCAGGAAGAAACGCCGTTTCCTTTCATTTCCGGAAAAAACAATCCCCGCAGCCGGAGATTTCCAGCCGCGGGGAAGAGTCTGCCGGGATTCCGGCAATATCCGGGAGAAAAACGCGTCAGCCGTTATTCATTGACGACCGCGACTTTGATTCCCTTCATCTGCACGTTCGTTTCCAGAGCCTCCTTGATCTGCGCAAGCGGGAAATGGTGCGTGACGAACTTCTCAACCGGAAGTCCGATCGCTTTCGCCCTGCGGAGGAAGTCGAAGGTCGTGGGATAATCCTGCGGGGTGTAAACCCAGGAGCCGACCGCTGCGACCTCCTTGTTGCAGAGATCGTAATGCGGATTGATGGAGCAGTTTCCGCCGTCCAGGAAAAATCCGACTTCGCAGAGTCCGCCGCCGCGGCGGATCATTTTCCATACGCTGGCATGCGCGGCAGGCACTCCGGTGCACTGGAAGGCAAATTCCGCGCCCAGGCCGTCTGTAACGGCCTTGATTTCGGAGAGCATCTTGTTGAAATCCGGATACTTCGTGAAGTTGAACGTATGAGACGCGCCGAGCGTCTTTGCGATTTCGAGACGGTTGTCATTTCCGTCCAGAGCGATGATGTTTTCAATGCCGAGGGTCCGGATCACGGCCATGACCATCAAACCGATCGGGCCGCATCCCTGGATCAGAACCGTCGTATTGAATTTCAGCAGACCGGTCGTTTTCGCGCGCTCGACGGCATGGACCGCGACGGCGGCGGGCTCCACAAGCATTCTCTGGTCGAGCGTCATGCCCGTGACATTGAAGAATGTCGATCCTTTGCGGATGACCATATGCGTGGCGAAATAACCGTTCAGGTGAATGTCGTCATCGGGAAAGAGCCCGTAAACGCCGCAGTTCTCGCACAGGTTCGTCCGCGCCGGGGTGTTTTTGCAGGCGGGGCATTTCCCGCACGGAATAATGCATGTCACAAGCTTGTCGCCGAGTTTCACAGGTTTTCCGGCGGAATCGGTTTTGATGTTCTTGCCGAGTTTGATGATCTCGCCGGACCCCTCGTGTCCGAGAACGACAGGACACAGTCCGAACGGATCGCGCTTGTATTCATGGCCGTCGGTTCCGCAGACACCGCAGCCTTCCACCTTGATGAGAATCTGGTCGTCGTCGATTTCAGGAATCGGGTATTCTCTGAATTCAAATTCACCGGGTTTTACGAGATACGCGAGTTTTGCCATTTCTGCCATTTCTGCTCTCCAGTTCGTTAAGATTTCAATAGCGGTTCAGAGGGTTCACATATTCCAGAGAATCATCTATCGTACAACGGGGAATATATCACGCGGCGGGGAAAATACAAGATGAATCCCCGTTCAAAAAACGGGAAGTTCACTTCTCTGTTACGCTGAAATCATAAAAGCGGTTCCGTCCTTCGCAGCCCGTGACGCCGACATAATAGGAATCCGGCAGGTTGTCATCGCGGTAGCCGAATATTTTTCCGCCGCAGCTCACGGTCAGGCTCCGTCCGTTTTTCGTGCAGGAGAGCCGGACCTCCAGGCGGTAGCGTTTTCCCGGTTCGAATTTCGTCATCAGAAATGCCGCTCTGTACCAGGAGGGTCTGCCGTCCTTCCATAGATGACGCCAGATATTGATTCCGTCATCGAAAAGCACAATCTCATAATGCTCCCGGTGTTCAGCTCTGCCGTCGGCGCTTTTCCCGATCTGCGGGGCGATGACGATCAGCGGCGCCATGCGGTGATCGAAACTCATCGTCGAGGAGATTACGGAACTCCCGGTGAATTTCCGCTTGAGCATCAGACAGGAATAAACATCCGCGGCATGCTTCCGGAAAATCTCCTCATCGGAAAGTTCCGGCGTCCGGTTCATGATATGATCGTCAAACTGCACCATCTCCCCCACATAGGAAAAGCGGGGGCTTTTGACGGGGATCCACATGGAGGGATCCCATTTGCCGCGCGCAAACGTCGTGGAATAAGCGTCCGCGCCCGACAGGCATGCGGATGCGCACAGCGCCAGCATCAGACTGCAGTATTTTTCTGTCAGACAACTCATTATTCTCTTCACTCCTGCTGTTTCATTTCCCGTAGCCGTCTTCCGTTTGCGGACCGCCCTGTCTGCGGGGAGAAGAGCGGAAACGGAAATTCCGGAACAGGTTTATTGTAGTATCCGAAGAGAAGTTTTTCAAATTTCCCGGGGACAAACTTTTCTCTTTTTCCCGTATGCGGATACACAAAAACACAGGCTGCGCGGGAATCAGCCGGAAGGAAAGCCTCAGACGGGTTTTCCCTTGAAAAAAATTGCGGAAGCGCCTTGACAAATCCATACAAAAATCTATATTAAGGGCGTTCCCTGCCGAAGTGGCGGAATGGCAGACGCACTAGACTCAAAATCTGGCGCTCTTACGGGCGTAAGGGTTCAAGTCCCTTCTTCGGCACCATCTGTTCTCCATATGCGTTTCCCCGCTTTTTGCACTGTTTTTCCCTTTCCCGGCGAATTCCGCAGACCGAGGGACTCCGATGCAATTTATGTAAACTTTTATGTTCCGGCAGTTGAAATTTTCCGTTTGGAGTATAAAGTAGCTGGACAGATTTTTCACCTTTAAAGAAAGGATTTCAAAATGGCAGTAAGCTACAAGGACCTCGGTCTCGTGAATTCCCGCGAGATGTTCAAAAAGGCAATGGCCGGTCACTATGCGATTCCGGCGTTCAACTTCAACAACATGGAACAGCTTCAGGCGATCATCCAGGCCTGCACGGAAAATGAGTCTCCTGTCATTCTCCAGGTGTCCAAAGGCGCGCGCCAGTATGCAAACCAGACACTGCTTCGCTACATGGCGCAGGGCGCCGTCGAATACTCTCGGGAAATCAGCAACGGCAAGGGACCGGTTCCGATCGTTCTGCACCTCGACCACGGCGACAGCTTTGAGCTTTGCAAGTCCTGCATTGACTTCGGTTTCTCCTCGGTCATGATCGACGGCTCCTCCCTCCCCTATGATGAAAACGTCGCACTGACCAAGAAGGTTGTGGAATACGCGCATCCGCGCGACGTCACGGTCGAAGGCGAACTTGGCGTTCTCGCCGGTGTCGAGGATGAAGTCTCCGCTGCCGAGTCTCACTACACGAAACCGGAACAGGTTGTCGATTTCGTGACCAAGACCGGTGTGGACTCCCTCGCGATCTCCATCGGCACCTCCCATGGCGCCTACAAGTTCACTCCGGAACAGTGCACGGTCGATCCGAAAACCGGCAGACTGGTTCCGCCGCCGCTTGCGTTCGACATTCTCAAGGCAATCGAAAAGGAGCTCCCCGGCTTCCCGATCGTTCTTCACGGCGCGTCCTCCGTCCCGCAGGAGGAAGTTGACATCATCAACAAATACGGCGGAGCGCTCAAGGCGGCTGTCGGCATTCCGGAGGAACAGCTTCGCGAAGCCGCGAAATCCGCAGTCTGCAAGATCAACATCGACTCCGATTCCCGCCTCGCCATGACGGCCGGCGTCCGCAAGGTTTTCGCGGAAAAACCCGCAGAGTTCGACCCGAGAAAATATCTCGGTCCGGCCCGCGACAGAATGAAAGCGATGTATACGCACAAAGTCATCAACGTGCTCGGCTCCGCCGGTCACGCCTACGACAAATAAGTCTCTTTCCCTGCGAATTCGGGAAAAAAACGCAGCCTTGCAAGGCTGCGTTTTTTATTGCCCGCCGGATCCGACGCCGAACCTGCGTTTTTCCGGAGGAAACCAGCAGAGAACAAGGATGCCCGGATGAGGCATTTTCCGGATCCGTCATGTCCGGAAATATCCCTTTTCATGTCCGGAAACATCCCAAACTTTCCGGTAAAAAATTCGGAAGCACCCTTGCATCCGCCCGGGGAACGGATTATTATACAGTTTCAACGAGTAAAAATACCGTAGAACAGCGAGAAGGAAATATGAAAGTCACTCCTGAAATTCTTGATGCGATCGATCGGGCCAGCGATTATTACGGCAACATTACCCTGCTTGCCCAGCACCTGGGCATAGCACACAGCACCATCCTCTTCTGGCGCAGCGGCAAGACAACCAACATCAGCGGCAAGCTCTGGATTGAAAAGATTCATCAGAAGCTGAAGCCGTTCATGCCGGGCGGAATCCACTACAAGGAAATGGAAAGTCTGAATGCCGCAAAATATCAGCTGCGCGACGACCGGGCGGCTTACGGGAGTGAACAGGTCTCGAAAGAAAATCCGGATGTTTTCATCACCACTTTTGAGAAATTCGCGGATTTCGATCCGCTGGTGGAATCACCTGTCGACTTCGCAAAAAAATATCCGTTCGGTTCCGGCAAAGTGAAATTCGCCTGCGAAATAAAGGACGGATATTTCGCGCTGGCGTCCGACGCCTCCGTCAAGTCATTCTGTCCGGACGGCACCGCATTTCTGATCGCCTGGGGCGAATATCCCCAGGACGGCGGCATTGTTGCAGCAAAGCTCCGCGACTCCGGACAGATTCTGATTGCGCATTTCCAGAAACAGGAAAGCCGGATCAAGCTGATTCCGCTTTCCGGGAAAAAGACTTATGAATGGCCTGCAAAAGAAAATTCCATGAACCTTCTCTGGATATATCCCGTCCACGAAATCAGGATTGATCTCGCAGCCAACAAATGGGTGGGAAACGGTCTTCTTCCGTTTGCGGAATGAGATTCCCCGGAACTTCCGCAGCATCATCATGCGGGAAAAGATGAAACGCCAAAGCCTCAGCAGCAGCCTGCGGCATGGATTTCCCTGCGCAGAATTGTCAGAAAGCGCGTCCGGGCAAACCGTTCACGCCACGGGGTGTGTCCGCATTTCCGCAACAGCTGGAAACGGCAGGGAATACCTTCCTTCGCCAGCGGTTCCGTCAATCCCTCCGGCGGATGCGTATCATATTCGCCGTGAAGAATAAGCAGAGGGCAGCGGAGTTTCCGGAAAACAGCGCATAGCGCGCCGTTTTTCCGCATTTCCGCCGCCTCGGAAAATACACGGGAATAAATTTCCCCGTCCGGAATGACGGGCGGTTCCGTGTCAGGAAGCTCACAGAAGGAATCCGCTTTCCCGCATAACTCTCCAAGGGATTGCAGAAGGCGGCTCTTTTCCGCAGATCGCGGATCCTGCAGCTTTTCAAGCAGGGAAAAGTAGAGATTCCTCTCTTCTCCGGAAAAATGTGACAGGCGCCGTTTTTCAATGATCGGGACATAGCGTTCCTCCAGCGGTCCCGCACCGACAAGAATCAGACGGGCAGCCAGTTCGGGATACCGGGCCGCGGTCATGGCGCAGAGCCATGCCCCCCATGAATGACCGATCAGAACAAAGGGTTTCCCATTCCCCGAACTCCGGAGCTGTTCTCCAAGTTCCTCCACCTGGCCGTTCACGGAATCTTTTGTCTGCAAGGGCTCAATCGTTCCGCAAACTCCTGCAAGTTCCTCCGCCAGCCCGGCGGCGCTGCCGGCGGCTCCGGGTCCGCCGTGAACGGCGGCGGCGCGATAAGGCTTCCCGCCGTGAAAGCGAACAGTCATCGTAATCTCCTGTTTTCGGACAGACGGCATCCTGCACGTTTCAGCACGCATACGCCGGTTTCCGCGGTATGCTGCAGTCTGAAAAATGTGCGGAATCCTCCCTTTGTACATAAAAAAGGAACCGCCGGAGAAACGGAAAGGAGAGGAAAGGAAGTATCAAAGAAGGGAAGTTATTTCTGTCTGAAAACGATTCTGCCTTTGGTAAGGTCGTAAGGCGACATCTCAAGCGTCACGGTATCGCCCGGCAGGATGCGGATGAAGTTCAAACGCATTTTTCCGCTGATGTGCGCAAGAACCGTATGCTTGTTCGGCAGTTCCACCATGAACATGGTGTTCGGCAGCAGTTCCTTGACAACGCCGTCGACTTTGATCAAATCCTTAGACACGAGTTAAGACCTCCGTTCCGTTCTCTGTAATAAGTATCATGTGCTCGAAATGGGCGGAAGGCTCCCCGTCGCGGGTGCGCACCGTCCATCCGTCACTTTCCGTGTAAACCCTGTGGGATCCGAGATTCAGCATGGGCTCGACGCAGAGCACCATGCCGGGAAGAAGCTTCGGTCCCTTGCGATGCTGGGCGAAATTCGGGACATCGGGCGGTTCATGAAGCCTGGTCCCGCATCCGTGCCCGACATATTCGCGGACGATTCCGAGATGAGCCTCCTGCGCGACCTCCTCGACCGCGCGGGAGATATCCTGGACGTATCCGCCTGGATGCGCGGCGGCAAGCCCGGCCTCCAGGGATCTGCGGGTGTATTCCAGAAGCCGTGCGATATCCGAAGGCATATCCTCCTCGTTTCCGACATAAACCGTCCGCGCGCTGTCGCCGACACCGCCGTCGAAGGCGACGCCAACGTCAATGCTGACCACATCCCCCTTGAGGATGAAACGGTCATGGCGTCCGATTCCGTGCACGACCTCGTCATTCACGGAGATACAGATATTCCCGGGATATCCGCGGTAGTTCAGGAATACAGGTTCGCCGCCCATGGAGCGGATCACCTCTCCTGCGATATTGTCCAGATCCTTCGTCGTCATTCCCGAATGAACCAGAGAACAGATCCGGTCGCGCGCAACCGCGGTCATGTGCGCCGCCTTGCGGATTTTAACAATCTCCTGAGGAGTATGGACAACGTATTCAGGTCTCATGATTCAGCTCAGCACGGCAAGGAGGGCGGCATAGGCCCGGTCTTTGGGAAGGGAGGAATCGATTCTGGCGAGAAGTCCGCCGGCGGTATAGAATTCAATCAGAGGCGCGGTCTGCTCCTCGTAAACCTTGAGCCGGTTCTGAGCGGTCTCAAGCGAATCGTCGGAACGCTGGTAGAGCTCGCCGCCGCAATGGTCGCAGACGCCTTCCTGACGCGGCTTTGCGAAAAGCTTGTTGAAGTTCGCCTTGCAGTTCCTGCAGGTCAGACGGGCCGTCAGCCGCTGAATCAGGAGATCGCGGGGCGCGTCGAAAAGGACGGCGCAGTCAATCCGCCGGCCGGTCTTTCCGGCAATCTGATCGAGCATTTCCGCCTGAACGACGGTCCGGGGGAACCCGTCAAGAATGAAGCCGCCCGCACAGTCGTCCTTTGCGAGTCTCGCAGCCACCATGTCGACCACGAGGCGGTCCGGCACCAGTTTTCCGGCATCCATGTAAGCCTTGGCCTCGCTGCCGAGCGCGGTCCCGTTCCGGATCTCGGCCCGGAAGATATCCCCCGTGGAGATATGCACCAGCTTCTCATCGCTGATGAGGATTTCGGACAGGGTGCCCTTGCCGGCGCCGGGAGGTCCGAGAAAAACAAGATTTCTTTTTCTGATCATGATGGCTGTATTCTCCCAAAAATTCAATAAACGGCAATATAGCACTCCGCAGGAAAAAATCAACTTCATTTCATATGAAAAAAACGATTATCGCGCGCCTGTGCCCGGAAGGCCGTCATTCCCGGAACGGAGCGGAAGACCCCCACTTCCCGCCTTCTGCTTGAAACTCCGCCGAAACGGGATATAGTACCGGATGCAAAACAGGAAAGGCGACGCAATGATCCGATTTCGAACTCTGTTGTTTCTGCTGTCTCTGACGGCGTTGACAGCCTGCGCGTCCTATTCCTTCTTCGATCCCTTCAGCGCAGGGAAGCCGCATGTCGCGGTCCTTGACCTGAACAGCGACACCAATCCCTACGACGACAATTTTTTCACGCCGGACAATTCCGGACTCCAGTCCAATCGCCAGAAAGGCGCGCCGGATGAGGTTTTTCCGGCCTTTCCCGCCCTTCTTTCCGCGGAAAAAAACACCCTGCTTTTCTTTGTGCACGAAGCGCCGCCTCCCCTCCCCCGGAGCAGGCCTTTTCATTACGGGAAGCAAATTCTGTCCGTCTGCCTGCCCGTTCGCGCGGGACCTTCCGCCGTCTGATTTTCCGGAATACAGCCAGCAGCTACAAATCAGACAAAAAAGGTTCTATCAGACATCATGACACAAAAAACACAGTGCCCTTATTCCGGGCTGACCGACGCAGAAGTGGCGTCGAGCCGCGCAGAACACGGAGCAAACGCCCTGCCGGAGCCGCCGCGCACCTCCGCCTGGAAACTTTTTCTTGAAAAATTCAAGGATCCCATCATCTGCATTCTGCTTGTCGCAGCAATGATTTCCGCCCTCACGGGCGGCTTCATCGAAGGTGCCGGGATCATTCTCGCAGTCATCCTCGCCACGGGAATCGCCTTCCTGAACGAATACCGGGCCGGCAGAGAGTTCGACATTCTCAACAAGGTCGATGACACGCTGCCATTTAAGACCGTCCGCAACGGAGAACTCATACAGATTCCGAAACAGGATCTGGTGGTCGGCGACGTTGTTTTCCTCGAAACCGGCGAGGAGGTGCCCGCCGACGCGAAGGTGCTTGCCGCGGTGAATCTGCATGTCGACCAGTCCAAGTTCACGGGGGAACCGGAACCTGTTCCCAAAATGCCGGAGCAGGAGAAGGATGTTCCGGAATCCATGCGCGACGCGACCTATCCGTATTACCAGCTTCTGCGCGGATCGACCGTTCTGGAAGGCAATGCCTATGTCCGGATCACCGCCGTCGGGGGAGATACCGAAATGGGCCGGACCGCACGGGCGGCAACCGATATCACGGCCGTGGAAACGCCGCTGCAGAAACAGCTGAACAAACTCGGAAAACTGATTGCCGCCGTGGGCACGACACTTTCCCTTGCCCTGCTCGTCATCCTGATCGCGCAGGGAACGGCGAACGGCACGCTGCCGTCTTCGATCCGCGCTTATGCGCAGTGGGAGAATCTCCATGCGCTGCTGGGGCTTTTCATGATCGCCGTCACGCTGATCGTCGTGGCGGTTCCGGAAGGACTTGCCATGAGCGTCACCCTGAGCCTCGCCTACAGCATGCGGCGCATGACGGCAAGCAACTGTCTGGTCCGCAAGCTCCACGCATGTGAAACCGTCGGCGCGACCACCGTCATCTGCACGGACAAAACCGGGACCCTCACGATGAACCGGATGCGGACGCGGGCCGTCGACATCCCGGCATTTCCGGAAGGCGGGCTTCCGGACAGGGAGAGTCCGGAATGGCGTCTTTTCGCCGAGTCCGTCTGCGCAAACTCCACCGCCAGCCTGCACGGGGAAGGTCCGGATCCTGAGATCATCGGCAATCCGACGGAAGGCGCGCTTCTGGAATACGTCCGCCGCTGCGGATCCGATTATGCGGAAATCCGCGCCGCGTTCCGCACCGAACGGCAGTGGACCTTCACCACGGAAACGAAAATGATGGCGACGCAGGGAATTTCGCCGCTTTCAGGGAAAAGAACACTTTACGTCAAGGGCGCGCCGGAAATCGTGCTTGCAAATTGTTCCTTTCTGCACCTTCCCTCCTCCGTGCGGAATCTGACGGATCAGGACCGCGCGGAAATTCTGGAGAAACTGGCGCAGGCGCAGGCGACGGGCTGTCGCACGCTCGCTCTGGCATGCCGCGAAACGGACCGCCTTGCCGATGATCTGGCGGACGCTGCGCGCGATCTGGTTTATCTCGGGTTCGTCAGCATCGCCGACCCGGTCCGTCCGGAGGTGCCGGAGGCGGTCCGCGCCTGCCGCGACGCGGGAATCGAAATCAAGGTGGTGACCGGGGACACGCCGGGAACGGCATCGGAAATCGGCCGTCAGATCGGGCTCTGGGAAACCTCCCGTCCGCCGGAAGGGGCATTGATCGAAGGGCGTGATTTTGCAAAACTCTCCGACGATGAAACGGTTCGGGAAGTGCAGGCGCTCCGCCTGATCGCCCGCGCCCGTCCGAACGACAAGCTCAAGCTGGTCAAGGCGCTCCAGGAAAACCATGAAGTCGTCGCCGTGACCGGAGACGGCACCAATGACGCTCCGGCGCTGAACTACGCGAACGTCGGCATCGCAATGGGAAAAACCGGAACCGCGATTGCGCGCGAAGCGTCCGACATCATTCTGCTGGACGACTCCTTCCGCAGCATCGTCAACGCCGTTCTCTGGGGACGTTCGCTCTATCTGAACATCCAGCGTTTTCTCGTCTTCCAGCTCACGATCAACGTTGCGGCGCTTGGAATCGCGCTGCTCGGCCCCTTCCTCGGAATCGCGCTGCCGCTCACGGTCATTCAGATGCTCTGGATCAACCTCATCATGGACACGATGGCGGCGCTCGCGCTTGCGACCGAACCGCCGAATCCCGAACTCCTGAAACAGCCGCCGCGCAATCCGTCAGCCTTCATCGTGACGGGGAAAATGGCTTTCGACATCTTCCTGACGGCGGCGCTTTTCATCGGGATTTTCATCTGGTATGCGCTGACGCACACGGGAGGAAACGGCATTTCTCCGGAGGACCGCTGCATGATCTTCAGCGGATTTGTCATGCTCCAGTTCTGGAATCTTCTGAATGTGAAATGTTTCGGAGCGTCGCGCTCGGTCTTCACGGCATGGAAGGAGAATCCGACCTTCTGGATCATTGCCGCGATCATCCCCGCCGGCCAGATTCTGATTACCCAGTTCGGCGGGAGAATGTTCGGAACCGTTCCCCTGGACTTCGGCCAGTGGATCCGCCTGATCGGATGCAGTGCGCTGGTTCTGGCCGTCGGCGAAATCATCCGCCTGACTGCACGGCTGAGCGGAAAACGCTGAGAGCCTTATGCGGCGGCATGACAGCCGCCGCATAATACAGTTCCTATTCCGTCAGCGGGAGAGAATTTCCGCCGCCACGGAAAGCGCGGAACCGATCGCCGGAGCCTTCTCCAGCGCTTCGGCAATGACGCCCGCATCGCACTCTGCCATGAATTTCGGATCCAGCGGAAGCTGCGCGATCAAAGGAATCGAATACGCCTTGGCGAGACGCTCGCCGCCGCCGTTGGAAAACAGCGGGTGCGTGTGTCCGCAGTCGGGACAGGTGAAGCCGCTCATGTTCTCGACGATGCCGCCGACGCGCACGTCGACCTTGGCGCAGAAGTCCAGGCACTTGCGGCAGTCCGCCATCGAAAGCTCCTGCGGCGTCGTGACGATCACAGCCTGCTTGTCGCCGGTAATCATCTGGCAGGCGGAGAGCACCTCGTCCCCGGTTCCCGGCGGGAAGTCGAGCACGAGATAATCCAGTTCGCCCCAGACAACCTCCTCCAGAAGCTGCTTGAGCACGCCGATCTTCGCCGGGCCGCGCCAGATGACAGCCTGATCCTCGTCCTCCAGAAGCAGCCCGACCGAAACCAGCTTCACGCCGCAGGCCACCTCCATCGGAAGAAGCCCGGACTCGCTCCCGTCCATGCGCAGATGCTGCACGCCGAACAGCGTCGGCTGCGAGGGCCCGTGAAAATCCAGATCCAGCAGCCCGACCTTGAACCCCTTCTTCGCAAGAGAGACCGCAAGCGCGGCCGCGACGGAACTCTTCCCGACGCCGCCCTTGCCGGAAAGCACCATGATCTTATGCTTGATTTTCCCCAGGACGAGATTCAGTTTCTCGTCTTCGCATTTTCCCTTCTCCCCGCAGGAAGAACACTGTCCGTTGCAAGCCATTTTTTTTCCTGTCCTCGCATTCTGTGGTTGATGAATTTATGAAAGGCGCGATTTGAAGTCGGAATATCCGAACTCGCGGATGAGTTTGAATTCCTCCGTCTCCGGATCCCAGGTCGCGATGGAGGGCAGCCCGAGTCCGTTGAATGTGTTGGTCTTGACCATTGTGTAGTGGGCCATGTCGAGAAAAACGACACGGGAACCATAGTCGAGCTTTTCCCCGAAGGAATAGTCGCCGATCACATCCCCCGCAAGGCACGAGTGCCCCGCAAGGCGGTAGGTGTGCGCATTCTCCCCGGGCAGTCCCGCGCCGACGATGTTCGGACGGTAGGGCATTTCGAGCACGTCCGGCATGTGCGCCTCCGCGGAGGTGTCCAGAATCGCGATGTCCATCCCGTTGTGCACCACGTCCAGAACGGTCGCGACGAGATAGCCCGCGTTCAGCGCGACGGCTTCGCCGGGTTCCAGAAAAATCTCCGGCGTTCCCCAGCGCTTCCGGAAACCGTTCAGAAGACGGCAGAGGAGGTCAATGTCGTAGTCGGGACGCGTGATGTGGTGCCCTCCCCCGAGATTGACCCATTCCATGCGGGGTATGATGTCGGCAAACTTCTCCTCGAACACCGCGAGGGTGCGGGCAAACGCGTCGGAATTCTTCTCGCAGAGGTTGTGCACATGCAGCCCCGTGATCCCCTCCAGGGACTCGCCTTCAAAATCCGCGCGCCGGATGCCGAGGCGCGAATTCGGCGCACAGGGATCGTAAATCGCGACATCGCCCTCGGAGTGCTCCGGATTGCAGCGCAGCCCGAACTTCACGCCGGAGGCCTCCCGCGCAAGTGCCCGGAAGCGTTTCCACTGGGAGAACGAATTGAAGATGATCCGGTCGCAACAGGCAAGCAGTTCGCGCAGATCCTTCTCCGAATACGCCGCGGCAAACGCCGTGACCTCTTTTCCGAACTCCTCGCGTCCGAGGCGCGCCTCGTGCGGAGAGCTCGCGCAGGTGCCGTCGAGCGCCCCGCTGAGCAGGCCGTAAACGGAAAACATCGAAAACGCCTTCTGCGCAAGCAGAATCTTCACTCCCGTCTTCCGCCGGACGGAAGAGAGAACCTCCAGATTCCTCCGCAGACGCGACAGATCCACGACGAAACACGGCGTCGGAATCCCATCCGGAAGCGTCACACAGCTTGTCCCCATGAAAGGAAGTCCCTTTGAAACGGCTTATTTCTTCAGGAACACCTCGGTCCACGGAAGCCCGTACTGCGTGAGCTTTTCCATGAACGGCGCGGGATCGAACTCCTCCATGTTGAAGACGCCGCATCCCTTCCATGTGCCGGTTGCGACCATCATCGCCCCGATCATCGCGGGAACGCCGGTCGTGTAGGAGATCGCCTGCGAACTGACTTCCCTGTAGCAGTCCTCGTGATTGCAGACGTTGTAGATGTAGTATTCGCGCTCGCGTCCGTCCTTTGTCCCCTTGATCCGGCAGCCGATGCAGGTCTTGCCTTTCGTAAGCGGTCCCAGCGAGGCGGGATCCGGCAGAAGGGCCTTGAGGAACTGCAGCGGAATGATCTCGTGTCCCTGGTACATCACGGGGTCGATCCGGGTCATGCCGACATTTTCGAGCACCTCCAGATGCTTGAGGTAGTTGTCCGAGAAGGTCATCCAGAAACGGGCGCGTTTGAGTCCCTTCGGCGCGAGATGCTTCGTCAGCGATTCGAGCTCCTCGTGGAACATGAGATAGATGTTCTTCGGGCCGATTCCGTCGGGAAAGTCCATCGTCTCCCTGACGGAAAGCGGCTCGGTCTCGATCCACTTGCCGTTCTCCCAGTATCTGCCTTTGGAGGTCACTTCGCGGATGTTGATTTCGGGATTGAAGTTCGTGGCGAACGGCTGTCCGTGGTCGCCGGCGTTCGCGTCGATGATGTCGAGCGTCTCGATGGTGTCGAAGTGGTTCTTCATCGCCCACGCGGTGTAGACGTTGGTCACGCCGGGATCGAATCCGCTGCCGAGAAGCGCCATGATGCCCTTCTCCCTGAAGCGGTCCTGATACGCCCACTGCCACTTGTATTCAAAATGCGCCACTTCGGGCGGCTCGTAGTTCGCGGTATCGACGTAGTTGACGCCGGTTTCGAGACAGGCGTCCATGATATGCAGGTCCTGATAGGGAAGCGCGAGATTCAGCACGACGTCGGGCCGGACCTTCCGGATGAGTTCAACGAGCTGCGGCACATTGTCGGCATCCACCTGTTCGGTCCGGATGTCGCGGTTGTATTTCGCCTTGACCTGCGCGGCAAGCGCATCGCATTTGGATTTCGTTCTGCTCGCAAGGCAGATGTCCGTGAAGACGTCCGCCGCCTGTGCGCACTTGTGCACCGCCACTCCGCTGACGCCGCCTGCGCCGATAATCAGAATTCGTGCCATGGTTTCTTCTCCTGAATAATGATGAATTGGGTTTTCCTGTTCCGGTTCATGCTGATCTTCAGCGTTCAAAATACGTGTAGCCGCGCAGTCCGTTCTCGTAGGCGTTGACGATCGTGCGCCGCTCGGCGGGGGTGATCTTCTTCTCCTCGATCGCGCGTTCGGCGATGCTGCGGAAACTGTTGATCAGGTCCTTGGGGCTGTATTCCACGTAGCTGAGAACGTCCGCGACGGTGTCGCCCTCGATCTCCTTGACGATTTCGAAATGCCCGGTTTCGCGGCTGATGTTGATGTTGACCACGTTGGTGTCGCCGAGCAGATTGTGAAGGTCGCCGAGGGTCTCCTGATAGGCGCCGACCAGAAACGCGCCGAGATAATATTCGTCATCGTCGCTGACGGGGTGCAGCGGAAGCGTCCGGCGTTCGTCGTGCAGATCGACGAACTTGTCGATTTTTCCGTCGCAGTCGCACGTGATGTCGGAAATGATGCCGTTGCAGGTCGGGCGTTCGGTCAGGCGGTGGATCGGCATGATCGGAAAGACCTGCTTGATCGCCCAGGAGTCCGGAAGCGACTGGAACACGCTGAAATTCGCGTAATAGATGTCGGCAAGCGCGGCATCCAGGCCCTCGAATTCGTCCGGGATGTATTTCAGGCGCTTGACCTCCCGGTTCACGGAAACCATGATGTGCCAGAACGCGTTTTCCGCCAGCGCCCGTTCGCGCAGGGAGATGCGCCCGTTCTTGAACAGGATGCGGATCTCGTCGCGGTAGTAGATCGCGTCATGATAGCACTCCTGCAGATTCTTGGCGTTGATCGTGCCGAGGATGTTCATCAGGTCCCTGGTCATCTCGTTGGCGTCGTCCGGCACCTTCGCCGGCATCTTCGACGGGGCGAAGCAGGTGACGTCCAGAATGTTGAACAGGAGCACGGAATAATAGGCGACGGTCGCGCGCCCGGACTCGGTGATGATGTTCGGATGACTGATTTTCCTGGCGTTCAGGGTCTCCGCGACGGCCTCGATGATGTCCACGCAGTATTCGTCCAGCGTGTAGTTCTTGCTGGCGTGATAGTTCGTATGGGAACCGTCGTAGTCGACCGCGAGTCCTCCGCCGAGATCCAGATATCCCATCGGAGCCCCCTCCTCGACCAGTCCGCAGTAGACGCGGCAGGCTTCGATCACCCCCGCGCGAATGTCGCGGATGTTGGGGATCTGCGAACCGATGTGGTAATGGAGAAGCTTCAGACAGTCGAGCATCCCCGCGTCGCGGATCTGGTCGACCACCGCGATCAGTTCGGCCGTGTTGAGTCCGAAGACGCTGCGGTCGCCGCCGGAGTCGGTCCACTGCCCGCCTGCGCGGGTGGAGAGCTTCATGCGGAGCCCGATGTTGGGCTTGATCCCGAGCGCCTTGCTCCGTTCGATGATGACCGGCACCTCGCCGGGCATCTCCACGACGAGAATGCAGCGGATGCCGAGTTTCGTAGCATACAGTCCAAGATCGATGAACTCCTCGTCCTTGTAGCCGTTGCAGACGAGACAGGCGTCGGGATCGGTCATATTGCCGATCGCGGCGATCAGCTCGGCCTTGCTTCCCGCCTCGAACCCGTGATGAAACTCCCTTCCGAAGCGGGCGACCTCCTCGATCACCTGCTGCTGCTGATTGACCTTGATCGGGTAGACGCCGCGGTACTGGCCGGTGTAGTTCGTCTGCTGGATCGCCTTGCGGAAGCTGGCGTGGAGGAGCCGGATCTGCGTATCCAGAATGTTCCGGAGCCGGAGCAGCACGGGCATGTCCATGCCGCGCTCCTGAATGCCGTTCACGATTTCCATGAGACTGACAGCGGGCCCCTTCGGACCGAAAGCCGTCACAACAAGCTCTCCCTTCTCGTTGATGTCGAAATAGCCGGCGCCCCAGTCCTTGATTCCGTAGAGATCCGCGGAATCGCGGGCTGTCCAGTGTTCAAAAGCGTCTTTATGAACGTTCATTCTCCGGAAGTTCCTCCTACCTTAAAAAACTTTCCCGGTCCCATGTTGAAGACAAATGCCGGTAATATAGATTCAAACGCCTGAAAATTCAATTCAGTTTATGAAAATTTAACAAACACTTTCCCCCGGCGGAAACTTTCCGGGAAACACGCTCCGGAACACCGTCTTTTCCGAACTTCTTCCGGCAGGCCATTTGAAAAAAAGCCGGCGCGTTGGTATATTGACGCTCTCTGAGGACAAAAGGAATTCCGCAATGAAGCAGGAAGGGAAAATACACGTCTACACCGGCGACGGAAAAGGGAAAACGACGGCCGCAGCCGGCCTCTGCGCCCGCGCTCTCGGCGCAGGTCTGCGCGTCTTCTTTGCGCAGTTCATGAAGGATGGAAGCAGCTCCGAAATCGCGTTTTTCAGACAGAGCGCACCGGAGCGTTTTCATTATTTCTGCCGCGGCAGCGGAAAATTCATCACCGGAACACCCGCGAAGGAGGAAATTGAACGGGCGGAACGCACCCTTGAGGCGCTCTATTCCGCACTGGAAACAGGATCGTTCAACCTTGTCTTCGCCGATGAAATCTTCGGCGCAATGCACGCGGGACTTCTGACGGAACAGGACGTTCTCGCCCTGATGAACGCCCGTGCCGGCGCAACCGAGCTGATCCTGACCGGACGGAATGCGCCGCCGGCGGTTCTCGAACGCGCCGACCTTGTTTCGGAAATCGTCTGCCGCAGGCATTACTACACCCGGGGACGCCCCGCCCTGAAAGGAATCGAATTCTGATGATGGAGACGCACCCCACTTTTCTCGACTGGTGGAAACAGGAGGGCCGCAGACATTACGACGCCATTCTGTTCGACATCGACGGCACGCTGATTCTCGGGCGGGGCAATCCCATGCCGGGCGCACCGGAAACAATCGACTATCTGCACGCATCCTCCTGCCCGTTCCGGCTCCTGACCAACGACGGAAACCGTCCGCGCGAACGCAAATGCTCCTTCGTCACGGAGGCGGGAATCCGCGTGACGCCGGAGGAGGTCATCAGCTGCTCCCATGCGCTGAAAGGAACCGCGCAACGCCTCGGCCTGGCGGGAAGCGATCTGTTCGTGATGGGAAATCCCGTTCCGCCGGGAGACTACATCCGCGACGCGGCGCTGAACCCCGTCACGGATCCGCAGAGAATTTCGGAATGCGCGGCGATTTTCGCCGCCGGGGGCCGCTATGAATGGCGGGAATCCATCCTCGCCGTCTTCAACGAGCTCGCACGGAATCCCGGCAAGCCTTTCATCGTGGCGAATCCCGACAGCTACTATCCGGAACCGGAGGGCGGTTACGGCATCGGCGCCGGAGCGCAGGCGCGCTATGTCGTTCAGCTGCTTTCGGAACTCGGCATCGCCAAGGAGCCGCTCTATCTCGGGAAACCCTACCGGGCGATTTTCGACTATGCGCTTGAAGAGTTCCGCAACGGCTGCGGCCTGACCGGCCTGTGTCCGGAACGGGTCCTGATGCTGGGCGACTTCCTGAAGTCGGACATCGCAGGAGCCAACGCGATGGGCATGGGGTCCGGACTGATGATGACCGGAGTCACCACACGCAGGGCATTGGAAAATGCACCCGCGGAGGAACGTCCGATGCATATTTTCGATCATCTCGCGTGACTGCCCTTGACAAAAAGGCGTTTTGATAATACAGTTTCCCTGAATGAAAACAATCCGGAGTCGTTATCATGAAACTGAAAATTTCCGCCATGCTTTCCGCCGCGCTTCTTCTGGCGTTCTGTCTTGCCGCGTGTTCCTCGAAATCGGAACCGGCTGATGTCCTGATAAAAAAATCCTTCGACAGCGCCATGGCGGGAGACTGGAAAAACGCCGAGGAGCTCGCCGAACGCGCCGTCGCTCAGGAACCGTCCAATGTCACGGCGCTGCTGCTGCACGCGCTCGCGCTCAGCTACACGGACCGGCTTCAGAGCGCGATTGACGAATCCCTGAAAGCAGTCAAGCTCGCCCCCGGCAGTTTTACCGCGCAATACCTGAAAGGCTATCTGCTCTACAAGAACCGCAGCTACGATCAATGCATCGAACCGCTGCGCATCGCCCGTTCGCTGCGCCCCTCCGACATGAACAGCGCAATTCTGCTGGCGCAGGCATCCCTGGAACTCCGGAACACGACCGCGGCGGCGGGATACTACAAAATCATCGCCCGCGACCGCAGGTTTTATCCGACCCCCGCGCCATGGATCGGACTGGGCATGACGTTTCTGAAAACACGCCCGACGCTGACACGATCTTATTTCATGCTCGCCGAACGCCGCGCGCCGGACAATCCGCTGATCGCGCTGAATCTCGCCGTTCTGAACGACTCCGCCCTGAAAAGCCCGATGAACGCCGTACCGTATTACAACAAGTTCCTGCGCCTGACCCGGGACAAGGCGGGCTTCGACGCAATGCGCGTCAAAGTCCAGAAACGCCTGACGGAAATCGCCGCGCGCTGACCGCATCTCCGGAAAAGAGCCTCCATCGTGGGCAGATACATTCCAGACCAGATCATTGATGAAATCGCCGCGCGCGCCGATATTGTCGACGTTGTGCAAAGTTACGTGCCGGGACTCCAGCACGCGGGATCGCGCTGGAAAGCCTGCTGCCCGTTCCATCAGGAGAAGACTCCATCCTTCATTGTGAATCCGGATTCGAACACCTTTCACTGCTTCGGCTGCGGCAAGGGCGGAAACGTCTTCACATTTGTCATGATGATCGAGAATCTTCAGTTCCCCGATGCTGCGCAGCTGCTTGCGCGCAAATACAACGTCATCATCCCCGAACCCGAGCACAGGCATTCCGGCAAAAAAAACAAGGAGGCGGCGGAAGCCGCTTACAACCTGCGGGAACGCGTCTTTCTGCTGCATGAAAAACTTGCGGCCTGGTACCGGGCGAATCTGGTGAACGGCCGCGCGGCAAAAGCCGCCGAATACTTCAAAACCCGCCGCATGGATCCGGTTTTCGCGGAACGTTTCATGATCGGCGCGGCTCCCGATCTCTGGGACGGCATGATCCAGTGGGCGAAGCGCGAAGGATTCACAATCGAGGAAATGAAGGAGGCGCGTCTGGTTTCCGAAAGCAGACAGACCCCGGGAAAGTTCTTCGACTTCTTCCGCAACCGTCTCATTTTCCCGATCTGGAACGAACAGGGACGGGTCGTCGGATTCAGCGCGCGCCAGATCGATCCCGATCAGGGCGGCGGAAAATATGTCAACAGCAGCGAGAGCGTCATTTTCAAAAAAAGCCGGATCCTGTACGGATTGAACTTCGCACGGCAGGAAATTGCGAAAAAGGGATTTGCCGTCATCTGCGAAGGGCAGATGGACGTCATCGCGATGCACAGCGCGGGCTGCGCCAACGCGGTGGCGGCGCAGGGCACCGCGTTCGGCAATGAACAGGCGATGATTCTGCACCGCTACACGGAAAACATTACGCTTGCGCTCGACTCGGACAGCGCGGGCCTCAATGCGATTCTCAAGGATGCGGCAATTCTTCTTCCGCTCGGCTTTACGCTCAAGATCGCGCGCTTTCCCGGCGGGAAAGACCCCGATGAACTGCTCAAGAACGCCGGAGCGGAAGCCGTCCGGAAGGCAATCGAAGACGCGGAGGATTTTTTTGCGTTTCTGCTGGCAAAGGAATCCGAAGGAAAGGACCTCGCGCAACCCGCGGTAAAGACCGGAATCGCGGAAAAGCTCCTGAAATTCATCATGCTCCCGGAAAGCGAAGTGGCGCGGGACTCCTATATTCAATGGCTGGCCGGCAAGCTCGGTCTCGGCGCAGACGCCATGCTTGCCGAAGTACGGCGAATCTCCGCGAAGGAGGCTCGGAGAAACCGTTTTCAGGATGAGGCGCGCAACCGCCGGGAATCGGCGCAGGAATCCTCTTCTCCGGCGTCCCCCCTCCCGGAATCCGTTGCAAATCCGCTTCTCGCCAGGGCGCTGGCCGAACTTCTGGAAGTGATTTTAGGCGATGCGGAGGCCGCCGATTTCACCAAGGAGGAACTTCCGCCGGAGATGCTCGACAACGGCCCGTTTGCGGTAGCGGTCGAAACAGTAATTCAGGCGCGCATGAACGACGAGTGGGAGGATGCTCCCGCAATGATTACACGGCGCCTGCTGGAATGCGAATTCGACTGCAGTCCGCTGAGCGCGATTCTCGCAGCCGGACCGCGGAAGCATTCCCGCTCCTACTGCGCGAAAACGGCCCGGGACTGCCTGAAACGCATCCGGATTCTTTCGCTGGAAAAGCAGTTGCGGGAGCTGAAGAAAAATTTCGCCTCCACGCCCCGCGGAACGGAGCGGAACGAACTTCTGAAAAAAACGGTGGAACTGACGCGCGCGCTCAATGCGCTCAACCATCCGCGCCTGAGGGAACCGACAACCACCGGGAAACGTTATCTCCTTCCCGATGAAACGGCTCTTCGGGACACAGCGGAACCGGACTGATCGTCTGAACGCGGGGAACAATCATATTGCCGCCTGCAATCGCTCATTTCCCCTCCTGCGGCACGCCTCATTTCCCCTCCTGCGGCACGCCTCATTTCCTTTTTTTTCTTCAGCGGCATTGAAAAACATGCGAGTCCGGATATGTTACGGAGATATGCATGAAAAAACAGGAAAGCAGACGCACATGCCGGACATTCTTCACAAGCTGCGGCGGATCATACCGCCGAAATATAAATATTTTGCGATTTTCCTCATCGTCATGATGGGATGCAGCGCCATCCTGGAACTCGGCATGCTCGGCCTGCTGATGCCTCTGGTTCTCGCCGTATCCAATCCGGGCGCAACCGCGGGCGGAGGAAGACTGAGCCAGTTGTACCGTCTCTGCGGAGCCCCCTCCGAACATGTGTTCATTATTTATCTCGCGGCGGCCATGATTGCATTCGCCATCCTCAAAGCGGGATTTAATTACCTGATGATCTGGAGTCAATCGCGTTTTGTGGCGGACCTCACCAGGATTCTGACAAAAAATCTGGTTTCCAACTATGTTTCCGCACCCTATCTTTTCCATGTCCGCAACGGAATGAGCGAACTGATGAACCGCGTCCAGAGCATCCGGACGCTGCTTGCACAGGTGTTTCAACCGCTTCTGCTGGTTTTCTCGGAAATCTTCGTCATCGCCGCGCTTTTTCTCGGGATCTGCTTCATCATGCCCGCCGCGGCCGGCCTTGTACTGCTTCTGGGGATTTTTTCCCTTTTCGCCTATCTGCCGCTGAAAAAAAAGATCGAAAAACTCGGACAGGAACAGTTTGTCTGGACCGGCAAATACCAGAAAGCTCTGCTTCAGGCGTTTGCCACCATCAAGGAGGTAAAACTCTCCTGCGACGAATCCTGCTTCATCAATTCCGTCGTCGACGCCCGGTGGAATCTCTCCCGCGCGGAAAAAAAGACATACGACATCTCCCAGCTGCCGCGTCTCATGATTGAACTGTTTGCCGTCGTTCTCGCCATGCTGATCCTGATTTTTCTGGTCGGGATGAACACGTCCCTCTCCCATATTATCATGTATGCCGCGGTCTTCATTGCCGCAATGTTCCGGCTTCTGCCGTCCTTCACCAGAATTCAGTATAATCTGGTCTATATCCGGGGAGGAGTCTTCATTCTGAACAAGCTCTATGAGGATCTCACGGATTTCAAGGTGGAATCCCTGAAAAGGTCCGAAGTTCCCATCCGCTTCGAAAGGGAACTCTCCATCCGCGACCTCTCCTTCGCCTACGGTGAAATACCCGTGTTTGACCACTTCTCCGCAACCATCCGCCACAGGGAGTGCGTGGCCTTCACCGGCCCCTCCGGCAGCGGGAAAACAACACTGGCGGATTTGATTATCGGCTTTCTCACGCCGGACTCCGGGGCCATTCTTGCGGATGGAATCAGCATCTTTGAAAATTTGAAAGCGTGGCGGGCGAAAATCGGCTACGTTTCCCAGAACATCTATCTTCTGGACGATACCGTCCGAAGCAATATCGCGTTCTGCCGCGAAGAGGACATTGATGACGCGAAGGTTGCGGAAGTCATGAAGACCGCTCAGATTTTCGATTTCGTCCAGACGCTGCCGGAAAAGGAATATACGACAATCGGAGAATTCGGAATGAGACTCTCCGGCGGGCAGCGGCAGCGGATCGCCATTGCGCGCGCCTTGTATCAGCAACCGGAACTCCTGATCCTGGACGAGGCCACAAGCGCTTTGGACAACGAGACGGAAAAGGCTTTCATCGACGCCCTGCATGCCTTGAAAGGCTCCATTACGATCATTATGATCGCGCACCGGCTCTCCAGTCTCGAATACTGCGACCGGACAATCGCTCTGGAAGCCCCGCAGCGGAAGGCTGCGGCAGGATCGGAATAAGCGCGCCCCCTCCCCGCCTCTGAGAATTCCGCAAGCCGGTCCCGGTTATTTCTGTACGAGCGCCGCGGCAACGGCCACACACTTGGAACACGGCGTTCCGCACCCTGTCTTGATTGTTCTGCAGTCCGCCGCACCGATCCGGCGAATGAATTCGGCTTTCGCTTCCGCTCTTTTTTCTTCGGGAAGCATGGCAAGCGCCGCATGCAAAGCGCCGCACAATCCGCCGGGTGCGCGGCCGCCTCCGCATGCCGCCAGATCATCCAGAAGCTCCTCATGGCCGCATCCGGCGGCGACAGACTGGGCACAATTGTGCGTTTTCGGCACACGGGCAAAAATTTCTTCGGCTGTCGGCATATTCCCGGTCCTCCTTCCTTGTTTTCCACAATCCATTTCCGGGGATCGGCGGAAAAGGCAAAGCGCGGAAACGCTCCTTTCCCGTCCGCCCCGGATGAAGGTCATTCAGAGCAGGCCGGCCGTTTCATCCAGACCGAAACGGATGTTCAGATTCTGCACGGCCTGACCGGAAGCGCCCTTGGTCAGATTGTCGATCACGGAACAGAGAATCAGATTGCCAGTATGCTCGTCGAGAACAAATCCGATTTCACAGGAATTTGTCATGGTGACATGCTTGGTGTCCGGCAGTTTTCCCTTCGGGAGCACACGGACGAAACGCTCCGTGCCATAAGCCTTTTCATATGCTTCGGCAACGGCGTCCATCGTGCAGGAGGCGGATGCCTTGAGAATGATCGTCGAAAAGATGCCGCGGTTCACGGGGACGAGATGCGGGATGAAATTCATCGCCAGGTCCGGAACCCCCGCGGCAACGGCAAGCTCCTGCTCGATTTCAGGCAGATGCCGGTGGCGCACCACCCCGTAGGCCCGGACGCTCTCATTGCACTCCGGGAAGATATACGGCAGATCGACTTTTCTGCCCGCCCCCGTCACGCCGCTGTCCGTGGAAACGATGATGTTGTCATGGGACGCCAGGCCTGCGGCAAGCACGGGCGCCGTCGGCAGGATGACGCTGGTCGGATAGCAGCCAGGACAGGCGATCAGATCCGCGGTGCGGATCCGGCTGCGATAGCGTTCGGGCAGCCCGTAGACGGCTTTTTTCAGGAAGTCGGGCGCGGGATGATCCACACCGTAGTATTCCTTGTATTTCGCGGTGGAGCGGATGCGGAAGTCCGCGCTGATGTCGATCACTTTCACGCCGGCTTCCACCAGCGGCGCCGCATACTCGGCGGCGAGACCGTGCGGCAGAGCGAGAAAGGCAACGTCGCAGCTCTCCGAAATCGCCTTCACGTCGGGCGCGGAAAATTTCAGATCGTAATCGCCGAAGCGCGGGAAAATATCGGAAATATTCTTCCCCGCTTCTTTTCTGGAGGTGATGACGCGCAGTTCAACTTCCGGATGGCGGATCAGAAGACGAATCAGTTCCTCTCCCGCATACCCTGAAGCACCGATAATGGCCGCACGAACTTTAGAAGACATGATACTACCCCACTCCCGGCGGGCGTTTCCCACCCGCATTTTTCTGAATTATGTATGATGCAAAACCGTAAAAAAGAAAAAAGGGGAAAGAACTTCTTCTTTCCCCCGAATCGCCGTAAGAACGGTCAGCGCTTGGAGAACTGGAAGCGCTTTCTGGCGCCGGGCTGACCGGCTTTCTTGCGCTCTTTCTCTCTGGAATCGCGCGTCAGCATTCCGCTGTTCTTGAGAACCGGACGGAGAGACTCGTCGAATTTGATGAGGGCTCTCGCGATACCGTGGCGGAGTGCGCCCGCCTGACCGGTTTTTCCGCCGCCGGTGATGGTCGCGCAAACGTCAAGCGTATTGCCGAGTCCGGTCAGCGTGAGAGGCTGAAGAATGAAGCCGCGGATGGCTTCCACGTTGAAGTATTTTTCAAAATTTTCGCCGTTGACTTTAATTTTGCCGGAACCCTGGCAGACGCGAACTCTCGCGCTCGCCGTTTTTCTGCGTCCGGTGGCACCGATTTCAGATTTGGACATTGCTGCGTTCATTCAAACATCTCCATCAAAGTTTTACCGCTTCGGGGTTCTGCGCCGCATGAGGATGCTCCGCGCCCGCATAAACTTTCAGCTTCGCATACTGCGCTCTGCCGAGGCGGCCCTTGGGCAGCATGCCCCAGACGGCTTCACGGATCATCTGTTCGGGTTTCTTCGCACGGATTTCAGCGGCTTTTTTGAGTTTGTGGCCGCTGCGGTATCCCGAGAAGGACTCGTACATCTTCTTTTCCTCTTTCGCGCCGGTCAGGAGCACTTTCTCCGCATTGACGACAATCACGAAACAGCCGGTGTCAACATGCGGCGTATAGGTGGGACGGTCTTTGCCGCGAAGGGAATTCGCGATTTTCACTGCAAGACGGCCCAGGGGAACATCCGCCGCGTCGAAAAGGACGAACTTGCGCTCGATTTCGCCGGCCTTTGCCAGATACGTCTTCATTTTCTACTTCTCCGCTTTCCAAATTACTTGCATTCAAGCTTAATACCAAAAAAACCTGTTTTCAGGATCCATGCTGCCAGGCCATGAATCCGGACACCGGGCCGCGATCGGGAAATGCAGCCGCGGAAGCATATAATGTAACATCCCGATTGCTTTTTTCAAGGAGGAGGAAAGGGAAAATAAAAACTTTTCCCGATATTTTTCTGGATTTTTCCGGGGGGGAGAAACTAAAGAAAAAAGGTGAAGGCCTCTCGACCTCCACCCCCACTTTTTTGATCTCCTTTTTAAAGTCAGGAGAAGACTCGACCGTCAACAGGCTCTCTCTAAAACCGGAAGACGGCGGCAGCGGAACCTCTCACAATTCCACTGTCCGGGCAATCTATCACGCAAACAATGAAATGTCAAACCGGAATTCATTTTTTTTCAGAAATGTCTCGATATGAGCGGAAAGATCAAAATTCTCAGAGGGCTTTCTTCAGCATCGCTTCCGCAATCCGGATGCCGTCCACGGCGGAAGATGTGATGCCGCCCGCCATTCCCGCGCCTTCGCCTGCCGCATAGAAACCGGCGACGGAAGTTTCCCCGGTCTCCGGATTGCGGTCAAAACGGACCGGACTGGATACACGGGTTTCCAAACCGGCGACAACCCCGTTCTCAATATATCCGGGAGCCATGCCGCCGATGTGTTTCAATGCCCGCCGGATCGCGCGTTTCGCCTCCTCCGGCAGCAGGGAATCCACACGGAATTTCCGGAGTCCGAACACATAGGACCCGTTGTCGGGAAGCTCGCCCAGTGTGCCGCGGAGAAAATCCGCCGCGTTCTGCGCCGGACAGGTGTAGTCGCCTCCGCCCGCTTCAAACGTTTTCCGTTCCAGAGTGTCCAGAAATGCAAACGCCTCGGCGGCGCCGGAAAAACGCGAAATATCCTGCGCGGTGACAATCGCGGCGTTCGCAAAGAAGCCGTCCCGTCCGGAATTGCTCATCCCGTTGGTGCTGAGACGTCCGCAGTCGGAAGTCGCCGGAATCAGTTCCCCGCCGGGACACATGCAGAACGTCGTGGCGCCGCCGGCCGACCCGTTTGCCGCCGGTTTCGAAACAAAGCCGTATTCCGCGCTTCCGAGCGCGGGCGGCGCCTTGCGCATGCCATACCGGAGAAGATTGATGTATTCCTGAGGATGTTCGATCCGGCATCCGATCTGAAACCCCTTCAAAGAAGTTTTCACGCCGGCGTTCATCAGATTCAGAATGAATTTCCGCGCGCTGTGCCCGCAGGCGGCGGCGACGGCGGGCGCTTCCAGCGTCTCGCCGTCCGCCAGCACGACGCCTTTGCAGACGTTGTCTTTTACAAGAATCGTTTCCGCGCGCGTGCTCCAGCGGAACTCCCCGCCGAGAGCGATGATCTCATCGCGGATCGCCGAAACCAGCAGCGGAAGGCGGTCCGAACCGAGATGCGGATGACTGAAATATCCGATCTCCCGGGGCGCGCCGAACCGGATGAAGGTATCAAGCACATAACCGACGCGGCCGTCCCGGACGCGCGTATAAAGCTTGCCGTCGGACCAGGTGCCGGCCCCCCCCTCCCCGAAGAGATAGTTGCTTTCGCAGTCGAGCCTGCGCGTGGTAAGAAAATCGTCGATGTCCTCATGACGGCGGTCGACGTCCTTCCCGCGCTCCAGCACAACGGGACGGCATCCGGCCTGCGCTAGAATCAGCGCGCAGAAGAGGCCGGCGGGGCCGGAACCGATCACAATCGGGTGCATGAGGCCGTTCCGGCACTCGAAACGCGGAACGCCGTTGTCCATGTCCTCCGGCGCGGGAACAAGCGGGAACGCCGCGTCCGCGCCGTCGCGGATCGTGGCAACGAGAGAGTAAATCAGTTTCACATCGGGCTTGCGCCGCGCGTCGACGCTCCGTTTTTCAATGCGGTAGGCAAGAACATCGGACGCACGGATGCCGCAACGCGCGGCAATATGGGGGTGCAGCTCCCCGTCGATCGTCGCGGGAAGCCCCTTGGCGGAAAGCGTGAGATTTTCCACGGATACTTTCATTTGACGCCTCTGAGCGGGACAAGTCCCGCGGCGGCTCTTTTCCGGTTGAGCTCCTGCCACAGTTCCGCATCCCGGAATATGATTTTTACAAGTTTGGAAGGACTGATCCCGTAGCGTTCCGCGGTTTTTTTAACATCCCACGCATCAAAGGCCAGATGATCCAGCAGCACCGCCAGCCAGGGGGCGTATGCATGAACGTTGGAAACGGACGGAATATAAAAGGGATCCGCAACAGGAGAGTCGCCGTCGACTTCACAGCGGAGTGTCATGGCGATGCGGAGACGGAGCTTGCGCAGCGCGCTGATCCGGTTCACGGTCTGGCTCCGGTTTCCCGCCTCCGTCACGGAGACGCCGCTGGGGGTGTGCGTAAGACGGACCGCAGAGGAGGTCTTGTTTACTTTCTGCCCACCCTTGCCGGAAGCCTTGTGAAAATCCTGCACGCAGTCGCGCAGCAGATGTTCGTCATCGGCTTCCAGCCAGCTGTTCCGCAAGGTATTCATGGCTTCCTTTCCTGTTCAGAGGGAAATAAATTTAATTCCCAATTTGATTTATTCAAGTTGTGAAGCTATATTTTTCTCCGGTTCCGGATCGGGGGGATCCGCAGGCGCCGCAGCGCCACGCACCTTCTCCTCTCCCCGGAAAACAGGGCTGCACAAAAACAAAACTCAAGGAGTGATGCAATGTACGACGACAACTGTCAAATGGAACGCTCCGCCGCGTCTCCGGCGCTGGCGGCATGTCTTGCGAACGTCTACTGGTGGATGACCTTCGCGCTGCTGGTCAGCGGCGTAACCGCATGGGCGGTGGGAACCTCCGCCGAACTCAGCCGGATGATCTTTCAGAACCGCGGGGTCTTCCTCATCCTGATTCTGGCGGAACTCGGCATGGTCCTCTGGATTTCGGCCGGCATCAACCGGATGCAGGCGTCGACCGCGACCGCCCTTTTCATCGCGTATTCCGTGCTGAACGGGCTGACGCTCTCCTTCATCTTCATCGCCTATTCGCTGGGCTCGATCGCCGTAACCTTCGCGGTCACGGCGGGGACGTTCGGCGCCATGGCGGTCATCGGGACCCTGACGAAAAAAGATCTGACAAGTCTCGGCAATCTTTTCTTCATGGCTCTGATCGGACTCATCATCGCCTCGCTCGTGAATCTGTTCTGGCAGAATTCCATCCTCTACTGGATCGTGACTTACGCAGGCGTCCTGATCTTCGTCGGACTCACAGCCTATGACGCGCAGAAAATCAAGCAGATGTATCTTGCCGCGGGAACCGACGACTCGGAAACCGTCCGGAAGATCGCGGTGCTCGGAGCGCTTACGCTGTATCTGGATTTCATCAACCTCTTCCTTTATCTGCTCCGCATTTTCGGCGGCAGAAGAAACTGACGCCGGACGGAAAAAAGGAAGATGCCCCGGGAACGGAAGAAAATGCAAAACCCGTTCCCGGATGCCTCCTCCGGCTTCCCTTTCCGCCGTAACCTCCCCGGAAACACGCCGGGGATCTGAGTCTTACTTTCCGATTTTGCTCCTGTCCGCCCGGCAGACCTCCTGCCGTCCGCCCGCATGAAAACGCGGAATCCGTCCGTATTTCCGCAGACGCAGTCGTAAAAATACCGCGACACCGCCCTTTCCTGCGGCGGAAAAATCCGCAGTTTTTTGTTTTTTTGAAGCGCGCTGTTGATTTTTGATCCGCCAGAGTGTATAGTATCCGGTTCATGCAACTGAAATCATTTAACAATGGAGCAAACATGTATTCCGCAGCAGATCTGAAAAAAGGCCTGAAAATCGAAATCGAAGGCATTCCGTATGCCATCACCGAATTTGAATTCTGCAAGCCGGGAAAAGGCACCGCGCTTTACCGCTGCAAACTCAAAAACCTGATCAACGGCAGCACGATGGACCGCACCTTCCGTCCGGTGGACAAGGTGGACACGCCCAACCTGGAGGAGAAAGAAATGTTCTACTCCTACCACGACGGAAACAATTACATTTTCAGCGACGCGGAAACCTATGAGGAAATCCAGGTCTCCGCCGAACAGCTCGGCGACAAGGTCTATTTCCTGATCGACAACATGACCTGCAACGTGCTCTTCTTCAACGGCAAACCGATCGACATCACCCTGCCGACCTTCATCACACGCGTCGTTGCGGAAACCGAGCCCGGCGCCCGCGGCGACACGGCCTCCACAAACGTCCAGAAACCCGCGAAGCTCGACAACGGCTATGAGCTGATGGTCCCGCTCTTCATCAATCAGGGCGACACGATCAAAGTCGATACCCGGACCGGTCTCTATGCCGAACGCGTCAGCAAAGGCTGAGCACCTCTCCACAGCATCACTCCGCGCGCTCGGAGACGCTCTGGCGCTCCGCTCGAAAATCGCCTCGTCGCTCCGGCGCGCCTTCGAATCCGCGGGTTTTCTCGAAACGGAAACCCCGGTCGGGATTCTGGCTCCCGCTCCGGAGGAATACATCGAGGCTCCCGGCGCGGGTTCTTTTTTTCTGCGGACCTCCCCGGAACTTCAGATGAAGCGGCTGCTCGCAGCGGGAATGGAGCGGATCTATCAGCTCGGCCCCTGTTTCCGCGCGGGAGAAAGCGGAACGAAACACCGTCCGGAATTCACCATGCTGGAGTACTACATGGCCGGCGCGGATTATCTGGAGCTGCTGGATTTCACGAAATCCTTCCTCTGCGGCATCTGCTCGGCTCTTTACGGATCGCACCGCTTCCATTTCGGAAACGGGGTGATCGACATTGACAAGCTGGAAATCATTCCCGTCCGCGAGGCGTTCCGCCGTTTCGCGGGAGAGGACGCCGACCGCTGCGCCGCCGAGGAGGCGCATTTCGAATATGTTCTGGTGGACCGGGTCGAACCGGCATTGCCGAAAGACCGCCCCTGCGTCCTCCTGGATTATCCGATCCGTTTCGGCGCGTTCGCCCGTCCGAAGGCTTCCGATCCGACTCTTGCCGAACGCTGGGAAATCTACATGGGGGGGATTGAACTCGCCAACGCCTACGGGGAACTGATCGACCCGGTCATTCAGCGCGCACGCTTCCGTCAATTCGCGGAAACGCGGAAGAAAATGCATCTGGCGGAATATCCGGAGCCGGCGGCATTTCTGGAAGCGATCGATGCGGGCATTCCGCCCTGCGCGGGAGCCGCGCTCGGGTTTGACCGTCTTGTGATGCTTTTTGCTGACAGGCAGGACATTGCGGAGGTCTCCTTCCCGCTTGATTCCTGACGACGCTTCCCGCCTCCGCGCCCGGAATGCTCAGTCTGCGGGAAGCCCCGCCGGTTCCGAATAGACGACAAGTGCCTTGGCGCGGGAACATCCCGGCGCAAGCGCGGCCCGGTGCGGAATGTTGGCCTTCAGATACACGGTGTCGCCGGGGACCATCCGCCGCGGCCGGAGGTCGTTGTAAATGAAATAATCCAGCGAGCCTTCCAGCACGGCGAAAAACTCCTCGGAATCATGGAACATCAGCTTGCGGGGTTCCGCCTCGGTATATTCGAGAATGAACGGATCCATCTTCCGTCCGGGCTGACGGTAGGCGAGAGCGAGATAGCGGATGCCGTGAAGATCGCTGTCGTCGCGTTCCAGCTCCTCGCCCTCGTCCAGACGGCTGAAGGAGAACTCCTCTCCCGCATTGTTTCCCGTGAAAAGATCGCCGATCCCGACGCCGAGCGCACCGGCGATCTTTTCAAGCGCCTTCAGAGAAGGAGTCGTGCGGAAATTCTCCACCTGGGAGATGAACCCTTTGCTGAAACCGCTTCGTTTCGCCAGAACCTCCAGCGTCATTTTCTGCGCCTGGCGCACCCGGCGGATCGTCTGGGAAAGTTCCAGCAGGTTCATAACTCGTCATTGTCCTTTCAGAATTGAGCGCAGCTTCGCCGCGCAGTTGCTGGTGATGGAATCCACTCCCATGGCGATATAGCGTTCCGCGAGTCCGGCGTCGTCCACAGTCCAGACGGCGACGTAAAAGTCCGCATCCTTCAGTGCCTTAATATAATCCGCGTCAAACGCTTTTTCCAATGCGCGGGCATCGATTCCGTCCGCTTTCGCCTCCTTCAGGAACGCAATCGTCTCCTCCGGAGTCGGCCGGAAGGTTCCGTTTTCCTCCGTAAAACCTGTCAGCCAGAGCGTTCTCACCGACGGCATGATCCGTTTGCTTGCCGTTACCATCTCCCGGTAAAAGGAGATCATCACAATCTGGTCATGCGGAACGCCGGCTTCTTCAATTTCCCTGCGCATGGCTTCCAGGAGCCGTTCGTCATTCTGCTTGACTTCCACAAAAAACACCCGGCCCGGACGGAGAATCCGCAGAACGGAACGGAAAAGAGGAATTTTTTCGCCCTTGAATTCCGCCATTCCGTTGGAAACATCCACTTCCTGAAGCTCGTTCAGCGGGGTTGTCTCGACGGGCAGTTTCCGGTTCCCGACCCGTCCCGTATCCGAGTCATGGATGCAGACAACTGCGCCGTCGGCGGTCAGATGAATGTCCGTTTCGATGCCGTCCGTTTCACGCTCCATCGCCAGCTGAAATGCGCGGATCGTGTTCTCCGGCGCGTCAAACGACTCGCCGCGATGGGAAATCCATTCCACTTTTCTCATTGTCTCACCTCGTTGTTGTGCTGGAAAATATAACATTGACACTGCTGTTTTCAAAATTTTCGATCAGAACATCCCCGCGCGAAACCGGAATTTCCACCCGCATCCGGTAAAGGCGGTTCAGAAGAGCGTCGATCAGAGGCTTCGGCAGCTCCCGGTCGGTCCGCACAGGGAGCCACGGATGCTCCGCGGAAGAGCTCCGGACGACCGCCGTCACGATCCGCGCGGGATTGCGCAGCTCCCGGCCGGCGTATGCCGCCCCGCGCGGACAGCGGTTTCCCGTGATGTTCAAGTCTTCAAACGTTCCGCGCCATTCCGCATGCAGGCGGCAGCCGGACGGACAGGCGATGCAGATCAGATCCCGTTTTTTCATATTTCCTCCCCTTTCCGCAGACGAAACCTGAGTTCCCCGGGCTCCTTCAGAAGCGATCCGGGAAGTTCGAGCGTCAGCATCTCCGCCGGACGGACGCAGGAAAAACGTTTCGACAGAAGGATTTTCCCGTTCTGCTCCGCCTCCAGAACTCCGTCATCGCAGACAATCAGCGACCGGAACGCAAAACGCGTGCCGCATCCCGGCAGAAAGCGGTTCGGCACCACATATTTGAGATTCGACTCCACGCGCACGGGGAACTGTCCGCTCCCTCCGGAGCTTCCGTCCAGACGCCGGAGGACCATCCGCGCCGCATGTTCCGCCTCCTCCGAAACGAAATCCGCCAGATCGTGGACATGGAGAACATTGCCGCAGGCGAAAATGCCGGGCACGCCCGTTTCATAGCTGGAATCGACCAGCGGCCCGCCGGTTGCGGGATTGAGTTCGACGCCGGCTTCGGCGGAGAGTTCGTTTTCCGGAATCAGTCCGACCGAAAACAGCACCGTGTCGCAGTCGATGCGGAACTTGCGCTCCGTCACCGGAACGCCGCGGGAAAGCGGTGCGACTTCCACTGCCTCAACCCGCCCGTGTCCCAGGATGTTGACAAGCGAATGCTCCAGCAGGAGCGGAATATGGAAATCGTCCAGACACTGCACGATGTTCCGCGTCAGCCCCGCCGGATACGGCATGATTTCGACCACGGCTTCGACGCGGATCCCCGCCCATGTGAGACGGCGCGCCATGATGAGTCCGATGTCGCCGGAACCCGCGATCACGGCTTTTTTCCCCGGAAGAATGCCTTCGATGTTCAGCAGGCGCTGCGCCGCGCCCGCCGTGAAGACGCCCGCCGGACGGCTCCCCGGAACCGCCAGATTCCCCCGGCTGCGTTCGCGGCATCCCATTGCCAGAATCAGCGCATCCGCCCGGATGATCCGGACACCCTCCGCTGCGGAAAGCGCGGTGATCGCCAGCATGCCGTTCTCCTCGCGGCGGATCGAGACAACCGTCGTCCCGAACCGGAAGCGCACCCCGGCGCGTTCCGCCTTTTCCGCAACCCGTTCTGCATATTCCGGCCCGGTCAGCTCCTCCTTGAAATACCGGAGCCCGAACCCGCTGTGAATGCACTGGCGCAGAATTCCGCCGGGATGTTCCTCGCGGTCGACGACGAGCGTATTCCTCCCGGCGGACGCGCAGACCGTTGCGGCGCAAAGCCCGGCGGCGCCCGCACCGATCACGGCAACCTCGTATTTTTCCTCCTGAATCATGCCCCTTCTCCTCCGCGCACTTCCGCAGTATTCACAGGAAGATCGCCAAGGCGTCCGGCGGCAAGGCGGCTGTTTCCGCCTTTTTTCGTCAGTTCCTCCATCGGGATTCCCGTCTCCCTGCTGATGATTCTCATGATCCTCGCCGCACAGAAACCGCCCTGACAGCGTCCCATTCCGGCGCGGGTGTAGAACTTGACACCGTCAAGCGTGGTGTGTCCCTTGCGGACCGCCTCGACAATTTCCGCCTCGGAGATTTTCTCGCACCGGCAGACGATATGCGTCCATGCCGGATTCCCGCTGTGCAGGCGGTCCAGTGCGGCAGGCGATTCATGCCGCACCTCGTGCCGCGGAGCGAGCTCGACGGCGAAATGGACCTTTTCCAGCAGCGGAAGTCCCGCGCTTTTCAGGAGGTCCTTGACATACTCCCCGATCGCCGGAGACGCGGTCAGGCCCGGCGACTGGATCCCCGCCACCTGCACAAACGCGGGCGCCTTTTCCGACAGCGCGATGTAGAAATCCTCGTTGTCCATGACCGGGCGCAGCCCCGCGAACGAGGTAATCAGGTCGCGCGGAGACACTCCGGGAATCAGATTCCGGACATGCGAAAGAATCCGCTGCATCTGTTCCGCGCTTGCCGCCGTGTCGAACTTGTCATCGACCGCATCCGAAGTCGGCCCGATCATCGTCGTCCCCTCGGCGGTCGGGATGACGAGCACCCCCTTGGAATGCGCGCCCGGAACCGGGAAGACAACCCGTTCCGGCCGCGCCGCGCTGCTGCGGTCCAGCAGATACTCCTCCCCTTTCCGGGGACGGATCGTGAACTCCTCCGCGCCGAAAATCCCGGAAACGCGGTCGGCAAAAAGCCCCGCCGCATTGACGACATAACGCGCGCGCACCTCCGCGCCGGAAGAGGAACGGATCCTCCAGACATCCTCCGCACGCGACGCCTCCGCAACTTCGAAATCGCATTTCAGGCATACCCCGTTCCGCGTCGCGGACTCGACCAGGCTGAACACATAGCGGTAAGGTTCGATCGTCCCCCCGCCCGGTGCGAAACAGCCGCCAACCACCTCGGGATTCAGCTTCTTTTCCAGCTGAAGCAGACGCTCCCGCCCGCACATTTCCATGCCCGGCACACCGTTTGCGATCCCCTGCTCGTAAAGTTTGTGAACCGTGACCATCTCCTCCCGGGAAAATGCCGCGACGAGAATTCCCGTCCGCCGGAACGGAAATCCGAGCTCGTGCTGAAGCGCCTCGAACATCAGGTTGCCGCGAATCTCCAGGCGCGCCTTCAGGGTGGAAAGCGGGTGATGAAAGCCCGCATGAACGATTCCGGAATTCGCCTTGGAAACCCCGAAGCCGACATCCGACCGCCACTCCAGCAGAACCGTATGCAGCTGATAGCGCGACAGTCGCCATGCCGTTGATGCGCCGCTGACGCCCGCGCCGATGACGGCCACGTCATAAATCATGAAAAATCTCCTTCCCCGTCCTCCGGGAAACGCCAAAGAAAAAAAAGCGGCCTGTCCCGAACCGGATTTTCATTAAATTCAGAGTTTGTTTAGTTATTTGTTTAGTAAAAATATATAATAAGATAAACAACAAGTCAAGAAAGAATCGGCAATAAAACCGCGAAAAAAAACAATAGCTCACCGGAAGAAGGCGGCGGGAACACGCTCCGCGGCATTCAAAAGAAGACGCACAACAAGGAAGGAAGAAAGAAAAAACCGCCGCGCGCGGGACGGCGGCGGAAAAATCACCGGAAATCCTCCGCTCTAGCGGGAACTCTGCGGGAAAGCAAGGCGGAAGCCGTTTCTTTCACGAAGCTCCTTTTCGAGGCGCGGATAATCCAGTTCATGCGGGAGGCGGTTTTCCGCTGCGGCAATCGCGGCGGCGGTCCCGGCGGCTTCGCCGGTCATCGCCGAAACCGGGATGACACGCGTGGCCTCCCATGCGTCTCCGATTGCGGAAATGCAGCGGCCGGCGACCAGCACGCCGTCCAGTTCCGCGGGAAGCAGCGTCCGGTAGGGGATCTGCCAGAGGCGTCCCTTCTTCCGCCAGTCGCCGAAGACGCCGACGGGGTCTTCAAAGGAACACCCGGCCATGGTGGCATCCAATGTGAAACGCCCGACGACGGAACGTCCCCGCCGGATGGGCGGCACGGTCTGCAGGGAAACCGGATAATGGGAAGTCCGCGAGGCGGTTCCGGCGGCGTACTCCGCCTTCAGAAGTCTCCGGTAACGCCTGCGCCCCTCCAGGATGAAATCGGTCACCATTTTCCCGCTCAGGGGGTCGGAGGTATAAACGTTTTCCAGCGGGTCGGCATGGACGGCGACCTGGCAGGACTGGTCAAGATCGTTGCTGGAACGCTGATTTTCGTTGTGCTCGATCACCCAGAACGTCATGGAATTCTCCGAAAAACGGCAGGGATGCCCGGCGAGATGCACAACATCGGCGTCTCCCGTGGCGTCTACGAAAACTTTTGCGGAAATGCTTCCCGGACCGCTCTTGTTGGACACGGAAATGGAAACCAGGCGCCCGTCTCCGGTTTCCGCTCCCGTAATCAGCGTGTCAAGCCAGACATCCGCACCGGCCTCCTCCAGAAGTTCGTCAAGGGCCAGCACAAAGGAGGACGGGGAAAATCTCGCCGTGTATCTGCCTTGCGTCCGCCATTCGAGATTGGGAGAACGCGGACCGTAACGGTTGGCGGCGAGAAGCAGTTCCTCGGAAATGCCGGAGATCATCTGACGCCCCAGTCCGTCGCAGAGCGGCAGATAGACCAGCACAAGACCTCCCGTAGCAAGACCTCCCGGCTGCGTCGTCTTCTCGATCAGCGCGGTTTTCATTCCCCGGCGCGCGCATGCCAGAGCCGCCGCGACGCCGGCCACTCCGGCGCCGCACACCGCAATGTCATAATTTTTCCGGAACATCTGCAATTCCTTTCCCTGTTTGCAAATCCGCATGAAACTGCGACAAAGTCATTCCGCTTCCGGATGAAAAATAAATCCGGAAGGAAAAAATCTCCTTCCCTTCCCATTTGTCAGGAATCCGGAAAACGGCCTGAAAAACCCGCGTCTCCTCCGCATTCGGAATCCGTTCGGGATCCCTTCCCAGCAGACGGCCCGCCCGGTCATAGTAATACAGCCCGATTCCCGCGCCGGTCCCTTTCAAGGCGAAGCGGACATTCAGGCTGCGCCTGCCGCCGGCCGGATATTTGCTTCCGGTGTGGACGACACCTTTTTTCACGACCATCTCACCGCCTTTCCCAGCGGAAAATGTCCCGGTCCAGCCGGGAATCCCGCCGTTTGCAGGCGGCCATTGCACTTCGGCAAGTTCATCCGCCGTCAGAAAAGCGGAAAGAAACAGAAAAACGAGAGCTGCCAGATGTTTCATTGCATGTTTTCTCCTGTTGAAACCGTGACATCCGAGAGGCGGAATGCAAGCGGGCCTTCCGCGGAAAAGACGCAGCGGCAGGCCGTCGCCCCCTCCGGAACGGAAAAGAGGCTTTCCAGGAGATTCCCCTCCTTCCGGCGCGTTTTCCCGCGCAGGACGCCGCCTCCCGGCCCGGAGCCCTTGAAAAACTGAAGGCCGCAGCGGGGGAGACGATCCCCCTCAGCCCTCCACAGGACGCGGACAGTCTCCCCCTGCACAACGGGAATCTTCTCCGCGCTGATGAGAGAGTCTTTCGCCTTCATCACCACATCGGCGGCATCCGGAACGGAGGAGAAACGGATTGTTCCCCGGGAAAGATGCCACGAGGCGATTTCCCCGCGGATTCTCCCCTCATGGAATCCCAGTTTCACCGCGATCGGGCTTCCGCCGCGGATGGAGACATACCCCATATTGCCGACGCAATCGGCCGCCGAGGCGAAAAACTTGTTCCAGACCAGTTTGCAATCCTCACGGAAACGGCGGAAATTCATCCGGAAACGCCGATGGCTCTCCGGACCGATCACGGACAGCGGGAGCGCCATCCGCCAGTGCCATTTCCCCTCTTCCGCCGCGCTGAGGAATTTCAGAGGCGGGGAAAACGCTCCGGTATGGGTGACATCGTTCACCATGTCCGTCCGGTAGCAGAGCGGCGTCTTCGTGGATGGTGCGAAAGCGATCTGCGTCACCGGCATGGCGCCGTCGGCAGAAAGAAAAATCTCAAAGAAATTTTTCCAGAGACGGGGATGTGTCTGATTCCGCTCCTCCAGGAAGTCGAAGTACAGATACCGGCTGTCCGCGGCAAGTTTCAAACGGAACACATTCGGAAGCACGGTGCCGTCCTCCAGCGTGTGCGCGTCTCCCGCCGAGGTTCCGAGTGTCCAGTCCACGGCATCCGGATTCCCGTCCGCGTCGGGACAGCGCGCAATGACAATGCTTTTTTCCGGCATCCGTGCAATTTTTTCCCGTTTCCGGTGATCCCGGTATCCTTCCAGGGCCTGATCCCAGAATCCCTTCCGGATCCAGGAAATCCGCTTCCGGATCAACGGGGTGTCCGCCTTCGCCTCCGCGGCATCGATCAGGGAGGAGAGACGCTTCATGCGCGCATCGTTCGCAACACTCCAGTTGTTCGCCGCGCTGAGCATGCCGGTTCCCAGCGAATGGGCGCGCAGGCGTGACGCCACACCGTTCTTTCCGAACATCGACGCCGGGTAATTCCTCCAATTCCAGTAGATATTCTCCAGTTCGGTGAAAAACGCCTTCATGTCATCGCCGGACCGCCCGTAGAAAAGACGGAAATGCTCGTCCAGCAGCGCATCCACATCCTGTTCGGAATCGTAAAAGAGCCGGGTGGCAAGATAGACTTCCAGCATGTTGCGCGACCATTCGCATTCAATGAAGGCGCCCCGGATGCCGTCCCGCACCATCTCCCGGACGATCCGTCCCGCATGGCGCGGATAGACGCCGGGAAAGAATTTATGCTTGTAGCGGGTCTTGGAATCCCACCCCGGCCCGAACAGGTACAGCCAGCATGTCATGACCCGGCCACCTTTGTTTTCCATCCATTTCCTGTAAATTTCATCATGCTGGATCCGGTAGAATTCCGGATTCCACCACGCATGAATGCCCAGGCAGAGCTGAACGCACAGATTCTCCGGCAGCTTCACGTGTTCCGGATAAGCCAGGGTCCGCTGGTATGCCAGCGTGGAGATTCCGAGTCCGGGCTGTTTTGCGCCCGCGGCGTTCGCAATGTCGGCAATCCACTGCCACATCAGATGGTTCTGTCCGTTCTCCGCGGCCCGTTTTGCGCATGCCGCGCAGTAACAGGGTCCCTGCGTATCCAGATGCTGAACCGATGAGAAAAAGGGTCTTCCCGGCAGACGTTTCAGGTAAGCGCCGCCGGAAGGCAGTCCGGGCATCGGTTTTCCGTTCCACTGATCGACGGCCTGTTCCGCGAAGAACTCCACGGGACCCGGAGAGGAAAAGCAGATGCCCGGCGGACAGTCCGGGTCATCGGGGTATTCCCGCCGGAGAAATCCGTCAAGAGGCATCATTTTCCCCGCATATCCCTGCGCGAAATACTCCGGCTTCCGGCCGCGGAAAAGCGCGGCATACGCAGGCTTTTTCGCCCGGTCCCAGTATGTGAAGTAAATCCGGTAGAGATTGTGATTGGTCTGTCCGAAAAAAGCGGCGCAGCGCCAGCGGTATTTCATCAGCGCCTCGTCGCGCGGCGTGTAGGAGAGGACACGCAGGGTCTGCGCCCGTCCGCCGGAGTTGTAAATGCTCCGGAAGGCGTCCGTTTTCGGAATGTGCCGGAAATCCCGGCATTCCAGCGTCAGCGTCCTTCGCGGGACAAACGCCGTGGCATCGTCGGTCAGTCCGTACCAGCGGACGCCGCAGAAGCGTTCCAGAAAATCGTAGACGGCGAAAAGGGTTCCGTAAGAGCCTTTCGGGAAAGTCGCGCTGTTCCTGTAGTCCACCTTGTGAAAGTCGGCCGTATCGGAGCCGCGGATCTGAATGCAGTCTTTCCGGAACTGAATGGAGGAATACTCATGCGCGGAAGGCTCCGCATCGCCGCCGAGTTCGATCCGTATTTTTCCGGGGATGCCCTCTTCCGTCCTGACCGGAAGTCTGGTTCCGGTCACCATTTCGATATGGTGGTTGAGTTCCAGGGCGGCCATCTGGGCGGAGGCGGTCGGTTTTTTCCGGAGAACAATGACCGCTTCCGGGCGTCCGTCCCGCACGATCGTCATTTCCGAGGCGTTCATGCTCATGGCCGCGCAGGCCAGCAGAAGAATGATTTTCATATTCGGTCTCCTCACATTCCGTTGAAAGCTTCCGCGGTTGCAAAGGTATGCCAGAAGTAGCTGCCTTTCAGAAGAAGCAGATCCGCGCTTGATGTCATGAACGGATACCCCTGCACGCAGGGAACCGCCTTTTTCAACCGCTGTTCCGCATGCGCATCGGCGAAGGAAAAGGAAGCCTTCCCCCTGTGGCGGAATGCGATGGTCGCATTCGTATGGGTTTCCGGCGGCAGAACCGTCCCGGCCATATCGACCCTGTGATGGTTATGGTTTTCTCCCAGAAACACCGTTCTGGACGGCTGCTTGAAAAACACGGTCGTCCGCTGGTTCGCGCCGGATGCGGACGGTGACTGCTGCCCGGTGAGCCCGTAGGTGTTCCCTCCGTAGCTGGTGTAGAAGGAATTCCCGAGATACCCTTCTCTCGGATAGGCCGGACAGCGGAAAATGCCGTTTTCCGCATCTTGTCCGAACGGAATTTTATAAAGAGAGGCAAGTTTTCCGAAGAAAGAATAATCCGCTCCGGAATTGTTCCGCATGGAATAAGGGGAAGGAATCTGATCGCGGTAGTCCGTCCCGTAGAGCGCATAAATGCCGCCGATCTGCCGGATGTTGGACAGGCATTTGATCCCGATGGAAATGCTTCTGGCATTGTTGAGCGCAGGCAGAAGCAGGGCTGCCAGAATCGCGATGATGGCAATCACGATCAGCAACTCGATTAAAGTAAAGCTCTGTTTCATGGTCTCCTCCGTTTTCCGGAATTCCCGGCAGACATGAGTTCTGACACACCGGCAGCTTCCGGCAGCATGAGCTCCGGAATGCGGATCATCCGCTCCCCGTTTCCGCCTTTCTGGTCTTTCATCTTTTCCTCCATATGTTGTCTCCATTCACAAGGATATGCCTGAAATTCAGGATTTTTCCCCCGTGCCGCTCTCCGGAGAGGAAATAGGCGGCCAGGGCGCTGCCGCATTCAAGAAAGGCGGAGCGGGAAAAATAAAGATGCTTTCTCTCCTCCCCGGCCCCTTCCAGAAAATCGAGACCGCGGACATAAATGGCAACGCGGGACGGCAGATTGCAGTGACGGTGAAGCGAAAGCGGAAAGCGCGCCTTTGTCTCGGCATCGAAAATCAGCGCATCAAAAGCCTCGCGCTCATAAAGAGAGCGGATCCGTTCGCACTGCTCCGCAAGAGAAGCGTCCTGGCGGCAGATGTAAGTTTTCAGTCTCATCGGAAAACTCTCCCTGGTCTCCTTTTTCAACGCGGCATCCAGAAGTTCGCCGGGATAACGGCACAGGGAGAAATTCCTGCGGAGAAAGAGCAGAACCTTCCGGAAGCGCAGACGTTTCGCATGGCGCAGCACCTCGGGCAGATAATTGGCCAGAATCGGGCGGGAAAAGACGCAGTACGGCAGATTTCCGTTCTGGAAGCACGCGGGAATCCGTTCCACTCCGTTGACAATGAACCCGACCCGGCACTGGCGCTCCGCAAGCAGTGGGCAGAGTTTTTCATACCAGGAGCCGACAAAAAGGACAATATCGTTTTTTCTGAGGAGCGCGAGCTGATTCCGGTCAAACGCGGAGGGATCGTTCGTATCCGAAACCGGAATCGTGACGACCTGCGCATCATAACGGAGCGCGGCCCGGACGGCGCCGCGGATTACGGAACGGACGGCCGAACAGGATGAGGCTCCCGAACGGACCGTGTAATCCGGACAGGGGAGCAGGATATGCACAATCCGCCTTTTCTCCCCGCCGGAAAGCGGATGGTTTTCTCCGGCTGCAAAGGTTCCGCGGACGCTTCTTTCAATCCTGCCCTCGCGTGCAAGACGCGCCATGGCGCCGCGCAGAGTCATGCGTGCGATTCCCAGCTGAGCGGCAAGCATCCGTTCCGGCGGAAGTTTCGCGCCGGGCGGATACCGCTCCGCAATCTCCCGCACAAGACGGTCGTAGATCGCCTTCTGTTTCGATGGAAATGCCATGTATGGAACTCCGTTTTTCCGGAATATATTTTATGGATGGTCTAACTTCGCGTCAAGATGCGGATCCGGAAAAAACAAGGTTTTTCACGCCGCCAGCACGCAATCCCGTCCGCGCGCAGACTTTGCCGGATTCCGGGAGCATGAAAATCAGGATGCGGACGGGAAGGGATTCCGCGCATGATGCGCGCCGTTTTTATTTTTACGGGACGCGCGCGTAAAGACATTTGAGATAATGCGATTCCGGAAACAGCGCGGGGTGGTCGGGAGCCTCGGCACGGCGGTCAAATTCCGTCAGCGGCCGCCCGGCGTCCGCCGCGGCGCGGTGCACTTCCTCGAAAAGCTCGTCCGCTCCGACACGGCTGGAGCAGGAGGCGAAAACCAGAATTCCATTCCGCGCCAGCAGCCGGACGGCGGATTTCGCAAGCCGGGAATAGGATTTCAGAGCCTGAGGCCGTTCCGAGGCGGATTTCGCAAAGGAAGGCGGATCGACGATCACGACGGAGAAACGCTCCCCGGCCCGATCCAGCTCCCCCATCGCATGAAAGGCGTCGTCGGCGATTCCCCTGTGACGGCAACGCGCAACGGCAGGGATCTCCCGGTTCAGTTCAAAATTCCGCATGGATGCGGCAATCGCCTGACGGCTGAAATCAATGTCCGTCACCTGTTCTGCTCCATTTCCCGCAGCATAGAGGGAAAATCCGCCGGAGTAGGAAAAAACGTTCAGCACGGAAGCGGCTCCGGCGGCAAGCGCGCCCGTCCTCGCCCGGTTTTCCCGCTGATCGAGGAAAAAACCCGTTTTCTGACCGCTCCTGACATCGGCGAGAAAGCGGAACCCGTTTTCCCGGAAAACAACCTCGCCGTTCCAGTCCGGAACGCCGGAAAACAGCATGCCGTCCGTCAGGCTGAGCCGCCGCTCCGCATTCATGGCGGAAAGCTCGCGCGAAAATCGCAGAGCCAGGCGGTTCAAGGCGGGATACTGTGCGAAAAGGGCGTCCGCCACATCCCCGATATGCGGGAGAAAGGCGCTCGTATAAACTTTCAGCACCAGCACGTCGGCATATTGATCCGCGACAAGCCCCGGGAAACCGTCCGATTCCCCGTTGAGAAGCCGCCACGCGTCCGTTCCCGGACCGGGCACTCCCGCCTCCGCCCTGCGCTCCGCCGCGGTTCCGGCCAGACGCCGGAAGAGTTCCGGCCCGACCTTCTCGCGGGATGCGCCGAAGGACAGAAGGCGCACACGCACATTCGAATCCGGATCGGCAATGCCGGCGCCGACGATTTTTTTCCCGTCGTAAACCACCGCGACATCCCCCGGCGCCGCGTCCGGGGAAAGTTTTTCGATGGAATCCGCGAAAATCCAGGGATGTTTTCTGCGCACGCTCCGGAGCCCCTTCTCCGAAAGCCGGACCGCAAGACATCTCGACGTTCCGCCGCGCGGCAATGGAAAAACAGTCTGCATCGGGAAAGCGGTCACTGTTTTCCCAGTTCCGCTGACCGTTCCGCCGCCGCAATCACGGCGTTCATCACGACACTGCGGAACGAGCCGGCATCAAGAGCCGCCACGCCGCGGGCCGTCGTTCCTCCGGGCGAAATGACCGCGTCGCGAAGCGCCGCGGGGTGCTCCTTTCCGCGCCGGAGCACCATCAGGGCGCTCCCGTAAACGGTCTGCGCGGCAAGTTCAATGGCGGCGTCGCGCGGGAGACCGGCGTAAACACCGCCGTCGGCGAGCGCCATAATGAATTCAAAGACATAGGCGGGCCCGCTTCCGCTGAGCCCGGTGACCGCGTCCAGCATGGATTCCGGCACGCGGCGGCAGAGTCCGAACGCGGAAAGAATCTCTTCGGCCCTGCACAGATCCTCCTCCGTCGCCCCGGGCGCGCCGCAGAAGCAGCTCATGCCGGCTCCGGCAAGCGCGGGAGTGTTCGGCATGACACGGATGATCCTCCCAAGTCCGCCGGAAAGCTGGGTCAGCCTGCTGACGGTAAGACCGGCCGCAATGGAAATCAGCAGTTTTCCGCCGAGAAATTCGCGCGCCTCGCTGAAGGCCGCCGCCGCGTACTGCGGTTTTACGGCGAAAATGACGATCTGCGCATTTTTCAGCGCTCCGCCCATGTCGGGAGCGCATGGCGCGCCCGTCAGAGCGGTAAAAGATTCCGCCGCCGCTTCGGACGGATCGTAGGCGGAAAGCTGTCCGGCGGGAACGCCCTTGCCGCGAAGTCCGCTTGCAATCGCACCGGCCATCTTGCCGGCGCCGATAAATGCGATTTTATCATTCAGCATATTCCATCTCCCCATGGGTTAAGTCCGGCGGAAGAGCCGTGTTTCCCGCTCCATGACCGGGTTCCTTCCCGATAATATATCATAATTCCGGAATTTTGTGAACGAAAAAAGATGAAAAATCACATTTTATGCGCTATTTTACCGCCGAATGAAAGGGGAAACGATGGTAAAACGAAATTTTGTCTCTGAAAAAATCCTCGAACGCGGCGCGGAATCCCTGAAGGAATGGGAAAGCGGCAACGCCACGCTGGACGACTGTCTGGAACAGCTCCGCGCGGAAAACGGTCATGAAAAATCCGCCGTCGCCTCGCTTCTTTTTGAATATTTCCGTCACAAGGGCTTCGTCGATTCGCTGATCCGGAAGCATGCGAAGCGCGGCAATGTGAAACAGGAGATGCGCGTGGTCGTGGCGTGCGCCCTGACCCAGGCGCTGTTCCAGACGGGAATCGCGCCGCAGTCGGCGGTGAACATCGCGGTGGACTCCGTGAAACGGCGTTTCGGGAACGGGCCGGGAGCATTTGTCAATGCGATTCTCCGGGCGGTTCTGTCCTCGCCGGAAGCGAAACAGATTCCGCAGTGTTCCTTCCCTGAGGCCCTGCGGGAAAAGTGGCTCGCCCAGTTCGGGAAGGAGACGACATCGCGCCTTCTCTCCTGCTACGCCTCGAACCCGCAGACGACCTTCCGCATCCGCGCCGAACTTCCGGAACAGGAGCTGAACGAACTCCGCTGCACCCCGGTCGCCGCGGACGATCTTCCGCCGGAATTCCGCTTTTGCCAGACTGCCGATCCGGAGGGATTCTTCCGCCGGAACTGGCTGGAAAAAGGAATGGTCTATGTGCAGGATCCCGCGACTGCGCTGGCGCTCTCGCTTCTGGAGGGCGATGTCTCGGGCCGCGTGCTGGATGCCTGCGCGGCTCCGGGCGGAAAAACGATCATGCTGTCCGATCTGGCCGCGGGACGCGATTGCAGACTGACCGCGGCAGACCGCTCCCCGCAGCGTCTGCGTCAGCTGAACATCAACCTGAAACGCGCCGGAGTCCGCGCACGCACGCTTCAGGCGTCCGCGCAGGAGAATCCGTTTGAACCGGAATCCTTCGATCTGATTCTGGCGGATGTTCCCTGCAGCAACAGCGGCGTGATCCGCAGACGGCCGGACGCGCCGTGGCGCTATCAGGCCAGACGCCTGGAGGAACTCGTCCTGCTTCAGGCGGACATTCTGGACTCGCTTTCGCGCCTGGTGCGCCCGGGCGGACGCCTGCTTTACTCCACCTGCAGCATTGAGCCGGAGGAAAATGCGCTTCAGATTGAGAATTTCCTTGCGCTGCATCCGGATTTCACACTGAAAAACAGCAGACTGTTTCTGCCTTCGGAAGTTCATGACGGCGCGTTCGGCGCACTCCTGGAAAAGAAGCCCTGACGGTTCCGTCCGGGAAATGCATCAAGTCCGTATGCTGACGATTGCGCTTTCATGCGCTTTCAGCATAAAGGAGATTGCCAGAGCGTCCTCCTTCTCCCAAAGCGTCTCATACGGAACGGAGGATTCAATTTTTTCCCGCGTGATCCCTCTCATATGGAAAACCAGAGTCGGGAACACGGTTTTCTCTCCCTCCGGCCAATGATCTTCGGAGATGATAAAATGTTTCTCCCCGGCGGTGTCCTGAAAATCCAGCAGGCTGCCTTCGGAGAGGGAAACGCCGGAGCGTTCCAGTCTCCGGCAGACCGCCCCCGCGGCCAGATTCACCAGCGTGCTGAGGGACTCCGCGCCGTAACTGGGAAAATATTCCCGGGCGCGGCGGACCGCGGAAGGCGGCAGATGGAAAAACGCGCACGGAGGACCGCCTGAGGCAAATTCGGAAAGCACAGGCGCATCTGTTTCCGAACGCAGCAGAAGCGTTGCGCCGGCGGCAGCGTCCCATCCGGCGAAAAGCGCGCGCTGTTCCGGAACTTCCGAAAGATCCGCCGGGCAGGCAAGCGCTTCACATGGCAGAATTTTCCTGACCTCCAGCGGTGCGGAACGCGCGTTCAGGCCGAAAAGGTCGGCCAGAGTTCCGGGCGATTCCGAACCGAGCAGCGACGTCCCTTCCCCGTGCAGACGCCGGAGCTCCTTCTGATATTTTTCCGGCACTCCGTCCAGCGGAGGCACCACCAGAAGCGAAACATCCTCTCCGCGCAGTCCGGCCAGATCCTCCATGCGTGTGACAAATCCCGCGCTTCCTCCCTGTTTCCGGCGCTGTTCGTAAATGAAGGGGACAAACTCCTCCGCGGTGTTGTAAATCCCGCCTCCCGGCGCAATTTCCGGAATATCGTCGCAATCCCTCCTGTGCGCGGCGCAGGAATCCAGACTGAGCACGAAGCCGACGGAGCGGACCGCCGGACGGACAGGGGAATGCCTCCGGATGAACCGGTAGGCACGGAACATGTCCTCATAATGGTGTTTCTCCCACATCCTGATATGATACCCGTGATCGTTCCAGTAATGAAAAGCCCCGTCGCGGAAATAACAGATTCCGTAGCTGTAATTGTAAAAGAGCTTTTCCAGAAATCCAGCCGGCGGAGAGGATCGTCCGAAAGGAGGATGCGCATAAACGACATGGGAGTCGGCCGTTTCCCCGTTTGTCCCGAAGCATTCCGGATTCTGCGGGGCATTCGGAAAGGAGAGTTTCCCCGCCGCCATTTGAAAGACGCCGCGGGACAGCGGATACCGGGAGGACCAGGGATAATCCTCCACGCCGTTCGGGCCCCATGCATATTGTTCGACCGGCGGCCCGTTGCGGGGATCCAGTCCGCAGAAACGCAGGAAATAATCGGATTTCCCGACGCTGGCATAAGTGGGATACCCCGCACTGCAGAAGGCGTAAAGCCCTTTTGCGCCCGCCTTTTTCAGAGCATCCGCGTAATCCAGGACAAATGCGCCGCTTTCCCGGTCGCACCAGTCAAGCCATTCATTGAAAAAACATTCATAAAGTTCCCGGAACTGCGCCTCGGAAAGCGGGATTTGCGGATCTTCCGGAACCGTCGCGGCGGAAAGGCATCCGCCGGGAAGCGCATGGAAGGCGCCGCTCTTCAGGAAACGGATCAGAGTCCGCCGGAGATCCGGGGAGTTGTAATGCGCGCGGCACCAGCAGTCCGGGCGGTAGCGTTCTATGGCGGTGTAGTCGGCCTCCCGGACCAGTCCGGCGTTTTCCTCAATTCCGCCGGAAGCGAAGCAGCAGCCGCGCAGCCAGAACAGATACGGGCGTCCGTAGACATGCAGCAGACGGGGTGCCTGAAGACGCTGCGCGACTTTGAAAAACAACGATCCCGTACTGTGATAGTGCATGATGTCATTGACCGTCTCCGACCACGGATTGAAGTGCTCGGACGGAATCCCCGCAATGATGTTGCAGTGAAGCGCCGGAAGTCCGGACGCCTGAGGCGGCGGAAGACTCAGATCATTCGTCAGAATTTCCAGAGCCCTCCGGACCTCATGCCGGACGCCGGAGAAAAAGACTTTCCCGCGGAGATGCCAGACGCCACACGGCAGTTTCGGCAGAAGTCCGTTTCCGGAGAAAACGGCGTAACCGGCGGCATTCTCCGGAGCCGCCGTCCGTTTCAGAGTCACCTCCGCGCTCCAGTCCGCGGGTTCGCCGAAGGCATTCTCCAGAACCAGAAGCGCCCGCAGACCCGAAACGCCGTCTCCGGCATGGCGGGACAAAAAACGCAGAACGACGCGGGGTTCCTCATCCGGGGCGTAGAAAAAGTTCCGGCGGGCGAACGCAAGCGCCTTTTCAAAATCCGGAATGTCCCGCGGGATTCCGGCGACAATTTTTTTATCGGGAACAGAGAGAAGTTCCGCGCGCTCGTCCTCCGCCGGTCCGGCGCAGAGGACATTCCATTGCGCATCCAGAAAAGCCTCCGTCGGACCGCCCGCCGTGGAATTGGAGTCTTCCGCCTCATATTTTTCATATCCCGCAACAAAGCGCATCTCATCCGACCACTCGCGCAGGATAAATTCCGTTTCGACGGGAAAGGCGTGTGAAGATGGCGGATAGACCGAGCAGAGCTCATTCCAGCATTCCGCATCCAGCCCGACTGTCCCGCGGCAGAAGCAGTATCTGCCGCATTCGCTTCCGTCCGCACGGATCAGCCGGAGATACGGGGAGGTCATACGCTCCCCCAGACGGAATCGTTCAATTTCCGGATAAGGGGATTCCTTCGGAGGTCCGCCTGTGAGACGCATCTTCAGTACCGGAATCCCGCACCTGCGTATGACCGATGCATGATAATGGACGGGGGAAACGATTCCGTTCACTCCGGGTGGGAACTCCATGCTGCGCTCCGGAAGGAGGATCTCCTCTGAAAACGCCTCTTCCGGCAGATCCAGGTGAAAGGAGAGAATTCCCAGACTGTCCTTGAAATCCCGGAGGTTCCGGTCCAGCCCCAGCATTCCCCCGCGATAGCCGGGAAGCGGGAAAACGCCCGCAGACGCTCCATTTGCATGAAGACGGAGGATTCCGTCCTTCACCTTCAGGCCCAGTTTGAGCGGACAATCGGGAGAATAGATGCCGGAAGGCCCCCGCTCCTCCTGCAGCGGAGTCGCGGAAATCCCCTGTTTCCGTCCGTCATACAGGGAAAGAGCCGCGGAAAAATATTCCGGAGGCACTCCCCGGAAGGAACGGCGGCACGGATGCGGAATCTGCGTCCCCCAGCGGCAGGTCAGCAGGTATCCGGTGCGCCGCTCTTCCTGATATCCGATAAAAATGCGGAGGCCGGCGCAGGGAAAGATTTTTCCCGTCACGACTTCCATTTCACATTCGAAATCAGTCAGTTCCGGCGTCACGGCAATATGCCTGTTTCCGGGAAAAAGAAGCTCGAAAATCCCCGCGCGGACCTCTCCCAGACAATTGCTGTTCGCACTGTTTTTCTCCAGTTTCCACCCATGAGGATATCCGTGATCCGGACAGCAATCGAAACGCTGACGGCAGAATGGTTTCATAATACACTTTCCTGAATTGAAATGCCAACAGAATGCTTCGGCAGTGTCTGTTGTTTTGCACACCTTTGATTCCGCGTGACAGCGAACTTCAATCCGGCACGCCGCGGACGGAACAGCCGGCCGCCCGGGAAACGCCGGAAGAACGGGCAGGCTGCCCAGACAGAACCCCTTCTTTTACCTTATAACATCAGCGTGAACTTTGCAAGTCTTCCTGTATTGTCACGCGACTCCGTTTTGCCATGCAGACATGGCGGCACGGGGGGACACGTCAACACTTCCGGATGGAGAAGAAACACCCCCCTGCCCTTCCGGCGTCAGAAGATCGCCCATGTCCTGCGGATCGTAAAACGCCAGGTTCAGCCGGGGACGCAGGAAACCGCCCTCCTTCCCCGGCCAGGAGCACCGTTGGTCGTAACTGTCGATCAGGCGCGTCAGGTTCATCCGCACATTTTTCAGAGAGCCTCCGGGAAGCGCGGAAACCGGGATTTCCAGATCCGTCTCCCAGGAGTCCTCCCCGCGCCGGATCGTCCATTGCGCGGCACCGGGCTTTATAAAGATGCGCGCAAAGGAATCCGCATGGCCGTGAATCGGATAGTCCGCCCCGTCATTGTCAAAGGCGAAGAACAGCTCGTCCAGCACCCGGAAATGTCCGGGGCACTCCACATGAATCCGGAGCACGCCGTCCCGGCAGGTCCCGCTCCATGAAAAGTGTTCCAGACGGACGGCACGCCCGTCCAGGCAGGCTCCGTGCCGGACAAAGGGATCCGAAAAATCCCCCGCCTCAAGACGGTCAAGCTCCCTGCGGGTCCGCTCCATCGCGGCCAGTCCGGAACGGATGGAGCGTTCGTCATATTTGAATCCCCTCGCCTCCGGATTGTATCCCAGAACGGGATCCATGCCAATCAGTTCCAGCATTCGGAGGCGCGCCGCCGTCTCCTCCCCGGCGATCGTCCGCATTTCATGCGCGCAGACCGTATTTTTTTCCGCGAACATCCGGTTCCGGAGCTGATAAAAACGGAAGATGCGCCAGGCGCTTCCGAACTGGATCTCCAAAGCCTCCATCCGCACGATTTCCCGCTTCTGCTCCGCCGTGAGAGAATGCGTCCGCGCCATGGTGCGGAAGACATCCACCCCCGCCTTCCACTGCGTATAAAGGTTCCCGAACAGAGTCACGATTTCGGAAAACGTGTGATTGTTGAGACATTCGCAGAGGTTGTCCCCGCTGACCGCGCCGCCGTTCAGACTCCACGTCGGAAGAAGCGGCTTCCGCGCGGGAACGGCATACAGCGGCCAGTTGACGCCGTCCGCGACCGGTCCGAAATACTGAACCATATTGGAATAAGGATAATTTTCATGGTATGCTTCGGAGAGCATCCGCCAGGCGCACGCCGCCTGCGGAGCAAGTTCTTCGCCCCACAGGGTTCTGCCGAGCGAGAGCAGAAATTCCTCCTCGGAGACCCGGGAAAAATCCGTGAAGGCCAGACGGCCCGCCGTGAAATTCATCATGCCGGGCGTTCCCCCCGTTCCCCAGACCTGCATGACATTGTCAGCCCCCTCCTCCCGCAGGGCCTTGTATTTCCGGTAAGTGAGCGCGGGAACCGGAACGTAGGGAACCGATCCGACTTCATGGGAGGCGCCGACCTGAATCTTCGCGGAAAGACGCTGTCCCGCCGTTCGGGTCATCGCGGCAAATTTCCGGAAGGCGGGCGACGGCTCTGTGACGCACTGCCAGTAGTCGCCGATCTCGCGCTCTTTCCCCAGCTGCACCGGGCGGCTGCCGGATTCCGCGTTGTACTGGAACACGATTCCCCGCGGCAGAAGCGCAAAGGTTTCCCGGAGGTATTCCGCGGGATTTTTTGCAAAAGGCTGATAAAACCAGGCGAACATTTCCGCCTCCGGAGACGCGGAACGGATTCCCTCATACATGGCACGGAGACTCTCCGCAAAAATTTCCCCGGGACTCAGACCGCATTTTTTCCGGCAGGGAATCTCCCCGAACTGCAGGAACTCCTGGCAGACCGCGGCCCCTTCCCCCTGCACGATAATCAGGAATCCGCCCAGATGCTTCACATCCAGGAAAAGCTGGCGCATGGAATCATGCAGATAACGCTTTCCTTCAAAGGCCGGGCAGAAAAACTTCCGTCCAGTAAGCGCCGGACCGGCCAGACCGGGATATTTCCGCAGAAGCGGATGATCGAACGCCCATGCCTCGGGAATCACCAGATACGGAAAAATCCGGATCCCGTATCTGCGGCAGCGTTCCACATTCTCCCGGAGCTTGGCGTAATATGCCCGTTTCTTCTCCGCGTTTCCGGGGGTCCATTCCGTCAGAAAGAAATCCTCGAACCGTGGCGCGTTGAACCAGACGGCGTTGACGCCCTCGGAGGCGAGACGGTCCAGAAACGGCTCCGGATAGTAGTCGGAATCCGGATCCAGTTCATATTTCTCGCCGGAACAGGTGTGGGAGCCGAAGCGGTAACGGCTGATCCGGATCTGAAAAAACGGGTGGAATGTCTCCCGGGTGACCGGCAGCGACGAAGGGGTATATTCGCGCAGGATCTCCCCGATCCGGTAGACGCCCCGCCGGACGCCCTCGGTATCCGAGGCGGAAATCCGGCAGACTCCCGGTTCCGTCTCGAACACGTATTCCTCGAAACACCCCGTCTGTCTTCTGAAGATTTCGACACGAAGAGGAAAAGATTTCAGGCGCCTCAGAAAAGAGTATGCCGAATCCAGCACTCCTTCCGGATCCGGGAATTCGGAATGCACCCGGATGTTCCCGGGAGATTCCGGATTTCCCGCACAGGGGATCTCCTGCCAGGTATGCAGTTCTTCCACAAAATCCATGATGCCTCCGCCGCCGCTCCGGGATTCAAACATTCATTTCGCCGGAACAATTTTCCATGCAATGTTCCGGAAATCCACCTTCTCCTTCTGCCCGCAGATCAGAAGCGGACGGACGCAATCCACCGGGCTTCCCCGGAACTCCGCCTGAATCGGCATCGAGACCGTCACTTTCTGCCACTCCCCTTTCTTCAGCCCCCATTTGTTTGTGAAGGCCGTCCGCAGCCATTTCTTCCCGCTGAACAGATACGCTCCGCAGGCAATGCCTCCTCCGGTAAGCGGGCGGACATCAAAGGTGAATTCAATGCTCGTCCTGCCGCCCGCAGCGGGGAAGAAATCCGGAAGATAGAAATGGTTGATGGTCGTATTGCCGCCGGCAAGATGCAGATACGCCGTGCCGTCGGCCTCTTTTTTGACCGCCGCAACGGGAGGAACGGGATCGGGAGTCTTGGAGAGCTTGACCGCGTTCAGGACCCAGCCCTGCGGCTGTCCGTTCTCCGGATTCACCTTGCCGAGATCCATCTTCCCTTCGTCCGGAGCGCCGGAAACGCTGAAGACGGCCAGGGAAGCGAGCACTGCACAAATCAGTTGTTTGTTCATGGGAATTCCTTTCTGTCTGTTGTTTCTGAATGCATCCGGGCGCCCTCCGGCCGGGAGGGCTCCTGAACCCGGAGTTTATTTCTGTTCCATCAGCAGGATCTCCGCATTCTCGGGCGGGATGCGGAGCGTGGCGGTTTTTCCGCCGGGAAAAACGTGTCCGGAATAATAGGCCTTCGCCGTTTCTCCGCCTCCCGGACAAACGGAAATCTCCAGGTCTTTTTCCGATTCATTGAACAGCAGAAGCAGTTTCCCGCCGTTTTTCTCAAGAACGAGAAGATCCGGATAGCGGATGCCGCGAACCGCACCGGAACGGTCGGAGCGTTTTCCCGAAAGAAAGAAATCCTCAAAATCCGCAACTGCGCGCATGGCCTCGCCGATATAATATCCGACGCCGCCGATATGATCGGTCGGCGTGCAGATGTCCGCTCCCGTCCGGTATGTGGCGAACAGACGCAGCAGAATGCCTTTCCAGCGGGAGGGAACGACAAAACCGTCCGGATTGCCGTCCTGCGCCGCGCCCCGGGAGGTGACGCCCGGAAAGACCTGCGCGATCATGCGTTTCCCGGGAAGCTTTGCGGCAAAATCGTCCTGTTCCTTCTGATTGCCGGAATTGATGGCGTTGCCGGACGGATGCCCGAGAAACAGATAGTCGAATGCACCGCCGTCATGCGTGTAATAGCTTTTCATCTGCGTCTGCGTGTAAAACATCAGCTTCAAGCCCATCTTCCTGCATACGTCATGAATCACGGCATTCAGGCGGCGGTCCTGATTCGAACGGAATGTTTCCCACTGCTGGAGAAACTTCTCGTGAATTTCCTTCGCGGACGGGAGACGGGACAGTTTCCATTCTTTTTGAAAGGCGCTGCGGCAGCGTTCGCAGAAGCAGTAGGAACCTTTTCCGGGAATGCGGTTCCGCGAAAGCCAGATCTCCTGCTCCCAGTCCAGAAAAATTCCTTTCACTCCCGGCTGCAGAGAAATCGAGTGACGGAATCCTTTTTCCGCCATGGAGGCGAAAAAGGCCTTTCCCTCCGGCGTGTCCAGCATACGGGAAGGACAGTACATCGCCCCGTTCCAGGGATCGGCCCCCCATTCCGTCTGCGGTCCCGCGGGAAAATAGACGGCCTGTTTCGCAGGCTCCGCGGCAAGCTGTGCAAATCCGCAATCCCGGGGGGCTCCGCTTCCCAGATACATCGAATGCAGAGGGAAATTATGCGGCGGCCATGCAAAGCGGTCAATTCCGGCGCGGTCGCAGTTTTCAATCAGACGCCGGGTGTATGTCTCCCATCCTTTCATGTAGACGGCGCCGAGCGACTGATTGACGCCGATCTTTTTTTCCTGAAGAATCAGGGCGTCAAGCACTTCAAACGGAAGCGCGGAAAGAGCGAAAAGCGGAACAGGCGCATAGGTCTGCAGCCGGAGACGCTTCGGCTGTTTTCCGCGGACGGGAGGAAAGAATTTCACTGGAATCCGCTTCGGAATCTCGACAAAATCCCCCGGAACGACCCGGCCGAACAGAATGGACGCTTCCGTCTCCGGCGTAACCTCTGCGGACACTTTCAGCGGAATCACGCTTTGCGGTTCCTGTCCGTTGGAGCCCCACGGCTTTAATTTTTCCTGCTCCCATTGGAGCACGTATTTTGCATATGTCTTCCCCGCGACCCGGCATCTGCCCTTACTTTCCACTCTGTCCGGTTCCTGATTCAGCACGTAACGGGGTTTCTCCTGCTTCAGATCCATCAGGGTCACGCCGTCCGGCAGCCAGAGTTCCAGATGCAGTGTCTTGCAGGGACGGATGAAAGGACTCGGCCCCAGTTTCAGCAGCAGAGGCTGGATGGAACCGGCGGGAAGAAGCCACTCCTTCTGTTTCCGGTTCAGCATGCTCTCTTTGCCGAAATAATCCCGGTTCCACAAAACGACCGAACGGAAGCGCGCGCGTCCGCCGCGCCGGGAGACGATTTCTCCGGAAGCGTCCGTCCGGGCAGTTTCCCACGCGCTGTCGTCGAATTCCGGGGACGAACAGTCCGCTCCGAATCCGGAGGGAGCTTCCTTCCATCCACTGCGCAGCGCTTCCAGTCCGGCAGGCGCCTCCATCCGGAATGACGGATTGTCTCCGGAAGGCGTCAGTTCCACTTCGAGGACATTGAAACCCTCCTTCAGCTCCATGGAAGAAACGCTTTTCCCGTTGATGCGGAGAACACCCCGCGCATTCCGACAGGCCATTTTCACCGGCAGAGTTGTGATTTCGGGCGCTTCTTCAACGGGAAGAAGCCGTCCGCCGTTGTCGGCCGGATCATAGGTCACGGACAAGTCGTCCAGAAACGCATATCCTCCGGAGGAAACGCTGACGCCCGGCAGGATGTTGTTGATGTCCTTGCGCTCGATCCGGATTTTGAAGGAATAGCGCTTCCATTCCGGGGTCAGCTTCTCATAGGGGCCGAACAGGGATTTCCGGAACATATTGCCGGAATACTGCGGAATCAGATAGCCGATGCTCCCGCTGCCCTTCGCGGAAAAACGGAAGGTGTAGACGTCTCCGCACCGGACCGGTGTCGGGTTGTCCCACCGGCTTGCGAAAAAATTCAGGGAACGGCCTTTTTCCGTCACATATTTCGCACCGTATTTTCCACTTGTCTTTTCCGGAGAGCTGGTCAGGCGTCCGCCGGAAACATGAAAGCGTTCCGGCAGACCGTCCTTCACCTCTTCAAATCCCCGGTTTCCGGTCATGATTTCCACGGGCTCCGCCTGAAGCGCCCGGCAGAGAGCAAAAAAGACCAGAACGGCGGCAGGAAACTGACATCGGCAAAGCATGGGAAACTCCTTTCAATCCATGGGAGGACGTTTCGGGTTTTTGGAAAACGACTGATTATAGGGCAGAGTCACCGTCGGATCCTGATAGACGGGACGATAGGCATACATGAAATACCTGGCCGTATGCTTCACCACATTCCCGGCAACAGTCGCCATATTGGCTCTGCCGGACAAATAGGTATAATTGGTATAGCTGGTCATTTCATCCGGATTCCCCCTGGTTCCGTGCCGCGGAGCAACTTCATAATTTCCGATTATGTATTTGTCGTAAAGCTCCGAAAGAAGCAGCGCTTCCGATGGAAACGGAATGTTGACTGTTTTCGGAACAAATCCGGGAGTGGCGGATTCCGAGGTGTTCAAATACATATGAAACCCGTAGGAGATCCGCGTGGTGTAAAATTCCTGCTGGTTGCTGCTCGGGCAGCGGAAGAGCTTGGAAGGGACATACACGGCATATCCGCCGGTCAGCGTGTTTCCCGGACTCACATAGGAATAAACCTTGTCCACCCAGGTATAGTAGGAAGCTTTGACGGCAGGCGGATAATAATCTTTGCAGTCCATGCTGTACATGTTCAGGCCGAGCGCAATCTGTCTCTGATTGCCGGCGCAGCTGACCGTTCTGGCCTGTTCTCTGGCCCGGCCCAGGGCCGGCAGGAGCAATGCCGCAAGAATCGCGATGATCGCAATCACAACCAGAAGCTCTATCAAAGTAAACCACATCCGCCTTTTCCGAATCATTTCCCTCCTCCTTCTCTGCTTTCTTCATGATTATGGACAATCCGCCGACACGGTGAAAATACCGGAACGGGTATTTCTTCCTGTATGCGGCAGTTTTATCAAACGGCAGCCGCATTCCGTCTTCCGCTTTCGCGGAACCGCTCTTTTTCCTCCTCCGTCATCCGTTCCTCGCGGAACGCCAGATAGGATCTGCCAAACATGAAAACGTCATATTCGGCAGCCGCCTGTTCCTTCTGCCCGAGAATGATTCTCATGAGTTCCACGTTCAATATATTGACGTAGACATAAAACTCCTCCGGAGAGCGGAAGACGAGCGGAGCGGCAAGATTCTTCGCCAGATCCGAGGATTCCGGAGAATAATCCTTCCAGCAGAGCGGATCGACCGGAAGCGCGCCCATTTCCGCAAATCTGCTTTGAAATTCCGGACCGCGCAGAAGACGGGCCAGCTGAATCGCCTCCACGGGATGTTCCGTTCCGGCATGAATGGACAGGGTCATCAGGATCCGGTTGTAGGTGTCATCCTCAGCAAACAGCATGGACGCTGTGCAGGGAAATTCCGGCTTCCGCTCCTTCATGCTGATGAAATCCGCCACCGAGCCGCGGAAAAAAGGTGTCCGTCCGGCAAGAAAATCCTGAAGAGCCGGGACGGCGATATTCGGATAACTGGTCCTGTAGCGCCGCCAGAGAGCGGTTGCCCGGCGAATGACCGGAGAAAAGCGCTTTCGGAAATCCTCCAGTTTCGCCGCGGGATCAAGAATCATGGCATACATCCCGGCAAGATGCCTGCGTCCGATGCTTTTAATGATTCCCAGAGAAGTCCCCGGAAGAGGCAGTCCCTTCCGTTCCGCTGCCGAGAGAATCCGCTCCAGATAGGCGTTCTGTTCCTCGTAATTGCGGTAATATTCCTGAGAAACGCCGATTTTTTTCAGCATGTCGAGATTCACCATCAGCAGCCCGGGAACCGAATAAATCGGAATCCCGTGTTCATCCGGCATCGGTTCCCCCGCGGGAAACGCCCAGGAGAAATGCTTCCGGACATTCAGAAAATCCTTTCGCCTGTAGTAAGCAGCGTCAAACGTGCCGTATTCGAAAATATCCGCGCGCGCCGTATCACCGGCAATTCCCGAATCCGCAGAGGAATCCCAGATGGAAACCGCGGAAAGGCTCGGCTGAACTTTTTCCACGCTCTTCCAGAACTTCAGCTGCGTTTCCAGATTGCTCTGCGTTGCCAGGCGAAGGGTCTGTTTTCCCAGATCAGGACCGAAATAGAATGGCGGATTCTCTCCGGAAATCCGGATATCCCGCACAACAAACACTCCCACCTTCGGAACGGAATAAAGCAACCCCTGCTCCTTCAGAACTGCAATCGCCTTCCTGATGCTGTATACATTGACGCCGTATTCCCGGACAAGTTCCTTTTCCGGCGGCAGACGGGTCCCGGCGGGAAAGTCTCCGGAACGAATTCTGGCGGCAATCTCAGTGACAATCTGCACGGAATTACCGTTCTTGTTTTTATATTCAGAATCCATATTTTTCTCCGATCTGCAACACTCTGCAACTTGCGTGCAACATCATCAATATAACAATCTCTCCAGGCTTTTCAAGAGACAAAAAATAAAAAAAAAGAGTTTTTTTTACAGCCAGCCAAAGAGGATCACACGCAGGGAATGCACAGCACCCGCATGAAGCATCATTTCAAATGGATCCCGCTGCCCCAAAAAAGTATCAGGATTCCGCCGAGTCCCACCTTGATGTCACAGACTGCGTTCATGACCTGTTCCGCCTGCTTGAAGTTGTCACCCCTGATATTCTTGAACGCGGCAAGCATCGTCATGCTCAGGAACGTCGCTTCATCGCCGAAGGTGGTCATGTTCTGGAGTTCCGAGGCGTAGTCCTCGAGCTGTTTCAGCGTGAAGCCCGCGGCATATCCGGTCGCCTTGAGCGCGGCGCCGAGTTTCGCTTCCGCCTGCTCCTGCATCGTGTATGCGTCCACGGAGCCGGAAAGAAACGCCTTGAGCGCGCCAAAGGCTTTTGTGATTCCGGCAGATAAAATATTGCCGGATGCAACTGTCTTTGCAGAAAAATTTCCTTGAGCAGAAAGAGCCTTTTCACTGAACGCTTGCGTTGCCGCTGTTTTCTGAATAAGATGCTCGGTAATTTTTTTGTTCCGTTCGCGGCAATTTGGATTTCCCGTGCAACCTGCTGAATATCACGGATCGTCTGCACGGCTCCTACGGAATTAATATTTAATGAAAACGATGCTTTTTCGCCCATTTCATCACCCCCTTTTTATTAAGGGATGATGTCAAAAGATCAGATCATTGAGGCGTCGGTATTCTGCATTTCGATTTGTTTCTCTTCCTGATCCGCATGCACGAAAAGGGCATGATCCGCATAGTAAATGGTGAGAGTTGCTTTCAGCGGTTTTCTATCGACGATGAGAGAAATTTCCCGGTTTTTCTGCTTCAGTGACAAGACTTTTTTCAACCCGTCATCCGAGTCCTGGAATCGCGTTCCGTAGGATCGTTCAAAAATACTCCGGACGATGTTCATCTCCTCGGTTGCTTCCGACATGGTTTCAAAATCCTGCCAACATACGATCGAATAAACCTTTTTTGTTTTCGGCGTTTCCAAAACCATATATGTCGAAAAATTCCTAAACTTTCTGGATGGCCGGATCAGAAGCGAAATATTGTTCAAACGCTTAATGACCTGTTTTGCCGGGACCTGTCCTCCGAGTTTTATGCCAAACGCCCCTGTTATCGGACGGGACACCCGTTTGTTTCCAAAATCCAGTTCGTCCAGTTCTTTCCTTGCCTGTTCTTCAAGCGCCTGGTCGACATACTGAAGATTGACATTGAATTTTAAACCGCTGTGTCCCATCCCGAGCAGAATACAGCGTCCATTGCGCGGAAGGAGAAACACCTTTTCATACAGGCCGTTTTTGCTTTGCACGAATTCCCCACGGTAGGAACGTTCGAAAAGATTCCTGATAAAATTCATTTCCGCAACCGCGCTTTCCATCGTGTCAAATTCCTGTTCCGTCATGATCCGGTACACCAGATGCGTTTTCGGCGTCGCATAAAGCAGATAATTTTGAAAATTGCGGAATTTCATCTTCCCGGGATTGAAAATATTTCCGAATACATTCCCGTTCCGTATGATTTTTATTTCCTGCGGAGCCTGCGCTCCGATTGTAATTCCGAACGCGCCTGTAATCTGGCGCTGTGCAAAAAGTGTGAATGCGGAAACAAACAGGACTGCCGTTGACAGAAAACGCATTTTCATTCCTCCCCATTTTATTGGAAAAGAAAATATAATCTCTCCGGAAAGAAAAACAAGTTCCGGAGAAAAGCTTCCCCGGAACTTCATTTTGCGGCGAATGCCGCGAGCATCATTGATCTCACAAAAAAGCTGAAAAATGGAAAATGGGTAAAAAACGTCATGCAAAAAATATACAATGGGGACGTTATATGTGCGCAAAAAAGATTTGCAAGCAGAAGGGAGGGAAAAGCAGTTATTTTCAGAAAAAAGCAACATCGGCAATGATTGTCCTGTTTTGGATGCGTTTTGCTTAATTTGGGCAGGATACAGTATTTTTCCGTGTCCAACACGAAAAAAGTCTAAAAAAAGTATAAAACGGATTTGACATTTATGGATTGGGGGCTAAATTAATGCCCCATGTTGTCCGGGGTTGCGAGATTCCGGGCGGCCGAGGT
>CALXSJ010000002.1 GCA_944391115.1 uncultured Victivallales bacterium | reverse complement strand
ACGCTTGGCAACGCCTCTCAATGTCGGGCTGGGTATCTGGAATTTATTGATATAGAAATTTATGCAACGATGCTTACACGGTTACAATAAGCCGGAACAGAAAGAGTGTTTTGCACTGAAGGAAGGTGAAATGGAAAAACTCAAAGGCCCGCCCTGGAGTCTGATGAAACAAACGTCTGGCTGCGGAATTGCAAATTTCAACCGCTATGCCAATGAGGAGTTTGGAACACTGGCGGTATTTGACCGGGAAGCCGTTGCCCAGTTGAGAATCCACCAGCCAGGGATTAATTTTCAGCTGAAGCCGCAGCAGCGCAGTTTTTCTTTTGCCGTAAGCAGTTTCCGGGATCAGAAACCTTCTGCTCTGTGGAATGTCTTCTTCAATCAGACTGCGCCGCACATGGAAGCATTCCTGAAAAAAATAAACTGGACTCCTGTTCCGGATCCGGATACCTTCCGGAAAATTGCCGGAGAAATCAGGAAGAATCTTGCGGATCTGAGAAAGGAGGGCGGGGACACGGCAGAATTTGAAACGGAACTCAAAGGGCTGGAAAAAAAGTTCACGGAGAAACCTGATTTTTCCGTGCTTGAGGCATTGCGTCTTCTCCGTTCGAACCTTGCAAAGAAACAGCTTGATCTTCTGTAAGATGCAGAATCTGATTTCAGGAAAGGAGCATGGGATTGAAAACCTCGCTGAAAAAATTTCAGGATGATAAATTCGGAATGTTCATTCATTTCGGCTTATATTCCATTCCAGCAGGCCTCTGGAATGGCCGGGAGCCGCAAAGACGCGGATATGCGGAATGGATTTTATATAACGCCTTCGGCCCGGATATTCCGCTGAAGGAATACCGGAATCTGGCAAAAGAGTTCAATCCGCTTCATTTTGATGCCGATGAATGGGCGGAGGCCGCAAAAAATGCCGGGATGCGATATCTGATTTTCACGGCAAAACATCATGACGGATTTGCATTGTGGGACAGCAAGGTTTCAACGTTCAATGCCGTTCGCGCCACTCCATTTGGACGCGACCTTGTGCTTGAATTGAAAAATGCATGTGAAAAGCGCGGGCTGCAGTTCGGCGTTTATTACTCACACTGGCAGGACTGGGAGCATCCCTGCGGCGGTCTGCCTCACTGGCAGGAGATTTCCCCGCGGGACAACCGGCAGTTTGACCAATACTGGCGGGAAAAATGTCTTCCTCAGGTCAATGAACTGCTGGATTACGGAATTCGGCTCTTCTGGTTTGACAACTGGTGCAAAACGCCCAATCTGAGATATGAAAATTTAAAAGAATTGATTGATCTCGTCCATCGTTATGACCCCGAATGTCTGGTCAACAGCCGGATCGGGGTCACCTGGAATGCACCGGAACTCCTGGATGCGGTGGATTACATTTCAATGGGGGACAATGAATTTCCCAAAGAAAAAATAGCGCGTCCCTGGGAGACAAGCGGAACTTTCAATCATTCCTGGGGATACAGCTGCTGCGACTATTCCTGGAAATCAACAGCATATCTTCTGCAGTGCCTGATCCGGAATGTCGGCCGGAATGGAAACTACCAGTTGAATGTCGGTCCCCGGGCAGATGGGTCTTTCCCTCCGCCTTGTATCCGCAGGCTTCGTGAAATCGGCGCCTGGATCGGCTCACATGCCGAGGCGCTTTACGGGACACATCCGATGAAACAGCCGTTTGAACCTGATTTTGGATGCCTGACGGAAAGTCCGGACGGGAAAAACTGCTATGCATTCATTCTCAACAACAGTAATGACATTCCTTATTACTTTTTTACAGATCGCCCCTGCAGATCTGCAACGGTTCTGGAAACAGGACAGAAGGTCGATTATGAACAGGATGGAAATGGGATTGGATTCAAAATGCCTCGTGAAACAGCATTTTCAATCTATCCGGTCATGAAATTCGAATTGGCCTGAGCTGCAGTTCTTCCCGGGAAGCGGACAACTTGACTTGATGTGAAATGCCCGTTAAATTAACCCGAAAAGGGAGGCGTTTTTATAAAGTAAGCGACCAGCCCGCCCCATGGTGCGGGTGGATCAAGGGAGAGATTTTTTCGAAGGGGAAATGTTCAGAAAATGAATGCCGTCGGACGACGATGATCGCCCGACGGCTGTGCTAAGCTGCGGAAAAATGGTGTGAAGAGGTTGTAAAAACGGATAACACTTTTCTCTGAAGAAGGGGAAAATGTGAAATGAAATGGTCTCCGCTATTCGGCGGCCGACAAGCTCAAGACAGTGAAACTCTATCTTGAGGAAGGTTATCAGGTCAAAGCCATCGCACAGGAACTCGGGATCGGGAAAAGTTCCCTCGGCAAATGGATCCGGGAATATGTAATGCGACCTTTTTTCAAGGGCGGCATTACGTGGAAGCAGTCAAAAAATGCAGACTTCTTTTTTGAGAGTTCTTTATGCCGCCCGTTCCTATTTTATGCTGCAGACGCCTGAAACCATTTTTCGTATTCATACGGCAATCCAGTCCGACGATTTGCTGGTCAGACTCATACGAGCAGATAACAATTTCTTTGTGCCCCAATCTATGACAACATGAAAATATACCCATCCGAAAGCCGGAATCATCATTTTCGTCATATCGATGCCCCAATACCGATTGGGAATAACCGTTCTGGGTTTCTGGGTGTCTGCGTTTTCGCTTTTCAAGGCGCTTTTAAAAGACGCTTCTCCGGGACAAGCAAATGATTTCCTTCGTGAATGGTCTACTCACCGTTCGTCTCTTTGAGCTTCCGGGTTTCGCGTTCTAATCGCTCACGGGCATGATCCGCTCCGCCTCGTTCAAACAGTTTTGCTCCAGCCGTCAGCAGTTGATCCCGCCATTTGCAGTACATCTCCTGCGAGATTCCATGCTCATTGCACAATTCGCAGATCCGGCACTCTCCTTCCAGCCCCTCAAGCTCTATTGCGAGCTTTTCCCTGCCTGTCCATTGTTTTCCCGTGCCCATGATCTCTCCTTTCCGGTGACTCTCTTAATTTCGCACTTCTTTCAATGGGAGCAATATAATGATCTCCGGGCGTTTTCCTGTGTCCGGCCAATGCAATGCTCAACTTCCGGCCATTTTCTGCTGCTCGGCCGCATGCTGCGGCATGATGGCAAGATCCACCCCGTCCGGAAAATTTACCCCGTTTTACAGGACATACACGGGATTTACTCTGTTTTTCTGCTTGCAATCGGCAAAGAATGAGATATAATAACCAGAGTTTTTTAACACCTCTTTTTCCATAAACAGTCGTCCACCCCCAGGGGAGAGCTGCAATCATGCATCGGAGCATCAGGCATTACAAACCGTCTGCGGTATTAACGGTTTGCATTCCAACAACATATCGTTCAGGAGAAAGGCATTCGCTGTTATGGCAGATTTATTGATTGGTCTGGATTTCGGTTCGGACAGCGTGCGCGCTGTGCTGGTTACCGCCGATGGGGAAGAGCGGGCAACAAGCGTTCATTCCTACAAACGCTGGGAGCGGGGCATGTATTCCGATGCCGCGCGTTCGCAATTCCGCCAGCATCCGCTGGATTATCTGGAAGGAATCGAGACGGTGATTCGCGGTGTGCTGAAAGGACAGGATGCTTCGCGGGTGCGCGGGATCGGCGTTGATACGACAGGCTCGACTCCGTGTGCCGTGGATTCCGAAGGTGTTCCGCTGGCGCTGCGCCCTGAGTTTGCCGAAAATCCCAACGCGATGTTTGTTCTCTGGAAGGATCACACAGCAATCCGGGAAGCGGAGGAGATTAACTCGCTGACGAAGCGCTGGAAGATTGATTATACGCAATTCGAAGGAGGAGTCTACTCTTCGGAATGGTTCTGGGCAAAATATCTGCATATCCTGCGCCATGACGAGGCAGTGCGTGCCGCCTGTCACGGCTTTGTCGAACATTGCGACTGGGTGACGGGGCATCTTGCCGGCGGTCCGGTCAAGCCGAGCCGCTGTGCAGCAGGCCACAAGGCAATGTGGCATGAGAGCTGGGGCGGCCTGCCGTCCGAGGAGTTTCTGGCAGAACTGGATCCGCTGCTGGCAGGCAGACGGGCGGAACTCTACACCGACACCTTTACCGCTGACGTTCCGGTTGGAACCCTTTCTCCGGAATGGGCGGAGAAACTGGGGCTTTCGACCGATGTGGCAATTGCCGGCGGAGCGTTTGACTGCCATATGGGAGCCGTGGGGGCCGGAATTGAACCGGGACAGCTGGTGAAGGTCATCGGCACCTCCACCTGTGATATCATGGTGGCGCCGGATCTGGATCACTGTGTGCGCGGCATCTGCGGACAGGTGAATGGATCGGTCATTCCAGGGATGGTCGGCCTGGAGGCGGGACAATCGGCCTTCGGCGACATTTATGCATGGTTCAGGCGTTTTCTCGGCTATGCCGGCGAAGTCGATCTCCGGCAGCTGGAAGCGGAGGCCGCCGCCTTGCCGGTCGGGAATGTGCTGGCGCTGGACTGGATGAACGGAAGACGGACGCCGGATGCAAACCAGCATCTGACCGGCGTGATTTCCGGAATCAACCTGGGAACAACGGCGCCGATGGTATACCGGGCTCTGGTGGAGTCCACGGCTTTCGGGGCGCGGCGGATTGCCGACCGTTTCCGCGGGGAAGGCGTTCCCATCCGGAGCGTATTGGCCATTGGCGGCATCGCCCGCAAATCGCCGTTTGTCATGCAGACCTGTGCGGATGTGTTTGAGATGCCGATCAAAGTGGCGAAATCCGATCAGGCCTGCGCGCTCGGCGCGGCGATGTTTGCTTCCGTCGCCTCCGGCGTGCATCCCGACATTCAGGCGGCGATGAAAGCCATGAATTCCGGATTCGATGCCGAATATCTGCCGCAGTCGGAGAATGCGGCTGTTTACCGGCAAAAATACCAACGCTACTGTTCCCTTGCCGATGCAATGGAAAAGGAGATCATGCGCCATGTATGAGCAACTGAAACAAGAGTGCCTGGAGGCGAATCTGCAGCTGCCGAAACTCGGACTGGTTCTCTATACCTTCGGGAATGTCAGTTGCGCGGATCGGGCACGGGGGGTGTTTGCGATCAAGCCCTCCGGCGTGGAATATGACAGGCTCACTGCGGAAATGATCGTGATCGTGGATTTTGCCGGCAGGGTTGTCGAGGGGAAGATGCGTCCTTCCAGCGACACTCCGACCCATGCTGTGCTCTACCGGGAATTCGATTCGATCGGCGGGATTGTCCATACCCATTCGCCATATGCCACAGCATGGGCGCAGGCACGCCGGGCGATTCCGCTTTACGGCACAACTCACGCGGACCATCTGCCGTGCGCTGTTCCCTGCACCGAATGGATGGCGGATGACCGGATCCGGAATGATTACGAAACCGAAACCGGATTGCAGATCACCGACTGTTTCCGGAGCGGGCAGCTCAATCCGCGGGAGGTGGAAATGGTCCTCGTGGGCGGGCACGGGCCGTTCACCTGGGGAAAGGATGCCGCGAAAGCGCTTTACAACGCACGCATTCTGGAGGAACTTGCCCGCATGGCGCTGCTGACGGAATCCGTCAATCCCGATGCCATGCCGCTGAAACAGTCGATCATTGACAAGCATTACAACCGCAAACATGGAGCAAATGCCTATTATGGACAGAACTAAGGTTTATTTCGTCACCGGGAGTCAGGATCTCTATGGAGAAGAGACCTTGCGGCAGGTTGCTGCGAACGCCCGGGCAATCGTCGCCTCCTTGAATCAGTCCGGACAGCTCGCTGCCGAGATCGTCTGGATGCCGACGGTACGCAATCCGCAGGAAATCATCTCCGCGGTTCGCGCCGCAAACAATGATGACGACTGTATCGGCATCATTGCCTGGATGCATACCTTCAGCCCCGCGAAGATGTGGATCAACGGCCTGAAACTGCTCCAGAAGCCGCTGCTGCATTTCGCCACGCAGGCGAACCGCCTGCTGCCGTGGGCGTCAATCGACATGGATTTCATGAATCTCAATCAGGCCGCGCATGGCGACCGGGAATTCGGCTATATCTGCACCCGTCTGAAGATTCCGCGCAAGGTTGTGGCCGGCTATTATGAAGACCCTGAAGCTCTGAATGAAATCCGCAGCTGGATTCAGGCGGCAAAGGGATGGAGGGAGGCGCAGAATCTGCGCGTTGCACGCATCGGCGACAACATGCGCGAGGTCGCCGTCACGGAGGGCAACAAGGTTTCCGCCCAGATCGATCTCGGTTTTTCCGTCAACACCTGGGGTGTCGGAGATGTGGTCAAATTCATTAATGAAGTCGGCGATCGGGAAACGGACGCTCTGGTGCAGGAGTATTTTGATCTCTATGCGGTGCCGGATCGCGGGGAGGAAGCCATGGCTTCGATTCGCGACGCCGCCCGGCAGGAGCTGGGACTGCGGGCATTTCTGGCGAGCACGGGAGCAAAAGCTCTGACGACAACGTTCGAGGATCTGCACGGATTGCATCAGCTGCCGGGACTGGCCTGCCAGAGGTTGATGGCGGACGGCTTCGGTTTCGGCGCCGAAGGGGATTGGAAGGGGGCTGCCATGCTGCGGATCATGAAAGTGATGGCGGATAACAGGCGGACCTCGTTTATGGAAGATTACACATATCATCTGGAGAGCGGGCGCGAACGAGTGCTGGGCTCGCACATGCTGGAGGTTTGTCCGTCGATCGCCGCCGGAAAACCGAGTCTGGAGGTTCATCCGCTGGGGATCGGCGGCAAAGCGCCGCCGGCGCGTCTGGTGTTTCAGTCTCCGCCCGGTCCCGCCGTGAATGTATCCCTGATTGATCTCGGCGACCGCTTCCGTCTGCTGGCCAATCAGGTGGAGACGGTTGAGCCGGATGCGGATCTGCCTGAACTGCCGGTCGCACGAACGATCTGGATTCCGAAGCCGGATTTCAAAAACGGAGTCCGCCGCTGGATTGAAGCCGGCGGCGCGCACCATGCGATCTATTCGCAGGCTCTGACAATGGAAAACATTGCGGATTTCGCCCGAATCGCAAAGATCGAACTGGTTCAAATTTCCTGAATCTTCCGGCGGGATCGGGGAATTTTCGTATGATATGATCTCCATGGAACCGGAAGAGTCTGCCTGGCGGCAAGGTGAAATCTCCTGATTATACTGAGCGGGAGACTCCGGTCAAGAGCAGAAAACCGGAAGGGATCATGCTGTTCTCGAGCAGATTGCCCTTCCCGTCCGCGGAACGGGAAGGGCGGAAGGAATTTTTCAGTAAACGGTCACTTTGCCGTTTTCATGGACGGCAAAGATTTTTTTCAGAGAATCGATCAGGATTTTGTTTGCTTTCCGCAGATAACTGCCGTTTGCGCAGAAGTATCTTTGTTCTTCGCCCTTCCTGCTGGTGACGGCCAGCAGATAAGCGTCAGTATCCCATCCGGCAAGCGTGTTGTTGGAATTGCGGTGCCGCATCCGCCCATCGGCAAGCAGATTCAGCCACACTTCGGTGGATTTTTCTCCGCGGGTGATGCGCACCCCGATGGCGTTGACGGCTTCGAGCCGTTCAATTGCGGGCGCGTCATCCGGATTGAGCACGATTGCCGTGATGAATTTCATGACTCTCGCCTCTCCCGGCGGAACAATTGCATAGTAGGGAATCGGTTGATTCTGGGCGTGGTCGGCAAGTCCCCGTTTTTCGACCAGGCGGACCCGCTCGGGAAAATCGTGTTCAAAACCTTCGGCGAACCGTTCCGGAAAGAGCGGCCGGACCGCGATGCCGGCATTCCCCTTCCGGACATTCAGATCCAGCCCTTTGCGTACGGCGGTGCCGCCTGTGTGGATCAGCCATTCAAACCTGCCGGAGTGAAATGTCTTGAGGTCGTCGATTACGAGAATCACGTCATCAATCCAGAGAAAGCTGCGGTAATTGCGGATGAAGTTCTGCGAAAGCGGGCCGGTCGCGTCGGCCAGCACGTATTTCAGCGGACCGGCGTCGACCAGATGATTGACCGTTCCGGGGAACTTCGAGCCATGGTAGGTGTCCTCCGGATTCTCGCCTTCGCCGTTGAACAGCACGACATTGTGCGCCGTGCTCTGACGGTAGTAGGCATCATACTGCGGATGCGGATACCAGCAGTTGCCGGAATCGATCAGCAGATTTTCACCGCGGTGGAAAAGCAGGAACGAACCGGCATCGGCGTGGGCGTGATTCCACGTGAAGCCGGACTTCACGGCGAGCAGCGTGGCATCGTCCTTCCATGAGTCGCGCATGACCGCCCAGCCCATGTCCGGGTAGAGCATGGAGGTCGGCAGATCGGGGACGGCGGGCGCCTTCGCCAGTTCCTCCGCAGTCGGGAAAAAGACCAGTCCGAACGGAGAATTCCGGGAAATCGCCTCCTTGTAAGAGGAGTTCTCCGTCCGTTTCAAGTACCAAAGATGGCGGGATTTGCCGAATCCGTTCACATGGAGCCAGACCAGCGGCTGACTGCCGTCCGCATGCAGCGAAGAGTCGCCGAAGTTCAATGAGAAAAGCCCCTTTGCGGAGGGATAGCAGCAGTTCAGAAAAAAATCACCGGCCTTGTCGAGCAGCGGAATCTCCGGGAGAGCATCGCGCCGCGCGTTTTTCCAGGCGGTGTGGAACATCAGATAAGTCGAGAGCGCGTAGTTCCCGTAACCGACGCTTTCGTAAAATCCGCCCTCCCGGTCAAACGTGGCGGGCTTGTTGTTCAGAATGCTTCCCCGGTAACCGAACCACTCCTCTGTCGCTGCTTTGATCCGCTCAAGGCAAGGCAGAACGCGCGGCTCCTCATCGGAAACCGCCAATGCCGCAACGCCCGGCAGAAAGACGCAGGCACTCCACCAGTTGTGCCCCATCGAGTCGAGGGTGGTCGTGCGGGTTTTGCCAAGGAGCCATTCTCCGAGCATCGGTTCGATGCCGCGCGCGACGATGCCGGAAGCGATGGATCTGCGCTCTTCCGGCGTCAGAAAATCGCGGATGCTGTCGAATCCGACACCCGTCTCGAAGCACTTGTGCGCACCGCCGAGACCGCTCCAGGGGCGGGTGTTGGAAGAAACACACTCTTTCAGGAGTTTCGCGCGCACTTTTCCGGCATACGTTCTGTCGCCGGTCACGCGGTAGGCAAGCGACCATGCCACGATGCCGCTCACGCCTTTCCGTCCGGCCAGCGCGATGACCTTTCCACGTCCTTCCGGATTTTTCAGGCGGGCAATGTTCTTTTCCGTGAACAGCAGGCGGGGAGCGTCCTCCGCTGCCGCACAAGCGAGAGCGGCGCCGAGAATCAGGAGCATTGCAAGCAGTCGTTTCATGATCGCACTTCCCCGTTTATTTTTCCTGTCGGCAGAGCACGACGGTTGTGCCGGGTTTGACCGTGAGGATGCTTCCTCCCTTCACTGTCGGGCCGTCCGGCAGAATGCGGTAGCTGCCTTCGGGAACCGTGAAGCGGTAGGTTTTGTTCTTCCGTGTGGCGTTCATCGCGATTTCGTAAGGGCCGTAGCCGCAGCGATAGAACTCGGCTTTGCCGATGCAGGTGCGGTCCTCGGAATGTTCCGCCTGCGGGATCCGGATTCCGGCCTTGAGCTGGCGGTAATAGCCGCCGGGATAATCGAAGCGGTTCGGGAGAAAGCCGTAGACCACCCAGTCCGGTTCGATGCTGAACTTGCCGGAGGGGATGAACTCCTGCTCCTGATGGACCGTCGCGATGTGTTCCGCCGACGGGGTGACCAGGTGAATCTTCGCGAGGTTGTTGATGCCGCGCTGGGCGCGCCAGTAGAGCTCGGCGAAGAAAACGTCCGACCCGTTCCTGAGCGCCACAACACCGATCTCCTCGTCTGTGAAAACAAAATCCCCGCCGCGCATCGGCATGCCGGAATCAATCTTGTCCAGTTTCTTCCGGATTTCCGTATAACGCACGGGCAGATGCAGCAGCCCGATGAAGTCGGGGCGTTTGCGGGACTTGAGACTTGCAACGACGTTTTCCTGGAAGTATCCGTCGGCGAGCATCTCCTTGAAACAGCCGAGGAGTTTTTCGTTGCCCGTGTAATAGATCGTGCGCAGGTCAAGTCCTTTGCCGACATAGGCCGGTTCTCCGGGGAAATGGGCGTTTCGCCAGTCGATGTAGACTTCAAGCCGCATGACCGGATGGTTGTCGACTGTCACGCCGGGATAGCGGAAGATGGTGCGCGCAAGCGCGGCCTGCTCCATCGTCCGGAAAATCTCCGGATCGCCCTTGCCTGTGCGGCGGTCGATGGTTCCCTCGTAGATGTCGGCCGAGGTCCAGATGGTGCTCTCGCCGTAGTTGCCGACATATCCCCACTCCTTGGAGAGGAATTTCTTTGTGAGTTCATAGTAATTTCTGCCGGGGGTGTTGCGCGGGTTCGAGTTGGAGAGATCGGGGTTGATTCCGTTGCTCCACGGCAGGATTCCGAGCGCCTCCTTCACGAATTTCAGCGTGACTTCGAGAGGAACACCGCGTGAATCGTCGAGAATATGGACGGCACGGTTGTTGCGGTGGCCGCTGTTGTCGACGATCTGGCTCTGATTCGCGAGCCAGCGGCGGTCGCGCACAAGCTGGAAGGTGCTTGCCTCGAAGAGGTCGCACCAGAGGTCGCGCCGTTTGACCGGCTTGCCCGCGCCGTTGTCGATCCTCTCATCAAGCACGGGCCGGATCGCCTCCTCAAGCAGAATGAGCGCGGTTGCCTGGTCGGAGCAGCCGGTCCAGCTGCCGCGGGTGATGACCTTGTCCGGCTCCTTGACAAAGCGGCGTGCGAGCGCATCGAGCGCGGCCGTCACATATTTTATCACCTTCAGATTGCGGTACGCGCTGCACCATGGAACATGATATGCCTCGGCGACAAAAGGAAGCCGCCACGATTCACGGGCCGGATCGCCTCTGAGGGTTTTGGAAAGTTCCCGCTCGACACGCCGCTTGACGGCCTCAAGATCGATTTCCGGAATATTTCTGCGGGGAGTCGGCGGTTTGACCGCGACTTCCGTATCGGGGCGGAAGTACGGTTCGGAATGGGTGTAGACAGCGTAGATTCCGCGGCTGTCCTGCGAGATGTTCTTCTGGAACTGGCTGAAGTTGGTGCCGTATCCCCAGATCTTCCCGGTGGCGCGGATGGCGACGTCGATTTCGGACTTCCCCTTCGTCGCGACTTCCGGAAGCACGAAGGTTGTGTAGGTGAAACGGCCCGCATACTGCGGATTCGGATTTGTCGAGTGCGGTGCGTCGCGCGGTTCGCACTGTTCATAATCGAGAATGTCGTAGTCGCCGAGATGCATGTAGCCCATCTGTTTGTTGTCGATGAACATCACGAGGTGGTCATGGGTCACGTCGCCGCCCCAGAATTTGACCGTGATGTAGTTTCTCCTGTCCGGATCAACCTTCAATCGGAAACGCATCGGAGCGCTCTGCCAGCTTTCCTTTTCCCCCTTCAGGATCCTGCGCCCTGCAATGCCGGCGGGATTTTTGACGACAGCCGTTTCCTTTCCGGAAAAGCGATGGGAGCGTTCGCTTTCCGCATCCCCCAGCCGGATGGAGTCGATCACCTTTCCATCCGGATTTCCCGCACAGGCGGAAGCGCTCAGGAAAAGAATGGCAGGAATGAGTTTCAGAATGAGTTTATTCATAGCAGTCCCCTGTTGTTGATATCCGTTCAATTCCGGCGGACGGGATCAGTTGAATCCGCATTCTCCGGATTGCACAATATGCCTGCCGCTTCCTTTTGCCGTCCCGTTTCTCCGGGCGGATACGCCAGCAGCAGGCGGTTGTATTCTTCCCTGTCAATCCGGAGAACCGACCCGTGCTTCAGGCGGACCGGCGAATGAAACAGACCTTCGGCACTCCGGAAGACTCCCGACGCGGGATTGTCCGACAGAAATGCGCGATAGGCGGGAGGATTCATTCCGTATCCGTCCAGCAGCAGAACGGCGCGGCCGTCTTCAAGAAAATAACAGATCGGCCCTTCCACTCCGCGGACGTCTCCGAGGCTGAAGCTTGTCACCTCCGTCCATGGTCCGCGCAGGCCGGAGGCCTTCTGCATTCCGATTGTCCCCGTTTTTTCCCGTTTGACAAAACGGAGAAATTCCCCTCCGTACGGGACGAGTGTGGCGTCAATCACATCCGATTCCCATTCGCAGAAGACAAACGGAGGATCGAAATGTTCGAAATCGCGCGTGTGCGCGCCGTAGACCTTGAAGGGAATGCCGGGACGCTTCGCAGACCAGATCACCAGTGCGCCGTCATCTTCCGCGATCACTTCGGGCGCCCATGCGCAGGTGGCATCCGGAAGCGGCATCTCCACGGAACGCTTTCCGCTCCAGTGCACGAGATCCGTCGAATCCCAGATCAGAATGCGCCGGCTTCCGTTTGCGATTGCATCCGCCCAGCTATTGTTTCTCCGGGCAATGCAGAGATCGGTTGCGAGCATCACAAACGTGCCATCGTTCTTCCGGAAGAGGAACGGATCGCGCAGACCGCCGTCATCGTCATAATTCTCAAGGACCGGTTTTCCTCCATTGAGAAGCGTCCATCTGAAACCATCCAGGCTGACGGAAAACTGGATCTGCTCCAGTTCCGCCTGACGGTCACGATATTGAAAATGGGAAAACAGATAACACATTTTCACTCCGTTTTTTCCAGCAGACTGCCGTTGCGGTAGAGTTCAACGGAAGGTTTTGCCTGCACGTCGTAGAAATTGCGGAGCTTCAGGAGCTCGACCTTTCCGTCGACAAGCTTGATTTCGATGGTGTTCTCGTCCAGCGCACGGGCGGACTTCACGCGGGAGGTTCCCTCGTGCGGTTCGAGAACAGTCAGGAATTTCGCCTCGTTTCCAACGGTGCGGACACTCGTGACTTTGCGCAGGTTCTCCTCCTGTCCGGCGGGAAAGTCGCCGCCGATCACGGCGGTCAGCCGGACGGCGTTCAAGCCGGAAAGATCGAATGTCAATGCGGCTGGCTGCTTGTCGTTCTTGGGTTCCGCCGGGATCGTATCGGAACAGGGCATTCCCGCCAGCCGTACCGGGCCGCCGTAGTAGTCTCTGCCCGATTCAGGCTGCGCCTTGAGTCCGGCCGCAATCCTCCTGAGTGACGAGAGCGGAATTGTCCTGCCGTCGGCGGTTCGCAGGACGGCGTTGCCCCAGAAAAGCGTATCGGCGGCATCGCGCCGAACCCAGTCCTTGCGGGTTTCGAGCGTCAGGGCTTTGACGCCGGTCACATCGACATTGATCGAGCCGCGGCCGAGGATCCACGCATGGAACATCCCCGAGGCGAGTTCTTTTCCATCCCCGAGAACGCGGTATTTCAGGCGCTTGTTGATGGACTGCGATTCCGGATAGTCGCCGAGCAGCAGCTGCGCTTTCTGCGGCCAGAGCTGCCAGGCTTCGATGAAGAGTTCACCCGGTTCATGATAGTAGTCATCGGTCAGCTCCAGGCGGTTGCGCGTGTTCTTCCCGTCCGCCCGTTTCCGGTTGAAATGGTGACGGCTTGTGAGTTTCGCCGGAGCGGTCATCTCAAACTCCTCGACATTGACAATAAACTGCCCGGAGGAGAGCGCTGACGCATCGAACTGCTCCCGGTGACCGGTTTTCTCAAGCCCTTCGAGCGGTTTCGCGCCGCGCAGATGCAGCAGATTGTCGAACGTGTGCATCTTTTCACTCTTCAGATAGTCGGCGACGAGGACGTAGTTGTCGGTCACGAGCTGCATGCGGCGTGCAAAAACAGGTTCCGTATAGCAGGTGGTCTGCGTGAACGGCGGGTGGTTTTCCGGAATTGGGACGAAACGTTCGGTACCCTCCTTGATTTCCCTGACCTTGTCGTAGCCGCCGAGGAAGGGCGGGTTGCTCCAGCGGGCGAAACCGTCGGCCGCAACCGCCTGAAGGTGACGGCCCGCATGGAACATCAGCGGACGGCACTCCGAGGGTTCCTGCATCTTGCCGTCGACCACGACCATGTTGTGCGAAAGCGATGGCTGAACCCAGAACTTGTACATGAAACTCGGATACCCGTACCAGGTCGACTCCGGATTCCAGAAGCCGCGCCCGTAGCGCATCAGACTCAGCAGGCTCAGGCGGTCGAAGTGGCCGTGATAGCCGCCGTGTGTTCCATACTTGAAGCCGAGCTGAATCTGCTCGCGGTCGGAGCCGGACTGCGAGCGCAGAAGTGCGATTCCGGCATTGTCGCTGCGGGAGGATTTCCGGTGAAATGCCGGTGTTTTCTCCGGCAGTTCTGCAACCGCGTATACGAGGTCGCGCCCGGTGTTTCGCTTCAGAATCGCCACATAACGCGGATCGCGGTAGGCGTAGTATGCCAGTTCAAACACATCACCGCCGACGGAAAATTCATGTCCGTCGCCCATGCCGATCATGATGCCGCGATAGTCCGGATAATTGAGAACCCCGTCCCACATCTCCTTGAAGCCGATGCTGTTGCGCGTGATCGGACCGTATTTGGTGAATACCATCCCCTGATAATTTTCCAGTTCGAACGGACGGCGGCCGGAAAGATTTGACAGCGAGATCGGGAACTGCGTGTTCAGAAGATCGATTCCGAAGGGCTTCGCCATCAGCCCGAGTTTCGTGAAGCACTGCGCGCAGTGCAGATTGTAGGTGACGGACATCTCGAACCACCAGCCGTCGCTCATCGTGCCGCAGACGAACTGGTCAATCAGTCCGGTCGGCGCGTAAAGGAGCGTGTTGAACCGCACAAGATCGTGCAGGATGAGAGCACAGCCCGCTGCGGGAACCTGATTGAAGATCGTCCAGTTCGTGATCGCGCCGTCGCCCATGCGGTCGATGATCGTGTCGACGTAAAGCCGCATCGTATGTTCGATCTGTTCGCGCTCCGCCTCTGTAAGTTTGTCGCGGATGATGTCATAGGAATTCGCCACGAGTTCAAAGGTGCCGCCCTCCTGCGGCTGTCCCTGGCTGGTCGCGTGCAGCAGAACCGGATAGCCGTCAACAGGATTGCTGAACATCAGCAGAAAGTCGCGGATCTTTTTCAGGTATTTTCCTTCTCCGGTCAGCTTGTACAGGATGAGGCAGCTGCGGAGCTTCTCCTCGTAACGGGTTCGGACCACCCCCATCGTCCCCTGGTCGGACATGACGCCGGATTTCGCCGGAGGCGTCCAGCCGTCCGCGAGCGCCTTCGCCTTGGCGAACTCCTTTTTAGCCCAGTCATACTTTCTGACATTGGAGGCGATCTCTTTCCAGCCCGCCTCATCGCGCATCAGGAACGGAGAGGGCACGCGCTGAACCGTGATGAATTCCATCGCCTCCGGCGCCGCGCCGGGTGTGAGCGGCGAGACTTCGACCCGTGTAATCTCATTGGCTCCGGCCGGAAGCCGGTCCGGAACCGTGACCGTCAGTTTCACTTCGGCGCTTTCGCCGGGGGCGAGTCCGACCATGTCATGCGAGAGTTTCGCGCTCATCCCCTCCCATCCGCGCTTCGGAAGCGTCAGGCGGAACGTCTGTTTCCGCTCGGCCGTGTTTTTGATCGTGAACGTGTACACCGCCACCCCGTTTTCAGCGGCTTTCGAGCGGATTTCCGCAGCCAGCTTCACGAACGGAGCTTCGACGAACCGCACATTGCGGATCTCCGCCCTGCCGCTCTTCGTTGAAAAGGAGATCCTGCCGATAAATTTCAGCGTATAATTCTCGCCGCGCGCAAAATCAAACGAGGAGAGCGGCAGTTCCACGCTCTGCCACTCCGGTGAAACGGGCAGCCGGAAAGCCGCCTCGGTGCGGTCGAACCGGTCGCGCCGCCCCTTAAACTCGGCAACATGCAGCGTGGCGGCGCCTTCAAACGGCTTTGTGCCGGTGTTGCGCATTTCGAACCGCAAGGCGTATACGCTGCGCAGATCCCAGGCAGAGTCATGTTTCTGCACAAGACCATGCAGATACCAGCCTTTCGGCCCCTTCGGCGCGGACAGCGCCGCGGGTTCGTCAAGCGGGACAGCGGCGGGATCGTTCAGTTTGAGTTCCGCTGCGCTTCCGCTGAAACAGAGCCCCAGAAGAAGGGAGAGAGCATATTGCCTGAACATGGGCGGGAAATCTCCTATTTGACGATGTGGAATGTGCGTGTGACCGGGCGGGCCGACCGGAATTCCGGTTTGGCGCCGCTTCCGCAGCCGTACTGCCAGGCTGTGACTTTGACTTCGACCGGGAATTTCGAATTCGGCGGAATCTCCGTGAAAATGAGCTCCTGATCTTTCAGATACGCAGGACCGTGATCGACAAAATACTCCACCGGCATGCCTGTGTTGCAGACGGCTTTGAGCGGAATCGATTTCGTTCCGGCCTGCACATCCGGGATCTCCGGAAACGTGATGAACTGCCGGATGCCGCGTTTGTTTTCGGCGGGGAATCCCATTGCCGACTGCAGAACGCTGCGGCGGTAGACATCATCCCCGGGATGGATCGCATTGAGCGTGAACGAATGCGAGCGGCCGCTCCTGTTGAAGCCGAAACGGTCAAAGCGCACCGCAATGGTTTCATCGTCAAGCCGCACCGCCGGGCCGCTGGAGGGATAAATCCGCACGTTTTCCGGATCGTTTCCATGGACAAGTCCGGTCACGGCCCTGCCGTCGCGGCCGGTGAGGGAATCCGCGAATCCGCCCTTGATCTTGAAAGAGAGTCCGTCCTTTTCGGGCTGGAATTTCGGGTGCACCTGGAAATGGTCGCCGCGCCGGGGCAGCATTTTTCCATCCTGCACATAACCGACCTCCTGACGCTTTTTCCCGCGGTAGAGCGCCTCGTGCGCCTCGTGGAATTTCGCGTGCTCCTCATCGAAGACCCAGTTATACTCGGGTCCCCAGTGGCCGCTCTTCGCCGCTTTGAAAGATCCTGCCGGGGCAGCCGGGACGCGCGGCGGGTTGTCGCCCTGCCAGAAGTCGATCTTCCATCCGTCCGAGGGTGAGACTTTCCGGAGCGGCAGAGTGCCGACGCCGCGCGCCTTGTCCGCCTTCACGAGATATTTTCCCATGTAATCAATGATCGCGTCATTGATGTCGAAGTGGGTGGAACCGGGATCGGAAATCTCCGTAAGCACAATGCCGGGCACCTTGCTGCGGACAATCAGCGGACGATCGTTTCCGACCGGGCCGTAGCCTCCGGTACGCTGCAGAAACGGAATTCCTTCCATGCGTTTGAGGTCATCCGGCGTGAGAGTCGGATTTGTGCCGAAGGCGCGGTTGTGGAGAACGCCGGGAGAGGTCCCGTCAAACGAGATTCCCGAGATCGTCCGTTCCGGCTTCCACGCCGCGAGCTGATAGGGGAAATCCGCCATCGCGGAATGGCCGATTCCGACGAACGGAGCCGTTGCAATCTCCGGATAGCCGGTGATCTCTGCGAATTTGCGGAACATCGCTTCGAGCGGTTTCGTATGCTTCGGATTGCGCGGATCCAGATTTCCGTTCCACGGCTTGCCCGAAAAATAGGTGGGGGCGATCCAGATGCAGCCATAGTCAAGTTTCTGCATGTAATCCCGGAATTTCGGATGCTCCATGATCGGGCGCTCAAGCATGTTATACTGGCCGATCACGAGACCGCGTATGCGCGAAGTTCTTTCCGGAATGTAGAGGAATGCCTTCGATGGTTTGCCGGTCTCATGACTGATCGAGCCGGGGATGTCGATCGACCACTGCCAGACCGCCTTGTCAAGCTCCATTCCGCGGAACGGCGAGTGAACGTTACGCGCTTCCGGAAGCGGATCGTAAGCTCCGGAGATGGCGCTGCCCTTGAATTTCGCGCGCTCCTTGTAGACTGCGCAGCATGTTTTCCCCTCAAAACCATAGAAAATAAGGATCGATTTCACTCTTCCCGGAGCCGGATCCTCCCTGCCGTCGATGCCAAGCGTCGGAAAATCGAGCGACACTTCCCGGTTGGAGGCGACGATTCCGCGCATTTTCTCCGTGACATTGAGGTATTTGCCGTTATCGCCGAACCAGGCGCTGCCGAGCTGAAACTCCTGCGAAAGCGGCGTGTTCGCCGCGACCCCGCCGAAGGTGCGCTCGTTGAGTTCCGCAGTTTTTTCCGTGCCGTCGTTGTCCTTGTAATGCACGATGAGTTTCTTGGCAACGCCGGGCGCAGGATCCCTTCCCGCCATCGTGTTTCCTTCCAGCCAGCCGAAATAAAGGTCGTCGCCGATCTTCAGCTTCCGGAATGCCTCGGTCACGTCCGCCCAGCGGTCGCCGGAACCGAATTTCGCGCTCTGAATCTCAAGCGCCGACATTGCGAAGGTGACGCAAAGCGCCGCCGCGATCAGACATAGATGGATTCGTCTCATTATGCTTCCTCCTCTTGAAGTTTCAGTTCTGCTTCCGCCGCGCTTTTTTTCCCGCTGCATCTGGATTTGCGTTTGCCGCAGCAGATCAGCCAGGCGCCGAGAGCGGTGACGAAGCCGCCGCAGCCGAGAATTGCAATTCGGCCCGCCGGGGCATTGTCGAAGATCAGCAGAAACAGGATCGAGATACCGTAAACCAGCGCCAGCATGCCGACCGTGAAGTACTGGCGCGTATCGCTGTTGTATTCCGCCGCGGCGCACTCGGTTTCCGGGTCGATCGGACGGTTCATGTCATGGAAGAAATGATCCACGCGCTTCTTTACCTCGGCGCTGCGCCTGTCGGGGAAGAGCATCGTGCCGTAGAACCAGAGCACGCAGACCGCGATCAGGATTCCGGTGGTGATCGCAAGTTTCAGGTCGTTCAGCTCGCTGGCGTTGAGCTGATAGGCGGAAAACCAGGACGCCAGATTCTCCTTCGAGAGCACGAACACCAGCAGCAGCGAGAAGGTGAAGCCGACCGCGAGCGTACTCCACGCCGCCCAGTCCGGCGCCTTCTTGTGAAACATGCCGAGCATCATCGGAACCGCCTGCGGAATTCCCGTGCAGGTCGCCGTGATCAGCACGAGTTCATAGAGCGGCAGGCTTTTCAGTGTCGCGAAGAAGATCGCCACGAGCGCATACAGGATTCCGAGCACCGCGGTGAACACTCTTCCGAGCTTGAGCTGTTTCTCCTCGCTGGCATGCGGATTGATCAGCGGCAGATAGATGTTGCGGATGATCGAGCCGGCGGTCGCGTTGAGTCCGGAATTCATGCTCGTCAGCGTAGCGGCGAAGATTCCGCAGACCAGCAGCCCGAGCAGCCCCTGCGGCAATGCGAGCGAAGCGATGTGGATGAAGCTCGCCTCCTGCGGATTCGTCATCTTCGGATAGAGCGCCTGAAGTTCCGGCAGCGTGAAGAGCACCGCGCAGGCAAGCGGCGGAATCATCACGATGAAGGTGTGCGGCAGCGCCGCGAGCCAGGAGATTGCACAGATTTTCTGAGCGTCCCTGCCGGTCTTGACAAACACAAAACGCGCTGCCCCCGAGGCAAGGCTGTTGGCAAGAATCGTCTGATTCAGGATCAGCGTAATCAGGTAGGGAATCAGGATCCACCAGCGGCTGAACTGGTTCCAGTCGACCAGTTCCGGTTTCGAGCCCACCGCCTTGAAAAGTCCCGAGAGCCCGCCGATGGATTTGCCGGTTCCGCCGAGATTGTCGGAGTAGAGGATCAGCAGCACCACCGCAAGCGAAACGACGACAAGGATCAGCATCTGGATGAAGTCTCCCGCCGTCGCCGCCCATGAGCCGCCGAGCATGGTCATCACGACGATGATCGTCGTCAGGACGATGATGAGGAACAGCATGCCGCCGTCGATTCCAAGACCGGTCGCAAAGTCGTTGAATGCGCCCTGGTTCAGCCACCGCAGCTCATTCGGGAATACGCAGCTCATGAAGAGCGCGATTGTATAGAGCGAAATTCCGCCGAAGATGATGTTGAACGGCATCGGAAGCCAGGTGATGACCTGTTCATTGATCCTGCCGAAGCGGTTGCGCACGGCCTCGGCGCCGGTGATGACGCGCATCTGCCGGAATTTATGCGCGGTGAAGAATACCGTGAACACGGATCCGAAGAAGTTCGCAACCGTGAGCGTCAGGAAGAAGAGTCCGCTGTAATAGATTTTGCCCGCCGCGCCCGTGTAGGTCCACGCCGAAAAGCCGGTCATGAACATGCTCGCCGCCGCAATCCACCACGCCATATTCCCGCCTCCGCGGAAGTAGTCGCTCGTATTGCGGCTGAAGGATTTGAATACCGGACCGAGCGCCAGCATGAAAAGCAGATAGAAGAGAATGACCAGATAATCCGAAATGTGCAGCATTTTTTGCGTTTCCCCTGTTTGCCTGCGCCCGTTCAATCCCCTGAGACGACAGTCCAGTATCCCTTGGGTTCATTTACCGTGCCGGTTCCGATTGTTGCAAGAGGCTGCAAAGTTTCGACATGTCCGTCGACGAGAAGATAATTCCAGAAATTTCTGTGAGTTGTCCTCGCAACAAAGGGAGCGCCCTCTCCGGTCAACTCCTGCTGCTGCACATAAGGAGAAGGAGTGCTGCTGTAAGATGACTGATCAAGAAAGGCTCTGTCCGGCGGTTGCATCGGGCGTTCCACGATAATAAAGACATGCGAGGGATTTTTCAGTGTTCCGAGCCTTCTCACATAGATGCGCTCGGAAGTCCAGTCCGAGAGATATCCTTCCGGACTTTTTGTGGTATTCCGGCTGTCGCGGTTGTTATAAGAATAGGAACGCGCGTAAATACCCGGCTTGTTAGTCATGATGCGCGGATCGGAAGGACAGTGGAAAATCATCGCACTCTTTATCCCTCTCGTATCATACCCGTTCGGGGGATTCATATATCCTTCGAAAAGCAGCTGGCTCCATGGTCTGGCATTCGGCTTGCCATACCATGGCAGAATGATATCACTATAATCGAGGCTGTACATTTGTGCGTATACCCCGATTTGCTTCAAATTTCCGGAACAGGTGATTTTGCGGGCCGATTCCCGTGCCTGGCTCAGCGCCGGCAGCAGCATGCTCGCAAGGATTGCGATGATCGCGATTACCACCAGCAATTCGATCAATGTAAAATTTCTGCGTTTGTTTCCAACCCGTTTCATGTCACTGTTCTCCTTTGATCAGTTCAGGTTTTACAAAAATCTCATTGACGGCTCCGCAGCTCTCGCCGTTGATGCGGCGAAGCAGCTGATCCACCGCCATCTGCCCGATCTGGGCGATCTTGATGTCGATGGTCGCGGGGCGCGGGGAAATATATTGCAGAGCGACTTCGTCGGCATTGCAGCCGACCATGTCGAGACTCCTAGCGGGATATCCGGCCGCCAGCAGCTCGAGATGGATCCCGAGCATATCGTGGTCGACGCAGAAGAATGCACCAGTGATGCCGTCCGCATTCCGGAGAAATTCCGCAGCGAGTTTCTGATAGTTTTTCCGCATTTCGCGTTCGGATTGTTTCACTTTGAAGATCCGCGGCTCCATGCCGAGCGTCCGCGCCCGTTCGCAGAATCCGTTCTCTCTGACGCTGAAGGCGGTATGACTCGGATTGGCATTGAAGAACGCCACCTTCCTGTGGCCGCGTGAAGCGAGATATTCGGCCGCCATCGGCCCGACTGCGGCATTGTCGTAGAAAATGTGGTCGAACCGATGCTCTTCGTCCGCATGTTCGCGGAAGCACCAGACCGTAGGCAGATCAGGCAGTGACTTGCGGAAACCCGCCGCCGCCTTCGACGTCGTCGGCTTCGAAAAGAAGATGACTCCGTCGCACCGCCGCGTTGAAACGCACTCCGGCAGCCGTCCAGTCTCGTCAAGATTCCCGAGAAACAGCGAGAGCTGACGCCGCAGCAGTGTTGACTGAACGCTCCCGATCAGAATCGGGAGGACAGGTAAACGCCACATCTGCTCAAGAGAAAAGTTGTGGAGCGAAACCAGAGCGATCACACCCGTCCGGATTCCGACGCGGCTGGCAACCTTGGGACCCGGCCGCACGATCCGCGGACGGTAATTGGTCTCCGCCACGACTTTTTCGATCCTGGCGGCAATCTGCGGCGACAGCGATTCCGGCTTGTTGAAAAAGCGCGAAATCGTACTGACGCTTACATTTGCTGTTCTGGCTATTTCCGTAATTGACATTTGCTTTCCCTTTGCTTTCTATGCTATTAATTATAATATAAAATCTGAAAATGTCAATACTTTTTCTGAAAAATAATCAAATAATTTTCTTGAAAACTATCCGGAATACGATAAAAGACAACTGGATTCTGCGTAACATGCGGAGGAAGGAAAGCGCCTTGGAAAAAGATCCTTTTCCGGATCGCGTCAAAGAGAGTGTTTCTCCTGCGGGTGATTTTCTCGGACAGCTTGTTTTCAGGCAGAAATGAGACATTTTTTCCCCGGGGAAAGAAAGAAAAAGGATATACCGGACCCATTCCGGAAGTTCTCTTTCCCAAACTCCGGCGCCATTGGCGGAAACAGGCTGTCTGAGCCGGCATCCTGAAGTGCACGAACCATGAAATGGACAGGAAAAGTCTGTCCATTTCACAGTTTTCATTTTTCTTCGATCAGAATTTTCAGAAAATTATTTGATTTCAAAGCAATCAAAATCGGCAGCATTGCTGTGACAAAGCGCATCCACGCAGGCAATGCCTGCAAAGGTCCCCGTGAATTGCCCCTGGGTCACATAATCATCCGAAAGCACGGAGATATCCATCTTTTCGCCATGATCGCGGAAATCCTCTCCATTCTGTGCATAACGGCATTGCATCATACGCCCGGAAAGCTGCAGCTGAAGGGAAAGCGGGCCGGGTTCAACCGTATGGGACCAGTCGTAAAAATCATGCTTGATCCCGTTGGTAATCTGCGTCACGAGCAGAATCTCCTTTCCGCGCTTCGCACAGAAAGTTTTGCGGAAGAAGATGTAATTCAAATTGTTATAGTAGAGGACCAGTCCCGCGCTGTGCTGATAGACAGTGGCTGAAAATTCCATTTTGCAGGAAATCGTCCGGTTCAGGGAATCGAGCTTGCGGGCGATCAGGCTGGCTTTCCGGGTGGAGCAGAGCGATTCCTGTCCATAGATTCGCAGATATCCCGGCCTCTGTTTCAGATCGCAGAAGAGTTCCGGAGCGCGGCGCGGCGCGTAATAGTAGATCGGCAGATGCTCCCCGTCAAAATGATCACATTCGGGAGGGGATGGAAATTTATGTTCGGGAAGTTTGCTCGGCGGAAATTCCGCCTTCGCCAGATTGCCGCCGCCTTCCAGTCTCAGCCATCCGTCCTCCGTCCAGACCATTTTCTGCATGGCGGTTTCCCGCCCCAGAACACAGCGGAGTTCAGGCAGAAGCGGCCGCGCACAGAGGTGTACAAGATAGATTTCCCCGTCCGGCGTTTCGACGTAGCTGCCGTGTCCGCATTTCTGAAGCGCGGAAGCCGGATTGAAATGCCATGGCTTGAGAAAATCAAGGACATGACGCTCGTTGACATTGTCCGGAGAGGCCGTCAGAATCGGATTGGCCGGATCCGGCGTATACGGTCCCTCTATCCGCCTGCTGCGCGCCATCGAGACGCAGTGGTTGTAGCCGGTCCCTCCTTCGGCGCACATCAGATAATAGTATCCGTTGTGCCGGGTTATGTGCGGAGCCTCGATGCAGCCGCGATCGGTGCCGCCGCAATAAATCCGCCGGGGTGTGCCGACAATCTTTTTCCGTTCCGGAGAATACTCCACGAGACAGATGGCTCCCGGCTGCTCATATCCTTCCCGGGTTTCCCATTCGAGCGAGGTGAGCCACTTGCGATTGTCCTCGTCATGAAAAAGCGACGCATCAAACCCGGCCGAATGCAGATAGACCGGTTCGCTCCAGGGTCCGCGGATGTCCGGAGCGGTAATCACAAAATTGTCAATGTCGAAATAGCCCCCGTCCATGGCGTTCATCACACCGTAGACCAGATAGAATAACCCGTCCTGCTCGCACCATGTGAGACACGGAGCCCATACCCCGCAGCCCGACGGCAGGCCGATCAGCTGAAACTGGCTTTCGGCAGTCAGGATATGAGTATGCAGCTCCCAGTTTTTCAAGTCTCTGGAGTGATAGACCGGGATGCCGGGATACCATTCGAAGGAGGAAACTGCAATGAAATAATCTCCGCCGCGGCGGCAGATGCAGGGATCGGCATGGAAGCCGGACAGAATTGGATTTTGCATCATGAAGGATTCCTTTTTTTTGGTTGCAACTTCCACAGGACGCTGCCGTCCCGGAATTTGACAGTAATATCGTTGTTTTTCCCGCTCGGACCAATCTTCAGCCGGAAACGCATCGGCACGCTCCGGCGATTGCCCTTTTCCGTTTTCAGAATCTGCCGTCCGGTTGTGCTGCATGAACCTTGAACGACGGCGGGTCCGTCACCGGAGAAATGGTGCGCTTCTCCGCTTTACCCGCCTCCGGACAAACATTGTTTTTTTTCATCGATTTTCCTCCTGAACCGATGATTTTCGAATGATGGACAGATGGAACACGCGTCCGCCGTCACCGCCTTCGAGATGGCGGACCGTCAGGCGGATCAAGTTTTTCCCCGCCGTAAGTTCTTTCGGAACCGGATAATGGATCGGGCTCCATTCTCCGGGGCAAAGCGTGTGTGTCTGCTGTTCCGCGATCATGACTCCGTCGACCAGAATCGCAATGCGGGCGCCGCTCCATTCCGCGCCCCAGTAGAGGAGCTCAAGTTCAAGCGGCAGATCGGGATCACATCCCATTTCATAACTGAATTCACCCCCCGGGAGCGCCCGGCGGAACTTGCGGCGCTGGAAATCCCCTGTATCGGAACGGGACTCCCGCAGCGCGTGTTCGACTTCAGACTGCTGAAAACCGGGGAAGACTTCGTCAACAACAGCCAGGCGCCGTGCTTTTTCACGTTCGGAGAGGCGGCGCAGTTCTTCTTCGCACGCCCGGTAGCGCCTGCGGTCCATCACCCGGAAGTAGACGCCGTAATGCTCCTCGTAGACCTGATAGAGCGGCCTCCAGTCGAGTTTCATTGCCGGGGCGGCCTCCGCCTCATGCGGATCCTTGATCAGACGGTCCGCGATCAGATGAGGAGGAAATTCATCGGTTTTGCCTCGCGCCTTCAGATGATCGCTGAAGCGTTCACGGGCGGGATCCGCTTCCCCTGCTGCGGAAGGCAGGACTCCCGCCAGCAGTACCGGGCCGCGGAAGAACGCGCGGCGGTCGGTGCCGGGCAGAGGTTCGCTCCGGAACTCCATCGGCAGCGATACCGCGAGGCGGTCGCCGTCGTGCCAGAGCCGTTCAATCGTGAAATACCCGTCCGCACCGGCGGAAACGGAAATGACCGCACCATTCAGGGCGATCCGCATCGTGGACGCCCAGCACGGCCGACGGAGTTTCAGTGCAAGTTTCCGGGAGGAAATACCCGGGTTGAACTGCAATTGGAACGTCGCAAGTCCCGATTCCGGAAATCCTCCGGCCGCGGTCACTTTCAGGTCCTGTTCCCGCCAGATGAGTTCGGATGGGAAATAGTGGTTGATCCACAAGGTATTTCCCGAACGAGCATAGAACGTGCGGGCGTACCGCATCGGACTCTCCATCCCGGTGCCGACACAGCACCAGAAGGAGTCCTCCGGCGTTGAAAACACCTTCACCGCCACCGGCGCCATGGAAAGGAAGTAACCGAATTCCCCCGGTTTGCGGCCGATGTTCGCGGCAACGTGATTCAGCAGCGCCCGTTCGACGAAATCCATGATGCAGGCGCGCGGCTCCCATTCGAAAAGAAGTTCGGCCAGCTTGATCATGTTGTACGAGTTGCAGGTTTCGGTCGTGAAAGCCGTCAGATGGTCCTTTTCCGTGCCGATCGCGAAGAAGTGTTCGCTTTCTCCGTTGCCGCCGTTCGCGAAACTGCGGAAGTTCACAACCCGGTCGAAGAAGAACTCCGCGGCTTTCCGGGCGCTTTCATCTCCGGTTGCATTGTAAAGTTTGGCAAGGCCGATCACCTTGGGAATCATGGTGTTGCCGTGCATTCCGTCGAGTTCGTCGCGTCCTGCACGCAATGGATCAAGCACACTTTTCTGGCAGAATGCGCGGCAGGCGAAGTCAAGAATTTTCCGGTCGCCGGTCGTTTCCGCCAGATCAATCAGCGTTTCGGCAATCCCCCCGTGTTCGCACTTCAGAATCTCCTGCATCTGATCGTCGTCCAGACTTTCCCACACTTTCATCAGATAGCGCGTCTGTTTACAGGCGATTTCCCGCGCAGCGGCGATGCGGCAGAGCTGATCCGCGTCACGCAGCCCCGCCATCATCTTGTGGAGTGTGTAGAGAGGCACCCAGACGTCGTTCAGCATGAATCCGCCCGCATGGATTTCGCCATGCCGGAGCTTTTCGAAACAGCGTTTGTCCACGGCGCCCGCATAGCCGTCGCCGTGTTTCCGCTGGCAGCGTTCAATTCCGGAAACGAACTGTTGCGCCCGTTCCAGGGCGCGCCGGCTGCCGGTTGCGGCGTAACAGGCGGCCAGCGCCGACAAATAGTGACCGCCGGAATGTCCGGCAATATCCCGCGCTTCCCAGCCGCCGTATGGCGGAGGGGAAGGAAGGTGCGCCTGCGCATACCAGGGGGCAAGCAGCCGTTCCGGGTCCAGGAGTTCAAGCAGGTAGCAACAGTCGGTTTCCTGGCGCTCCTTCAGTATTCCCGGGTGCAGCCGGACCTCTGCGAGTGAAAATAAAACGCTTTGTTTCATCTTCTCTTATAGATTCCGTATTCTTTCAGCAATCGGATTTTTGCAGTTCCGAAAACGTTTTTTCAGGATTCTCCGTCATCCCCGGATTGGAGGCGCCATGAGAAACATCCTGCAATGTTCAAGCATCTCATTGCAAGGCGTTCTGTTTTCCGGATTCGGCTTCACGGTTTCCCCGCGCGGCAGAAAGATTTCCAGAGCTTTTCAAGAGGGCTCCTTCCAGTGCTCCGAATCCCGCGGATTTCGCGGCGGAGATGGATTCGATGTCCGCTTGAAACACATCACCGGGAATCCGCCGGAATCCTCCAGATTCCGATCCTTCGCCGGTCAGACGGAACCGCCGAAGAGATTGCTCGGAAGATTGGCGGCACACACCGGAACGGCATGGATCAACGGCCAACAACCGCTTTTGGAAATTTCATCTTTTCCCCGCCTTGACTTGACTTTACTTCGGCTCCGGTTGTTTCCGTTTTGCGTTTAATATAGCATATTCTGATCCAAAAACCTTGATAAAATCACCGAATAAAGGTAAATTATCACCATTATGAGGGAAAAGATTGTTCCTATTCCGGGAGACTGCCGTTTCCTGCGGAAAATTCTGTCTGTCAAACTCAAGATGGGGGATGGAAAATCGTGACGAATCCGCATGGCCGCACAGGGATTTTGCGCTGGCATGATTCCCGGAACTGGTCATTGTCACCGGACGGACCGGCCGCCTGGGCATCAACGGGACGGTCTATCCGGTCTCCCGCGGAGACGTATCCGCCATCCCGGGAAAAGCAACCCGTTTTTCCGGGGAATATCGGAATCTGGAAATCACCAGCATCAAGTATTCCGAACGAATTTCCCAGGACCTCAGGAAACATTTGAAACGTATTCCCGGTCATCATCTCATCTTTCGATTTGAACCGCCACTGCGCGGCAGCCGGGAATTCCACAGTACATTGTCTCCTTCCGCACAGACGCTGGAACACGTGATCCGCCTGACAGCGGGAATGTCCCGGGGACTGAAGCGACGAATCGCTTCTTTTTCAAGGAGCAGCATGACTTGCTGTAAAATGCGGGACAGAATGCAGTGTATTTATTCTGCTTATTATTCCATTGCAGCAATAGGGGAAAGGCTTTATAATACACCTTCAGATTATGAAAAATATCAAAATAATTTTCATATGATTTTGCAACATTTCCAAGATGCGGTTTTATCATTCCATATTTTTCATCATCAATTCATTATGCATTTTACTTTTTAGAGCAACTTTATTTTTCATAAAATACACCGTCATGGAATTTAGACTCATATCTTCATATATTTCAATGAAAATCAAAAAAAATATTTAATTATTTTTCAAATCTCTCTTGACATTTCAATCATTTTGTGCCAATATATATAGCAGAAAAAACAAGTAGGGGCCGCGCATGTTGTCTGTCAGAATTATGAAACAGACAGAAACGGGCACTCGTCTTCCGTCTGAACTTTTTACGGCTGAATAAAAATAATTTCACGGTTGTCCTGTGGGAAAACCATAACAAGAGAAAAGGAATGGAGATCATGAACAAGTTGTCTGCAACGCTGTTCGCAGTCGTTTTCGCGGCTGGACTTTCTGCCGGAGAGCTCAAAATTGTGAAAGCCGCTTATGGGAATGGAAATCAGGTCAACGATGTGACCGCGGCGTTTCTGAAGCATGCCGGCGGAGTGCCGGGGGCGTTTCTGACGATCCGTCCGTCGAATAAGGAGTTCGGACCGGATCCGGCCCCGGGCAAGAAAAAAATGCTGACGGTCGTATTCACAGATGGAGGCGCGGAAAAGACCGTTGCGATTCCGGAGCACCAGTTCGGGATTGTGGCCGCCAACGTTGAGCCCTCGCAGGAATTCAAGGTGCTGCGTGCCTTCTATGGCTCCGGAAAGGAATGGAAAGAAGTGACCGACAGGATTCTGCCCGTTATCAAAAACAACACCATCCTCCACATTAACAACACAACCCTGGGACCGGATCCGGCTCCACGCAGGAAAAAAGAACTGTTTGTGATTTACACGCAGGAGAATCAGATCCGGCATCTTCTTATCCCGGAAAAGACGCAGTTCTCCATCGACAGTTTCCAGACGAAGTGACATCAAAATTCCAACTGGCATCATGATGAAGATCGAGCTTTTTTATCAGTCCCGGAATGGCGGATGGAAATCGGCCGGGATCGTCGATCCCGGTTGCGGTGTGAAATTTGAAAATACCGACATCTCGCTGAATCTCGTCTGCTTCCCCGATCAGGGAATGACCAGATACGAGCTTGAATTCTCCGCGCATTATCCCGCCCGAGTCAAGATTGAAGGAACTCTCGGCGAGGCGGAGGCATGGCATCTGATCCCGTGCTGCATTCATGGCGACAACAACCTTGCGAATGCGAAACCGGGGCAATATCCGAATCTGACAAGGAAACATCCCGAGGCAATCTACTCTTCGCCGTTCTGGGAGTTTCGTGCCGATCGCGCAAGCCACCCGGTTTCCATTGCGGTCGGAAAACAAGGAGAAATCGGGGCGATAGCGATAGATCCCTATTGTCATGATGCCGATCATCATCTCGTTCGCAATGGGCTCTTTGCCGAACTGCCGAACCGCTTCGGAGCAACGCTGGGCTATGCGAATCTTCCGTTCACCTTCGTAAACAAATACTGCGACTATTATGACGGACGATCCAAGTCAACCAGTCAGCCCGTGACCGCCGCCAAGTGTTCCGGATACTTTTTCCATTTCAATGACGGCGGCCGGAACCGTGTGCGCACCATCATCGAATCGCTCTACCGCCACTACCGCGAGTGCCCGAAATTTGAAAAGACGTTTGAAGAGGCCGCACGTGCCATATTGACCGCCTTCATCGAACAAAACTGGTCGGACGAGTTCGGGCACTATACGAATCAGGAGGCGCATCCGCCGCGCCAACCGGAGCTGAAACCATGGCGCGCACTGTTTGAAATCGGCTGGACGGGCGGCTCTGTTCTGGCGTATCCCTTTATCACTGCAATGGATGTGCTGAAATTGCCAAAAGATTTTTTCCGCGGCCGGAAATCGGGATATGATCTTTTCAATGAGATTCTCGCCGGTTACAATCCGGCTTCGGGCATGTTCTATGACCTTGTTTGCGAAGTGCGCGGGAGCAGAGTCAACGGCTGGTGGGATTTCCTGAAGATCACTCATGATCGGCACAGCGCCTATACAAACGGACATGCGCTTTACTACCTCTTTCTGACATTGATCCACCTTCGGCAGCACAATCATGCAATTCCGGAAGGCTGGCTGGAACGTGCGACAGAAGTTGCCGACAATCATGCCGCGTTGCAGCGTGAGGACGGCTGCTGCGGCTATGCCTATTACACGGACCGGCGGGAAGTGGCTGACTGGCAGGGGTTTGCCGGGTGCTGGATCGGAGCCGCCATGGCCGCGGCTTTCGCATTTACGGGGAAGGAACATTACCGTGACGCGGCATGCAAAGCCGCCGGATTCTATCACAAGTTTGTGCGGGAGCTCAATGTCTGCGGCACACCGATGGATACCTGGAAAGCCCCTGACCAGGAAGGAAATATCGCATTTATGAAACTTGTGCGCCTGCTTCACGAGACGACCGGAGAAGCATCTCTGCTTGAGATGCTTGAAGATGGCGCTCACTATGAGTATTTGTGGCGTTACGGTTTCCGGGCTGTACCGGAAATCATGCCGCTCGCGGGCAGTTCCTGGAATTCCTGCGGAGGTTCTGTAACCAGTGTTTCGAACCCGCACATTCATCCGATGGGCGTGCTCATAACGCCGGAACTTTATTATCTTGCCGAGCGGACCGGCAACGAGCTGCACCGGATGCGGGCGGAAGACGGCATGGCCTGGATCATGAACAGTCTGGAACTCTATCCGGAGGTCACAGGATATGGCCGTTATGGCGTGACGACGGAACGTTTCTGCCCCAGTGATGGCTTGACTGATTTCTATTACAGTGATGGCCGTCCCTCATCGCTCTGGTACTCTTACAATGGCTGGGCGGCGGCAAACATCCTGGAAGCATTGCTCTGGACTGCGGCGCATACGAAGATTTGAATGCGACCTTTGCGTCCTGTCAAGATTCTCTTTTTTCCTTTCACTCGGCAATCTGTCCCGAAAACCGGCTGCGGGATAACATAGCCGGCATCAGTGGACGATGAGAGCTGCAGTTAAATTTTCTGAGGAGGTCCGAGGGTGATTGGATCGCGGAAACTTGAACCCGACTTCTGCATCCCGGGGAACTGTTACGGCTCTCAAATGCCTTTGAAGATAAATGGCTGCGTTTCGCGCTTACCGTTATTTTTTACGACAGGTCGTGAGCAGAGGTCGCAAGCTCGAATCTGTGCAGGACGAAATTGCCGCCCTTTCAAGACTTGAAAAGTTTGTCGTCTGGAGGGGAAGGGAAGAGTTCTGAAAAGTCTCAGAATGCTCCGCCGTTCTTTTGGCCGATTCCCATGGAGCGGCAAGTCGGAATTTCTTTTCTTTGACTTTTGTCCGCTCTGCATCTGCGACAGCAGTATTCTGTTCCGCAGTCCGGCGGAAAACTCCGCAATGCGGAAAAAATTATTTTCCAGAATATCCCCTTGAAAAAGAATGTCCCGCAAGGTAAGTTAATCCGGAGAACAACGGACAGAAATACATCGATGAAAAGAGAGCGGGGAAACCATGAATTTGAACTGCGGAAATTTCCCTGCAGCAAACCAGTCAGACTGAACTTGAAAGGAAAACGATCCCAATGCCGATGCAACTTGTAAAAAAACAGACGTTTGGCGATATGACCGCATTCTGGTATGAATCCAACGGGAAAATCGCATTTGCCATGGTCCCCGCCGGAATGGAAAAACAGATGAAGCCCCACCGGGAATTCCTGGATGCGGATACGCCGGCTCTCCGGGGATTTGTCAAAGCGCTGAATATGAAAATTCCGGCATATGATGTCGGCAATGCGATCCAGTTCAAGATTGCGGGCGATGCATGGCAGAACGGATTTTCCGCCGGATGTTCCATGCTGAATTCGGAGAGCGTGAAGCTTCTCCGGAATTATGAACTGCTTCCGCTGGAGGACGGCGTGAAACTGGTCATGTCTGATGAACGGGGCCTGGAGCTGGTTCAGACGGTCCGCCATTCGGATGGAGATTCCTATGTGCGTATCGCAACCTCCATTACGAACCGGGGAACCGCTCCGGTTGACCTGGAATATCTCGCATCCTTCTCGCTGGGCATGCTCTCGCCGTTTCAGACGGATGACGGCTGTGAGGCCTACGAGGTTCTGCGCTGGCGTTCGAACTGGAGCAATGAAGGACGCCTGGAACAGCGTCCGGCCGAGGAACTGGGACTGGAAATGTCATGGTCCGGCTACGGTTTGCGCTCGCTGCGTTTCGGCGAACAGGGTTCCATGCCGGTCCGGGAATTTTTCCCGCAGGCGGGACTGATCGACCGGAAGGCGGGAGTGGTCTGGGGCGCCGCCCTGGATGTTTTCGGATCCTGGGAAATGGAGATTTCGCGCAACCGGGATTTCTTCTGCCTTTCGGGCGGACTGGTTGACCGCGAATTCGGACAGTGGAAAAAAACACTGCGTCCCGGCGAAACACTGCATGCTCCTGCCGCCGCGGTGACCTGCGCCGCAGGCGGAGCGGAGGCCTTGCAGAACCGCCTGACCCGTTTCGGCGAAGGAGCAGTTCCGGCGTCCGAAGAGGATCTTCCCATTCTCTTCAACGACTGGTGCACCACATGGGGAAAACCTTATCTGGAGAATCTGCTTCCGGTCGCGGAACGCCTGCAAAATCGCGGAATCCGGTATTTCGTTCTGGATGCCGGATGGTTCGGCAAGGGACTTGGCGGCGTGGGAGACTGGGAGCCGTCTCCGGAAAAATATCCGGGCGGGTTCCGGAACTTCATGGATCTCCTGCGGGAAAAAGGATTCATCCCCGGAATCTGGTTTGAGTTCGAAGTGGCAACCGGCAACAGCGTTTTCTACCGGGAACATCCGGAAATGCTGCTGCATCTTGACGGCAGGATTCTGCGTTCCGGCGAACGGGCTTTTCTGGATTTCCGGAATCCCGCGGTCACAGCTCACCTGACGGACAAGGTCATCCGTTTCCTGAAGGAAAACGGAATCGGTTATATGAAAGTGGATTACAATGCCCCGACCGGATTCGGATGCGACGGCGCGGAATCCCCTTCGGAAGCTCTGCGTCAGCATATGGAGTGTGTGGAGGCTTTCTTCCGCACGATTCGCCGCGAGCTTCCGGATCTGGTTCTTGAGATCTGTTCTTCCGGCGGACACCGTCTGAGTCCGGCATGGATGCGTCTTGCCTCAATGGGAAGTTTTTCCGATGCGCATGAAGGGGTGGAAATTCCGCTGATCGCGGCCAACACGGCCGGCCTGATTCCGATGCGCAATAATCAGATCTGGGCGGTGCTTCATGCGGAGGACGATGAAAACCGCTTCTGTTATCTGCTTTCTTCCGCCTTCTTCGGACGTCTCTGCATCTCCGGCGACATCATTCATCTGACGGAACAGCAGCTCCGATGGATGGACCGCGCATGTGAACTTTACCGCAAAGCCGTTCCAGTTCTGAAGCGGGGGGAGAATCATCTGATCCGCAGGACCGGACTTTCCTATACCCATCCTTCCGGAAGCCAGATTTTCACGAGAACAGGCGACGGCAGGATGCTGGTGATTGTCCACACTTTTGCAGATACGCCGGAAAACCTCTCGCTTCCGCTGGACGGGGAATGGAGTCTCGAGGATTCCTTTGCGCCGTCCGGAGTTTCATTCCGTGCGGGCACTTCGCTGGATGTGGGACATCTTTCAGATTTTCAGGGCATGGTTTTCCTGCTGAAGCGGAAATGACACCGTTCTCCTCCGGTTCCGCACCGGCGATTCCGCAAGATATTCCGGCAGACCATCTGCAGGCACGGAATCGGATGCGTGGAAATTATTCCGCTGCATAAAGGAAATGGATCATTTCCCCGGCGACAGAACGGCTGCATCCCTTTGCCCGGTATTCGGCAGCCGCAACGGTCCTTCATGGCAATTCAGCGTGATACGTCCCTTTTCACCGGAGTCCCGGATTTTATCGTGGAAAACAGAAAAACAACAGGATTTTTCACGGACTGCCGTTTATAGTATGAAAAAACGGGAGGATTCATCTTGGAATCATGCAGAAAAACATCTTTCGGCTGTCTCACTGTCACGGAACGGAACAACGCGATTGCCGCCATTGCCTTTGCGGATCCCCCTCCCCGCGGGGAATCCCCGGAACCGGAGACGCCGCTTCTGAAGGAAGCCTTCCGCCAGCTGGAGGAATATTTCACTGGGAAAAGAAAAGACTTCGACCTGCCGCTTGACCCGGAGGGAACGCCATTCATGAAAAGGGTCTGGAAGCGCCTCCTGGAAATTCCATACGGAAAGACCGCCTCCTACCGGGAAATCGCAATTTCCATCGGCATTCCGGGAGGAATGCGCGCGGTCGGGCTCGCCAGCCACCGCAACCCCATTCCCGTCATCATCCCATGCCACAGAGTCATCGGTTCCGACGGCAGACTTGTCGGTTATGCGGGAGGACTTTCCCTGAAACGCAGGCTGCTGATGCTGGAAGCGGAACATGCATCCCCGGGACCGGAAAACGGCGGACACCGCAGGAAACAATTTCCGGAAAATAATTTCTGAAAACAACGCCCCGTGCCGTCTTTCCCGCAGTCATGGCGGCACAGGGCATTCCGGGATTACCTCCGGCGGGCGCTTCTGCGGCTGCGCGATTTGCTCCTCAGCTCACTGACAATCAGAAAAACAACAAGCAGAGCGAAAAGGCCGAGCAGTCCGAAGCCGGCAAACTGAATCAAATGCATGAACCATGAATCCATGGAATCTGTCCTTTTTTTAGAATGAGAGTGTGTTTCCTGTCAGGAACAGGAAGATGCGCCCCGCGTCTTGAAATCCATCTCAAAGACGCGGCATGCGGAATGGAAGCGTGCGTGGCTCAGGAAACGGGCCCCGCCCGGACAGGACAGTGTTTTCCGAAACAACGGGGACAAAAAGACAGAAGGGCGGTCCGGAAAAACAACCGCCCCGCGGAAGCGAAGAAAAGCAGCGGAATATCCTCTGCGGATCCGGCGGGGGACGGGCCGGAGAGAGGCTGTATCCGGAAAACGGTCCTGGAGGAAACATCAGCCCGGAGAATATGGAACTGCTCCTGTGCGGGCAGTACGCCGGAAATGGAGTCCCGCCTCCCCTGAGACACGGCACCCCCCGGGAAGAATCCCGGCGTCTGTTGAACAAGATGCGGAGAAAAAACCGTGAAACAGGCAAACAGAACGATGAAGAACAGCGGTGCGCAAACCGCCGTGCGTTCTCCTGTTCCGATCAACCGGGTCATTCCGCAATCCTCCTCTGAACGCGTAATATATGCTGCATCCGCCGCATTGCAAACAGGAAAATCATTTCCGTGCTCTTTTCCGGGAGGATACGGGACAGATCAGCGCGGAACCGCCGGCATCGGACACACTCCGTCAAACTCCCGTCACTCGAAAATCAGCCAGCCCGCACACCGGGGGTTGTAATCCCGGTGCAGCAGACGGCTCGGCCAGGGTTCGCGTTTCACCCAGCCTTCGCTTCCGCTCCACACATTGATCCGCATCGGGAAATTTCTGCGGCGGAAACCGTCGAACACCTCCATCGGAATCCGGATTGTCAGGATGCCGTCCTTCCGGACATATTCCAATTCCGGAATCTCCCGGAGAATAAAGGAATACAGAGTCGGCGCTCCGTCCGCGGAAAAGTCGATGCGCAGCGGCGGCCAGAGACGGCACGGTTCAATCTCCACCGTGAATGGTTTTCCTTCGCTTCCGGCAACCTGAATGCCGAGCGTCTTCTCCTCATAATACGAACGCCAGGAGATTCCGCTCTCCCCGACCTTTTCCCATGTCTCGCGCGGCAGGCCTCTGCCACAGACGGCTTTGGGGCCCGCCGGATTTTTCCCAGTGTATTCGGCAAGGCGGGGATCGTCCATGCGGAATTTCGGAAAATCAGCGGCAAGCAGCTGTTTCAGCAGCGCAATGCGCGCGGAAAGCTTCTCCGGAAAGAAGAGATATCCCTCCGCCTCGGAGTGGTAGCCGAGCCGGGAATCCCGTTCGCAGAGACGTTTCATCGCTTCGGAGTTCCGGATCTCGTCCAGAACGATCTCCCGCATCGCTTCCAGATTGTCCTTGCCGTCAAAGAACATCTCCTCGCGCAGGGAGTAGAAGCTGAGCAGATTTACAGTGCTGCGCATCTGAAGGGCAATCGCGGAAGCAAGATCGATGTCGGCGGACCGGGCGGGATCGTCAGAGTATTCGCCGCGCAGGGACTCCAGAATGCCGGCGCCCTTCTGCCAGAGCCTGTACATTTCCCGGCAGAGTGTCAGAGCTTCCGCCAGCGTATGCTGAAAAATCAGGCATTCCCCGATCCTGTCGCCGCTCACCTCGGGAAAGTTTTCCAGAATCCAGCTCGGGGAAATCGGTTCATCCACAGGAAAGAGATGCAGCGGCCAGACAATGGAATGGTGAAGCGGGCCATACCATTCGAACGCGATATTGCCGGGGAAATGCCGGTATCCGGAAGAAAAACATTTCCAGGCCTCGACAACTTCCGGCGTGTTTTTCCGCCAGTCGGGCCGTGCCAGCATCGTCAGGAATTCATCCTCGGACTCCGGGAACGGTTCAAAGGAAAGTTCTCCGGCCGCCTTGTTCATCAGTCCGGGATAGTTGCCGAAGTACCAGCACTGCATCACGGCATAGACGCCAAGATCGTGCATCGTTTTGTATTTCTCATACAGATTCCCCGGAACGGGGAGAAAAGGCACGGAGGCATCCTCGTGCGAACAGCCCACCTGAAGTTTCGCCGCGGCCTTCCTGCTGCGCGAGGCAATCCGGCGGAAGAGCTCCGAAGGACCGATGTAGGCGAGAGAATAATCAAAGACATGCCGTCCCCTGCCAAGCTGCTCGACAATCCCGCCGGACTCGAAATTGAACATGATCCCGCAGTCGTCCGGCCATTTGGATGCGGCATTCTCCAGCCGGTGCATGAACGCCGAACCATCGCGCTGGCCGGGCGCATAAAACCAGCCGATGAATTCCGCGTCCGGACTGGCTTTGTGAATCGCATTCGACATGACTTCGGCAAGTTCCCGGTAGATATCCGCCGGATTGCGTGCGGAGCAGCGGGGACAATGGCAGAACTCCTCGTCATACAGCATATGGCTGACGCATGCGCCGTTGTCCTCGCCGAACATGATGTTGATGACCCCGCCCAGGCCGGGAACCGCGGAGAAGAGGCGTGTCAGGGATTCGGCGATGTACTGCCTTCCAAGAGGGGTCGAGGTACAGAAAAAGCCGTAGTCATTCAACGTGTCCCCGATCAGTTCCGGATGCGCCGAGGCATCCTCCTTCGGAATGGAATAAGAGGTTTTTCCAAACCCTTTCGGCTCGCTGAAAAAAACGTAAATCCGAATGCCGAAGCGGGCACAGCGTTTTACGGTCTGACGCAGTTTTTCAAACCGTTTTTCCGCATCCTTTCCACGTCCCGGAAAAATATCCGAAGGCAGGTCCCGGAAATACATCGTAAGCCACAGCCCGTTGATCCCTTCATGCGCAAGCTTGTTCAGATATTCATCCGGGTAGTAGTTGATGTCGTTGGTCAGCTCGTCGATGAAGAAGGGAGGCCGGTAGGTCGGGCCGAAGAAACAGCGCGAAATACGGTGTTTCACAAAGGGACGGCGCCTCCAGGAACCGGCTGTCGCGGAAGGCCCCTCCGCTTCGCAGATCCGGTCCTCCAGAAAATAAATTCCCCGGCGCATGCCGTCGGCGTCGGCGGCCGCAACCGAACAGGAATCCGCGGAAACTTCGACGGAATATTCCTCGCGCCCGAATGCCGCGTCATGCCGGAAGGTGATCGGGTATCCGCCCGTTTTTTCGGGAACGCCTTTCGCTGTCAAAACACGCCGGAGAGACTGATATGCCGTTTCCAGAAGGCCTTCCGCATCCGGAAATTCAATCTTCAGCTCCGCTCCGTTTTTCATGCAGTCCTGCGCGGCGCCGGCAGGACACCCGGTTCCCCGGGAAAAGTGGCAGGACAACGGACGTTTCAAGTCATCGACGAAAGCCGGCGGCTTGCGCGACGGCTGCGGAATCTGCGCAAAGGCGCAAATGTCTTCGCGGTTCATTGTTTCTCCCCGTTTTTCATTGAAACGTTTCAATCAAACTCAAAAAAAAGATACGCTCCAAACACGCCGGATTCCCCCGGCAGCGGCAGAAAACGTTATTTCACAACCTGTTCGAATCCGTCCACGGCCTTCTGCGCGATTCCGCGCAGGAATGCCGCGTCGGCGTTGTCGATCACATCCGGCACAAACGTGATTTCCGAAGCCGGACGGCCGTAAAGGAATGCGAACCAGACGCAGGCCTGGAGATACTGCCCGCGCGCATTGAGATGAATGGTGTCGCGTCCGATTTTCAGTTTCCCGTTCTCGTCCTTGCACCACCACATCCGCCCGACCAGCGAACCGGCCTGCTGCGGCAGATCCGGCCAGTGAAGCGAATCGAGAAGCGCCGGATCGTAATTCTTGAAATGGAACGGCTGCTCCTGTCTGGCAAGCTGAACAGCGTACCCGGTGGGAATCACGCGGAGATTGAGTTCGGAGGCGAGTTTGCGGTAGGCTCCCGTCAGACGTTCATACATGCCGGTCTGATCGAATCCCCACGCCCCGCCCGGCATGATGCGGGGATCATCCGCGCGGTAGGCCCATGTCTGCTGGATCACGACCTCCGCCTGCGGCGCATATTTCTTCACATGGGCGTAAATGTTCGACGCATAGGGCTGATAGGAGTCCGGATTCCAGCTTTCATGACTTGCCTGCTGAATCGTGACGATGTCCCAGGGTTCCCGCTGAAGAATGCTGCGCAGCTTGACGCGTGGTTCCTGATACATTCTGACCACGGCGTCCCGTTCCTCGAACTCGATATAGCTCCAGTGCCGGCGGAGTTCGCATCCGCCGTGATTGGCGCGGTCGAACAGCAGACCGCATCCGGCGGACTCGACCACTTCCGCGAAGCAGAATGTGAGGCTGTCCGTAAAACTGTTTCCGATCGTCAAAATTCTGAGAGAGTCCTTTGCGCCCATTGTTTCACTCCGGTTCCATTTGCTTTACATGGTAAACTGCGGCCCGAGATAAACCTCGCGTGCCTTGGGATCATTGACAAGGAAATTGCTGTCGCCTTCGCAGACGATGGTTCCCTGCGCCATCAGGTACGCACGGTCCACGCATGAAAGCGTCTCACGCACGCTGTGATCGGTAATCAGGATTCCCATATTGCGCTGTTTCAGCTGCGCAATGATCTGCTGAACGTCATAAACGGCAATCGGATCGACACCGCTGAACGGTTCGTCAAGCAGGATGAAAGCGGGATTCGTCACCAGCGCGCGGGTGATTTCCAGGCGTCTGCGCTCGCCGCCGCTGAGCGTCATTGCCTTCTGCTTGGCAAGATGCGCAAGCTCCAGCTCGTTCAGGAGACGATGCAGACGTTCTTTCCGCTCCTTCGCGGAAATCGCCAGCGTCTCAAGAATCGCCATGATGTTCTGCTCCACGGTCAGCTTCCGGAAAATCGAGGGATCCTGCGCAAGGTATCCCATCCCCATCCGGGCGCGGACATACATCGGCTGATGCGAGACGTCAACCCCCTTGAAGAAAATTGTCCCGGCATCCGGCTTGATGAGTCCGGTTATCATATAGAAACTTGTGGTTTTTCCGGCTCCGTTCGGACCGAGAAGCCCGACGACTTCGCCGCGCCGGACATTGATGTTCACATTATTGACGACGCGCCGGCCGTAATAGGCTTTCATCAGCCCGCGCGCATCCAACAGCACTTCTTCGTCAGCCATAGCCATTCCCCCGCCTTATTTCTTGAACAGTCCGCCATCGGCCTGTCCGATCGCGCCGCCGGTGATGATAATGCGTTCGTTTTTAACGTCGATCTCGATTTTTTCCCCGGACAGGCGCTGGGCGCCGTTGACGACCACGGGGCGGTTCTCCGTCAGCGTAATCATATCCTTGCGCACATCATAAACCGCCTTCCCCGCAAATGCCTTCTGCACCTTGCTTCCGGCGACTTCGTCCGCGGATGTCCGCGTAATGACAACATCGCCGATGCACTCAATATGCGAGACCTGTTTTCCTCCCGCGGGATCCATGGCCCCCCCATCCCCGGAAGCCGGCTGAGCGGCAGTTTTTCCCGTGTCCTGCTTTTTCTCCAGGAAAATCATCATTTTCCGGCACTTGATGTTCATTTCGGGATCGTCCACCTCGACGTTCCCCAGCAGTGTAATTGTATCCTTTCCGATATCGATATCCATGGCATCGGAATTCACTCTCGTCGGAATATTGGATTTCTCCGAGCGGCTTTTCCGCGCTCTGTTCTTCATCATGTCGGTAAACTGCGCCTGCACCTCCACGCAGAACGCGGCCGCAAGTGCGGCGGACAGAACGAGCGCCGTTTTCTTCAGGGAAAAAAAGGTTCGAGTCATTTTGTCTGATCCTTTGCTGGTTGATTGGTTTTCTTCACGCCGCCGCCCATTCCGCCGCGCCGGTATTCCGGACGGATCACCATCCGGACCTTGCTGCGGATATGAATCAGCTTGTTTTCATAATCGGCGTCAAACCCCACGCCGTCGATGTCCATTTCGCGGGAACGGAAAAAGGCCGGCGTATCGCCGCGGAGCACTTTCGTATTCTTGTTGTATTCCGCAGCCGTCGAAAAAATCAGGGCGCGGCAATGTTTCTTGTCCGCCCAGAACCGGTTGACTTCCGCGGCCGGAGCGTTCAGAGGATAGAGTTTCACGCCGCCGAGCGGAACCACCTCGTTGATATTGCGGATGTTTTCACTGATGATGTCCATCAGCGGATTCTCCAGATTGATGAATGCGCCCAGATTGGTCGCCCGGTCGCCATAGATGATGAACTGAAGACGGTTGTCCTTCTTCCGGTATTCGGGCAGCGCGAAGTTGGTCAGCGAAACCGCGGCGCCGGTATCTTCGGCCCCCGCCGCGTGTTCCGGCAGCAGCGCCGCAAACACGGTCAGTCCGGCGATCAGGAAAAATAACGTTCCATTAAAGCGTCCCATTTGCCTTGCTCTTTCAGTAGAAATTCAATCGCCTCGCGCACGGCGCCGCGGCCGCCCGCATGTTTCGTCCGCATGTCGCAGACCCTGTCCAGTTCGGGCACGGCGTCTCCGACGGCCACGGCAAAGCCGCAGCGTTTCATCGGCGGCGCGTCCACAATGTCGTCGCCGATGTACATGCACTGCTCCGGGGCAAGGGAGCGGTCATGCAGAAGCGTCGTGAAGCCGGCATCCTTGTCAAGGATTTTTTCATACAGAAAATCCAGTTTCAGCTCCGCCGCCCGGATACGGTTCGCAACGGACTGCCGTCCGGAGAGAATCCCGACCAGAAGTCCCGCGCGGCGGGCAAGCACGATTCCATGGCCGTCGCGCACGTGGAAAAACTTGATCTCATTTTCCGAACCGCCGCCGTAACCGATCCGTCCGTCGGTCAGAACGCCGTCCACGTCCAGGACAACCGCCTTGATTTCAGCGCATTTTTCGTGTAAGTTCATAAATGGCAAGCACCTGGTCAAGCACTTTTTCCGCATTCGCAAAATCGAGACTGTTCGGTCCGTCCGAAAGCGCCTTCTCCGGTTCCGGATGCACCTCCATGAAGATTCCGTTGATCCCGACGCCCGCCGCCGCGCGGGACAGCGCGGCAATGAATTCGCGCTGTCCGCCGGAAGCGCTGCCGAGCCCGCCGGGAAGCTGCACCGAATGCGTCGCGTCGAAAATCACCGGATACCCGAACGATCCCATCGTCTGAAGCGAACGCATATCCACGACAAGGTTATGATACCCGAACGAGGATCCCCGCTCGGTCAGCATGATCCCGGCACAGCCCGCCCCCTCGAGTTTGCCGACCGCGCCCTTCATATCCTCCGGCGCCATGAACTGGCCTTTCTTCACGTTCACGGGCAGTCCCGTGCGGGCGGCGGCGACCAGGAGGTCGGTCTGCCGGCAGAGAAACGCCGGGATCTGGATCACGTCCACAACCTTCGCCACAGCCTGCGCCTGCTCCGATTCATGAATGTCGGTCAGAACGGGAAGACGCAGTTTCGACTTGATTCCGGAAAGGATCTCAAGCCCGTATTCCATGCCTTTTCCCCGGAATGAGCTCCCGGAAGAACGGTTTGCCTTGTCAAAGGAAGCCTTGAAAATATAGGAAACGCCCCGGGACATGCAGAGATCTTTCAGGAATGAGGCGATCTCCAGACAGATTTCGGGACCTTCCGCCACGCAGGGGCCGCCGATCAGCGTGAACTTCTCCCCTCCGACTTCAAAATTTCCGACTTTCGCCGTTTTCATTGTTCCTCTCCCCTGCGTTTGAGTTCCGCCAGAAAACGCCCGGCTTTCTCAAGCTCTTCCGGCGTGTCGATCCCGACGCTCTGATAGACCGTTTTGATGACCTTGATCCGCATGCCGTTCTCCAGCGCGCGAAGCTGTTCGAGTTTCTCGCATTTTTCGAGATTTCCCTCCGGCAGCGAGACGAAACGCGCGAGGGCTTCCCGCCGGTAGGCGTAAATTCCCCAGTGCCGGAATGTTTCCATCTCCGCGCCTCCGGTCCGGAGGAACGGAATCATCGAGCGGCTGAAGTAAAGGGCAAAACCGTCCGCGGTCATGACGACCTTCACCATGTTCGGATTGTCCGCGAACTCCGCGCGGGGACACGGAACCGCGACAGTCGCCATGTCCGGCGCTCCGGGATCGGACATCGCGCCGATCAGCGAATCAATGACCTGCGGCTTGACAAACGGCTCATCGCCCTGCACATTGATGACAATCCCGGCATCGCGTCCCCGCACCGCCTCCCAGATCCGGTCGGAACCGGAGGGATGATCCGGAGAGGTCATCACGACGTCGGCGCCGAACGCGCGCGCCGCGTCAAACACCTTCGGATCGTCAACGGCAATCAGCACGGAATCCGCTTTTGAGCGTTTCGTGCGCTCCCATACATGCTGAAGAATCGGTTTCCCGCCGAGATCTGCCAGAACCTTGCCGGGGAACCGCGTGCTTGCATACCGCGCGGGAATCACCGCTATGCTTTTCATCGCCATCAGGAACCCTCCGGATCAGAAGTTATGGGTGACGAGACCGTCGCGCAGCTTCGGCTCGAACCAGGTCGATTTCGGCGGCATGATCGCATCCGCGTCGGCAATCGCCATCAGCTGCGGCAAAGTCGTCGGATACATCGAGAACGCGACCGCTCCCTTTCCGGAATCCACCAGTTTTTCAAGCTCCTTCGTTCCGCGGATTCCGCCGATGAAGTCGATGCGCCTGCTGGTGCGCGGATCGTCAATGCCGAGAAGCGGCGCAAGAATATTGTCCTGAAGAATGCTCACGTCCAGACGTTCGATCACTCCCAGATTCGAGATGTCGAAACGCGGGCGCAGAAGATGCCATTTGCCTTCGAAATACATGCAGAACGCTCCGCTTTCCGCCGGAGACGGACTGTCCGACGGGGCAATGGTGAATTTTTCTCCGACCTTCCGGAGAAATTCATCGGAGGAAAGACCATTGAGATCGTGAACGACGCGATTGTACGGCAGGATGCGCAGCTGGGACGCGGGAAACGTGACGGCAAGGAAATAGTTGTAATCCTCATCTCCGCGGTGCGCGGGATTCGCGGCCCTGCAGGCGGCCGCCGCGCGGGAGGCGGACGCCGCGCGATGGTGTCCGTCGGCAATGTAGAAGCAGGGCACCTCCGTTTCGAAAATCCGGGAGAGTTCCCGGCTTTTTTCCGCTCCGGCCTTCCAGAGTTTGTGCTCGATGCCGTCCGGCGCCGTAAAGCTGAAATACGGTCTGGCCTTCATGATGTCATGGACCATCGCGTCAATGGAAGCGGAGTCGCGGTAGGTCAGGAAGACCGGCCCGGAATGATTGCGCAGCTCCATGACATGGCGTGCGCGGTCATCCTCCTTGTCCCTGCGGGTCTTTTCGTGCTTTTTGATCACTCCCGCATCATACTCCGCGGCGGAAGCGGCTCCGGCGATGCCGACCTGGGTGTGCTCACCCATTTTCAGGGAATACACATAAAGATTCGCCTCGGGATCTTCGGCAAGCGGCGCTTCCCGGCGGAGACGTTTGAAATTCGCCGCCGCCCGCGCATAGACTTCGTCGGAATAGAGATCGGTTCCGGGGGCGAGTTCGATTTCGGGGCGTGAAACACGCAGAAAACTCAACGGGTTGCCGTCTGCAAGAGCGGCGGCCTCCTCGGTATTCACCACATCATAGGGGACGGCGGCGACGGCCGCGACCTTTTCCGGCGGCGGCATCAGCGCATGAAACGGTAAAAATTTTGCCATGGCGGTCTGTTCTCCTGAATTAAAAACATCATCAGGGGGAAAGATACACTTTCGACGGCATTTCTTCAAGTTCTCAAACAAAAGATATTGCAGAATCTTTCAGGACTGAGGGAACGGCTTTTGCCGTCAGACATGTCCGAATGCGGAGGAATTACATGGCCCAGCTCTGCATGCGGATAAGGATTGAAAAAACAAGCTGCGATGAAAAATGTCCAATGCTTTTCCGAGACTCTTTCCAGCCGACAGTTGTCGGTAACCTCTTCATAAAGATTTGTATTCCTTCATTCCTGCATACAGAATAAATCGTCATTGATCGCAGACAATACTGAAGAATTATTCTTATAAGTAGTCCAATCTGGAACATAATTGTCATTAGCTTGATTCCCCCATAGGAACCAGTTTTTCCGAATACCTCGAGCAAACATCTCCAAATACGGTCCTTCACTACAAGTTTCGATCAATGAATAAAAAACATCCGGTTTTCTGGAATGTTCTTGCTTCATACGTCTAATCAAATTAACTTGGCTACGAGCCGGGGCAAGAGTTCTATAACCTTTCCCTTTTATGCCGAAGAGAAGAATCTCCGTTACATTTCTGAAATAAAAACCAACTCCTCGCCCATCAGGAAAACCATCATGGCGAATTTTTTCCCAGATAAGGTTTGTTTTATATTCAAATCCCCAAGCCTGCATTACGGCTAAACCATCAGGCAAAAGAGCATTGGGAACCCATAAATATAAATGACAACAAGACTCCGTTACATGGCTAACTGGAAGTTTCATAATATCTTCCAGAGTCATTGTCGGATAACGATTAAGCCTTTTATGTTCTGGAGCAACTTTGCCCGTACGATTTTTAAACTGCCACGGAGGGTCTGCTAAAATTGTCTTAAATTTTTGATGATTACAGAATGTCAAAAAGCTATCAATCGTCTGTTCAAGAGGAATTTCACTTTTCATTTCTCTCATCTCCTGATACAATAGCTGGTTTTATTCCAATTGCTAAAATAGGGCAACCTCCATGTCTGCGGGAATTTAATCGAGGTAACAATTTCCCCATCCAAGTGGTACTGGCGCCATATTTTGATAATAATCCATATTTTCTGAAAATAGCATTTAAGGATACATCACGTGTAATGATAATACCCACACTGATAATATCGCATTCGTAATACGTACGCATTGCAAAGAGATCTCTATCAAAAGTTTGATCTTTGCTGTTCCATTCAATATCAATAGCGACTCGCCCCTTCACAAAATCAATATTGTGACCATCGATATAATTTTCAATAACTTTTTCATCAGATGGCTTATTGGAAAAAAAGCCTTTCTTTGTTCCTCGACGAGGAAAAAATTTAATAAGTAAATCGCCTGAAATACGGATTTCACGCCACCCTTTAGGCTCTAAAGCCGTAGAAAATTTAGGAGGGATAGGAGATTCATTTCCGCCTGCTTGTTTAATCTCTCCAATTGAAATAGTTAGAGTTCTCAAGGTTTCTAAGATTTCGTTTAGTTCCTCAGGAAACGACTGAGATAAAATTTCAGCAGCATGATTGTAGTTGTAAACAGAATATGCCTTTAAAATATCAGGAGGCAGCCAATTGTATAAAGTTGAATTTGTTGATTGCTGTGGTGTCATAATTTCATTTCCAAACATCAAGTTTTTATTCAAAGTAAAATAATCCATAAATCAAAAAAAACAAATTATCTTATGGAGTATGAATAATCAGATAATAAATCATCGAAAAAATAACTTTTCTTCAAAATGACCCTCAGACACAAATGAATGTACTGTCATTAAAGAACAATTCCCTAAAAGCTTCTAAAATTTCTCCGGTATGACCTCGACCCAGTATGAATCCGGGTCTTCGCAAAAGTAAATCCCCATTTCAGGATTTTCGTAACAGATGCAGCCCATTTTCTCGTGACGGGCGTGGGCGGCTTCATAATCATCGACCTTGAACGCCAGATGGAATTCGTTATCCCCGAGATTGTACGGCTCCTTGCGATCCCGGAGCCATGTCAGTTCCAGTTGATGTGAACTGTTCCCTTCCTCCAGATAGACGATGATGAAACTTCCGTCCTTCGCCTCGATCCGCCGGACTTCATGCATATCAAAAGCTTCACGGTAGAATTTCAGGCTCTTCTCAAGATCAAGGACGTTGAAATTATTATGGACCATTCTGAATTTCACTGAAAACCTCCTGTTCTCCGCTATCATGTACAAGCCGGACAAAACGTCAGAAACGGGGATTCAAATGCCGGCGGAGAAAACCGCCTCTCCCCCCCTCGCTCTTGTCCGGTTCAATTCTTCTTCGAAACGCTCCGCGCAACCCAGGGCGCAATAGCGTTCCCCCAGACCTGATACCCCGCACGCTTGAGATGGCACAAGTCCGCCTGATAGAACCACTCCCGCGGACATCCGTTCTCATCTCCGAAAATCCCGCCGAGATCCACCCATTCCGCAAACGGCATCGCCGGAAGCGCGGCACGCACAATCCGGTTGGTTTCCCGGATCTCTCGCACCTTGTTCCCGCGCGGAAACAGCGCCATCAGCAGGACAAGCGCATCCGGCGCTCTCCGGTGAAGCTCCTCCGCCACGCATACAATCCCGTGCGCGGCCTCTTCCGGCGTATCGCCGCTGTAAGAAGGAGTAATGGAAAACTGGTTCGTCCCGATATTGACGACGAAAAGCGACGGTGACTGGTCTGCGAGTTCCCCGTGCGCCACGCGCCAGAGCACGTTCTGCGTCCGGTCGAAGCCGAACCCCAGATTCAAAACCGGCAATCCCCCGTACAGCTCCTTCCAGAGACCCTCCCCGTAATCAGGGCCGGACTCGCCGGACCAGAAATGAGTCAGGGAATCCCCCAGAAACACAACCTCCGCGCGAAAGGAACAGGCCGTGCGGCATTTTTCCTCGTGCCGGGCCCACCAGTCATAGCAGTCCTCCTCAATCTTCGGGACGGGAACGCAGGATCGCACAGTCCGGGAAGACTCCGGCAGCACGGCAGCCTTCTCTCCCGGAGCACAGTCATCCGATGTTTTTTCCATTTTTCCTTCCTGTTTTCAGAATCTTTTCCCCTTGCGGAAAGGATCCTCAGAAGCGCAGCCGCCGGAAACGGAATTTCCTCCTCCCCCGCGGCAGCAGAGTCATTTTCCGGGAATCTCCAGAACTCTGACCTCCGGCACCTGCTGCGGCAGCAGTTTTTCGAGATCCGCGGTCTGAACGGCAGGAACAGTCTGACCGGAAGCGGACGGTATTTCCGCCGTGTTCCTGGCCCGACCGACCGCCGCAGCGACAATGCAGGTGACGGTAAGGGATACAATCAGCGCAACAGCCAGGCCGGCATAGAGGATCATCCGCTTCAGCTTCTTTGTCTCCTCTTCACTGACCTGAACATCCTTCTCCAGCTTCTGCAAAAGCTGTCTGGGCACATCCGCCGGAGGCTCCAGCTCGTCAACCCGGCGCATGACGGCGTCCAGCGCGGCCTGATCCAGTTTGTAAAGCACGGCGAGCGTCCGGGAATAGGCGCGGATAAACACCACCGGAGGCAGACGTTTGAAATCATCGTTCTCAATTCCGACGATGTAGTCCAGGCGGATTTTCGTCACATCCGCCGCCTGTTCCGCAGTCAGTCCGGCGGCATTCCTGGCCTGCCGGAGAATTGTCCCGAGCGAAGCGTGCTCCATGTCGGGAACGGCAGTCTGCCGGTGCGAAACCGGATTCTGCCGCAGGGAAACGGGTTTTGGTTCCTGCCGCTTCGGAGCAGGAGAAACAGGCGGCGCGGCGGGCGGCTCCGGAACGGAAGAAACTGGCGGCGCGGCGGGCGGCTCCGGAACGGAAGAAACAGGCGGCGCGGCGGGCGGCTCCGGAACGGGAGCAGGCATCTCCTCAAGAGGACGGGAGACGGAAACCGCAGGCTCTTCCGGCACAGGAAGCGGCTCTTCCGCAGAGGCGGAATCGGCAGGAAGCGGTTCCGCGGGTTTCACTGGTTCGCTGAATACATCGCGCTTCGGCAGAGGACGGCTCTCGGAAAAAGTTCTGATCGCGGGGGCGGAATGCGGTTCATCAGGAACCGCACGGGAAAAATCCTCCTTGACAGGCACAAATCCCGCCGCAACGGGATTCAAGTCCTCGTCCGGGACGGGAAGCGGTTTCAGAACGTCGTCGAGCGGAACGGGAGTCTTTCCGGAGAAATCCTCCGCGGCAAAAAGATCGTCTTCGACTTTTCTGAGTTCCGCATTCAGTTTGTTGTTTCCGTCTGCCATGATGCACCGTCGCATGTTTTCTGTTTTCACGTATAATTATAACACGGTTTGCCGGGAAATCAATCCGGTTTTCCCAATTCGTCAAAAACCAGTATGTCGCGTTTCTGTCCGCCGGGAAGCGGCGCCGAGACAATGCCGCGCTGTTCCAGACGGTCGATGATTTCAGCCGCCTTGTTGTAACCGATTCCCATGCGCCGCTGAAGATAGGAGGTGCTCGCCTTGCCCTCGCGGATAATGATGTCGAGCGCCTTCTTCACGTTCTCGTCATCGCCGGGCTGCAGATATTTGGCAATGACCGTCCGGACATAATCCGCCGTGCCGTCATCGTCGAACTCCTCGTCCGGGAAGGAATTCTTCCCGTCATCGGGCTCCTCCTCGTCCTCCGGTTTTTCCAGCACGACCTTGGTGTCGAAGTGCTGTTCCACCTGGCTGGAGACGAAGTCGACAACCTTCTGGATTTCGGGATCGGAGACCATAGATCCCTGGATGCGCTCGGTTTCCCCGCTCGGCCCCTTGAAGAGCATATCGCCTTTCCCGAGGAGCTTTTCCGCACCCATCGCGTCGAGAATGACGCGGCTGTCCATTACTGTCGACACTTTGAATGCGATCTTCGTCGGCAGGTTCGCCTTGATTGTTCCGGTAATGATATCCTTTCGAGGCGTCTGCGTGGCAATGACAAGGTGGATGCCTGCGGCGCGCCCCTTCTGCGCAATCCGGCAGATCGAAGTCTCCACGTCGCTCTTGGCCTCGGTCATCATGATATCCGCCAGTTCGTCGACAATAATCACCAGCAGCGGAAGCTTCGGCGGAATCAGATCGCCGTTCTCGTCGTAGACCGGTTCCGGATCGGGCGGCCGCGAATTGAACGCATTGAGATTTTTCGCCTTGACCTTCGCCAGCATCTGATAGCGGTGCTCCATCTCGTTGACGCCCCAGCGCAGGGCGAACGGCACTTTTTTCGGGTCGTTCACAACCGGTGTGATCAGATGCGGCAGCGGCCGGTACATTTCCAGCTCGACAAACTTCGGATCGACGAGAATCAGCTTCAGATTGAAGGGAGAGAACTTGAACAGAAGACTCATGATGAGGGTGTTCATGCAGACGCTCTTTCCGCTGCCGGTCGATCCGGCGATCAGAAGATGCGGCGCCTTCGCCAGGTCGGCGATAATCACCTTGCCGGAGACGTCCTTGCCGAGGATGATCGGAATGTCCGCCTTGGAACTGCGCCATGCCTCGGATTCAAACAGTTCGCGGATGAACACCATGTTGGAAACCTTGTTCGGCAGTTCGATGCCGACGGCGTTCCTGCCGGGGATCGGCGCGAGAATGCGGATGCTTTCGGCGCTCATCTCCATGGCGATGTTATTCTGGATGTTGGTGACTTTCTCCACCTTCACGCCGGGTTCCAGCTGAATGTCGAAACGGGTGATGCGCGGGCCAACGACCGTGTCGGCGACCCGGCCGTTGATTTCAAAACTGTCCAGCGTGGCCTGCAGGATCGCGCAGGCCTGCTTCAGATGTTCGTCGTCCTCGCTCCGGACGTCCCGGGGTTTGTCGAGAAGGGGTACCGGCGGAAGATTGTAATTCGCAGGATTGGCGGTCTGCACGGAAGGCGCCTGATGCTGCTTCTGAAGCTTGGAACGCGTCACTTCGGAAGGACGCATTCTCTCGTCCGCAAATGCGTCGTCGCGTTCGGACGCGGCGGCGCGGTCCGTCGCGTCAAGGCTGTCCGCATGGGAACGCGGACGCGCCGCAGGCGGCGGTTCCTTCCGATTTTCCTCCTCTTCGTCCGGAAGCGCATCCACCTTCTCTTCCGGATCAGCCGGACGATTTTTCAGCAGGCCGAACAGAGTGCGCCGCCCGTTTTTTTCCGGTTCCGGGGATTCCTCTCCTTCCGGCGGTTCCGCCGGAGCGTCCTCCTCGAATTCGGGACGGTATTTCGGCTTTTTCCCTTTCTCAGAAGAAGCGGAATCATCCTCTTCCTCGAACATCGGCTCCCGTTCCGTATCCGGAAGCCTGCGTCCCTTCCTGCCCGGCGCGGAGCCCCCTCCCCGGATCGCATCGAAAATCATATCCTTCCAATCCTGGAGGAAAATCCAGACAAGACCTGAAAAAATCAGGCAGAGCGCGGTCACCATGGTGCCGATCGTTCCGATGAAGCGCCGGAGAATCCCGGCGGAAATATTCTCCGTTTCCGGCGCAGCGATCAGGGCGCCGAGCGCACCGCCTGACAGGGCGAACTCCGGTTTCCCGCTGTGCCCGATTCCGAGCCGCTCCGTATGGAGAATGAATTCCTGCGGGAACAGCGCCAGAAGAATCACAATCCCCAGAATCGCCACGCAGAGCGCCATGATGTAGCCGCGCCGCTTCAGAGGATAAGGAATGAAGCCGCGCGCCAGACAGATGATAAGAAGACTGGTGATCGGATAAACCGCCAGCCCGAAAACATGGAAAAGAACGCGGGAGAGATTGGCTCCGAGCGGCCCGACCCAGTTCCGGAGCGGTTCCGCCGATCCGCCGTCCAGCACGGCCAGATCCGCACGGTTGTAGGAAAATATGGAAAGCAGGAAAAGCAGCAGCGCAATTCCGCAGATCAGATATCTCAATTTGAATGTCGTTGTTTTTTCTCCGGTGTCAGAAGCCATAAAAAGATTCCTCAAAACAAATTGCTCAGCAATGGATACCGAAGGAACAATAGCATAAATATGAAAATATGAAAGCGCGTTTCCCGATTCCCTTTCGATTTTTTTGAAGAATCGCCGCCGGACCGGAAATCTCCGGAAAACGCAAGCCGGTCACTTTTCATTTCTGTATGCGCAGGGTGTGACGAATGTATATTTTTTAAAGACGCGCGTGAAATGATACCGGTTGCGGAATCCGGTTTTTTCCGCGATTTCATCAATGGAAAATCCGCCTTCCCGGAGCAGGCGACGGGCATTCCGGATCCGGATATAGTTGAGATAGGAGTGCGGAGTCTGTCCGACATCGCGCAGAAACAGCCGGAGGAAGTTGTTCTGCGACATGTTGATCCGGCGGCAGATCTTCCGGTTGTCCAGATGTTCCGCATAATCCCGGTTGATGATTTCCAGCGCCTGCCGGATTCTTTTGTCCGGCTGTTCCGGCGAGGAAAAATCCGCCGGTCCCAGCTTCAGCAGAAGGCCGGCGACAATGCGGCAGGGAAGAGCGGAACGCCACGGCGCGGCATTCCCGTCCAGTATCATTGCGCAAAGTTCCAGCAGTTCCGCGCGCTCGGTCCGGTTCAGGAACACGGATTTCCGGCGGGATATCACGGTCTCATAAGCGGGCTTGAGTTCGAAATAGAGATACAGAAGCGGAATTTCCCGGCCGCCTGAACTCACCTGATAGGCTGCGTACGGAGGGATCAGCACGCCATGCTCCCCGCCGAACGGCAGATCCTCCCCGGAAAACCGGATGCTTTTGTCCTCTTCCGCATTCCAGAAGAAACACCAGTAGGATTTCGGCGGATGCCTCTCCTCCCACAGAAGACGGGGATAATAGGCACAGGAAATAATCCTGATCTCATTTTCGAAAAAATGGTAGTTCATGACACTGTCCATGCGCCGCCTCCGGAAATCAATCTCATTTTCTACAGGAATATAACTGCGGCAAATATTTTTTCAAGCGTACCGGAGGCCCGGAAACTTGAAAGGAGACAGCCCGTCCATTTTTGGTGATTTCAGATATCAAATATAAAAAAAAAGGCATTTACGATCCCTGTTTCCTGCATATAATATTAAAAAATCGAACAGAAAAAGGACTTCTCATGAAACGACTCATTTCCGCCCTGCTTCTTTCCGCCGCCTTTTTCACGGAAGCCATGCCGCCGGCGGAGGATGTCTTCCGGATCTTCCGAGAAGGACGTCCGAATGCCGCAATCGAGCTTCCGGGTGCGGAATATGCGGAACGGATCAATCAGTTCAATCAAATCCTCAGACGGGTCTGCGGGAATGCGCTTCCCGTCTGTTCTCCGGGCCAAACACCGCCGCGGCAGCAGAGAATCGTCTTTCAAATCATCCGGAATTCGCCGCCGCTGGAAGACGACCGCTTCATGCTGGATTTTCCCGACCGCGCGACCCTCCGGATCACATGCACGGAGGTTTCGCTCCAATGGGCACTGAACATGCTTCTGGAGGAATATGCCGGAGTCCGCTGGCTTTTCCCGGAACGGTGCGGTCTGAGTTATTCCCCCAGGACGGAGATGGCAATCCCGCGGACCGCAACGGTCCGGACGCCCTCTTTTCCGCTGCGCAGATTTGTGGAAAGGACCCATCCGTCATGGTATCCAAAGGCGCGCTTCAAGGATTCCCTTGACATGAATCATCTTCTGCTGAAATACGTCTTTCCCGCCGAACGCTATGACAAGGAAGGATGGCCGGAGAACATCATGCCGCTCCTGAACGGGAAAAAACTGAAATCCCCTCCGAAAGAGCATCCCAACGGACGCTGGCAACCCTGCTACTCCCACCCGGACACGGCGCGGGCCGCCGCGGAAAACATCTGCGCCTGGCTGGCGGAGCATCCGGGTCAGAAAAGCATATCCCTGATCCAGAACGACGTCGGGGGATTCTGCGAATGCAGCAGCTGCGCCCGGGCGAACGGCGGACGGAAATATCAGAAATCGGAAGTCTATTTCCGATGGGTGAACGCCGTCGCGGAAAAGGTGGCGGAAAAATACCCCGGCGTCCTCTTCACGGCGGGCGCGTATGTGGAAACGAAGATGCCGCCCTCCTTCCGCCTGCATAAAAACGTCATCGTGATCCTGACCATGGATCTTTACCAGTGCGTCGTGCCGGAAATCATGAAAAGACAGAAGGCATACGTCGCTTCCTGGCGGGAAAAGGCCGCGACGCTCGGAGTCTGGGATTATTCCTGGGGGCACGGCTACGTGCTGCCGCGGATCTACTTCCGGGTGCACGCGGAAATGCTGCGCTATCTCCGCCGGCAGAACACCCTGGTCTACTTCGGGGAAAACGAGTGTTTCGACGCAAAAGAGGGACCGAAGGAGTATCTGGTCGCCAGACTGCTCTGGGATGTCAACGCCGATGTGGACGCCCTGCTCTCCGACTGGTACCGGAACTGCGTCGGAGAGGAGGCGGCTCCGTATCTGAAGGAATATTACACTCTCTGGGAAAACGTGATGAGCGGACCGGAAATCCGGAAAACCCCATGGTTCAAAAGCGCCTATACCAGCGTCTACATGACCTGGGACGGCGACAGATCGCACATGTATGCGGTGTCGGAAAAGGATCTCGCTCATGCGCGGGAGCTGATGCAGCAGGTCGTTTCCAGGGCGGGGACGGCACAGGAGAAGGAGCGCGCGGCGCTGCTCCTGCGGCACTTCGAATACATGGAAACGATTCTGAAACTGTACGGCGCGGAATATCTGCCGCCGGAGAATACGCTCAAGGATGCGGAGAGCGCCGCTGCCGTCCTGCGTTCCTTCGAGCGGATTCCGCATCTGATCGGAAAGCGGAACCGTCTGGCGGAGGAATTCCGGAACGACCCCGTCATGGGATATTACTACCGTTCCAGAATCTACAGCCAACGCCTGCGTTTCGAAGAGCCCGCTTCGGAAATCATGCTCTGGCTGCTCTCCTTCGCACTGGATTTCGCCGACGCGCCCCCCGTGCAGGCCGAATTGAAAAAACTCGCGGACGGCAGGATGCCGGAACCGCTGGTCCGTTCCGTCGCGGAGGCGCTGACGAATCCGGGGGGGAACGCGCCGAATCTCTTCCCGAACGGCGGAATGGAATCTCCGGTGGACGAGGCGGTGTTCCATCTGCATCCGGGGCATCGGAAAAAAGGATCGGGGATCCGGACTTCGGAAAAGAGTTTTTCCGGAAAATTCGCGTGGAAGGTTCTCCCCGGCGATTATTCCCTGGTCCGCTTCCAGCTTCCGGCGGAGCCGGATTCCCGGTATCTTTTCTCCTTCCGCATCCGCAGCGGGGATTCCGGCGGACGCGCAAACATCCGCTGCGGGCTTTTCCCCGCGAAAAACACCCATAATCAGGCGTGGAACATGCTTCCGGAAAAACGGCTTCCTGCCGGAGATTGGCGGAAATACATTGCCTTTGTGCAGACGCGCCCGGATTCCAACGGCATCAACGGCTATCTTTTCCTGAATGATTTTACCGGAGGGGAAGCGGTTTTCCTGGATGATTTGAAGCTGGTCAAACTGAAATAAGCAAGAGAGGCCCTCATGCCGAAACATCATTTTTTCACATTGGTGGAACTGCTCACCGTCATTGCGATCATCGCGATTCTCGCTTCGCTGCTTCTTCCCTCCCTGAATCAGGCGAAAGAAAAAGCCCGGTCCGTCCAGTGTCTCAACAATCTCAAGAACACGGGCATGGGCGGATTCCTGATGTATGCGGGAGATTACGGGAACACCGCGTATGTCTACAACGGCAACAACGCATGGAGCGGAATTCTGGCAGGATTCGACCTCGTTTCCCAGAAGGCGGCATCGGAAATCGCCCCGAACGGAAATCCCGCGCGCCTGGGGTATCTCAAAACTCCGGGAAGCATGCGGTGTCCGGCTCAGGAAAATGAAGCGGATACCATTCAGAAACATTTCTACGGGGGGCCGTGCCCGTATATACGCGGCTGGTTTCTTTCCGCGGACGCGCTTTACAGCGTCGCCAATCCGTCCGGTGACAACCCATGGTTCGTCGCAATCGGAAAAATCGCAAAAACCAGTCTGGCCTTCGGTCTCGGCGACTCCATGTATCTCAATCCGGCCGGCGGCAAGCCCGGCCAGCATTCGGTCGTCAACCCGGGCGTTTCCTCGACGGCTTCCACCTATGGCGGCATTCATCTCCGCCATCACGGCAAAGCCAATGTCTGGTTCTGGGACGGGCATGCCGCAGCCTCCGGACGGGAAGACTTCACAAAAATGGCGAAATCCATTTCGTGCGGCAATTCCGCCATGTATCTGTTTTCAAAAGGATTCGCTCCTCTGATCACCCCTGCAAGATAAAGCCGGGGAAGCGGAGGACCGGGATTCCCGGCTGCGGCATGGAAATTTTTCAAGGCAGACGGAGGAACCCCTCAGTCCAGATCCACTTCGAAGAACTGGACCCCCTCCCCGGCGCGGCTGCGGTCTCCGCCGGGAAGAACCACTTCCGCGGACGTTCCCTTCGGCACCGTCAGAGTCAGGATGAAACGCTTTTCCTCGCGCGTCCAGTCCACCACGATTCTGCCGCGGGGAGTATCATGCGTCATAATCAGATTCGTCAGGCCGCACACGGCGTTCGGCGCCACGCGGAATTCGGAAAACCCGTTTTTCAGCGGGCGGACGCCGGCGAGGTACTCGAACATCCACGCGCCGACGTCTCCGAACATGATGTGATTGCGGGAGGTATCCCCCTTCCAGTCCTCCCACAATGTCGTCGCACCGTGCCGGATCCAGTATCCCCAGCCGGGATATTCCTCCTGCATCAGAATCCGGCAGGCGAGCTCCGCATATCCGTAGTCGGCGAGCACGCGGGGGACATATTTGGCGCCGAGAATTCCGAAGTTCGCCCGGCAGCCCGCGGCGGCGACTTTTGAGGCGAGCAGGTCGGCGATCTTCTGCTCCTCGCCCTGCGGCGCAAGCCCGAAGTGGAGCGGCGCGGCGAGAGCGGTCCAGGAGCCGTCTCCGAAGACCCCGTCGCCATGATAGAATTTCCGGTTGAAGCTCGCCTTGATGTCCTCCGCAAGGCGTCCGTAGAGAAGCGCATCGTTTTCCGCCTCCCCGACCAGTGTGGCGAAACGGGAAAACAGCCATGCGTCCCGGTAGTAGAAGGCGCTGGAAGTCAGTTCGACGGTGTTCACCGGCGCGCGGTCCGGCATGCACCAGTCGCCGAGCCCGAAACGCACCAGATGATCCTCCGACATGCCCGCGCAGAAATCCAGATAGCGCCGCATCGCCCCGTAATGGAGCCGGATCATTTCATCGTCGCCGAAATAGCGCAGGACACGGAAGGGAATTTCAAAAAGCGCGCTGTCCCACGCGGGGCCGCTTCCCCAGTTGTATCCCCAGCCGCCGGTCGGAACGATTCCGGGGAGCTGGCCGCTCGGACGCTGTGCGTCAACCAGCATCTGAATGAAATGCTTGTATGCGCGGACGGAGTTGTAATTCCACAGTCCGGCCTCGCAGGCAAGCTGCGCATCGCCGGTCCATCCGTTTTTTTCGCGGTGCGGACAATCCGTCGGAATTCCGGTGAAATTGGAAAGATAACTCTGGCGCACGCACTTGAAAAGCCGGTTCAGCAGCTCCGACGAACATTTGATCAGCCCAATGGAGGCGAACGCGTTGTGAACGAAAACCGCCTCCACGCTTTCCAGCGCCGTATCCGCCGCGCATCCCGATATTTTCACGTAACGGAATCCGTGATAGGTGAAGCGCGGGCTCCAGGTTTCCCCTTCCGGCGCGCCGCGCAGCGTGTAGCGGTCGGTCTGGAACTCGCCTTCCTGGACGTAGAGATTGATATTGCCCTGATCGATGTCACCGTTTTCCGCAAGGCATTCGGCATACCGCAGCGTCAGGACGGTTCCGGCGGCGCCGCGCACGCGGATCCGCACCCAGCCGGTCAGATTTCTTCCGAAGTCGTATACCAGCGAACCGTCCGCAAGGGTCTTCACGCCGGCCTGCGGAAAACATTCGCACTCCCGGCACGGCTCCATATCCTCCTCGACGAGCACGCCGGGCGGCGGCGCGCACTGCACCGCGTCCGCCCACGCGGAATCGTCAAACTCCGGAGAGCTCCAGCCGTCGATTTCGCGCCGGGCGTCGTAATATTCCCCGTTCCGCAGGGAATTGAACTGGATCGGACCGTCCGCAGTCTTCCAGGAACGATCCGTTTTCAGGATCACCCTGCCGTCCGCGACGACGTTGCAGAGAAGTTTCGGCACATCAATCCAGGACGCGGAATCAAAATTCCAGACATTTTTCGGAAAGCGGCAGTTGTACCAGCCGTTCCCGAGCATCACTCCGAGCGCATTTTTCCCCGGCTTCAGCAGCGCCGTAATATCATAGCGGATATAGGAAACGCGCTTTTCATACTGCGTCACAACGGGACTCAATACACGGGAGTCGGCCTTTTTCCCGTTGACATACAGTTCATGCCAGCCCAGCCCGGCGACCAGCGCATAAACCTGCCCGGAACCGTTTTCCCATTCGAAGGATCGCCGCAGAAGCGGCCCCTTCTCCCCGGCGGAAATCCAGATGCCTTCCCATGAATGCTGCTTTCCCATAATCGCCCCTCCGCGTTCGGAATTTTCGAGTCTGCGACGGAATATAATGTTCTCAGAAGGAAAATGCAAGAACCGGGCAGTCGGGATTTTGAAAAACACGCTCCGAACATCCGGAGAAAGCATATCCGAACGCGGAATCAGGCCCATGCCGGGCGGATGTTCCGCATGAAGTTTTTATCAAGTTTTTTCCCTTCCGAAGTTGAAAAAAAAGCGTTTCATGATACATTACGATGGCAAATGAAAAATTTGCCGCTTCCAGCGGCCCACCCTCAATCATGGAGAAGTAAAATGGGCAATCGCTATCTGGATCAATTCATGTCCAAGTTCGAATTCGAAGGTCTTACCTTTGACGACATTTCCCTGCTGACGCAATATGCCGACTTTCTGCCGGACCAGGCCGACATCTCGACCTACTTCTCCAAGAACATCAAGCTCAACGTGCCCTTCATCAGCGCCGCCATGGACACCGTCACCGAAAGCGAAATGGCCATCGCCATGGCGAAACTGGGCGGCATCGGCGTCATTCACAAGAATCTTGCGCCCGCCGCACAGGCGGACGAGGTCCGCAAGGTCAAGCAGTATCTCAACGGGCTGATCCGCAAACCTGTCGTTTTCAACGAGGAGATCACCCTTGGGGAAATGCTCCGGGAAAAGGCGGAAAAACAGTATTCCTTCTCCGGGTTTCCGATCGTCAACGCGGACGGAAAACTGGTGGGAATCCTCACGTCCCGCGACATCAAGTTCCTCACCGACTACACCAGGAAACTCAAGGAGGTCATGACCACAAGCCTTGTGACCGCCCCGACCGGCACCCAGCTGGACGAGGCGTTCGACATCATGCGCAAAAACAAGGTCGGCAAGCTTCCGATCATCGACAAGGACGGAAACCTGAAGGGACTCTACAGTTTCCAGGATGTCAGCACCCTCATTGAAAAAGAGGAACCCGCCTACAACCGCGACTCCGAACACCGCCTGCGCGTCGCTGCGGCGATCAGCCCCTATGACTACGAACGCGCGGCGGCTCTCGCGGACGCGGATGTGGACGCGCTGGTCATCGACACCGCGCACGGACACAGCAAGGGCGTGATCGAAACGATCAAACTGTTCAAGAAAGAGTATCCGGAACTGGACATCGTCGCGGGGAACATCGCGACCGAGGCCGCGGCGGAGGCGCTCGTCGATGCGGGCGCGGACGCGATCAAGGTCGGCATCGGCCCCGGCTCCATCTGCACGACGCGCGTCGTCGCCGGCGTCGGAACGCCCCAGGTGACCGCGATTTACCAGGCGGTCAGAGCCGCGCGCGGCAGGGTGCCGATCATCGCCGACGGCGGAATCAAGCAGTCCGGCGACGTGGCGAAGGCGCTTGCCATCGGCGCATCCTCCGTCATGATGGGATCGGTTCTGGCGGGAACCATGGAAAGTCCCGGTGAAAAAATCATCCATCACGGCAGACGCTTCGTCGTCTACCGCGGCATGGGCAGCCTTGAGGCGATGAAAACCTCCAAGGGAAGCCGTGAACGCTATGGACAGGCCGATGTGGATGATGCGAAGAAACTCGTCCCGCAGGGTGTCGAAGGCATGGTGCCATACCGCGGACCGCTCTGGGAAGTCATCCACCAGTTCGCGGGCGGCCTGCGCTACTCGCTCGGCTACTGCGGCGCACGCAATCTGGAAACGCTCCGCGAAACCTCGAAGTTCATCCGGATCAGCGGCGCGGCGCTCCGCGAGGCGCATCCCCACGACATCCTGATGCTCAAGGACGCCCCGAACTACACACCGGAGGCGTAAGCAGTCGTTTCGCCGGACCGGACCATACCGGTCCGGCGTCATATTCATACGCCGGAAGGCCGGAAGGAAGATGGAGAAATGAAACTGTTGTTTTCCCTGTTCATGCTTCCGGCGATTCTCACCACAGTGATCGCCGCAATCGCCGCGATGTTTCTTTATCTCGACGCAGGCGGATTCCGTCCCGATGTGGGAATCCACTCCTTCTGGTCGCATTTCTATTTTGCAATGCTGCATCTTTCAATGGTTGTCGGGTTGATTCTTTCCATTCTGACAAGCATCTACGCCGCGGCAATGTGCCTGATCGGCTTCATCATCAAGACATGGCTCGGCGCCATTCTCGCGGGCGGCATCGCCGTCTTTTCCTTCCTCATCATGAACTATCTGATGAATACAGTCATTTAAGGGGGACATGCGCATGATTTCAGATATTCGGATCGGATACGGCTGCGACGTCCACCGCTTTGCGGAGGGACGGGAGCTGATTCTATGCGGCGTGAAACTGCCTCATGAAAAAGGGCTTCTGGGACACAGCGACGCGGATGTCGCCGTCCATGCGCTGATCGACGCGCTGATCGGCGCACTTGCGCTCGGCGACATCGGACACTTCTTCCCCGACACGGATCCCCGCTACCGGGGCGCGGACAGCATGGAACTCCTGCGGAAGACCCTTGCACATGAAGCGTTTTCCTCCTGGAACATCTCAAACGTCGACCTGACGCTGATTACGCAGAAGCCCAGGCTGGCGCCCCATATCACCGCCATGCGCGAATCGCTCGCGGACGCGTTGTCTCTCGCAACGGAACGCGTCTCCGTAAAGGCGAAAACGAACGAGGGCATGGGCTTTGTCGGACGCATGGAAGGCATGGAGGCGCGGGCTGTCGTGCTTCTGACGGCGGAAAAGTGAAGATTTCGCGCTGCGCGCGACAAGGGCCAACGGCCCTTGACCCCGGGAAAAATGCTCCCGCATTTTTCCGTCTCCAAAATAAAAAATTGCAAGGCAATTTTGGGATCGTGCTTTCCTCTCAGTCCTGCCAACGGCCCTTGAACCCGGGAAAAATGCTCCCGCATTTTCCGTCTTTTTATGATAAATTACGGAGAATTTCCCTGTCGTCGAACGGATGCCTGACTCCGTTGATCTCCTGATAGTTCTCATGCCCTTTCCCCGCGATCAGGATGACATCGCCGCTGCGCGCGAGTGAGACGGCTTTCCGGATCGCCTCCGCCCGGTCGGGTTCCGTCAGACATTCCGTTCCCGGCCGGATTCCCTTCAGGATTTCCGCGATGATTGCGAGCGGATCCTCGGTCCGGGGATTGTCGCTGGTTACGACGGCGATATCGGAAAGCTCCGAAACCACCTTCGCCATCCGGGGACGTTTCGTCCGGTCGCGGTCGCCGCCGCAGCCGAACACCGTGATGATCCGGCCTCTGCAGAAAGTGCGGATTGCACCGAGCACCCGGAAGAGCGCGTCATCCGTGTGCGCATAATCGACAAACGCCCGCGCCCCGTTGGGCAGATCGAACGGCTCAAGGCGGCCCGGCGGCGCGATATCCGGCGCGGACAACGTTTCCGCGACAAGCGCCGGGGAAACTCCGGAGGCGCAGGCGGCAAGCGCGGCAAGCCCCATGTTGAAAACATTGTGTTCCCCGATCAGTGCGGAGTGAATCCGGATGGAAACGCCGCCCGCAGACGGCGCGGGATTTTTGAATACGGAGCGATTCATGCGCAGGGTGAATCCGCTCCCGGAAGCGTGCAGCTGAATGAAATCAAGGTATCCGGAAGCGGAAGGGTCTTTTTTCGAAAGCGTCAGGACACGCCGTCCCCGGCATTCGGAGGCCAGGCGCGCGCCCCATTCGTCGTCGATGTTGATGACCGCGGGTGCGCCGGGGCGGAGCATTTCCGCAAACAGCAGTTTCTTCGCCTGATAATACGCTTCCATCGTGTGATGATAATCCAGATGGTCGCCGGTCAGATTGGTGAAGAGCGCGCCGGCGAAACGAACGTTCCCGAGGCGGTGCTGATGAAGTCCGTGGCTCGACGCCTCGATCACGGCGCAGTCGCATCCGCTGCGCACCATCCGCGCAAAATATTCCTGGATGGTGAACGCTTCCGGCGTGGTTCGCGCCGCCTCTTCGGCAATCCCGCTTCCATCGTCATATTCGACAGTGGAAATCAGTCCGCAGCGGTGTCCGTGCGCGGCGAGAATCCGTTTCAGCATGAAGGCAATCGAGGTTTTTCCGTTGGTGCCGGTAACGGCGAAAACGTCCAGATGCTCCGTCGGATTCCCGAAAAACGCGGCGCAGACGACACCCCAGGCATGATAGGAATCGGAAACCTGAATGAAAGACACGCCGGGAGGAACGGCAGCGCGCTCCGCGGCAAGAACGACGGCCGCTCCGTTCCGGACGGCATCGGGAATAAAAACGTGCCCGTCGGCGTTCGCGCCTCGGATTGCGCAGAAAAGAAACCCCTCCCGCACTTTCCGGGAGTTGTTTGCAATGCCTCGGATCAGTTGTCCGGGATCGGCCGCGCCCGCGTCAAGCACCAGCGGACCGAGCGCCGCAAGATAGTCGCCCAGCGTCTTTTCCATGGCGCACTACTCCACGGGCTCAATCATTTCGAGTCCGGTTCTGCGCGACGCCTTCAGGAAAACAAGATCCCCTTTCCGCACCTGTGCGCGGACAGGCTCCGTCGCGGCGGCAGCGGAAGGATACGCCGTGATGTTTTTCCGGGAAACAAGCTCCATCACCGCGACGGCTTTGCTCATGTGCGCGCCGACGGCGGCAATTTCCGCCTCGGGAAATCTCCGGCGGGCATAGGTCAGAACCTTGAGGTGTTCCTTCAGCGCGGTTTTCCCGATCTCCCCCATGTCGCCGAGCACAAGGAAAAGGTGGTTTTCATCGGCAAATTCGCCCAGCCATTCGAGGGAGGCGCGCATGCTGTCCGGATTGGCGTTGTAGGCGTCGTTGAGCCAGGTGGCGCCCGCATGTTCCGCAACGCGCATCCGCAATCCCGGAAGGCGAGTTCCCGCGATCCCCTCGGCTATCTGCGAGAGCGGGATCCCGAAGGCGACCCCCACGGCAGCGGCTCCCGCGGCATTGCATGCCTGATGTCTGCCGGAAAGTCCCCATTCGACGGCGGCATGTTCGCCGTTCTCATGATTGATGAGCTCAAATGAGCTTCCGCGAATGTTTCCGCCCTTGTAAACGACTTCCAGAGTCGCCTTGTCCGAATATCCGAACGTCAGGATTTTCGCCGCATGTCCGGCGGCGGCGCGCAGGATTCCGTTTCCCGGGGAGGTCTGCGGAATGACCGCCGTGCCCTCTTTGGAAAGAGCAAGAAGAATATGCGACTTCTCCGTCGCCACGCCGTCAAGAGTTTTCAGATACTCCAGATGGCAGCTTCCTATGGAGACCACCAGAGAAACATCCGGCTCGGCAATCCGGGCGATCGGCTCAATCTCCCCGAAATGATTGGTGCCCATTTCCAGAATGCAGATTTTATGCCGGTCCGTCAGGCGCATGAGATTCTGCGGCACGCCGATCTGGTTGTTGGTGTTTCCCTCCGTCGCAAGGACATGCTCCGCTCCGTAAACGTGCGAAAAGATAGCGCGGAGCGTCTCTTTCGTGCTGGTTTTCCCGCTGGAACCGGTCAGCGCGATCACCTTGAGCCCCTTGAAACGGCGCCGGTAGAGATGCGCAAGCTTCTGATAGACAAGCAGGGGGGAATCAACCAGAATCGCGGGAACGCCGGGAGGAAGCCGGGAGATTTTCCCTTTCTCAATGCAGAGCAGAACCGCGCCTGCCGCAATCGCCTGGCGCAGATAGTCGTGTCCGTCGAAATTCTCTCCGGCAAGAGCGATGAAGAGACCGTTTTTCATCGGCATTCGGGAATCCGTGGAAAGAGAATCGACGGAGATGTGGAAATCCGAAACGTTGACGAACTCTCCGCCGGAGACATTTAAAATTTCACCAAAGGAAAACAGCGCCATTCCTGCACTCTCCCATATGTCCGATTGCACTAGTGATTTCTGTTCCGGTTCCGGATCAGATCGGAAAAATAGGCGATCGTCCAGGTCAGCCCCTCGTCCAGTGCGATTTCAGGCTTCCAGGCAAGAACCTTCTTCGCCAGCGAGATATCCGGCCTGCGCTTGACGGGATCGTCCTGCGGCAGCTCCCGGAACACCAGCTTCGACCGGCTTCCGGTCAGTTCGATCACCTTTTCGGCAAGCTGACGGACGGTGAACTCCTGCGGATTTCCGAGATTCACAGGACCGGAGAAGGATTTCGGCGTTTTCATGACACGCACCAGCGCTTCCACAAGATCGGAGACATAGCAGAAGCTGCGGGTCTGGGAACCGTCTCCGTACAGCGTGATGTCCTTTTTCATCAGGGCCTGCATGATGAAGTTGCTCACGACGCGCCCGTCGTTCGGGTGCATCCGCGGTCCGTAGGTGTTGAAGATGCGGACGACCTTGGTGTCCAGTCCATACTGCCTGCGGTAGTCGAAAAACAGCGTTTCGGCGCACCGCTTTCCCTCGTCATAGCAGCTCCGCACGCCGATGGGATTCACATTGCCCCAGTAGGACTCCTTCTGCGGATGCACCTTCGGATCGCCGTAGACCTCGGATGTGGACGCCTGAAGGATCGGGATCCGGAGACGCCGCGCGAGCTCCAGCATGTTCATTGCGCCGAGCACATTGGTCCGGGCGGTCTGCACCGGATCATGCTGATAGTGGACCGGGGACGCCGGACACGCCAGATTGAAGATCGCGTTGACCTCCAGACTGATCGGCACGGTGATGTCATGACGGATCAGCTCAAACGAGGGATTGGCGAGCAGATGGCGGATATTGTCCTTGGCCCCCGTGAAAAAGTTATCCAGACAGATCACATCCATTCCCTCCGCGAGAAGACGCTCGCAGAGATGGGAGCCGATGAAGCCGCCTCCGCCGGTGACAAGAACCGTTTGATTGTTCATCTTCCGCGCTCCGCGTCAGATTTCAATGATCTCGACGACCCGGTTTCCGAAAAACACGATTTTTCTGGAAACGCCGTTGTCCGTCCAGTAGGTCCAGGTGTCGACGGACTCCACCGGCGTCCGCATGGCGGGCGGCGGGCCGAACGCGAGAAGCACTTCGTTGCGCGTCATGCCCTTTTCCACGATTCCGCGCTTGATCTTTTCATAAATGACCGGACGGATGCCCGCGGCAAGGGTCTCTCCGTTGTCAAAAACGAAAAGACGCTTGATGAACATCTCAATGGGAATGATGTTCTTGTTTTTGTCGTATATGATCTTGAAGACCTTTCCGTCGCTGACGCGCTTGAAATTGATCTCATTTTCGTTGGCGTTCACGAATGTGATCTCGGTGCCGAACGGAATGACGGTGCCTTTCTGAATATTGGCGCTTGGAATTTCGGATTTCTCATTCGCCCAGAGATTGTAGGCCGTATAGACCGAGGTGTATTCGGGAAGCTGAAGCACCTCCTCGGGAATCACGGTCCGCGCACAACCCGCGGCCAGAATCAGGGTGCAAAGGGAAAGAAGCATGGCGGTTGTTTTGTTCATTGTCATCCTTTCGGCTCGTTATTGAAATGCAGGTATGGAAATATGCACGTTCTTTTCCGGAAAGACAAGTCCGGAAGACGAAATTTTCCCGCAAATCAGCGGCTGTTCCGGTTTTTCAGGAAGAGATCGACTCCCTTGAGAAGCTCCAGCGCCCGTTCGAGCTGGATATCCTTCACGCCGCGGCCGTCCTTCGCGAGGATCTCGCCGGGTTCGGTATTGAGCCGCAGCGCAAGAAGCGCCTCCGCACCGGGCGTCACAGGCACGGCAATATCCGGCATGATGCCCTTTTCATGGATGACGCGGCGGCTCGGGGTGTAGTATTTTCCGGTCGTCAGGCGCATCGCGCCCTTGTCGGGAAGCGGAATGACCGTCTGGACCGAAGCTTTTCCGAAAGTCTTCGTCCCGAGCAGAACCGCCCGGTGGTGATCCTGAAGACAGCCGGAGAAAATCTCCGCGGCGCTCGCGGTGTTTCCATTGACCAGCAGGACAAGCGGAATATCCGGATACTTCACCGCGTCGCCCGCGTAAAAACGCTGTTTCGAGCGTTCGGACTGTCCCTCCGTATAGACCACCAGCTCGCCTTTCTTCAGAAAACGGCTGCACACTTCAATTGCAGCACTCAGAAGTCCGCCGGGATTGTTCCGCAGATCAATGACTATGCCCCGGACCTTTTTCGCGGCGAAATCCGCCAGCGCCTTGTCCAGATCCCCCGCCGTCGTCCTGGAAAAACTGGAGATACGGATGTAGCCGAATTCATTTCCGATCACTTTCACGCCGTGCAGCGAGGGGATTTTGATGAATGCGCGCGTCAGCGTGAAATCGAAAACGGCATCGGAACTCCGGCGGTAAACCTTGATCTTCACCTGCGTCCCCGGCGGCCCCTTCAGCCTTGCGACACAATCGCGGAAGTTCATTTTCGCCACAGAATGCCCATCCACCTCGGTCAACACGTCGCCGGGGAGAATCCCCGCTTTCCGGGCGGGCGCGCCGTCGACAAGCGAGACAACCTGAACGGCGTTTCCACGCCGGGAAAGGGTCATTCCGACTCCGGCAAAACGCCCAGCCGTGTCCTCCTTGAGCGCCCTGAGCTGCTCCGGCCCTTCATACATGCTGAACGGGTCCAGCTCCTGCAGCATGCCGCGCAAAGCGGCCTTCAGCAGTTTCCCGTCGGACACCTTCCCGCGGTCCACGTAATTTTCCCGGACAATGGCCAGTGCGCGCAGGAAAAACAGCACATCCCTGTAGAGATGCGGATCCTTTTCGATCGCTTCCCTGATGGATGGAAGCGGCAGGGCGGGCGCGGCGGCACGTTTTCCACCAGACGTGTCAGTCCCCGCGGCGGCCGGCTCCGCGGACCAGGCGGCAGACACGCCGAAAAGAAAAAGGAAAAACAGGATTTTTTTCATAGATGCCCCCAGGTTGCATGATGATGCGGTAATCTATTCTTTCCGCGGGAAAGTTTCAAGCGCCGGGGCGGAATTTGCATTTTGAAATCCGGGAAATCCCGCTTCCGGAATACGGTTTTTCATCCTGCGCGGCAAAAAAAATCCCGGCAGCGGGAAAATGCCTGCGCCGGGATTCCATGCCGATAAAAAACCGGGAGGAAAGCGTTATTTCTTCACCTGGTTGTTTTCAAAATATTCGATGATCTCACGGGGAAGCGGAGGAATGTCCTGGCGGTTGCAGCCGTGCCGCATGGAGTAATGGCCGAGCACGCCTGTCGCCACGGAATTGCGGGCGGCAACCGGGGAGGTGTTCGTTTTGGCGCCGTGCATGACGAAGTCGAGGAAGTTGTCCACGATCGGGCCGTCCGCGCCGCCGTGTCCGCCGACTGCGGGTTTCACATGATAGATGATGTCCGGCGTGGAACGCGGTCCGCGGCGGGTCCAGACATGCACATAGCAGTCTCCGCTGTCGCCGATGTTTTCAATTCTGCCTTTTGTTCCGATGAAGGTGTAATTGCGCTCGGCGTCCGGCGCGTAATGGCACTGCAGATAGGTTGCCTGCGCGCCGTTCTCCATCTGCATCATAATCATGTTGTGGTCCTCGACGTCGATGATCGGAGAGAATCCGGTCTGCTCCAGCGGAGGATACTGCGCGGCGTCCCATTTCGCGCACCCGGGTGTCTCGGGAGAGCGTCTGCCGCACTTGTCGTATACGGAAAGCATGCCCATGCCGACCACGGATTTCGTATAGGTGCCCATCAGCCAGTGCATGACATCGATGTCATGCGCGCCTTTCTGGAGCAGGAGCCCGTTGGAATAACGCTGTTCGGAATGCCAGTCGCGGAAATAGGCGTCGCCGCCGTAACCGATGAAATGGCGGGTCCAGCCGACCTGAATGTCGCCGATGATGCCGGACTGAATGATCTCCCGCATTTTGAGAACGACGGGAAAATGACGCATGTTGTGGCCGATGAAAAGCTTGGATCCGGTTTCCATGGCGGTTCTGAGAATGCGGTCGCAGCCTTCGATCGTGATCGCCATGGGTTTTTCCAGATAAATCGCCTTGCCGGCCTTGAGGGCGTCAATCGCCATCTCCTCATGCAGGTAATCGGGAGTGGAAATGAAAACAGCGCCGATTTCATCCATTTTCAGAAGTTCCCGGTAATCTTCGAACACCTTGGCTTCAGGGAACTTCTCCTTGAACTCCTCGCGCGCCGCCGGCGCGATGTCGGCCCCCGCAACGATCGTGACGCCTTTTTCCGGCTGATGCGCCTGCCATCCGTTGTGCCCGCGCCCGCCTGTCGCGATGAGTCCCACTTTCAATGTTTCCATTCCAAAAACTCCTCTGAAATAAGTTGGTTGGTTGGTTGGTTGCTTTTTTCCCTCATCCGTGATATAATGTAGTATCTTTATGGGAAACATCAAATAAAAAGACGGATTCATCCCGGTAAAATCCATGAATAAAATACGACAAAGGATGAGCAATCTTGACTGAAATGACTCGAAATCCGTCCCAGGAGACAGCCTTTCCCTTCCAGTTTTTCGCGGCGACGACAGCCGCGGCAAACAGCCGGACGGGAAGCATCACGCGCACGAATTATCAGCAGTGCACCGTCGAATACGTCAGTTCCGGAGCGGGCGGTCTGGAAATCAACGGACACTCCTACCATCCGGAAAAAGACAGCGTCTATGTGCTGTCCCAGTACAGCACGCACACCTACTGGCCGGACCGCGGCAATCCGTGGCAGAAACTCTTCTTCGTCATCAGCGGCGACATGATGCACTATCTGCTCCGCGCATACTCTCTCGAGGAGGTCTATTACATCCCGAACTGTCCGGGACTGAAAAAGCATTTCGAATCCATGCTTGCGGTCAATCACAATTCCCCGGACGCCAACCGGCAGGCGGCTCTGATCTTCCACCAGTTCGTCGAGGAGGCCGCGCGCATCGTGCACGGCATGACAACGGAACTCCCCCCGGAAGTCGAAGAACTGAAAAACGCGCTGGACGAATCTCTGGAAAACGGCTTCAATCTGGAACACTACGCCGGAAAAAAGGGGTTTTCCGAGGCGCATCTGATCCGCTCCTTCCGCCATGCGTTCCAGACCACACCCTATGAATACCTGATGAACAAGAAGATCGAAACCGCGAAACGCCTGCTGCTGTACTCCAGACTCTCCATCAAGGAGATCGCCGCGCGCCTCTCGTTTTCCGACCAGTATTATTTCTCGAATTATTTCAAACGGAAAACCGGCGCCGCGCCCCGCAGCTACCGGAACCAGTTCCCGGCACAGGCGAGACCGCCCGCGCCGGAGGAGAAAAAACCGGAGCCCTACCGGACATGTCCGGAATTCTGAAGTGCGTCAAAACACTCAGGCGCCATGCTTCCGGAACAGTCCATGCCCCTTTTCGCGCAGAGTCTGGCAGATGGAATAGAGCGCGGGAATGAACACGATGCCCACCAGCGTGGCCAGCACCATGCCGCAGAAGGTCGTCACGCCGATCGCCCGGCGGCTGCCTGCGCCCGCACCGGTCGCGATCACCATCGGGAAAACGCCGATCACAAACGAATAGGCCGTCATCAGAACCGCGCGGTACCGGGCGCGCCCGCCGCGGATCGCCGCATCCCGGACCGGCACGCCGGCTTCACGCTCCTGCTTGGAGAACTCCACCATCAGAATGGCATTCTTGCTGGCCAGCCCGATCAGCATGACCAGTCCCAGCTGCGCATAGATGCTCAGCGGCAGGTTCCAGATGTAGAGCCCGATGAAGCCGCCCAGCGTCGCCACCGCGACGGAAAGCACCACGGGAACCGGAATCGTCCAGCTTTCATACTGTCCGACAAGAAACAGATATCCGAAAATGAAGGCCAGCGCCAGAAGCATGCCGATCTTGCCCTGATTGTGCGCCTCCTGATAGCTCATGTCCGTCCATGCGATCCGGTAGCCTTCCGGCAGTTTCTCGTCGGCAAGCGCCTGAATCTGCTTCATCAGGGAACCGCTGCTGACAAACGGTTTGCCCATGACGGCGACGGAGGCGTTCAGATACTGCGTGAAACGCGAGATCTGACGGGGACCGGAGATGTATTTCACCGTTGCAACCGAGCTCAGCGGAACCATGCCGCCGCTGTCGCTCTGCACCAGAAGCTGTTCGATGCTGCGGATGTCGCGCCGTTCCTTCAGATCGGACTGCATCTTCACCTTGTAGGTGAATCCGCCGATGTTGAAATCGTTGACCGGGGTGGACGCAAGATTGTACTGGAGCGCGGCGAACACACGCTTGACCGGCACGCCGAGCGCCTCGGCTTTCTTGCGGTCGAGCGTCAGCTCGATCTGAGGCGTGTTCACATCGAACTTGCTGAACGCATACTGCACGTCAGGCAGCGAATTGAGCTCGAAAATGAACGGGTTGAGAACATTGGCCAGTTCCTGCGCGGAGCGTCCCTGCACATCCTCCAGCACGAAAGTGACGCCTCCGGTCACGCCCAGCCCCATGATGGCGGGCGGAATGAACGCGTCGATCCGGGCGTCTGGCAGAGAGAGACCGATCTGCTGCGCCTTCGCCAGAATGGATTCGATCGCAAGATCCGGAGTTTTCCGCTTGCTCCAGTCGTCCAGCGTCAGGATCAGGATGCCGACGTTTTCGCCGTTGCCGCTCATGAAGCTGAACCCGCTGACGCAGAAGACGTCGCTCACGCCCCTGAGCTTGCCGAATTTTCCGGCCGCCTCCAGCAGCGCCTTGTTCGTGCGGATCAGCGAGGAGCCCGGAGGCAGTTCGATTTCCGCAAGAATCGCCCCCTTGTCCTCCTGCGGGAGAAAGGCCGACGGCGTCCGGTCGAAGATGATGTAGTTCAGTGCAAGCACCGCGCCGAAAAGGACGACGGTCAGAAGCACCCGGCGGACCAGAAAACCGGCACATGAAAGAAAGATGTTCTTGGAGAAGTCAAGACAGACGTTGAAGGGCTTGAAGACTTTTGCCGGCTCCTGGTGCGGGCGCAAAATCAGAGAACAGAGCGCCGGACTCAGGGAAAGCGCGACAACCGCCGAAAGAATCAGCGAAATGCAGATCGTGATCGAAAACTGCATGTAGATCGTCCCCACCATGCCGCCGTAGAAACCGATCGGCGCGTAGATGGCGACGGTCACAAGCGTCGTCGCGATGATGGCTCCCGTGATCTGGCGCATGCTCTTGATCGACGCCTCCTTCGGGGAGAGATTCTCCTCCTCGATCAGGCGCATGGTGTTTTCAACCACGATGATCGCGTCGTCCACCAGCGAGCCGATCACCAGAATCAGCGCGAACATCGTCAGGATGTTCATGCTCATGCCCAGGGCGACCATGAAAACGAACGTGCCGACCAGGGCGACGGGAATCGCCAGGGTGGGAATCAGCGTCGCGCGCCAGTCCTGCAGGAAGAGATAGGTGATCAGCACGACGAGGACGAATGTAATCAGGAGCGTCTCAATGATTTCCGCCATCGCCGCGCGGATGAAGCTGGTCGGATCGTAGGACATCAGATAGCTGACGCCCGGCGGGAAGTAACGGCTGAGATTTTCAAGCTCCTTCTTCACAGCGTTGATGACGTTCAGCGCGTTGGCGTCATTGTTGCGGTAGACCGCCATGCCGATGCACTCCTTGCCGTTGTAGTAGCTGGAGCCGGAATAGGAGTCGGAGCCGAGTTCCACGCGCGCGATGTCGCCGATGCGCACCTGCCGGGCCATGTCTCCGCTCCGGACGACGATGTTCCGGAACTCGTCCACATTGCTCAGGCGCCCGACCACGTTGACTTTGAACTGCATCTTGTCATGGCTGAATTCGGTGCCGACCGCGCCGGCGGCCGCCTGCAGGTTCTGGCTCGTGATCGCGGCGGCGACCTCGTCCACGCTGATGTTCATCGCGGACATCTTGAGCGGGTCGAGCCAGATTCGCATGCTGTATTTGAGCTCGCCGAAGATATATGCCTGCGCCACGCCGGGGACGCGCGCGACCGGTTCGCGGATATTCCGCGCGACATAGTTGCTGAGGTCAAGGCGGGACATCGTTCCTTCATCGGCCGTGAAGACAAAGACGCCGAGAATGTCTCCGCTGCGTTTTCTCACGTTCAGCCCGAGCGAGACGACCTCCTCCGGAAGCACCGGCTCGGCGCGGTTCACGGCGTTCTGCACGTTGACCATCGCGATATCCTGATCGGTGCCGGGTTCGAATGTCAGGTCAAGCGAGTAGTTGCCGCTGTTGTCCGAACGGGAGGAGAAGTAAATCATGTTTTCAACGCCGTTGACCTCCGTTTCGATCGGAGCCGCGACAGTGTCCGCGATCACCTGCGCGCTGGCGCCGGGATAGGTGGCCGAAACGTTGATCTGCGGCGGCGTGATCTCCGGATATTCCGCCACAGGCACCTTCGTGATGCAGAGAATGCCGCCGATCATGATGACGATGGAGATCACCATCGCCAGTTTCGGCCGTTCGATGAAAATCTCCGAAATCATTTGCCGGACTCCTTCGCGGAGGGCGTCTGAGCGGATTTCTCCGGCGTCTTCCCGGCGGCGTTCACCGGCGCGACAATCAGCCCGGGACGCGTCTTATGCGTTCCGGTCGCCACCACGCGTTCGCCTTTTTTCAGTCCGGACACAATGGTCTGATTCAATTCCACAAGAGGCCCGAGTTCCACATTGCGCCGCGAAACCTTGTTTTCCCGGTCCAGCACATACACATAACTGCCCTTCTGGTCGGTCATGACCGCGGTGTTCGGGACAAACGGAAGCTTGTGCGGCTGCTTTTCGCTGAGATAGACCGTGACGAATCCGCCGGGAATCAGCTTCTGGTCCGAATTGTCGGCGGAAAACCAGATCGCGATCGTGCCGGTCGAGGTGTCGGTCTTGTTGTCAACGAGAAGAAGCTCCGTCCAGCCGTCGTGCATCTTCCCGTCGGCGGTGCGGATCTTGAGTTCCGCCTTCTCGCGGACGCCCTTGACGCTGCCGAACATGGTCAGGAGGTCGCGCTCACTGACGGGGAAGCGGATGTTGACCGGCGTCACCTGCACAAGCGTCACAAGCGCGCTGCTCGAGGGAGTGACATAGTTGCCAGGAGAATAGGTCGCCTTGCCCATGCGCCCGTCGATTTCCGCATAGATCCTGGTATAGCCAAGTTCGATTTTCGCGCTCATGAGTTTGGCTTCCGCCTCGGCGAGTTTCGCCTTTGTCGCATGGTAGAGTCTTACGGCGTCGTCGCGGGAGGCGCGCGCGGTCGCATTTTTTTCCGCAAGCGTGCTCTGGCGTCTGAAGTTCGTTTCCGCGTATTCGAGCTCCGCCTTGTACTGATCGACCAGCGCTTTGGCCGCGGCGACATTCGCCACATATTCGTCATCCTCGATCTCGAACAGCAGATCGCCCTTCTTGACCATGTCGCCGTCGTTGAAGTTCATCTTCTTGATGATTCCGGAAATGCGGACCGGAATCGGAATCTCGCCCTTGGCGCGGACGTGTCCGACATATTCCTTGGTCACCTGCGGAAGCATTTCGTCAACGGTGAACTCCGTGACAATGGCGGGCGGCACAACGCGTCTTTCCTGAACTTTTTCACGGCAGGCACTCAGCAGTATGCCCGCGGCAGCGGCGGCGGACAGCAGAACGGCGTTACTGATTTTCATTTTCATCCTTCATCTTTAAAATATTCTGATTGAATTTCGTCAGCAGTTTCATCATGGATTCATATTCTTCACGGGAAACACCCCCCAGAAAACCGGCGGTCACTCCGGTGAAGAAGTCGCCGTAGCAGGCAATGATCTTCTTCCCCTGTTCGGAAAGTCCGATGCAGACGGCGCGCCGGTCGACCTCGCTGGTCCGCCGGTCCAGAATTCCCTGTTTCACCAGCGTGTCGACGATGATGGACGCCGCTCCGGGAGTCAGGTTCACTTTTTCCGCAAGAAGCTTGAGCATCACGCCGTCCGGATATTTTTCCTCAAAGGCGAAAATGGCTTTCAGGACGCGCATCTGTCCCACTGTGACATTGGCGAATTCCGTCATCTCCAGATTCCGGTTACGGCGGGCCGCAAGTTCACGAAAGTCATCCACAAGATTAAACAACAAACGCCAGAATTCCGTTGCCTCGGACTTCATTTCAGGCTGCTCCTCAGGGGATATTTCATTTTTTAAATTATTTTGGGGCGGTAAATATATTACATTTCGTTTTGAAAAGCAATTTCAAAAATCGTTTTTTTCAAAAAAAACTCCCGGAAGAGGAAAGCGCGGCGGAAACGGAAGCCGGCACGTGTCCGGCAGGAGCAATGGAAAAGCTGGAGAATACAGAAAAAAGAAAAGGCGGAAATGCCGCGCAGAAAAACACGGCGCGGCGTTTCCTTCCGGAAGAACCGCCTCCGAGGCGGGAAAAGCCCGGAGGCGGCACAGCCCGGGAGATCATGCTATGCCTGACGCAGAGCCTGATCGAAATCAGCCTTCAAGTCGTCGATATGTTCAATGCCGACGGAAACGCGGATCAGATCCGGCGACACGCCGGCGGCGATCAGCTCCTGCTCGCTGAGCTGGCGGTGTGTCATGCTCGCCGGATGCAGCACGCCGGTGCGGATGTCCGCGACATGCACCACAATCGATGCGATTTTCAATCCGTTCATGACCTTTTCTCCGGCCTCTTTGCCGCCTTTCACACCGAAACAGAGCACTCCGCTGGCGCCGCGCGGCATGTATTTCCGCGCCAGCGCATGCTGCGGACTGGATTTCAAACCGGGATAATTCACCCAGGCCACCTTCGGATGGGATTCGAGGAACTCCGCCAGCGCAAGCGCGTTCTGACAGTGCCGCTCCATCCTGACATGCAGAGTCTCGACTCCGACCATGGAAAGAAACGCATTGAACGGCATCATCGGCGTGCCGAGATCGCGGATCCACTGGACGCGCAGTTTCACGGAGTACGGCGCCTCCGGAAAATTCTTCGTATAGACAAGCCCGTGATAACTCTCATCCGGATTGACGAATTCCGGAAACTTGCCGTTGCCCCAGTCGAATCCGCCCTTTTCGACGACAATTCCGCCGACGCTGGTGGCGTGTCCGTCGATATACTTCGTGGTGGAGTGCGTCACGATATCCGCGCCGAACTCGAACGGACGGCAGAGAAACGGCGTCGGGAATGTGTTGTCCACGATCAGCGGAAGCCCGTGCCGGTGGGCGGTCTGCGCCATCTTTTCAATGTCCAGGACGATCAGCGCCGGGTTCGCAAGAACTTCGGCGAAAATCGCCTTCGTGTTCGGCCGGATTGCCGCCTCGAGCTCCCCGATCGGCGCATCGGGCAGAACAAAGGTAAATTCCACGCCCATTTTCTTCAGCGTGTTGGAAAACAGCGAGACCGTTCCGCCATACAGACTGGAAATCGCCACAATATGATCGCCGCTGCGCGCTATGTTCATGATCGCCAGCGTGTTCGCGTTCTGACCGGAACTCGTCGCGACCGCGGCGACGCCGCCCTCCAGCGCGGCGATCTTCTTTTCAAAGCAGTCCACCGTCGGATTGGCAAGCCGCGTATAGAAAAATCCGGGACGTTTCAGGTCGAACAGGTCGGCGACGCTCTGTGCGTCGTCGTATTTGTAGGTCGTGCTCTGCGCAATCGGCACCACGCGCGGGCCGCCGTTTTCCGGCGTGTATCCGGCCTGCACGGCCAGGGTTTCCAGCTTCAGTTTCTGATTCATGCTTCCGCCTCCTTGTTTCATAGCCAAGTCGGAAATATACCGTCATCTGCCGCCGATTTCAACAGAAAAACAGTCCGGAAGAGAGAAAAACCGCGAAGCAGGCGCCCGCCGCGCCGGAGTCATTTCCGCAGACCGTTCAGCACATGCTGGACGGCGGAAGGCTTCTCCTTTGCCGGAGCCGGACTTGCCGCAAGCTCCTCGACCGCCGCGAAAAGCCGCCTGCAGCTTTCGCCGTAGTCCAGACCGCCGATTTCGGAAATCAGCCGGATTCCCCGGTCCATCAGCTTCTTGTTGGTCACATCGACCCAGCTCATCCAGTTTCCCGTCACGCGCCCGAGCTTCACCATGATTCCCGTCGAGGCGGTGTTCAGGACCAGCTTCACGGCCATATGGAACATGAGGTGCAGCGGCGAATCCGCGCAGGAAACGGAGATTTTGAAATCGGCGGAGCCGTTTCCGCCGACTGCAAGACGTTTCCGGAAGCGGAACCCGGCGGAGATCGCGTCAAACGCCTCCTGAAGATGCGGACCGTCCCCCCGGCCTCCGACCGTCACAAGAACGGCGCCGTCCTCTCCGGAATCGCAGCGTTCCGCCACGGACTCGTTCCCGACCTCGAATTTCAGGAGTTCGGTTGCGGCGATTTTCGGAGGATTGCCCTGAATCGCCGCGGGGGCGCCCATCTGCCTGTAGTCCTCCGGCGTCCATTCCAGACAGCGCAGCGCGCGATGCATGCCGTGCGCCCAGACCTCCGGAGTCGAACGCAGCGGATTCTTGACAAACGCCCACGGAGGAGGCGAAACAAGGTCGTCCTTTTTCCGGAACGGCGGAAGCATGAAGGTCGGGGAACGTTCCGTCGTGTCGGTGAAGATATCCAGCAGATAATCATCCGCAAAATAGGTGATCTTTCCTCTGTTCCGGTAGACGCCGGACTCAAAGTCGATATAGGAGGCGATTGCATCCGCGGACGCCTCGAGTTCTCCGAGCAGGGTTTCAAACGCCTTTGCGTAATCCGGCGCGGGCGCATGCAGAAGAGAACACATGACAAGCTCCAGCGCGGCTCCGGCCACCAGCTGTTCGGAGGTCGTCGCCTGCATCCGTGTCGATCCGGCAAGCGCCATCGGGCCGCAGGAGAGATCCAGCACGCAGACCGCGGGATTCCGGATCGCCCGGCGGGAACGCTCCAGATGCTCCGCCAGCAGATCGGCGGGATTGTTGAACAGCAGAAAAACTTTCGAGCCGCACCGGAGCGCCTCGTCCACGGTGCCGAGCACGGAGGAGGTTTCGCCGCCTTCGGTGATCGCGACCAGCATGTCGTTCCCGGACATTCCCGTTTCCCGCACCTGCCGGCGCCCGAACTCCTGATAATCCTCGAAAAACTCCACGGAACGGACAAGCGCGTAATCGCCGCCGGTCATGATGCTGAACACCTGGTCCGCATGCCGCGCGACGGAGGGATGTTCCGCGCAGCAGTCGCGCCACATGCATTCCAGCAGAATGCTCAGACGTCCCGTTGCGCCGCAGCCGGAAAACACGATTTTCCCGCCGCTGCCGATCGTTTCCTTTCCGGTCTCCACCAGTTTCCGAAACGCTTCGCTCCGGAAAATGCGGACCGCCATCTCAAGCACATTGCGGTCGACGCGCTGGAGACAGCGCACGCCGTTCCCGCTGCCGGACGCGAATTCGCGATCCAGATTCCGCGTCAGCGGACTGGACTGTTCCGTCGGCAGAAAGCCGAGATGGAACTGGGTTTCGTTTTCCATGAAATTCACTGCCTGACGATCAGACTCTTCACTCATCTTTCAACACCTTAATTTTAAAAACCAATGCGGTCCATGCAAAACACCATTTTTCAAATTCCGGAACTTAAACAAACCAGCCGCCCGTGGCGATCATGCGGTAGCGCGTTTCGCCGAGTCCGACAGTCTCCGGCCGGAGCTCCAGTTCGTCGATCCGGTCGATCCGTCCGTCGAGCAGTTCGCCGATCCGGCGCGCCAGCTCGGTGTACCGCTCGCGAAGCCCAGCAAGGCGGATCTGCATGATTTCCAGCCCGTAGGATTTATAACCGCGGAACCACTGGTCGCGGAAGGAGTCGTTGAGCCCCTCCAGGGCGTCAATCACCTCCGGGACATATTTTTCCGCGACGACACCGAGCGTGGAGAAATCCCGCTTGCCATAGGCGTTCAGCAGCACAAGGCGCAGTTCCACCTTCTTCGCCAGCACGTTCAGGATGTTCCACGCGTGGTTGACAATCCCCGCCGCACGGTCTTCCCGGTGCGCCTCCGCCCTATCGCGCAAGGCGCGGTAAGTTTCAAGGGCATTGCGCCAGACGTCCGGATCGCGCGCAAGCATTTCATGCCAGACGATTCCCATCAGCGGATCGTCCCAGAGCACGGACGGCGCATTGACATTGAACCATTTCCCCTTTGCATCCCCCCGGTATGCAATTTCCATTTTCCCGAGCTCGGTCTGCAGTTCGTAGGAGGTTCCGCAGACCACGCGGTAAAGCGGGCTCAGACGCTCCTCGGAGACTTCGCCGTTGAAGGCGCAGTCCGCCGCCCACGCCATCCCGGCGAATGCGGATTCAAATTCGCAGTAGCCCCCGTCGTCACCCCACATGGTGTACACCATGTCGCGGATCTTCCGACGGCGGCAGGCGTCAATGCAGGGTTTCACCGTGGCAAGGGTCTGTTCCGCATCGTACCAGAGGCGCGACCAGGTCCAGATGCCGGACGCCATGAACGGCTCCCCGCCGTTCAGGCCGCGTGTCCGGTCCAGCATTTTCAGATAGGTCTCCTCGTCGCGGTGATAATAATCCCAGTAGGAAAGCTGAACCGTTTTCGGGATCGCGTCCTTCACATCCTGCGGGATCGGGGAATTCGCGTCGTAATAGTCCTGCGCCGTGTTCGCGTAGCGGAAATACATGTCGTTCCAGATGATCGGCCTGAGGCTGTATTTCTCGCAGATTCCGCAGAGACGCTTCAGATGGCGGTTGTAAATGTCGAAAGGCCGCTCATAGCCGTGCATGTCCATGAATCTGCCGCGCCCGAGGTCGTGCGTCTCGTCCATGCCCAGATGAATCCGGCGGGTGCCGAGCGCCTCGCTCCAGAAACGGATCATCTTCTCCAGCAGAACATAGGATTTTTCACAATCCACCAGGATCACATTGTCCGTGTCCCTGACTTCGTAATAAGCCCCCCAGCGCAGAATCGGCTCCAGGTGCCCGAGCGCCTGAATCGACGCGATCATCTCGATGCCGAGCTTTTTCGCATACGCGTCGATTTCCCGGATCTCCTCCATGGAGTATGCGCCGCGCATGTATCCGAAATAGGTCTCGCCGGGCACCTGGTAGGCGTCCTTCGTATAAAGCATCGCCATGTTGTAGCCGAGCAGGGCGAGACGCCGGAGCCAGCGCTTGAAATAATCCGGGCGCACCACGAACGTCCGGGAGCAGTCCAGCAGAATTCCGTGCGTGCGGAAGTAGATCCGCTCGTCGCACTCCTGCCCGGACAGGGCGTAGGCGACCCCGCGCGCGGCAAATGAGGCATCGCCGTATGTCACGAGAAACGCGTCTCCGTGCCGGGTCACGCGGAGCGTCTCCGTTTCCGGGACCTTCTCAAAGCTCAGGCAGACGCCCTGCGACCCTTCCATCAGAGGATATTCCTCGCCGAGCGCCCTCAGGACCGGATGCAGTTCCGAGGGAGTGTTCCGCGCATTCCAGATCAGATTCATTTCATATCCTTTCCACTTGTTTGATAAAGAAAAGTTCTCTTTCAATAAGCCCGTGTCTCCGGGGTCAGATTCCGGATGATCCGCCGCGCGGTTTCCTCCGAGAGTTTCAGAACCTCCGCGGGATCGTCCTCCGGCAGAATGCCGAATCCGATCGCGGCGGGCGGATAACCGTCCAGACGGATCAGATGCCCCATCACCCGGATGGAATCGCCGGGAGAGACAAAATCGACAAAGCCTTGTCCGGAGACGCGTTTCAGATCATCCCGCGTGATCGGAAGGCGCTTCTCCCGGATGATCCGCATGGCGGCCTCCTCCTCCATCGCGGAAAGCAGAAGCCAGCCGGTCGCGGTCGCCGCATGATCCTGTCCGAACATGAAACTGTTCCAGACCTTCCAGTTCCGGCGCGCGGAGTGAAAGCAGAGCATGATCCGCCGGTCGCGGTTCATCACAGCGAGATTCACCGCCATGCGGAGGCGTTCGGCAAGCGCCCGGACCGGCTCGTTCGCGGCAGCGGCAAGACGTCTGTAGCAGTTGTCGCGCGTCGCGAGCGAAACCACCATCGGACCGGGGGCGTAACCGGCTTTCCGGGAAATCTTGTCCAGATATCCGCGTTCCACCAGTTCGCCCATGATCCGCGTGCAGGTTGCGGCGTTCAGTCGCGCATACTCCGCCACCTCGCTCGGCGTCACATGCCGTCCGCACTGGAGAACCACATACTCCAGAATGTCAAGCGCCTTGTGAAGGGATTTTGTCATAATTTCATAATATAAAATTATTATTTTGTATTTCAATTTTAAAATAACATATTATAAAATGAAATCAAGGAGAGAAACAAAAAATTTCTGAAAAGTTCCGGCAATACGGCAGACGGACAGGATGGATGCGGACAAAAAAACCGGCAGAAAGAAAAAAAGCGTTTGCAATCAGCATCCTTTCCGGATATAGTATCTGTTTGCATGCAAAGGAGAAATCATGAATGAACTGCTGATCCGGCTTTTTCTGCGGAACCCCGGCGATGTGACGTCGTCCCGGGGCAGAACCGCCTATGGAGTGTTCTGCGGCTGGTACGGCATTCTGACCAATCTTGTGCTGTGCGCCGTCAAAGTGTCGGTCGGGATTCTGACCGGAAGTATCGCGGTGACTGCGGACGCGGTAAACAACCTCTCGGACGCGGGATCGGCGGTCATCACGCTGTTCGGCTTCAAATTCGCCGACAAGCCGGCCGACGACGAACATCCGTTCGGGCACGGACGGCTCGAATATGTCGCGGGACTGATCGTGGCGGTCATCATCATCGCCGTCGGACTCGATTTTCTCAAACTCTCCTTCGAGCGTCTGATCCATCCGGCGCGGATCGAAATGACAACGGCCGCCCTCGCCTTCCTGCTGGCGACGCTTCCGGTCAAGCTCTGGATGTTTTTCGTCTACCGGAAGGTTGCGGGGAAAATCGCGTCGAAAACCATTCATGCCGTCGCCTTCGACAGCCTGAGCGACATTCTGACGACGTCGCTTGTGATTCTCTCCCTCGTCATTTCACACTACACCACTTTCCCCGTGGACGGACTCGCCGGTCTTCTGGTGGCGCTTTTCATCATTTTCGGCGGAGCGAAGGTGGTGCGGGAAATCATCAATCCGCTTCTCGGGGAATGCCCGGACCGGAAACTGGTGAACGAGATCCGGGAACGGCTCCTTCAATGCAGGGACATCTGCGGCGTCCACGACATCATCGTCCACAGCTACGGACCGGACCGCTACTTCGCGACCGCGCATGCCGAAATCAATCCGGAAAAAAGCGACATGGTCCAGATTCATGATGCCCTGGAGGCCGCGGAAGTCGAAATCGCCCGCCATATGCCCGTGCGCCTGCTGCTGCACTGCGACCCGTTCTCCTCGCAGGACCCCGAGCTGAAACGCTGGCGCACGCTGACGGAGGATCTGATCGGCGCGCTGGATCCGGAACTGAAGGTTTACGACTTCCGCCTGGAACAGTCCGGAGAACAGATCCTTCTGAATTTCCAGCTGCTTGTCCCTCGGAAATTTTTCCTCGGCGGCGAAGAGTTGATCCGGCGGATCACCGTGCAGCTCCGCGAACATGATCCGCGGGTCGGCACGCAAATTCAGATTACGCACAGTTTTGTGTGAAAAAGCCGCCCGCGCGGTTCCCGGCATGCGGACATCCTGTTTCAGAAAATGAAAACTCCGTTTCGTCCCGGCTTGAAAATATCATCGGAAACATTTATTTTTAAGAAAAACCGTTTCTCCAGGCAAAGATGCATCCGGAAATCAAAAGGAAGAGTATCATGTTTCAGAACAGGATGATGAAACTTCGTGAACCGGTCGGAAAAACATTTTCAATCGCCTTCACCGGAGATGTCTGCCCGAAGTCTCCCGAGTCCCGGGAGCGGACGATTCACCATGCGGAAGAACTGGCCGCGGACGTCAAACCCTTCCTCGCGTCCGCCGATCTGAAAATCATGCAGTGGGAAACGGCTCTGACGGAGACGGACACGCCGATCGACAAATCCGGACCCAATCTGAAATGCCCGCCGGAATGTCTGAATTTCGGCAGAGCTCTGGGGATTGACGTGATGCTGCTTGCCAACAATCATGTCGGCGATTTCGGTCCGGATGCGGTTCTGGAAACGATCTTTCATATTGAAAATGCCGGATTCCGACACGCGGGAGCGGGGAAAAACCTGGAGGATGCCCGGAAAACGCTCTTCCTGGAACGGAACGGCTTCGGAATCGCGATCGTCAATTTCGCGGAAAACGAATTCGGAACCGCCGGACCGGACAAACCCGGTGTCGCGCCCATGCACCCCTTCGCCAACATCCGCCAGATCCGAGAGGCGAAAAAGAACGCGGACATTGTGATCGCCGCCATTCACGGCGGACATGAATACTACGCCTATCCCTCTCCGCGCATGGTGGAACTCTACCGCGAGTATGCCGCCGCGGGAGCGGACATTGTCTGGGGATGCCATACGCACTGCTGCGCCGGATGCGAGATTTTCGGGAATGTCCCGATTGTTTATTCCCCCGGCAATTTTTATTTTCCCTATCCGGTGCCGCATCCCAAATGCTGGAATACAGGCTATCTCAGCAAGTTTTTCTGCGATGAAAAAGGCATTTACGCGCTTGAACTTCTGCCGTATAAATTCGATACGAATGCAATCACCCCGCTGAATCCCGGAGAGGAAAAGCTGTTTTTCGAATATTACGAAAAAATCTCGGCGCCCATCCGGAATCCGGATCTGCTCCAGCGCTGCTTTGAAGCCTGGTGCACCCGTTCAGGCATCAGCTACCTTTCGTGCCTGAACCGGGAAAAAGTGGAAAACTGGCCGCCGGACTGGACCAGACAGGAAATCGTCAAATCCTGGCTGCCGTGCCGGAATCTTTTCACCTGCGAAGCGCACAGCGACATGCTGAAACAGACGCTGCGCCTGGTGGAAGAGCGCCGTATCGGCGAAGCCGGAAAACTGCTTCCCGAAATTCTCGCGCTCCAGGATCCGCCCTGGATGTAAACCGGCAAGCCGCGCCGCAATGACGGAGCAGTTCACCGCGGGATTTTCCGCTCCGCGGCTTTCGCGTTGGCGTAGCAGTAAATACAGCCGGCCGGACAGGTATTGTAGGAACCGATGTCCACGCTCGGCGCGCAATGACAGAGCTTCCTCTGGCCTGCGTCTTTCCCGCGTTTCAGACTCTTTCCGGAAATCCGGGCGATCCGATCCGGATCGACGCAGGCGCCGGCGGGAATCCCGTATCGGGCGAGCATCTCGCAGCAGGACCGGAGTTCCAGGCCGTTTTCTCCGGCAATCCGCAGAAACGCTTCGGAAACGGCCGCCGTCATGGATTCATCCGGTGGAAAGATGCCGCTGCCGGCCATGTTGCGCTCCGTTTTCCGGTAGAAATCAAGAAAGCTGACGACACAGCGTTCCGTAAAACCTCCCAGCTGTTCCGCCAGGGCGCGGAACTGAGCGGCATGCCAGTCCGGGTCCAGTGCGGAAGTGAACAGAACCGGATCATAGCGCCAGACGACTTTTTCCTTTCCAATCAGCCGCGAAAGACGCTGAAAGACACGGACCAGTCCGGATTTCGGAGGCAGATTTCTTTCGATCTCCCTGCCGTAGGGGTTCAGCGTGAACTGAAAATAATAGCGGTATCCCATGCGGTCTATTTCCGGAAGACGCGGCATCAGCGGCGCGGGATTCTTGGTCCAGAAGACGATGCAGTCCACCGTGTCCGGCGAAAGGACGACCGTTCTGATCTGTTTTGGATTGAACGGATTCCGGACGGAGAGGGATCCCTTTTTCAGGGATTCCAGAAACCAGTCCCCGTAAAAAGCGGGAATATCCGTACGTCTGCTTGCGCTGAGAATCATGATCTGCTCCTTTTGTCCATCAGCCCGGCGCGGTCCTGCATTTCCGCAGCGGGCTTCATTCCTCCTTTGCCGCGCTGAAAGCCATGCCGAAGGCAAGCATGACGGAAAGCAGGGAGCTTCCTCCGTAACTCAGAAGCGGCAATGTCACACCGGTCGGCGGCAGAAGGACGCTGTTGACGCTGATGTGAATCAGCGCCTGAACCAGATACATGGCGCCGACGCCGAAAACAAACACGCGTCCGGCGTCATCCCGGATTTTCCACGACATTGCCGTGAAGCCGGCTCCCATTGCGGCGAATCCGCAGATAACGATCATCCCGCCGATGAAACCCGTCGATTCCACCATGGAGGCGAACAGCGAATCGGTATGCGGCAGCGGGAGAAACGCGCTCGACCAGAGAGCGCTGCCCCATGCGGATCCGCTCCAGCCTCCGTGCGCCATCGTGTATTGAAACTGTTTGATGTGCCATGCGTCGACTCCGTATCCCCCTTCCGGATCGAGATAACCGAGAATGCGGAGCAATGCGTAATCGTTGAGCGCAATGAAAATCACCCCGCAAACGGCGAGAAGTGCCACCGCGGCGGCAAGATGGCGGAAATTTGCGCCGGAGACCGCCATGACAATCAGAAACGCGGCGAAAAACACCAGTGCGCCGCCGAAGTCCGGTTCCATCATCAATAACAATATGGCAAGAAAACTCATTCCGAACAGAAAAAGAGTCTTCCGGAACGAAGCTGCGGAATCTGCGGATGCGGCAACGCTCAGCCAGAGCAGAAAAAACACTTTCCCGAATTCCGAAGGCTGGACGCAGAGTGTCTCCGTCAGACGGAACCAGCCGTGCATTCCGTTGATCTCAACGCCGAAAAACAGCACAAGAAGCAGGGAAAGCAGCGTGAAAAGGAAAAGTCCGGCGGCCCCCCTCCGGTACCAGGAGAAAGGAACCAGTCCGGCGGCAAGAAACACTGCAATACCGCCCCCCAGCCAGACCAGCTGCTTCATGGCGAAAACAAGCGGCGCTTCGGAAAAGGCCCGCGCACTGTAAATGGAAAGGCAGCCGAGCAGTCCGGCGACAATCAGAATCAGCAGTGCTGCGAAAGGAAGCAGCGGCCCCGATTCTCCGCCGAGCGGGATGGAAAATCTAATTTTCCGCATGCTCAAACCGCTCCCCGGACGCCTCCGTTCCCGCCGGCAGGGCGAAATCCGCCGTAACGTCCTTCCCGTTCTCCGCCCTGCGCGTGATGCGAAGCGTCTCATTGCACCAGTTCCCGTTCCGGTCCAGCATCACGATCACTCTGCCGGCCCTTCCGGAAAGTTCCATATCATATTTCCGTTCCAGTCCGGAAATCCCCACAATCTCCCCCGCGTTGTTTTCCGCGGTCTTCCCGATCCTTTCCCGGATTTCCGAAGATCCTGCGGCCACCCGGCGCATGGCGGGAACAATTCGCACTTCCGGGAAAAGGCGGAATTCACGCGCAAACAAAACAATCTCATCAGGAGCCAGATTGCTCTTCAGAAGAATCGGCGGCTTTCCCGTCCATGCCGGCGCTCCGGGAAGAACGCGCTCCATGCGCTGCCGGAGATTCTCGCGCCGACGGGGGGAATCCGGGATTCTCTCCAGAATGAGTTCATGATACAGTTCGGACCAGGCGGCCGGAATGCCGTTCCGGTCCAGGATCCGACCGCGCAGGGCGGGAATCTCCGCTTCGCGCCATGCGATGCGCCGCGCATCCGTCAAAGATTGATCCCGCCGCGCAACCGCATAATAAAAGACATGGGCGGCCGCAACGGCCGCCCACGTCAGCAGGAAAGAAAGGATCATCAATGTTTTCAGTTTGAAGCCGCCGGCAGCCATGGTCCCGCGCATCCCGTCCGGAATCACCTCATTGCGGCTTCATGCCCGCGGAGCATGCCCGGAGGAAAAGCTCCGGCTCCGCTCCGGCCAGTTCGGACCAGCTTTGCCGATACCGCTCCGCAATTCCATTTTCCAGTGCCGCAACAGCTTCCCGGCATGCCGTCTTCGTCTGCTCGGCACGGATGCGGCGGCTGGTCAGATCTTCCCGAAACCGTCCTGCGCCGAGCAGCAGAAGGGAAAGAAGCAGGATCGCCGCGCAGAGAACATAATGCATGCCGCGGCCGTTTTTTCTGACCGATTCCATTGCCCTCCCCGCTCCTTTCCGCTCAAAAATGATAAATTTCCCACAGGTTCCGCGTCAAATGCTCCGCCCTGTTTCCAGGTCGGATTCCATTTCCCGTTCACCCTTTTCGCGTTCATGTTCCAGAATCATCTGCTGTTCCGCGAGCCACCGTTCCCGGCTCCAGATTTCAACGCCGATCTCATTGCCGACCACCATGGCGTCACTCCCCGGAACAAGTCCGGCATGCTCCCGGTATTCTGCGGGAAGGGTGATCCGCCCCTGCGCGGAAATCCGCTCCGACTGGCTCCAGGCGCCGAACCGGCGCAGACTTCTGCGGAAGACCACGCTTTCCGCCGCACGCTTCGCCGGATCCGGCACCGCGCTGCGCATCGCCAGATAAATGTCCTCCGGATAAACCGCCACCGCGCCTTCCGGCAGACAATGGAGCACAACGTCGCTCCCCCGGCGGGCAAAATCCTCGATCACCCGGGGACTGAGCTTGATTCTTCCGTTGGCGTCAACAGAGCACCTGTCAAGACCGCAAAAGGCGAGCATTTGCTTCTCCTTGTTCCATTATGTTCCATTATATTCCATTTTTATCCAAAATCAAATCATTTTTCAAAATAAACATGATATTTTTCCATAATTTCAGGAAAAATGAAGACCGGGCGGACTCCCGGGGCAATGGTCAGACGGCATTTCCGGCGCGCGCGGTTTTAACAGAAATTTAACAGGGGCTTAATTTTTCCTGAATTCCCGGAAGGTATATTACTTTGAGAAAACGGGGAAGCCGCCTCCCGGAGGACGGACGGATCCCCGATTGAAAAAAGAGATTGCCGGGTTATTTTACTGAAAAGAAAATACGGCATTGAAAACCTGGAAAGGGATATCATGAGCAGAGAAAGAATCATGGTCGTGGAGGACGAGGAGTCCATCCAGGAACTGATCCGCTACAATCTGCTGCGGGAGGGATTTCTGGTTCCCGTCTGCTGCGAGAACGGAGAGTCCGCACTGGAGAACGCCGTCACCTACAAGCCGGATCTGATCCTGCTGGATCTGATGCTGCCCGGCATGGACGGTCTGACGGTCTGCCGGAACCTCAAGAACGATCCGGCCACGCGGCGGATTCCCGTCATCATGCTGACTGCGAAAAGCGAGGAAAGCGACATCGTGATCGGCCTGGAGCTCGGCGCCGACGATTACATCACCAAACCGTTCAGCCCGAAGATCCTGACGGCGCGCATTCACGCGGTGCTCCGGCGCATCGCCGCGCTTGCGGAGACTCCCGCGGATGAGAAGGAACTCGTAAGGGGACCGCTCCACATGAACGCTGTGCGACGCGCCGCAAGCCTGGACGGCCATGAACTGGACCTCACCTGTTCCGAATTCAACATCCTCTATCATCTGGCGAAACGCCCCGGATGGGTGTTCACGCGCAGCCAGATCGTAAACGCGGTGCGCGGAGACGATTATCCCGTAACGGAGCGCGCCGTGGATGTGCAGATCGTCGGACTCCGCCGGAAAATGGGCGGATTCGGCGAACTGATCGAAACCGTCCGCGGCATCGGATACCGTTTCACACAGGAGCCGTGAAGCATGAAAACATTCAATGTCAGACTGTTCATCTATCTCCCGCTTTTCCTCCTTCTCGCCGTCGCGCTGCTGCTGTTCGCGGTCTACCGCCAGGCGGTCAATCTGGAAGAAGGATACTTTGAAACGGTCCGCGCCGGTCTTGCGGCACGCGATTTCCTCATGCGCGATCTTGTGAAGGAATACATCCGGCGCGGCGAATATGAAAAACTGCGCGCGTACTGCGCCGACGCCGCAAAGCAGATGAACATCCGCGTGACGGTCATCGACGAGAAAGGAAAAATTCTTGCGGAATCCGAAAACGATCCTCATTTCATGGAAAATCACCTGGAACGGCCGGAAATCGCCGCCGCGCTCGCGGGCACCGCGTCCGGAGCGACCCGGTACAGCAGCACGCTTGGAACCGACATGTCCTATTATGCCATGCCGGTCGTCGTCAACGGGAAAACCTACTGCATCCGGACGGCAGTCGGATCCGCCCGGCTCGGTGTTCTGCTGAAACAGGCGTTCCGGACCATTCTGCTGGCGGGAGTCATCGGCGCGCTGGCTGCGGCGGGACTCGCCTTTTATCTCTTCCGGCTTGTCACGCATCCGCTGGACGAACTGCGGCGCGCGGCGGAAAAGGTCGCACACGGGAATTACGACGTAAGCCTCCCCATACCGTCAAACGGCGAAGTGCGCACGCTTGCCCTCGCCCTGAACTCGATGAGCGAAGAACTCAAGGCGAAACTCTCCAAAATCACCCGCGAAAAAAATGAACGCGACGCGATTCTTTCGAGCATGACCGAAGGTGTCATCCTCGTCAAGGGCAACGGAACCATCAAACGCTGGAACAGGGCCGCCGAAACGATGTTCCACTTCACCGGAACCGGGGAGCACGAACTCTCCTTTGCCGCGGTCACAGGCAGCCGCGAACTGATCCGCCTGACCGAAGAGGCAAAGAGCTCCGACAGCATCTGCGAGGCCGAACTGACGCTGAACATGCCGGACGGACCGCGCAGTTTCATTGCACGCGCGGGCCGTTTGAATCTCGGGGAGAAACGCCGCCCCGGCGTGCTTCTGGTGCTGACCGACATTACCGTGATCCGGAAACTCGAGGAGTTCCGGCGCGACTTCATCGCCGATGTCTCGCACGAGATCAAAACGCCGCTCACCTCCATTGTCGCCGCCGTCGAAACGCTGGAAAACGCCCGCGGCGATCAGGAGGCGCAGGCGCGTTTCCTGAAAATCATCACGCAGCAGGCGACCCGTCTGAATGCGCTTGTCCAGGATATTCTGAGTCTCTCCAATCTGGAGCACAAGCGCCTGAGTTCGGAAGGAGAAATGCCGGAACTCTCCATCGAGGGCGTGCTCCGCGAAGCGGTCGAACTCTGCCGCCCGCGCGCAGAGGAGAAAAACATCCGTCTCAATCTTGAGATCACCGGCAGCGTGACGGCGCACGCCGATGCGCGGCTGCTGGAACAGGCGGTTGTCAATCTGATCGACAACGCCGTCAAATACAGCGGCGAAAATTCCGAAGTGAAAATTTCCCTGCGATGTCTGGACGGCGCTCTTGCGCGGATCGACGTGGAGGATCATGGAATCGGCATTGCAAAGGAACATCAGGAACGCGTTTTCGAACGGTTCTACCGCGTGGACAAAGCCCGGAGCCGCAAGCTCGGCGGAACCGGACTCGGGCTGGCAATCGTCAAACACGTGGCGCTCTTCCACGGCGGAAAAGCCGGCGTTGTCAGCGAACCGGGAAAGGGAAGCGATTTTTACATTCAGTTCCCGCTGAACTGCCGGGAAAACAGCTGAAAAGCGGAAACGTGTTTCAGGAAAGCCCCCGCCGGAAATTGAATTCGGAAGTCTCCGTTTCATCCGCCCGGGCATGCCGCAGGTCGATGAAATGCGAATATGACGCAATCTCCTCTTCGATCCTCATCGGGCGTTCCGGCAGAATCACGGTCAGGACGCCGTTCTTCCGCAGGGTAAAGCGGTTGTCCCGGACATCCGCGATTCCACCTGCCGCATGCAGAAAGGCGCGTGTGGCAAACAACGGAGGCCGCCCGTATGCATACAGCTCCAGCGGAAGCGCCGCATGACGGCTCAAATCGCGCAGGTCCCCGGCCCCGAGCTCAATCCATGCCTGCACGCCGGAAGCGCCGAGACGCCTGCATTCCAGAACGGCAAAGGAGTTCGCAGCGGGGAACGGGAAGGTTGTCCGGAGGGTGACGCCGGACTCCCTCAGCAGCGCGAACTGAAAGAGCGATGTGATGCGGAAGACCCGGCTGCCTTGCAGAATCCTTTCCCTGATTGACGCGCGCAGGGAGTCCAGCCCGCCTTCCGGGACAAAGGATGGCAGGATCACCTCCTCGGAGGAAGACTCCACATCAGCAAGCTCCCGCGCCGCCGCGGGCGCAAAGGAGCCGTGCATGTTTTTTCCGAGCGCGGCGCAGTCCGGGAAAAGCGGCGGGTGTCCCGGATTCCGCGAACGGTAAAAGCGGATCAACTTCTCCAGCGCGTCTTTCCCCTTCCACACGGCGTTTTCCCGGGTCACGGCGGCATCCGCCCACTGCCAGAAGGCGCGGCGGATCTTCTTGAGTTCCCCGGCGGGAACAAAAGGATTTTCCGCAATGCGCACACGGCATTCGCCGAGGGAAAAGCGTTCCGAAACGCGCGCGGAAAACTCCTCCCGGAGCGTTTCGCATTGCAGCGGATTCTTCAGCGCCTCGGAAAATGCAGCAGGCGTCTCCCAGTGCATCTCCCGCGCGAGATTCCTGACGGTGACGGAAAAAATACCGCGTGACACTGCAATTTCCAGATCCAGAGGAATCCGGGGTTCGGGAAGCGCGGCAATGCGTTTCGCATAATCGGAAGAGGACTCTCCGGTTTTGTAGAGCAGCGCATCCTTCGGTACCGGTTTCTCCGTGCCGATGAAACAGGTTTCCCCGGGAAGCGCCTTCATCACAGGTTTTCCGCCGGCAAGAAGGCGCAGAACGGAAAGGGTGGTGCCGTCGCCGGAGTCGGAAAGCGCCTGGACGCGGATGGTATCGCCGACATGCAGACGTTTTGTCAGGAGTGCGGAAAATCCGTCCGGACGCGCGGACACGACTCTGCCGCAGTACAGCCCGGAAGGTCCGACCGCGTCGCGCCGGACCAGATTTTCCGCCGAATCCGCAGTATAAAAGCCGAGGGAGAGTTTCCGTGTATAAGCTCCGCGCAGAATCTCCTTCGCCTCCTTCCGCGCCTCGGCACGGTGTTCGGGAGAAGCGTCCATGACGCGGCGGTAGGCGGCGACGGTCCGCGAGACATAGTCGGCGCGGCGGAGTCTGCCTTCGATCTTGAAGGAGCAGACGCCCGCTTTCCGGAACTCCTCCAGAAGATCGACGGCGCAGAGATCGTCGGGGGAAAACAGAAACGCGCCCTGTTTTTCTGCCGGATCCTCCGCACGGAAATAACGCCGCCGGCAAGGCTGCTTGCACTTGCCGCGGTTGCCGCTCCATCCGCCGAGCCATGAGGAGAACAGGCAGGAGCCCGAAAGACAGCAGCAGAGCGCGCCGTGCACAAAGACTTCCAGTTCCAGAGGAAGACGCGTTCCGTTTCCGGTCATCGCGCTGATTTCCCCGAGCGTGACCTGCCGTTCCAGAATCACCCGCTTCACGCCCATGGCGCACGCGCTTTCCAGTCCGGCGGAATTGTGAATTCCCATCTGCGTCGAAGCATGGATCACAAGATCCGGGAAGAAATCCCGGATGACGGACACAATGCCGATGTCCTGCACGATGACGGCGTCCGGGCGCAGATCCGTCAGCACGGCAAGCGATTCCGCCGCGGAAAGGAGTTCGGACTCCCTGACAAGGGTATTGAAGGTCACATGGACGCGTTTCCCGTTCCGGTGCGCATGTTCAATGAGTTTCGCCATTTCGCGCGCCGTGAAATTTTCGGAACGTTCCCTGGCATTGAACTGTTTCAGTCCGCAGTACACGGCGTCCGCGCCCGCGTCGAACGCGGCAAGCGCGCTTGCCATATTTCCCGCCGGAGCAAGCAGTTCAATTTCCGAAAGCTGATTTTTTCTCATTGGATTTCCCGCATCATCCCGCGGCAAGCCGCTTTTTTTCCTGTAATATACACGCTTTTTTCCGGAAAATACAGGGTTCCGGGGATGAAAAAACGCAAAACGGGTGATACCTTACCCGGATTCAGAAACAAGGTTTCAGAAGAAATGGATATCAGAACAGAATTTTTTCTCTCGTGGAAATATTTCAAACCGAAGCGCAGCGCGGTTTCGGTCATCACGCTGATCTCCGTGATCGGCGTGGCGCTCGGCGTCGCGGTGCTGATCGTCGTTCTCGCGGTGATGAGCGGATTCTCCGACAAGATGCGGGACAAACTGCTCGATACGACCTCCCATGCGCAGATCCGTCCGAAATTCCGCACGATGGTGATCGACGATCCGGACCGGATTGCGGCGATGGTCGAGAAGGCGGGCGGCGAGGCTCTGCCGACCGTCATCGCGCCCGTGCTGCTCCAGAAGAACGACACGTTCGTGCCGAAGGCCGTCATCGGGTTTGACCCGGCGCGCACGACGAACCGCCTGCGTCTGGACGATGTCGTGTTTGCGGGGAAATACTCTCTGAAACGCGGCGAGGTGATCGTCAGCTACGTCATCGCGCGCGAACTCGGGCTGAACGTAGGAGACCGGATCCTGATCCACTCCTCGACGAACATCGCAAAACTCTTCAGACGGAACAAGGACGGCAAAATCGAACTGGCGAAAAATTCCGAACTCTATCTGCCTTCGGAATTCCGGATCACCGGAATTTCCAATTTCCGCAAGTACGATTTCGACCGCGATTTCCTGTTCATGAACCTGGACGACGCGGATGAACTCTTTGGACTCGACTGGGGAACGGCGACCGCGATCTACGTCTGGACGGACGATCCGTTCCATATGGACAGATTCATGTCGGCCATGCGGAAAAGCCTGAAGGAAACCGCGCCCCTCTATTTCATCGAATCGTGGAAGGAGATCAACGGCAGGATCCTGGGGGTGCTGGCGGTGGAAAAGAACATGCAGTTCTTCCTGCTGGTGTTCATCGTGCTGGTCGCGGCGTTCAGCATCACGAACACGCTGATTACGCAGGTGATTCAGAAGACGCGCGAGATCGGGCTCCTGAAGGCGATGGGCGCAACTTCCGGAACGGTCATGCGCATCTTCATCCTTCAGGGTTTCTACGTCGGCGTGATCGGCACCGCATCGGGAATCGTGCTGGGAACACTGGTGGTGATCTACCGCATGAGCATTCTGCGCGCGCTGCGCTTTCTGACCGGACAGGAGATTTTCCCACAGGAGATTTACCTGTTTGATGAGCTGCCCGCGCGGATCATTGCCACGGATCTTCTGTGGATCGGACTGATTTCCGTCCTTCTGTGCACGTTCGGCGGCGTGATTCCCGCGCTGCGCGCCGCAAAACTGGACCCCTCGAAGGCTCTGCGCTATGAATGAGACACGGGAGACTGGAACCATGCTTTACCTGAATGCGGAAAACATCTCGAAATCATTCAAAATCAGTTCGCAGAAAGTGGAAGTGCTCAAAAGCGTTTCGCTTTCCGCGGAACGGGGTGAATGGGTCGCGCTTCTCGGATCGTCCGGAAGCGGGAAAACGACGCTGCTGGACATTCTGGGCACCATCTCGCGGCCCGACGCGGGAACGCTTTCCATCGGCGGCGCGGACGTTCTGGCGCTCTCCTCCCGGGAGACCGTGGCGTTCCGCCGCAGGAAAATCGGATTTGTCTTTCAGGCATACCACATGCTTCCCGAACTCAGCATCTGCGAGAATGTGATGCTCCCCGCCATGCTGGACGGCATGACGAAAAAAGAGGCGCGGGAAAAAGCGTGCGCTCTGCTGGAAAGAGTCGGACTTGCGCACCGTCTGAAACACCGTGCCGGCGAACTGTCCGGCGGCGAACAGCAGCGGGCCGCAATCGCCCGTTCCCTGATGAATGCGCCGGAACTGCTCCTGGCCGATGAACCGACCGGGAATCTGGATTCCGTGACGGGACAGGGCATTCTCGACATCTTTCAGGAACTGCACGCAAACGCCGGCGTGACAATCCTCATGGTCACGCATGATAAATTCGTGGCAGGCCTTGCCGACCGGACCGTCGAACTGAAAGACGGAATGCTCCGTGCCGAACCGCCGCCGGAAGGCTGAGCCGCTTTTTCCGGGAAAAAATTCCCTCCCCGCATCTGCATTTCACTTTCCCCCGGCATGCAGCTGTTTCCTGTGGAAATCCCGGGGGGAAACACCGTAGCGGCGCTTGAATTCCCGGGAAAAAAAAGCGGCGTCGCGATAGCCGCACTCCTCCGCGACGGACTGTATGTCATGCGTATTGAGGGAAAGAAGCTGCGCGGCGTATTCCAGACGCATCCGGATCAGATACTGCACAGGCGTGCAGTTCACGTATTTCCGGAAAAGCCGGTTCAAGGTCCGTTTCCCCACATGAAACTGTCCGGCAAGGGAATCCAGGGAATAACCGGCGCCGAGATGACTCATGATCTCCTCCAGAATCATTTCGAATTCTCCTTTTTTCCCGTCCCGCCCCATCTGCGATGCCAGTTCTGCAAACAGGGCGTAGCCGAGATTGGAAAGCTCGACGCTCTGACAGGGCGTGCGGACGGAAACCGTCTGCTGGATCCTGTCGAAAATCCCGGCGATCCGCTCCTGTTCCGCCGGATGCAGGATATCCTGCCTGCGCAGCGCCTCCTGATTCCCGACAAGGGACATCAGCGGGCCGTGGTCAAAAAGCAGATATTTCTTTTTCAGGAAATCCTTCTGGGAGAGCCGGAACGTGTAAGGCGAATCCGGAGATGCCAGAAAAACATCTCCTTTCCTGAGGCGGAACCGCCCGCCGCCGCAATGCAGGACACCGCCGCCTTCGGTAATCCACTGAACCGCCCAGTAGGGGTGTTCGATCGGGATTTCCGCGCCGGGCCGGAAGACGGACTCCCCGCAGCCGAAAAGATGCAGCAGGCCGCGGACGGGCCGGGCAAGACGCCAGCTTTCCAGCCGGATCTCCTCGGCATAATGCGTTCCTTCCGTCCGGATATGGCGGAAGGGATTGTTTTCTGTTCTATTTTTTGGCATTTTTATCCAATATTTTGTCAATATACTCCAAATGGAATATATTGTGTTTTCCAGCGGAATCAAGTATAATATGAAAAAAAGAGCGGCACGACCTGACGCGCTGAACCGTGAACGGGACTCGAGTGCCGGCAAACAACAGGAGATGAAAGCCATGGAAAAACGGATCGGAATCATCGGTTTCGGAGAGATGGGCAAGCGCCACGCGCTGGAATTCCGGGAGGCCACATGCGGCATGATCTCAGTCGCGGGCGTGGTGGAACCCGATGATCTGAAGTATCAGCAGGGCTGCGAATGGAATCAGTTCCAGGTTCCCCGCTTCAAGACTATCGCCGAACTGCTGGAACAGGCGAAGCCGGACGGCATTCTGATCGCGTCTCCGAATTTCATGCACTATGAAAATCTCAGGGAGCTGAAGGATTTCTCCAATCCGATCCTGCTGGAGAAACCGCTTGACACGACGCTGGAAAACATTGTCCGGATTGTCCGTTTCGCCCGGGAACACAAGGGAATCATTCTCGTGGACCATGTCATGCGGTATGCTCCGATCATGCAGGAGGCGAAACGCATGATCGAAGAGGGCAAAATCGGAAAGGTCTGCTCGTTCGAGTTCACCCAGCGGATGGACGCCGGAGCGATGTACCACACCTTCCGCCGTTCGATCGCGAAAGGCGGAGGGCATATGATTGAAAAGGCGACGCACGACCTCGATGTGGCGCTCTTCCTGACCGGAGCGATGCCGGAAAGCGTCGTCATGATTTCGCGGAGACAGCTGTACGGCGGAACGCGTCCGGACGATCTCTGCTGCTCCGGCTGCCCGGACATCCTGAAATGCAGCTCGGCGAATCTGTCGCACCGGAGTGCCGCCGACAACTTCAAGGACATCGACGTGACCAACGACCTCTGCGTTTTTGCAAAGGAGGTGGACGTTCCCGACAATGAGAGCTGCCTGATTCAGTGTTCCGGCGGGATTTTCGGTTCTTATTCCCACAATTATTTCTCCCGCCAGTCCGGCCGTTCCCGGACCTATGAAATCATCGGAACGGAAGGGGCGCTCTTCATCGAAATGGCAGCCGCGCCCGATTTCCAGGGGGTCATCCATTATTACCCGCGGAATCTGGAAGGAAAGACCGACATCCGCAAATACCATTACTTCGGGAAAATCCATTACAACGGAGGACCTTATCTCGCGCGGCATTTCCATTCTCTGATGACCGGAGCGGAAACACAGCCTTACACCACCGTCGCCCAGGCTTTTCTGGCGGAGGCGCTCGGACTGGCGGCCATGGAAAGCGCGAAAGCGGGCCGTTTTGTTCCGCTTGCGGAAATTGTGCCCGATGATCTGAAGGACATTCTGAACGGAGGGAAATAAGCGATGAAGGTCGGTCTGGTTGGATGCGGGGCGATCAGCGAGGTGTATCTCTCCTGTTCGGAACAGTTCGGAAACTTCAGGATCGTGAAATGCGCCGATCTGGTTCCGGAACTCGCCCGGAAACGGGCGGAGCAGTTTCATCTGACCGCCGTTTCCCTGGATGAACTTTTCGCGGATCCCGAACTGGCAATCATTTTGAACCTGACTCCGCCGCAGGCTCACACGGCCTTGAACCTGCGTGCGCTGGAGGCGGGGAAACATGTGTATTGCGAAAAAGTGTTCGCCCTTACAATGGAGGATGCGAAGAAAGTGTTCCGCAAAGCCGGAGAATGCGGTCTGTATGCGGCCTCCGCGCCGGATTCCTTTCTCGGAGCCTCCCAGCAGTATGCGCGCGAGCTGACGGATCAGGGAGTGTTCGGCAGATTCTTCGGCGGAACGGCTTCCATCATGAACTGCGTGGGATTCGTTTCGGACCATCCGAACATCGACTTTTTCTTCCGCAAGGGAGGGGGGCCGCTCATGGACATGGGGGCCTATTACTTTTCCGCGCTCTGCAGCATTCTCGGTCCGGCCGTCCGGGTGGGATGCATGGGCGGGCGTCTGGATTCCGAACGGATCTGCATTGCGGGAAAAAGCAAAGGGAAACGCTTCCCCGTCGAGGTAGACACGCATCTGCAGGGAATTGTCGAATTCGCCTGCGGCGCGGTTGTCACGCTGAACACCAGTTTTGATGTCCGCGCCCATTCCAATCCGAGAATCGAGCTTTACGGCTCCCGTGGCACGCTCCGTCTGCCGGAACCTTCCGGATTCGGGAAAAGCGTATTCACCTTTACGGAGAATGCGCCGCAGTGGGAGGAAAAAATCTCGCCTTACGGTTACGGAACGATCACCCGCGGACTCGGGATTGCCGAACTGGCGGACGCCATTGAGCACGGCAGAGAGCCGCGGTGTTCCGCGACATTCGCCATGCACGTGCTGGAAATCCTCTGCGCCATGGAACGCTCCTGCGCGGAAAAGCGTTTCATCGAGCTTGAGACCACCTGCAGCCGTCCGGCTCCGATGCCGCGGACGGTTTCCTTCTGACGAAAGCGCCGTTTCTTTCTCCGCATGCTTCGAAACCGGCGCCTTCCATCGGTTTCGAAGCGGGGAAAATACGGACATTTTACCGGAAAGGAACCGCCGGATTTTCCACCGGCCCAATCCGATGCGCCGCAATCGGAACGGGAAAAGAAAGTTCAATCATGGAGCGCGGACAAGGCGGCGGAATATGGCGCAGTTCATCTCCGGGCGGTTCCGGAATTCACACGGAGTGTCAACATATACGCGTGTCAATCAGCCTTCAGACAAAAACATCCCGTACGGCCTCTGTCGCATCCATACGGGATGTTTTCTGCAGCAAAAAAGCAACAAAATGAAAAAAATCAGGGAATGTATTTTATTTGTAAGTGCTTGATAATGAATGGTGCCCCGGGCGGGGATCGAACCCACGACCCACTGCTTAGAAGGCAGTTGCTCTATCCTCTGAGCTACCAGGGCATCATACGGAAGTCATGTACTTTAGCTCCGGACTCAAAAAAATCAACAATTAAAGTAAAGTTTTTTATAAGATAATTTGCATATTCCCGTTCCAATGGTATTTTTCTCACCGACAGGGAGAAGGAATATGAAAATGCTGTTTTCAAAAATGCACGGCGCGGGAAATGATTTCGTCCTCGTCGATGATTCCGCATCCGGAGCAAACCGTTCCCCCCGCTTCATTGCACATCTCTGCAACCGCCATCTCGGCATCGGCGCGGACGGAGTCATATTTCTGAAAAAAAATCCGGATGAAAACATCATCCGGATGGATTATTTCAACAGCGACGGATCCGCGGCCGCTGTCTGCGGAAACGGCCTGCGATGCGCGGCCGCTTTCGCTTTCCGGAAAGGATTGGGGCACGGCAGGAAAAATTTGGATTTCCTCGCCGGCGGAAATCTCCTCCGGACGGAAATCATGGATGATACCGGCGAATCCGTAAAAATTGAACTGCCTGTCACCGAACCGTTTCAGAAATACGAACTGGAAAACGCCGAAACCGTTTACAAGGGCACGACAGGAGTGCCCCATCTGATCAAAATCGTCCCGGATCTCGAAACGCTTGATGTCCGCGCAGAAGGCCGCCGCCTGCGGTTTCATGCGCGCTTTCAGCCGGAAGGAGCCAACGTGGACTTCGTTTCCTTCTCCAACCGGAACCGTCCGGCAGCCGTGCGGACTTACGAACGCGGCGTGGAAGACGAAACTCTCGCCTGCGGCACCGGCTGCGCCTCGACCGGCGCGGTTCTGCACCTGTTTTTCGGTTTCCCGGAAAAACTCTCGATACTTTCCCGGGGTGGAGACGTTCTGGAGATTGAAATAATCAAAGAATGTAATATTTTAAAAGGAGTTTTTCTGACCGGACCCGCTGTAACGGTCTTCGACGGGGAACTTTGTAAACGGAATCAGGATTATTCAATATAAAGCAAGGACTTTGTTATGGAACTCAAGGGCGTATACACCGCGATGGTCACACCGCTTTCCAAAGGCGCTGTGGATTACGGAAAGCTGCGGGAAATTGTGGAAATGCAGATTCAGGGCGGAGTCGACGGCATTGTGCCAGTCGGAACGACCGGGGAATCGCCGACTCTGGATGCGGAAGAGCACATGAAAGTCATTGAGGAAACAATCGCCGCAGCGGCCGGACGATGCAGAATCATGGCCGGAACCGGCGCGAATTCCACGGCGGAAGCCATCATCCTGACAAAACATGCCAAAAGCGTCGGCGCAGACTGCTCGCTCCAGGTCACGCCCTATTACAACAAACCCACGCAGGAAGGGATCTACCGCCATTTCTCCACAATCGCCGACACCTGCGGCATTCCGATCGTGCTGTACAACGTCCCCGGACGGACCGGAGTCGGAATCGCGGCGGAAACGGTGGCCCGTCTGGTGAAAAACACCAACGTGCTCGGCGTGAAGGAAGCCGCGGGATCCGTGGAACGGGTCTCCGAAATTCTCAGCCTCTGCGAAACGTCCATCATGTGCGGCGACGACAGTCTGACGGTCCCCATGATGCTGCTCGGAGCAAAAGGCGTCATCAGCGTGGCATCCAACATCATTCCCGCCGAACTCAAGAAAATGACGGATGCGTGCGCCGCAGGCAATTTTACCGAGGCAGCGGCCCTTCACAGGAAATACTGGCGCCTCTTCAAGGATCTCTTCATTGAGTCGAATCCGATTCCGGTCAAAGCCGCCATGGCGATGCTCGGCATGATCGAAGAGGAATACCGTCTTCCGCTCTGTCCGCTTTCCGACGCAAACCGGGAAAAACTCCGGAAAACGATTTCCGCCTGCATCCGAAATGTATAATCATCCACGGCAAGTTCAGAAAAAATGACAAAGACAATTCTTTTCCAGGGCGATTCCATTACGGATTGCGGCCGCGCACGTCTTGAAATCACGGATCCGGGATACCCCCGCACAGGACTCGGACCGGGATATCCCTACCTCATTGCAACCCGCCTTCTCTGCGACAGAGGCAGGGATTTTCAGTTTTACAACTTCGGAATCAGCGGAAACAGGATCGTCGATCTCTATGCCCGCTGGAAAGCCGACTGCATCAATCTGCACCCCGACATCCTGAGCATTCTGATCGGCGTAAACGACACCTGGCATGAAAAATCAAGACGCAACGGCGTCGAAGTGCCGCGCTATGAACAGTTCTACCGCATGCTGATGGACTGGACGCTGAAGGAGCTTCCGGATATCGGCATTGTCCTTCTCGAACCTTTCGTCTTCCCATTCGGCGCAGTCAGTGAGGACTGGCTGGACGAGATCGCGCAGCGCGGTGAAGTTGTCCGCAGAATCGCGAATGACTACCATGCCGTTTTTGTACCCCTGCAAAGCGTTCTGAACAATGCTTTGAACGTGGCGCCGCAGGAGCACTGGCTGGCGGACGGCGTGCATCCGATGCCCGCCGGACATCAGCTGATTGCCGATGCCTGGCTCAAGGCGGCGGCGCCTCTGCTGCAATGAACGTCCGTGTCGCATTCCCGTTTTCCCGCATTGCTTCCGCTCCCTGCCGGGAAAAGTCGTCGTTTCAAGCTTCCGCTTCCGGAGCGGAGAGGTTCCGGACCGGAGACGCGGAGCGGGAAATCTCATGAAAAAACGGAATAAGAGGCTTGACGAATCCGGGATGCGGCGTTATTTTACAGGACTTTGGTTTTATCTTTTTCAACAAATCCAAAAGAGGAGGTTTTTATTATGGCGGCTAAAGTTGACGAAACGAAATGCGTCGGATGCGAAGCCTGCACAGGCGCCTGCCCGGTTGAGGCGATTTCCATGGTTGACGGGAAAGCGCACGTGGATGATGGCAAATGCATTGACTGCGGCGCCTGCGTTGGCGAATGCCCTGCGGAAGCGATCTCCCAGTAACCGGCATTTCGAATCAGAAAACCGGAACCCGGCGACAGGTTCCGGTTTTTTTTGTTTTTCCTTTCAAATTGCTCTTGACTGAAACAAAAAGCAGAGTATCTTACCACATTATCATTCGCGGGTGTAGCACAGTGGCAGTGCACCAGCTTCCCAAGCTGAGTATGAGGGTTCGATTCCCTTCACCCGCTCCACTTTTTCCGCATGCGGCAGCCGGATCGGGCGGAATTGCCGTTACTGTTCCGCTGGAACTTTCCGGAACGCATCCGGAGAGACGCCGTGCGCTTTGCGGAACACCTTGCAGAAATAGCTTTCATCCTTGAAACCGCATCTTGCGGCGGTCTCCTTGATCGTGCAGCACTCCATCTGCAAAATACGGACTGCGGATTTCAGGCGCAGTTCGGCAAGAAATTTCGAAGGGGGCATCCCGTAGACCTGATGGAAAATCCGGGAAAAGTGGTAACGGCTGTATCCCGCCGCACGGGCAATGTCGTCCACGCTGATGTCATCCGCCAGATGCCGGGTGCAGAAATCCAGAACGGTCCGGAGGAAGGCGGTATCACGCTGCGATCCTGACACGGACGCATAGGAAAAGCATTCATGAAGCATCATGACAAACCGGTATGCCGTCGCCGATGCGCGAAACTGGGAACGCATGCCGGAACGTTTCAGTTCGGAAAAAACGGAAAAGATATAGAGAAGCAGCGGGGACTCCGGCTCAAGGCGGATGACAGGCCCGTATGCCGTCTCCGCCTCGCGCATCAGCCGGACGGCCTCCATTCCGAAGATGGTGAAAAACAGCAGACGCCAGTATCCGGAATCCGGTGCCAGATAATAACGGTGATTGTGGGGGACATGCAGGAGCATCGCCTCTCCGGCCCGCATCTTGAAGGTGCGTCCCTCGTAATCCAGAGATCCCTCGCCGGAAATGGTGTACTGGAAAATCGCAAACTCGGCGGATCCGCGGGAAAGTCCGCTGAAATCATAGGCGGTGGAACGCCTTGTCTCGTATCCGCAGCCGGCGAGCATGGAATGCAGATGCGGTTTCCGGGATGCGAACAGCAGACCGGAGGCGGCCCATGTCTCATCCGTTTCAAAAATGCTTCTTTTCACATCCGGATCAATTTCCATAGGAACCGGTTTTTCCCGCCCGCTCCCGGCCGAACCGCACGATTCAGTCCAGGACGTCAAGCTCCTTGAGTTCTTTCTTTTTCAGCTTGTCCAGACGCAGCAGCGCCTCGGTCATCTCCCTGGCCGTCATCGTGTTCTTCCCGCTGATCAGTCCGGTATGGAGCCTGAGAACCGCCGAACGGATCGCCTGATTGTTCTTGAGACCCTCGTCACGGTACTCCCGCAGATATTTGTTATACTGTTTCCGCTGTTCCCGTGAAAGAGAGGCAAGATACTCGGCAAGCACATCGCGGTCGAAACCGTCCATGGACGTGTTTGAACGGTAAATCTCCCTGCGCCGCCGGCTCAGTTCCGCATTCAGTTCCTCCGGAGACATTTTTTCATACCGGTTCTCCATGGAAGCGGACTCCTTCTGCACGGCAGACTCTGCGGTCTCCTTTCCCGCAGGATCCGTTTCAACACCCGCATTGTCCAGTTCAATCAGGAACTTCCGGATATTCTGAAGCGCAAAATGCATTTCGGAACTGAGCGCGCTGACGGTAGTATTTTCACCCGCACGCCTCACGGTGTAGGTCTTCTTTTTCAGCTGGGACTTGTAAAGCTCCTCAAAATTTTTCAGCATGATCGAAGTTTCCTCGGCGAGTTTCACCTGAATTCCCGCATTCGGGTTCTTGCTCCGGAGATCGGAATCCAGAGAGCCGGCCAGATTTTCCAGAGCGGTCATCCGGCGGTCAAACAGTTTCCGGAACGAATCATCGTCCTTCCGGCGCCGGTAGGAAGACTGATATTTCATGAAAAACCTGAGCATGCGGTTGTATGCGAGCAGCCGGCGCTTGACCATCAGCGAATCTTTCACGGCGCCGCCGTTGTCCGTGGTAAAGCGCATGGTTTTCAGAGTTTTGATGTCCTCGGCGATGATTTTAAAAAGCGTGGTGGGATCCCGCGAACGTCCCACCATGCGTTTCAAACGGTTCTGACCGGCCTTGAAATCCTTGTTGTTCTCGTTATAGATCTGGCGGATTTCCTCCGTGATCCAGACCATGTCCAGATCCGCACCAAGTTTCAGGCGGTCGATGGAGTCCTGCACCTTTTTCGCCAGTTCGCACATGGCGCTCACATGCTGTTTGTAACTTTTCTCGAAACGCGTTCCGCGGGAATCCACGGCCCGGTTGTAATTCGTCGCGACCCGCGCAACCGCCTGTTCAAAATCATCAAAATCGTCCGCGCGGGAAATGGAAAACAGGCATATGCTCAAAAGTAAAAACACCGAATGGATTTTTTTCCGCATGGCTCCCCTCTCTGTTCTGAGTTGCAACGCCCCCGATGCGACGGGAAGACGACAAGACAAGCAAACGCCCGCATGAAGATTACAGTAATCCGTTTCCCGGCTTTTGCAATCCCGGGAACCGTCAACTTTTTATTTTCCTTGGAAACAAACCGTTCCGGGATTTGAAAAACGCCTCCGCCCATGTTATTTTTCGGACACCAACGAAGGAGGCACTATGAAACTGGGAATCATCGGAGGCAGCGGCCTGGAAAACATCGACGGACTGGAAAATCTCCATGCGCATATGCAGGACACCCCGTTCGGAAGACCGTCCGACCAGCTTGTGGAAGGCACGATCGGAGAGACCTCCCTGGTGTTTCTCTCCCGGCACGGACAGGGACATGTCATCGCACCGTCGGAAATCAATCACAAGGCAAACATCTATGCGCTGAAAAACCTCGGAGTGACGCACATCCTCAGCCTTTCCGCGGTCGGCAGCCTCCAGGAACGCTACGCCCCGCGCGACATTGTCGTAATCGACCAGTTTTACGACCGGACCAAACAGAGCGCCGCACACACCTTCTTCGGGGACGGAATCGTCGCCCACATCCCGTTTGCAAAACCGGTCTGTCCCGAACTTGCGGCGTTTGCTGCGAAAATTGCGGAACAGGCGGCAGACGAGCTGCTCGATACGGGGAAACGCCCGACCGTCCACCGCGGCGGCGTTTATGTAAATATCGAAGGGCCGGCCTTTTCCACCGCGGCGGAATCCCGCATCTACCATCAGATGGGATTTGATGTCATCGGCATGACCAATCTCGGCGAGGCGAAACTCGCCCGCGAAGCGGAAATCTGCTACAGCACAGTGGCAATGGTCACCGACTACGATTCGTGGCGCCCGCACAACGATTTCGTGACGGTCGGAATGATCGAGGAGAACTTCGAGGCCAATCTCGCGCTCGCCGCCCGGATCATCCGGCACGCGGCAGAGGAATTCCATGCGATGGAACGGAAATGCGACTGCGGCCGCGCACTGGACGGAGCCGTCATCACGCGCAGGGACGCCATTGCGCCGCATCTGCGGAAACGCCTTGCCCCTCTCATCGGCAAATACATCAGGTAAGTGATGCGCGCATGAACAGCCTTTCCAGTCGGGAACTTTTTGAAAAACCGGGAAAATGCCAGACGCGGCTCTTTCTGTTTCTCGCCTTCGCAATTCCGTTCGCCTGGCTCTGCGTCCTCAGGCCGCTTGTCATGGACGGAGGCGAAACGGACGGCGATGCGTATTATCACATGAAAATGGCGGAACTGGGTCCGTCCGTCTTCTGCGCGAAGAAATTTCCATGGCTCACCATGTCCGTCTGGAACGACCGCTTTGCAGACAAGGAACTCCTGTTCCACGGCGCGCTCTGGATCGTTCATGAGATACAGAAACTGCTGTGCCTGCCGACCGGCGCGCCGTTTCACCTGCAATCGCTTCTGCTGATCGCATGCGCTCTGCTGGCATTCATTTTCGCCATGCGGCGCATGGGGGTTTCCCCTCCCTTCATCCTGCTGTTCTCCATTCTGATGCCTTTCATCGCTGCGAATTTCATGTTCCGGCTGATGATGATGCGCCCGCATGTGCTGTCCATCGCCTTCCTTCTGGTGACATGCGCCCTGCTTTCGGAAGGGACGGTCCGTTTCCGGATCGCATGCGCGGGAGGCCTCTCCTTCCTGTATGCATGGACCTACTCCAACCCGCAGTTCATCGTGATTCCCGCGTTCGTATTCGCGCTCGCGTATTTCCGGCGGGATTCGGCAAAAGTGTTCTGGATTCCGGCGGCGGCGTTCGCCGGCGTCATGCTGGGACTGCTGATCCATCCGCAGTTCCCGAACTCGTTCGTCATCTGGAAAGTCCAGTCCTTCGACGCGCTCTTCGGACCGCTCTTCACGGACAATCTCCACAAAGTCAGTTCGGAACTGCTTCCGATGGAAATGCTTGCGCCGAAATTCCGCTGGCATAAATCCATGCTCCCGTTCTACATCCTCGCCTATCTGACGCTCCTGTGCTTCTGCCGTCTGGCGATTCTGCGCGGCTGGTCCGCGCTGGAACCCCGGATCAAGGCGGTCGGATTTCTCGCCGTGCTTTTCACGTGCGGGATGTTTGCCGCGCTCCGGACCGTGGAATACGCGGTGCCGTTCATGACCCTGTTCGCGGCCCTTGTCTTCCACGAGGCCTTCCGCGCCGATCTTCTGCTCCCGCTCCGGGCAAAACCATGGAAAATGCTCCTGGCGGGAACGCTTGCGGCAATTCTCCTCGGCATCGTCTCGTCCGGTCTGAATCTGATGCTCACGCCGGCCATGGTCCACCCGGCGGACGGAATCGGAAAATGGATGCGGGAGAACCTTCCGCCGGAAACGACGGTCGTAAACCTGAACTGGGGCGATTTTCCGACGATTTTCCATGCCAACGACCGCAACTATTATCTCTGGGGAATGGACCCGGTGTTTTCGTTCGCGCTTGACGGCAGGCATGCAAAAAAAGTGGAAAAACTTCTGCTGAACATCGAACGCGTCCGGAACAGCGACAAGCTGCTGGGACGCCTGACCCATGCGAAATACGCCGTTCTGCTGGCGAAGCGGGAGAGCTTCGTCAATCTTCTGAAACGAAACGACTGGAAAACCGTATACGAGTCGAAAGAGGGCGCAGTCTTTCTGCTGGAATGACACCCGGAGCAATTTTTACCGGACGGAAAAATGCCTTGCGGAACAGGGAGGAAAATCCTTCCGCCGCATCTCCTTTTCAGCTCCGGAAACAGAGCAGCAGACACACTGAAAGCGCGTTGTACAGGGCATGCGCGTAAATGGCGCAGAGAAGCGACCCCGTCCGGCAGCAGACGAACTGCAGGAAAAGCGCCAGCAGAAAAAGCGCCGGAAAATTCAAAACGTTGAAATGAACGGCGGCAAACAGAAATCCACTGACGCAGGCCGCGGCGAACGGGGAGGCAAAACGCCGGAAATGATTGAAAACCGCATGACGGAACACCAGTTCCTCTCCGGCAGGAGCCAGCAGAATCCCTGTTGCGGCAATCACAAGAATTGAGGCGGAATCTCCATTCCGGAGCAGAAGCGCCAGCATCTGGGGTTCCGCCGGAATGCGGAGCAGCTCCAGAATCTTTCCCGTCAGGAAAGTCACCGTCCCCAGAAGCGGATACAGAAACAGGACCCCGCAGGATACCAGCCCGAACGTGCGCCATGCATTCCGGGGGGGGAGAAGATCCAGCTGTTCCGCCAGCGGAACCTCCGGACATATTTTTGCAGAAGGAAGAAGGACGGCGCAGAAATAGGCAATCTGAAGCGGAACGGTCCGGATGAGAATTCCCAGCCATGGGGGCCATTGCGCAAGCGCTCCGGAAACATGTCCCAGAAGCACGGGCACAAAACCGAGAAACAGAGCGATCGCTCCCATGGAACAGAGAAACACCGCACGGCTGCGGCGGGCCTCCGGACTCGCCTCCATTGCCGGCTCAACCCTCCCCCGGACAGAAAACGGGCCCGGGAAGCCGGAAACCGGAAAAGGCGGAGCGCCGCACTTCCGGTATTCCGGAGTCGAAACGGATCGGAATCCAGCTGTTCATTCCGCCTTTTTCCAGTGGATTTTCGCTTTCACCCATTCGCGGAGACGCTGGCATACCGCATACAGCGCCGGAGTGAAGATAATGCCGACCAGCGTCGCCAGCAGCATCCCCGAGAAGGTTGTGATGCCGATGGCCTTGCGGCTTCCCGCGCCTGCGCCGGAAGCGACCACCAGCGGGAACACGCCGAAGAGGAAGCTCCATGCCGTCATCAGCACCGCGCGGTAACGCAGGTTCGCGCCGTTCATCGCGGATTCCGTGACGGAAAGCCCGCTTTCACGCTGCTGTTTGGAGAACTCGACCATCAGGATTGCGTTTTTGGCGGAAAGTCCGATCAGCATGACCATTCCGAGCTGGGCGTAAATGCTCAGGCTCTCCTTCAGAAGCGTCAGTCCGAGCAGCGCGCCGAGCACGGCGAAGCCGACCGACAGCATTACGGGAACCGGAATCGTCCAGCTCTCATACTGCGCCACAAGGAACAGGTAGGCGAACAGCATCGCCGTCGCCATCAGGAAGACGATCTGCCCCTGATTCAGGCGTTCCTGATAACTCATGCCGGTCCACTCGATATGGTATTTCGACGGGAGCTTCATATTTTCAATCACGTTCATCAGCACGCTGCTGCTGACCCCCTTCGCGGCCTGCGCGTTCATTTCCGCGGAGGTGTACTTGTTGAACCGCTGGATGCGCTGCGGACCGACAATATAGCGGAGGGTCGCAAGCGAACTCAGCGGCACCATTTCCCCGGAGCTGTTCGGCACCTGGATGTCCAGAATGTCGTCCTGGGAGACGCGATGTTCGTTGGTGGACTGCATCTTGACGTAGAACGTGTTGCCCATGATGTTGAAGTCGTTGATGTAGAAGGAGGCCAGCTTGCTCTGAAGCGTCGAATAGATCGTTCCGGTTGAAACGCCGAGGGTTTCCGCCTTCTTCCGGTCGATGTCCAGATAGAGCTGCGGCGTGTCGGCGTTGTAGGTGGACATTGCATACAGCGTCTCGGGCTTGGCGGAAAGATCAAGCGCAAACTGCTTCGCGGTCCGGGAGAGTTCCGCCGGATCAACTTCGCCGTCACCGCTCAGCATGAAGGTGGCGCCGCCGGTCACGCCGAGCCCCATGATCGCGGGGGGCGTGAAACACATGATCCGCGCGGCGGCAATCTCGTTGGCCCGCTTCTGGACTTCCGTCTGAATCGACTCAAGCTGGAGCTCCGGAGTTTTGCGCTGATCCCACGGGTCCAGCTTGATAATGGCCAGTCCGAAGTTTTCCCCGTTTCCGTTCATGAAACTGAATCCGGAAACCATGATGTGACTTTTGATTCCCTTGACGCCCTTCAGACGTTCACGGAATTCGGCAAGCACGCTTTCCGTGCGGGCGAGCGTCGCTCCGGGCGGCAGTTCGATGTTGCACATGAACGCACCCTTGTCCTCGGTCGGAAGGAAGGAGCTCGGCAGGTCTTTGTAGAGGAAATACGCCGCAGTCATCGCACCCGCGAAAATGAGAATCGTGAGAAGCGCCCTGCGGACAAGCAGTCTGACACAGAACAGATAGATTTTGCGGGAAGCGTCAAGCGTGACGTTGAAAGGCTTGAAGGCAAGCGGCGGATGCTCGGCCGGCTTGTGCAGAATGCATGCGCAGAGCGCGGGGCTCAGCGTCATTGCCACCACGGCGGAAAGGCAGAGCGAAATGCACATTGTCACGGCAAACTGCATGTAGATGTTTCCTACCATGCCGCCGTAGAAGGCCAGCGGCGCATAGCAGGCGACTGTAACCAGCGTCGTCGCGATGATCGCGCCGGTGATCTGCTGCATCGACTTGAGCGCGGCCTCCTTCGGAGAAAGTTTTTCGCGCTCCATCAGCGCCTGACAGTTCTCCACAACGACAATGGCGTCGTCGCAGAGCGATCCGACCACCAGAATCAGTCCGAACATCGTCAGCACATTGATGCTGTAGTCGATCGCCATCATGAACGGGAACGTTCCCATCAGGGCGATGGGAATCGCCACAGACGGAATAAGAGTCGCGCGCCAGTCCTGAAGGAAGAGGTAGGTGATCAGGACGACCAGAAGCAGCGCCACAATGAGCGTCACCACGATCTCCTCCAGCGTCACGCTGATGAATTCGGTCGGATCGTAGGCAATCTGATAGGTGACGCCTGCCGGAAAGCGTTTGGCGATCTCCTCGATCTTCGCCTTGACGCCCTTCACGGTCGCCAGGGCGTTGGAATCGGTATTGCGGTAAACCGTCAGCGCGACGGATTCCTCGCCGTTGAAGGTCGCGGTTCCGGCGTATTCCTTTGAACCGAGTTCCACGCGCGCAACGTCCGCCAGCGTCACGATGTCGCCGTTTCCGGTGTTGCGGACCACGATTTCATTGAATTCGTCAACCGTTTTCAGACGCCCCTGAACATTGATTTTGTACTGGATGAACTGGTTGCTGTTTTCCGAGCCGATGGTTCCGGCGGCTGCCTGGATATTCTGGCCCGCCACGGCATTGGCGATATCGGTCGTCGAGATGCCGAGCGCGGACATGCGCAGCGGGTCCAGCCAGATGCGCATCGAATATTCCTTGGCGGCCATCAGCTCGGCGCTCGCGACGCCGTCAATGCGGCTCAAAGGGTCGACGACGGTCGTCTTGATATAGGTGTTGAGCCCGAGAATGTCCATTTCCTTCCCGTCTGTGAGAAAGGCGACGAACAGAAGAATATCGCTGGAACGTTTCTCTACGGTGATGCCGACCTTCGTCACGTCTTCGGGCAGCTTCGGTTCGGCGCGCTTGATCGCGTTCTGCACGTTGACCATCGCAATATCCGAATCAATGCCGGTCTTGAAGGTGATGGTGCATCCGTAGTTTCCGCTGTTGTCGCAGGTGGAGGAGTAGTAGAGAAGATCCTCGACGCCGTTGATCTGGTCTTCCAGCGGAAGCGCGACCGTGTCGGCAACGACCTGTGCGCTGGCTCCGGTATAAGTTGCGCTCACATAAATGGACGGCGGCGCGATTTCCGGGTATTCGGCGACCGGAAGCTGCCTCACACTGAGAATTCCCGCAAGCACCATCACAATGCTGATGACGATGGCGAAGCGCGGCCTTTCAATGAAAATCCGCGAGAACATCTTACTTCACTCCGTCTTTTCCGGCGCCTGCGTCATATTCGGGGATGATCTCCGTGCCGGGCAGAACCTTGTGGGTACCGTCGGTCACGACAAGTTCCCCCTTTTCCAGGCCGTGGAGAATCAGCTGGGCATCCGCGGTGGAGCGTCCCAGTTCCACATTGCGCCGTTCGATTTTGTTGTTTTTGACGACATACACATAGGCGCTCTCCGCATCGTGCATGATGGCGGACGGCAGAACCGCGGGAACCAGTTTGCCGATCTTGTGGGAAAGTTCCACGGTCACGGCATTGTTCGGAATCAGGCGCCCGGCCTTGTTTGCGAAACGGCTGTAGATCTGAATGCTGTCGGTGCGCTGGTTCGCCTCGTTATTGATGAATTCCACTGTTCCGTCCTCGTCGAAATAGCTGCCGTTCGCAAGGCGGATCCGGATCCGCGCCTCCTTTTTGAGGTTGTCTTCCCGTCCGCCGAACATATTGGCATAGTCGCGGTTGCTCATGGAGAAAACCACCCGGATGGGCTGGCTCTGAATAATCGTGGCGAGAACACCGGAAGAGGGAGTCAGATAGTTTCCGACCGTATAGTTGGTTGCACCGATGCGCCCGCTGATCGGAGCGTAAATCCGCGTATGCTTGAGATCGTCCTGCGCGGTGACCAGATTCGCCTCGGCGGCGAGCAGTTCCGCACGGCAGGCGGCAAGCGTGCTCAGCGTCGTCTCCATCGCATCCTTGGACGCGGCGTCCTTCTTGTAAAGTTCGTTGGTGCGGGCGTAGTTTTTCTCGGCATAGATCAGGCGCGCCTTGACTTCGGCAAGCTTTGCCTCGGCGTTTTTGACGGCTGCCGCATAGCGGATGTCATCGAACTGATAGAGCATCTGCCCGGCCTTCACGAGATCGCCGTCCTTGAATCCCACTTTCTCGAGGTCGGCGGAAATGCGCGTCGTGAGCTCCACGCGCGAAACCGTCGTGACAAATCCGACCACGCGGCGCGTCTCGATATTCTGTGTTTCAAAAACCTTCCCGACTTTCACCTTCTGTTTGACGGACTGCCCTGCTCTCCTTCCCTGCGCATGAACGGGCAGAAGAAGGGAGAATGCCGCAAGAACGAGAATGAGTTTTTTCATAAAATCAAGCTCCTGTCTGTTTCTTTTTTTCATTTTCAAGATAACCGTGCATGGATCGCAGAACCTCGCTGAAAACCTCCCGCTTCTCCTCCGGAACCGTTTTCATGAATTCATTGATGACACGATTGAAAAAATCTTCATGAACCGCACGGATCTCCTGGCCTTTCCGGCTCAGCTTGATGCATACCGCGCGCCGGTCGCTTTCCGATGCGCAGCGTTCCAGCAGTTCCATGCGGACCAGATGTTCGACCATCTGGGAAACCGCCCCCGGCGTCAGATCCAGCTCCCCGGCAATCTCCTTGAGCATGACCCCTTCCGGTTCGTGCCGCATCACGCAGATCAGCATCTTGACCTGCGCAATCGTAATCTGGTTTTTCGACTTGAGCGGGTAGTGCTTGTCGAAGAGGTCGCGCAGAAGATCCGTGTTCCGGAACAGAAGCTCCCAGTTGCGCCTCGGATACGTTTTCCCCATTCCCGGCTTTCCTCCGTCTGTCTCCGAATGTTTCATCTTAAAAGATTCGATCTCCTAAATATTTTAGCGCCTAAACTAATACATTTGTCCGTTTTTTCAAGCCGGAAAAAATTTTTTTTCTGAAAAAGTTTCGGAACGGAAGCAATCTTCCCGGACAGAAGCGGAACAAAATTGCAGAAAGGACAATTCCGGCATTATACGGAGGAATACAAACGCGGGAAAAATCAAGGAAATCCTTGAAAAATATCTCCTGCACGGTAAATTATATCAATCCGGAGATATGGCAATCCTAACTGATGAGGCAGAAGAAATGAAAAATATCATTCCCCTGATAGTTTCGGTGGTTCTGGGACTGGCGGCGGTTTACATCGTCAGCAAACTGCTTTTCGAGAAAGAGGAAAACGATACGGAAAACAAAGTGTCGGTCGTCGTCGCGGCCCGGGCGCTGAATGCGCATGACGAACTGACACAGGGCTCGCTCACCTACAAGGACATTCCGCAGTCGGCCGTTCCGAAAAATGCTCTTCTGTGGGAAAACGTCAGTCTGGCGTACGGCCAGCAGCTGCCGCATGCGGTTTCGCAGGATGACTACATATTGATGACCGACATCAGAATCCAGACGACGCTCAGCGACTGCGCCAGGCAGGGCGAATGGACGGTTCCCGTGACTTTTTCCGATCCCGCCCTTGTCAGGATGCTGATGCCCGATGACGAGATCGCCATCATTTCCACCTATGTCTCCCCAAGCGTCGCCATCGATAAAAACATGAAAGAGAGCGACGGCTCCGGCGTGAAAATGACAGAGTCGCGGGAGACCTCCGTCCTTCTGCCGTGTGTAAGAGTGATCGGCATCGCCAATGAACAGGGCTCCTTCCGGGAAGGCGGCAGCTCCAGCGGGACGATTTTCGTATCCCTTCCGCCGCAGCAGGCCATGATCCTGATCGCGGCCCAGCGGGAATCCGAGCTTTATCCGGTGCTGCGGAAACGGAACGATTCAGCCGCTCTCAACCGGAAGGACAGCGGAGTCGTCAACGCCGACACCTTCTCGAAAATCCGCAAAGGCCTTGTTCCTGCGGAACTGCCGGAAATCCCGAACAAAGATCACAGATGAGGTGTGGAATCATGAGAATCTTCTTCTCTCTGCTTGCCCTGGCATCGGGAATTCTGTTTCCGGCGCATGGCGCCGGATCCGCGGACGTTCCCGGATGGAACGGAACTGCTGTGACGCTGCCGCCGGAAAGCGTCACAATCTCCACCGGGGAATCCCGGAAATTCGAAGTGCCCTTCCAGATTGCACAGTGCAAGTCAAGCACGTCCTGTGCAAAAGTCAGTCAGGTGAACGGACGTTCCTTTGAACTGGAGGGAATCTCGGTCGGAAACGCCGTCGTAACGGCTTCGGCAAACGGGATGAAAAAGGAGTTCCGCGTGACCGTGTCCAGTTCCGTCATGCAGGTTTACCGCGAGCTCAGCAGGGAACTGGGCGATCTGCCCGAGATCGGAATCGAGCTTTCGGACAATGTCCTGACGCTGCGCGGAGAGATCACCAGACCGGGACACTGGGAATATTTCCGGCGGGTTGTCAGGCGTTATGAGGACCGCTGTCACAACTATGTGACGTTCCGCCCGGGCCCGGCGCTCTTCACGGATTTGAAAAACCGTCTTGAAAGCGCGGGATTCAAGGTCGCAGACACGATTTCCCCGGATGTCCCCGGACAGCTTAAACTCGAGGTGTCGAACGGCCTTCTGACGGTTTCCGGCTATCTGCTCTGCGAAAATGACATTGCCGCGGTCAAACGGATTCTCGCCGCCCAGACATGGCTCTCCCCGGAATGGAACGGGAACGCCCTGAAAGCGGTGACGGAGCTGAACATCGCCGACACCCAGCTGGATGTCGGCGTCGTGTTCGTCGGCGTGACAAGGACGCAGCTGGAACGTCTCGGCAACTCGTCCGCGGACGGAACGGTTCTCTCCTGGAACCTGATCGCCTGGTTCCGGGCGCTGGCCGGAGGCGCGCCGGAGGGACTCACCGGTCCGACGGACGGAAAAGGCCTTTATTCCCAGTTCAATACCGACTTGAAGGGTTCACTTGTATTCTTCGGCAACAACGGCATTTCCGATTTCCGCGACGCGGGCCATCTTACACTCACCAACAACAGCAGCAGATACGCTGTGTATGAAAACGGCGGAACCCTGAATGTCAAGGTTTACAGCCAGGATGTGGCAAATCTGCAGCCGATCAACTTCGGTCTGAAGATGAAGGTCCGCGGCGGACTGGTCCGGGCCGACATGGTCCGCCTGGAATTCGATCTGGAAAAGAGTCTCGCGCCCATCAAGCAGGAGGAGGATTATTTCCAGCGCTCCACAAAGACCACGGCGGAAATCTTCTGTCCGCTCAACAAGACGGCCGTCATCGCGGGACAGAAGGAGCTGACCTATTCCGAGAGCGGACCGAGCGGATACGCGTTTCTGCGCCATGTTCCGATCGTCAGCTGGTTTCTGTCCTCCGAGGAAAAACAGGGAGAGGAGATGGTCCTGCTGATTCTGGCCTGTCCCAGAATCGCGGAGCGCAAGGTGCAGATGACAAGCGCCCCGTCCGCGGAGACGGCGGGTGCGGAGAAAATGGTTTCCGAATCGGTCCGGAAAAAAAGTGAAAAGGCGCATGAGCGCGAGGAACGGAACTGGTTCCTGAAAATGTTTACCTGGTAAAGACGGCTTATGATGCAGCTGAAAGTAAAAACCGCGGACGGCGGGGAAAAAACTGTCTCCCTGGAGGGGAAATGCCCCATGACGATCGGGCGTTCCGAAAGCGCCGGACTCTGCATCGCGGACAAGAAAGTCTCCCGCCGCCACGCCGAAATCACCATGAGCGGAGACAATGTGTTCCTGGAAGATCTGGGAAGCCGCACAGGAACGCGCGTAAACGGGAATTCCATTTCCGGCCGGACCGGACTTGCGTCAGGCGACACCATCCAGATCGGGGAAACGGAGCTGATTCTGAAAGAAAGCGATTCGATTCCGCAGTCCGTGCCGCCGCAGTCCGCCGGAAGCGTCCCCGGAACGGCAAAACCGAAGCCGGACTCTCAGGAAGGACACCGTCTGCCGGTCTATGCCGCGCAGACCGCCCTCGTCGCTCTTTACAGCGACACAATGATCCGTCTTGCAAGACAGGTGCAGAACCGCGTGCTGGAACTCCTGAATATCGGCAACTCCTCCGCAAAAGAGATGACGAGCAGTGAAATGCGTCCGAAGGTCGAGGAGACTGTCGAACGGATTCTGCGGGAAATCCGCCATGAAATTCCTTCCGGCGTCAATCTGGACCAGTTCCGGAGGATTCTGCTCGACGACCTGATCGGGCTCGGACCGCTCTCTCCGCTGCTGCGCGACACGAGCATCTCGGAAATCATGATCAACGGACCGGAAAACATCTTTGTGGAAAGCAGGGGACTGCTCTACCGTTCCGCCGCGAAATTCAACGGGGAAACCCATTTGCAGTCCATCATTCAGCGCATTGTGGAACCCCTGGGGCGCCATATCGACGCGGCCTCCCCGATGGTGGACGCCAGGCTGGAGGACGGTTCCCGGGTAAATGCGGTCATTCCTCCTCTGGCGCTCGACGGGTCACTGGTGACCATCCGCAAATTCCCGTCCCGGAAACTGACCGATGAAGATCTGATCGGATACGGAAGTCTGACCCGCCCGATGGCGCTTTTTCTCCGGGAGGCGGTCCGCGCACGGCGCAACATTCTGGTGTCCGGCGGAACCGGTTCGGGCAAGACGACGCTTCTGAACATTCTCTCGCAGTTCATTCCGGAAAAGGAACGCATCATCACGGTGGAGGATTCGGCGGAACTGAAGCTGAGCCATGAGAATCTCTGCCGCCTGGAGGCGCGCCCGGCCAACGTCGAGGGACAGGGGCGTGTCACAATCCGCGATCTGGTCATCAACACGCTGCGCATGCGGCCGGACCGGATCATTGTCGGAGAATGCCGCGGCGCGGAGGCTCTCGACATGCTGCAGGCGATGAACACCGGACATGACGGCTCGATGACCACCTGCCACGCGAACAATCCGCGCGACGCACTGTCGCGTCTCGAAAACATGGTCATGATGGCGGGATTCGAACTGCCTTCGTCGGCAATCCGGGAACAGATCGCGTCGGCAATTCACCTGATCGTTCAGCAGACCCGGCTTCCGGACGGCTCCAGAAAAATCGTCAAGATCTCCGAAGTGACCGGACGGGAAGGCAGCACCATTCTCCTGCAGGACATCTTCACGTTCGAACAGGAAGGGTTTGACGAGAAATTCCACGTGGTCGGACGGCATACGGCCACCGGCAACATCCCGAAATTCATCGATGAACTGCGGCAGGCCGGCGATCTGGAGCTGGACATGTCCGTCTTCGTGCCGGAAGGGTAGAAAGGAGCATGGAATGAATTCAGTCTCGATCACGGAACGCTACGGCGTGTATCTGCTGGTGCTTTTCGCCGTCGCCCTTCTGATTTACATTCTCATCTCCCTGATCCAGTCGTTCAGTCTGGAACAAACCGACCGCAGGATCAGGGAAAACCGTTCCGAAGGAGTGGCGAACAATGTCTACTACTTCATCAACCGCACCACATTGCAGCAGATTCAGCTTTCCGCGGGAATCCTGCTGTCCGGCGGACTGGTCGCCACTCTGGTGTTCTGCCAGGTATACGAACCGCTGATCATCGTGCCCGCCGGAGCCCTGGTGTTCGCCCTGGGTCTGACGGCGCCCTGGTTCTACTTCTCCGTCAAGGCGCGCAAACGCGCGGAACAGTTTGAAAACAGCATTCTGGATCTCGCGCTCGGGCTGACCAGCGGACTGCGGGCGGGACAGGCGCTGCCGCAGGCGCTGGAAGTGTTCTCCCGGCGCTGCGAGGGCCCGCTGAAGGAGGAGCTGATGATTGTGATCCGGGAATACCGTCTCGGTCTGGAACTGGCGGAAGCGCTCCAGCGCATGTACAACCGGATTCCCTGCGAGGATCTGCAGCTTCTGATCATTTCCATCCGCCTGACAACCCAGTCCGGCGGAAGCATGGTGGACGTGCTGGAGAAAATCACCTGGATGATCCGGGGACGGACGGAATTCCAGCAGAAACTCCGGGCGCTGACGGCACAGGGGCGTTTCGAAGCGCTGGCCATGTCGCTGGCGCCGCTGGCGGCATTTCTCCTGCTTTTCTTCATCAACAACGACCTGATGCTGCCGATGGTGCAGACTCTGATCGGATGGTGCGCCATCGGTGTGATGCTGACGCTGGAAGTGATCGGTTATTTCGTAATTCGGACAATTGTGGACATCAAGGTGTGAAACAATGAAACAGATCTTCATTTATGCGCTGACTTTCCTGGCGGTCCTGCTCCCGACGCTTTTTTTCGTCGTTCTGGCGGAGAAGCCGGAAAAGAAAGCGGAAAAGCCGGAAAACACCCCGCTGATCTTCCGCCTGGTCAAACCCCTGGCGGATATCTTTGAAAGCGCGGGCATAGGGACTCTGTTCCAGATTGTCTTCCGGGGGCACACTTCCGCGCTGCAGAAAAAGCTGACTTTTGCCGGTTTGAAACTCACGCCGGGGACCGTCTACTGCACCCAGCTGGTCCTTGGAGCCGCTCTGGCGCTGGCGGCCGGATGCGTCACGGCCCTGCTGGCGGACCGCGAAAACCGCATTTCCATTCCCATCGCCGCACTGATCGCCGCATTCGTCGGAGGCAGCATACCCGGCATCATGATCGGCAACCTTGCGCAGAAACGCCGGATGGAAATCCTGAAGGCGATCCCCTATTCCATCGACCTGATCGCCTCGGCCATGCGCGGCGGACTGGATTTTTCCGCGGCGATCCGTTTTTATGTCAAGCTGGGAATCGCCGGGCCGCTGACGGACGAATATTCCCAGATGCTCCGGGAAATGGAACTCGGCGTGATCCGGACCGCTGCGCTGCAGAACATGGCGGACCGGATCCAGATCAAGGAATTCACCTCGTTCGCCGCCGCGATTGCGCTGGGAACCGAACTGGGCGCGCCGCTGACGGAAACGATGGAGATTCAGGGGGAGGAAATGCGCAAAGCCCGTTTCGCACTGGCCGAATGCAAAGCCCAGCGGGCGCCTTCGCTGATGCTTCTGCCGATGGCGCTGTTCATTCTTCCCGCCGTTTTCATCATCATTCTGACTCCGGTCTTCCTCAAGATGAAGGAAGCCGGCGTTCCGCTGTTCTGAGGAGGATTTCATGGAAAAAGCGCCGTCCAGTTACAAGATAAAGTTCCTCTCCGGCGAGTTGGCCGGACGCACGTTTGCCATTCTGAATTCCGGCACCGTGATCGGGCGGCGGCGCGACGCGGACATCCGTCCCGGCGGAACGGATATCGCAACGGAACATGTCACGCTGATGCCGCAGTCGGATTCCGGCGTTCTGCTGCACGTGTTTGAGAACGCGTCCGCACTGGTGAACGGCGAGGAGGTTCCGGGGGGAGAGGACCGCTGCCTGCTTCCGGGCGCGGACGTCCGGATCGGCAAAGAGCTGACCTTTATGCTCGAAGCGGATGATTCACCGCCGCCCGTTCCCCCTGCGGCAGACGGAGACGACACCGAGGAACCGACCGAGGAACTGACCGGCGACGGCACGGAGAGCAATCATCCGCAGGAGGGAGACCGCACGCGCTATGCCTCCGCCGCGGAGCTCGACGACCTGCGGAAATTCAACCGCAGTCAGAAACGCCGGAAACAGATTGTCATCGGAACAGGCATTCTGGTGTTCGTCCTGATTCTGGCGGGTTCATATGTGCTTTCCGAACTCCGGCTGGAGAATCCGGTCACCTGGCCGGGCGAAGTCTCCGGCAACTACAGCGACGGGGAGGTCCGGACGGAAATCGCTCCCGGGGGAAAATGCCTTGTCTATTTCCCGAAAATGTCCGCAACCGTGGTGAAAAGCGAGGGGAACAACTGCGAGATCATGACCGCACTCGGCAAAAACTTTGACGTGCCGTTCCACATTGTATTCACGGTCAGCACCGTGCCGGACGGATTCCGGACGACGCGCAAAAAAAGCTTTGACGACTGGCGGAAACGGGTTTCCGAACAGCGGGGCTTCGCATTCCTCGAAGAGCCGAAGCAGGATTTCTACCGGCCTGCGGAAGGCGGCTTCCCTTATTACCGTCTCGCCTACAGCAGGCAGGACAAAAATTTCCGCTGGCAGGGGTACGCCAGCTACATGCGCTATCACGACAAGGAGCTGGTTCTGTTGCGGGAGGTTCCGGTCGGTCATTTCTGGCGCTCCGACCGGGTTCTGCAGAGTTTCGGCGCGTTTGTCGTCTCTCCGGCGATGGCGGACCGTTACTGGGAGATCCCGGAAAAGCAAATGGAGGGCGACTCGACGCGTCTGCTCCAGCGAGCTTCGCAGGAACTGCGGAAAAATATCGCGGTCGCCGTCTGGGATGACCTGGATGCGATGCTGCGGACACTGCTCTGCCGCGCGTATGAAAGCCGCGACGAGGTGCTGACCGCCGCGGTACTGCCTCTCTGGCTGGAGTTCAAGGAGAAGCAGCAGATCTGGTATTCGCAGTGCTGCCTGGCATATCAGACCTATCAGACGGCGGAGAATACTGCGGGCATGAACAGGATCGTAAGCGAATGCCTGCGCCGCTTCCCCTCTCCGGACGACCACAGGCATGTGAAGATCATGAAAAACATCTGGACGATTGAAGAATGAGAAGACTGTTTCGGAAACATGACAAAACGGAAGGCGGCACGGAGCATTCCTCCCCGGAAAAAAAGCCGAAGCGCGCCTATGTGCGCATTCTGGAACTCCGCTGCCGGGGCCGGCTGATTCTCACGGCCAGAACCGACACGCTCGGTGAAACCGTAAAGATCGGACGCGCCGCGGACAATGACTGGATCGTTCCGGAACAGGACCGCGTATCCTCCGATTATCAGGCGGAACTGCGCCTCCTGCCGCGTGAAATCCGGGTCCAGGCCTGCGGGAAAAACATTCTGCATGCGCACGGGAGAACGCTTTCCTCGTATGTGCTGAAACCGCATGACAGAATTGCCGTCGGCGACTGCGAACTGTTCGTCAAACCGGCGGAACTGCACGATGCACGGCCCTGCGATGTGCATCGTCTGGAGTTTCTGAACGGACCGCGCGAAGGGGAGCTTGTCCGCCTTGAAAAGAATCTCATCCGGATCGGTTCCGCGCCGGAAAACGATATTGTCATCCGGGACGATGTCGTCTCGCGCTTCCATGCGGAAATCCGCATTGCGGAAAACGGGGAATCCTGGATCCGGGATCTTGACAGTCTGAACGGCACGTTTGTCAACGGCGCGAAACTGGGACGCCAGGAACGCATGCTGATGGACTCCGATGAAATCGCAGTGGCCTTTTTCGACCTTATGTTCCTAGACCGCAATGTTCCGCACACCCGTTCGCAAATCGGACGCAAAATCCTGATTATGGGAATCACCGTGATCGTCATTCTCGGAATCTTCGGCCTCTTCTACGCCGCAACGCCCGAGGCCTCCCAGGTTCTGGCGGCCACGGAATACTATATCCGCCGCGCGGAATTCGGCGCGGCACGCCGGGTCCTCGATCATATGCCCGGATCGCGGAACTACCAGAAGTATGAAAAATATCATCAGGAGCATCTGAAAAACATCGCGCGCTATGAAAAAACGCTTGACGCATGGAATGAATTCAAACGTCTTCTGAAGGATTCCGAATGGCAGGATGCCGCAAAATGCTTCGGACGCCTGGAGGCGGATAAACGTTTCGCATGGAACTGGGAGGACGCAACCGTGGATGAGCGCATGGCTCTGGTCCGCCATGCAAAAACGCTGCTGGATCTGCAGTTCAAACTCCGAGACATTCTTTCCTCGATGGATTCCGATCCGGCCGCCCAGAAGGGTCTGCTGGCGGAACTGGAAAAAAATCCCATTCTCAAACGGAAGGAAGAGCTGGAACCCGAATGGCTTCTCCCGCTCCGCAAGGAAATCACCAGACTGCAGGCGGAACTGAAAAACAACTGCGCAATTCTGGACAGAATGACGGCCGCGCTGGATCTTCTGAATGCGGAAGAGACGGATTTCAAAACTCTTGCCGCGGAACTGAAACGCCTCGGCGCAACGGCCTCCGGCAGCGTCCGCGTCCGGGCGCAGGATCTTGCAGACCTCCTGAAACGCCTGGAGCAGAATCAGAGCGACATCATGGCAAACCAGACTGCATTGAGCGCAATGCGTTTCAGCGAAATCAGACCTGCGGTTTCCTTAATCTCCACTGACGAATGCATGATAAGCTCCCGGATTCTGAAGAAACGCAATCAGCTTGCAGAACGCCAGCAGATGCTTCTCCGCAATATGGAAAATCTGAAATACCTGCTTGCCAAATTGAAAGACAACGGCATGGACAAGGGCGGAATTCCCGAAATCGTGGAGCGTTTCACCTCCGAAAAAAACCTGGAGGAGGCCTTCCGTTTCGACTGTCTGAAAGGGAAAATGCCCGGTCCGCGCAGAAAAACGCCATCCGGCACTTATGACCGGATGTTCGGCATCCGCTTCTTCTACGAAATCATTCAGCAGTCCGCTCTTCAGCCGACCAACATCTATTCCGCCGACATTCTGTCGAGCCTGGACTTCCAGCCGGACTGCATCGCACTTGCCGCGCTTTACCGCTCTGTGGAGGAAACAAACCTCTGGCTTGCACTGCCCGAAAATCAATGGATGCTGAACGGTGAAACCAAAAAACTCAAGCAGCACTGCGAAACACTGCTGAAACGCCGCGGAACCATGCTGGCCGCACTCGATAAAATAGCGGAGAGCGCCCCCGGGACACGGATCTATTTTGCGGCCAAGGCGGCATTCTTCTACTTTTCCCCGGCATCGACGATCTCCCGCGAGACGATGCGCCGCTACGCCGCAGCCTGGAAGACATTCCGTACAAAACAGCAGACCCTGCTGGAAGGATATGATCCGCTGAAACCGCAGACCGCGGCAGGCATCGGGGAAGCCGTTCTTGCAAACGGCATTCCGGGCGACCCCATCGTCAACTGGGTCTGGAGTCAGAAATGACCGGAAAACGGAAAATTTCGAGGAAACGGAGCGTTCTTCTGGAATACACGATCCTGCTCTGCTCGATTCTGCCGCTGGTTTTTGCGGCCTCCGCTTCCGTCTACTCGCTGTCCGGCTTCGGCGGCGGTTCCTTCGGGCCGATCGGCAAAAGCATCGTTGCGCTTTACCAGCGTATCGTCACCGTCATCTCCCTGCCGGTTCCATGACATGACAACGCCCTCCTCCTGGAAAAAGCTCCGTGAATGCGCACCGGATGCACTTCCCGCAGTGCTGGCGGAGTTTGATTCCGCCGGACTCTTTCCGGCGCCCGGCGAAACGGCGGAACAGTTTGCCGGACGGCTGGAAAAACTGCACGGCGAACTGAGCGCGCTTCAGGAGGGAGCTTCCGATCTTCAGCAGCTGATTGCGCAGGCGCGCTTCCCTCTTCCGGCAGCGCATCGGAAAGCCGTCAATCTGACCTGGGAGAAATACCGCTTCCGCGCGGCATGGGTTCCCGTGCGCTGCGATTCGAAACAGACCGGCATTCTTTCCGCCGGCGTTCTGCTGGAAATCGACCGCCTGCTTCCGATCGTTTTTCTGCACGGCGCCTTTGCAGACAGGGAGGAACGACTGGGCTATGACGCGTCGGAATCTCTTGCGCATGAGATGGTTCACGCGGCAAGAACAGCGTTTCCCTCCTCCGTCTACGAGGAATATTTCGCCTGTCAGGTGAACGCGTCCGCGTTCCGGCGCACGATCGGAAATCTGTTCCGGCGATGGGAGCTGCCCGCGCTGTTTTTCGGCGGACTTGCGGCGGCGTCCGGTCTTGCCGCCGCAGGAATGCCGGGGTGGTTTTTCCCGCTCCTTCTTCCCGCTGCCGTCATCCTGCGGGAACTCGTTCTGCGGCGCCGGCTTGCCCGGGCGGCGGAGCATCTGCGCAAGGCGGGACTGGATGCGCTTCCGCTGCTGCTGCGGCTGTCCGACCGGGAAATTCTTGAAATCGCCTCCCTTGCACCGGAAGAAATCAAAGCGAAAAAAGAGAGTTCCGCCCGCTGGAAGATGCTTCTGGAAAAATTCCGCCTTCCGGAAGGGAACTGAAGGAGTGTTCCCGGCGCACGGCCGGAAAGTTCAGGAATATCCGTCCGGCAATTCCATTGCGTTCAGTTCCGCAAGCGCCTCCGCGGCGCTCTCCGGACGCAGCGCGGGAGCGTATTCCATCATCCTGCCCAGCAGAAATACCAGTTTTTCCGTCGCAGCGGCACGCAGATCCGCAACAGGAGGAGGCGAATGGTCGGCAAGGACATTCTTGAGCGCGTCGGCGAAATTATCCATTCTCGGACGGCGGCGTTTTCCCGTCAGGGCTTCAAAGAGGACCAGTCCAAGGCTGTAAAGGTCGCTCCGAGCGTCAACGGAAGTTGAATCGCGCGCCTGTTCCGGCGACAGGTAGGAGGCTGTGCCGAACACCGCGCCCGGCTCCTCCGTGAAGCCGGGCAGTTTCACCGTGCCGAGATCGCCCAGGCGGAAAGTCCCGTCAGACATCAGCCAGATGTTGTCCGGCTTGACATCCCGGTGGACCATACCGTGCTCATGCAGCGCCTGCAGCGCGAGAAGCATCTCACGCAGAAGCCGGACAGCCTCGGGAAACGGAAGACGGCCGTTTTTCGTCAGACGTTTCCGGAGCGTTCCTTTTTCTGCGTATTCCATGACCGCGTAAGGCATCATCTGCGCTGTCTCCCCGCACTCCAGCACATGGATCAGAAAAGGACATGCGCATGTCCGCAGGAACTCCGCCGTGTCATAGAACTGCGGGATCCGCGGGTGTTCCCTCCGGAGAAATTTAACCGCAACGGGAAGCCCCGTATCCAGTTTCACCGCAAGCCAGCACTCGGAAAGTTCACGGACGCGCAGGTTCCGGACCAGCTGAAAGGCGGCAATCCGTTCCCCGGCAAAAAAGAACGAGAGCACCTCCCCGGATTTTTTCATGGATATTCCGGCAGTTCAAGGTGCAGGATTCCGGCTGCGTCGCGGAAGGAGGGCGCCTCGCCGAGCTGGAAATGCCCGGAGACGGTTCCGTCCGGCGCAACGGATTCCGTTTTCCAGCGCAACAGGGAGCGGAGCGCATATTCGCCGTTAACCAGCGGCAGGACTTCGGCGATTTCGACGATTTTTCTCGATCCGTCCGGAAGGCGCATCGTATGGACGACACAGTTGATCGCGGAGGCCACCTGCATCCGGATGGCGTTCAGCGGCAGACTGGCTCCGCTCAGAATCGCGCAGGTCTCCATGCGGCTCAGCGCGTCGACCGGACTGTTCGCATGAATGGTGGACATGGAGCCGGAGTGTCCGGTATTCATTGCCTGCAGAAGATCAAGCGCCTCGCCGCCGCGGATCTCGCCGATGACCAGACGGTCGGGACGGAGCCGCAGCGAAGCGATCACCAGATCGCGGATTGAAAATTCGCCCTGTCCGTTCTTGTCCGGCTTCCGGGTTTCGAAATAGACGCAGTGCTTCTGCTGAAGCTGCAGTTCGCTGGCGTCCTCCAGCACCAGAATGCGGTCCTTGTCCGGAATCAGTCCGCTCAGCGCGTTCAGAACCGAGGTTTTGCCGGACGATGTGCCGCCGGAGACAATGGTGTTCTTCCGCAGTTTCACAATCGCATTCAGAAGAAGAACGCCTTCATGCGGAATGCTTCCGAATGATTCGAGTTTGTCGATCGTCAGCATCTCCTTCTTGAATTTCCGGATGGAGAGAATGGTGCCGCTGCGGCTGACCGGAGGAATGGTGGCGTGAACGCGCGAACCGTCCGGGAGGCGCGCATCCAGATCCGGATGCGCCTCGTCCAGCTGCCGGTCCACGGATTTTGCAATGTTCACGGCGGCGGCTTTCAGCTGCGCCTCATTGGCGAAACGGGCTTCCGTCTCTTCCAGTCTGCCGTTCCGCTCAATGTAGATCTGCGACGGACCGTTAATCAGGATCTCCGAAACCGCGTCATCGGCCAGATACTCTTTCACCGGCGCCAGAAACAGGACCAGAAACGATGCGTTGTCATTCATTGGATCATCTCTCCCTTCCACTCAGGTTTTTTGTCCCGCCGATAGGAAAATCCGGTCAAATCGGTTTTGATCTTCCAGAGCAGCAGGGTCAGTTCATATTCGCGATTGGAAAATGTCAGGATCACCTGCGGTTTCAAGCTTGCGTCCAGCGTGATCCGTTTTTCCGGACGCCAGGAATAATTCTGAAACCACGCACTCAGCCGCCCGCGGGCGGAAACAAAATTCGAATGGATTTCGCCGGTATATTCCCAGCTGTTTTCCGGACAGCGCCGCATCTCCGTTCCAGGCGGCAGGACAAGCGGCGGAAGTCCGCGCGGAGCGTCCGCGGGAACGCCGGAAACGGGCGGCGGCGCCGCGCTCCTTTTCTCCTGAACGGGCGCATGCAGCAGCAGAACCATCCCCAGCCCGCCAAGAAACACCAGCAGAAAAACGGCAATCGAAAGCGGGAACGTTTTCACTTCGCCGTGCTCCATTGTTCATACTTTTTGAAGCGCTCGTAGAACTTGATCTTTTCAGGCTCCTTCTCCTGCTCTTTCGTGTCGTCGGTGTATTTCGGGTCATCCAGCAGTTCGAGCTTCCATTCCTTCGGATATTCGTCGTCCTTGGCATCGAACTGCCAGACCTTGTGTTTGGCAACGAGACTGGGATCCCAGTGCCGTTTCGCCGTGGCGGATCCCTTGGAACGCATGATGATGCACTGCGTGTATTTGTTCCCGTAACGGGAGGAGGTGATCTGGAACTCCGGAATGGAAAAGGGCTTGTCCTCTCCGGAGACCGTATAAGGCATATTGATCCAGTTGTCGAGGAATCCGGGCCGCGTTTCGTAAAGCGTGGTTTTGGAACCGATGAACTGGAGATAGGAGTGTTCGGCATGCAGCGCCCGCTTCTGGCTGGCCGTGATAAGCGATGTGCGCGGGAACATCTCCTGAAGGGCCGCCAGCGCCGGTGTCCGCGCGGAGAAACGGCTGCCCGCCATCCAGACCCCCCAGTGATCCGCCGAGCGGAGATTGATCGCATCAAGGGATTTCATGCCGAGCCACAGAATGCCGCCGATCGTCGCCATATAGACGGGAAGCACCAGCACGAACTCCATCAGCACGGAGCCGCGGCGGGAACGGAAGAGATTGTCGAGTGTTTTCCTCATGTTTCAGTGTCCCAGATAATCCCGGAGTTTATCCCATTGCAGTTTGCCGTCCTTGTCGCCTTTGTCCGTGACAAGTCCGGCGGGCGGTTTGAGTTTCTCCCAGTCGGGCAGTTTCTTTTCGTCGATCTTCTTTCCCTTCGCATCGACCCAGTTCTTCTTGTCGAGCATGATCTCCTTGAGAATGTTGCCGCTTCCGACGGTGAAGGCCTGCGCCTCTCCCACGCCGGCACAGAGATCCCAGGCGTGCTTCACGGGAAGCATGACGCCGTCCCAGTCGGTTTCCACCAGATTCCATTCCTTCTCGCCGCTGGAGATGGTGTAGCCGAGATTGTAGTCGGCGCTCTTGCGCTTTTTCTCTTTGTCCTTTTCATAAGGCTTGTAGCCGGCACGGGCGGAGGCGATGGCACACATGTATTCCGGGCGGTTCCCTCCCGCAACGCTCGGATTGAACGCGGAGAGAATCGACGGCGCCGTCAGGGAGCGCCCGCTCCAGCTGAACACGGAAAACGGATTGCTCGTCTTGCGCGCAATCGCAACCGTGATCGAACCAGCCCTGCCGAAGAAGAGCGGTGTCAGCGTAAGCGGAATCGCGGGCGGAACCAGAAGCCCGATCGGCACATTTTCCTTAATCAGCGGGAAGAAACTGTCATACCCGTGGTATTTCGGATGCCCCCGTTTGGCGTTGCCGCCGAACATCGGAGGAAGGTGCAGCTGGAATTCGCCCAGATCGACATGCACCCAGCGAGTCCAGAACCAGTCCCATTCCGCATACAGATGAGTTTTCGTCTGGTTATAAACGCGCCAGAAGCCTGCAATTCCCTTCCTGACGATCCAGTCGTCGGTTCCGGGACCGAACACCTTCTTCGGGGAAAAGTCCTTCAGCGTGGGATCCGCAAAGGAAATGAACGTTTTTTCATTCTCCTCGGAAGGCAGCATCGTGAAAAACGCGCCGGTCATGTCGCCGAGCGTGACATTGATCATGTAATCGTCCTTGCACTCCATCATGTTGGCTGCGGCGATCTTCTGTGCGGTCTCCCGGACTTTGTTTGGAAACTCCCTGCGCAATGAATCGAGTTTCGCCATCATTTTCGTAATGGCATAACTGTATTCGTAAACTTTCGGTGTGTTCGTAATGGAACCCTTTCCCTTGAATTCCGCCTCTGTCGTATACACCAGCTGTGCCAGCAGGAAACGGTCTAAAGCCTCCTGTCCGTTAAATTTTTTTGCCAGTTCCGGTATTCCCAGACCGGTGCCGAGAATCATCAGTTCCGTGAGATCGACCAGCACATCCGTTCCGCAGTTGTAATGCAGGCCCGGAACATGCATGTGGCACGGGGTGTTGTTCCGACGCGCCATGTTCAGATCCTTCTGAAACTGGATGAAAACGTATTTGCAGAAGAGATCCATGGCCAGATCGAGGGAGCGTTTCTGAAGATCCACATACGTCCATGCCATCGCCTTGTTGACGGTCGCGATCCGGCTGAGATAGTCCGCCTGCACCACCGAAGCGGAATAGGCGGCCGCGTCCGCAGCGTTCTGGAGTTCGATCTTGTTGCGCACCACTTCCCCGATGCCGTAGATGCCGATCACCAGAAGATAGATCGGCATGACGAAGGCAAGCGTGATCGCAAGCGCCGCGCCCCTGCTGTCGGAGACCAGCTCGCGGCACTTTCCCGAAAATACGGTGAATACGGTCGGATAAGCCTGATTCATTTCGCCACCGGATAGAATTTTGTCGCGTAGGGAATGGCAATCACGCTGGTGGAGGAGAGCGTGATATACGGATATTTGAGCTTCTCCTTCTTGTCGGAGCCCTTCACTTCCAGCTCATTGGCATATTGCGCCAGCAGCGCGGGATTGAGCGCATAGGCCTGTTCGTCGAGCTTCTTTTCCCACTTCTTCTCCTCCTCGCTCTTTTTTTCCTTTGCGAAGAAGCTGATGATCCGCCCCGCGACCGGAACCAGCAGGAACATCTTGAACTTGACCGTGCATTGGAGTCCGCGCGGGTCGACGTCGATCAGGGGGATGTCCACTTCGACCTGCTGATCCAGATATTTCGTGTTCGGGAGTCTCCCCCAGCCGTCGAGCCGGATATATTTGTCGTCGGCACGGTCCTTCGCGTCCTTCGAGTCCGCGGGGGAACCGGATACAACCGCGAGAATCCGTTTCGCCACAGTTTCCGCGCGGCTTTTCCGCTGGAGATTGTTGACCGTCATGGCCGACCGCGCCCCCATGTAGGCGGAGTAGTGCACGACCTGCCAGGTAATCATGATGTATGCGAACTGGACGGCAAACAGGAACAGGACGAACAGAATCGGGAAGCAGAATACAAACTCCAGAAGAGCCGCCCCTTTCCGGGATTTCAGAAAAGTTTCTTTTTTCCGCCTCATCCGGCTCCCTCCAGAGAATAGACCAGCTGCATCAGAAGATTCAGAAAAAGTCCCGCCGCAATCGCCGCGCCGAACGGCACACGGCAGCTTTCCGCATCGGGAGGCGGCAAGGTTTTCCTTCCTTCCGTCCGGTCATAGCGGAAATCAAACAGGCAGCGGCAGTAGTGCTTCACTCTCGCAGCGTTCACCTTCCGGAAGGCCAGCATCAGAACGGCAAGCACAAGCCCGGCCAGAGAAACCAGGAGGATCAGATTCAGCGTGTTGCCGGGCCCCGCAATCAGACCGGCCGCAAACAGCATTTTCACATCACCGGCGCCCGCCGCCCGGAGGAAAAAAGGCAGCAGCAGGAAAAGCGAGGAAAAAAACGCCGTCAGCAGAGACGCCAGCGCATAAGGCATGCCGACGCCGAGCGCCAGGGCAAGCATCACAAGTATTCCGCCGAACACCCATGCGTTCGGCAGTTCATGGGTGCGGAAGTCGCGGACCGACAGATAAATCAGCCACGGCGCAGCCAGAATGAGTTTTCCAAGTGTCAGATAATCCATCCGCAGTCCATTCCATAAAAAAACGGATCCCCGCAGCACGAGCATCCGTTTCAAGAACAAAGCCGGAACAAGGTTCACTTGTCGTAATTGTGCATGGCCTTTTCGTGTTCGTTGGCTTTCTTGACGTCCTCGGCCGCATTTTTCTTGAGTTCGCCCTGATAGTTTTCCGCGCCCTTGGCGTCGCTCATGGCCTTTGTCGCCACGTTCATTTCATGGGAGACATTCTTTCCGAACATGATGACGGCGACCACAACCGCCGCGGCAATCAGGACGGCGATGATGACATATTCCATCATCACGGCATGTTTTCTGACAACGGTTCTCATTCTGATGTTCCCCGGCTGCGAGTCTTATTTATCGTAATTGTGCATGGCCTTTTCGTGCTCGTTGGCCTTCTTGATGTCACTTGCCGTTCCCGTTTCCACAGCTTTCTGGGATGTCTCCGCGCCTTTCGCATCGCTCATGGCCTGCGTCGCGACATTCATTTCCTTCGAGACATTCTTTCCGAACATGATGACGGCGACCACAACCGCCGCGGCAATCAGGACGGCGATGATGACATATTCCATCATCACGGCATGTTTTTTACGCATGATTCTCATTTCAAAAATCCTCCCGGGTTGGTATAATAACTGCACGATGGCATACATTATACTCGTTTTTCCGGAAAGTCAAGCAGATGGGGGTGAATACTTTGATAAAATCGGGAATCAATCGCAATTTTCAGGCAGACTCCGGAATACCGGCGGAAGCACACCGCAAGAAAGGAAACGGCTGCTCCGGAACATCAGAGAGGCACAGTCCGTTCAGCGGGAAACGGGACTGAGCCATCAAAAAAAGAGAGTGTCTGCCGCGGGGATTCCCGGAACAGCACTCTCTTCTGAAACCTCCGCGCTCCGTTTCGCGCGGAAATCTTTTCACCTGACAGAACTCAGAGCTTGATATCCCAGCCGTTGCGGTTGACGGGACGTCTGAGCCAGGCCGGATCGCCGGTTCCGTTGGCAAACGTGCACTTGACCGGATCCCAGTCAAAGCCTGTGTCATACACATAACTCAGATTGCAGAGCAAACAGAGGATCGCGGCGCGGGCGCCGGTCTCCACGGTGGAAATCGTGGGCTTGCGGGAAATGCAGCATTCGATGAAATTCTGCTCCTGAAGCGGACTCCGGTAAAGCTGAACCTTGGCGTCGGCCAGCTTGAAATAGCTGTCCAGCGTGTCCAGACATGCCGCAAGGCGGTTATCTTTCTTCTGGGTGGGATCAAAACCGTAATCTTCGCCGACGGATGCGGCAATCTTCTTCATTTTGCTGAAGGAGACGTCCTCCAGAGCCTTGCGGACCTCAGGCGTGGGCTTGACGCCTCTGCCCGTCCACACGGCGATGCGTCCGCGATTGACCGCGACAATCCCCCTGGTTCCATAGAAAACCGTTCCCCAGGTGCTGAACGGATTGTGCTGAATGACACAGCCGTTGGCGAGAACGAATTTCATTCCGAACTGACGGCGCCCGCCATGCAGCGGATTTGTCGAATGGGGCTCGTCGGAACGGATCACCTTCACCGGGCCGGACTTGTCAAGATCAAGACCCCACTGCGCGATGTCAAGATGGTGGGCGCCCCAGTCTCCATTGTAGCCGGTTCCGTAATTGTCGTCAAAACGCCAGAACATCGGATAAAAATTGGCGACCTTGCGGGGTGCGCACTGGTCGGAATAGGGCGACCAGGGCGCCGGACCGAGCCACATGTCCCAGTCGACATCCTTGTTGGGCGCGGATTCCGTGGCGATGTCCTGAACCTTCTTTTCCGGTCCGTTCCACTGGCAGAAGAAGCGATGCGGATGAGAGGGACCGCCAAGATTCGCGGGGAAGTTGGCGATATCCGTATTGTTCTGGGCGGACGCGTTGCCGTAGTTGCAGTCGACATACTTGACGTCGCCGATGAAACCGTTGCGGACGATCATGCAGGCGGTGCGGAATTCGCGCCTGGAACGCTGCATGGCGCCGGTCTGGAAAACGCTCTTGAATTTTTTCTGGGCCTGAACGAGAAGAAGCGCCTCCTCGACGGAATAGGTCAGCGGTTTTTCGCAATAGACATCTTTTCCGGCCTTCATCGCGGCGCAGGAGATGTAGGCATGCCAGTGATCCGGCGTCGCAATGCAGACCGCGTCAATTCCCTTGTCACGGATGATATCGCGGAAATCAGCGACGGCCACGCATCTGGCAAGGCGGGATTTCTTATTTTTCCTGTAATAGTCATTGACATATTTCACGCCCGCTTCCCGGCGCACCCGGTCGCAGTCGCAAACGGCCTTGACGACAACATTCTCCTGCTTGATGAAATTCGGCACCAGCACGGTGCGCGCCTGAATTCCATAGCCGATGAAGGCCAGATTGACCACCTTCTTCGCCGCGGGTTTCGCAGGTGTTTTCGCCGTACTCTTTCTGACTTTTTCCGCCATGATGCAACGCTCTCCTGTTTGTGATTTTGGATAAAACAATTCATGACACAATGTATAATTTACCCTCTGGAGCGAAAATGTCAACCCTCAACGGGAAAACTTCCTGCGCTTTTGCGCCGTCTCCGATGCGCGGAGGAACGCCTCCCGCATGGAGACAGGTTTTGCCCCGCCGGGGCGCCGGCGATATGAACCGGATACCGGAATTGGAAAGCAGTAAGGAAAGAAGAAATTTTCCAAAATGTTCTGGAAAAAAGCAAATCCCGATTTAAATTCCGGAAAAGAAGACCTTAACTGAAAACAAGGAAAAACGGATGAAAATCTACACGGTCGGCATCATCGGATTCGGATTCATCGGAAAGGTTCACGCCTACGGGCACCGGAACATTCCGCTCTTTTACGATCAGCGGGAATTCGGCAGCAGAATCACGCATGTCTGCACCTCCAGAGCGGAGACTGCGGAAAAGAGCGCTTTGCAGGCCGGCGCAGTCCACGCGGTGACAGACTACCGGGAAATCACGGAAAATCCGGACATCGACATTGTGGACATCTGCACGCCGAACAATTTCCACTGCGAGGCGCTCCTGTCGGCAATCCGCCACAACAAGCACATCTACTGCGACAAGCCGCTCACGGCGACCTGGGCAGAGGCCCTGCTGATCCGGGAGGCGCTCCGGAATTACAAGGGCATTTCGCAGATGACGCTTCAGAACCGCTTCTTTCCGGTCACGCTCCGGGCAAAACAGCTGATGGACGAAGGGAAAATCGGCGAAATTCTTGAATTCCGCGCCTCCTATCTGCATTCCGGAAACGCCGATCCGGAAACGCCGCTCAAGTGGAAACTATCCGGCGCATCGGGCGGCGGCGTCGCCGCGGACCTCGGGAGTCATGTGCTCGACCTCATGCACCATCTGCTCGGCGGATTCAGCGAACTCTCCGCCGTTACGCACACCGCATATCCGGAGCGTCCTTCGGCGCAGAACCCCTCGGAAACGGTCCGGGTCGACGCGGAAGACAACATGCTTGCAACCGTGCGCCTGCCCAACGGCGCATACGGCAATATCAACGCCTCCAAAATCGCCACGGGCACGGAGGATGAAATGAGCTTTGAAATCTACGGCAGCAAAGGCGCGCTCAGAATGGCGCCGATGGATCTTCACAGGCTGTACTACTATGACCGCGCCGCGGAATCCGCACCTCTCGGCGGGATCAGGGGCTGGACGGCCATCGACTGCGGGCAGCGCTATGACAAACCGGCCGGCTTCCCGACGCCGAAAGCCCCGATGGGATGGATGCGCGGACATGTCCACTGCCTCTACACATTCCTGGAGTCGGTTTACCGGGGAATCCCCCTCGGCCCCACTCTGGAACATGGCGTCTATCTGCAATACCTTCTGGAAAAGGTCAGGGAATCAGCGGAGAAAAGGAGCTGGGTCAGGCTATGAGTGTTTCCTCGCGGGAAATCGGGAAGATCAGCTGGAAGAGGAATCTCTTCTTCATCTGGCTTTCCCAGCTGCTTTCCCTGGCCGGATTTGCGGCGGCAATGCCCTTCATTCCAGTCTACATGCGCGTGAAATTCGGGATCGAAGACCCGAACCTGCGGGGCTGGTATGTTTCAATGTTCTACTTCTTCGGCATGGCCAGTTTCGCGGTGTTCACCCCGATCTGGGGGCTGCTCGCCGACCGGTATGGACGGAAGCTCATGCTGCTGCGGGCAAGCTTCGGAGCCGCGCTCCTGATGCCCTGCATGGCGTTCGCGCCGGGCATCTGGACACTGATCGGCATACGGTTCCTGACCAGCATGTGTTCAGGAACGGTGAACGCCGCGCAGACGCTGATCGTCTCCACGACGCCGGAGGAAAAGCACGGATTCGCGCTCGGGTCCCTGAGCTCCGTGGTCTGGAGCGGCAACATGCTCGGCTACCTCGCCGGCGCCACGATCGTGCACTGTTTCGGATATACGACAGCATTTCTTTTCTGCGGAGTGATGTATCTGGTTGGTGGAATTCTCGTCCTGCTTTTCGTACGGGAGAATCCGATCGCCCCGGTACGGAAAACGGCGGAGGAAACACCCCGGATGAAACCCGGGCTCCATCTGCCGGATTTCGGAAAAACAGTCTGGATGATCCTTTCCCTCTTTCTGCTGATGGCATTCGCGCGGCGGTTCGACGAGGCATATCTGGCGCTTCAGGTTGAACATATCGCCGGACATGTCAATACGGAGCTCCATACCGGCTGGATCAGCGCGCTGGCGGCATGCGGCGGCGTTGTGGCGGGAGTGTGCGTCGGCTATCTGGTTGATCGCTTCTCTCCCGGGAAAGTGGCCTTTCCGGCAATCGTGATGTCGGCCCTGTTCGTGCTCGGCCAGGGATTCGCGCCGACGCTTGCCGTGCTCGGAGTCTCGCGCTTCTTCACATTTGTCACGGCCGGAGGACTGGAACCGGTCTTTCTGACAATGCTCTCGAAAGCCTCGCCCCCGGAACGGCGGGGGCAGATTTTCGGCTGGAGCTCGACCTCCCGCACCTGCGGACTCCTGCTGGCGGCGCCGTTCGGCGGAACGATAATCTATCACTTCGGAGTCCGGAGCGTGTACGTCGTCGCGGCGTGCGGATTCCTGATTCTGATTCCGTTCGTCATGCATGCCATGAAACTGATTCAGCGGAATTCCTCCGGATTCGCGGAAGAATAATGCATCTCAAAACAGCCGGAAACTCTGCTCCGGAAGACGAATCCGCCGGCCTGTGCCCTCAACGTCCGAGCGCCCGCCATGTCTCTTCCAGATCGACCACGCGCAGCTCCTCCATGGCAAGATCCGCGGAAAGAGCGACCACCGCGCTTTCCAGCCCCTCGGATCCGCCGGAGCGGGGCGGATTCCCGGTGCACATGCATTCATACAGCTCGATAGTCTGGGTATTGTCGCCTCCGCCATGACCGTCCGCGGAGAAACGGATCACGCTTTCGGCTTCCTCTCCGATCCTCCGCCAGGAAAGGACGCTGCGCACAAGATCAAGAACGATCGTTCCCTCCGTGCAGGAGAAGTACATCCGCCGTTCCGGAATCATATTGCAGCAGGTCGCCTGAAACTGGACTTTTACGCCGTTCCGGTAAAGAAACAGCGCCACATGCGTGTCCCGGATTTCCTTGTCGGAGGAAAAAGGCGATTCCTTCGTCCGGTGGGGATCCTCCCATGAATCATACGTCCCGGCGGGATATTTCCGGAAAAGAGGCTCATTTTCCGGGATGAAACAGTCGAGGCCTCCGAATCCCGCTGTTTTCGTGGGAAGGGAGCCGATGAGGTAATTGAGCATGTCAAGGTCATGGCAGCACTTCTCCAGAAGATGCGGGCCGGCCAGCGATTTTTTCCGCCGCCAGTTCTGCATGATATAGCCCCCGTGCGCCGGAGCGAGATTCTCCGTCGCGTCCACGGAAAGCAGGCGTCCGAACGAACCGGAATCCAGAAGTTCCTTCGCTTTCCGGTAAACCGGCGAATAGCGGAGCACGAACCCGGTGGCGAAAAGTTTTCCGGAAGCGCGCCAGGCGTCATAAACGGCACGGCAGTCCTCCAATGTCGTGGCAAGCGGTTTCTCGGAAAAAACATTTTTCCCCATGCGGAAGCCTTCCAGGATCGCCTCCTTGTGAAAGGCGTTGGGAGAAAACACCATCACCCATTCCACGCCGGGAAAGGCGACCGCCTCCTCCATGGAGGCGCAGCGCGCGGCTCCGGGAGTCTCCCATCGTGCAAGCGCCCGCTCCACAACTGCGGGATCCGGATCATAAACGGAAACGATTCTCACATGACGCTCCGAATCGCGCAGCAGACGCTCCATCACTCCCTGGGAACGGCCGCCCGCGGCGATCACGGCAACGCGGACATCTTTTTTTTCAAACATGGCTCTCTTCCTTTCCTGAGATTTCCCGTTTCAGACGTTTCCCCTCCATCATCTTCATCAGATACCGAAGCATCTCCAGATGGGTCGGACAGTTGAAAAAGTGGAAGGCGCAAATTGCATCGTCCTGATGAAAAGGATCAAAAAACACCGCCGAGAAGGATTGGAAAATCCGGCTTTATTCCGTGTCCCCCCGCGGGAGGCGTCATCCTTTCCCCAGTCCCTGATGTATTTCTTCTTCTCGTCCCGGAGGCATAACGAACTCCGGACACCGGGAGAAATGCGTTTTCCTGATTGCCGCATCCGGAGTCACAAGGATGATTTTTCACGGAATCCTCCTGCCCGGAACTGTTCCGACGGCAAGACGCCCGCCGCTGCTTTTCCCGTAAAAAAGCCTGGCTCCGCCGCATGGCGGACCGCGGGATGCGCGGACGGATCAATCAGGGTCCCGGAGACCGGACACCCCTTCCGGACAAGCTCCGCGGAATGCGCCGCAAACCGGAAGACAACAGCCATGCCGAGTGTGAACAGCAGCCAGTTCTTCATTCCCCGCTCCCTTTTTGTGTCTTGTTTTTTGAGTCTGCAAAATGTCTTCGCACGGGAGAAGTGCCCCCGGCAGATCCGGGAACCCCGCTGACATCTTTCCGGAAAATACACTGCGGACTCCTCCGTTTCAATGAGACAAATGTATTATTTATAGGATGCATGTCGCAAAAGAGGGAATTTACCATTTGCCGCCCGGACGGCATTGGCACGCCGGAGATTCCGCTGCGGAAAGCGCGGAGGAGCCGTTTCATACGGCAGGAGAGCCGCACATCCGGCAGTTCAGCAGCTCCGCCGGAATTTCGCGGGCGGAATGCCGTATTTTTTCCGGAATACCCGGGTGAAATAATTCTGATCGGAGAATCCGCACTCAAAGGCAATTGTCTTGAGGGGTTCCCCGGCATGAAGGCGCACAAGTGCCTCGCGCAGGCGGCATGCGATCAGATAATTCTGCGGCGACATGCCGGTCCGGCTGACAAACAGCCGGTACAGCGTGGACCGGTGAACGCCGATTCTGCGCGCTTCCTTCAGAATGGAAAAATCGGGCCGGCTGAATTCCTTCTCCATCTTCCGCTTCAGCTGTTCGATCTGATCGTTCGCCGTTTGAAACGGGCCGTTTGCAATCCGGCTCAGGAGCTCATAGGCGAAACAGGATGCCTGATGCTGTCCGTGAATGCCGAGATCCGAAAGCGCCCGCATGATCTTTTCAAAGAGTTCCTCCGGACATTTTCCCGCCGTCCAAGGCTCGTTTTTCAGGCGGAAAGCCCGAATCAGTTCCTGAAGATAAGGCCCGTCCAGCCCCATCCAGTAGTAATTCCAGCTCGGGGCATCGGTATGGACGTTGTGCCGCTCGCCCGGGAAATAACAGCAGACTTCGCCGGGCAGCAGCCGGAATTCCCGTCCGTCGCGTTCCAGACAGCCGTATCCCTTCACGCACCAGAAGATTTCCAGAAAATTCTTTTTCGCGATTCTGTCCTGAAAACCTTTCTCCGCGCAATAGTGACCGCAGGAGAGAACCCGGCAAATCCCCTCTCCGGAAGAGCCCACACGGTATGCCTGCGCAATGTATGTCAGCGGTTTCACAGGATTTCACCTTTGCGCCGGGCGCATCACTGTCTCTTCTCCCGGATGCGTCCCCCTTCGTCAAGACGGATCTCCTGGAATCTTTCTCCGTGATCCCGGCGGATTCTTTCCCGCAGGGAGGCGCTTTCCCATTCCGGAGCCTCCTCCCATACGCCACGGTTCAGATATTCCAGAAGCGCACCCCGGAGATACCGCCCCGCCGGATCGGAATCCGAAAGCGCCAGTCCGCACATCAGGATCCGGCCTTTCCCGACGCGGAATTCGGAAAGCATGGATTTCCGCCGGACCAGCTTGAACGAGGGAATCAGCTCAATGACCGGATGAAATTCCGGCATGCCGGAATCGTGAATCATCGACACGGCGCCGCTCATCATGGGGAAAAACTGCCAGTCGCCGAACCCCTCGTGCGGAAAATCCCGCAGGACAGGGTGTTCATGAATGAGAATACCGGCATGGCCCAGCGTCCGGCCCGAAGTATGGGGCCGGAACGTCTCCGTTCTGGTTCCGGCCGGAAATCCGCCACGCAGAAGCACGGAGCCGCCGTCTTCCGCAAAGCCGATCACCTCGTCTGTCAGAGTCTCCGCACAGCGGACCCGATTCCCCGGCAGCACCTCTTTCCGGGGAAACACCCAGAACGTCCAGCAATTTTCCAGAACCGTCCCGCCGCATTCCGCCGACGCCCGGAGAACTCCGGAATAAGGGCGGGCGCTTTCCGGCAGGGGAAACGCGATCTCCTCCAGCTCACGGACAGTTCCGGCGGGGATGCCCGAAAAGGACCGCCGTCCCTCCGCAATCACATTCCCGTCATCGGAGGCGAAGGACCAGAACAGCTCGCCGTCCGCCTCCGGTTCCGCTCCGAAACAGGAAATCAGAAGTTTTTCCCGGAACTCCGTCCCGGCAAAACGGTTCCGCCGGTTGGAGGCGCCGCAGAGCAGGACGCTTTCCCCGTTGTAGCGAAGAACGTCCCGGAGCGTCTCTCCGTATTTTTCCTCGTAGAACTCGTTGAGCACGCCGCAGGGATAGCCGCAGAAGTGCCAGTGCGTATCGATGCCTCCCAGAAAGTCATATCCCGTGATGGAAGGACACGAACGGATGTTTTCCATCAGCTGCTTGCGGAGCGAGGCGATGAAGCGGCAGTTGTTCCGGTAATAAAGATCCGCATACTGATAGACATTGTTTTTCCGCAGATGCTCCCGGACGGCGCGGAAGAGATCCTGCCCGATGAACGTGCCTTCGTAACGCGCCTCCAGTTCGAAATTGAGATATCCGCCGAGAATGCCGATCTCATGGCTGAGGCAGGGCTTCCGGTAGAAGGAGTGCTGTCTCTCCACCTCCGCAACTCCCGGGAAGACATCATGCAGATAGCTGAAATAGCCGCCGCTCAGCGAACCGTAAAGATCGGAGAACTCCGCGATCTGCGCAAGGCGCTCCGCGTCATGGGGAATCGGATTCCGTTCGATGTTCCGCCCTTCGATGAAATCGTATTCCACGCCGCGCATGGCCTCCTGCGGATTGAACAGCATGCCGGGGGCGAGTCTCCGCACCATCGAAGCGACCTGCCGCAGACGCTCGAAAACCCTGTCTGAAATTTTCTTTTCATTGCCCTCGCAGAAGATCACGGCGCAGGCATGACGCCGGATCATGCGGAGGATCGATTCCGTTTCGGCAGGGGAATACACGGAAGGCTGTTCCGTCTGAACCAGAAACCCAAGTTCATCGCAGGCTTCATAGAAGGCTTCCGGCGGACACCAGGTATGACAGCGGATGAAATTGAATCCCGCCTTGCGCAGCATGCCCAGATCGTGCAGATATTTTCCCTTGTCGGAATGGGGGTTGCAGGTTTCCGGAAAATAACAGTGTTCGGTGACACCGCGGAAATACGTCGGTTTCCCGTTCAGCAGAATGCGCAGCCCGTCACAGACGGCATGGCGGAACCCCCATTTCCATGTCCTGCGGTCGGAAAGGGTTTCCCCGTCAAAAAGCTCCAGCGTAAAGTCATACAGTCTCGGCGTCCGGTCAGACCAGAGTTCCGGCAGAGGAGCCGTCCGGAAATCCGCCTCGTCCGAACAACAGGCGAAGGAGCCGGAATCCAGAATCCGTTCCCCGTCGGAAACGCGCCAGGCCAGTGTCTTTCCCGTCCCGTTCCGCAGCTCCGCCTTCCAGCGGGGACATCCGGCATCGGCATACGTGAAACAGTCCGCAATGACTCCGCTTCCGGTCAGACGGAGCGTGACGCCCTCGCAGATCCCGGCCCGCTCTGCCTGATATCCCTGGGCGGCAAGTCCGCGGTGCTGCCCGGCCCGCGTGCCGAAATCCTCGCCGTCATGAGACCCGTCCAGACGGCAGTAGGCGCCGCCGTCGTCGCGGACATTGCAGACGACGATGAGAAGTTCGTTCTCTTCGCCGGAGCGCAGCAGACCGGTCAGATCAAAATCCGTTCCCGTGCTGTATCCGGTCTGCACGCCGGCGGGCTTCCGGTTGCAGTAGACGGAACAGCCCCACATGGCGGGCCCGACATGCAGAACGGCATGCGCCCCTTCGGGAAAGCGGACGGCCAGATTCCTGCGGTAATAGCCGCTTCCGATCAGGAACGAACTGCTGGCATGGGGCAGCTGGGTATGTCCCATCGGAAAATGCACTTTCCGGTAATCCGGATTGAAGCGGGCGTGCAGCGAAAAGAAATCCTCCTCGTCGAAAAGGTCGTAATGATCGTCCCAGTATCCCGGGACCGCCATCCGTCCGGTGAAAAGCGCCTTTTCCGGAAGCGCCGTCGATCCCGGAAGAAATGGATGAGGATCGTAATAAAAGTCCCAGACTCCGTTGAGCTCCGTTGTTTTTCCTGCCTCGAACATTGGATCTTCACCTCGTTTCACACATGAGAAATCATGACGTTATTCTGATGTTTCAAATGCATTCACAGCGCCGAAGGACCGCTCCCTGAGGATAACCCCGGAGAATATCGCAAATCAACCGCCTTCCCGGTGAAAACGGGATGCCGCACGCGGCAAGAGCGGAAGGGGTGCATCCTTCAGACGCAGGAATTTCCGCCGGACGGAGCGGACTTCGTCTCCGGCCTGCGTTCCGCGCCCGGAGCGGCGTCTCTTCCGCAGGAAAATGATATTCCCGCACCGTATTCCCAAACAAAGGTGTCATCGCCTGTTTTCCGTCCTGTGAAAACAGCAAAATGGCCTTTTTTGATTTTACAGTCTTGTTTCTGCATTCCGGGAATCTGATTCCGGAAGGCTGGAACAACGGGAATAATGTATACGGGCTCCGCTCTTTTTCAATAAGACAAATGTTGCTTTCCTAGCATCCATGTTTCCAGTCTTCCGGAAAATTCCGCGAAACGTCCCCGTTCCTCATAAACGGAATTCCGGAAAACGGCCGTCCACAGGAATCACGGCCATGGACCATCCGGAACGGCATTGCAACTGGCGGAATCACCTGACGTCATCCGGCATCTTTTTCAGGCCGTCATCATTTCACTCATTTGTTTGTTATTGGAGAAGAATGCCGAAATCCACGCCGGAAATATTTTCCGCCGGAATCAGCATCCGTGTTGCCGAAAAACGGATGAATCTTGCGTCAACGGCGGGAAACTCCACCAGCTGCGGGACAGGATTTGCGCGCAAATTGGAAAACTCCCCTTCCGCAATCTCCGTCCAGATTTTTCCGTCGCCGCCGACGGCGAAAACGTAGCGGTCCGGCGTTCCGGGAGGAAGCGCGGGATCGGGAGTGAAGATGAATCCCCGAAATCTCATGTTTTCTCCCAGATCGTACACCCAGTCCGTTCCAGTTCCGGCACCCAGCTTCCGATAGCTGGTGGTATTGCGCGGGTCCGGCGCATCCGAAGCGGACGCATTCAGAAATTCCGCCGGCGCATCGTAACAGGCAAGAAACAAGGCGCGAACTTCGCCGCAAGACTCCGTAATGCGGATCCGCAGCGCATCCCCCGTCAGGGAATCCCGGAAGTATTTCAGGCGCTTCCTGCCGATCGCCCTGCCGGTCTGAACGATTTTCCACATGCCGCCGCACCGAAGCTCAATCACATAACCGGAAACAAGCTCGCCCCGCTCCATTTCCTCCGCCATTTCAAGCAGGTTGAAGGAAACCGTATTCCCGAATTCAATCATGCAGGCGCCTCCGGCACATGGAATACACTTGCGCCGGAAAACAGGGGAGGCAAAGAGCGCTTCTCTCGCTTCATGGAACGCCCTCAATGCGGCAATGTCGGCAGGATGCAGTCTGCCGTCCGGTCCCGGAGCAATCCCCAGATTCAGGAATCCGCCGCAACCGACCGAGCTGAGGTAAATCCGGATCAGCAGGCCGGTGCCGCGCTGCATGGCATCTTCGGACTTATGGTAAAACCAGCCACGTCTGAGCGGGACATCGCATTCCGGCGGAATATAATACAGCCCGTCCGCATCGCCGGAAGAGCTCAAGGCGGAGTCCAGGCTGCCGGGACACGGAATTCCGCCGGAGCCTTCCGGCATGCGCGGAGTAAAACATCCGAAACAATCCTCCGCCGCGAAGCCTTTTTCATTTCCAACCCAGCGCAAATCCGGTCCGATGTCGCTGAAAATCAAGGCATTGGGCTGAAGTTCCCGGGCCATTTTCCAGACACGGGGCCAGTCATAATAGGAATCCCGGTCAATGGAACGCTTTTCCCGGGCCCCGCCGTAGTAACCGTCACCTCCGTTCGCGCCGTCGAACCAGAGTTCGAAAGCCTCGCCGTAACGGGTATAGACCTCCCGGAGCTGCCTGCGGAATATCTCCGGATATTCCGCCGTGCCGTATGCGGGGTGGTTGCGGTCCCAGGGAGAAACATAAAAACCGATCTTCATATGATGCCGGGCGCAGGCCTCGGAAAATTCCCGGACCATGTCGCCTTTCCCGTCCCGCCAGGGAGAGGACGCCACGCTGTAGGATGTGGTTTCCGTGGGCCAAAGACAAAAGCCGTCATGATGCTTGCAGACAAGAATCAGACCGGAGAGCCCGGCCTCCAGACAGGTCCGTACAATGGCATCCGCATCAAACGAGGAAGGGTTGAAAAGTTCCGGCGGAAGATCGCCGTATCCCCACTCCTTGTCCGCATACGTGTTCAACCCGAAATGCACAATGGCATAGCATTCCATATCCCCGCGTTTCCGCAGCCGTTCGGAAGGAACTCTGCCGGAATTAAGTCCGGAAAGCAGAGGATTTTCATTTTGTGTTCTCATTATATTTTCCTTTCATTCAAATCAGAAAATTTTTCACGGCGGCGTCTCCTGTTCCGGTTTCCCTGCCGGAATGCGGAAATGCAACACCCCCGAAGTCATGCCATTCCAAGCGCACTGCTCATCCGGAAACCTGCGAACTTCACTTCACAGGCACATATATATATGCAAGACCGGCTTCATCTTCATGGTCAGATTCCACAATGCTTTCCACGCCAAATATAAATAAAACCTTCTTCTTTTCAAGAGAGAACATTTTGAATATCCTTAAAAAACTGTTCCCGGAACATCAGAACTGCCCCCGGAACAATGCGGGGAGACTTCGCAAGGAATACGGATTCATGCCGCTTCTTTTCATCCCCTCCCCTCTGACCTGTCCATCGCTGACGCTTCAGCCGATCTGCCGACGCATCCCGCATCGCATCCGCCGCATTTTTCCGTCGGAAAAGCAGTTTCCCGAGTCAGCCGCACCGCATGCAGAGCATTGCATTCCGCCGCGGCGGAATGCACTCCGAAACTGAAAATACCGCTTCCACCGTTCCGCCGGAATCTGCAATGCCGCACTTCCCTGACGCAGGGACAAAAATTCCCGTTGCCGGGATGCGTTCCGGAAAGACATCCATCCGGAGCGTCTTTCTTTTCTTCATGATTTGATTTTACGCGGAAACATATTATAGTCTCTGAATCCATATGTTTCACAATCAGCGTCAGGAGAGAAAATCGTGAAAAAAAACAATTCCGCAAAACGGTCAATCACAAAACACCGGGCGGATCTCTGAAATGCAAAGACATCGCACAGTCGGAATCCGGTACTGCCGCCGTCCGGGGAGGAAGTCCTATGCCGGAACGAATGACATGGAACACGGGGAACAGGCTGTGACAGGATCTGCCGGGCAGGCTCCTGTTCTTTTTTGTTCCGGATCCCTTTTACTTTCATCCCGCATCATCCGGAAAACCGTTTGATGCAAAAACCTTCTGGATATCCGTTATGATTCCCACCTATATTACATTCGGGCTCTACCTTGCGGTCATGTTTGCCGTCGGGATCTATTTTTACAAAAAGGCGTCGCAGAACGTCGACGCCTATCTGCTGGGAGGCCGCGGACTGGGAAGCTGGGTCACGGCGCTCTCGGCACAGGCGAGCGACATGAGCGGATGGCTGCTGATGGGACTCCCCGGCGTAGTATATATGGCGGGCATCAATCAGGCATGGGTTGCAATCGGACTTGCTCTCGGGACGTTTCTCAACTGGCTCATCGTCGCGCCGCGCCTGCGGATCTATACGGAAAAGACGAAATCTCTGACTCTTTCGGCTTTTTTCGGCCGCCGGTTCCGTGACCCGACAGGAATTCTGCGCGTTCTCGCGGCAATCATCACCCTGCTGTTTTTCACGATCTATTCCGCTTCGGGACTTGTCGCTTCCGCCAAGCTCTTCGAGTCCATGTTCCATCTGGATTACAAATGGGCAGTCTGCATTTCCGCCGCGGTGCTTCTCGGCTATACGATTCTCGGCGGGTATCTGGCGGTCTGCTGGACCGATATGCTTCAGGGACTCCTGATGTTCTTCGCGCTGGTCATTGTGCCGGTCATGGCCTTCCGAAGTCTCGAGCCGGGAGCGATTGCGGCGGCATGCGAAACACGGAACATCACGTTCAACCTCCTCCCCGCGGGAGAAGGCCTCTCCCCATACCTCGCAGTCATTTCCATGATGGCATGGGGCATCGGTTATTTCGGACAGCCTCATATCGTTGTCCGCTTCATGAGCATCAAATCCGTCCGGCTTCTTCCCCGGGCCTGCACCATCGCCATGATCTGGGTCCTGATTTCGCTTACGGCGGCTGTCGTGATCGGAATTCTCGCCATTCCCATGTATGAAAATCTGACAAAAGCCAACTCCGAGAAGGTATTCATCTACATGATTTCAAACCTTTTCAACCCATGGCTCGGCGGGGTTCTTCTTGCGGCTATCATGGCGGCCATCATGTCCACGATTGACTCCCAGCTGCTGGTCTCATCCTCCACGCTCACGGAAGATTTCTACAAAAATGTATTGAACAAACGCGCGGGCGAGAAAGAACTGATGCACCTCAGCCGTTTCTTTGTGCTCCTGATCACGGTAATTGCCGCACTCATGGCGCTGAACCCGAATGAAACGATCTTCTCGCTTGTGACCTTCGCATGGGGCGGCTTCGGAGCGGCTTTCGGACCCGTGGTATTAATGGCGCTCTATTCCAGAAAAACGACATGGCAGTCCGCGCTGTGCGGCATGGCGGCGGGAACAGTCGTCATGCTCGCCTGGTATGCCGCCGGACTTGGAGTCTACATGTATGAAATCCTTCCCGGCTTTCTTGCCGGTCTGGGCACCATCATTGCCGTGAATCACTATTTCCCACAGCAAAGGAGATCCATTCTGCGGGAGTTCGAACTCATGGAAAAACAGCTGAAGGAGGAGTAGAACCGCAGCAGCGGAAAACCGCCTGAAACAGACCGCAGGCTTCGAGTCTGATCCGCTTTCCTGCTGATGATTGCCGGATTCCCGCTTCCATGTGCAAAGGCGCAGCATGTCTTCTGAAATGGATGCATCGGGAAATCATTCCCTGCGCAGGATAAAATCGTCCGTCGCGGGATGCATTGCCGGTGGAGCGGATGTTTTCAGTCCTCCTTTGCAACGGCGCGGCAGTCTCATTCCCGAATAACTAGAGAAAAATATATATCGCCAGCAATTCGGCTTTGGCTCCAGATGCGGACATTCCGAGCCATGAAAATGGAAAGGAGGAGCCGCGATCCGGGATGCCGGAAACGCCACCGGGGAGCGGTTGCCATATCCGGATTATGACACGACAGAAACTGCAAGTCATGCTCCGTCCCGGATGGAATCACGGAGCTCTGATTGTATGCCTTAAGATCCATGTCCAGCCGCATAACCGGCTGCTCTAATCTTTCCGGGATCCGTAGGGATAAGGAAGAAAATCCAGCCGGTCAGAGCTGGCATCGCCGGAAAGACAGCTTCCGATCGTGTAAACATAACGGAAACTGTCCGAATTGACCGCGCAGGTGAAGAGCAGTGCAGTGGCATAACGCAGCAGCATCTGCGTGTTCCAGAATTCAAAGGCATACTGCTTCCCGTCGAACGGGATGTATTCCCAGTCGTTGACCGGCACCAGAATATTGCCGAATTCATCGACAAGAATAAAATCGGTTTCCGCAGATTGCGTGATGAAAATCCGCATTCCCCATCTTGCCGCAAGCAGGCAGGAAACAGCGCAAAGCATGAAATCGGCGCCGGTATTTTCATCCAGGACCGTTCCAAGGCAGAGAGACTCCGGCTCCATTTCATCCCGGTGCGAACAGACAAACTGACGTTTCCGCATGAAATAGGCAAGCTGCTCCAGATTCTCCGGATGATACTTTCTGGATTCCTCAACCAGATCCTCCCATTGTTTCCGGACCATATCGTAGGCGTCATTGTCATACCAGAGCAGATGAATCTGAATCAGTCCCTCCAGAAGATCAATCGTGCGCTCGGAAAGATTCCGCGTAAGAGATTTGCGCCTTCTGCGCAGCGTCATCGTGGACTGAAGCTGATGAATCCGGCGGCGGAGCCGCGGATTGGGACTCTCCTGCAGTTTGCGGAGAACCGGCTCCAGCGGCCCCGGATCACGGGCGAGCAGCTCCGCCATGGCAAGCGAGGCGGCCTGCTCGTTTTCATCGTCCAGCAGACTCAGAAGATGTTTGTAATCCTGATCCATGAAAAATCCGGTCATCCTTTCTTTTCCGGAAAAACGCCCTTCAGGGCATTGGATGCGATCTCCCGGACTTCGGGGCTGAAATCCGAACGCAGAATCCAGCGCAGAAAATCCGGATTTTCAATCGCGATACGGCGCAGCGGCGTCCCGGCGTTCTTGCCGAAGGCGACGATCGCCTCGCCGTTTTTCCATTTGAAACGGCCTTCCGGATCAATGCTGTCCACCACCCGCTGGTTGCAGAAGGCATGGAATTCATCCAGCGTCTCGGGCCATTTTTCCACATCGCCGGGCAACTCCTCTTTCGCCATCCGGGAATAGCGGCGGATTTCACCCTCGAAGATTTCCACGGTGGCAAGCGTATCGGCCTCGGCGCTGTGAGCATCCTTCATCTCCTTGCCGCAGAAGAACTTGTATGCGGCGGAAAGATTGCGCGGCTCCATGCGGCAGAAGATGTTGTAGGCGTCAATGATCCGGCGGTTCGCAATTGTGAACGAAAGTCCGGCGCGGGAGAATTCCCGCGTCAGCATGGGAATGTCGAACTTCGTAATATTGTAGCCGCCGAGATCGCAGTCCTCCAGATAGATGAAGAAATTTCTGGAGATGGCGCGGAAGGTCGGCTCGTTTTCAACGTCCCTGTCATAAATCCCGTGCACTGCGGAGGCTTCCTCGGGAATGTGCATTTCGGGATTGATTCTGCGCGTCTTCACCTCCCGGCGGCCGTCCGGAAAAATCTTGACGACCGAAATCTCCACAATCCGGTCATTGAGTATGTTGACCCCTGTCGCTTCCAGATCGAAAAAGACGATCGGACGCTCCCGAAACAATTCCATCATAATGTCATTCTCCGCCACTCTTCAAAACCTTCCGTCAAAATCATTCATGAACGTCATATTTCCCGCGCGGGGAAACGGCAGCCGCAAATTCACAACCGGTTCTTCTTTTCCAGATACTGATAGGCTGCCGGAAGATCGACCGTCTCTTTCTGAAAGGAAAACTGTTTCGCCTTCCATTGTTCAATGACCGCCTGATAACGGTTGAGCATCTTGTAAAGGTCCAGGATCTGAGCAAACTCCAGCGCATCCTGATGTTCCCTGATGTACAAGGCGTAAAGATCCAGAACCGTCCGCGTCAGCGCCACTTCCCCCTTGTTCAGGGAAGTGGTTCCGCCGATTCCGCCGACCTCCCGCCGAAGCGTATCGACCAGCGTCACAAGATTTTCCTTGGCAACATGCTTCTGCAGAACATCCTCGCGCTTCAGCTGAATCGGCACCCAGACAATCAGATACAGTTCGAAAGCCACCACCAGAAGAAAGAAATAAATGGCGAAATACGTCATGAAATCGCTTTTTCTTCTGCATGAATATCTGGCTTTTATCTCTTTTGGAATCATCGCCCTGCCCGTCCCCGGTGCGGCCTGCCGGATGAAATGACAAAAAAAGGAGCCGACTTGTTCAGAGGGCTCCCTGAAAAAATCAGAAACAATCAGCGGATCGCGTTGCCGCTGACCTGCACGGAGTCATACCAGAGCACAAGGAAGGGAAGCAGCCAGGTGCTGGATCTCTCGGAGGTCAGCCCCTCCACAGTCGTCGCCTCGAAATCAGTGAGAGCCTTCTTGGTGACCATCGAAACGGCGTTGTCAACCTGAACCGTGTCGCTGAAAACCGCACACCTTCCAGGCTGGGTGCTGCTGCCGGTGAACAGCGGAATGCTGAAAAGATAGATGCCCCAGATTTCCCCGTTGATATGGGCAAGACTGGTGGCGTTCTCGGCGGTCGTGATCTTCTCGTTGTTCAGGGTCGTCGCGACCTGAATGGACGAGCAGGCTGTGAAGGACAGTGCGACCACTGCGGCCGCCGCGGCAATCATGACTTTTTTCAACATGGCAAAGCTCCTTTTGTTATTTTGGCTTTCCTGCATAAGTTATATCCAATATGCCAAACATGCAAGGGGGTTTCTGAAAAAACCCCCTGTTATTTTCTGTTCACCGCCCTCCGGGCGATATCCCGGCGGTACTGGACGCCGGTCCAGCGGATTTTCGCGACGCCAGCATACGCTTTTGCAATCGCGTCGGTCACGGTGTCTCCGTCCGCGGTCACGACGAGAACGCGGCCGCCCGCATTGACGAGGACGCCGTCCTTCTCCGCGGTTCCCGCATGAAACACGATGACGCCGTCCTTTTCCGCCTCCTCGATCCCGGTGATTTCAAATCCCTTCCGGAGAGAGCCCGGATAGCCTTCCGAAGCCATCACGACGCAGACGGAAGGTTTCGGACTCCACTTCATTTCAATGTCGGCGGCCTTCCCGAGCGCGGTTTTCATCAGCGCATCGGCAAGACTGCTTTCCAGACGCGGGAGAATCGCCTCGGTTTCCGGATCGCCGAACCGGACGTTGAACTCCAGAACTTTCGGCCCGTCCTTCGTGACCATGATCCCCGCGTAAATGATGCCGCGGTAGTCCAGCTTCTCCGCCCGAACGCCCTGGAGAAAACGCTGGAGGATCGTCTCGTCGATTTCACGCATCAGCGCGTCGGTCACGACCGGAGCCGGGGAATAGGCGCCCATTCCGCCGGTATTGGGTCCCCTGTCGCCGTCCAGCAGGCGCTTGTGATCCTGCGAGGAAACCAGCGGAATCACCGTATTGCCGTCGGCAAGCGCGAGAATCGAAGCCTCTTCCCCGACAAGCAGCTCCTCGACGACAACGACGTTTCCGGCCTCGCCGAAAGCTCCGCCGAAACACTCCTCCACAGCCTTTTCCGCTTCTGCAAGGCAGGACGCCACGATCACGCCCTTTCCTGCCGCAAGACCGTCGGCCTTGACCACCACGCCGCGCCCCGCGGCATATTCCGCGCGCACATAATCAAGCGCCTTTCCCTTCTCCGTGAAACTGGCGTAGGCCGCCGTCGGGATGCCGTGCCGGACCATGAACTGCTTGGAAAACTCCTTGCTTCCCTCCAGACGCGCAGCCGCCTTCGAAGGACCGAACACGGGAATTCCCCGGGCACGAACTGCATCCGCAACCCCCTGGCAGAGCGGAAGTTCCGGCCCGACAACCACCAGATCGATCCCGTTTTCCGCAGCGAAATCCGCAACCGCCTCCATATCCCCGGCAGGCAGGGCGACGCATTCGGCGATCTTCGCGATGCCCGGATTGCCCGGTGAGCAAAAGAGTTGCGTAACCTCGGGACTGCGTTTCAATCCCCGGCAGATTGCGTGTTCGCGGCCGCCGCCGCCCAGAACCATGACCTTCATAATACCTCCTCGTTCCGAAAAAAATTGAAAATTATCCTGAACATGACTTGTTTCCCGCGCATTTGCGTATCATTTTATAAAGGATATGCAGTAATTTACGCCATAATTGAAAAATATCCATCATATTTTGCAAGGATTTGTCAATGTTCAGCAATTTGAGAGATTTCGGGGTCGTTCCTTTCGTGAGGGCCGAAACCGAGGAGGAGGCGCTGTGCACGGCGCAGGCGCTGCGTTCCGGCGGCCTTCCCATCATGGAACTTGTATTCCGCACTTTCGCCCACAGCCGGGCGATCCGCAGAATCGCCCGCGAAATGCCGGATTTCATCGTCGGCGCGGGAAACATCCTGAACAAGGACCAGCTTGTCCGGGCCATCGACTCCAGCGCCCGGTTCGCCTTCTCTCCCGGAACTGAAATGGAAATGGTGCGCGAGGCATGCAGTCAGCGGATTGTTTTCGCTCCCGGTGTCTGCACGGCTTCCAACATTCAGCTGGCGATGCTCAGCGGAGTTACGGAGTTTCAATTTTTCCCCGCGGAACAGAGCGGCGGCGTCAAGGTGCTTGCCGCAATCAGCGAGCCTTTCCAGCATCTCGGAATCGAGTTCTTCGTGAAAGGCGGCGTCACCCTGGAAAACATGCGCGGATATCTGATGCGCCGGGAAGTTGTCGCAGTCAGCGCGCCTTGGATCGCGCCGCCGGAACTCGTCGCGGCAAAGGACTGGAAGCGCATTGCAGAGAACGCCGCCGAAGCCGTCGGCGCCGTTCGGGCGATCCGCCGGGAACAGGCGGAAAACGGCAGGTAGCCTTCGCCGCAGGATTGCGCGGAAAGAATCTCTTATGCTGAAGAAAACTTCTCCGGTCCTGTTGCTTTTCCTCATGACGGCTCTTTTCGTGTCATGCTCTCCCCGGACGGAACAGAATCCGGACCGGTCGCTGACCATCTCCCTCGGGACGCGCATCACGACGCTGGATCCCGCGCTTGCGGCGGATACGGCGAGTCAGTCCATCGCGGGCGCCCTGTATGACACGCCCCTTCAGTATTCCCACCGGGAGCGTCCCTACCGTCTGGAATGTTCCATGCTTGCCGAAATGCCCGCCGTTTCAAAGGATATGCGGCTTTTCCGATGCCGCCTGCGCGACGATCTTTATTTTCAGGCGGCCCCCTGTTTTCCCGACCGCGCTTCGCGCCGGATCACGGCGCGCGACATGGCATTTTCCATTCTGCGCCTCGCAGACGCACGTCTCCGCTCAACCGGCTACTGGCTGATCCGGGACCGGATCAGGGGCATCGGCGAATTCCGGAAAAAGACCGCGGCGGCGGAACCTTATGACATGACGCCCTACGATACGCTCTGCTCCGGAATCCGCATTCTCGACGAGCTCACGTTCGAAATCGAGCTGGAAAAACCGGATCCGCGTTTCCTCTACGCCATGGCGCTGCCCTATTTCTCAGCGGTTTCGCGGAGAGCCGTGGAATACTACCGCGATCAATTCGCGGATCATCCGGCCGGAAGCGGCCCTTTCTCCGTTGCGCGCTGGAGAAAGGATTTCGTCATTGAAATGAAGCGCAACCCGGATTACCGGAAAGAACTGTATGCATCCGCGGAAACCCCCGCCGACCGGTCCAGGCCGCTGCCGCTTCTTGACACGATCACCTGCTATCTGGTGAAACAGCCTCTGGCCTCCTGGCTGATGTTCCTGCAGGGCGAACTCGACTACTGCGCGCTCGGAGAGGAGAATTTTGAAGCGGTGGTCAATGAGAACATGGAGCTTTCCCCGGCATTGCGGAGCCGCGGCATCCGCCTGATTTCCGCGCCCGACCTCCAGACCAACTATATCGGCTTCAATTTCTCCGACCCCGTTCTGGGAGGCAATCCGGATCTCCGCCGGGCAATCAGCCTCGCTTTCGACCGGGAACTGCGATGCAGGATGTCCAACGGACGCATGATCCCCGCAACCGGACCGGTGCCGCCCGGCGTCGCGGGGCATCTTGAAAAACCCGCAACTCCGTTCAGTTCATTCAACATGGAACTCGCGCGGGAATATATGCGCAGGGCGGGCTATCCGGACGGAGTCGATCCGGGGACCGGAAAAAATCTTGAACTCACCTTCGACCAGGCTGGCAGCAGCACGCTTTACCGGCAGATCGCGGAACTTCTGGCAACGGATCTGAAACGAATCGGAATCATTGTCCGGCCCGAATTCAACAACCGTTCCCGTTTCTTCCAGAAACTCAATCAGGGGCGCTTCCAGCTGTTCCGCCTCTCCTGGACCGGGGATTATCCCGACGCGGAGAACTTTCTCCAGCTCTTCTACGGCCCGAACAGCGACAGCTGCAACCGTCTTTTTTTCCGGGACGCGGCCTTTGACCGCATGTACGAGGAAATCCGTCCGATGCCCGATTCTCCGGAAAGGACGGCGAAATATGAAAAAATGTCAAAACTTCTTGCGGAAAAATGTCCGTGGATATTTGAAAGTTATACAGTAGCGTTTATGTTGACACATAAATGGGTGACGAATTACGTGCCCCACGCCTTCGGCTTCCATTCATGGAAGTATCTGGCCGTGGATCCGGTGGCGCGGAACGCGGCGCGGAAGGCGTTCACGCCGATCAGCATGGGCGATCTGAGAAAATAAGGGAAGGAGAGAAAATATGCCGGACAGGACAATCGAGCATATCAGGGAGAAAATAGCCGAGGCGAATCTTCCGGACGACCGGAAGGACAAGCTGTTCGACCTTGTGGACGAACTCAGGGACGAACTGGACAAAATCGCCGCAGAACGCCGCGAGGACGCCGTCCACATTGCAAAGCACGCCGAGGAACTTTCGCTTGCGGCAACCGATGAAAACGGAATCGATCCCGAAAAAGTGGATATCTCCGCGGCCGAACTCCGGGATGCGGTCGGCGATTTCGAAGTCACGCATCCTCAGCTGGTAAAGATCATCAACGGGATCTGCATGATGCTTTCCAATCTGGGAATCTGAACCTCCGGAAACAGAGCACGGAATGCCGTTCCGCGGCAATATCAATAAAAACAACAGGGAGTTTTAAATCAATCATGGAACTCAAAACCAAATGGTGCAGTTCTCTCGTGAAAGTTCTTCCGGCAAAGGAACCGGAATCCGTTCCATACCGATCGGGCACCGCGCTGCGCGGGGAAGTTTTCTCCTTCCAGCTGGCATATCGGCCGGAGGGCTTCCACCTGACGGAGATCCATATTGAGATTGAATCCGAACTGAAAAAACATATCTCCGTGCGGCGGGTGAACCTTGTCCCCGTGGAATATACGGGCACCGCCTTTGACGACGACTACATCTCGCGCGATCCGGGCCTCTATCCGGACCTTCTCTCGGAACTCGAAAACAATGCCGTGGAGGCGATCTGCAATCAGTGGCGGTCCCTGTGGTTCAAGGTCGAGGTTCCGAAAAACTGCAAGCCGGGGAAATACCGGATTGACGTGACTCTTTCCGTGCGGATCCCCGGCGCGGAAGAGCAGACAATCCGGAAGAAAATGTCTTTCACTCTGGAAGTGCTCAATGCGCAGCTCCCCCCACAGAAACTGATCAACACCCACTGGTTCCACACCGACTGTCTCGCGGTTTATTACAGGATTGACGTGTTCAGCGAGGAATACTGGCGGATTGTCGGGAACTTCATGAAGAGCGCCGCGGAACACGGTATCAACATGATCCTGACGCCGCTTTTCACGCCGCCGCTCGACACCCTGCCGGGCACGGAACGCCCGACCGTCCAGCTTGTCGACGTGACACGGAAAAAAGGCCGCTATTCGTTCGGGTTCCGGAAACTGGAACGCTGGATCGAGCTTGCGGAAAAATGCGGCATCCGGTATTTTGAAATCTCCCACCTGTTCACCCAGTGGGGCGCAAAATTCACTCCGAAAATCATGGCGAAGGTCGATGGTGCGGAAAAACGCATTTTCGGCTGGGACGTAAAATCCGATTCCCGGGAATACACCGAATTCCTGGACGCCTTTCTGCCGGAACTGATCGACTTCCTCCGGAAACGCAAGCTGCAGCGCAAGGTCTATTTCCACTGCTCCGACGAACCGTCTCTGCCGCATCTGGAATCCTATGAAAAGGCGTCCGCCATTCTGCGCAGACATCTGGAAGGATTCAAGATCATGGATGCCCTTTCCAATGTGGATTTCTATAAAAAGGGCATCATCAGGATTCCGGTTCCCTCCGAAGTGCATCTGGAGGAATTCCTTGCGGCGGGAATGAAAGAACGCTGGACCTATTACTGCTGCGGACCGACCGTAACTTACTCCAACCGTTTCATTCACATGCCGTCCTCGCGCAACCGGATTCTGGGCACTCAGATGTATTATTACGATGTGGAAGGCTTCCTCCACTGGGGATTCAACTTCTACTTCTCCCGGCTTTCAAAGTATCCGGTCGATCCCTACAAATGCACCGATTCCGGATGCGCCTTCTCCGCGGGCGACCCCTTCCTCGTATATCCGGGAAAAGACGGCAGGCCCGAGGACTCCATCCGCTACGAAGTGTTCCGGGAAGGTCTCCAGGACCAGCGCGCCATGCAGCTTCTGGAAACGAAAATGCCGCGGGAAAAAATTCTCAGGGAGCTTGACAAGCTTTCCCCCGGCGGAAAGATGAGCATGGCGAATTATCCGCGCGGCGAAAAGAACATGCTTGCCGTGCGTGCGAAAATCAATCAGCTGATTAAAAAGCATTTTGCATAACCCAACCAAACGAAAGGAAGGCATGTCATCATGCAGGAATTCGAAGTATTGGTGATCGGCGGCGGTCCCGGCGGATACGTCGCGGCGATCAGAGCTGCGAAAAACGGAGCGAAAACGGCGCTTGTCGAACGCAAGGAGTTCGGCGGAACGTGCCTGAACATCGGATGTATTCCGACCAAAACACTGATCGCCGGCGTGGATGTTTACCACAAGGCGCGTCACGCCATGGAATTCGGGGTGAAAATCACGGGGGATGTCTCTCCCGACTGGGAAGCCATGCTTGCCCGCAAGGATTCCGTCATCAAAACTCTGCGCGGCGGAATCGGCTCACTCCTCAAGGCGGCGGGCGTCACCGTCTTCAAGGGACACGCGGCCTTCACCGGCAGAAAAGCGGTCAAGGTCGTGGATGCCGAAGGAGCGCCCGTTGAAGAGATTGCGGCAAATAAAATCATCATCGCCAGCGGCTCCGAAACGCTTGTCCCGGGATTCATTCCGAAAGGGAAACGCGTCATCACGTCCACGGAGCTGCTTTCGATCCCCGAAATTCCCAAGTCGCTTCTGATTCTCGGCGGCGGCGTCATCGGCTGCGAATTCGCATGTCTGTTTGCCGAGCTGGGCACCAAGGTCACGATCGTGGAAATGCTCGAAAGCATCATGCCCAACATCGACCGCGAAACTTCCGGCGTCGTGGCGGCCCAGATGCGGAAAATGGGAATCGAGATCATGAACGGCAAACCGCTCGGAGACCTCAAGGCGGATGACAGCGGCGTCAGCGGCAAAGTCGGCGATCTCACTGTTTCCGCGGACTACCTTCTGGTTTCCATCGGCCGCAAGCCCGCGCTTGACGGCATGAACATTGCGGCAAGCGGCGTCAAGACCAACGAACGCGGCTGGATTCCGGTGGATTCCTCCTGCCGGACGAATGTCCCCGGCATCTTTGCCATCGGCGACGCCACGGGTTCCTGGCAGCTCGCCCATGCGGCAAGCGCGATGGGTGTCGTCGCGGCGGACGTCGCATGCGGCAGGAAAAACGCGTTTGACGGAACTCTTGTTCCAGGATGCATCTTCACCTCGCCTGAAATCGGTTCCGTCGGCAAGAGCCAGGAACAGTGCGACAGGGAGGGGATCGAAACCCGGGTCGGCAAGTTCCCGTTCGCCGCGCTCGGCAAGGCAATGGCAATCAATGAAACGGCGGGCTTCTGCAAGATCATCGCGGACGCCAAGACCGATCAGGTGCTCGGCGTTCACATTGTCGGACCGCATGCAACGGACCTGATCGCGGAAGCCTGCCCGGCGCTCCATCTGGAAATCACGGCGAGAGAACTCGGCAAGGCGATTCACGCCCATCCGACCCTCGGAGAGGCCATGATGGAAGCCGCGCATGCCGTTCACGGCGAATCCGCGCACATTCCCTCCAGGAAGAAAAAATAAGGGGGGACCTGTCCGTCTTTCCGCGGACATGAACCATTCCCGCGGAACCGCAGCGGTTCCGCGGGATTTTTTTTCGGAAAAATAAATTACCGCAATGCAAGGGCCAGCTTGCGCAGCTGGACCGCGGCAGGACTCACTGGAAAGCACGAAGCACTTTTTTGCGGTGCAGAGCATCGCGGGATCAACCCGTTTTTTTGATGAAAGCCCTTCCCTGGATGCGGATCTGTCTCGCAGGAAAAGAAAAACGGATCAGGCGCGGCGTCCGGGGACATGCTTTTTCCCGAACACCGCCATCACCAGCTGGAGATCCTTCCAGACGTCCGCCTTTGCCGCCGGATTGCGCAGCAGATAGGCGGGGTGGAAGGTCGGCATGACTTTGATCCCGTGATAGTCCATCCAGTTGCCGCGGATCCGTGTAATCCCGGCCCTGACCTCGGGAAACAACAGACGCAGGGGAACCGCGCCGAGCATGACGATGACCTTCGGGCGGATCAGCTCAATCTGCCGCATGATGAACGGACGGCATGCCTCGGTTTCATCCGGTTCCGGATTGCGGTTGTTCGGCGGGCGGCATTTCACGGTGTTGGCAATGAAGACTTCGGCACGGTTGAACTGCATTGCGCCGATCATGCGCGTCAGGAGTTCTCCCGCGCGTCCGACGAACGGGAGTCCCTGAAGATCTTCGTCGGCACCCGGCGCCTCACCGAGAAACATCAGCTCCGCCCGGGGATCGCCGTCGCCGAACACCGTATTCGTCCGCGTCCGGCAGAGTTTGCATCCCCTGCATGCGGCAACAGCGGCGGAAAGCTCCTCCCAGCTCATGTTCCGCGGATCTTTTCCTCCGGCAGACGCGGGAGAGTCCGGCGTGCCGGAACGGACATGCGGTGCGGAATCCGCCTCTTTCCGATGCGGCGGCATGGGGGAACGCGCCGGGGAGACGCCGCCGGAAGAGATCGTCCGGCGCGGCGGAACAGGGGAAGGCGGCACCGGCTTTACGATGTCCGCATAGAACTCCCTGCGGACCTCCGGACTGAGACAGGTGTCAGGAGAAACAAGCGCCTGCATTTTCAGACATTCGATGATTTCATCAAACAGATCCGGCCTGCTCATAAGCTGGAACAACCTCCCGGCGATTTGCCTTTTGGGAAAAACAATGTATTATATATCCCCGAAAATACAATCTTCAATCGGAAAGAATCCGGAAAAATTACAGGAAAGGAACAGAACGTCATGATTCGCAAGAGTGCGGCAATTCTATCGGCATTCCTTCTGTTCGGCTTCACCCTTGCCCTGCAGGCGGAGCCGGCGGCGGAACCGGAAGAAAAGGCGGATACCACGGAACAGCTTCAGGAGCAGACTCTTCTCGACACGCTGGGAATCGATGTGAACGACAAAACCATCCGCGGGGATGAGACAAAGGCCTATCTCACCATTTTCCAATCCCTTGCCCGCACGGTTTCCGAGGAAACGGAAAAACTCGTGAGCTGGAAGGGATTTGAACTCCGCAGACTTCTGATCGCTCTCTGCGGAACGGTTCTCAGCATTCTCGCCGCCTTTTTCTGCCGCTGGTTCATCAAATACAAATGGTGGCAAATCACATCCCGTCTGTACCGGGTGAAAAATCCCGGCTCATTTTGCGCTCTTCTGGCAGGACCTCTTTCCGCCTTCCTCCTTTTCAGCGGTCTTTTCCTCAGTTTTCTCCCGATGCTGCTTTGCCTGCCGGGACGGGGTTATCTCTTTTTTGAAAAACTCTACTTCGGTCTTGTCACAATCTCGGTGGCGGCGCTGGTTCTGAATCTCTTCAAGCTTCTGGACGCGGTTTTCCTGAAATTCTTCTCGCTGAACGGGAAAAACACCAGCATGGACGAACTCGCCGTCCGGGTGATCGGGCGCGTCATCCAGATCCTTGTCATCATGTTCACCTTCTTCTTTCTCTGCGAGAACGTCTTCGGCATCAATGTCACCGCGATTCTCGCGGGCGCGGGCGTCATCGGACTGGGCATCGCCTTTGCGGCGCAGGACACCATCGCCAACTTCTTCGGCTCTCTCATGATTATCATCGACCGGCCGTTCAAAGTCAACGACTACATCCGCATCGACGGCAGGGAGGGCACGGTGGAACGGGTCGGCCTGCGCAGCACGGGAATCCGGACGCCGGACGGTTTTCTGGTGACGATTCCGAACAAAACAACCGCCAACGTCACGATTGAAGACGTCTCATGCCGGCCGACGATCAAACGGATCATGACGCTGGGACTGGTTTACGACACGCCACCTGAAAAACTGGAACGCGCCGTCGCGGTTCTTCATGAAATTCTCGACCATCATGCATCCGTCGATCCGCAGTTTCCCCCGCGGATTCACTTTGTGGAGTTCGCAGCCTGTTCCCTGAATATTCAGGTGGTCCTGTGGTACAACACCACGGCCTACTGGCAGGGACTCGACTGGACGGATGAAATCAACCGCACAATCCTCAAACGCTTCAACGAAGAGGGACTGGAATTCGCATTCCCGACCAGCACGACCTATCTTGCATATGATTCCAAACGCGAGGTGGAACTGAAAATCCGGGAATCTCTTCCGCAGTCCGCGCAGACGGACGGGAACTGAACGGCGCGCTTCCGTCCGGGATCCGCCGCGGAAACGGAAAACAGACGCATTTCTCTTTCCCGGTCACATCATCCAGAACGGCGGGGCGGAAAGTTCATGACGTTTCCAGGAGTCGTCATAGAACACTTTCAGCAGAAACAGCCCGAGTGCGGGCGCAGTGTCCTTCGCGGCGGAACGTCTTTTGGCCTCCAGCATCCGGGCAACCGCATCCGGCGGGAGATTCCCCCGTCCGACTTCCGCGACCGCTCCGACAATGCTCCTTACCATCTTGTAGAGAAAACCGTCTCCCATGATGTGGATGCAGAGCAGCGGACCGAAGCGCCTGATTTCCGCCTTGTAAATGGTGCGGACATGATCTTTCGACGGATCCAGCTCCACGGTAAATGTGGAAAAATCATGCGTCCCCTCCACATGTTTCAGAGCCTCGGACATGCCATCGGGATTGACGATATCGGAAATATTCCAGCTCCAGCGGCAGGTGAACGGATTCAAATCGCCGGTGTTGATGACATAAACATAGGCTTTGCTGTGCGCCGAGAAACGCGCATTGAATCCGTCCTCGGCGACGGCTGCCTCGCGGATCTTGATGCTCGGAGGAAGCAGACGGTTCAGAGCCTTCTTCAGTTTCCAGTCCGGAATGTAAGGAGAAGGGGGAGCCTGAAAAGAGGCCGCCATGCCCAGCGCATGAACCCCGGAATCCGTCCGGCTGCTGCCCTGGACCCGGATGGAATCGTTGTTGAAGAGATGCCAGAGCTTTGTCTCCAGAACTTCCTGGACGGTGATGCCGTTGGCCTGGCGCTGCCAGCCGTGATAATCCGTTCCGTCGAAACTCAGTTCCAGCCGGAAGGTTCTGATCCCGGGAATGTCTTTCGTTTCCATGGCGCTTAAAAATCCAGATCGTGTTCGGCAAGCGGCGTGTAGACCGAGCCGGATTTTTTGAGTTCGCTCCGGAAAACAATGATCTTCCGGGCAAAGGGCTCAGGCAGTTTCGGCATGGCATCCGCCCACTTCCGGATGCGCAGAAGATCAAACGCGACAGGCGGCCGGTTCATGCGCATGATCGTGATATGCGGCAGGAACGGGCGGTTTTCCTTCGGCAGATTCAGCCCGGCAAGCACCACGTCGTCCACACGGGATTTCAATTCTTCAAAGGCATGGGAGCACTGCATGGTCACGGCCAGAACGGAGGCTTTGCGCTCGCTCGGGAAAAAGCGGTAGCCGGTGTAGGTAAAACGGACCTTGCGCAAACCGTCCAGCCCGGATTCAAATGCGTCGATCAGCCGGTCGGCCGCACCCGGAGAAGTGTCTCCGATAAAGCGCATGGTCATATGCATCCTGTCTCCGGGGGTCCATTTCCAGAAGGGAAGCTCTTTCTCATAATGGTTCAGAGCCCTGCGCAATTCCTGCGGAATTTCAAGCGCGATGAAAAGACGCAACATGGCGTTTTTATCGGTCATGAACGGATCTCCTTTCCCGGGTTTCTGTCAAAGGTATGGAAGAAATAAAGCGCGAAAAACGCAATCACTCCGGCGTAAACGGCATTGACGCTCCATGACGGATGCACAACAGGCGTCCCCGGAATGACCGTGACGACCTGCCCTGCAATCATGAAAAGCCACGCATGCAGCAGCTTGACGCGTCCGGCATCGCGGTCGTAGGCGCATTCGCCGAGGCGGATCAGGCCGGTGAGCAGGAAATAAAGCCCGACAATCAATGTATCCGACGCATGGAAGAAAAAGAGCACGAAAAGCAGAAAAAAGAAACAGGCGTTCATAACCGCAAGATAAAATTTCTGAAGCGGACGCCCGGAATCGAATTGATTGACAAGGGCTCCGGTCTGCCAGATAGCCTGCATCATCGGGGCGGCGCACGCGAATGCCGCGATCAGCTGTCCCGCGGAACAGCCGGGCGCGGCCACGGCAAATGCCGCGGCTATCATGACGGCGGCTTCCATCCAGATCCGTCCGCGGCCGAGCCTCCGCCGGAACAAGGCGGTCACCAGCACCGCGGCAATGACGATCAGAACCGGCAGGAAACTGAACGGCCCGGCAAGATAGGTGACAAGCACAGCGGCAAACCCCCATGCCTGCCCCGCATATTCATCCTGCGTCATGAACCGGATATTCCCGGAGGCGGAATCCGCCCTGGACAGGATTTTCTTCCGCAGCATCGGCAGATTCTCCGCAATGACATAAATCAGAAAGACCAGCAGCGCCACAATCCGGTAATCGCATACCGGAGGCATGATGAACTTGGTCCCGAAAATCGCCAGCAGGAGAATGAACACGGAAAAATTGCGCCGGAACGGCAGGAATTCCCGGAGGAGAAACGCCGCCTCAACCTCCAGAAAAAGAAAGGCCGAGGCAATCGACACATCCGCCAGCATGCCGCCGTCGATGAAGATCATGGCGGCCGCAAAGCAGAGAGTCAGCAGAATCATGCCCGCATAGGAGAGAATCACAAATTCCCGCAGCTGCTTCTGTTTCGGCAGCAGGCAGCCGAGAAACGGCAGAAACAGGAAATATCTGGAATGCGGAAACGCCAGCCAGTGAAGAAAACCTTCCTGAAGCAGCAGAAGCGCTCCCGTAATCAGGGGCAGCAGGCAGAACGCCACGGAAAAACGGTCAGAGAAAGTGGCGGCGCCGGTTCTGTTCACAGACAGAAAGGATTCGGAATTGCCCCGGAGAACAATCGAATAGACTACCACGATCCCGACGATGGTCAGCGGCGTTGCGACAGCCAGTCCGTAAGGCAGTTTCAGCAGCAGAAAAAGGGCGCCCGTGAACAGGAAGAATCCGCAGTAGGGATGAATCTTCCGGCAGGGTGCCTTCTCCCGGAACATGATCCGGAATCCGTTCACAAGCGCAAGAAAACCCGCGGCGGCAAGTCCCCAGAGGACCTCCCGGGGAAGTTCGAAAAGCGGATTCATCAAAATGCGGCGGGCGAAAAAGGTGTCCGCCATGGTGTGGTTCATGGCAGCCGCCCACATGACAAGCTCAAGCGGCAGAATCAAAACGAACAGCAGACCATATAAAAAAATATGAAAACGCACTTATTTTTTTATCCTTTCCGCCGACGCCTTTCCCGCACATCCAGGTCGGAACACTTCCATGGCCGTCAGTCGTTGTTTCTGTTGCACCGGATCGACTGCTCCGGTCCGAATGCGGAATTCTTCAGCACTTTTCAGCCCTGAAACGCTCAGAATTCAGGTAAAACGCATGAAATTTCCGAAACGGTAAAATAGCATGATGTTTCAGGAAAGCAAGCAGAGGAAACGCATTCATGAACATCTTGGGAAGCGGCATTTCCCGGACGCGCGGAGGACGCCTCCCCGGAATAAAACGGCCGCCGGGACCTTCCCATCCCCGGTCATGCGTTCAGAACGGCAAGAAACTGTTTGAGCCATTCGACATGGGCGCTCCACGCCGGGGCGGTTACGAACATGCCGTCGGTGACGGCTCCCGTAAATCCTGCGTCGACATATTCCGCGCCGGCGGCTTCGATTTCGGGTTTTACCGCAGGATAGGCGTTGATTTTCCGCCCTTTGACAACACCGGCGGCTGTCAGAAGCTGAGGACCATGACAGATTGCCGCAACCGGTTTCCCCTGCTCCGCAAAAGCGCGGATCAGTTCCAGAACCCGGCCGTTCAGGCGCAGATGCTCGGGAGAACGGCCGCCGGGAAGCACAAGAGCGTCGAATCCGTCTGCGGAAACCTCTTCAAAGGTGCCGTTCAAGGTAAAATTGTGCCCGCGCTTCTCCGTATAGGTCTGATCCCCCTCGAAATCGTGAATTGCGGTGCGGATCCGCTCTCCGGATTTCTTCCCGGGACTGACCGCACTCACTTCACAGCCGCAGATCTGAAGCGCCTGAAACGGCACCATGACTTCATAGTCCTCCACGAAATCGCCGACAATCATCAGAATTTTTTTCGACACTTTCATCACCTCAATGCTTTTCATTGTTCCTTCTGAACGGTTCCGTGCTTCCGGAACCAGGAATCGGCCAGGAAAAAAAAGGCGCCGGTCAGGGAAACCGCAATCATGGCAAGCGTATAAAGCAGAGGAGCAAACCCGGAGGCATTTGTTCCGACTCCCAGCGATTCCAGCACCAGCTGGGTGATCTTGTCCCGCGTTCCAAGCCCGCCAGGCGTAACCGGAATCGCCGCGGCCGTGCTGCCGAGGAGGGAGGCAAACGCGGCGGGCGCCGCATGCGCCGCGGTTCCGGTAAGACCCTCCACAATCAGAACCAGCCCGCATACAAGAAGCGGATGCATCACAAGAATGCTCAGCAGAAAAGTCGCGAACAGCCGGCGCGGATCCCCGCGGTAGGCACGGACGGATTCCAGCACGGGCCGGATTCTGTTCCGGAGAATCCGGTCGGCAAAATCCAGACATTTCCGCGCGGGGGCAATCCGGAAAATCACATCCTGAAAAAAGAGGGCAAGCCCTGCGGCAAGCCCCGCAAGAGAGAGAAGATAAAGCACAAGGACCGGATATTTCACTTCAGCCCGGAACGCCAGTACGCGCCCCATGGCAAACGTCACGGCCAGCGCCACAAGGAAAAAAAGCGCCAGCATGCCGATGACCCGGTCTATGAAAATGGAAGTCACGCCGTGCAGTTTCTGTCCTTTCTTCGTTTCGCGGAGCAGAAAGGCCGCTTTGACGACATCGCCGCCTACGGCTCCGCCGGGCATGCAGAGGGAGAAAAAAGTTCCCTGCATGCTGAGCGACAGAGCGCGGGAAAACGGGATATCGATCTTTTGAATCTTCAGAAGCATCCGCCACCGGACCGCACAGAGCACAAGCTGAATTCCGATTGCAATCCCGCAGAGAAAGGTGAAAAACGCAACGCGCCCGGATGCAATCCGGTTCAGATGCGCAAAATCAATGTCGCATACCACCCAGTAAATCAGAAGCCCGGCGAGAATCAGTTTGAAAATCTGGACCGCCCATCGCTTCATGAGCTGTTTCTTTTTCACTTCGTTATCCACAGATGAATTCCCGGTTTCACAATCCGCATGCATCTCCCCCCGCGGCAGACTGCCGTCCGTTCCGCCCTGCGGAGGCGGCAAATAATATACACCCGCCGGTCCCGGCATGCAAGCAGCTCCGGCCGGTCCGGAAACCGGTCAGACGGGACCCGCAGGCGGGATTTACTTCCCGCTGCCTCTCGAGCGGTATTTTTCCAGAAGTCTAAGCATCTTTTCACGGAGAAGCATGAGATGCTCGAAGTGAAAATCCGCCTTTGCTTCGGAGCGGGGGAACTTCGAGCCGAATGACCGGAACCCGCCAAGCAGAAGATTCACGTCCGCGAGCAGGCGCTTCACGGTCGCAATCCGGAGCGCGGGATATTCCTCTTCGTCCATATCGATGATCTCCGCGCAGCGCGCCATCAGTTTGCCGTACAGCGCAAGAATCCGCATGCCGGCGACAGTCTCGTCCCGTCCGGAAAGCAGCGCAAAATGCTGAGCCCAGAGCTTGGCAAGACGCCCGAGCACAATGTAGAACTCGGCCCCGTCGCGCTTCTGCCAGTCCTCGCCGAATGAAACGTCCTCCTCATAATCGGCATTGCCTTCGAACAGTCCCGCCAGCGAGGAATCCCGATAATCCCCGCCGAACGGGACAAGTTCGGGTCGCTCCTGAATGTGCTTCATGATGACGGCATCTTCCGAAGGCAGGTCGATATAGCGGGGCAGTTCCTGCATATAGGTGCTGATCCGCGCATCGTCCTTCTTGAGCTCAAGCTCCCAGTCGAATTCGTTCCAGTAGTCTTTCAGCGGTCCGGGCATGGCGTGTCACGCATCCTTCGCTTTTTTCTTTTCCGCGGCGGCCTTGCGTCTGATTCTTGCTTCGATGCGTTTGATCGCATCGGTCTTCGGCGCATCGCCCCAGAGGCTTTCCAGCTGATACAGCGCACGGGTGTCCTCGTCCATGACATGCACCATCACGGTGCCGAAGTCCACGATCATCCAGTGGCTTTCCGGCGATCCGTCCACATGAAGCGGCTTGACCTTGAGCTGTTCCAGCACATCGCGCTGAATCCGCTCGGCAATGGCGCGGATGTGCGGTTCGGAAGTTGCAGTGCAGAGCACAAAGTAATCGCTGACCGCCGAATATTCCTTCAGATCGAGCCGGACAATGTTCTCCGCCTTCCGGTCATACGCGATCTCCTCGCAGAGCTTTGCGAGCTTCACTTCGGGAGTTTCCTTTCTTCCCGTCTTCTTTCCAGCCGTTTCAGTTGCCGTCATTGTCGCCCTCCTGGGTTGTCTTGCAATAGATTTTGTTCCGCCGGATGAAATCCAGCACCGGAGCCGGAAGCAGCCCGGACGCTCCGCTCCATTCGCCGCACCGGATCATCGTCCGGATCTCCGTGGATGACACGGGGAAAACCGGAGGAGACGGAAGAACGGATGCCAGAAGTTTTTCCGTCTCCTCCTCCGTCCAGTGAACCAGCAGTTCCGCGTGGGAAACGGCATGGTCTCCGCGCGGATACGCGATGACGCCGAAACGCCGGACAATTTCATGCGCGTCCTTCCACAAATGCAGCTGCCGGAGACTGTCTCCTCCGATCAGCAGTAATATATCATCGTTTTGATGGAATTGCGAAAGCTGTTTTAAAGTATCTATCGTATAGGAGCGTCCGGGGCGGCGGTTTTCAAGATCGGAAAGGGAAAAACGGTTCCTTCCCTCCAGCGCGGCCTCCAGCATCCGGAAACGGATCGCAAACGGCGTGATGAGCCGGTCCGCCTTGTGCGGCGGCACGGGAGCGGGGACAAAGAGCACCCGGTCGGCATAGCGCCGGGCCAGCACGGTCTCCGCCAGGGCGATGTGACCGTTATGAACGGGATCGAACGTCCCGCCGAATACTGCAATTTTCATGAAAGCCTCTTGCAATTCCTGTTTTCCCGTTCATATTTAAGCATGAAAACAGAGAAACTCAAATGCCGGAAGCGATTTTTTATGCAAATCCCCTTCAAAATAGATTCCTCCATCCGGAAACGCCGCATGTTCACCGCCGCATGCGGAATCACGGCACGTTTGCGCTCCGCGGGTTTTTCCGCTTATCTGGTCGGCGGCGCGGTCCGCGATCTCTGTCTGGGAAAAATCCCGAAGGACTTCGACATCACAACAGACGCCGAGCCCGCTGAAATCATGCGGCTCTTTCCCGAATCCATTCCGCTCGGCGCATCGTTCGGCGTCGTCACGGTTGTCGCAGATTCGATGCATTTCGAGGTCGCCACCTTCCGCGAGGAGCGCAATTATGAGGACGGCCGCCGCCCGGAACACATCCGGTTCAGCAGAACCCCTCAGGAGGATGTCGCACGGCGCGATTTCACGATCAACGCCATGCTGCTTGATCCTGAAACGGAGATCCTGACGGATCACACCGGCGGATACGAGGATCTGCGCCGCGGCATTCTCCGCACGATCGGCGACCCCGTCACGCGCTTTTCCGAAGATTACCTGCGGATGCTCCGCGCACTCCGTTTCACCGTCCGTCTGCAGCTGACACCGGACGAATCCCTGATGCGCGCAATCGAGCTTCTGGCTCCGAAACTGCGTTATCTCTCCGCGGAACGCGTGAGGGACGAATTCACCAGAATTCTCTGCGGACCGTCGCCGGACCGCGCATTCCGCATGGCGGCGCAGCTCGGCGTCCTGAAAGAACTTCTGCCGGAAGTCGACGCGCTGCGCGGCGTTGAACAGCCGAAGGAATTCCACCCCGAAGGCGATGTCTTTGAACACACGATGCTGATGCTTTCCCACATGGCCTTTCCGTCTCCGGAGCTCGGCTGGTCGATTCTGCTGCATGACGCGGGGAAACCCGCCTGCCGCGGGGTCCGCGAAGACGGACGGATCCATTTTCATACCCATGAGGAAAAAGGCGCGGAAATCGCGGAACAAGTCATGCGCCGCCTGAAAATGCCGGGAAAAGCCGGCGAACGCATCGTTTCCGCTGTCCGGAACCATATGCGTTTCGCGCAAATCGACAAAATGCGGACCGCAAAGTGGCGGCGCCTGGCGGCGGAGGAAAATTTCCCGCTGGAACTGGAGCTTCACCGGATCGACTGCATCTCCTGCCATGGCAAGCTCGGCAATTATCTGCTGCTCCTGGACCGGCTCCATGAACTGGAGATCTCTCATGCGGAGACGCTTCCGGCACCCTTCCTGAAAGGCGGGGACATTCTCGCGCTCGGCGTTCCTCCAGGTCCGAAGATCGGTTTTCTGCTGAAATACGCAACTGATCTTCAGCTTGACGGAATCGTCTCGACAAAGGAGGAGGCGCTGAACGCCGTGAAGAACCGTCTCATCCATCCTTCCGACGTATGAAGAGAGGCTTTTCCCGCCGCATTCCGACGGTCAGTTCCCGGAGCTGCCGTGATAGGTTTTTCCAGCCAGATATTCCCGGATCGAAGCGCGTTCGACCCGCCAGAGCTTTCCGATCTTGGACGCACGCAGTTCCCCGGAACGAAGCAGAGCATACATTTTCGTCCGCCGGACCTTCAGCAGGGCCTGCGCTTCCTCGAATGTCAGAAGTTCCTGCGGCGAATCCGCCGGAACGGAATTCAACGGATTTCGTTCTTCCACAGGCGTGGACGCGCCTGCGCCCGGAAGCTCTCCGGCCCGTGACGCGGCGGGGAAATCGCACTCCATCCGCACAGCGACCAGAAGTCCGGCGGCCGCCAGACTTTCCGCAGTCGCGGTGTAACTGTCGGCATCCCGGTTGAATGAACGCAGAAGCACGGACCCGTCCTCCCGGAGGAAATAACCGCGGATGATCGGCGGCGCACCGCCGCGCCCGACAAGCACGTAATCCCCGTTTTCCGGTTTGATCTCTCCGGAGCAGAGCAGGCGCGCCCCTTTCGGAATGCGCGGTTCGCATCCGATATCCGTCACCGTCACGACTGTGAATCCTTTCTGCCGTTTCATGTCCGCCCGCCTTCCCGGCCGTATGCCGTTTCTCCGGTAATATGGCAGAGTTTCCGCGGATTTCAATCCCGGTTCCGGAGATCTTCCGATTCTCTCTTCCGCAGGATGTCCCGCGGGGACGTCAATGCGTCGGCTTCCGGAGATTTCCGCGCGGGAAAGTTCTTTTTTTCCGCCAATTTTCCGCCGGACCGTCCTTTTCCCGTGTGCATTTCTCCAAAAACGGATTATATTCCCGTGACAACGTTTGCGGAACCGAATCTTCAAGGGATGCGAAAATCATGGACAGCAGCAGAATACGCAGCCGTGTCTGGGTCGAAGTCAATCTGGACACGCTGGAGGAGAACTTCAACAAAATCAGAAAAGCGGTCGATCCGGCAAAAGTGCTTGCCGTTCTGAAGGCAAACGCTTACGGACTCGGCGTGGAGCAAATCGCGGAACGGCTGAACCGCGCAGGCGCCGCGGGGTTCTGCGTGGCGGAACTCAAGGAGGCGCTGCCGCTGGTCCGCTTCGGCAAACCCGTGCAGATTCTCGGCGGCGTGCTGGATTACGAGATCCCGCCCGCCGTTGAAAACGGCGTGATTCTGGGCATCACCGACATGGAAACAGCGAAAAAAATCAGCGCCGAAGCGGTCAGGCAAGGCAGAACCGCCGAATGCCATTTCAAGATAGACACCGGCATGGGGCGCCTCGGAATTCTTGCGAAAGACGCCATTGCGCTCATTCCTGAAGTGATGCGCCTTCCGAATCTGGACTGCTGCGGCATCTATTCGCATTTTCCCGTGGCCTACCGCGGAGAGGACAATTTCAGCACGCGCCAGGCGGACCGCTTCTACCGGATCCTGGACGCCATGCGGGAAAAAGGAATTCACTTCCGGAAAATTCACATGGCGAACAGCGACGGGATCAACAACTGTCCCTTCTCCTACCGCTATCCGTTCAACTACGTCAGGACGGGAATCAACCTGCACGGTTCGTTTGACAGCGAGGGACAGCGGATTCTGGACCTGAAGTCGATCCTGACGCTGAAAACCCGCGTCGTCGCCGTGCGGAACATGCCGGCGGGACATACGATCGGCTACGGCGGCACCTGCCGTCTCGTCAAGGACACCCGCGTCGGAACGATCTGCGCGGGCTATGCCGACGGACTTCCCCTGAACCTCTCCAACCGCGGCTACGTCGTCATCCGGGACCGCCTCTGCCCGATCCTGGGACGTCTTTCCATGGATTATACGACGGTCTCGCTGGAACAGTTCGGGGAAGGCGAGGTTCTCCCGGGGGAGGAAGTGATCTGTCTCGGAGGCGAAGGCATGCACGCAGTTCCCGTGGAAAACTGGGCGCAGCTCAAGGGAACGCATCCGTATGACGTGATCTGTTCGCTGGGGACCCGCGTGGAACGGGTGTTCATCAGCAGGGAATACAAGCAATGATCCAAATTACAACGGAGGGGAAGGATATGAAAAAATCAGGGAAGACGCCGGCGCTCCTGCTGGCAGTTGTTCTGCTCGCCATGACGAGCGCATGCATCAGCGTAACCTACGACGGAGTCGAAAATCTTCCGCCGCTGCCGTCCGACGCGAAGGTCGCCGTCTATTACGAAAAATCGCTGATTCCGGTTCCGGAAACGCAGTATACCAGGATCGGAGAAGTGACCGCAAGCGCCTCCACCGCCAGTTTCACCATGACCCAGATCAAGGCGAGGATTGTCGAGGAAGCCCGCGAAAGAGGAGCCAACGGCGTGCTGATCCAGTCCGTTGACATGCGCCGGGACGGCGAAGTCCGCAGCGATCAGGTGAAAAACCTGGGAGCCCCGACATGGACCACCGTGGACAACTCCGCAAGCAACATCGCCCAGGAGCGGGATCTCCTGATTTACTCCAGCGGCAGCGATCCGGACGTCCCCACCTATGAAATCACAATCCGGGCGATGCTGTTCAGCATGCCGGAGGCCGCTCTGAAGGCGGCTCTCCGAAAAGAAAACAAATCCTCTCAGGGAAAAACGGGATCAAAATAAAAGCCGGCAGTTTCCCGGGAGGAAACCGCTTCCCGCGTTTCCTTCCGGCAGCCGGCCGGCAGATCGCCCTCCCTAAGGAAAGAAGCTGTACAACCGGGAAACTTTTATGGAAAAATCCGTTTTTCTGAATTATGTGGCGAAAACACCCTTCCGGTATGGTGCGGCCGCCCTCTTCTTCTGCTGGCTGCTTCTCCACATTTTCACAATCGACTGGGAGCTGCCGCACACCATGTCCCCCGAAGTGGACGGGATTTCTCCGCAAACGTCTTTGAGCGCCCGTAAGCTGATGGCGGGCGACACCTTCAAGTATCCGCCGCTGCAGTATCTCATCGTGGACGCGCTGACACCGGATCTCGATGAAAAAGAGATGACGCAGGAACAGATTCTCGAAAACCGCACCCTCCGTCTGAAGCAGATGCGCTGGATCACCGCCGTCATGGAATACCTTACAGCCCTCCTGATTCTGCTTTTTTCGCTGAAAATTCTGAATCTTTCCCCTTTTCCCGCTTTCGGGGCCGCCTTGTCGTTTCTGCTGATACCGTCTGTCCTCTACTATTCGCAGACGACAAACATGGACATCCCCAGCGCCTTCTGGTTCTTCGCCTCGATCACATCCGCGGCCTTTGCCGAGCGCGCGGAAGGGAATAAAAAGACATATGCTGCGCTTTCGCTCCTGACCGGTTTTCTGATCGCCTGCGCTTTCTGCACCAAGGATCAGGTGTATGCGCTCTATCTTCTGCCCGCCGCCGGATTTGCCGTCTGGCGTTTCCGCCGGTTCCGGAAATGGAGCGCAGTCCTCCAGCCCCTCTTTCTCTGGCTCTGCGCGTTTCTGGCTGGAACCGCCGCAATTTATCTGTGCATCGGGAAAGACACTTTTCTTCCGCACATCAAATGGATCCTCGGAGACGGATCCGAATCCTCTCTCTATGCATTCGTGGAAAATACCTTTACAGGACGCTTCCGCTTGGTTCTGCTTCAGCTGTCCGATCTCGGAGCAGGACTGGATTTTCCGCTTCTGCTGTATTTCCTGACAGCGGCAGTTCTTCTCTTCCCGCAATGGAAAACCATCAAGAAAGACAAAACTCTCCGTTTCCTGATTCTGGCCGTTGTTCTCGGAACTCTTTCCCTTCACCTCTGTTTCTGCCAGGTGGTGCGTTATACATATCCGCGTTATCTCCTTCCCCTTCTGCCGTTCTGCACCATGCTGGCGGGCTGTCTCCGGGACAAGGGCGGAGAGAGCAGGATTCTGCGTTACGCGTTTGCACTGCTCCTTGTCTGGCAGACAGCCGTCGCGGCAGATTTTCTCCACGGAATGGTCAACACGCCACGCAGCCGTCTCTCCGCGGAGCTTGAGGAAAGCCGGATCTATGCAAATGTCCGCGTAAATACGACCTCTGCGCGAATCGGAAACCGTTACTGGCTGGGAAAAGATGCGGTACAGCAGGCAAAGAAATGCATCCGTCCCTGGGGCGCCCAGCTCGGACTGGACCGTTTCGGCATTTACGATATCATGCCGGACGATATCTCCATCCATCTGGTCTCTCCTGCCCTGCTGATCGCGGAATCGCCGTCTCCGGAGCTGGAGCGTCTCGGATACCGTCTCAAACAGGTCTACGCACCGTTCCCGAATTTTCTGCCGACCCTGTACCGTCAGGAAATGAATACACTTTTCCTCTATGCGGCGGAGGCTCCTGCCGCCGGAAAGGATCCGCTGGCATCCTTCCGGAAGGAAAATCTGGAAACGCAGATCATCAAACTGACTTATCTCGTTGCCTGCCGGGCGCCGCTTGACAATATGAAACTTGCGCGAATCGGCGAAGCGCTCGCGCCGTTCCGGGAACCGGATTCCGTTCACTACGAGCTGCCTTATTTCGCATTCCAGGTTCTGCATCGCGCCTATCAGGCGGCAGGCAGGATGCAGGATGCCTCGCGCCTCCGCGTCTATGTCGGAAGAGTGTTTCCGAATCTTCCTCCGCCGGGCTGATCCGTCCTGTTCCGCAAAGCAGAAAAAATCCGTTTTCAGGTTGACAAGCGGCCTTTTTCCGGTAAGTTATCGGAAAAAGGGAAGGATCTGCCAATGAAATACATCGGAGCCCATGTCTCCATTGCCGGAGGCGTCGAGAACGCCCCTCTGAACGCCGCCGCGATCGGGGCGAAAGCGTTCGCCATGTTCACAAAAAACCAGCGTCAGTGGACAAGTCCGCCGCTGACGGAAGCATCCATCGAGGCATTCAAGGCGAACTGCCGGAAACACGGATACGCCCCGGAACACATTCTGCCGCACGACGGCTATCTGATCAATCTCGGAAATCCAGACCCCGTGAAACGCGAACAGTCGCGGAAGGCCTTCACGGACGAAATGACGCGATGCATGCTGCTCGGCCTGGACCGCCTGAACTTCCATCCCGGCAGCCACCTGCGCGAAATCCCCGAAGAAGAGTGTCTCCGCCTGATCGCGGAATCGGTCAATGCGGCGCTGGATGAAACGGAGGGCGTCACGGCAGTGCTGGAAAACACCGCGGGACAGGGAAGCAATCTCGGGTATTCGTTCGAACAGCTCGCACGCATCATGGAAATGATCCGCGACACTTCGCGCATCGGCGTCTGCATCGACACCTGCCACTCCTTCGCCGCCGGATACGATCTCAAAAGCGAAGAAGGCTACGAAAAGACGATGGAGGCGTTTGAACGCACCATCGGATTCCGTTACCTCCGCGGCGTCCATCTGAACGACTCCAAAAGCGTTCTCGGCGGACATCTGGACCGCCACAACAGCATCGGCAGAGGAGAACTCGGACTCGAGCCCTTCCGCCGTATGATGAACGATCCGCGCTTCAACAACATCCCGATGGTTCTCGAAACAATCGATGAAACACTCTGGCCGGAGGAGATCAGGCTGCTTTATTCCTTTGCACAGGAATGAACCGCCCCGCTTGCAGAGCACACGCTCATATCGGGGATTCCGCCTCCGGCGGCCGGCTTGCGCAGCCGGACCGCGGCAGGACTCACTGGAAAGCACGAAGCATTTTTGCGATGCAGGGCATCGCGGTATGTCCTGATTTTTTCAATAAACCGGGACGTTATTCGACGGTCACGCTCTTTGCCAGATTGCGCGGCTGGTCGATCTCGCAGCCCCGTTCGGCGGCAATATAGTAAGCCAGAAGCTGGAGAGCCGCAACTGTCGGCAGTGCGGCGGCGTAACGCGAACATTCCGGAATGCGGATCACGTCTCCGGCAAGTGCCTCCGCCTCGGCATCTCCCTCCGTCACAAGCGCAATCACAGGCGCCTTGCGCGCACGGCACTCCTGAATGTTTCCGAGCATTTTGTCCCGCCCCGGAATATTGTTCGCAAGCGCGACGACCGGATGCGCAGGATCCAGAAGCGCGATCGGGCCGTGCTTGAGTTCCGCCGCATGATACCCCTCCGCATGGATATAGGAGATTTCCTTGAGCTTGAGCGCGCCTTCCAGCGCCGCCGGATAGAGCGGACCGCGCCCGATGAAAAAGAAATCGTTGCAGTGCGCATAACGTTTCGCTATGCGTTCGATTTCCGGCACCTGTTCGAGCACTTTGCGGATCATGTCCGGAAGCGCCTCGATTTCCGCGATCAGGCGCGCGCCGTCGGTGCGGTCCATGCGGCGGTTCCGCCCGAACAGCAGCGCCAGAAGCAGGAGAACGGTCACCTGGCTGGTGAAGGCTTTCGTCGATGCAACGCTGATTTCAGGCCCGGCGTGCAGGTAAACTCCGCGTCCGGCTTCGCGCGCAACCGTCGAACCGACCACGTTGCAGAGCGCCGCTACCAGCGCACCCTTTGCGGTCGCCTCCCGGACCGCCGCAATGGTGTCGGCGGTCTCGCCGGACTGGCTGATCGGGATCACAAGCGTCCGCGGCTCGATGATCGGATTGCGGTAGCGGAACTCCGCCGCCTGTTCGACCTCCGTCGGAATTCCGGCGAGATCCTCGAAGAAATACTCTCCGACCAGCCCGGCATGCATGCTGCTGCCGCATCCGGCGATCACAATTCTTCCGATCTCCGCAAGTTCCCGCGGCGTGAGATTCAGACCAGAAAGCAGCGCGCTTTTCATTTCGTGATCGATTCTGCCGCGGATCGCGTTCTCGACTGTTTCAGGCTGCTCGAAAATCTCCTTGAGCATGAAATGCGGATAATTGCCTTTCTCCGCCGCGTCCGCGGACCATTCCACACGCGTGGTTTCGCGCTCGATCGGCATATTTTCAAAATTGCGCACCTCTACGCTGTCCGCCGTCATGACGGCGAGATCGCCGTCGTTCAGATACATGACATTCCGCGTGCTGGGAAGAATTGCGGCAAGGTCGCTGGCGGCGATGTTCTCCTTCTCTCCGAGCCCGATCACCAGCGGACTGCCCTTGCGCGCGGCGACGATCATCCCGGGATGAAGCGGACTGACAACCGCAATTCCGTACGTGCCGGAAAGCTGGCGGACCGCCGCCGCCACCGCGCGCGGAAGATCCCCCTGATAAAAGCGGGCGATCAAATGGGCGATCACCTCGCTGTCCGTCGAGGAGCGGAAAACGCATCCCTGCTCGGCAAGGCGTTTGCGAAGCGTCTGGTAATTGTCGATGATTCCATTGTGAACGATATAGAACTTTCCTTTTTCATCGCTGTGGGGATGCGCATTGACGTCGGAGGGTTCGCCGTGCGTCGCCCAGCGCGTATGCGCAATGCCGCATCCGGCGGCCTCCATCAGTTCCGGAGTGTTTTCGCGCAGAAGCCGTTCCAGCGCATTTACCTTGCCCGCGCTTTTCACACAGGACACGGGACCGCCTTCCACGACCACGGCAATTCCCGCCGAATCGTATCCCCGGTATTCCAGACGTTTCAGACCGTCAATCAGGACTTCCGCCGCCGGTCGCGGCCCCGCGTATGCAACAATTCCGCACATGGAATGTTCTCCTTTCTGTCCGCCGCTCTGTCCGCGGCATGGGTTTTCCGCAAAAATCAAAGAGAATAATGTACTCCTTTTCCGTGGAAAAATAAAATCCATATTTTCCTGAGCGCTGTTTAGTAAATGTGTTTAGTGCGCGATTAATGGGACTGCAATATTATGATACTTAAAAAGTTATGAAAAAAAAATCCTTTTTTTGAGACTCCTCATCCTGAAAAAATTCGGAAAATTCACAGTGCGGAACTTGAAAAATATGAAAACAAAATTATATTAGTTAGGAAACTAACTAATGAAAGGAGTATGGCGATGCTGAAACAAAGAGATCTGATCGGATGCATTTTCCATATGGCGCAGATGCTGGAACGGATGTGCGACGGCAACGCGCGCATGACAGGCCTCACGGGAAGTCAGGCGAGACTGCTCTGCTTTCTTTCGATTGTCACGCTGAACGAAGAGGTGTTTCAGAAAGACATCGAGGAAGTGTTCGGAATCCGTCCCTCTTCGGCGACCGGCCTGCTTCAGGCGCTGGAGCAGCAGGGATTCATCCGGCGCGCACCGGTTGCACGGGATGCAAGACTGAAAAAGATCGTCCTGACGCCGAAGGCGGAAAAAATCCAGATCCGCGTCAACCAGGCGCATAAACAAATGCAGCGGCGTCTCCAGGGCCCCATGAGCGACGAGGAACTTGCCTCCTTCATGGCTACCTGCGATGCGCTTGCGGAACGCGCTTCGTCGCTTTGACGCGTCCGGGAAGAGTTTTTAGTTGGAAATTTATTGGAACACAGGAGGGAGCACTGTTTCCCGTTCCTGAGAATTGAGGTGAAAAATGAATCATATTCTGTCAAAAATCCTGACGGGCGCGTGCGGCGCGGCTCTTCTGGCTCCGTGCTTCGGTGCGGATCATGCGCTTCCGTCGGTCCGTGTGGAAAAAGTTTCCGAAACGGATTCCACGGAACCCAAGGTTTATGTCGGAACCGTCGCGGCCTCCGAGACCGTGGACATCGTCGCCCGGATCAACGGCGTCATGTGGAAGTCGGCGTTCCGCGAAGGAAGCCTGGTCAAAAAGGGCGATCTCCTTTTCCAGTTTGAGGATACGATCTACAAGGAGAATGTCAATGTCGCGAAGGCGACGCTCAAGCAGAATCTGGCGGAACTCGAATACATGACCCGCGAAAAGAACCGCTACGAGAAACTCTACAAGTCGAACGCGGCGGCGCAAACCACCTACGAGGACGCGCTTCGTTCCTATCTTGTTTACGAGGCCAAGCGCGACGAGTCGAAGGCGAATCTGGCGCTTGCGGAAAATGATCTCTCCTACACGAAAATCTACGCGCCTCTTTCCGGACGGATCGGGCGGAACATCTACAGCGAGGGCAACTACATCACGCCGGAAAAAGGAGTTCTGGCCACAATCGTCCAGTTCGACCCGATCAAGATCAAGTTTTCGATGAGCGAGGCGGATTTCTTCCGTCACAGCAGGAACGGAACGCTCTCCTCCGCGGGACTGGAGATCATCCGCGCGGACGGAAAAGTTTATTCCGGCAAAGTGAAGGTGGACTTCATCGACAATCAGATCGATACCAAAACCGGCACGCTGATGATCCAGCTTGAGGGGGAAAATCCCGATATGGAACTGATCCCCGGCGGATATGTAATGGTCAAGTTCCGGGAGAAGTTCGCGAAACCGCTTCCCTCCGTGAGCGTGACGGCGCTGATGACGGACGGCACGCATCATTATGTGTATGCCGTCACGCCGGAGAACAAGGTGGAACGGAGGAACATCACAATCGGCCCGCAGGTGCGGGACCGCCAGATCGTGCTCTCCGGGCTGAAAAAGGGGGAGACGGTCATCGTCGGCGGCATCAACAAGACCAAACCCGGCGAACAGGTGAATCCCGTTTACGGGAGTGCGCTCCAGTAAGCGCAGGGAGGTGATTTTATGTTTTCAGCCATTTTTATCCGGCGGCCGCGCTTCGCGCTGGTGATCTCGCTCTTCCTGATGCTTGCGGGAATCATCTCCGTCTACCGGCTGCCGATTGCGGAATATCCGCAGGTCTCGCCGCCGACGATCATGGTCATGGCGACATATCCCGGCGCGAGCGCGCAGGTCATCGCGGACACGGTGGCGTCGCCGCTTGAGTCGGAAGTCAACGGAACCGAGGACATGGTCTACTACTCCTCGCAGTCGGACAACCTCGGGAATTACACGCTGACGCTGACGTTCAAGTCCGGCGCGGACGAGGACATGGCGCTGGTCAACGTCAACAACGCCGTGAAGCGCGCCGAACACGCGCTCCCGACCGACGTGGTGAACAACGGCATCACCGTGGTGAAACGCTCCAGCGACATGCTCGCGACATTCGCCTTTTACAGCGAAAATCCCGAACATACGCCGCTCTACCTGAGCAACTATGTCAGCATTCACGTCAAGGACGCGATCGCGCGAATCGACGGCGTCGGACAGGCCGTTGTTTTCGGCGAACAGGAATACAGCATCCGCATCTGGCTGGATCCCTACAAGATGCGCGCCTACTCCGTCAGCGACGACGATGTGCGCAATGCGGTCGCCAGTCAGAACATTCAGGCGGCGACAGGATCGGTCGGCACAGAATCCAGCAGCCGCTGGATGCAGTTCAAGGTGGACGCCAAAGGCCGCCTGAGCACACCTGAGGAGTTTGAGCGGATCGTCGTCAAATCCGGCGAGAACGGCCGCCAGATCCGACTCTCCGACATTGCAAAGGTCGAGCTCGGCGCGGAAACCTACAACAGCACCGGCACGTTCAACGGAAAATCCGCCGTCGTTCTTGCGGTCTTCAAGCTGAACGACGCCAACGCCCTGGAAATCATGAAGGACATCAAAAAGGAACTCGGGGAACTCCAGAAAAACTTCCCCGACGGACTGAAATGGGAGATCGGATACGATTCGACCCGGTTCGTCGTGGTTTCCATGCAGGAGATCATCGAGACGCTGCTTCTCACCTTCCTTCTGGTGGTGATCATCACTTACCTCTTCCTTCAGGACTGGCGAGCAACGATCATCCCCTCGGTCACGATCCCGGTCTCGCTGATCGGCACGTTCCTGTTCCTGTATCTCCTGAACATGAGCATCAACACGCTGACAATGTTCGCGCTGATTCTGGTGATCGGCTCGGTCGTGGACGACGCCATCTGCGTGACGGAAAACTGCACGCGACTGATCGACGAGGAGCATCTTTCGCCGTTCGACGCCGCGATGAAGAGCATGCAGCAGCTCACGGGAGCGCTGATCGCCACGACACTGGTGGTCGTCGCGATCTACACGCCGATCATGTTCTACGGCGGCATGGTCGGAACGATCTACAAGCAGTTCGCGGTGACGATGTGCATCGCGCTCTGTCTTTCGACAGTGAACGCGATGACGCTGAGCCCGGCGCTCTGCGCGCTGGTTCTCCGCCCGAGCAAAACGCCGCGCGGCTTCTTCCGCCTGTTCAACATCGGGCTGAACTGGACGAGGAACGGTTATCTGGCCGTCGGAGGTATGCTGGTAAGGCGCGCGCTGCTCACCATTGTGCTTTTTGCGCTGATCCTGTTCGGAAACTACTACCTCTACCAGCGCCTTCCTTCGGCGTTTCTGCCGACGGAGGACAAGGGATCGCTTTTCTGTGAAGTGGTGCTTCCCGCCGGGGCTTCGCTTCCACGGACCGAGGCCGCACTTGCGGAAGTCGCCGAGCTGATCCGCGACGTTCCGGGAATCGGCAACATCATGACGGTGCCGGGGCGCAGCCTGACCGCGGGCGAAGGCGAAAACCTCGGGCTTTTGATCCTGGATCTGAAGCCGTGGAGCGAACGCACCACGCCGGAAACGGAGATCACCCGGATCCAGACGGAGGTGATCAGGCGCGCGTCGGTCCTGCCGGATGCAACCGTCAATGCCTTCGTGCCACCCGCGATCATGGGGCTGGGCGCCACCGGCGGCGTGACCTTCTCGCTTCAGGCGACCGGCGACCAGAATTCGCAGGAGATCGCGCAGACGACGAACAATCTTCTGGCTCGGATCATGGAGACGGGAAAAGCGGTCTACGCGTTCACCTCCTTCGACGCCAGCACGCCGATGCTCTATCTGGACATCAACCGCGAAAAGGCCGAGGCGATGAATGTTCCCGTCAACTCGATCTTCAGCGCGCTTCAGAGCCAGCTCGGTTCCTACTACATCAACGATTTCAACAAATACGGCAAGACCTACCAGGTCAAAACCCAGCTTGCGCCGGAGCTCCGCGAGAACCTGAACATCATCGACCAGCTTTACGTGACGAGCACGAACGGGGACAACATTCCGCTCAGCGCGGTGGCGACGCTCCGCTGGACGCTCGGCCCGCGGCAGGCGGAACGCTTCAACATGTTTCCTTCCGCCTCGGTCAACACGCAGAGCATTCCTTCGTTCAGCTCCGGCGAAATGATGACGCTGCTCGAGGATCTGGTCAGGAAGAATCTTTCGAAGGACTACCAGATCAGCTGGACCGACATGAGCTATCAGGAGAGCCAGAACGAGGGAAAAATCGTCAGTCTTCTCCTGATCTCGCTGCTGGTGGCGTATCTGTTCCTCGTGGCGCAGTATGAGAGCTGGACGATGCCGATTTCGGTCATGCTGTCCGTGGCGACCGCGACGCTCGGAGCCATCATCGCGCTGAAGGTTTCGGGCATGGCGATGAACATCTACTGCCAGCTCGGGCTCCTGATGCTGATCGGTCTGACGGCGAAAACCGCGATCCTGATGGTCGAATTCTCCAAGCAGGAACGTGAAGCCGGCGCCTCGGTTGCGGACGCCGCGCTGAACGGAATGCGCGTCCGTTTCCGCTCGGTCATGATGACGGCGCTCTCGTTCGTGATCGGCGTGTTTCCGATGGTCGTCGCCTCCGGCGCGGGCGCGGGAAGCCGCCAGTCGATCGGCGTCACGACCTTCTGGGGAATGCTCGTCGCCACAGTCGCCGGCATGATGTTCATTCCCGGACTGTATGCGATCTTCCAGCGCGCCGCCGAAGCGGTCACGGGCGCGTTCCGGAAGCTCTGGTAAACATGCCGGGTCCCGCGATCCGCTCCGGGATGCGGGGCCCGGACGCCTTCATACAAACGTGATCCGGATCTCTTTCATGTAGCGGTCGCGCAGTACGGTTTCGAGTCTGCGGATAATGTTGCGCCGCAGTTCGAGATCGACCGGCAGATTCGGATCCTGATGCGCCTCGTTGACCCGGGTGCCGACTACGAATTCGATGATGTCGTGCCGCCGCATCAGCTCGACGAGCTTTTCCGCCGGATCCAGCTTCGTATACTCTCCCTTCTCCAGATAGCTTGCGGCACGGCTGAGCGTGAAGATGCCTTCCGTCACGAGATCCGCTCCGGGCATGCGCGACAGCGGCGGCAGATCGCCGCCCATCGTGCTCAGATCGACGCTCAGCGGCAGTTTCAGCTCGCGCGCGATGATCTCCGCCGAGGTTCCGCCGCAGATGACCTTGGTTCCGGGAAACTCCTGAAACATCTTCGCGCACTCCGCGTCACGGTTCTGATCGAACGGAGGCCCCGTGAACAGAAGCATCTTGCGCGGTTCGCGGTAATACAGGCAGACCGCCGTGATGTCGTCTTTCGGGCGCAGTCCCGGTTCATGCGCGATCGCCTCGCGCAGAATGCGTTCGGAGAGCTCCTGCGCGGAGATGTCCGGGTCCGCCCCGACCTGCCGGAGCACATATTCCAGCACGCCGGAGTTACGCCATCCGAGCGGGAAATTCGGCGTGCCGAGTCCCGCCTGGCTGACTCCGTCCGAAAAGAAGATCAGACGGTCCTGCGGCTGCACCTGAAACGAATATGTGGTCATGGTCCGGTCCCTGTATTTCGGGGAGGTGAACTCGCGCCCGGCGATCTCCAGCGGCTTGCCGCCGCGCAGGAGCAGAAACTCGGGATTTCCCATTTCCACCACGCGCGTGAGTCCGCCAAGCCGCGTATCGACGATCGTGAAAGTCGCATAGCTGATGTGCCGCACCTGGCAGACGGGGAGCGCGTCCATGATGATCTCGGCGGAGTGGACGATTTCCCGGTCCTCCGCGACAAAGCGCAGCGCCATCGTCGTCGTCATCAGCGCAAGGATGTTCGCCTTTACACCGTGGCCGAGACCGTCCGCCATGACGGCGAGCAGCCGTTCCTCCGGGATGATGCGCTTGAACGCGACGGCATCGCCGCAGGCCTTCTCCTCGAAGTGGCAGCACTGGCTGTAGCCGGTGTCGATGAAAAGATTTTCGGTCAGATTCATGATTCGGCCTTCTCCCGCTGTCCGTCGTCTTCCGAGGGTTCATCGGCATAGTTGTCCGCGATGGAACGCAGAAGCAGTTCGGTATCCGCCATCTGCTCGCCGAGACGGCAGGCGATCTCCTGCACCGTGGCGAGATTGCGGTCGATGACCTCTCTGGCGCGGGCGGCAATCTGCTCGCGGCGCATTTCCGTGTTCGTCACGTCGAAGATCACCGCGCCGACCACCTCGCGCGGCTCGATGTTGAAGATGTTGAGGTTGTAGAGACGCTTGCCAACCTTCAGGGAATCGCGCCGGACGTCATGCCCGCTCTGAAGCGCCGAGGCGAAAAGCCCCGCGAACGGCACGATCCGCGTCAGATCCGCACCGGCGAGTCCGGGACAGGCGTCGAACGCCTCCAGAATATCCTCGCCGAACAACGCCGCAAAATTCCGATTGCATTCGATGATCTGGAGTTTCTTGTCCGTGATCACCACCGCCGACGAGATGCTGCGCAGCAGGGCGTTCGCCTTTTTCTGCGCCTGTTTCTTGAGATAGGAAACACACATCGAAGGCTCGGCGCGGCCCGCCAGAAGCGCCTGCGCGAAATTGCGGCAGGTGTCGTATCCGCAACCGTCGCAGTTGAGCTCGTCCTCGGGACTGTTCTTGCCGATGCTGCGCAATGCCGCGTTGATCTCGCTGATGCCCGGAGCGGGCGGCTCGAAAGCGGCGGCCGGGAAATCATCGCCGATTCCACCCCCGGTTTTCCGTTCTTTCGGGTGTTCCGGAAGTTTCGCGTAGTTGAGGACGCGCAGACGTTCGAGAAGCCCGGGAGAATCATGCTCCGCGCAGGGGCCGTGGACACAGCCGCCGTGGCAGGCCAGCATTTCAACAAAGACCGTTTCCCCTTTCGGCAGTTCCCCGAGCCCGGAGAGCGCAAGTTCGATGTTCTCCAGACCGCTGAGCGTGACATAATGCACTTTCCGGTTGGATGTCTGGAATGCGATGGTGTCGTTCATGCCGCCTTCGATGGGATAGCGCGCGCCCTCTTCCGCGGACTCGGGGATGAAACTGTCATCGGCCTTCGGCGTGACGCGCTTCGGATCAATTCCCTCTTCGCGGAAGAGCTGCCGCAGCTCCGGATAAGTCAGAGCCAGACTCAGGAGTTCAGGATGACGGTCGGACTCGTTTTTCTTCGCGATGCACGGTCCGATGAACACCGTCCGGATATTCTCTCCGAACGTGTCGTGCAGCAGCTGGCAGTGCGCGATCAGCGGGGAAGCCACGGGCGTGATGTTTTCCGCAAGCCCGGGCAGGTATTTGCGGATGAAGTCCACCGAAGTCGGACAGGCGGAGGAGAGCAGCAGTCCCTCCGGCGCCGTATCAAGCTCGCGCGCAAGTTTCGCCGAGACCAGCTGCGCGCCGAGCGCGGTTTCGCTGACACCCGTGAACCCGAGCTCCTTGAGCGCCCGGATCAGCTGCGCGGCGGAAACTCCCCGGAATTCGCTGACCCACGACGGCGCAAGCGACGCATAGACGGGAAGATCACCCGCAAGCAGCTGGCGCGCCCGCCCGGTGCCGTTGCGGACCTGTTTTGCCTTGACCGGACAGACCTCGACGCAGTTGCCGCAGGCCACGCACATTTCAGGGATCACCGCGGCATGTCCGTCGCGGACCTGAATCGCCTTCACCGGACAGTGCCGGACGCACTTGTAGCAGTCCTGACACTCCGCCTCGACCGTGTAGACAGGGTAAGAGTGATTCATGCTTCCTCAATCCTTCAGTTTGGCATCCAGCAGGTCAATCAGCGCCTCCGAGTCGACCCGCTCGAAATTTTCTCCGTCAATGCTGATATTCGGCCCGGCGTTGCAGTTGCCCGCGCAGGCCCGTCCGCTCAATTTGCAGTCGATGGAGTGTTCCCTGAGATACTCCTCGATGATTTTGAGATTCCGTTTGTTTCCGCGCGCGAAGCAGGAGCTTCCCATGCAGATTACGATGCTGTGGCTCATCTTGTTTTTTCTCCTTTCAAATCCGGATCGGGAACACGGGAGGGACCATGCAGTTTTTCCGCCAGACGCACGGAAAGAACGGCAAGATCGCCCGCGAGATTGACCTGCTGGGTAATGATCCCGGACGGCAGGTGAAGCGTCCGGCGCGTAAAATTCCAGATCGCCAGAATTCCCGCTTCGACCATTCTGTCGGCGGATTCCTGCGCATCGGCATCCTCCACGCAGAGGATCGCCATTCTGATTTTGAGCCGTTCCGTCAGATGTTTGAATTCCGCAAACGGAAAGAGGGGAATGCCGTGAATCGCGGTTTCCCCTTCCGGCGGATTCCGGTCGAATGCGGCAATAATCCTGAGGCCATAGGCGGAAAATCCCCGGAAGCCGAGCAGGGCTTTCCCGAAGCCGCCGGTCCCGACAAGAAACACCTCCGAACAGTTCTTCCAGCCGAGAAACGTTTCGATGCCGTCAATCAGTTTTTCAACCGGATAGCCGACGCCGGTAAGTCCGCCGACTCCGATGATTTCCAGATCCTTGCGCACGGTCATGGAATCCAGGCGAAGCGCCCGGGCAAGAGCCGGGCTGGCAGCATAATCCTCTCCCGCCGCATGCAGAGCGCGCAGATGATGCAGATAGGCCGGAAGGCGTTTCAGCGCAGGAATCGTATAAACTTTCGATGCAGGCATTTTTTCTCCCTCGGGACAGCCGGCCATGCGGCCCCTCCCCGACACAGTAAACGGTTTCAGGGCGAATTTCAAGGTTCAGCAACGATTTTGCTTCAAAAAAACACCTCCGGTACAGTTCAGCGGGACACCGTCTACCGGTCTCCGCCGAACAGCCGGCCGAACATCTGATAAAGCTCCAGCGTTCTGGAAAGAGGTATCGTGACGTTCACATCCACGGGAATCCCCTGAAAACGGTTGGTTCCCTGTGTCCGGACGGGACGGCCCGAATCCGGATCAATGGAAAAGGGAAGCGCGCCGGCGGGTCTGCCGTCCACCTGGAATTTCAGCTTGAGGTTGTCCTTTTCCGTGTTCAAGGCAAGTTTCACCCAGTCATACTGGAAGTTTTTCAGCGCGGCCAGAGCAAAGGACATCTCGACCGAGGACTGTCCCAGCGCATCCACCGTGGCGTTCGGCACCAGCTTGAGCGTTCCCGTCTCACCCGGCGTGGAATAAAGAAAACCGTTGCGGAAGATGATTCTGCCCTGCCGGACGGAAACCGGAATCGTCCCGTTAAGCGCGGCATTGTCACCGGCATCCGTTCCGATTCCGAACTGGGCGAGAAGCGCGCCGAGCCTTACCCGGTCGCAGAACAAAATGGAGCTGAAACGCTCCGACGCCGGCGCAATCTTCGCGGAACCGAGACGGATTTTTCCGCCGCACCAGTTGAACGTCGCCCCCTCCAGCTGCCAGACCGACGGCGATTCCATCCGGAAAAGCACATTTGCCGAATCAAAATTCAGATTGTCAAACTGAAGCGACCGGAAGCGGAAGTACTGCCCGGCACCGCTCCGGAGTTCCGGCAGACTCGGAAGCGTGAAGCTCAGAGATGCATCCGCAAGGCGGAATTTCTTCTCCTCGGACACGGCGTTGACTTTGGACAGCTGAAGTTTTGCGCCGCCCCGGTGTCCTTCCGGCGTCCAGCGATAGACGCAGTCCGCCCGGAATGTCGCGGAAGACAGCACAAACGACTGAAGCGCGGGCACGTACGTCCCGAGGTCAATCTCCTTTGCCAGATTCTGCTCCGGAATGCGGAACGCGGCGTCGAACACCCTGCCGCTCTGGAGGAAGGACGCGCCAAGCTCGGAACGGACGCCGAGCGTCTCGATCTCCGCCTTGAGACCGTAGAGCCCGTTCCGCATATCCGGCTGAAGCGTGCCCGCAATCTTTCCGATCTCGTGTTCACCGCAGCGGATGCGCTTTACCGCAAACGAACTGGTTTCCGTTCCCCCCAGATCCGCCTGAAGGGAGATGTCGCCGAGAACCACGGGAGGAATATTCCCTCCCGCGGAAAGCGCAAGCTCCGGCAGCGTCATGCCGACTTGAAGCGACAGCGGCGTGCCGCCGAGCTCCAGGCGGAACTGCTTCATCGAAGCGGAAACAGCGCCGGCAGTAAACGCGATTTCCGGGAACTGGAACAATCCGGAAACGTGAATGTCGTCGGTAAAGGCTAGTTTCAGATAATTCTCCGAGCGTTTCAGGGCCGGAAAGGAAACTTTCATTCCATTGAAGGCAATCTCCTGCGCCGTGTTTTTCCCCGCATGGGGGCGAAGCGTAAACTCCATGACGCCGTCCCGGCTGTTCCGCAGGATGAAACGTCCCGAAAAATCTCCGCCGGGAGTCCCGCCGACATTGACCGTACAGCTCCCGTTCACACCGCTGCCGCGCTTCAGCACGTTCCGAAGCGAAAACTGTTTCAAGGCATAGGAGACGCTGCCGATATTCGTATGGAGATCGCCATCATACGCGATTTCGGCGATTCCGCCCTGCCAGGAGAATTTCGCACTGCCTCCCCCCTGAACCGTATACGCACTCCAGGTGCAGCCGAGATCCTCTATCTTGAGGGTGCCGTCGAGTTTTTCCAGGCGGGAATGCTTCAAATCGGCAAGACAGTCGGCGCTCAGCGTGATCCCGCCCGCCGCATTTTCCGAGACGCCGATCCGGTCGGCAAAAATCCGCGGGAGATTTTCAAGGCGCACCGCCCCCTCGGCCCGGCAGGAGACGGCCCCTTTCTCCAGATCGGCAACGCCGGAAAGCCCGAGGCGGTTGGTGCCGGAAAGATAGAGCATCGCATGATAGGAAACATTCGTCCAGGCGCGCTTTCCGGACTGCCTCAGGACAGCGGTAAAGGGAATCATCAGAAATTCTTTTTCCTGGAGATAAATCAGATTGCCGCTCAGACTGATCTCCCGGATGTACAGGGGAAGGCTGAAAAATGGAGCGTTTTCCGGAGCGGGCGCCCTGGTTTTCTCCGAAGAAGAAGCTGCGCCGCGGAAAAGTTCCAGCAGAGGGAATTCCAGTCTGCCGTCGCGCAGGGCGAGCGGCAGGTTCACGTTGCTGACCGAAACCGAATCCAGAGTCCCGGTCAGAAGCCGGAGCGGCGCATAGGAGACTCCCAGCGCTCCGAGATGCATCATCTGTCCGGGCGCAAACGCCCCGTCCTTCGGAAACGTGACGCGGGCGTTGACCATTCCGCGCCGGAGTCCGAGCTCGCGGATCTCCACGCAAACGGCGGAATTCCCCAGACAGCGATTCAGAATCCAGTTGGAAACCCGTTCCAGAATGCCCGGCAGGAGAAGCAGAATCAGCGGAAGCAGAAAAATCAGAATGCGGCAGACACGCCAGAATTTCCGCCATGCGGCATGTTTTACGGGAACGGTCCCTGCCGCAGAGTTTGTCTCAGGTTCAGGCGCATGGTTCATTCGACCAGCCTCCTGACGGTTCCATATTCGACAGTCCGGACACATTGGAACGCATGCACCTGATCTTCCCGCCAGCAGAGACGTCCATGCTCATCCAGTCCGAAACAGCCGCGCGCAAAATCCTCGGCGGCCTGCGGATAAACGATCCAGTCGCCGCGCTCCTTGAGACGCGCCTGATTTTCCGAGGCGATAACCGAAAGCAGATCATTGTTCGCTCCGTGACGGTGCGCATTTGCCCGCGCGGCAAACACCGCGCGGAGTTCCTCAAGCGAATGTCCCATGAGATCCACAGGACAGGGTTCGGAAATGCCGAGAAGCGGCCCGGAATCCATTTCGGACGCACCCGGCGTATACGGCTGCACCAGGATCACGCTGCTGCGAAGCGTCGTGTGTCCGGCCAGAATCGCCAGTTCAACAGGGACACTGTGAAGCCCGATCAGACAGCGCCGTCCATCCTTCAGGACAGTCAGGTCGCCGGGATGGACATTCAGACAGGGAAAGTCGCCGACGATGTTGGTCAGCGGGACAAACCCGGCGAGCAGTCCGAAGTCAATCCGGTACGGCGCGATTTTCGCACGGAGTTCATCGGTCCAGAGCTCTCGGACACGGCATGCTTCAGGGGTCGCCAGAGTAACTTTCTCCAGACCGCGGGAACGGTAGAATTCCAGAATGCCGTGTTCCAGAAGAGGAAGACCGTATTTTTCCGCGATTTCGCGGGCACGGCTGGTGCGCGGGCGGTCCGTCACGATCAGCGCCGGACGCCAGGAGGATCGTCCGCCGAGACGACGGTTGTGTTCCAGAAGTTTTTCAGCGTTGGTGCCGCTTCCGCTTAAAAAAATGGCCGCCGAGGGCCTTTTTGACGAATCTTTTAAAAAAACATTGACCATTCGCAGCGCTTTCGATTTGATTTTCCAGTAAATATGTCATAGAATATATGGTTTATTAAAAAAATCAAATTTCAATGACAGGATATTTCAAGATGAAAGCCACTTTTTCCCTGCTGCTGATGCTGTTTTTCGGCTTTTCCGCCATTTCCGCGGAAGTCCCGTCCGGCAAGACCGGAGAAAAAACCGCAACCGAGAAAGATCAATCGGAACTTTCCGGAGAAAAGACCGGGAAAACCGGAAACGCCAAATGCCCGGCAAAAACAGAGAACAAAGCGGATCTGACGGCAGCCGTCACCGTGGAACGTATTTCTGCGCCCGGCGATGTCAAATACAAAAAAGGGAAGCGGATCCCGAATCTGATCCTGACCGCCGATTACCAGTCTCCGGCAGCACTTGCCGAAATCGCGCGCAGGGACTCCGATGTGATGTACATTCTTCTTCCCACCGAATATTCCGCAAAACAGAAGATCATGGTGTATCCGCCGAAAATCGAGGACGCGTTCGAACTTCCCGAGGAGAAACTGTCCGGTTTCCTTGCATTCGTGAATCCGAAACGGGTCATCCTGCTCGGAGGAACGGAAGTCATCCCGCCGAAATACCGTCTCGCCATCGGATCGAAGACGGAACGCGCCGAAATCGAGGATCTGAACTGGAATATCAACGCGATCATTCTTGGGAACCTCCTGATGGACCGGGAAATGCAGAAAAAATTCCGCGAAGCCATCAGGAACCGCGCCGCGGAAGCCCTTCATGCGCCGGACACGGGAAAATAGGAGGGACAGACCATGCTGATTATTTACAAACTGGCCAGAAACACTTTCATTGAATGCATCCGCGAACCGATTTATTTCCTGATGCTCGCCTGCGCAATGATTATGATCGGACTGTTCCCGACAGCGGCGATGTTCGTGTTCCGCGAGCAGATCAAGCTGGTCGTGGACAGCTCGATGGCTACGACTCTGGTCTTCAGTCTGGTCGTGGCGGTCGTCTGCGCGGCGCACACCATCAGCAGGGAAATGAAAAACGGAACGGTTCTTCTGCTGATGTCAAAACCCGTGACGCGCGCCTCGTTCGTACTGGGAAAAATTACCGGAATCCTGGCTGCGGTCACCGTGTTCGTATTTCTCTGCAACGCATCCGCGCTGATGTCGGTGCTGATCGCCAAGGACCAGTTCCGGCTGGACTATACCGCAATGGCGCTCTACTATGCGGCAATCGTGCTTGCCGCCCTTTACGGGGCGCTTCGCAATTTCTTCAGCAGAACCAGCTTTACGGCCAACACGCTTGTCGCACTGCTGATCCTGATCCCGGTTCTGGCGGCAGTCTACTATTTCCTCCGCGTCAGTTCCTTCCACTCCCCGGAAATGATTGATCCGGAAGAGTTCATCGAGGCAAAACATCTGATTCCCGCGCTCCTGCTGCTGTTTCCCGCGGTCTGGACAATGGGAGCCATCACGACAGCGCTCTCCACAAGACTTGAGCTGGTATCCAACCTGACGATCTGTTCGGTCATCTTCCTGCTGGGTCTGGTCTCGAAATATTTTGTGACACAATGGCTCGGCACAGGACTTTTCGCGGATTTCGTGAGAACGCTGCTTCCGAACTGGCAGTATTTCTGGATGGCGGATGCGCTGGCAAGCCGCCAGGTGATCCCGTTCAGCTACCTTCTCTGGGCGCTTGTGTATGTCTTCTTCTACATCGGGTTCTGGACGCTCTGGGCCATGGCGCTGTTCAACAAACGGGAAATCGCCCGGGATTCCCGCTGAGAAGAGTTTCCCGGCCGCCATTCGTCTGTCCCGTCGCGTATTCTAATGAAGTTCTGCGGAGTCCCCTGATGATTTTTTCAGCCGAACATCTGTGCAAACACTATGGAAACAAGCAATCCGTGAAGGATCTGAGTTTTTCTCTGGAAGAACGCAGTGTGCTCGGCTTCATCGGCCCCAACGGCGCGGGCAAGACCACCACCATGCGCATGCTCTGCGGAATCATGCCGCCCTCATCCGGCGACGTATGCATGGACGGGAAAAGCATTCTGCGCAATCTCGTCGATGCAAAGCGGCAGATCGGCTACCTGCCTGAAAATGCGCCGCTTCACGGAAATATGACCGTGCGTTCGTTTCTTGTCTATTGCGGAAGAATGCGCGGCCTTTCCGGCGGCGCATTGCGCGCGGCGGTCGACGTCTCAATCGGAAAATGCGCGCTGGAGAGTGTGGAGGGCGAAGAAATTGAATCGCTCTCCAAGGGATTCCGCCGCAGGGTCTGCCTGGCGCAGGCGATCATGCATGAACCGCGGGTGCTCGTGATGGACGAGCCGACCGACGGACTTGATCCGAACCAGAAGCGTGAAATCCGCGCGCTGATCCGCGCGATGCGCGAGCACAGCGCGATCATCGTATCCACTCACATTCTGGAGGAGGTCGATGCCGTCTGCGACCGGGTGCTGACGATCAGTGAAGGACGAAAAGTCTTTGACGGCACGGTTTCCGAATTCCGCGCATTGTCTCCATACGGCCGTCTGGATGACGTATTCGCCATGCTTTCCGATGGAGGAACGCGCCCATGATGTTTTCCCTGAGAAAAATCCGCGCCGTCTGGCAGAGGGAGTTCTTCGCGGAGGCCGCATCGCCCGCCGCATGGGTGTTTCTTGTGATATTTCTGGTGCTTTCGGCATTCCTGACCTTTGTCATGAGCGGCCTTTTTTCTTACGGACAGGCCGATCTGTCACCGTTCTTCGAATGGTTTCCGTGGCTGTTTCTGTTCATCATTCCGGCATTGGGAATGCCGCTTTGGTCGGAGGAGCGCAAAACAGGATCCTTTGAGTTGTCACTGTCCTTTCCGGCGGCCCTGTGGGAACTTGCCGCCGGCAAGTTTCTGGCGGGAATGACCCTCTTGCTGATCGCGCTTCTCCTGACGGCGTCCGTCCCGCTGACGGCTCTCTATCTCGGGAAACCGGACACGGGCGCGATTGTCTGCGGCTACTTCGGCGCGCTGCTGCTGGGGGCGGTCTTTCTTTCCATCTCATGCTTCTGTTCGGCGCTCTCCAAAAGCCAGACGGCGAGTTTTCTTTTTTCCCTTGTGATCTGCGCAATCTTCATGACCATCGGACTGCCTGTCATACTGGACATGGGGCTGCTGTTCCTGCCGGAAAGTCTGGTGTCGGTTCTCTCGTATCTGGCGTTTCTGCCGCATTATCTGGCGTTTCAGCGCGGTTTTATCGATTCCGCCGATGTGGTGTACTGCGTCAGTCTGACCGGGTTCTTTCTCTGCCTGACGACCTTCTCTCTGGAATTCGCGGCGGCAGGGACAGGCAACATCTTTGCGCCTGGCGCTCTGCGGGAAACCTCGACAAAGCAGGCGTTCCGCCGCCTGGCCGTCCGGGTTCTGCTCGCCGTCTATGCCCTGATCTGTCTGAATCTGATCGGTTCGACATTCCAGCTGCGCTGGGACATGAGTTCCGACGGAGCATATTCACTGTCCGGGGAAGCGGAAAAATTCGCCTCCTCTCTCCAGGCTTCGGCAACCCTGCGCCTCTACGCATCACGCTCCAGTCCGCGGATGCCGGAAGCCATGAAGAAATACGCGGAACGGGTGGAATGGCTCCTTGGAGACCTCTGTGCCGCCTCCCGTGGAAAGCTGACGCTGCACGTGCTGGATCCGGAGCCGGATTCAGAAGATGAGGAAGCGGCTTTTCTGGAGGGACTCAAGCCCTTCCGGATCAACACCGGAGACCGTTTCTACCTCGGGCTGGCCGTTTCGAACGCCGACCGCTGCATCGCGCTGCCGCAGCTTTCGCTTCAGCAGGAAAATCTGCTGGAATACGAGGTGATCCGAGCCATTCTGAATGTCACGGCGGAAAAACGCCCGGTCATCGGCATCATGAGCGCGCTTCCCGTCACCGGAACGCCGGTCAATCCCGGGTTGCGCCAGTATGACAAGGACAAACCGGTTGTATTTGAAAAACCATGGTACATTGTAAACGAGCTTTCACGCAACTGCAATGTGGTGAAAGTTCCGCTTGACGCCTCGGTCATCGAGAATGTGGATGCGCTGCTGGTCATTCATCCCGCAGGCATTCCGGAACGCGCCGTCTACGCGCTGGACCAGTATCTGATGAAAGGCGGAAAAATGGCCGTGTTTCTCGATCCGCGCTCGTTCTACGCAATGATAAAGCTTAAAAACGATTACAGTTACATGGAGCGGATTTCCTCGTCGCTGGACACGCTGACAAAGGCCTGGGGCGTCTCCTTCAATCCGAATCTGGTCGCGGCGGACATAATCTACTCCTACCGGAAAGTGCTGCCGGAGCGGATCGTCTCCAATCCGGTTGCAATGAACCTCTCCGGCGACGCCATTTCGCGCAAACTGCCCCTTACCGCTCCGCTGAATGCGCTGGAACTCTGGTTCTCAGGCGGACTGGAGGCTGATCCGCCGCCGGGCGTCAAACTGGAAACGCTGCTTGCGACCTCCAGGGATTCCCAGATGGTCAGCGCTTATGTGGCGGAACGTCCGGAACTGATTCTGAGGAACTTCAAGGCATCCGGCGAAAAAATTCCCCTTGCCGTCCGCTTGAGCGGCCATTTCCAGAGCGCATTTCCAAACGGCCCTCCGACCGTCTCCGAAACTGCACACAAAAAGGAATCCGAAGCGGAAGGTGAAGTATTTCTGTTCGGCGACAGCGACATGCTGTTCAACGATCTCTGCGTGCGTGCAGTGCGTGACGCCTACGGACAGAACAACATAGTCCGCGTCAACGACAACATTGCCCTTCTGGAGGGAATCGTCGAACAGATGACCAGCTCCGGCGGCTGGCTCTCACGCATCCGCAACCGCGTCCCGATGAGCCGTCCTCTCACGAAAATCAATGAAATCAAGGCTCGTGCGGAACTGGCCTATAAATCACGTATTCTCGCTCTGGAGCATGATCTGCGTGAGTCGCAGGAAAGAGTCCGGGCCATTCGGAGCCAAATGAGCGCGGGAACCGGAGCCGCTCTGACGGAGGCGCAGAAAAATGAACTCAGAGAATATTCCTTCCGGCATTCCCAGGTCCGCCGGGAACTCAAGGAAGTCCGGAGACAGCTTCGCGCCGATCTGAACAGGATCGATACCATTCTGCGCATCATCAACCTTTTTGCCGTGCCGGGCCTTGTGGTGCTCGCCGGACTCGTCTGGTCGTTCCTCCGTTTTTCCAAGTGGAGACGCAAAAAATGAAATTGAAATTTTTTCTTCTGTTTCTTTGTTATCTTCTGCTGACCGTACTGGCCGTCTTTGCGCTTCTGAAGCGGAGCCATGCGCCGGCCGCAGGCGCGGGAATGCGTTCGGAAATCCCGCGTTTCCGGCCGGAAGAAATCGCGGAGGTGAAAATCGAATGGCGCACAAACAGTGTGACCCTGGAAAAAAAGGACGGAAACTGGAAGCTTGCTGAACGCGGCATGAAAAACGCTTCCGCTTCCAAGGTCGCGCGCCTGCTGGAATCCCTTTCGACGCTGGGAGCGGTCAAAAAACTGGACGACTGCGGCAGGGATATTCTGGAGCGCCTCCGTCTTGTAACGGATGATCCGCAGATCATACCGGGAATTACAGTCACACTGCATGATGCCGCCGGAAGAGAAAAGTTCCGGATCATTCTCGGAAAAGGGCATTTTGTGAAACCGGAACCCGGAATGCCGCCTGCGGAAAACGCCGAGGGGCGCTATGTCAGAATCGATGACAGCGTCTATCTGATCGCCAAAGTCTTCGAAGACTGCCACCCGGTCCCCTCGGCCTGGGTGGAACCGCTGCGCCTGTTCAGCCTGAACAAGGCGCTCCGGATTACAGCCTCAGAAGACGGAAAACCGCTCTGGAGCGTCATTCGCGGAAGCACCGCGCATCCGTTCACGGCCGCCCTCCCCGCCGGGGGAAAGGTGGATGCGGGTATTCTGTCAAAACTCGCCGATCTGCTCTCCAAGCCGTTCGGACTTGATCTTTCACTGGAGGATCCGGCGAAACTCGCGTTTGCACGGACCGTCCGGTTCAGCTGCGCGGACGGATTCGACTATCTGCTCCGGGTGGCGCGTCAGAACAAACGCGAATACGCCATCGTTCAGGTTTCCTTCGACCCGGACAAGGTGGCCGCGCTTCCCGGAGAAAATGCCTCCCGGCTTCTGAAGCGCAAGGCGATGCTGCAAAGCCGCCTCAATTTCGAACGGCGGTATTTTCATGACAATCTCTTTCTGGTCTCCGATCAGGCAAAGCTGTATGAACAGATCGGACGCTCTCCCGTAAAAAGCGGCGCAGCCGTTGCGGGCGCGGAGAAAACCAAGCAGTCCCATTCAAGACTTTCCACGCAAAATACGGGTTCCGGAAAAGGAAAATCTCTCTGAAGCAAAGAACCGGGGATCCGGAGCGATATGATATTCACGCCCTTCCCCCCTCCTGAATGAAAGACAAGCGCAGGATGGGAAAATATTCTCCGGGAAGAATCCGGAAACTTATTTCCCTGCGGGCGCAGGCTTTGCCTCTGCCTTGTTGTTTTCCACCTGACTTTCAGCGGCTTCCGGCGCCTGCTGAGCCTCCAGGAGCAGCTGTGCCTTGATGCGGTCGGCAATTCCCTTGGGAAGATTCCGGATGCACGCCTGCGCAATCTCCGACGTCATCTGGGAGAATGGCGGAAGCTGTGTGCGGGTCTCCGTTCCCATATCCTTCATATAACGGTTGTAAGCCATCCGCGCAAGCTGAAGATGGGCATCCGCGGCGGTCTTGTCGCCGTACCCGAGAAGAATGCAGCTTCGGAAGATCAGACCGTTAATCATGTCATTGGCCTGCTTGAATCCCGCATCACGGATCTCCTCCTGCCACTGTTTCAGGACATACTGATCGAACGGAAGACGTGTGGCGCGGTTCTTTTTGTGATCCGTGAGATAATCATAGAACTGCTGCGCCTTGGTGTACTGTCCGTAACTGTACATTGTGGTAATGGCGCGGGACATGAAATTCTCATAGGCATCACGGAAGGATTTGATGTCCGGATTCTCCTCAATTGCATCCAGATAAGACTGCCGCACGGCATCCGCAACGGAAAAATTCGGGATCAGCAGAAAATCCTCCGCGGGCTTGTCATCTGGCAGCAGCATGCGGCCATTGGTAAATGTAACCTGCAAGGACTGTGTAATCATGCGGCTGCAGTCAATGCTCTGACGGTCGGGACTTTTCTCTATTCCAAGCATGGCCCAGTAAATTGCAAACGATTCGGGCAGAACCCAGTCCAGATCGCCGTATTTCTCATTCACTTTCAGAATATCGGCGGGCGAAAGCATCGTGACCTCCTTCAGCCATCTGACACGCATATAATTCGTCACCAGCTCGATTTCCTCTTTATTCTTCATTTTCGACGCCAGCTTTTCCGGGAACGTTCCATCCGCCTCGCGGAACGCCTCGGACAGCATGGGAAGCGACTCGTATCCGGCCTCCTTCAGCACAGTATAAAAGGTCGAATCCGGTTTGAGCGCCGCACGCAGGGCGTCTTCGGTTGCAGGAACAGCGGCAAGCATCTTCCAGTCCGGATAATGCCTGCCGAGAATCGTCATCATGCGAAGCGCCATCTGATATTTGTAATAACGCTGGGCATCGTCAAGGATATTGCCCAGCTTATGCTGATAAATCCATCCAAGTTCCTTGTAAAGCACCGGATCGTTCGGGTTGTACTGCATGGCCTCATGATAAAGATCGAGTCCGCGGTTGACCCAGCGCCAGCGGTCCACAGGCGAACTGTAGGTCACGGAAATATTGTATGCCATGTTCCAGGCGAGATAAGCCGCCGTTGCAGTGGACTTCGGCTGCAGTTTCATGATCCACGATGCAAGCTGAACCATTTCGAAATACTTGCCCTGGTCCTGCAGCGAGATCGCGCGCAGCCAGAGGAAGTCCGCGATCAGCCCCCGGAATCCGCCAAGCGCGACAGTCGTAAACGCCACCATCGGAGGCGCTCCTTCAATGAACTGCTCATCAATCAGCTTGTTCTCACGGATGCTGTCATCCAGACGCGACTGAATAAACATGTTGCAGGCCAGGAAAAGAATTCCGGCCACAAACGCGATAAAAACGATCGGACGTTTCTCTCTCATGCCGTTACCCGTCCTATTGCTTCATTGCCAGGGCGGCTTCCCTGCGCCAGTAGAGATAAATTCCCAGCAGACAGAGCGGAAGCCCCTTCAGAATGATATTGAAGATCAGAAGATGTGCAATCAGAGAATATTCAATCAGCTCCCCGGTTGCAAGCGAACCCGACACAAAGAAACTCTGCACCGGAATCAGCAGAGACATCATGACTCTGCCGGTATAGGTCCCGATGGCATCCAGAAGATTCACGTCAATTCCTTCGCTGGTCGCGTCGATGGAGGAAATGATATAACTGGAAAACATGCCCGTAAGAACATAAGACAGCGTGATGAAGACCGCCGTCGGCATGGAAAGAAACGCCGCTGCGGAACTCGCAATCAGCCCGAGGGCAAAAATTCCAAGCGCCGTCGTGAACGCCGCGCGGACATAATTGTTGAGGAAAGAGACCTGTTTAATCAGCAGCCGCGGACTGTCCGTCACCTGAAAGTGAAGCGTATCCGCGCCAGGCTGCCCGAGATTGGCAAACCGCAGATAGGCCTCCCCGTCATAAATCAGGGTTTCGCCGTTGACCACGAATTCATTGTAGATGCCGCACACAATCTGTTCCGGCGGCTTCTGAATCTGATACTCACGGCGGTCGATCACCTTTTTCGGCTCCTCCCTGGAATTCTCGTCATAGATCACCTGCACGTAGCGGAGCAGCCACATTCCCAACGCCATCTTCTGGTCTTTGGAAAACAGTGATCCGGAATAAATCTTGTAACGGACAAAAACGGGAGCGCTGTAAGACTTCGGAAGCGTGTTGTAATACCACTGCTGCATTCCGCCGGGCCGCACTTCCCCCATCTTTGCCAGCAGCTCCATCCGGACCGTGGCCATATATTTCCGGAGTCCGCCCTTGTCGAGTTCAGGCAGGGTTTCACCGCGGGCTTTTGCATTTTGAATCCGTTCGGCCGTTACCTGCTCGACCTGTTTGTTCAGATCCGGGATCGCAGGCAGATAACTCCTGCGGCCCGCAAACACCTCATTCTCCATCCGCGCCCGCTCTTCCGGCGAGAATTTCTGCCGGTTGTACTGGAACATCACAAAGAGGTAGATGAACAGAAAGGAGATCAGCAGAAGAAGGAAGTGAATCAAGAAGACGCCGGTGAATTTCCCGAGCCAGACAGTGATGCGCGACACAGGTTTCACAAAAATCATATGAATCCGCCCGTTCTCCATGTCCGTGCAGAACTCGGAACAGGAAAGCCAGATGATCGATGTGGAAAGAATCAGCGCGACAATTCCCGTGCTGTACTCCAGCATGACCTGAATGTAACCGTATGCGGTGCCGTCGCCCTTGATCGTATTCGGCACGAGAATCACGCAGACGATCAGCAGAAACAGCAGGAAACGGAAGACGTTGGATCTGACCGCCGAACGGCATGTAAGCTTGACTATAGCGAGAAATGATGTCATCGTCCGCCCCGCGTCACTTTGCATCCCTGGAAGAAAGAATGTCCTTGAGTTTCTCGTTGGCTTCTGAAAGATCGATTTTCGGCGCCGCCGGCTCATCCATCTCCGGCGTCTTTGTCCGGAGAAGATCGTCACTGAGGTCATCCAGCGTTTTCGTATCGATCTTCGGCGCTTCGGCAACAGGTTCCGCCGGTTTTTCCGGTTCCTTGTCCTTGCCGGTCAGAGAGGCCAGGAGCTCGCGCGCGGAATCCTCCTCCGCATCAGCGGAAAGATACTCGGCGATATGACCGCCGGAACGCGCGCCGTAGGTTTCGACGCTTTCGGACTGCGCCTTGTTGACGACATCAAGGAAGAAATCCTCCAGCGACATGCGCGGGTGATCCACCTTGAACTGATCGTCGGAAAGTGAAGCGCGCAGAATCGCCAGGACTTTTTCCATGACTTCCGGCGGAAGCTGCGGCGTGGTGATGCGGTTTGTCCCCTCAATGGTCAGAAGTTCGTTCAGCGTGCCCTGCGCCCGGATCCGGCCGCCGTAGAGAATAATCACGCGGTCGCAGACATCCTCGATGTCGCTGAGCAGATGACTGGTCACAATCACTGTCTTGCCGCGCCGTTTCAGCATATGAATCAGATCCTTGACCTCTCGGCAGCCCAGCGGATCAAGTCCCGACGTAGGTTCATCCAGGATCAGCAGCGAGGGATCGTTGATCATTGCCTGCGCCAGTCCGATTCTGCGGGACATGCCCTTGGAAAACTCCCCGACCGGACGGTTTTTCGCATGGGTGAGTCCCACCATTTCCAGGAGCTGCTCGCTTCTCTTCTTTCGTTCCGCGCCGGAAAGATTGAACAGGGAGCCGAAGAAATCCAGCGTTTCATAGGCAGTCAGATATTTATAGAGGTAGGATTCCTCGGGAAGATACCCGATCAGACGCTTGGTATCCACATCGCGCGGCGACTTGCCGAATACGGTCAGCCGGCCTGCGGTCGGGTAGAGCAGTCCCAGAAGCATCTTCACCGTGGTCGACTTGCCAGAACCGTTCGGCCCGAGAAGACCGAGCACCTCCCCCTCCCGGACTTCGAAATCGAGGTCGTTGACAGCTTTCGCCTTCGGCCGGTTCCAGAAATCCCGGAACTCTTTGACGAGCCCCACGGAACTCACGATGACATTTGATTCTTTCCCTGCCGTCTCAACCATTGCCAACTCCCGGAATTATTGTTTCGCCTCTTGCTGAGCCTCTTGAATCAGCGCACGCCGCCAGGAGCTCAGTTCCTGACTTGTCGCATCCTCGCCGGTCCGGAGAAGACGGGCGCTGTTGAAAATGATGATCAATGTGCTGCATGTATGGAAAATCGCCGCCGCGATCGGCCCCATCCAGCCGAATACGGAAAGCACGATGCCGCACAGAACGAACAGGAAACCGAACGCAACATTCTGATGAATGATCGTGCTTGACTTCCTCGCCAGCATAATCAGCATCGGAATACGCCGGAGATCATTGGTCATCAGAGCAATGGAAGCGCTGTTGATGGCGATGTCGCTTCCGATCGCACCCATTGCAATGCCCAGATCACCGGCAGCCAGCGCAGGCGCGTCATTAACGCCGTCACCGACGAATGCCACAAGACTGTTCTTCTTGAGCTCTTCAATATAGGCGACCTTGCCTTCCGGCAGACAGTCTCCCTTGAATTCATCGATATCCAGCCTGGCGGCGACTCCCTTGGCCACGCTTTCGCGGTCGCCGGTAACCATTGCGCACCGCTTGATTCCGAGTTCCTTCAGACGGCGGACCGCTTCAGCGGACTCCGGACGGATCTTGTCGCGGAATCCGATCCAGCCGATAAGTTTTCCGTCACGGGCGACATAGACCACGCTCATTCCGGAGGATTCCTCCGGCTGTTTTTCCGGCAGCGGAATATTCTGCGCTCTCAGCCAGATGGCACGTCCGACATGCGTGATTCTGCCGTCCAGAACTCCCTCCACGCCGGTGCCTGGAGTCTCTTTGAAATCCGTTACGGTCTGCGGCTTGATCCCGACCTCCTTCGCCAGTTTCTGGATTGCAAGAGCCGTCGGATGATTGCTGTTCGCCTCAATGGAGGAGGCGACCATCAGCAGTTCCGCCGGTTCAACCCCGTCAACCGGTCCCAGTTTCGCGACCGCGAGCTGCCCTTCGGTCAATGTTCCGGTCTTGTCGAAGATGAATGCGCGGATCCGGGAGGCCAGCTCGACCAGATGGCTGACGTTCTTGACCAGAATTCCCAGACGCGCAGCGGCGGCCACCGAAGCGACGACCGTGGTCGGCGTCGCCAGAACCACCGCGCACGGGCAGGCAATCACCAGAAGCGTGATCACGCGTTCCATGTCGCCGTTGGAGAGCCACCAGGTGATGATGGCAAGCATCAGAATCGTCGGCGTATAGAATGCCGCATATTTGTCAATGAGCCGGACCACCGGAGTCTTGCTCTTTTCCGCCGCAAGAATCATATCCTTGACTTTGCCGAGCGTCGTATCGCCGCCGACCTTCGTGATCCGGACATCCACGCTTCCGGAAAGGTTCTGCGTTCCGGCAAACACATCGTCGCCGACGGTCTTGTCAACAGGCAGGGATTCGCCCGTGATCGACGCCTGGTTGACTGCGCTGACACCGGAGACAATCACGCCGTCAATCGGGAAATTGTCGCCGGGACGGACATTGATCACATCCCCGATTGCCAGTTCGGAAACCTTGACTTCCGTCGCAACACCGTCCACAATTTTCCGCGCAGTGTCCGGCGCCAGGCGGATCAGCTCCTCAATGGAACGCTGGGCGCCGCTGGCGGTGTGCGTCTCAATGATGATCGTCACCAGAAGGAAAAATGCGATAATCCCCGCCTCGCGGAAGTCCGCGGAGGTAAAAGCCGCCAGAATCGCCAGCGCGACAAGCTCGTTCATGTAGACGCGCCCTTCGCAGAGATCCTTGACCGCCGTAAGAATGATCGGGAATGCCAGAATGACCGCGCCGACAAACGCGCAGAGTTCGGCGGCAAACGCCTGCCCCGGCAGCAGCCAGAGGAAAAGATAGGAGTTCAGAATCAGGAATCCGCCGACCACCGCAAAACCGATTCTGCCCATGGAACGGCCGTGACCGACACCTTCGCCGATCGGCGCGCCGCAGGATATGCAGCGGGTCGGCTCGTCCGGAGAGGCTTCATGATGATGTCCGCATCCGCATGCAGGAGCATGCTCCTGCGCATGGTCGTGTGCGCAACCGGGACCGTGTTTGTGTGCTGTCTCACTCATTATTTCTGATCCTTCGCTGTCTTGTCATCCGTTTTCTTGATTACCGGTTCCGGATTGAGCTTGAGCCGGAGTTCCTGACGGGAATTCTGAACCTTGCTCAAAATGAACTTGTCCTTCACGAGCGCCATCGCGTCCGCAAGAGTATTGGAGTAAAGCGAAACCATCACGGCATCCGGATTCTTCCGGTATTCCTTGAGAATCGCCTCGAAGTAGGAAATGTCCGCTTTGACCTGCGCCTCAATGCGCGCCTTGTAGGATTCCGCGTCCGCGATAATCATTGCGGACTGGGATTTTGCACTGTTGGCGGCTTCAATCGCCTTCGCCTTGGCGCTTTCGATCTCGATCGTCGCCTGCGTGCTGGCGCTCGCCGCCTCGTCAAACGCGGCAATGGTCTGAAGCGGAGGCCGCTTCACCGGAAGGGCGAGACTTTCCACGGTGACGCCGATCTGCATGTCGTTGAGCTGTTTGACCAGACGGGCTTCCACCGCAAGGATGTAGTCGGTCGTCTTGTCATACAGGATATCCTTGATGTCCCATGTGGCCGTCACCTTGATGATGCAGTCATCCAGGATGTTTTTAATCAGGGTGCTGGCTCCGCGCGTGCCGAGCAGTTCGCCGTCATCGCCTTTCATGACTTCATCCGGATCAAGAGGCCGTTCCGGAGTCAGGCATTTCTCATAATAGGTTTCCGGCTGGGTCACACGATAGACAAGTTCCCATTCGGTATGAATGATGCTGTTGTCGCCCGTCAGCAGAAAACCGTCCTTGCCGGGTGTCAGCGCGGCATTCTGCGACGAGCCGCTCTGATCGCTCTTTCGTTCTGTAATGGAAGTGCGGTCGGCTGGCATGAACGTCAGGCTGCGGATCGTCTGATTGGTTTTCGGCACCCGGATCACCTTGCTTACCGGATACGGGAAACTCCAGTAGACGCCGCCCGCTTCGCATTTCTCCTTCAGTTTGCCGAACTGCAGCAGAAGCACGGTCTCCTTGGTGGAGTCGACAATGAAGAAACCGCCGAGGGTGAAGAACCAGACCACCATCAGACCGATGATGATCGTCAGCAATGTGAAAAACACTTTGAACATCCGGGAGACAGCCTGCATTCCCTGGGAGAACTGCCCGCTGTCCGCCGTGTCCATCGCGTTCTGATATCTGTTGTCGTTTTCCATTTGTATGCAAACCCCGTTTTCGCGTTATTTCTTCGACGCGCCGTCCTGTTCAAGGGAACCGACCTTGATCTTGAAGATGTCGAACGGCGTGGCCTCCGTATCAAGAATCAGCGTTGTCTTTGTACCGAGAATGCGTTTGAGAGAATCCAGTTTGCGCAGGAACGCCGCAAGTTCGGGATTCTGGTTGAAAACCGCGTAATGTTTTGCGGCGAGAGCGTCGCCGGCCGCCATAAGCTCCTTTGCCTGCGCCTCGGCCCTGGTGATCTCCTCACGCTTCATCTGATTGGCTTTGGTTTTGATATTCTCCGCCTCGACATTGCCGCGCTGCTTGACGCGGACCGCGGCGGTTTCCCGCTCGGTCTTCATGCGCTTGGCGATTTCACCGGAAATCTTTTCCGGAACACTGATCGTACGGATGCCGACTTTGACGACTTCAATGCCGTAACGCTCCATGACATCCGGCGCGATCTGCTTATACATGTCCGCCTCCATCTGGGAGAGCATCATCTTTTTCGGATCGGTATTAATCATCTGATCGAAGCGATATTTGCCGACAACCGCACCCTTGGCCGTTCTCATGCGGTTGCTGAGATACTCCTCGGCGGAGGCAAGACTCTTCGCCGCGTTCTTGAACCGGGAAAGATCCTTGATGCTGTATATCGTATAGATCCCGACAATCACATTTTTCTCATCCGCAGTCATGGTTTCTTCAAGATTGCCGACATTGCCGTCGAAACAGCGCTGACGGACGTCGAATTTCACAATCTCCTGAATCGGCAGCGGCAGGCGCAGATGCAGGCCGGGGCCGCGTTCACCGGAAATCTTGCCGATCGTGATCACGAGCGCACGCTCATTCTCCTGAACCTGATACGTGAAAATCGCCATCAGGAAGACAGCGGCGACAACGACGCCCAGAAGAATTGTGGACCAGTATACCGGCACCTTGGAAACTTTTTCGGGACTGCTCTTGGACATGATTCTGTTCTCCAGTATTTTAATGATTATTTATTTTCCGAGTTCATTGATTTCGTCGCTGTTCAGAAGGTCAAGGCGCGGATTCTCCTCCATGTTCACCTCGAAAATCTGGGACGGAATATTCGCCGAAACAATGTATTTGCGCAGATCCTTGCAGTCAATCTCAAGGAAGTCCAGATATGTGCGGAGCCGGAACAGTTTGGGCTGCGCCTTGTAGGCGGTCAGCTGGCTCTTGAAGCGGAAGGCATCCGCGGACGCCACCGTTGACACATTATAAGAATACGCCTGCGCGTCGCTGGTGATCTCCATGCTCCTGATCTTTCCTTCGGCCTCAACTTTTTCCGCCTCTGCGGTCGCCTCGTAAATCAGCGTCTTGACCTGTTCCTGGGCGGCGAGGACATCCTGGAAGGCCGGAGCAACATCCTTGACCGGCGGATGCGCGTCATTCACATTCACGCAATCGATCTCAATGCCGAGTCCAAGCCGGTCGGCCTCTGCCTGAATCCGGGTCTTGAGCGCCTGAACGATGGTTTTGCGTCCGGAAGACATGTCCTTGATGAAGTCCGTGCTGGCGAAATAACGCGTCGCCTCCTGCTCGCTGATGTCCTTGACCATTTTCCGGACATTCTCAAACTTGAACGCATAATTGTAAACCTGATCTTTTCTCACCTTGTAGCTGACGGGGAGCGTGATTTCCAGAATGGAAACGGCGCTGGCGACCTCGGTGCCCTCCATCGCGTCATTCGCCACAAGGAAACCGGTGCTGACCGGAGAATCCTTTTCGCTGTGAGCGGTGGTCCAGAGAACAACCGCGGGCTTCAGAAGCTTGCCGTCCTTTTCAAAGCGGGACCCGACCACCACTTCCTGAATCCGGTCGATCGGAATCCGCCGCACGGTTTCAAAGGGCCAGGGAAGCTTGAAATAGACGCCCGGCTCCAGAACCTTGTGGTCCTTCGAAACCGCGCCGAAACGTTCCCGGATACCCACTTCACCGGGCGCAACCTCGGTCACAATCGTGAAAATCCAGAACAAAAGAAGCCAGAGAAGAATTGCCGGAAGAATCGCGCGTTCAAAAAAACCGAAGATCCAGGTCTTGGACACCTTGAAACCGAACTGATAATCCAGGGAGTCCGCGATATTGCGCATGATGCCGCCGGGCTCGGTGAACAGGGAGAGAAGGCGGCTTTCATAAACCGGGCGGTCCTCCATCTGATTGCGCGGCCGGTAGAATTCGCTGATGAAGCTCAGCAGGAGCTCGACGCAGAGCACCGCGAGCGCAAAATAGGTCACTTTCGAGAAGAAGCCGTCCCAGGACTGAAATTCAAACTGGGTCAGCAGCGAGGAAATCAGCGTGAAACACATCACCAGCGCTCCCGCCATCAGCCATGCGCCGACCGGGCGTAGCCAGCGGAACTCGGTCACATGGGACTGCCCGGCAAGAAAAATGCCGAGAAACAGACTGAACGCCGCACACATCGCGCTGAGAAACGCCAGAACAATCGGCTGTTTCGGAACCTGCGCAGCAAGCGCAGCCGCATCTTCACTGCGGAAAATCAGCGCACTCCAGAAGTAAACCAGAACCGCCGCCAGCACGATGACCATCAGCACGGAAACCGTGGAAGGAACATATTTTTCAAAATTCAGCAGATTGCGCCCCGCCGTAAACCGGACATCCTCGGAAATTTCCAGAATGGAAAGCTTGCTCTCCTTCCGCTTCTGAAGAATCAGTTTTTCCTCCTCGTCCCGGATCGCCTTTTCCGTAAGCTTGGAATGAACCCAGGCCATCAGAGCGCAGAGAAAGGCAATCGCAAAAGGAATCAGAGCAAGCGTGTAAGTGGCAAAGCCGGCCCATTCATAGACGGGCCCGGTCAGAAGAATAATCACGGTAAGCACGGCGGAGAGAATAGTCGCGACAATAGACAGTTTTACAGCCAGTCCCGCACGCTCCAGGACAGCGGTAAGATTTGTATTTTCACTCTGCATGGTCTTTATGTCCCCTTTATCTTGAAAATTTTAACAATGCTGAAGTCTTATGACCCGTCCTTGAAAAACATCCCGCTTCGCAAAAAACAATTTTGAGAAAAAGCACTTCCGCTTTATGAGTTCAAAAAATACTTCTTTACGCCGCATATCCGGTATAATAATACCGTTTCAAAGAAAAGACAAGTCCCGAAAATCCTTTTTTTTGGAGAAAGAAAAGGGGGATCCGCGGAGCAATCCTGAAACCCCATGCGTTTCCAGGCGCGGAACAACGGATTTCCGTATCGCGGCGGCTGTCACTGCACAGGAAACCGCTTTTTCCCAAGCAGCGGATGAATGCCGAAGCGGGTCAGGGAAAAATCATATTTTACGGGATCGTCCGGAGCAAATTCCGCAAAGGCGCGCGTAATCTCCAGCGCGGCGGAAAGATCCGCGCTCCGCCGGGAATGGAACCCCAGTGCCCCGGCAATCCGGAACATATGCGTGTCGAGCGGAACCAGAAGCCGGCTTTTCGGAACAAGCTCCCATCCGCCCGGATCGACCGCGTCCGACCTTGCCAGCCATCGCAGCATCAGATTCAGGCGCTTGCACGCGCTTCCGTTCTCCGGTGAAGGCAGCAGACTGGAGGCATGATCCGGAAAAAAGGCGCAGAGTTCACGGCTGAATCCGTTCAATGCGGGCAATAATGTTTCATCTTTCGCGGAATAACGGGAAAGAAAGGCTTTTTGGAGAGAACCATGCGTCCTGAGCGCCCGTCTGGCGCCGCACAGCAGCCGCGCCAGATCCTCTCCCGAGGTGAAACGGTGCCTGAAAGCGGAAAATGCCGCATGAATCCGCAATTCGGAATTCCTTTCGAGAAAATCCGACGGAGAACTGCCCATCGCGTCCAGTGCCGCACGCACGCTTTTCAAAATCTGGCCGACCCGTCCATAGGCGAGCGAAGAGGCGACAAGCGCGACAATTTCACGGTCTGTCCCCTCGTATGCATAAAGGAACAGCACCGGATCGGGATCAACATATTCCCGCCGGGTGTAAGTGCAATAGATGTTTTCCAGAAATCTGCCGGTATTCTTTTTCATTTCAATAAAAATTGATTTGACAGTGCGATGCGCCGCAACAGAATAAAGAAAGGAAAGCACGATCACAAAATTGCTTCCGCAATTTTTCTTGAAAAATACGGAAGAATGCAGCGCATTCTTCCCGGGGTCAGGGGCTCTCCGGCCCTTGGTGTGGTCCAGCGGCGAAACACTGGTCGCTCCAGGCGGAAGATTTCGCCTCCGGCGACCAGCTTATTCAGCTGGACCGAAGCAGGACTGTCAGTCCTGCACGATCACAAAATTGCTTCCGCAATTTTTCTTGAAAAATACGGAAGAATGCAGCGCATTCTTCCCGGGCTCAAGGGCCCTCCGGCCCTTGGCGTGGTCCAGCGGCGAAACGCTGGTCCGCTCCAGGCGGAAGATTTCGCCTCCGGCGGCCGGCTTGCGCAGCCGGACCGCGGCAGGGCTGAAAATCCCGAACGAAAAAACGCGGCTTTCCGCATGGTCACGGAAAACCGCGCAGGAAAAACTCTTCCTGATTTCAGCGGTCACTGCTTGGAGAACTGATCCTTGCCGGCGCCGCATTCCGGACAGGTCCAGGTATCGGGAACCTGTTCCCACGGAGTCCCGGCGGGAACGCCGTTGTCGGGATCGCCGACTGCGGGATCATAAACATAACCGCATACATCGCATACATACTTGTCCATCTTGTCTTCTCCTTCTTCGTTTTTTACTTTGTCAAGCCTTTGCAGCGGCTCTCTCCCCGAGAGCCCGGGCAATCTGCAAACCAAGCTCGAAACACTGTTTCAGATCGTCATCCGTCGGGACGTATTTGACCTTCAATCCGTCCGTAATCAGTTCCGCCTTCATATCCGTGAGATAGCCGTTGATCTGCGCGACGGCCTCTCCGCTCCAGCCGAACGACCCGAAGGCGGCGCCAAGCAGATTGCGCGGACGCAGTCCGCGGATGTAGGTCAGCACGTCCGCGACCTTCGGATAAAGTCCGTTGTTGATGGTCGGCGAACCGACAACCAGGGCTCCGGCGCAAATCAGGCGGGTTACGACATCACTCCTCGAATGTGCGTCAAGCGGCAGAACCTCGACAACCGCTCCGCCTTCCCGGATGCCGTCGGCAATCGCGGCGGCCATCTTCTCCGTGCTGTGCCACATTGTGCTGTAGATCACGACGGCGCGCTTTTCAGGGGTCTGTTCCGCCCATGTTTTATACAGTGCGAAAGGTTTCGCAAGCATGTCGCCGCGCCAGATCGGACCGTGGTCGCTGGCTATCACCTTGACGTCAAGTCCGAGTTTCGGATAATCCTCCAGCAGCTTGAGCACCTGGGGCGAGTAAGGCAGAAGAATGTTCGCGTAGTATTTTCTCATCTCCTGCTCGACGACCGCCCAGTCGTTCTCGTCCGCGAAGATCCGGTCCGTCGCCAGATGCATGCCGAATCCGTCCTGTGAAAACAGAATCTTCTCCTCGGGGATGTAGGAGAACATGCTGTCCGGCCAGTGAAGCATTTTGGTTTCGACGAATGCAACCGTCATGTTTCCAAGACTGATGGAATCGCCGGTCTTGACACCGGTCAGTTTCGCACCGATCCGGAAATGCGCATCAAGCGCCTTGACCCCCATGAGCGACGCGTAGGTCTTTTCCGGAGCAAGATCGCGGATCACCTCGGGCAGTGCGCCGGAATGGTCCATTTCCGCATGGTTGGAGATAACGATTTCGACTTTGGCGGGATCCCCGATGACGGAGGCGATTCTCTGATACATCTCCTCCTTGAACGGCGCCTTGACCGTATCAATCAGCGTGATTTTGTCCGCAAGGACGAGATACGCGTTGTAAGTGGTTCCCCTGGCGGTTTTATAACCGTGGAACTCCTTGAGTCCCCAGTCGATCGCGCCTACCCACCAGACGCGGTCCGTGACCTTGACGGCTTTCAGATGGCTTTCCATAATCCTGAAACATGTCCTGTTGTTAAAATTTTAACACTCCGCCGCAAACACACCCGGCGGCTCACTTCACTTCATACTTCCACAAGCCGTGCAGATTGCAGTATTCGCGGACGATCATGCCCTTCTTCAATGAGACATAAAATTCCGCGGAAGGTTCCTCGCCGGGCTTGAGATACTTCCGGTTGACATACGGCCCGTTCTGAACCTCGATCCAGACAATATAATGTTCCGGCAGCATCGGGTGCGCCATGCTTTCGCCGACAACAACCTTTGTCCCCCCCTTCCCGTTGTCCATCGGGAACGGCACATGCTTTTCCCCTTTTGAATCGGCGGTCTTCTCCTCCAGCACAGCCATCGGCTTGCCGCAGCAGGTGACATCGCACGCTTCGCATTTGCATTCCGCGACGACTTCCGTGACGAATCCGCAGTCGGCGCACTTGAGTACAGTGTTCTGTTTCAACATCGCAACCCCCCTTCAGGTTTTGGTTAAGACAGCTGCGCATCCCGTTTCACCCGGGAGGCGCATTTTTCACAATATCCGGAAAAACTGACGCTGGCCTCCAGAATCCGGCCGGCCAGCTTGGAATCCAGCTCCTTTTCCACATTGCCCATGTCGCCGGGCATAATGTCATCAACCGCTCCGCAGCAGCGGCAGACCAGATGGTAATGCCGGCTCGTATCGCCGTCAAAGCACATCTGCTTTTTCCCGATCCCCAGCCGGAGAATCTCCCCGCTTGCGGAAAGAACATCCAGATTCCGGTAGACGGTTCCCAGACTGATCCGGGGAAGTCTCCTCCGCACCACTTCATACAGTTCATCGGCAGTCGGGTGACATTTCAGCTTCCTCAGCTCATCCACAATCACTTTTCTTTGAACGGTCTTGCTCAGTTTCATAATCCGGAATCCTGTGTTTTGATAATGATTCTTAAATTAATGCATAAGAAGCATTTTTCAAGCCGCAAGGTGTGAAACGGAACAAGATTTCGCAAAAAAGCATTTCCCTGTCTGCAAAAAAGGCAGGTTCAGACCTCAAACATCCAGTGGTGGGTATCCGGAAGCTCGCCATACTGGATGCCGGTCATGGCGTGGTAGAGCTTCTGCAGTGTCGGGCCGCACTCCTCGCCATAGCGGAACACCTTGTCCGCCGTGACGATTTCCGAGATCGGCGTGATGACAACCGCAGTTCCGCAGGCGCCGACCTCGGCGAAATCCCCGAGCTCGTCGCGGTGGATGTGGCGGCATTCGACCTTCATTCCGAGATCCTTTGCAATCTGCTGAAGCGATTTATTTGTGATGCTCGCAAGAATCGACGGGGAATCCGGCGTGGCATAGACGCCCGCCTTCGTGATTCCGAAAAAGTTGCTCGTGCCGAACTCATCGACATACTGATGGGTCTTCGGATCCATGAACAGCGGAATCGGAAAACCTTTTTCCTTGGCGATTTTCGCAGGCTTGAGACTGGCGCCGTAGTTTCCGCCGAGCTTGATCGTGCCGGTTCCGAGCGGAGCCGCCCGGTCGTAATCTTCGATCACAAGGGCGCGGACGGGCTTCATTCCGCCCTTGTAATACGGCCCGACAGGCATGACCATAATCAGAAGTTCATAGTCCTTGCTGGGCGCGACGCCGATCTGCGGGCCGGTCCCGATGTAAAGCGGACGGATGTAGAGGGATCCTCCGGAACCATACGGCGGAACATAGTCGATGTTGTCCAGAACAACCCGCCGGACAAGATCGCAGAACTGGTCGACCGGAATTTCCGGTCCGAGAATGCGCGAGGCGGAAAGATTGAGGCGGTGCGCATTCTCATCCGGGCGGAAGACCCGGACCTTCCCGTCTCGGCAGCGGAACGCCTTGAGCCCTTCAAACGCCGCCTGGCCGTAGTGCAGACAGGTCGCCGCGATGGTCATGGTGATCGTGTGATCCTGCAGCAGGACGCCGGAATTCCATTTCCCGTCCTTGTACGAGCAGCGGATATGAGAGCGGACCGGCATGTAGCTGAATCCGAGACTTCCCCAGTCGATATCGGTTCTGATGTTGTCAAGTTGTTCCTGTGTTGCCATTTTCTGACTCCGATCCTGTTCTCTTGGTTTGCAGCAGCCGCAAGCTGTTGTTTTTTGTTCATTTATTTTTTAAAATCTACTTGCTTTTCTCGCATAGTCAATCATAATTACTATTGAATTTTCCGGAAAAGTGGATAATTTTATATAGGCAGTCAAAAAATCATCATAAAAGAAGGATAAGCAACATGAAATTCAGAAGAATTCTCTCGCTGGGCGTTCTCGCACTCGGGCTTGCCGTTTCCGGCAGTGCATGCGGCATCTTTGAATCCTCCGAGGAAGAGGACAAAGGTCCGTTCTACCGCTCCCTTGACGGTTCGGAAAAAGTCAATGTCAAGGAGCCCGGCCCTTCCGGAAATGCCAATATCTCCGGCGGCGGTCCCGGCGCGGAAGAGCTGCTCAATGCTCCCGGCTCCTCCCAGGAAGGACCCGGGCTTTCCAATACCTATGACAATTTCGGCACGCCGATTCCCGGCGTCACGTTCGAGACCGTCTATTTCCGCTTCGACCAGTCCCGCATCGAATCGACCGAGACAGGCAAGCTGAACGCGATCGCAAACTACCTCAAGAGCAACCCCGGCACCGGTGTCGTGATCGAAGGCAACTGCGACGTCCGCGGCAGCGAGGAATACAACCGTGCGCTCGGCGAACGCCGCGCCCTGACCGCGCAGGAATATCTGCTGGAACAGGGAATCAATCCTTCCAGAATCAAGACACTCAGCTACGGCAAGGAAAAGCTTGTCGCGCTCGGCAATACGGAAGAGGATCACATGAAAAACCGCCGCGACGATTTTGTCGCCGTCAAACTGCTGCATCCGTAAACTTTCTTCCAGAAATTCTGAAAACGTGCCTGAACTGAAAATCAGGCACGTTTTTTTATTTCTCTGCAAATCCGGATGCCGGCGGCAGGAAACGGCAGGACAAAGCCGGTACGGCGGGGAACGAAGCGGACGCCCTGCAGAAAATGCGATGAAATCCGCAGGAATTTCGCCTCCGGCGACCAGCTTGCGCAGCGGGAGCGCGGCAGGACAAAGCCGGAACGCACGCAGCCGTTTTGGCGATGCAAGGCATCGCGGTATGAACCCAATTATTTAATGGAAGTCAATTCCAGACCCGCCGGAACTGTTCCCAGGAACTCCCTCCCCAGTCGCCCGCCTCCGTTTCCGCATGAAGGAGGCGCGGACAGGACCGCAGAGCGGGAATCAGCCGCGCCCAGTCGATATTTCCCGCGCCGGGCGGATTGTGGTCGTCAAACGAACCGTAATTGTCATGCATGTGGTATGTCACGATATTTGCTTTCATCAGTTCCAGAGTCGGAAACAGTCCCGCGGGAGCATAGCAGTTCGCATGGCCGGTGTCGAAGCAGAAGCCGATCCGCGGATGGGCGTATTCCTCCGCCAGGGCCGACAGCCTGTGAAGATCCTCCTCCGTCTCGCTGCCGTTCTCCAGCGCAAGCGCAATGGATGTTTCCTCGGCAGCGGGCAGAAGCTCGTCCAGGCTTTTCCGGATCCGGTCCCATGCGGATGCGGATCCGTCATTTTCCCCGATGCCGAGATGCAGCGTATAGGTCTTCACACCCATCGGGGCAAGCTGACGAAGGAAACGGCAATGTTCCCGCATCGCTTCTCCGCGGCGTTTCTCATCGCGGCATCCCAGATCAAACCCTTCTCCCCAGAAGGCATGACAGGCGGGCGTCCTCAGCCCAGCAAGGCGGATCTGCTCCGCGGCAGCTTCCAGATAGCCTTTCTCCCGCTGTTCCCGCAGTCCCCAGACCGGATGGGCGACGATATCCGTCACCCCGAAGGAACGGATCCGGGCCAGCGTGGATGCAAAGGCCTCGTCCGGAACTTTCTTCCATTCCACAAAATGAACCAGCGTTTTTCCCTGCATTTTCATCTCCGAACCTTCAAATATCAGATTGTTCAAATGAACTGCCGCTCCACCGCGCGGAAGCACGGCATCACGTCTACTTCCGTTCCGGCTGCGTGTCTCTGGAAACGGCAATGCGGATATTTTCAAATGTCACTTCGGAACCGGCCTCCGCTCCAAACGCCGGGCGCACCGTCCTGACCGGCTTTCCGTTGAATTCCCCTTCCACGAGACAGCTTCCCGCAATCCGCGACCATTGCTCCGCCGCGTCCGCGGCCGCCACACGCCGGGATCCCGCAAATCCGCTGCCGCCGGAACCGAAGAAATTGAGCTGGAGAAATACTTTTCCCTTCCCCTTCACATCGGCGGAAAATGTGATTTTCTCTCCCTTTTCCACGTTCTGCGGCCCGGCATAGTAGCAAACTTCCTTCCGTGTCCTGATCTGAAAGGCGTTCATCCCGGGATTTCTTCCGGGAAGAACCTTCGTTTCAACGGTATCTTTTTTCGCTTCGGTGCTCCAGGCGCCCGGCGTGTTTGTCGTTTTGTTGATTTTCCGGAAATTTCCGTTCACCTGCAGTTCCCGGCCGGACAGTAGCGCCGCCGCAAGCAGCATTCCCGCTGCAAGAATCATTTTCCTCATGTTCTCACCTTTTGCATTGTTTGATATTTCAGAATATTGACTTGCACTGCCAGACTAAAGCCGCGGCTGCCAGAAGGGATTGGAATCCATGGAAGGGAACGCCGGATCCACCGGATTGTTCTGGGCCGGAGCGGTCTGCAAGGTGACAAAATTCACATGCATGTCGCCGAACAGGACATTGCCTTTCCGGTTGTCGTGACGGAGATTCAGGGCGCTGCTCCGAGACGGATTCAGCTGTTTGACATAGTATTCAATCACCCCGTCGTCGCCCTCTCCGACAACACAGAGACGGGACGGATATCTGAGGCGGCTCGCCTTGAAACCGCTTTTGGAGGAGTCCCATTGAACCAGATACCTGTTGCCGCCCCATGTGAATTTGCCGGTTTCCCGGAGCACCGGACAGGCCAGCTTGTGACGATAAGTCGCCTGAAGGCCGCCGATGCGCTGATTCTCCGGCTCAAAATAGTCCTTCAACGGACAGTACCGCCCGTTTCCGCTGGAAGACGCGCCGGGATCAAACAGATCTTTCGGAACCGGAACTGCCGGAAAGAATCCGCTGTGATCGTTCACATACATCAGCATTGCTTTCCCTACGGTGCCCGTATTGTTGACACAGGTGATGAAATGCGCCGACTCCCTCGCTCTGTTCAGAACCGGCAGCAGCAGCCCGGCCAGAACAGCGATTACGGAAACGACAACCAGGAGTTCAATCAGGCTGAAACAGCTTTCCCTGCGCGGACGCGAAATCCGGAGACCGGTATTCCGAACATTCAGATTTTTGTCTTTCACAGCGCCACCCCTTGTTTTCCCTTCCATATGTCATTTCCCGGAAACACTCTCTTCAGAATCCCCGCATGCTAGCGTCCCGCCGCCTTTCCGGTTCCGCCTTCCGCTTTTCTTTCCGCGCCGATGCATGCCGGCAGAATTTCCTTCACTTCGGGAACGGGAAGCGACGGCAAACGGATCTTCGGCGCAAAATCCCCCGCGGCAAAGCCTGGCAGCAGTTCTTCGGGAGTTTCGACGGACTGGGAGGCAAGATGTTCCAGCGGCGGCTTCTGCCGACTCCAGAAGAAGCGGTTGTTCCGGTAGCCGGCATGAACGGCAACTCCTCCTGTCCAGCTGTCGGGATACTGCCGCAGCTGCGCAAAAATGCCGATGTTGTTCCGGAAATGAATGTTGTCAATGCGCTGATGAGACCAGTTGAGCTCATGGATCAGCGAGCCGGACGGTTCGATGAACGTATTGTTGCAGATCCAGATTCCGCCCGGCGCGGCAATATGATCCGCATTCTCCCCTTTCCAGCGCCTGTCGGAAGCGCTCCGTTTCCACTGATAGCGCGGCGCGCCGATCTTGAAGGGCGTCATGCCGCGGCGCCACATTTCCCGGTATGCGGAGGTCCGGCGGAAACAGTTGTTGACGATGTAAACAGGTCCCGGCCACGGAGGCCCGTCAAGCGGCTGCCACGAAACAGCCTGAAACGCATCTTCAAACAGATTGCCGGAAATCACAATATTTTTTCCGTGGTCCTCCAGTTCGACGGCATTGTCGATGCAGCGTGCAAAACGGTTGTTCTCTACCCGGACATTGACCCCGGAATACCCCAGCCCGCACAGCGCATCGAAACAGTCATGGATGTAATTCCCGCGTATGACCCAGTCCTTCCCCACCTTCGTGCAGATGCCGGTCTCATACGGCACCGCCGCACCGCGGAAAGCGGATTTGTGCGGCCAGGCGACCTCGCTGTTCTTCCCGGCTTCGGGCGTCATCAGCAGCTCCCTGACATCGTCAAAGATGGGGAAGCAGTGCCATTCGCTGTTTTCCAGAACGACGCGCTCCGCATCGCCGACGCGCTCGATCCCGCCGCGCCAGCACCCCTGGAAACGGCAGTTGCGCACGGTGACATCGCTTGCCATCATGGAAATGGCGGCCCGCCCGGGCGTTTCAAAATCAATGCCTTCGACGATCAGATGCATGGATCCGGCTCCGGGACGGAAAAGAAGCAGATTGCAGGCCAGGGAATCCGATGCGGAAAGACTGTAGCGCGGCCCGTACTTCGTGGTCGGCGCCGGAGCCACCGCCATCACATGGCAGTTGGGATCGGGATCGCCGTACCTGCCGTCGGGCCGGAGCCTGACATAAAGTTTTCCTGCGCGGGAATCGAGGGCAAAACCGTGCCGCGGACCGGGAAAGTTCACATTGCCTCTCCGGATGGTGAACGATTTGAGCTCCTCCGGACTTTTATAGGGAAACAGATCCACATTGTCATAAAGCACACGTGATGGCTGTGGGAGCTCATAGTCAATCTCGTAAAGACCGCTCCCGGGGTCAATGGCCCGCCATGCTCTGCGCTTCTCCCGGATCTCCCGGTGTGCGCCGGTGACAATGACCGTCCGCGGTTTTTCCGCGCGAAGCGTCAAAGGCCGCGCGGCCTCTCCCGCACCGGAAAACCGCACGAATTCAAAATAAACCCCGGGGAGGAGCGTCACAGCATCTCCCGGTTTCATCCCGGCCATCGCCTTTGCAATGGTGCCGAACGGTGCCTCCCGGGTGCCCGCGGCCGCATCATTTCCGGCGGGCGAAACAAAATACTCCGCCGCGGAAAGAGCATTCAGAAAAATACAGCATCCGAGACCGAAAAGAAACACTCCTGTCATGAGCGGCTTCTCCCTTCCATCTCTGTTCATGTTTTCCAGTCATCGCCCGGATTCGCGCCCGAAGCCCCGGTCTCCCGGCGCTCTCCGGCGCTGCGGAAGCGATAACTTTTCAGCAGAACCCCCTCCGCGGGTCCTTTTCCGGCAAGGATTCCATGCGCGACCCTGCGTCCGAGCGCCATGCATTGGCGTTGAAAATACGCCGTGTCGGGAAATTCGATGTCCAGCTGCGGATATTCCCGTCTGCACCGTTCGGAAAAAATGCGGGGAGGAAGAATGATTTTCAAGCCGGAACTCTCCTTCAATCCCGCGAGAAACCCAAGCAGGGCCGTGGTGGAAGCCTCGTTCATCCGGCAGAAAAGACCGTCCGCCCCTGAGGCGAGAAGCGGCGGAATCCGCTGACAAAAATCCTTCTCCTCAAGCAGAACATTTTCATCCGGCAGAGAAATGCCGCGCCGCGACAATCCATTCCGGAGAGGGGGGAGAAAGGCTGTATTTCTGGAACAGTACAGAATCTTCCCGCAGCCCCGCCGGAGAAAGCGGGAGGCAACAGCGTCTCCCGCATCCTCCAGGTCAAAGCCGTACCAGGCGCGCACGGGACGGCCCCATTCCGGATAATTCGGATTGCAGATTGTCAGAACGGGAAAGTCATGCCGCAGCAGAAGGTCGATCACGGCAAGATCCTCCGGAGTCTGCGTATGCCAGACCACACAGTCGTACCCGCTGTTTTCCAGTTCAAACGCCTGTTCCGCGGGCGTCTTTCCGGCACCATGAAACAGACTGAGGCAGAAGGGATGTCCCTGCGAATACAGCTCTTCGGAAATTCCGCCCAGAAACTGCGAGAACAGCTGTCCGATATAATTCCGGTAGACGACGACCCCGACGGAGTGTTCCACTTTCGAGGCCATTTCAGGATTTGTGAAAGCTCCCTTGCGTCCCGGAAGCCGGATGATGCAGCGGTTCGCCTCCAGCTCCTCTATCACGCGGCGGACCGTCACCCTGCTCAGATGCAGTTTCTTCGCAAGATCACGTTCCGAGAGAAGGCGCACAGGCTCCGCGCCGCTCTTTGCAATCATCTGCAGCAGATAACGCCGCACAGGTTCCGTCGCAGGAGAGGTTCTGTGATACGGCATTTCCAAACATTCCTTTTCCTGAATTGGTTATTATTATAATACCATTTTGGTTATTATTATAATACCACTTTTGTTTCCTGTCAAGAGGGGAAAACAAAAATTCACAGAAAAAAAATGTCTGGAAAGCGCATACTCCGGCATCCCGCCGGGACCCAATGTCATGGTTCTGTTTCAACAACCGGAGGACGCAGAAGCCCGCAGGGAACGAGCTGGCGTTCCGCATTTTCATACATTTTAAATTGTTCGGAACCGGTCCACTCCGGCCATTTCTCCTTCAGATAAAACGGTCCGAAGGCGTTTCGGCGATGACCGTAGACCGTAACCGCAATCGTATCGCTTCCGTCTCGTCGAAGCTGTTCCGTAACGTCGGCGCGGGCCGGTTCCCACGGCAGAAAAATCTCATTGCCGCCGTTGACGCTGATTCCAAGCGCAACCCCGCGCCATTCCGGAATGCGGATGAAAATCCGTCCGTCCGCCGGAAGATCGCCCAGCGGGATTTCGCAGCTCAGGCTCCCGGCATAGCTGGGCAGTCCCTGCCCGCACCAGTCTCCGCAGGAAAGCATTTCCGGAACGCTTGTCAGTGCATTCCCCCGGACGCCGAATTCCCCGAGCAGGAACATGGCCTCCAGCCCGGGCAGATTCTCATGATATTCCGACTCGACGGCAATGACATTCCTTCCCCGTCTCAGACAGGAAACCGGCACAGGAAGTCTGCGCAGGACGGGATCCACCCACCAGTCCGCGCCGGAACGCGCAAGCTCATGTCCGTTCACCCGAATGCGGTAAAACTCCGGATGTTCCACGGCGAGGAAACAATCCTCCGCAGGCAGGGATTCACACTCAAAATCATATTCGAGCACGACATTCAGCGTTTTTTCCGGAACGCTTTCCCCGCGCAGCCACGGCTGCACCATTGTCCCGCCGCGCGGAGGTTTTCCGAGCATCTTCCGGAGTTCGTCGTCGATTTTCAGAATATATGCGCGGGAGCTCTTTTTTTCACCGTCCGCATAATACGCCGCATGATCCAGGACAAGCACATTGGGCTCCTCCCTGCGGATCTTCCAGCCCGTGCCGGGAAGTTCTTTCAGAAGCCGATATTCAGAATATTTCCTCGCTGGCAGGACCTCCTGCATCGGTTCACGCGTGAAAAGGAAAAGCCGGGACCCCAGTTCATCGAAAAATGTCCGGAAGCGGTACCGACCGTCCCTGTAAACGGCGTCCACCGCATGGATCGTTCCGGAGAGAGGATCAAGTTCATAAACCTGCCCGCGATCCGGAAGATCGACGGCGACATCCACCGACGGGTAGACAATCTTTCTGTCCCGGACCAGGCATTCATGCATATAATTGTCAGAGAATTCCATTCCGGTATTGCAGATGAACAGCGATACGGCATCCGGACTTTCCGCCAGGCGGTAAAGCAGGCCGCGTGCCTGTGTCCCGTCCGGAACGGCCAGGGAAACCCTTCTTGCAACCTTCGAAAGTTCCATCGCATCGTTTTTCTCCGTAACGGCGCGGAATTGTCCGAAGACCTTTTCCGCCTCGTCGGAACGGACCGCATCCACATAACGCGGCGGGCGGCCGAGATGGAAGACATGCCCCCCCTGTCCGGCAAAGGCGCCAAGCAGCGCAAGGGTCGAGGAACGGATGGTCCTGAGCTCGGGAATCAGAACGGCCCGATATGACGCGCCGCCGACGCGAAGTCCGTTCCCGTTCACCTCCGCATACCGGGACAGAAGTTCCTCGTCGCCGTAGTCGAAATCCAGATTCTCGGAAAGGAGACGGTTTGTCACGAGGATGAAATCACGGTCCAGATTCCGGATGGACGGCGCCGTCTCCCCGGAAGCGGCGCAGGTGATGCTCCAGCACGACTCAATCGGATGAATCATCAGAATGTCGCGGATCTCCTCTCCCTCGCCGGTCACGCTGCCGATGCGGGCGAAATAATCCTCGACAAAGTGATATTTCCGGTACCATGGAGACTGGAAGGAGATGCTCGCCGGATAATCACGCTTCGCCTCCGCCGCCATGGAATACCAGGCCAGATGCTGGCATCGGAGATTGATGCCGAGCGCAAACTGCCAGTCTCCGAGCGCCTTATGCCCGAAGAACGGGAAATCCCATCCCGTGCATCCGTAGGTCTCGCTGAGGCGGGTCCGGCGTCCGAGCTGATGCGCGACGGAAACACACTGCTTCGCGGTATTGAAAATATTCCAGTGTTCCGTCAGAAGATCAATGCCGGGAGCCTGCATATGTTCATAGAAGCGCATCGCGGAACCGACATACGTCGTCTGGCTGCTCAGGGAATCTTCCGCAAGCACATGTCCCGTCATTTTCATATGGTTCTTTCCGCACCATTCCCCGATGACGCCGGAAAATGCCCGGGCAAACAAACTTGTCAGGAGATCGCGGAAATTCCAGCGGACGCAAGACACCTCCTCCTCCGTCTCATAAAAAAGCACTGGCAGGAAATCCAGGAGATCATAACCGTATTTTTCCCGGAATTTTTCCGGAACGGAAGTTGTCCACGGCAGCCTCGGCTCCTCTCCGTAGAACTGCGTGTAACAGGGTTCGTCTGTGAAAATGCCGGGGATCGTTTTCCCGAAATCACCGCCGACTTCGCGGCGATAGGCTTCATGCGTGACTTCCACAAACCGTTTCACAGCCTCCTCGCTCATTGTGTCCAGATAGGCCGCGCCGTTGAACCATGACGATTCGGGCGCGTAAACCCAGTAGCAGCGGAGCAGCTTTTCCCCGTTTTCCAGAGAAATGCCCGCAGGACCGGACAGACGGCGGAAGGAACGGAGGAGAGCGCCGTCGAAACGGACCGCATACCATGCAAGCGTCTCTCCTTTTTCGCCGGAGGAAACGGCGCTCTCCGAAAGCTCCGCATACAGGATCTTCTGCCGGAAACGCTCCTCTCTTGTCACAAGACTGCCCGCCGCACCGGACGGCCAGCGGTCCTCATCGTAAAGCCAGGCCTTCATGCCAAGCTTTTCCGCCTCGGCAACGCACGTCCTGACGCATTCAAACCACTCCGGTCCCAGATATCTCGTGTTCAAACCGACACGGGCATGCATGAAAAAACCTCCAAGCCCCATCTCCTTCATAACGCGGATCTGCCGGATCAATTCGCCGGGCTCCAGTCCGGCATTCCACGCCCAGAACGGCATGCCGCGGAAATCCGGTCCGGGTTCTTTGAACTGCTTCATCTGTTCCTTCAGCATTAGGCATCCCTTTCCCTTCATGGTGTTTCAATCCGGAAGATAATATAGAGGGAAATTGTCCGTAAACCTTGACTTTTTTCATAAAAATCAGCATGATCTGACAAAAAAATTCCCTTCCCTGCTTTTCATTTCATCTTCCGGCGTTAAAGTAGCCGGGAAAGGAGAACAATCCGATGAAACAGGATGAGATTTTTCCGCATCTGCACTGGAGGGACCTCTCTCTGAGCATTCTTTACTTCGTTCATGAGAAGGACACCATGCCCTCGGATCATTGCCATGCGTTTTATGAACTGGTGCTTGTCCGCGAAGGACAGGCCATGCACTTCATGAACGGAGAACTGGCGCCGATCCGGGCGGGAAACGTCTTTCTGGTTCCTCCCGGGAAAATGCACGGATACCGCGACGCGCAGCATCTCGGCATTTACAACATCCTGTTTTCCGAAGAAATTCTGGAGCTGTTCCAGCACGATCTGTCAAACACGCCGAACTACCAGATGCTGTTTCACGTGCAGCCCGGTCTTTTTTCCAGTCTCCGGGCAAAAACGGATCTGCTTGCGCTGGATCACGGACATTTCACACAGGCAGTCACTCTGGCGGATGAAATCATCCGGGAGGAAAAACACCGGGAAGCCGGCGGACGGACACTTGTTTTCGGCGAATTCCTCCATCTGCTCGCCTGCATCATACGATACGCACACATCGGCGGCGCTTCGGAAAAAACCGCGGTTTATCAGATCAGCCGTCTTCTTGCGGAAATGGACCGGAACTTTGCGAGGAAATGGTCGCTGGCGGACATGGCTCGGTTCGTCCGGATGTCCCGGAGCGGTTTCCGCCAGCAGTTCCGCGCGATGACGGGCGTTCCCCCCGTCACCTATCTGCTCCGTCTGCGGCTGGAAAAAGCAACGGCTCTGCTCCGTCTTTCCGATTCGGTCTCCGAAGCGGGAATGCGGGCAGGTTTTCCGGACACGAACTATTTCACGCGCCAGTTCCGGGCCCGTTACGGAATCAGTCCGCGCGAATACAAACGGCAGTGGAACTCCGGGATGTCCCCGAGACGGAAAAGTGACGCTCCGTAGGCCGTTGCCCGGTCAGAAATGCAGGGCGTCAAGCTGTTCCCGGAAAAGAATCCATCCGCCGTTGTGAAAAACATGTCCGCCGGCAGCAGCCGCTTCCACAGCCTGATGAAACCGTGTCCTGCCGCCGTTTTCCGCAGGGGTCAGGCGGGACAGGATTTCCGATTTCCCCGAAACAGGATACAGCATCCCGAGTTCCTGAAAACGGAGAATATTGGAGGACGGCGACAATAATTTCCGGAGGAACGGATCCAGCAGCCAGGAGTGACACCAGAATCCCTTCCACGGCAGGTTCGGATAATAAATGCGGAAAAAATCCGCCGCTTCCCGCAAAGAACGCAGGGAGACCTCCGGCGTCATCGGACCGTCCGCGGGAATGTGAACGGAGAGCATCGGATCGCCGTATTCCAGAACCTTGTCCCACTCCTCGCGGGAAAGGGCAAGCGCATCAGGGAGCACATAGCCGTTTTCCACAGGATTTCCCGAAAAGCTCCGCGCATCTTCCCGGTAAACGGTATGGAATGCGGCATTCTCATCCGTTCTCTGCCCGTCGCGGTTCATTCCGAGTCCGTCCTCGGCGAGAATCCGGTATCCGGCACGGTTTTTCCGGCGGAGCACTTTAATCCTGCCGCCGAAACGGGGATGCGTCAGATATTGAAAACGTCCGATCCGGACGATTTCCATATTCTTCTGGTGATTCAGCCACCTGATTTGAGAGGGCAGAATGCCGCAGCGTTTCTCCCGCTTGAAAAGATCATCGCACCAGATGCCGATGTCCGAGAGCGTCTCCTGCGTAATTTTCCATGGGAATCCTCTTTTCCGGTGCTCCGCGATTGTCAGCGGGACATCCTCCAGGATCAGCAGGCAGGCGTAAACGCATTGCAGATCCGCGGACAGGCATCCGGCAAAACGCTCATCGCGGGCATGCAGGGCGGCCGCCGTCTCGAGCGGCAGTTCGTTTTTCCGCCGCAGGATTCCGGCAGCAACCGGTTCGGGAATTCCGCAGAGGGCGGAATATTTTCTCAGGAGCCGGTCGTCGGTCAAAAGATCAGAAGGCATGTTTCAAAATCTCTTCCGTGAATTCCGCGCCGCCTGTTCCGCGCTGCCCGATGGCGAAGGCTTCGACATGAGAGCAGTTCAGGCCTTTCTCCCAGGGCCGGAAGGTGAAATGTTCCGTGGTGGGGATCTGGCAGGCATGGATGCGCAGAGCCTCCATCTTCCGCTCGTAATAATCGCTGATGTCGATATAGGTCTGACGGCTGTTGTAGATCTCCCCGCAGGGCGGCACGTCGATGCTGGGCCAGTAGAGGAGCATGCCGCCGTATCCGCACTCCCGGAGGGTTTTGGCGACAAGCAGGGAGGTCCCGATGTGTTCCATATCCGCCTGAATGGTGTCATGGGTCAGGACGGCTTCCGGACGGTGCGCCTCGATCAGGGCCGCAAGGGCCTTCCGGGACGCGGGATCCTCGTGTGCGGTCAGGATGCTCGGGATGTTTTCCGGCACGCATTCCGGGCGAGGAGCGCCGTAACGCAGTTCAATTGTTTCCAGGTTTCCGTTCCGGTAATGACGCTGGGGATGATTCAGATGAACGGCCGCTGTCCGGAAATGAGCGGCGGCGTTTCCGGCTTCCTTTTTCCGCTGAGGCATGATTTCATACCACGGCACGTCGCGCGAAACGCGTTTTCCGCTCCGGTCGAGCGAGCTCCATTTTCCCGCCATGTTATTGGTGGACAGGACATAAACAAGCTCATACCCGCGATCCAGATACTTGCAGATCGTTCCTCCCGCGTTGAATTCGATATCGTCGGCATGCGCCCCGATCGCCATTAAAACCTTCCTGCTCATCACTTCTTATCTCCCTGCGCGTTCAAATTTTTCAGCATTTTTTCAAACCGCGGCCTTTGAGACGCATGCATATTCTGCTCCAGCGCCTTCCTCAACAGTCCGGCTGCCTTTTCCATTTCGCCCCGCGCCTGATGGACTGCGGCCTTTTCCGCAAGCATTTCCGCACGGTAAATTCCAGTTGCCTGAGATTCCTCCATCACCCGAAAGGCCTCTTCCGCCTTCCCCTGCCGGATCAAAAGCCTGCTGAGATGCAGAGCGGAAAGATAAGCCGGAAATCCTTTGGGAAAATGCTTCATGCACATTCTGTAATACTCTTCCGCTTTTGCCGGATCGTTTTTCTGTTCCCGGTACAAATCCCCCAGCAGCTGCACCGGAATCCATTTCCCGAATGACTTCCCAAGTTCGTATGCTTTCTGCAAATCCTCTTCCGCGCGAATCGTGTTTTTCTGTTTGAAGAAAGCGTTTCCCCTTCTCAAATAAGCATTCGCGCGAATCGCCTCGGGCCACCTGCTGAAATCTTCCCCGGCGAATTCGCCAGTGGTCTCTCCCGGAGAAGACCATTGCAGAATTTCCAGACGGTATCCCTTTGCATAGCAGGGGTCCGGAATATGCCGGGAAAGATCCAGCGCTTCCTGCGCCTTGTTCTGGTGGAGCCGCAGGCAGTAACCGGCCCGGCATATGGTGTCATAGAGCTCACGCCCCTCCAGATATCTGGAAACCTCAAGATATTTCTCCACCGATTCCCGATGCTTCTTCCGGCGGCAGAGCATTTCCGCCTCCCGACGTATCCCCTGCGTGTCTCTCACATTGAGCAGAACGACTCTGTCGAGGAACACGGTATCCTTTCCGGATTCATTTTTTATCCCGTAGGTCGGGCCTTCCACTTTGAATCTTGCCCAGATTTCGACCGGCTTTCCATAGTCGATGCCGTCAAGATGCGCCAGAGCCACACGGGAAGCCCAGGAAGAGGTCAGGATCAGATTGCATCCGGCCCCCTGTCCGGAGAGCGTTCCCGCCGCCACCTTATACCAGTGATAGCCCTCCCCTTTGATCCTGTCTTTGGGAAAATCCGGATAAGTCATGCCGGAAAAATTCCGTTTCCCCATCACATCGTAAATTCCGAAACTTGGTTTCGCATTCTCCTCCAGGAGAGCTGCTCCCGTTTCCGCACCGGGATCCCCGGTCAAACGCCCCTGCATTTCAAACGAGGCGATGTCATGGTGACGGATTCCACGGAATTTCTCTGACTCCCCGGCATCCGGATTTTTCTCCTGAATGAATTTGAATCGTGAAAATTTCGGATCGCTGAAAATCGCGGATGCATTTTTGAAATTCTTCAATGCCCGTTCGCGGACCGCTTTCAGATCAATGGGAAACGCCTTTCCGGAACTGCTGCGCTTCCATGCGCGGCGGTAGTCCCGGAACAACTCAAATCCCAGCTGCCAGTCCAGAGCCAGACGGGCTCTCCCCAGACGTTCCATAAGCTGCGGATTGCCCCGGACCTTCCCCTCCGCTCTGTCAAATAAGCTCTGCAGCGACAACATATCGTCAAGAGCAATGTAGCGGTTATGCCCCGCGGAACTTCCGCAGAGCCAGGAAATCCTTGTGCCGGCATGGTCCGCAAGGCGCTTCAGGGTCCTGCGGTACTGCAGCATTTCCTCTCCCGCCGCGCCGTAATATTTCATGCAGAAATCTTTCAGGAGCAAATCAAAATCCTTGCGGACGGGATCCTCCATAAACTTCGACAGAAGATAAAATTTCAGATCCGCCATGTCGGAGCCGTAATAATCCTCCTGTTCAATATTGACTCCCGTGACATGGTTCTCCTTCCAGAGACGGAAGATCGCGGGAAAGGAAAATTCGCTGGGCCAGGGACATTCAGGATGCTGAAGAAACAGGTTTTCATACTCATGGACATGAAGCTGCCGGACAACTTTGCTCCACTCGTTCAGGAGCCGCGGAAATTTCACGCTCTCCCCGGTCAGATGATTGCTTCCGTGCGTATTGCAGAGAAGAACCATGATATTCGGTGCGGCTTTCATGTCGCGCGGCGCTTCGACGGTATGGGTATACGCGTAAGTCCGGATCTGCAGCTCCGGATCCATGGCGGTGATTTCACGGGAAAGCTCATTGAGAAAATCAAGAAGCAGTCCGCTGTCGCCATGGCGCCGGGAAAACGCCGTGCACTGCGGACACAGGCATTTATTTCTGTTGTCATTCTGGGCGATGTTGTAAATCAGCGTTTTTTCAGTTCCCTTTCTGCGCGATACTGCATTCTGTTCTGCAATCAGCTTCTTCAGATTTTTCAGAAATTCCGCACGCATGGGCCGGCTGGACAGACAAAGCTGATCCGGCACGCGTCTTCCGTTGCGCAGGGCATAGAATTCGGGATGCGCCTTCAGATATTTCGCAGGAGGCAGATAAAGGGAAAAGTTATGCAGCTGCCGGGGTGCGTAGGCCAGTGTTCCGCCGTATTGGTCCGGCGCGTATTTTCCCCGGACGGTATAGTCATTGATAAGGCGCTGTGCAAAGGAACGTCCGCCGTCACGGGGATATTCCCCGCCTTTATAAATGCAGCGCCATCGGAAAAACGGTTTCCCTGACAAGTTCAGACTTGCAAAGGAATAGTCCTGTTTTTGCGGCACATACTCCTGGTTCGCGGCAAAGAAACGCACCCCGATGACATCTTCCAGAAATTTGTATGCGGCGTAAATGATTCCTCTTGATCCTCCGCCGGTAAGGATCAGATCATTTTCAATCGAGCGGATAACCCATTTTTCATCAGGCAGAGATCCGGACACAAGGCCATGCTTTTCGGCAAATGCGGTATTCCCGACATAAATATTCCCCAATTCCCGGCCGCCCAGACGAAACGAGCGCACAGATCCGTTCAGACAATGCTTCAGCTCTGCCGCAGCCGTTTTTTCCGCCGCTGTCGGATTCCCGGGTTCTCTGATTTCCCATGCCTCCGCACAGAGGAAAAGCATGACGCCGCCTAAAACTGCAATTGTTTTCATTGGATCCTTTCTATTCAAAAATGATATCTTTTTACCGCACACATGCCGTAAAGGACAGTTGTTGTTCAACGGAAATCATAAGACCGGAGAATCACTCCTTCACTTTTATCATTGCCCCAGCGCTGCTGATTGAGCACCGGATTGCCGGAATCAAACTTTCCGGACCGGACATGCCCGTCTCCCATCAGCAGGTTCAGGGTCTCATGGCGCAGAATCGTGGAGCGCATCTGCTGCAATGAATTCAGATGCAGGAAATTAGAATAGGCGTCATAAGAGGCGCTGTATGCATAACCGCTGTAAGTGTAATCATGTTCATAGACGGTCAGAAGGCGTGAAATTCCCTTCTGATTTTCCGGAATGAATGCAGTGCAGTATTTCCCGTAATCCGGCGCATAATGCCCAAGGGCGGCATCGATGGAATAACTCCGGTTGCCGGCGAATATCGGCCAGGCCTTGTAATCGGTTCCGCTTTTTCTGGTGATATCCCCGGGACAATCGAGAATCTTATAATTTCCCAGATATCCGCCCGCCAGATGAAATCCGCTGGCGGATGCCCCCGTGCTTTCACTTGGAGCCGGCCACATTCCCTTGTTGTCTCCCGCATACATGGAAAAGGCTCCCCCATGCTGTCTGAGGTTGGAACTGCAGCGCGCCCGGTATGCCGTTTTGCGCGCTTTGCTCAGTGCGGGAAGCAGCATTCCGGCGAGAACCGCAATAATCGCAATCACTACGAGGAGCTCCACCAGAGTGAAATTTTTTTTCAACAAGGGTTTCTCCGGTATTTCCTGCCGCATCGTATCCACCTCCGCTCACTGTTCTTTTCTGAAATTCAATCATGGGAAGCTTTGGCTTTCCCGCCGCATTTCATGCCGCATCAAGGAAACTGAAACGATACGGCAGGGTATTTCGCTCTCTCATCCATCGTCGCCGGAAGACAGGGCTCCATTTTCTACGGTCCGCCGTATTCCCGGCTGCTCAAATGCATTTTCCTCTTTCTCCACCATATTTTCCCGACCGGCAGTGGAACGAGCTTCCTTTCCCCGCCATGCCGCTGGCGGACAGGACATAAACAAGCACATGGAAGCGATCCGGACATTTGTAGATCATTCCCCCGGCATTGCATTCAATCTCATCGCCATGCACACCGATCGCCATCAGAATTTTTCCTGGTATCTTTCAGACTCCTTGTTTCATTCAGCGCACCCAGAGATTGCCCCATTTCGGCTGAATCCGGTAGGCGCCTCCGGTCGGAGCAATGGAATAGGCTTTTCCGCCGCCGGGCATTCTGGTGCGCCCGATCTGAATGCCCCACGGATACTGTTTTGTCGGCCCCAGCGTGCCGAAATCCGCAGTCGGTATTTCGATTTCCACCTCCCAGCGATCCGGATATTTCCGGACGACGGCCTTCACGCCGGGATTCCAGAGAATCGGGAGTGTATCCCGATCGACGATGGCCGCATCCGTGGATTCATCATAAATCACGCCGTTGGAATTCACGACGATTTTGAAATCGCTGTGTTCCGGTGTATTGAGGTAAACTTCCACCACATCGTCTTCGAAGATTTTGCTGTCATCCCCGCTGATGCACGCTGCTTTGATCCGGCTCATATCCGTTTCATTGCAGACAACCCCCACACGGAGGAATTTCCGGTTTTCCGAAAGTGCGACAACCGCCCGCGTCCGGTTGCGGTAAATCTCCTCTCCGGTCATATTGTCCTTCATGGTCAGCCAGCCGTAACGGTACTTCGAGAGATCTCCGTCCAGTTCTGCATCATCGGCGATCCGGCAGGCACGGATGTCGGGACCGACCCGCTTCAAACTCGGAAAGAGTTTCTTCAACGGTTCGATTCCTTTTTCAATCGAATCAATCCGGCGGAAATAAACCGAATTCGCCGGAACTTTCTTCTTTGCCTCCGCCAGAAGCTGGAAATAGACAGGGACATCCTTTTCCTTGAGAAATCCTGTCGTCGGGGTGACGCTGCGCCCCTCCTGACGGGTCCAGACCTCTTCGGCGAATTCATAGTAGGCCTTCATTTCCTGCGCGGCGGGCCCGTAGTAAAGACGGTAAAACTCTTCGAGCAGCGCCCGCATATCCAGATCCGGCTCCCAGAAGAGCTTGTTCTGGATATACATCATGAGATGAATCAGCGGAATGGTTCCGATACGGCTGCCGGACTGCATGTTTTTTCCATCCGTCATCCATTCGGGCGCGACTTCGATGAACTTGCCGTCGGCATAAGGAAGCATCTCCCGCATTTCCCGCTGAAGCGACCGCGTGAAAATAACCGGATAGCGCGGCATCGAGGGAATTCTGTAATAAAGATAGTAATCCCAGACCGGACATTTGTTTTTCCCGTTCACTTTCTCAAGCCACTCCTTCCGCTCCCGGATGACCGCGTCATTCGTGGATTGCAAAACGCGGTAGGCGCTGTAAGGCTGCGTGAAGGGAATGATGATGTTGTCGACTTCCCCGGACTTGAAATTCGTCGGGAAGCGTTTGGCTCCCGCGCCGCTCATGTAAAGAAGCTTTTTGCCGGGATGCGTCTTTGCCAGTTCCTTCGCCAGATGGACATGAAAATCCCAGACGTAGTTGCTTGCCGCCTGTTCCGGGGAAAGTCCACCCCGGCGATATTGCTCCATGTCGCGGTAATCCAGACGGACGCTTCCATCCGGGGGTCCCATTGCACACGCAGCAAGATGCGGAAAGGCGTCAAACATCTTCCGCAGGAAGAGCACGCAGTCCCGCCGGAATCCCGGATCCGTGTAACGCGGAATTCCCGATCCTGCGGGAAACCCGCTCCATTTTTTCCCGGGTTTCTCCTCCGCGAAATATTCCGGATGTTTTGCCAGCTGTTCCTTTGTGGAATAAACGGCATAGGTCGTGTGATTGTAGATGATCAGCGTATGATTGCCGCATTTCATGCGTTTCAGCCAGGCGATGCCATCCCGGTCGCTGCGCATGGCTCCGTAATAGGTCCACTCCCGCCGTGCAAAAGCCGCCTCCTTCGTGATCCGGCACTCTTCGACGGAAATATTTCTGCTCCTGGGGACGATCGTTCCGTCATGGCAGGGGGCGTAAAAACGAACCCCCAGTTCTTCCAGAAACGCGCTGACCGCGTACCAGTCTCCGAGATCGTCGTTGGTGAAGATTTTCAAAGGCGCATTGCGGACTCCGCCGCCATTGCCGACCTGCAGAGTGGAAAATGTCCGTCCTGTGAACGACTGCCATTTCTTCAATCCCGGCGAGGGAAAATTTGCCGGTTTCGGGGTTTTGTTGAGCAGCGGCGTGCGCAGATACCCGGCATCGGAGGAGCTCATCCGGTACGGATTTTCCAGAGAAGTCACCATCGGCCCCGCAAGAACGGCATAATTGCCTTTCACCAGAATGTCGTAACCGGAATTCCGGAACACCGGAAGGCGGTAGGAAAGTTTGTCCGTCCAGACGCTCCGCCCGACATAGAGATGATTTTTCTTCTCCGTTGAAGGAGCATGGACGATACGCAGTTCCGCACCGGAAATCCTCCGCAGGAAATCGCGCAGATCTTCCGCAGCGCGATGCGTGCCCTCATGCGCCTCCTCTGCGATGACAATTTCCGCTTCCGGAACGCCGTCTTTTACAATCTCCAGCGACAAGGCCGCCGTTGATACGGAACATCCCAGCAGCACCGCCCATATTGCCTTTGTCATCCTTCCGCCCTTCCACCCTTTTGCTTATCTGATCTTGCCCAATTTGCCTTTGACGCGATTTTTAAAATAGGGATGCGTCTCTCCGACTTCCAGAGCCTGCGCATAGTATCTCCTCGCCTCCGCGCTGTTTCCTTTCGCGGCTGCAAGATCCCCCCGTGTTTCCAGATACTGCAGCTGCCAGTCCCCGCCGTTCCATTTTCTTCCCGCATCAAGGGCATCCAGATTCTTTTCCGCCTCATCGAACTTTTTCTGCGCAATCAGAATCTGGGTCTTCCGCAGCGCGGCATCCAGATAAGCCGAGAATCCGCGAAATGATTTCATGCTCAGAGCCTTGTCGGCAGCAGCAAGAGCTTTTGCCGTATCTCCGTTTTTCTGTGCGGCCTGAACCAGAGAGGAAAGAGCAAGAATCCGGGTGCGTTCATCCGAACCGGCCTGCGCCACCGCTTTTTCCAGATCTCCAACCGCCTCCGCCGCGTTCCGGGAAAAGACCCGCGCCCTTCCGAGCATGTAATATCCGAGATAGGCGATTTCCTCCGGCCACCCGCCGATCTTTTCCGTTCGGAACTGGGTGACGAGCTCATTGAATTTCCCTAGAGTGGAAAGAATCTCCATTCGGGTGTAGCTTTTCCACTCCGGATTTGCAATCCGTGCGGCCATGGCTTCCGCCTCGCTCTGTTTCCGGGCGAACGCAAGAGCCCGTGCCGCATAGGAATAACACTTGTCCTTGTATGCGGCAGGCGCATTTTCCGCCGTTTGAGCGAAAGCGGCCGCCGCCTTCTCCCATTTTCTCTGATTGAACTGTTTCTGGGCATTCTGGAAATCCGTCGGAAAATCCGCCATGAGACTGAATGCCGCGAGGAAAAGAATTGCAGGGAAAATCTGTTTCTTCATTATCGTTCTCCTTATTTTTGATTGATTTTCAGAATTCTGGAATCAGTCAGGAAGTCCCGTCAGATCGTGTCCCCATTCTGATTTCGGGCCGATTGACCAGAAGAGGGAATCGCCGGCGGCGCCGCTCTGCATGTTGATGGAAGAACGTTTCCGGAGATTCACGTGCATATCCGCATAGAGGACGGTTGTTGCTCCCATGTGGCGGAAAAGAATGCTGTCCGGCTTCTGGAAAACCGCCATGCCGTCTCCGGCATAGGCAAGTCTGCCTGGAAACGGAAACTTTGCTTTATGCAGTCCTTTGGAGGTTTTTGAATTGATGCCGTATGTCATGTTATAGGAATTCTCCCGATCCTGCGAGGAGGGGCACGCGTAATGCGATCGCTTCAGTCCCGGATATCCCGTCGATGGCCGATAGGCATACCCGATACTTTTTTCCGGAAATGCTTCGTGCATGGCTTCTCCGAATGTCAGGGTATCACCGTAATCGTCCTGCTCCGTGGAAAGATTGCCGCTCACGTGTCCCCACCGGTAGGGCAGAAGCCAGTCGTAGGTATCCAGATACATGGCAGCAACCACACCGGCCTGTTTAAAATTGTTGACGCACTGAATGCTCCTTGCCTTTTCCCGCGCATTGTTCAGTGCGGGAAGCAGCATTCCGGCGAGAACCGCAATAATCGCAATCACTACGAGAAGTTCTACCAGTGTGAAACTGAACCGCACGAATGGTCTTTCCGCTGTTTTCCCCGGCATCGAATCATCCTCCGTTCCCTCTTCTTTTTCTGAAAATCCCTTGCGGAAAGCATTGGCTTTCCCCGCATCCCGTTCCGCGCCGAACAAACTGAAACGATACGGCAGGGCATTTCGCTCAATCCTGCCGTTCCGCCTCGGAACGCAGTGTTTCATCTTCTCCGGTCCGCCGTATTCCGACCTGCTCAAATCCGTCGACGGCCCGCTGTGCAATTCCGCGCAGAAATGCCGCATCGGCATCGGCGATCCCGTCCGGCACAAATTTGATTTCCGAAACCGGACGGCCGTAAAGAAACGCAAACCAGACACATGCCTGAAGATACTGTCCGCGCACATTGAGATGAATGGTGTCGCGCAACATCCGCAGCCTGCCGTTTTCATCTTTCTGCCACCATATTCTCCCGACCAGCGAACCGGCCTGCGGCGGAAGATCCGGCCAGTGAAGCTCTGCAAGAAGCGCCGGATCATAATTCTGAAACGGAACGCTCTGCTCCCGCCTTGCGAGCTGCACGGCACAGCCAACCGGAATGATGCGCAGTCCGAGTTCGGATGCCAGTTTGCGGTATGCCGCCGTCAGGCGCTCGAAGTGCCCCTCCTGGTCGAAGCCCCAAGGACTGCCGGGCATCAGATGCGGATCATCGGCGCGATAGGCCCATGTCTGCTGGATCACGACCTCCGCCTGCGGCGCGTATTTTCTGATATGCGCATAAATATTCGAAGCATAGGGCTGATAGAGTTCCTGCCGCCAGCTTTCACGCCCGCCCTGCTGAATGGTGACAATATCCCAGGATTCCCTCCGGAGGATGTCGCGCAGTTTGACGCGCGGCTCCTGATACAGTCTGGCGGCGGGATCCCTCTCCTCGAACTCAATGTAGCTCCAATGCCGGTGAAGTTCGCACCCGCTGTGACTGGCCCGGTCCCAAAGGAGGCCGCATCCTGCGGAGGCGACCACATCCGGAAAACAGCAGGCGAGACAGTCCGTGAAACTGTTCCCGATTGTCAGAATTTTCAAAAATTGTTTTGCCGCCATTTCTCCGTTCTCCCGGTCCATCGGATTTCTGAAACAAAACTGCGAACCATGCCGCCCACGGCAAAGATGTCATGACCGCGGTCGTTTTCCGGGATATAATTATAATGCGGAAAAGAAGAAATGACAATATCCGATGTGATTTAATCAATATTGGATATGATGTTTTTTCAGGACTCGGGAATCTGTCCCTTCGAAATGAATCTCTCCGAGCATGGCGGAATATTCGCGGGGCGTGTATCCGGTCCGGCGCTTGAACAGCTGGAAGAAAAAAGCCGGATTGACATAACCGACGGCTCCGGCAATCTCCGCAAGGGAGGCCGACCCTTCCTGAAGATAGAACTTTGCCGCTTCAATCCGGGTTTCATGAAGCAGGGTGGTGAAATTTTTTCCCGTATCCCGGCGCAGCAGGGCGCGGAGATGGGATTTGCTGACATTCAAGGCGCCGGCGACTTTTCCCATGTCAAGCGGACGCGCGTAATTTTCGCGAATGATTTCGAGCGCCTTCTTCACCAGTTCCGCATGATGACGGCGGGTATTGGAAGGCAGGTAGGAGTGAATTGCCGGACGTCCGGCCTCTCCGGTTTCCGCTGCTGGAGCCTTCCTCATGCACGAACGCAGAAGCTGAAGAATCAGTTCCGTAAAACGGCAGCGGACAAGCTCTTCCTTCAAAAAGTTATCGCTTTCATTCTCCGTTTCCGTCTTGAGCTGTTCCAGCACGCGTCTGACATTCCGGCTGACCGGAAGAACCGTTCCGTAGAGCGACTCGTCAATCGTGCCCCGGAACATGGCATTCAGATAACTGAAGGGACGCTCTTTTTTCCCGGTGAACATATGTTTCGTCCCTCCGCGGATCAGGATGCAGTCTCCAGTATTGAGGAGAAACACCTTGTCATCAAGCAGGACATCCACCTGGCCGTAATCGACGTAAACCAGCTCATGTCCGAACGCCGCATGGCAATGCAGTTTCTGAACGAAACTCTTTTCCCTGCGGACGTACTTCACATAGGTGACTTTCCGGATTTCCGCTGTTTTGCGGTCTGCATTCTGCCTCATATGAATCCTCCCGGAACAGAATATAACTGTATTTTCCGGATTTTCCTCCTCTTTTGCGTCCGCAATCCTCTTTTTCCCGGTTTTTCCCTGCAGGAATGCCTCATGCGCCGGAGAGTCCAACAGGTTCCTGTCCGCCCCGTTTTCTACAGAGTTCCAGTGAATCATTGCAGTATCCGCAACAGTCGAAGACAAATCCCGCATTCGTTTTCTCCTGAGGAAGGTCACGGGATTTCATCCGGCATCCGTGTCAAGAAAACCGTCAGTTGTTGAACGGCTCCATATTCATTTTGGAATACGCGTTATAATTGGTCACCGTTCTTATTGCCGGGTCAATGTTTCCCGCTTTGAAAATGCCTCTTTTGTATGCCGTGACGTGCCCGTCGATCATTCCGGCATTGAAGCTGTATCCCGAATGGAGAAGTGTCGGAGAACAGATGCTCCACAGCGGCGTGTCGTACATCCAGGCAATGGACGTCGGGAATTTGAGGCTGGACAGTTTGAATCCCCTGAAGGTGTATCCGGCTTCATCCGTTATTTCAATCCGCCGGAGTCCGGCAATCGTGTTCGAGGGAAGTGAAAGCCATTCATTAATGCTGTAGTTGATTCCCAGCCAGTTGAGTGCGCTGTTGGTGCTTTCAGCGTAACGGACGGAAGTCATGCAGGTTCCCTATCGCTCTGTTTGTTTTTCTGAATATCGTGGAGTTTGATGTAGCCGAGAGAATGGGGATAGCCGGTATGAGTCCGATTCAAATCTCCCAGAATTCCGGCCCATGACAATTCCGCGTTCGCATCCCCGCTTTTATAATACGCATACTTGAAATTGAAGGCAAAGTCATTATGATCCGCCGCATACTGGTGCAGTCCCGCCATGACAAGCTGCCTGAGATTGGAAACACACTGTGCGGAATATGCTTTTTCCCTGGCCTGAGAGAGCACGGGAAGCAGCATGGACGCCAGAATCGCGATGATCGCTATCACGATGAGGAGTTCGATCAGGGTGAATTTCCTCCATGTTCGTGCGGAAACGGGCAGGATACTGTTCTGTTTTTTCATGGGACTCCTCTCTTTCTGCAAGAAAACTTGCGGAACTCTTGTTTCTTCTTCATGCAGCGCCTTTCTTCCATTCAAATTCCTCGCTGTCCGCCCGGCATGAGAGTGCACCGTCACTCTTCCCGCTTCTCCGGCGTCGGGCCGGACTGCTCCAGCTTCTGATAATGTTTCAGGACATCCTCCGCCAGACGCTCGATCGTAATTCTCCGGAGCTCCCGCGCGAATTCCGGAGTCAACTGACGGTATTCCGAAAGAACCGGACGGATGCATCCCTCGTAAAACTCCTCCGTCAACGCGCCGTAACTCTGCGGGTATTCGGATGCGTCCAGATATTCCGGATGGAAATAATCCGGATTCATCGCATAATTGAATGCGCTTTCCCAGAGCCCGCCATGGGAAATGCGCTTCACTCCCTTTTCCGCATAATACGCCTGAATGACATCCCGATTGTAATCCAGGGAACCGACCGACATCACCTCCATGCCGGAAACCGTTCCTCCGCATTCCCGGACAATCCTGCGGCAAAGATCGCCGGAAGGGCCGTGGGACCCGACAAACACGCAGAGTTTGAATTTGAGATCCTGGGCAAACGCTTCCAGAAGCTCGCTGAAAAAAGCATGGCAGACGCTGTAGCTCGTGAACAGCGACGGCGGACCGAACCGTCCGCGGAAATGCGTCTTGCCGGACATGACATCCCGGATCCCGCCGCGCTCCTGGAAATTGATGTCTCCCTCGAAACGAGGCGGCGCCGTGCACGGACCAATCGGAACGGGAGGAAATACGATCCCTCCGGTTATTCCGGCGGCGGCCAGACACCAGTCGTAACCTTTGAACGCATCCACGCCCATGGCATTGCACCCCTCATGAAACTCCAGCGGACCGGACGCCAGATAAATGATGGATGCGCGCTCCTTCTCCCGGGCGAACTCGTACGGAGTAAGTTCCTCGTATTTATGAAGATTTCTGGACATACCGTCTCTCCTTCAGATGCCGTTTCAAACTTGCAAACGAACAGCTCGCGATATAGCAGCCGTAACGCATGGTGAGATGCTCCCGCACGTATGCCCCCATCCGCCTGTTGAAAGTGCCGCGTGCGGTGACCAGCTGCCCCCAGTTGCCGAAAGTCCAGCCGGGAATGTCCGGCTTGTCTTCGTAACAGGGCTGCAGCACACGGCCGTCACGCCATTCCGGAGGAAAATATGCAAGGAACCGTTCATTGCCGTTCAGCCAGGAGGAGGTGCGCAGGGTGTCGAATCCGTATTCCGCGGCGCTCTTCTCCATCAGCGTCGTCAGACAGCCCGCAAGATAATCCGGATCGTCGAAAATCGAATTCGGCGCAACGGCATTCGCAATATGGAAATTGCAGAAATTCGGCGGAAGCCCCGGCAGAGGCGGATCATATTTCAGCGATCCGGCATTGTAGGTCTCGGGAACCGCCATTCCGACGCTGGAGCGGTAAAACCGCGCGGCCCGGTCCAGCGCAAGTTTCCGGACCTGCGCCCACATTTTCTCCTCGAATTCCGCGGCGTCGCGGGCTTCCTCGATCCGGAACCCCGGCAGAATCACGTTGTTTTCCAGATCCAGCGCATGGTAGAAAAACGGGGTTTGTTTCCGGATGATCTCCTCCAGCGACAGTTCCGGCAGACGCTCCTGAAGACGGAAGGCGAGGAAAAAGGAGAGGCGGCTCAGCTCCTCCACAAATTCGCAGTGTTCCTGAAATGTTTTCCGTTCCCGCATATTCCCAACATCCTTATTTTTCATTCACGGGTGTCATGTACACATTGCCGATCTCGATCTCCTCCGTGCCCGGCCCGGCGGAAAGCGCCAGGGCGGAAATGCATCCGGAGAGCGGAGGGTCTTTCCGGAAGGTGAAACGGAAATCCTTCCATGCGCCGGGCTCGCATGCGACACTGCCCAGAACGGTGTTGGGAAATTTCACCGTTTTCCGCGCCTCGCGGTCAACTTCGCCGGTTCCGGCTTTCCGGGGATAATGGATCAGGAACACGCTCAAAACGCCTTTTCCCCGCACCCGGCCGGCGATCGCAAAAGCGTCGCAATCGAGACGGTTCATCTGGAAGATGAATCCTTTTTTCAGCAGGACGGACGCATCGCCGGCGGAATCCCTGCGCATTTCGAGAGCCCCTCCGGCGGAGGCAAGCGACCAGTATCTGGGGATCAGACGTCCGGGCCCCAGCGTCCAGTTTCCGTATTCCTTCGGGCGCGCCTTGCGCGTTTCACTGAAATTGCCGTTGCGGAACGCCCTCCGGTCCACTTCCGCGCCGCTGCTTCCGGTCCCGCGTTTTCCGGCGAGATTGACCGGGAGAAAGGTTCCGGTGTCATGCGGGGAACTGCCGCTCAGCGTGGAGGCTTCCGACGGATGATCGTGCAGGCGCCGGGTGCGCATGACATTCATCAGCCAGATCTGTCCGTCCGACAGCCCGGAGATTCCCAGAGGAGCGGCGGGGACGCGTGCCTCCAACGTCCAGCGGTCGGCGCGAATGCGCACCGCGCACTGAATGCCGGACTCAAAACTCATGTCGCCGCTGCCGTGGACAAGCTGATCGAACACCGTTCCGGAGGGATTCACGATGATCTGCGCATAGCGCGGCGCCATGGAGGGGGAACTGAGGAAAAGTTCCAGCGTGCTGTCGTTCCAGACCTCCCCGTCATGCCTGCGGACAGTGTTCCTCATGTTCCCCACTTCCGGCTCCATGGCTTCCATCCCGAAATAGAAGGCGTCATCGTCATAAAGCATGCGCACAAAAGTCTGCTGCGCGGCTTTCGCGCCGCTCTTCGTCTGCCGGAAATCCGTGACGACGGACGCGTTTTTCCAGTCGGCTTCCTCCAGATTTCCGTCAATCCTCACAGGCTGCGTTCTGCGCAGAACGGAGAGTTCCCGCCTGGACGCGGCATACTCGCGGCGGGCCTTTTCCCAGGTGTCGGCAAAAAGTTCGCGGTCATATTTCACATGAGCCAGCGCGCGGGGATCAGGATCCGCCGCAGCGGCTTTTTCCGCCGCGTCCAGATACCGGAGAAGCCGTTCGTGCACGCCCGGTTTTTCCAGCAGGCGCCCGAGCGGCGAACTGTGACCGTGCCCGAAGCAGCCGGGCGTCTCCCGGGAGGTCTCGGCCAGCAGACGCCGGAAATCACGCATGCCGCCCGCCCAGCCTCTGCCGTAATACAGGGAATTGATTTCCTCAAGCGTCTTCCCGTAATCCCGCGACAGATCCCACTGAAACGCGGCAAAGACATACATCGCCTGCCACATGCCGAACCATGCCTCGCGGGCACGGCGGGGAAACACTTCGGGATTGAGGCGCATTCCCGGAGCAAAACACTCCGGATAGGATCCCCGGCAGCGGAGGCCGTGATAAAAGAGCAGGGTATGATGGACATTGTCCTCGATCGGAAGGAAGGCAGCTCCCGCATGGTCCGTCTGCTCCCAGGCCAGAAAGTCGAATCCGGCATCGCTCCAGGCACGGTAGTATTCCCGGAATTTCCGGTTTGTCGGACAGTCCGGATCGTCGATGTTGTGACGCCAGCAGCGCCGGTTGAATGCCAGAAACACCTTCAGGCGCGGATCGATCTTCACAAGAGAAGGCATTTTCTGGAAGTTCTGATACGCCATGCCGAAAATCGCGCAGCCGGGATACCTGTCCAGCGCCTGGCGCGTCACTGTGTTGGCGAATGTCCATGCGCGGGTTCCCCGGGAATGCGTCTTCCTGTCCTCCGGCGTGTCAAGCTTCCGGCACGCGTCGCATTCGCACCAGACCGTGACATCGTTCGGCGCAAGCCAGAAGAATCCCCGCGACGCATCGGGCGTCCAGCGTCCGACCATGCGCAGAATGTAGTCGGAGCAGATGCGGATCACATCCGGATTCGAAGTGCAGAACTGCCGGACGATCTTTCCCTTTCCATCCGTCAGCGGCATGCGCCTGCCGTCAATGAGCGGAAAACGCTCCGGATGTTTCCGGAACATGTCATCGAGTTTCGCCAGCGCTTCCCTGCGGCTGAACGTATCGAGATACATGCCGGAAAGCATGCGCCAGTAGCACTGCCATCCTTCCACGCGGAGAGGAGCGTATTCCGCATAACGGTCCGCCCTTGCGCCGGTTGTCACCACGCGCATATTGTTGCGCACCAGCCAGTCCCTCCCCGCCTGAGAGTTGTAAAGGTTGTTTCCGGAACGGACGGCAAAAGAAGGGTTGCAGATGATTTTTTCCAGCGGAATGCGGAAATCCTTCCGCTTCGGAACGTAGGTCCCGTCATCCCCTGGCACCAGAAAACGGACGTTCCCGTAACGTTTCAGGATTTCATACGCGCCGTAAAGGAATCCGATGTCCGCGGGAGCCGAAATGATTACCGTTCCGTCATTCCGCGCCTCCAGCGCGAATCCCTCCGGCTGAATCTCTTTCGATGCGGAACGCCGGAACACGACGGCGGACTTTCCCGGAACACGTTCCGCGGAAACCGGAATCGGCCCGCATCCCGTCATTCTGTCCAGAAAAAATGCCAGTTCGGAAGCCGCCTTCCGCTCCGCGGGAGAAGGTTTTCCCGTGGTGACGATGGAAACAGCGGCTTTCCCGTCCTTCACCAGGCAGACATCGTGCTCCGCGGAAAAGAGAGGTCCGCAAAGCAGACCGGCAATCAGGCATGAAAAAAGAATCTTCATTGTCCCCGCATCCATTTTTCATTTTTACGGATATTAGAAAGGAATCTCTTGAAAAGAACGAAACCATCCACTATTATAATGATGATGCTGATTTTTGCAAGATCATTCCATTTCATAAAATTTGCTAAAATTTCATAAATCCGGAGATTATATGGACTATTTCAACGATATCTGGTTCCGGAGCGTTTCCAAAATGATAACGTCCAGAAACGGCACCAGAAGCGCCGCGCTCTACGGAGCAATCGGCATCATGGCCGGAGGAAAGGCGATCCTGTGCATTGGAGACGAGGAGTTTGAACTGGAGGCGCCATTTCTCTACTGGTCGTATCCCGGGGAAAACTACTGCTGGAAAACTCCGCCCGGGGAAATCAGGGAGAATCTGTGGGTTTCCGCTTCCGGAACACGATTCGAACGCATGCTCGGCGCACTGGACAGGATCAGCCCGGACAGACGGTATCTCTTTCTGAAAAAAACGGAAATGCTGATCAATACCTTTGAACGAATGCGGGAGTGTTTTGAACGCGATACCGCATTCCACCGGCGGCGCCTTCCGCTGTATCTTGAGGAACTGATGGTGCACCTTGCCGACGCGCTGGAAGCGAATGATCTTGTCTCCGGCCGGATGGAGAAAGCCGTCATGCATTTGACGACCCGGATCGTCCGCTCGCCGGCCGCGGCGCTGGATCTGGAACAGGAGGCCGCGAAATACGCGGTCAGCGCGGATTACCTGCGTCACTGCTTCAAACAGGTCAATGGAATCTCCCCGTATGAATTTCAGCTCTCGCAGCGCTATGCGCTTGCGATACGCCTGCTGCGGGAAACGGAACTTCCCGTCGGAGAAATCGGAGACCGCTGCGGCTTTCCCGTTCACAGGCTGTTCACGCAGTTCATCCGGAAACGGTCCGGATTTGCGCCGCGCGAACTCAGGAAATACATGTAAGCGCCGGAAATACGCAGGACTGCCCGCCGGCATGCAACAAAAAAGGGGGACGCCGGGATTAAACAGCCGGCCCCGTGAACAGCAGAACGCCGACAAACAGAAGAATGATTTCCGCCATATAGCCGAAGACATCCAGCGCCTGGCGGTTGATGCCGGAAATCGAATCCAGGCAGAGCTGTTTTGCCAGCCACGCCATACATCCGGCAAACAGAAAGCCGGTCAGCGCCGCCGGAATGTGAAAAACTCCCGCAATCAGCATGACGACAAGGCCGATCCACCATCCGTATTTCTGCATTTTCTCATCCGGCAGGGGATACCAGTGATCCTCCACAGTCCCTCCCGGTTCGTTCATGCCGCAGAGGTGCATCCGCACAAGATACCCTCCTGTCAGCACAATGATGAACCAGAAGGAACAGTAAACGGAAGCGAGCACGCCGAACATCAGCATCCGCAGAGCATAAATGACAAGCATTCCGATCATGGAAACCGGGGGACGCGGTTCCGTCATGGACTGCGGCCCGGCAAGAAAGGCCTCTTCATGAGAAGCCCCCGCCCGGCGGAGCTGGAAATAGGCTGTCAGGGCGGAAAGCCCCCTCCAGCCGGTTGCAAATTCGATTGCGGCGGGAGCCAGAACCGCCGCAGCGATACCGCCCGCGACATGTCCGAACACCACGGAGATTCCCCAGAGCGGCAGATAAAGGCAGACGCCGGCAAGCGCGCCGACCAGCGGCATCATGATCCGCGCCAGAGCCGGCTTCCCGTCAATCAGGCCGAAGGATGCATCCTCATTGTCGTCATCCAGAAAAGCGGGCAGTCTCCAGCGGATGAAGAGGTTCCAGGTTTCGGAAAACTGGGCCAGATATGCACTGATGTCAGGCATGTTCCGGAAGCTCCTTTTTCAAAACATGCAGGGCATGGGCGGCATGGATCACGTCATGAGCCGCCTCCGCCAGTTCCTTCCGGCCCCTGCCGTCCGCCGAGATTTTCGGAAGGATGTAAACATCGGCATCGATCCGGGGAATGCCGACCAGACTCCAGAGATGCGGAAGAAGCTCCATGTCGCCGAACCAGCACGGGGTGTCCGCGCCTTCGGGGACCCGGTAAACGGTCAGAATCGGCTGAATGTCAAAATTCCCGGACGCCGCCAGTTCGAAGGGGGCGCTCTTGAACGGCAGAATCGTCTTGCCGTCGGAACTTGTCCCCTCCGGATAAACGATCAGCGGAACCTTGTGCTCCAGAGTCTCGCGGAATTCCTCCAGTGTCTTCTGCGAACTGATGCGCGAGGACCGGTCCACCCAGACGGGATGAATGAAGGAGGTGTACCAGCCGAGCACGGGCCAGGAACGGATCTCCTTTTTCGGCGCGAAGCGCAGTCCGAAAACAGCGGCATGGACAAAAATGTCAATATAGCCCATGTGATTGGAAACAACAAGCCCGCCGTCATATCCGTCAGGATCGCCCGTCACATGAAGCCGGATGTTGAAAATGCGCAGAAGGCCGCGCCCCCAGAGTTTCGTCATTTTCGCCATTCCCGCAATTGCGGACCAGCGGTCGCGCCGCAGCGTGACGGGAACGGAAATGATCCCCATGTAAACCAGCCACGGCAGAAGAAGCGACAAACGGAAGATTTTCCGGAAAAAAACCTTCATCTGGCACCCAGGCTTGCGACGTTGAAATGTTTGAGGTAACGCTCCGGCAGACCGTTGACATCCAGCAGAATGAGGAAATCAATCGTTCCGAATTCATGATCGAAAACGGGCGCTCCGCAGATTTTGGAGCCGAGCCGGAGATACCCCTTGAAAAGCGGGGGGATCAGCTCCCGCAGATGCGCACGGTCATTGAGAATCGCATCAATCTCCTCCTGCGGCGGACGCGGCATGACGCATTTGGGAAGCCCCTCGGCAAACAGACAGTCGGAAATCTTCCCGGTCGCCTTGAGATGCTCGTAAATCGCCCATCCGGAAGCGGGATTGGTGTCTTCCAGACTGACGCAGCCGAACATGTAGCGGAGGCGCGAACGGTAGATGATTTCGGCGATGCCGCCCCAGAGAAGGGCGACAACCGTGCCGTCCCGATGTTCCGGGGACACGCAGGAACGCCCCACTTCAATCGCTTCTTCGGCGATCCGGTCCAGGCCTGTGATCCTGAATTCCCGCTCCGAATAGAATCCGAGCGCCTTCGAGGCCACCGCTCCGAGATGAATGCGGTAGGTTCCCACGATTTTGTGCTGCGTCTTCTCTTCCACGACGAGATGCAGGCAGTAGTCATCAAATTCATCCCGGTCGATTCCGTCCCTTGCGGCGTTTTCGAGCCCCTTGCCCTGCTCCAGATTGAAGATTTCATATCTCAGTTTGAAGGCAGCCCGGATTTCCTCCGGCGTATCCGCAAACTTGATTCTGTATTGATCCTTCTCGCCCAGAATCGGCGGATTGCAAAGTTTGTCCCGCAGCTCTGAAACGTCCATGCCAAACCCCGTCATTCTCAAACTTTATTGTTATGCAGGACGTCCCGGAGCGATTTCCGCCTGGACAGCCTGTCTGTCATGTCTAATCCACAACCGGTAATTTAACTCGCTTTTGCCGTCTTGCAAAACCTTTTTCCTGCAAAACGGATGTTTTTTTCTGAAAAAGAAACGGGGAAATGCCCGTTCTCCGGGAAGAAAGCCGCCCTGTTCCGGAAAAAATTCCTCCCGGAATACAGCAGAAAAGAAGATTTCCGTTTTCAGCGCCGTCCCCAGAGCGCGCGGAGACTCCGGACGCGATTCCCGATATCCGGAGCCTGCGTAATTTCCGTAACCATTGCAATGTATTTCGCCCCGGCGGCAAGAAGCCCGGGGATATGCCGCTCCTTGATGCCCCCCATCACGGTGAAAGGAATGTGAAGCAGCGGACCGACCTCCTTCACGATTTCAATGCCGAGCGGATGAACCGGCGTATTCTTGGTCTGCGTCGGATAGATCGGTCCGAGATTCAGATACGCGGCGCCCTGCGCTTCCGCCTCGAACGCCTGCTCACGGGAATGCGTCGAGCGGCCGATGATGAGATCGGGAGCGAATTCCACAGCCTCCTTCAGAGGGAGGTCGTCCTGTCCGAGATGAACGCCGTCCGCTCCGGTCAGAAGGGCGATGTCGACATGGTCGTTCATAATCATCGTGATGTCGTAGCGGTCGCAAATGCGCCGGAACTGTTCCGCAAGACGGAAGAGCTCTTTCTTCGTCATGTTCTTTTCGCGGAGCTGGACCAGGCGGATCCCCGCATCGGCGGCCTCCTCCAGGACGCGCAGGGTGCCGCGCCCCGCTGTGAATTCCTCCGTAATGACCAGATAAAGGTCGGCCTTCCGGAATTTCTCCATGCGTCTGTCCCTCAGTTCACTCATCATGATTCTCCTGTGACCAAATTGAGTTTTTTTATTTTTTCAGGGAAATATAGCCTGATTTGCAAAAAAAGAAAGTCTTCCGAATTGATTTAGGAGCGGAGAGCGGTTATATTGATAAGATACGGCATGAAAGACAATCAGGAAAAACAACATAAGGATAAGATAAGAACATGGCGAAGGATTTGAAAAAGGCCGCCCCGAAGGGAAGCGACAGTTTTGTAGACGAGATCAGCGAGGATTTCGACCGTTTTGAGGCCTGGGTGATTGAAAACGGAAAATACCTGGTTGCCGCCTGCGTCGTTCTGGTTCTTCTTGTTGCAATCGTCTTTACCGTGATTGTGGTCCGCAATTCCGCCGCGCGCAGGAACGCCGAGATGTTCGCCAGGGCAAAGACGGTTGAAGAGATCAATGCCGCGCTGGAGAAGGCGCCGTCCGCACTGTCCGCGCAGGAGGCGTGTTTCCGTCTCGCCTCTCTGTATCTTGAGAAAAAAGACTATGCCGCGGCCAGAACACAGCTCGAACAGGTTTCCAGAGGAACCTCCAACGCTTTTCTTGCCGCAAAAGCCACTCTTTCCATGGGATATCTGGATGAGCTGACCGGCAAAAAGGACGATGCGCTGAAACTCTTCGCGGGAGTTGCCGACAACGTTCAGACTCAGCCTGATCTCAGGGCGGAAGCCGCCTATGCCGCAGGCCGGATCTGCTTCGAGCAGAAAAACTTTGAACGCGCGAGATCCTATCTGGCCCGCTTCCGGGCCGATCAGGGAACTGTGAGCGGCGTATGGGGAACCTATGCCGCGGCGCTTCTCCGCCAGATTCCCGCCGCTCCCGCGGCAGCATCTGCCGCACCGCAGAAAACAGCAGCACCCGCAGCAACGCCGCAGAAAAAAGCAGCCGCGCCCGCAGCAGCAGCGTCTCAGGAGAAAAAGTAAGGATTCCGTCTTGCAGCTAACGAAACGTCAGGAGGCATTGATCCGTGCATTGTCCTCGCGGCATGGACGCAGAGGCAGCGAATTCTGCATTTGCGACGGGCTGCGCTCCTCGCGTGAAATTCTGCATCTGCGCCCCGATCTGGTGGAGATTCTGATTCTGCGTGACGGAGTCGGGACGCCGGAGGAATCCCCTGTCGAGCCCGTGATCCTGTCCGGACCGGAATTTGAACGCGTTTCCAGAACAGTCGTGAATTCACAGGGAATCATCGTCGTCGCACGGCGTCCGGAAATGCTTCCTCCCGAAGCGCCGGTTTCCGGCCCGTTCGCACTGCTTCTGGACCGTGTCGGCGATCCCGGAAATGTCGGAACCATCCTCCGCACGGCGCGTGCCGCCGGACTCCGGGAAGTCTGGATGACCCGCGGCTGCGCGGACCCCTATTCCGACAAAGTCGTGCGCTCCGCATCGGGCGCGCAGTTCGCCCTTGCCGTGAGAGAATACGGCGCTCTCGAAGAGGTTGTCGCCTTGCTCCGTGCCAGAGGAATCCGCCGCGTCTTCCGGACGGCGCCGGGCGGAGGACGGAGTGTTTTCACGGAACAGGAACTTTTTACGGACAGCGTGGTTGTGCTCGGCAGCGAAGGCGCGGGAGCGGGCGAAATCCCCGGAGCGGTGAACGTTCTCATCCCGATGCCGGGAGATGCGGAATCCCTGAATGTGGCACAGGCGGCGACGGTGATTCTGTTTGAACATGTCCGGCGGACTTGTGCCGCCGCGGTCCGATAAGGGAAAGAACGATGATGGACTGGCTGGAGGAACCGTTGTTCAGACCGCCCGCCGAGGCGGACAGTCTGATTTTTCAGGTGTCGCGGGGATGTCCGCACAACACCTGCTGCTTTTGCGGCATGTACAAGGGGGTTCCTTACCGCGCACGCACTCTTTCCGAAATCTTCCGGGAAATCGACCGTGCTTCGGACTCTTTCGGAACATCTGTCAGAAGAGTTTTCCTCGCGGACGGAGACGCGATGTTCCTCCCTTTCGGGACACTCTGCCGGATTCTGGAATATCTGAATGAAAAGTTTCCGCGCCTCGCCCGGGTCACAATGTATGCGAACGGCTCCTCGGTGCTCGCAAAAACGGAAGAGGCGATCGCGCGCCTGCGCAAATTGAGACTGGCAATCGTCTACATGGGACTCGAAAGCGGAAGCGAGGAAGTGCTGCGACAGGTCCGCAAGGATGATACCGCAACGCATATGACGGAAGCGGTGCGTCGTCTCCGCAATGCCGGAATCCGGACCTCGGTCATGGTGCTCGGGGGAATCGGAGGACGCCGTTTCCGCACAGAGCATGTCGCCGACACGATTGCAGCGCTGAACGCAATGCAGCCGGAAATTCTCTCGCTGCTGCGCTTCATCGAAGTGCCCGGACTGCGGATGTACGATTCCTACGAACCGCTGACGGAATATGAATCCGTGGCTGAGATGCGCGATCTGATTGCAGGCCTCGAACTGAAATCCACAGTATTCCGGGCAAACCACGCATCAGTTCCCTTTCCGCTGGAAGGACGTCTTCCGAAGGACCGGGAACGGATGTGCGCCCTTCTGGACCGCGTGCTGGTGGAAGGAAGCCTCGACAGGAAAGGACCGGGACACGTCCCGCTGTTTTTATAGGTGACGCATGACAGACAGAAACGAAATCGACTCCCGTCCACCCGTGACCGAAACCGCCGGATCCCAGGCGATTGACAATGTGCAGAATGAAATTCACGAGATCAAGGCGCGGGAGCGGATGCGCAAGTCCGATATGGAGGCGACGGCGAAACTCGATCCGAAATCGCTGGACATCGACGACTTTGTAACCGCGAAACTTTCCGTCAAACCGCCGGACAAGTATAAATTCCGCAGGAGCATCGGACGCGGCGGGATGAAAATGGTGCTCCAGGTCCGCGACAACGACACGATGCGCGATGTGGCAATGGCCCTGATGCCGGATATCGAGCACCGTTCCCGCGCGGAAATTCTCCGCTTCATTCAGGAGGCGCGCGTCACGGCCAGTCTGGAACATCCGAACATCGTTCCCGTCCACGACATCGGAATCGACTCCTCCGGATCGCCTTACTTCACGATGAAGCTCCTGAGCGGCGAATCGCTCGCCTCTCTGCTGAAAAAAATGGACGAAGGGAATCCGGCCTATCTGAAAAACTACTCCTTTGAAGCGCTGATGCGTCTCTATCTCCGGATCTGCAACGGCGCGGCATTCGCCCATTCCAAAGGGATCATCCATCTGGATCTCAAACCGGAAAACGTGCAGATCGGAGATTTCGGAGAAGTGCTGATCCTCGACTGGGGGCTGGCGCGCTCCGTCTCCGCCAGACAGAATCCGCTGAGCGGCTCCGGCTCCAGACGCGCCTCCCGCGAAAAGGGCTACACCGATTTCAAGCTGACGCTCGACGGCGTCATGAACGGCACCCCCGGCTACATGGCTCCCGAACAGGCCGCCGGAAAAAACAGCAAAAGCGACGTACGCACCGACGTTTACGCGCTCGGCGCGATTCTCTACGCCATGGTGACCTACAAGGATCCGATCGAACCGGGGGATCTGAAAAGCATGCTTCACGACACCATCTACGGAAACATCATCAAGCCGAGCGAACGGGTGCCGGGACGGGAAATCCCGCACGGCATCGAAGCGGTGATCCTGAAGGCAATGAGCGTCAATCCGGCCAACCGCTACGCCACGGTCAAGGAATTGCGCGACGAAGTCATCGCCTATATCGACGGATTCGACACCAAGGCGGAAAAAGCCGGCATGATCCGGAAATTCCTGCTTCTGGTCAAACGTCACCGCCTTCTTGTCGCCTCCATTGCAACGACACTGTGCCTGGCTCTCTTCCTTTCCCTTTACGCATACTTTGAAATTTCCCGGTGGCAGAGCGACTGGATTCCCGTTTACCAGCAGAAGTTCACCGGACCGGATGCAACGCTGGACGGCCTTTCCTTCATGGACGCCAATCTGAACAAACCGGCTCCGGAGTGGCAGCTCACACCCGCCGGACTGGAAACCTCAAAAGGCACCTGGCTCTGGCTGAACGCCAAGCTGCACGGCAATGTCAAAGTCGTGCTCACGGTATCCGCTCCGCAGGTGCTGGAAGCGCTGGAAATTGCCGTCAACAGCCACATTTCCCCCCGCAGGGAATGGTGGCAGATTCCGCACGGATACACATTCATTGTCAGCGGATTCGGCGGAACAAAGGATGTGATTGCAAAGGTCAACGATCCGTATTCCGTGGAATATGTCAGCTCCGGCGAGACGAAACTCACGCCGGGACAGGAAATCACAATCACGGCGATCCGGCGGGACGATCAGCTGTCCCTGACAATCGGAAAAACGCATTCCGTCAATGCCGTCGATTATTTTCCCCCGACCGGAGAAGGACTCTCCAGAGTGGGAATCCGGGCCTTCGCAAACGGAACCGTGATCCGTTCGCTGTCCGTCTACCGTCTGGCAATTCCGGAAAAAACAACTCCGCTGATCGCCGGAGACACGCTGCTGGAGGCGGGCCTTGCCGAGGCCGCCGTCGGAAAATATCTTCAGATCGCGGACAGTTACGCCAGAACACAGCTCGCAGAAATGGCGCTGGTCAAAGCCTATATGACCGCGGCCTCGAAACTCTCCGATTCCCGGCAGAGAACCAATGCGCTGGTGGAAATCAAAAAACGGATCGCCGCACAGTTTACGAAATTCCGCTACCGCGACCGGATTCTGGAACTGGACGCGGCTCTCCTCTGGCGAAGCGGCGATTATGCGCAGGCGCTTCAGCTGATGCGCGAGGTTTTTGAACTGAATCCGAACACCAATATCGTCACCCGGATTCTTCAGCTGCCTCATCATGAACTTCCGAAGGATGCCGCTGACACGCTGATGTCGCTGATCGCCCGTACGAAAAACATGAAACGTCTGGACATCTCCGGCTTCGGACTGCGCTCGCTGGAACCGATCGCCTCGCTTCCCCTGGTCTATCTGGACTGTTCGAACAACAAACTGACCTCCCTCAGGGGAATTGAAAAAATGCCGCTGGAAGTGCTGAGCTGCCACAACAATGAAATCGCCGATCTGACCCCGTTGCGCGGCATGATGCTGACCAGTCTGAACTGCGCGAACAACCGGATTCAGGATCTCACTCCGCTGCGCGGCATGCTCCTGATCTCCCTGAATGCCTCGAACAACCGGATCACGGCGATCGACGCGCTCCGTTCCGCCACGGTGGAAAAACTGCATCTGCGCGGCAACGGCATCTCTTCCCTTCAGCCGCTGTTCGGCATGGAAACGCTGAAAATGCTGGACGTCGGAAAAAATCCCCTGACGGACATCGAGCCGCTCCGCGGTCTCTCCCTGGAAATGCTGCTGATCGATTCCACAAAAGTTTCCGACATCGGGCTGCTGCGGGACATGCCGCTGCTGATGCTTGATCTCGGCAACTGCACGAAACTCAAGGACATCTCGCCGGTTTATCTGATCGAACCTCTCGAATATCTGAACATTCCGAAAAATCTGACGGACATCGAGCCGCTCCGGCAGATGCCGTTCCTGCGCGTGCTGACGGACAACGAGTCATCGGTCATGGAACACGCGACCACCCAGTCGCCGGAAGAGTTCTGGCGTCTGCGCGAACGGCAGAAAACGCAAGAGACAAAACAGACGAAACCCTGATCCGCCGGAACAGCCGGAAAGGAATCATTCATACAGCACGGAAACTCTTTCCGGAGATGCTTTCAGCTTCATTCTCTGTACTCCGGAATGCTGTGCAACCCGCACATTTCCGCCGCGCAGCAGGTCGACGGGGAGCCGTTTTCTCCAGAATCCCGCAGGAAATTCCAGTTCGCATCCGGATGTCTGCGGCGGGAAAAACAGAAACAGCATCCGGTGCTCCGCATTTTCCAGAAGCTGCAGCAGCGGAGCCGCACCTCCGGAAGGTTTCAGAATCCGGACCGGCGGATAAACGCCTGCCGAGGAGCAAACGCGCCGTATCAACTTCTCAAATCCGGCATTCCGCTTCTCCTGGCAGCATGCGCTGAAAACCGGTGCGCAGAGAATCATTTTTCCTTTCCCGTAGGGAACACGGCAGACCAGATCACGTTTCCCGTCCAGCGGGATGAGCGTTTCCGAGAATTTCGGAACGGAAATCCAGGGGGTGAGACTTTCTCCGGCGTTCAGGAAAAATGTTTCCGCACCGGAACCGCATTTCACACGAGGATTCGCCGGTTTCACACACTCCGGACCCTCCATGACGCCGGTCGCCTCCGCAAAGCACCTGTGTTCGGGATCCAGACAGGCGCCGAGTCCGCTGTAGTGACCGCATCCGCCTTCGCAGAACAGAGTGCCGCCCTCCCAGGCAAAGGCAAGCAGACGTTCGGCATCCGCATCGTCCAGAGCGGCGACGGACGGAAGCACCAGCAGTTTCAGTTTCCGTGGAAATTCCGCGCCCTCCTCCACAATGCGGAAAGGAAGGGATGCCGCTGTCAGCGCTCTGCTCCAGGCGTGCAAGGAACGCTTGTGAACCTCGTCAGGCTCCTTGCGGATTCCGGCCAGCCACCCGGTGCGGCGGCTGCGGAACACTCCGATTTCCGCAGGAACGGAAAGTCCGGCGCACAGAGCGCGGTATTTTTCCAGAAACGCGGTCATTGCCCGTTCCGCATCCGGATGCGCGGGAGAAACAGCCGGAAACAGTCCGGAAGTTCTGCAGCGGCCGGGAAAAACCAGACCGGACGCGCCGTGCGCACAGGCGCAAAGCTCCAGTTCCGGCTCCGCGGTTCCGGCGGGCGGCCTCCAGTGAATCAGATACGGCGCATCGCACCGGTCCGCAGTCTCCTGAAGCAGCGCATGCGCCGAAAGCAGATCGGAAGGCGCGAGACGGTGCGAAAGGAAAACCGTATGGGAAAGCGTCTGCGGAGAAACGGCGCGGACCGTTTCCATCAGATCGGCCAGCTTCCGTTCGTAATCCCGGCGCCGGAACAGCCGGCGCTCCATCTGCATCCGGATGCCGAAGATGCCGCAGTCCTTCAGCGAAATGTCTTCCAATGCGGAATAGCATGTGTTGAGCGCATGATTCAAAGCTTTCATGGAGGGATATCTGCGCATCAGGTATTCCCGGAATGCCGGATCGGAATCCGGAATTGCGGAAGGTTTGAAAATCACCTGGAAAAACGCCAGTTCCGGACGGTTCCTGTAACGGGTCACGACATGTTCCAGAAACAGGAGGACATTCCGCCATGTTCCGGGATCGCTGAACGACGGTTCCGCATCACGCGCCCAGGGCGGGGTATGAAACAAAAGAGCGGGAATCGCCTTGAGCCCCTCCGCGGCGGCGTCTTCAAAAAAGGTATCGGCGAAAGAGTCGTCATAGCGGTGAAACGCGGTCTCCGTCACGGCGCGGTCAATCCGGAAGCGGACCGCGTCAAAGGAATCCCCGCGGATGCGTGCCAGAATCCTCCGCCGGCCCGCCGGAGAGTATTCCCGGTAATCGCTGAATGTCGTGATCCTGAACATGGCCGCGTTTACTTGACACGGAAAGTTTCACTTGCGCGTGCGGTCATGTCCGCGATCTTTTCCTTTGCTCCGGGAGGAAGTTCCGCATGTTTGAGCCAGTTTTCAAAGAGGGCGGTATCCCAGTCGGTCTCTTCGGATTTTTCCTTGAACTGCGGCAGCAATTCGCGGAAGGTTTTCATCGGAGCGTCGGCATTTTTTCCTTCCGCCAGCAGCGCCGAAGCGGCAAGATAGCTGGAAATGCATTTCATGAACCGGTCCGCGGAACGGAGCAGCTGATCCGAATCCAGAAGTTTCAGCGCCTTCTCATATTTTCCCCGGACAATATACAGTTCCGCAAGATTAATCCGCGTAATCGGAGTCGCATTTTTCTCCAGCAGTTTCTCATAGGCCTTTTCCGCCTCGTCCAGTCTGCCGACATGGGAGCTTACGAGCGCAAGTCCCTCCTGAACGTCCGGGATGTCCGCCGTCAGCGGCATGTCAGCAAGTTTCCGGTAATCGGCATATGCCTTTTCATAATTGCGCTTGAGCATATACGCGCCGGCGCGGGTCACGCGGGCGTAAACGTCATTCTCATCCTGCTTGAGCAGTTCAGAAGCATAGGCGATCAGACCGTCGACATCCCTGAGCAGGTAATAGAGCTCGATCCGCGCATGGATGAATTCGGCCGCATTGCCGGATACCGCGACCGCCACTTTGATGTCATCCATCGCCGCCTCTTTTTCCCCGTTTCCCGCATGAAGAAACGCCCGCTCCCGGTAGAAGAACGGATCGGCCGGATCCAGTTTCAGCGCCTGATTGAAAAAGGCGAGAGCCTCTTTGTTCTGTCCCTTCTTTACGGCAACAAGGCCGCGGCAGTAGGGAATGGCGGGATGTTTCGGGTTCAATCTGACCGCCTTGTCCAGTTCCGCAAGCGCAGCGTCGTAATTGCCGCTCTTGTAAAGATCGAAAAACGCCGCATGCACGATCTTCCAGACATTGTCGCGGATCATGAAGTTTCTCCCCGCGTTCCGGTAGGCCGCAAAAAGATCCTGAAACCCCTGCGCATACTGGTACTGTGCGTAACGGATCGTGCCGAGCGCAAGCAGACAGTCGGGATCCTTCCGGTAATCGGGAATGCTTTCAATCAGTTTTGCGGCATCATCCAGAAACATTTCGTTGCGGAGCCAGAAGCGCGCCAGCGCGATTTTCCCTTTTTTCAGTCCGCTGTCGGCGGCAATCCGGTAATATTTCGCGGCGGAAATCCCGTCCTGCTTCACGCCGTGCCCCAAGTCGTACATGTAGGCAAGATGAAGCGCGGATTCCGGATTGCCGCCGTCCGCTTCCTTCCGCAGCACGGCAAAGGCCTCTTTCAGAAGCTCCGCACGTTTTGCAGCATCCTGCGTGTTCAGAGCCTGCGCGTAAAGCGCGCCGCCGGAAAGACGGCTTTCCTGAACGGCCTTCTTCCCCTCTTCCGCCTCCATTTCCGGGGATGCACAGGAAACGCAGATCACCAGCGCCAGAAGCGCGCCGCCTGTCAGCAACAGTTTTTCGAACATGGCAAAACTCCGTGGTTAAGATTTTTTTCCTTTCAGCGCTCCGGACAGCAGACTGACGCAGAAAACGGCGCAGGCACACAGCACAATGGTCGCGCCGGACGCCGTCTCCGCCCACGGCTGGGCGGAAATCAGAAGCCCCGCTATGCCGGAACATACACCGATTGCAATGGAAATCCAGAACATCATTCCGGAACTTTTCGAAAAATTGCGCGCGGCGGCGGCCGGAACGATCAGAAGCGCCGTCACAAGAAGCACGCCGGCGGACTTGACCGAAAAGATCACGACAAGAGAGAGCAGCGCCACATAGACATACTGGTAAAACGCGGTGTGAATCCGGTGGGTGCGCGCGAGCTGCTCATGCAGCCCAATCGCATTCAGGCGGTTGTAGGCGAAAATCTGAAAGGCGAAAAACACGCAGAACAGAAGAAAGAGAAAGAAGAGGTCGCTGCGGGTGACGGTTAGAATATCGCCGTAGAGAAACATCTGCATGTCCCGCGAAACATTCGGATTGCGGCTGACAAGCGCAAGTCCGAATGCCACGACCGCGGAAAAGAAGACACCGATCACAGTGTCCGAGGAGAGTGCGGAACGCTGTTTCATCGCCATGATCCCGATGCCGATCACCAGAGCCAGAAGCGGCATGGTCCAGTCCGGGCTGATCCCGAAAATCAATCCGAGCGCCACGCCGGCAAACGCCGAGTGGCCGATCGCGTCCGAAAAAAAGGACATGCGGAAGTTCACCACCTGAATCCCGGCGGCGGCGGCCAGAGGCGCGGTCAGGAGCACGCCGAGAAACGCCTCCTGCATGAACCGCAGCTTCATGCATTCAAACGGCAGCGCTCCGGCAAGGGAGCAGAAGAAATCTAGGATTGTTTCGCACATGTTTTACAGCCGACTCCGTGTTTATCATATTTCACCATTCCCATATGAAGGCCGAACGTTGCGGAAAGCGCGTCGGAGGTCAGCACCTCCGACGGCACGCCCTCGGCGTAGACCCTCCGGTTGATGCAGATCACATGTTCCGCATGCGCGGCGACCATCGACAGATCATGACTGATCATCAGCTGCGTGAACCCGAGCTTCCGCCGGAATTTCTCAAGAAGCTCGCAGCAGAGCTGTTCCCCCTTGAAATCCACGCCGGCGGCCGGTTCGTCAAGAATCAGAATCTCCGGATTCTGCATCAGCGCCTGCGCCAGCAGAACGCGCTGCAGCTCGCCGCCGGAAAGCGCGCCGAGACTGCGTCCGGCAAGATGCCCGCACTCAACCTCGGTCAGATAATCCAGGCACAACTTCCGGAATTTCCCCGATATGCCGAAGAAAACAGGACGCCGCACCAGCCCTCCCGCCAGAAACTCCGTGACGGTCAGCGGCATGTCACGGTCGAAATTGAGTTTCTGAGGCACATAGCCGAAACGCGGCTTTTTCCGGGAATACCCGCCGGACGAGTCGCCGAATGCAATCTCTCCGCGGTAGGGAATGTCGTCGAGAATCGCTCTCGTGAGCGTGGTCTTTCCCGCTCCGTTCGGGCCGACGACCGCCGTGCACATGCCGCGCGGAACCTCCGCGGAAACATTCTCCAGAATGGATACCGCTCCGATTTTCACATTCAGATTCCGGATGCGGATCGCCGCATGACTTCCAGCACAGCAGCAGTTCTGTTCAGCATCTTTCATTTTTTCAGGGTCTTTCCAAGCACTTCCAGATTTTTCCGCATCGTCGATTCGTAGTAATCCATCGGGGCGTCCGCGGGACCGTTCGCAACCGGGTCGAGACTGGCGAGCGGAATTCCGCACTCCCTTGCCAGAGTCTTCGCCACACGCGGGGAATACTGCGGTTCCGTATAGATGACATCGATGCCTTTCCCCTTGAGTTTTGCGGCAAGCTCCGTCATTTCCGAAGCCGTGATGCCGGACTCGGGCTCGGCCGTAATTGTCGCGAAAACCGGAAGATTCAAATTGCGCGCAAGATAATCAAACACGCCGTGCTGCGTCACGATCTTCCGCTTTTCAAACTGATATCTGCGCGCGTTTTCCGTGAACGCCTCGCAAAGCCTGCGGAGTTTTGCGGTATAGGCGGCGGCATTCGACCTGTAACGCGCGGCATTCGCCGGATCGGCCTCCGCAAGCCCCTCCGCGATGTTGCCGACAATCCGGACCGCTTCAAACGGACTGGCGAACAGATGCGGATTCCGCGCCGTGTGCCTGTGCCCGTGTCCGTGCTCATGCCTGCAGGGAGTATCAAGCGCGAGCGTGTCGATTCCGCGCGACGTGTCAATCACGACCGCGTCCGGATTCATTTTCCGGAGCGGCGCCAGAATGAAATCGTCCAGGCCGAGCCCGTTGCGCACGAGTATCAGGTGTTCCGCGCCGAGTTTGCGCATGTCGCGCGGCGTCAGGGCGTAATCGTGCGGACATCCGGTTCCGGGCGGAATGACAAGCTCCGTATTGACATTCCGGCAGCCTTCCGTGATGTTCCGCGTAAACAGATAGAGCGGAAAGGTTGTGCAGCAGACATTCCGTATTTCCGCCGCGGAGGAAATGAAAACGGCGGAAAAAAGAAGAAGACAGAGGGAAAACGTATTTTTCATCGGCAGCACTCCTTTTCCTTTCCGTGTTCATGCTCGATGCACTCGATTTCAAGGGCATTGCACTTCCCGCACCGCTTCAGGGTATGAAACTTTGCAAAGGTTTTCCAGTGCCTGCGCTGTTTTTCATTCAGGAATCCGGCCCCCCCGCAGAAGGGACATGTCTCGTCCAGGGCGTTCAGAACGGCCGCGCGGATGAACTCCGACTTGTTCGGAATCCTGTTCAGTGCGGCAAGCATTTCCCCCTCCGCCTTGAAGGTGATGACAGCCTGTTTTTTTTCGCTCATGGCATCCTCCGTGTTTCAAAAGCCTTAAAAGTAATACAAAGTAATACATTTGTCAAGCGGCGGAAAATGATTTTCCGCGGAAAGACGGCATATTTCCGCAGAATGTCCGGATTTGCGAACATGACAGGCTCCGTTTTCAACACCGGCACGGAAATCCGCATCGGAACGGCAATTTTCCCGAATCGGCGGAAAAAAAGGTTGACAGGGCGGAAAGAGGATTGTAAAGTATTCCGGTTCCATACGAAGGAGGTTCGCCATGCAATGGTTTCGGAAACTGAAATTTTTTCTGGCCGCCGGTGTTTTCACCGCCGCGGGAGCAATGTCCGCCGCGGATGCTCCGCCCCAAAAGACATCTCCGTCGGTAACGGTCTCCGTGCCGTATGTCAGACAGCCGGGACGCGCGAGCAATCAGTTCGCCGTCTGGGTGGAGGACGCAAAAGGAAACTTCATCAGGACGCTCTATGTGACAAACTATACCGGCCGGGGCGGATTCCGGATCCGCAAGGACTGCGTTCCGACCTGGGTGCGGCGTTCCGGCGCGGCGAATGCCGCAAAGGAGGAACTGGATGCGGTCTCGGGCGCGACTCCGGCGACCGGCACGCGGAATTACGTCTGGGACTGCACCGGAAAGGACGGGAAAACCGTTCCGCCCGGGAAATATCGGATTTTCGTCGAAGGCACCCTTTACTGGAAAAGCCGCGTGCTTTACATTGCAAACCTTACGCTCGGGAAAGAGCCGCTCACCGTCCGTGCCATGCCGCAGTATTCGGTGAAATCCTCCAGTCACAGCAGCATGCTCGGCACGGTGTCGGTCTCATACAAACCTTGAAAATTGCGCTGTCCGCGCGGGATTTGATTTTTTCAGAAAACACGGCTATATTGCCGCTGTAAGGAGAACCGCATCATGATTAGAAAACTGTTTCCCTGTTCCGTGATTTCCGCATTGTTGTTCCTCAGCGCCTGCACGGCCCCGTCCGGCAAGGAACTGGCATCCCGATACAATGCGGAAGGAAATTACGATGCCGCTGCGCGCGCCGCCACCGAAGACCTGGAAAAAGGGGAAAAGGATCCCTGGCTTTATCTGCAGCGGGCCCAGGCGTATTATCAGCAGGGCAGGCAGAAGGAGGCGCTTGCCGATGCGGACACGGCGGTAAAAAACGAACCGGAACTCGCGGCGGCAAGGCTGATCCGCGGCATGCTCCGGGAACAGTCCGGCGACTATGACGGCGCCATCGCCGATTACCAGAGCGCCTTGAAGCTCAAATTTGAAATGAAGAATCCCGATCTTGCCCAGACCCGAACCGTCTGTGCGCTGGCCAGACTCCTCTACTACAAGAAGAATCAGCAGCAGCCCGCATTGAGCCTGCTCGACGACCGCTACAAGCTGAACACCCGCGACGTGCGCGTTCTCGACACCTATTCCTGGCTGCTCGCCCACGCGGGGAAAAATACGGACAAGGCTCTTGTCATGGCGGAAAGCGCTGCGGAGTTCTATCCCTCCGCCGTGACGCTGGAAACGCTTGCCTACGCGCTGGCGGTCAACGGAAAATGGCAGGATGCGATCCGGGCGCAGGAGAATGCGATCCGCCATGCCGCCGGCCTGCCGCAGGGGGAGCCGTATGACAGTTACCGGAACACGCTCATCAATACGCTCCGCTTTTACAGAATCTCGCGTCTGCCGCAGCCGGCGGAACGTCTGCTCTGGGTTCAGTGACGCTGGAACAACAGCTTGCGCCTTTCCGGAAATAACGGAGGAAAAGAATATGAAAACATACCGGGCCGCGCTTGCCGTTCTGCTCAGCGGCATTTCCTTTTGCATGAATGCGGCGGAACACGACACCCTGGAAAAAATGTTCCCATCGATTTCGATTTTCCGGAAAGGCGCGCTTGAAATAAAAAACGACAAGGCAAATACGAAATCCGTCCGCTACACGGGACCGCACCCGTTGTTTTTCACCGTATCCGTTCTGAATCCCGTACACGGGGAGATCGCCGACGGTGTCTCGTCGCCGGAACTGAAGCAGGCTTTCACGCAGGCCGTCGAGACGGAAAAACGCCACCGCAAGGATCTTGCCGTGAAGAAAACGGAAACGCTGACTCTCTCCTGCCTGGCGGGGAGGGAATTAACCGGACTGTTCGCCCTTCTGACCTGTCAGGAAAACGGCAGGGAACACCACATCTGCCTCTTCCTGGCTCCGTACCGCGGAAATCTTCTGAAAATTGAACTCGCGCCGGAGATTCCGCTGCAGGCCGCCCCGCAGGAGAAACTGTTCCGGCTGTTCCTCGAACAGGCAAAATCCAACTTTTATCACGGAGAGAAAACAAAGGTTCCGCAAAGAACGAAGGATGTCATTGCGCGCGCAGTAAAAGCGCTGGAGGAAAATCCGCTCGGAACCGGCAGCATGGCGGCGCAGGCGGTCCGCAAGTTCACGGACGACAGCCGGGATGTGTTTGTCATGGTGCGGGAATCGGATTTTCCCTGGCTTCCGAAAACCGTCAACGGAACGCCGAAGGAAAAGAAATACCTTAATCTGCTGCTGGCGTCGTTCATGGGCGGAAACATCCGCGCCCAGCTGGAACGGGATGTCTGCCAGGACATGCGCGAAGCCGGACTTGTCTCCATGAAAAAAACCTATGCGAAACTCAAAGCGGCGGACCGGACCTTCCAGATGCACGAACTGGAACAATCCGAAGGGAAATAACCGGAACACACGCCGGAAGCGGAATCCCGGGAAATTTTCCCTTGCCGGTTCTTTCCGCGGCATCCGGAAAAAAATCATCGAAAAAACGGTTTCTCCGGAAAAAACAGTTGCTTTTTCTCTGTTATCATGCATATTATGCTGGATGCAACCGGTTGCATTGGTTATCATATTCTGGAAGGGATGTTGTCATGCATGAGAAGGTATTCGGAATTCACAAGGTTCACATCGAAAAGTTCCTCAGACGGCTCCGGGACGATCTTTACACGGAGACCATCCCGCTTGAGGCGGAATACGCCGTCAGCGGAGAGCCGGTGAAATTCAGGGACCGCCGGAAACTCCGTTATAAAAAGATCCGGGAGGGAGAACTCTGGGGCCGCAAGTGGGAAAGCGCGTGGTTTCACATGCAGGCTGTTGTACCGAAGGCCTGGAAAGGCCGTGAAACCGCCCTGCACCTCAATCTTTCCGGGGAAGCCATGCTGTTTGACGCGCAGGGCATTCCCGTATATGCATTTTCCGCCGGATCTGCGTTTGATACCCTGTATGTCCGGGAACGCTATGTTTTTCCGAAAGCGGCGAAAGGCGGAGAGAGTCTGGAGCTCTGGGTGGAAGCGGCTGCAAATCTCCTGTTCGGCGTTCACCTGGACGCGGAACCGCGGCCGGACACCTCCTGCCCGCACGGGCATTTCGAGGCCCATGCGAATTCCATGCGCCTGGCCCTCTTCAACCGGGAGGTCTGGCAGCTTCTGAACGACATCAGGATTCTCTACCGGGCACTTTGCGCAATTCCGGAAAACGACTACCGGGCCATGAAGATTCTTTATGCGCTGAACAACGCGGTCTGCGCCTACCGGGGCAATCCGGACAACGCCTCCGTGGCGCGCGCGGAACTCCGGGACATTCTCTCCCTTCCGGCGGCCGCGTCCGCGCTCCATGTCTATGCAGTCGGACATGCGCATATCGACGTCGGCTGGCTCTGGCCGGTCCGGGAGAGCATCCGCAAAGCCGCGCGGACCTTTTCGAACCAGCTCAAACTGATGGAACTGTATCCGGACTACATCTTCGGCGCCTCGCAGCCGCAGCTTTACCAGTTCGTCAAAGACAACTACCCGGAACTCTACGCCAAAGTCCGGGAACAGGTGAAGGCAGGCCGCTGGGAACCGCAGGGAGGCATGTGGGTCGAGGCGGACTGCAACATCATCAGCGGGGAATCGATGGTGCGCCAGTTTCTCCACGGCAAGAATTTTTTCATGGACGAGTTCGGATTCGATGTGAAGAACCTCTGGCTCCCGGACGTGTTCGGCTATTCCGCCGCGATGCCGCAGATCATCCGCCGTTCCGGATGCGACTTCTTCCTGACGCAGAAACTTTCCTGGAGCCAGATCAACACCTTTCCCCACAACACCTTCCGCTGGGTCGGCATCGACGGAAGCGAGGTCCTGACACACTTCCCGCCGGAAAACAACTACAATTCCAATGTCCTTCCCGACGAGCTTGTCGCAGCGGAAAACCGGTTTAAGGAAAACGGGTTCCTCGATAAATTCCTCTCCCTTTTCGGCGTCGGCGACGGCGGAGGGGGACCGGCGCCCGAGCATCTGGAATACATTGCACGGCAGAAAAACCTGGAATTCACTCCGAAAATCGCCTGCCGCCGTGCGGACGAATTCTTCCGGGATCTGGCAAAGGACCGCGCCCGCCTCGAAAAATGGGTCGGGGAACTCTATCTGGAATTTCACCGCGGCACTCTGACGACGCAGGCGCGCACAAAACGCTGGAACAGAAAAAACGAACAGCTGCTTGCCGCCACGGAATTCCTGGCCTCCCATCTTCCGCTTGAGAAGTATCCCGCCGCGGAGCTCGACAGGAACTGGAAAACCCTGCTCCTGAATCAGTTTCACGACATCATTCCGGGCTCATCGATCCGTCTGGTCTATGAAACGACCGAAAAAGAACATGCGGAAATCGACAAATCCTGCCGGAAGCTCCTGGAGAAAACGGCGGAAAGCCTCTTCCGGAAACAATCCGGTTCGATGGTGCTTGTCAATTCGCTCTCCCGTGCCTGGCGGGGCGTTGTGGAGCTTCCCGCCTCCTGGAGCGCTCACCATGTGCTGGACGGTTCGGGACAACGCATTCCGGCACAGGAAAGCAGCGGACGCGTGTATGCTTCCGTGACATTGCCGGGAACCTCCTTCACAACGCTGAGAAAAGGAACGAAATGCCGGAAGCCCGCAGCCAAAACCGTTCGGAGCACCGTCCTGGAAAACGATCTGATCCGTTACGAATTCGCTCCGGACGGCAGGCTTCTGAAGGCCTTTGACAAGGAAGCGCGGCGCGAGGCGCTCTCCGGGCCCGGCAACGTGCTCTCGCTCTATCATGACCGGCCGAACAATTACGACGCCTGGGACATCGATCTCTACTACAGCAGAGAACTTGTGGAAACGCTTCAGGCGGAAAAGTCCCCGCGCGCCGTCCGGGGAGATGTCATGTCAAGCCTGGAATTCACATATGCGTTCGGGAAATCGGCGCTCCGGCAGACCGTCATTCTGGCGCACAACTCCAAACGCCTGGATTTCACGACGGAGGTCGACTGGCACGAGGCGCACCGTCTGCTCCGGGTCGCATTTCCCGTGGGAATTCATGCGGCAGAGGCCGTTTTCGACATTCAGTATGGAATGGTTCGCCGCGCAACGCATGACAATACCAGCTGGGACGTTGCGAAATTCGAGACCGCAGGCCAGCGCTATGCGGACCTTTCGGACGCGCATTACGGCGCCGCGCTTCTCAACGACTGCAAATACGGATACAAGGTCAAGGACGGCGTGCTGGATCTCGCGCTGCTCCGTGCGCCGAAATATCCGGATTTTGATGCGGACATGGGACATCATGAATTCACCTACAGTTTCCTGCCGCACAACGGCTCTCTGAACGAATCCCCTGTTCAGGCGGAAGCCGCCGCACTCAACCGCGCGCCGCTCCTGTTTGACGGGTATGAGGCGGATGGCGCGGAGCCCGTCTGCCGTCTGGAATCCGAAGGGCTTTCCCTGGAAGTCGTCAAGAAGGCGGAAAAGGAGACGAGTCTGATTGTCCGGATCGTCGAGACCAAAGGAGAGGAATCCGAAGGAGTTCTCATCCTGCGCGACAAACATGCCGTGCTTTCGGAAACCAATCTCATCGAATGGGAGGAAGGACCGGAAATGAAAGACGGAAACGGCAGATATCCGCTGAAACTGAAACCGTTTGAAATCCGGACCTGCAGAATACGGTGACGGCATGAGCGCGACAATCCATGACATTGCAAAACTCACGGGACTGAACGCCTCCACGGTTTCACGGGCTCTGCGGCGCGATCCCCGCATCTCGGAACCGACTGCGCTGCGGGTGTCCCGGGCCGCCGAAAAGCTCGGTTATGTCATGAATTTCGCCGCGCGCAATCTTGCCGCCGGGAAAACCGGGCTTGTCGCGCTCCTTATGAGTTCGCCGGCAAACCGTCACCAGTATCTTCCCGCCGCCGCCATGAACGAAACGCTGGCATCGAACGGCTACACGCTGATGATTCTTCTCCACAACGGGACGCGCCGGTCACTGTCGGACTGCATCGCGAAGCTGGAACAGAAAATCTGCGATGCGGCGGTCATGATTCCTCCCACTGAAGAATTGTTCGACACCCGGATGATCGCCCGGCTGAACCGTCTGCGGATGCCGCTGTGTTTCGTGGACCGCTGGCTGGAAGCCACCAGCCGGCCGGCAGTCACGACCGATGTGGAGCGTTCCATCCGCGGGCTGCTGGACTGCGTGCTGCGGGAAAATGCGGACGGAGCCCTGCTGTATCAGTCCGCGCACAATACAGTGGGCCGTTCGCGCTTTCTCTGGGCCGGCCGCCTGCTCTCGGAACGGAACATCCCATGGACGGACAACCCCGGCACACTCCGGTCGTTTGTGCGGCGCCGCAGGATCCGGACCCTGGCCATATTCGCCGACTCTCCGTGGGTTCCTTCCGGCCTTTCCGAGCTTCTTTCCGGCATGCCGGAAGTGAAACGCTGCATCGGCGCGATGTTCGACCCGTGGGACAATTACCCGCCGGATTTCTACGACCGGATTTTTCTCTGCCTCCAGGATTTTCCCGCCATCGGCAGAACAAGCGCGGAACTCATACTGAAGATGCTTCAGGACAAACGGGAGGAAAAACGGATTGTGGAAATTCCTCCGACTGAAATCATTGAGATCCAGGGGAGACACCGTTGAAAACGCTGATGCGCGGAAACGCGCCCCGGATTCAAGGAACGGTCTCCGCTTCGCCGTGTTTTTTCATCTCCTGAATCAGATATTCGCCGAGGAGATCCAGGGACTTGAAAAACGTTTCCGCCTCCTTCTTCCTGCCGCACGCCGCATATTCGCAGCCGATCCAGACGGACAGCGCGATCGGATTGATCCCGCGCAGATACCGCAGCTGGTCCCCGGGAATCAAATCATGAACGGTGAAGGCATAAGCCTTGCGCGTCTGCGTGTCAGTCGCATAAACCGTATTCCCGATGATATCGTCGATGCGCAGCGTCAGACGCCGGTCCGGCTCCTTCCGGAAAGAGAGGACAACGGTCTTGCCGATCCGCCTTTTCCACTGTCTTGCAAAAAAATACGGGACATCCTGCAGCGAGGAAAATACATTTTCCAGATCCGGAAGAAGCTCTCTTCCATTGCGCAGGCTGTAATATTCAAACGCCATGGAGAAACGTCCGGAGAAAACCATCGGCGCAATTGCGGAAAACATCTGCCGGACATGCAGACGATCCCGGTCGTTCCGTATCCGCATCGCAGTATGCAGATTGGAATTTGCCCGTTTCCATTCCCTGAGGCAGGTGAAAAAACAATAAAGCGTGGAAACGGACAGCAGAGCCGCCGCCCCCAGAAACAGCAGGGCATGTCTCCATTTCACATGTTCCAGGCGCTGCAGAAGGGAAACAGCTTGCGTCCTGGAGTCATACACAAGCTTGGACGGCAGGATATGGCCTTTGAGAAACGCATCCAGATCCAGTTCCAGCTCATCGATCGACTGGTAGCGGTCGTCCCGGTTTTTCCGGATGCATTTCAGAATGATGTATTCCAGGTCGGGATGCAGATCCGGTTTGAACTCCCGGGGCGGACGCGGCGGTTCAAGCGCGTGCATTCTGCGGAGTTCCTGCGGATTGTTCGACTCGAAAGGGAGCCTCCCCGTGCAAAGCTGGTACAGCGTAATGCCAAGGGAATAAACATCGGCTCTGGAATCGCAGGAACTCGCGTCGATCGCCTGCTCCGGCGGCATGTACTGTTCGGTGCCGAGCGAAGTGAAGGAAATTGTCGGAGAAGCGGAACTGATCCGCGGATCCCCGCTGATCTTGGCGAGCCCCATGTCCAGCACTTTCACGGTGCCGTCGTCCGCGAACATGATGTTTTCCGGCTTGATGTCCCGATGCACGATTCCATGGTATTCCGCGGCCATGAGTCCGAGGCAGACATCGTGGGCGATTTGCGCAGCGCGGTGCGGATCGAGAGCCCCCTCGCGTTCCAGCAGATCCTGCGCGCTGCCTCCGCTGATGAACTCCATGACGAGATACACATTGTCCTTGTCATAGCCGCAGTCATAAACCCGGACGATGTTCGGATGGTTCAGTTTCGCGCAGATCCTGGCCGATTTGAGAAAACGGTCGCAGGAAGCCGTGTCAGTCACGTATTCCATGCGCAGCGCCTTGAGCGCGACCGGAATTCCCAGATTCGGATGGATTCCCTTGTAGAGTTTTCCCATGCCGCCGTAGCCGATGAATTCCGTGATTTCATACTGTCCGATCCGTTCAGGAATGATGCTGTCGATTTCGGAATACTCTTCCACAATGCTGGAGTCATCGACCTTGAACTCATGGGAACAGACGCATTCCACGTTGCATCCATGCGAAACATGTTCCAGTTCCGTAACGCGTTTACAGTGCGGACAGATAATTTTCATGCGCGGCGTGCTCCCATGTCATCCTTCTCAATATAGCGGAAGAGAGAAAAAATACAATCGGCAGCCGCACTTTTCCGGCGCTTTCCCGGCCTGGAATACCCGGAAAAACGCGAAATGCGGAATCACAGGACAGCCCTTTTTCCGCGGCGTCCGGAGAAAAAGGATTGAAAAAACATCCGTGCGGGTTGTAAAAAACGTAATTTTCAAGTATAGTACCAGTTTCAGAATTACGGAGAATGGACTGTCATGAAACTGTGGTTTTCAACAATAATGCTGGTTCTGGCAGCGGCGTGGGGCGTTTCTTCCGCCGGCGGGGTTCCTCCTGCCGGCACGGCCCGGAACTCCTCCGCGTCCGTCTTTCTCCCCGCCGCCGGCAAAGCCGCCGTTTCCGCTCCGCATTTCCTTTTGCAGGATATGATTCAGGCGGACGACATTTCCCGGATCAGCTGCGCCTGGAAACGTCTTGCCCGGCAGCACACGCTGTTCTGCACGCTTTTTCTTCCGGTTTTTTCATCGTCCGGCGCGTCATCTTCCTGGCATTCAAACCGCGGGAAATGTTCCTTCCGCACATGCGGGTTCCTGTTTTCCGCCTTCCCGACGAGAGCGGGTCCCTCCGGACTGTCCTGAACCGCACCGGCCTTCAGGAAAGAACGGCGCTTCAGGAACCCCAGCCGGTCCGGAAAATCCGCCGGAACGGCGTGCCGCGACAAAACAAGGAATGTCCGATGACACTGAAACACTGGCTTAAACGAAAATATCTTTTTCTTTACATGAAAATCGTCCGGGAAAAAGCCTCTCCGGAATACATCGCGAGAGGCTGGGCGATCGGCATGTTCTTCGGCTGCCTGATTCCGTTCGGGTTCCAGCTGATCTGTTCGCTGCCAGCCGCCTTTCTGCTGAAAGGCAGCAAGATCGGCGCAACGTTCGGGACGCTTCTCACGAACCAGATTACGATTTTCTTCATCTATCCGGTTCAATGCTATGTGGGAAGCCGCCTCATGGGCAGTGATCTGACCTATCCCGGCGTCAAGGAGGCGCTCCGGGATGTTCTGCACCGCCAGGACATGGATTCGCTGCTTGCCATCGGATGGGATCTGATCGAAGCCTTCTTCATCGGAGGGCTGCTGCTCACAATCCTGATGACGCCGCTGACCTACTACGCCGTCAAATTCGCGGTGATCCGCTACCGCAGTCTCCGCGAAAAGCTGAAAGCCAGACGCGCGGAAATGAAAGGAAAAACACAAATGCACAAAACAATCAATAAGAAACAGGGAAGGAGTTGTCCGGAGGAACCAGAACAGAAATAAATCATGAATGACCGATGTCATCCGGGAGATCCCGGAGCAAAGTGTGAATGCAAGCAATTTTGACGGAAAGAAGTTGATCCAATGAATGAAAGTTTGTCTCTGACGGCGCAGATCGCGATCCTGACACTGCAGCTGGGAGTGATTCTCTTTGCCGCACGTTTCTTCGGCGACCTGGCGAAAAAATTAAAGGTTCCCTCGGTTCTCGGCGAGCTGGTCGCCGGCATTGTCATCGGGCCGTATCTGCTCGGCGGAATCGGGTTCGACATGCACGGATTCCACAACGGGCTGTTCCCGCTGCTGGAAGGCGCGTCCGTTCCGGTGTCCACGCCGCTCTATGCAATCGCGACTCTCGGATCGATCGTCCTGCTGTTCATGTCGGGACTGGAAACCGATCTGCGCATGTTCTTCAAATACTCCGTCGTCGGAAGCGTTGTCGGACTGGGCGGCGTGATCTTTTCCTTTGTCTTCGGCGACGTGATCGGAATGGTCGCGCTGAAGGCCTCCTTCATGGATCCGCGCTGCCTGTTCCTCGGCATTCTCTGCACGGCGACCTCGGTGGGAATCACGGCGCGCATCCTTTCGGAAAAGAAGAGCATTGATTCTCCGGAAGGCGTGACGATTCTTGCCGCCGCCGTGATCGACGACGTGCTGGGCATCATCTGTCTTGCCATCGTAATGGGCATCGTGACCGTAAGCGCATCCGCCGGCGGCCATGTGGACTGGGCGGGAATCGGCTGGATCGCCTTCAAGAGCTTCGGCATCTGGCTCGGCGTCACGCTGCTCGGACTGGTGCTCGCCCACAAAATCGCCGCATTTCTGAAATGGTTCAAATCCGCGGCGACCTTTTCCATCCTTGCGCTGGGACTGGCCCTGCTGCTGGCGGGACTGTTCGAGCAGGCCGGACTTGCCATGATTATCGGGGCTTACATCATGGGACTGAGTCTTTCCAAAACGGACATCTCCTTTTCCATCCAGTCGAATCTGCATCCTGTCTACAACTTCCTCGTGCCGGTCTTCTTTGTGGTCATGGGCATGCTTGTGGACGTCCGCGTCATGGCGGACACCGAAGTGCTGACGCTCGGGCTGATCTATTCCGCCGTGGCGGTTCTCGCCAAGATTATCGGCTGCGCACTGCCCGCCTATTTCATGAATTTCAACATGCTCGGAGCATTGCGCATCGGAACGGGAATGATTCCCCGCGGCGAGGTTGCCCTGATTATCGGCGGCATCGGCGTCACGACAATGATGACGCTCAACGGGCAGAAAGTCCCGATTCTCGACTCCCGGCTGTTCGGCGTCGGCATCATCATGACGCTGATCACCACGCTGGTCGCCCCGCCGCTGCTCAACATCATGCTGAGCCGGAAAGGCAAAGGCGTCAAACAGGAAGTCAAGGACACCTCGACCGTGCATACCGCGTTCAGTTTTCCTTCCGAGGTGGTCGCGGATTTTGTCCTGCAGGGAGTCATGGAAAACTTCCGGAGAGAAGGCTTCCGCCATTCCGCGCTTGACAAGGAGGCCGGCATCATTCATCTCCGCAGGAATGACATGGTGTTCGCCATGACCGTTCACGACTGCCAGATCGTTTTCGACTCGAATCCGGACGAGGTTTTTCTGATCAAAGCCGTGATGTACGAAACGTTCGTCGAACTCCACCAGTGCCTGAACAAGCTCAAGGAGCTCTCCCGTCCCGAGGAAATACGCAAACAGCTCTTCGACGGCAAGCGTCTGGATGAAAACGACATCGGAAAATATGTGATCCCGATTGAGCGGATCATTCTCTCCGACTGCATTGTCACGGAACTGACCGCCACAACCAAGGAAGGCGTCATCGAGGAGCTGATCGATGTGCTCGACCGGAACAAACGCCTTGCAGACCGCGCAAAATGTCTTTCCGCCGTTCTGGAGCGGGAAAATACCGTCTCCACCTGTCTGCCGGGCGGTCTGGCTCTTCCGCACGGAAGAACCGACGGCGTCTATGATCTCGCCTGCGCGATCGGCATCAAAAAGGAAGGCTATGCATTCGATGCGCCGGACAAAGAAGTTACGAAAATCATTATTCTTTCCCTCTGTCCGAAGGATTCCAACGAGCCTTTCCTCCAGTTCATGTCGCAGGTTGCGGCCGTCCTGAACAGCAAGGAAAATATTGCGGATATTCTGAAAGCCTCCAGTGCCGGGGAAATCCGCAAAATCATGATTGCCCGCAAATAACCTTTGAACTGCGGGTCCGGAACCTCCGCAGTCCGGGGGTTCCGGCGTTTTCCATTTCCCTCATGAATCCTCTTCCGGCTGCCGGGCCGTTCCGGATGGAAGGCGCCTGATCCGGAAAGGCCCGGAACATTTTCCGCCGGAGCGGATTATTTCATTAAAAAAAACAATTCGGGATTGACTTTCCGGCATTCAGCATCATCTTACCATAAAACCCGCAATCCAAAGGAGTCTCTGTCATGGAAAATCAAGTTCCTCCCGATGTCGCCCAGAAAAAACTGATCGCTGGAATTCTCGGCATCATTCTGGGATCTCTGGGGATTCACAAGTTCATTCTCGGCTACAATGTCGAAGGGATCATCATGCTCCTCGTGTCCCTTCTGACATGCGGCTTCGGCGCCACCGTCATGGGAATCATCGGCCTGATTGAAGGCATCATTTACCTTGCCACACCGGATGACAGGTTCTATGAGACCTATATCATGAACAAGAAGGGCTGGTTCTGATCCGGACGCAATGGGAACTGAAATCGAACGCAAATTTCTCCTGAGGGACGACTCCTGGCGCAGCCGGGTCTCCAGCCGGACGCTTTACCGTCAGGCATATCTTCATTTTATGGAGCGGGAACACGGGGTGTTCCGGGTCCGGATTGCCGGCGGGAAAGGGTATCTTACACTCAAGGGGGCGCTTCACGGTTGTTCACGGGACGAATATGAGTATGAGATTCCGGTCACCGACGCAAATGAACTGATTGACAATTTCTGTGCGGGCCCTTCTGTGGAAAAATACAGAAACATTGTCATGAACGGGTCGGACCGCTGGGAGATTGATGAATTTCTCGGAGAAAACAGCGGACTGGTTCTTGCGGAGCTGGAACTGGAATCGGAATCCGCTTTTTTTGAACGTCCCTCCTGGCTGGGAATGGAAGTCACGGGCGACATGAAGTACAGCAACTCCCATCTTGCCGGCAATCCGTACCGCACATGGAAAACATCAGGATAAGCTGTCTGGAGGAACCGGGATGCGCCAGGCATTGAAAACAGTCTTCATTTCGGGACTTCTTGTCTGCATGTCCGCCGTTCTGCCGGGCGCGGACGCATGGAATACCGACTTCAAGAACGCGCGCCAGGAAGGCCGGGCCAAAAAAATGCCGCTCATGATGGTCTTTTCCGGTTCGGACTGGTGTCAGCCCTGCATCCATCTGGAACGCAATGTTCTGAACAAAAGAGGCTTCATCGCGGAAGCATCAAGGAAGTATATTCTGTTCAAGGCGGATTTTCCCCGCGGCAGAACGCTCGGACAGCAGCTGGAATCTCAGAATAAATCCCTTGCCGGCCGCTACAGCGTATACAGTTATCCGACCGTGCTTGTGCTGGACGCCGCAAGCGGGCGCGTTCTTGCAAGGGAAACAGGATTTCCGCCGGGAATCGGACCGCGGAAATTTCTGGAATACTTCGACGCGAAAATCGGAAAGGCAAAATAAACTGCCGCAATGCAGGCATGCGCGGAATCGGGGGTTTCGCCTCCGGCGACCAGCTTGCGCAGCTGGACCGCGGCAGGACTCACCGGAAAGCGCGAAGCCGTTTTGGCGATGCGGAGCATCCCTCACGAAGATTCGCATGCCCTCGGAAAAGAGGTCATCCGATGCCCGCCGGAGATGGGAGCCGGCGGACACCGGACGACGGAAAGGAAAACCTGGCTCCGCATCCGCGTCCCCTTCCAAACCGTGGCAGGATTTCCGATTTGGAACGGAAGCTTTCTCTTCCGGGAAACGCGGATGTTCAAGCACGGGTTATTGTTCAGAAGGACGGGGAGGCTGTCCCGGGCCGCCCGGACGCTTCCGGTCGGGCCGCCCCCGTTTTTCCCCTCTCTTGAGAACACGTTCCAGCCGCTTATCAATATGTTCGGCTTTTTTGGATTTCATTTCGGCAAGACGCTTTTCTTCCTTCTGGATATTTGCGTCAAACTCCTTTTCCAAAACGCCACGGACCTTGGCTTTGTTTTCTTCCGTAGGCTGTTCCCGGTAGATTCTGACGGCGTCCAGCAGTTCCCTGGACGGCCGGTTTGCCTCGCGCGGTCCGCGACGCGGTCCGCGGCGCATCTCCTTCTTTTCCACAGGCGGCCTGGGTTCCGGTCCTTCTTCCGCCGCATAGAGCACAGGTGCGGCCATGGCCGCCGTCAGTAACGCCGTAATCAGATATTTCGCCTTCATTGTATCAGCTCCTCATTTTACGGATACAGGTTTCTGTTGCAGACTCTGCAGAAGTCGTTTTCATAACCGGAAAACGGAGAAAAGAAAAAAATATTGTGAAGCATCCGGCTTTTTTTCCGTTTTCCGGCATCAAACCTGCCGCAGACGCTCGGATTCGCCTGCCGTTGCGCACACGGGAAGGAATCTCCGGAAAAACGGAATCCATTCTGACTGCAGATTGATATGACGGAGAATTGACGAAGAGAAATGACGGTAAAATGACGATGCCGGGATGCGGATCATTTTCCGCGGACTGTCCGGGATATCTTCCGGATTGAGCCGCGGATTCCGGCTAGCTGCCGTTTTGTCGTGACCATGAAAAACACAGCCGCCAGACTGGCAGGAGCGAGAAGAAATACGGTATGGCCGAATTTCCGGAGCAGAACCGCGCCGAACGCCGCGCCTGCGATGAAACAGCCGATCACCAGAAAATAATGCAGAAATTTCTTGAGTTCCGCCTGATCCTTCCCGCTGAAATGACGGAACAGCGCCTCCGTGCCGCTTCTCAGATTGCCCGTGCACATCGTGGAGGCAAAAGGCTGTCCGTGAACGCGGCGGAATGTCTGAACCTGAAGCGCGCAGACGAAAGAGATCAGGGAATTGACCGCGAAATCGAATTCTCCGAAGGGAATCAGAACGATCGGCGCCAGACAGAGCGTCTCCAGAATCAGGACGGACTGATGCCAGCCGATCCGCCTTGCGCGGGGAAGACTCCTGTGAATGGCCTCGGCGGTAAACACCCCCAGCGCATAGGAGCAGATCGCCAGAAGGTATTTTGCAGCGGAAAACCATTCCAGATTTGCCAGATTGAAACCGAATAGAACCATGTTTCCGGTCACGGCGTTGGCAAAGACCTTTCCCCGGTAAAGATACGTGTAAATATCCAGAAAGCCGCCGGTCATGCTCAGCAGGCACGCCGCTCCCAGACGCTCCTCCGCGCCGGGATTCCGCACTGTGTCCGTATGATTCATAAAAGATCCCGCAATTGTTGTTTCCTGGATTGGGAAAGGCCGGGTAATATACCATTCCGGATGAATATTTCAAAAAAAGATCGCCCCCTTCCGGAACATTCCTGCCCGGCAGACAGTCTCTTCCCGGTGCGGGAAAGGGAAACCCATCCGGACTGCGCGTCTTCGGAAAACCATCATATCAGGAGGATAAAATGGCAAATTGTTCCATCACCAATCGGACAACCCCGGAAAAGGCGGAAATGTTCAGCGCGGAAAAAACACCCGCTTATGCGGAAAATGCCGTCGTCAGCCGCACCATACTGGAAAACGGAGGAGGCACCGTGACGCTTTTCGCCTTCGATGCGAATCAGGGGCTCAGCGAGCATTCCGCTCCGTTTGATGCTCTCGTCACCGTGCTGGATGGAGAGGTCAGAATCGCGATCGGCGGCCGGCCGCACCATCTGAAACGCGGAGACTGCATTGTCATGCCTGCGAACGTTCCGCATGCACTGGAAGCGGTAACAGCTTTCAGGATGATGCTGGTCATGATCCGTCCGTAAGCGGAACTCCGGGGTCACTCGCTCTCGTGTTTCGCCCTGCGCGTCATGAGCTCCCGCACGGCGTCCGCCGGTGATTTTCCCTGATAGAGAATTCCGTAAATGACATTGGCGACCGGGGTTTCAACCCCGCATTTCCGCGCCAGCTCATACATGGATTCGGACGTTTTCACCCCTTCGGCGACCACCATGCCCATGGAACGGATGATTTCGTCGATTTTCCTTCCCTTTCCGAGTTCCTCGCCGACATACCGGTTGCGGCTGTGACGGCTCATGCAGGTCACGATCAGGTCCCCGACGCCGCTCAGGCCGGAAAAGGTCTGCGCCCGGCCGCCGAGCGTCACGCCGAGACGGCTCATCTCGGCGATCGCCCGGGTCATCAGGGCGGCTTTCGGATTGTCCCCGAGTTCCATGCCGTCGATCATGCCGCAGGCGATGGCGTAAACATTCTTCAGCGCCCCTCCCAGTTCGACGCCGGTCAGATCATCCGAAGTATAGACACGGAAAAACTCGTTCATGAACAGATTCTGCAGTTCGACGGCAAGCCCGATGTCCCGCGAGGCGATCACGACAGCCGTCGGAACCTTGCGCGACACCTCCTCGGCATGGCTCGGACCCGACAATGCGGCATAGCGGCTTTCACCGAGAATCTCCGAACAGATTTCGCTCATGCGCTTCAGCGAAGCGGTCTCAATTCCCTTGGCAATGTCCAGCAGACAGTGCCGCTCCTTCCGGAAATGCGGCTTGAGCGCCTCCAGCGTCCCGCGCATATACTGCGACGGCGAGGCAAGAACCAGAAGACCGGCGTCCGCAACGGCTTTTGCGATGTCCGCTTCCGCATGCAGTTCCTTCGGCAGGGTCACGCCCTTGAGGAATTTGTTTGCACCGGTGGCATGGATGGCGCGGATATTTTCCGGAAACGGCCCCCAGAGGGTCACGTCATGCCCGTTCCAGAGCAGGACCAGCGCAAGAGAAGTACCCCAGGCGCCGTCGCCGAGAACCGTGATTTTTGAAATGGCGCGATTCATTTTTCCTCCTTTTCTTCCGGGGATTTTCCCTTCTTTGTGAAACGGCTTTCCGTACCGTTGAGCAGCCGTTTGATGTTGGACGTATGCCGGAGCAGCGCAAGCGCCGCAAGCACGCAGAAGAGGACCATCTCCGTCGCGGAGCAGTTCCATACTCCGGAATATTTCATGATCCACGCGAACACGGGAAGAGAAATTGCCGCGAGAATGCTCGCCAGAGAAACGTAGCGCGAGAGAAGAAAGACCGCAGCCCATACCACGCCCGCAGACAGAAGCGACGGCGGATTCAAGGCAAGGATCGCACCCGCCGCGGTGGAGATCCCCTTCCCGCCGTGAAAGTGCAGATAGACGGGATAAATGTGTCCGCAGACGGTGGACAGCGCGGCAAGCGACGGCAGCACTCCGAACGGATCCTCCCATTGCCCGTGCCTCACAAGGAGCACGGCCGTCAGAACGGGAAGAATGCCTTTCAGGAGATCCAGCGCGAAGCAGAGCCTGCCCCAGTTTTTCCCGATCACGCGCGTGACGTTCGTTGCGCCGATGTTTCCGCTGCCCTGCGTCCGGATGTCCACGCCCTTCATCTTCCCGATCAGAAACCCGAATGGAATCGAACCGGTCAGATACGGCAGCGCAACTGCCGCACCATAGCAAAGCGTCATTTCCAAAGGTGTTGCCATTTTCTCTCCATTTGATTTGCGTCCGCGCCGTTCCGGATTTATATTCCCATCCGGCGGCTCAAAAAACGACTGGAGTATTATTATGCGTCAAAACGGCAATTTTTCAAGCAGGAAACACGAAACTTTTCTCCCGAAACTGATCTGCGCCTCGTCGGACGAGTCTGCGGACATCCTGTATGCGAGCGGATTTCACGCGCCGGATGAATTCCTTTATTTCGAAACGGAACAGCGCAGGGGAATCGTAGTTTCGCCCCTGGAATATTCCCGCGCCTGCGCGGAGGTGAAAAAAGGCATTGAGGTGATCGACCGCTCCGCCCTGATGCGCGAATGCGGACCCGACCGGCCGTTTCTTCCGTTTTTCAGCAGGCATCTCGGTGTCTCGCGCTGGTGCGTGCCTGAACGCTTTCCGCTGAAAGCGGCAATCGAACTCTCCGATGCCGGAATTGAAGTCATCTGCGCGAAAGCCCCGTTCTTTCCCGCGCGGGAGTGCAAGACGAGGGAGGAAATCGCCGCAATCGCAAAATCCGTCAAGGCGACCGAGGAGATGATGAGACTCCTCCATGCGATGCTCGCCGAATCAAAGGTCAATGCGCAGGGATGTCTTGAACTCGCCGGACAGGTTGTCACCTGCGAGTTTCTCCGCGCGGAAATCGAAGGAAATTTCAAACGGATGGGATACACGGCCTCGCGGACGATCCTTGCCTGCGGCGTGCAGAGCGCCGCGCCGCACAACATCGGAAGCGGCCCCGTCCGGGCCGGAGAACCGCTGGTCGCGGATATTTTCCCGCGCAGCGACACGACAGGCTACTGGGGCGACATGACCCGCACCTTCCTCAAGGGACGCGCTCCGAAACACGTTCTGCGCGCCTATCGCGCCGTGCAGAAAGCCTCTGAAACGGCGCTTGGCATGATCCGCGCCGGCGTCGCCGCCTCCGAAGTGCACATCGCCGCGGCGAAGACCATGGAGGAGCTCGGATTCCGGACCGGCAGGAAGCGCGGCGGAATGCCGTGCGGATTCATTCACGGCCTCGGCCACGGGGTCGGACTCGAAATTCACGAAGGTCCGCGCGTTTCGCCGCTCAATACGCGCCCCCTCCGCAGAGGAAACGTCGTCAGCGTCGAACCCGGACTCTACGATCCGGACTGGGGCGGAATCCGCCTGGAGGATCTGGTCGCGGTTACCGGAACGGGATGCCGGAACTTCAATACGATGGAAAAGGAACTCGAAATTCCGTAAGCGCGGCGAAAAGGGAAAAACCGTCACATCCGGAAAAGACCGTATTTGAGAATGCAGCGGAGGGCGGAGACGCCGTCTTTCCAGGAGATTTTCTTGCCTTCGGCATAGGTCCGGCAGGAATAGGAGACCGGCACTTCATAGAACAGAATGTCCTGCCGCGACGCCTTCAGCGTGATTTCCGGCTCGAATCCGAAACGCCGCTCGCGCAGTTCGATTTTCTCAAGCACGGAACGCCGGAACATCTTGTAGCAGCACTCCATGTCGCTGAGCGCGAGATTCGAGAACATGTTGCAGAACGAGGTCAGAAAGGCATTGATCTTCAGATGCCAGAAGTACATGACACGGTGCGGAAGCCCTTTCACAAACGCCTCCCGCGCGCCGAACACGAAATCAGCCTTGTTTTCCAGAATCGGGGCAAGCAGGCGCGGCAGCTCGTCAGGATTGTATTCGAAATCGGAGTCCTGCACTGTGATGACGTCACCCGTGGCGAGTTTGAATCCGGTATGAAGCGCCGCGCCCTTTCCGCCGTTCCTTTCATGGCGGCAGACCTTCACGCCGCGCGCCTCCCAGGCTTTGAGCTTCTCGAATGTGCCGTCCTTCGAACAGTCGTCCACGGCGACCAGTTCCACTTCGACCCCGTCCTGAAAACGGACGTTCCTCACCCGCTCCAGAACCGCGTCGATGAATTTTTCCTCGTTGTAAACCGGAATTACAATAGAAAGTTTCATGTTTCTCACCATTTTTCATTGAATAAAGGGAACATTACGACTGGAAAAGTTGTTTTTCAAGTAATAATGTAATGGAATTGTGCGAAATTGCGCATCGGCGCGGAAAGAATCCGTTCCGGCGGCGCGGCGCAAAACGGAAACGACGGAAGAAGAACGATGAACAAAAATACCTATCTCAATGTGCTGGCAACAGGAATTTTCCTCGTCATGCTGCTGACCGGCTTTGTCTTTGTCAAGGCGCTCGACCAGTTGCGTTTTTCGATGGAGGAGATGAACCGCACCGTGAAGAATCTGGAATCGCGCATCGCCAATTTGCGCATTTCTCCCGTGCAGGCGTCCACGTCCCCCGCCGGAAATCATGCCGCCGCGGAGATCGCGAACCGCCGTTATTACGATCCGGACGCGGAGAGCGGCGGACGGCTCATCACGGCGTTCGGCGCGGACGTCGGCAACATGAACATGCTCATTACAAACGACGCCTACGTTTCCGAAATCTGGGCGAAGACCATGGACTCCCTCGCGGAACGCGACTATGCCGACGACGGATCCGGCGAGCTCAAGCCGATGCTGGCGGAATCCTGGACAATCTCGCCGGACAAGCTGAAATACCGCGTCAGACTGCGCAAAGGCGTTCTCTGGCACGATTTCACGGACCCGGTCACAGGAAAGGAATGGAAAAACCGCGAAGTCACCGCGCACGACTTCAAATTCTATCTGGACGTCGTGAAGAACGAGGCGGTGGACTGCGCCCCGCTCCGCGGATACCTCAAGGACATCGACCGGATTGATGTCCTCAATGACCATGAGTTCGAAGTGATCTGGAGCAGGCCCTACTTTCTCGCCGAGGACATTTCCCTGGGACTGATTCCGCTTCCGCGGCACCTCTACCACGCCTACGACGGCCCGTTCGACGGCAAACGGTTCAACGACGACCACGAACGCAACCGCATGATCGTCGGCTGCGGTCCATACCGTTTCGACAAATGGGAGAAGGGACGCAGAATCGTCCTCCGCCGGTTCGACAACTACTACGGCGCGCGCCTCGGCATCCAGCCGCCGATCGAAACGGTCTCGTTCGACATCATCCAGCATCCGAACACCCGGCTCCAGGCGCTGCTCTCCGGAGAGCTTGATCTGGACGCGCTCTCTCCCGACCAGTGGATCAACCGCACAAACTCCGCCGCATTCAAACCGGATGGCTTTCTGGAAAAAATCGAATATCCGACCGGCATGTATTCCTACATCGGCCTCAATCAGAACAACCCGATCTTCCGCGACAGGAAGGTGCGCCAGGCCCTGAGCCATCTGGTCAACCGGGAGAAGATTCTGAAGGATGTGTTTTTCAATCTCGCTGAAATGGTTTCCGGTCCCTTCCCGAAGACCAGCGCGGCCTACGATCAGAGCGTGAAGCCGTATGCGTTCGACATCGCGGCGGCGAAAAGGCTTCTTGCCGAAGCGGGATGGAAAGATACCGACGGCGACGGCATTCTGGACAGGGACGGCAAGCCCTTCCGTTTCACGCTGGTCTATCCGAACGTCTCCGTCACTTATCAGAAGATGCTTCCGATCATCAAGGAGGACATGGCGAAGGCGGGCGTCCAGATGGAACTTCTGGGAATCGAATGGTCCGTGCTGGTTCAGCGTCTGGAGAAAAAGCAGTTCGACGCGTGCTCGCTCGCGTGGACCGGCACGCTGAAACCCGATCCCTATCAGCTGTGGCACTCCTCGCTTGCAGACGTGAATGCCTCGAGCAATCACATTGCCTTCGCCAGTCCGAAGGCGGATGAGCTGATTGAAAAGATCCGCGTCTGCTTCGACAGCGCCGAACGCAACAGACTCTATCATGAATTCCACCGGCTGATTCATGAGGAGGAGCCTTATCTCTTTCTCTTCGCGCCGCACAGTCTGGTCGCGGTCAACAAGCGCTACAACAACCGCAGAGTGTTTCATGACGGGCTCAAGACCAATATCCTCTGGGTGAAACGCGATCAGCAGATGCGCGTTCCGGGGTACTGAGCATGAACGGCGGGCAGACGCTCCGGAGAAAACGCATTGCGTATTTCGCGCTGCTGCTCTGCCTGCTTTCCGCCTTTGCGCATCTTTTCCGCGCGTTCTGGTTCGACGAGGTCATCACGCTGGACAACTTCGTGTTCCATCCGCCGCTTTCGCGCATCTATTTTCTCTATGAGATCCCGAACAACCATATTGTCTTTTCGATGCTGGAAAAAATCTGGATCGGTTTTCTCGCGCTTTTTTCGGAAAACACGCCGTTCTTTCTGTTCCGCGGACTCTCCGTTCTCGCCGGCGCGTCCGCCGTGTTTTTTCTGGCGAAACGCATGGTGCGCTCCTGCGGGATGTATGCGGGCGGACTGACGGCTTTCGCATTTGCGGCAAGTTCTGCATGCGGCGTTTTCATGACCGGAATCCGCGGCTACATGCTCGGATTCCTGTTCACGGTTCTGCTTCTGGCGCTCGGAGAAAAAATCCTGAAGCGTCCGGCAAAATGGGCATATCCGCTCTTTTTCCTTGTCTGTTTTCTTTCCGTCGGCACAACGCCGAGCAATCTCGCCGCGCTCACCGGCGTGGCGCTCTTTTACGCGCCCGCGCTGATGCGCCGCAAACGATACGGTTCGATTCTTTTTCTCTTCGCCGCCCCCGCCGCGGCCCTGCTTCTTTTTTATGCGCCCATCCATGAGAAATTTTTCCGGTGCATGAGGCTTGGAGAGGGCTGGTTTTCGCCGGAAAGCGCGATGAAAAATCTTTATCTTTCCTTTGCTCTGCTGCTTGCGGGAATGCTGCCGTTCTGCATCGCCGGCGCCATTCTTCTGTGGAAACAGATCCCGCGTCTGCGAACGGCATCTGCTGCGGGTCTTCTCATATTCCTTCTTCCGCTTCCTGCGTTTTTCGTTTTCCGCGCCCCGGCGTTTCCGCGCGTTTTTTTCCCCCTGTTCCCCCTCTGGCTCCTTCTGGCGGGCTATGCACTTTCCGCCTGCCAGAAAACACGATCAGCCATACGGAAGAGGGTATTGCGCGCACTGCCTCTTGTTCTGCAGCTGCTCTGCACGGCGCTTCTGGCAAATGCGGGAGAACGCGCAAGTGATTTGCTGTTCGGAAGCGGGCGGCACGACGACCTGACCATGCCCTATTACGCAAGAAACGGATTTGATCCGCAGAGGATCGTTGCACTGATTCAGGAAAAAGCCCGCGCGGGGGAACGCCCGCTGGTTTTCGTGACGTTCGACGCGGATTACCCGTCCGTCCTGTTTTCCGCCTCCTGCACGGAGCTGCCGGAAGACACGTTTATTGCGGATCTTCCGAACAGACCGCCGGTCGCGGATCTGAATCATCACACGGGAACCGTCTATCTCGTCACGGCGGGCGGGGAAGACCTGAAACGGGCAATGCGCCGATTCGGATTCACAAGCGCCGTTCCGGTATGGACCGGGCCGTATCAGCGTCTGGACCTGGCATCCAGATGAGGGAACAAGACGCCGGCGTGCGGAATCCGGTCATACACTGGAAGAATGGAAGCCGCGAAGTGCGCATCCTGGATCTGCATAACGCCGGGACATGCCTGGAGCTTGAACTCAGCGCCGCGGAGGAACGGCGCTGAAACATCGCATGGGAATCACGGTTCCGCAGGCGGATTTTTCCCGCTTCCGCGGGGATGCGTTCCCTGCCGTTTCATTTTGCGGTAAGAAAGCGGAGAACAGCCCACATGACGCTTGAAAAGCCGGGAAAATGCCGCAGTGCTTTCCGCTCCCTGCCGCCATGCGATTTCCTCAATCGGATAGTCGGTGTGAATCAGAAGATCCTTCGCGCGCACGATTCTGCGGTTGTTGCAGTACTGAATCAGGGAGATCCCGAAGCGGCGGCGAAACAGATTGGAAAGATAGGTCGGATTCAGATGGGTCGTCTCCGCAAGCTGCGGGAGGGTTAATTCCCGGTTCAGATTTTTTTCGATGTAATTCAGCAGTTTGACAAGACGCATGCTGCGCCCGTCCGAACTTCTGGTATGGGAGAGAATGGATTCATAAAACGGCTCCAGTAGAAGATGCAGCACGGCTTGCGATTCGAATTCGGCAAGCGGAGAAACCCTGTAAGACTTTTCGGAACAGGGAATCGGATACCATTTCGTCAAATGTTCAAAGAGCACGCTGAACTCATGCATATCCGGAACCCGCAGCTCAGTCACAGGCTCCACGGTGTTGAACAGATCAACCCCGGAGTCAGCGAGAAAAACATTGAAGTGCGCCCAGTACTTCAGAAGCCGTTCCGGACAGGAAACCACCACCGGAGCATACGGAGGAATCAGAAACAGGTATCCCGGACGCAGACGGTATTGCTTTCCGGAATATGTCATGGATCCCTCCCCCTCCAGCGGGAAATAGAGACGCGTAAACGGAATGATGAGCCGCTCCGGGTTGATGTTTCTGGTCTCCCAGGAGGTGTCCAGCTCCTGCTTCCGGGCGACCTCCATGACAACTTTTGCTTTTCTGATGACATCAATCATTTTTCTGCAATCTGTAGAATATGCCTTCTTTTCTTGGTTTTGATCTTGAAATAGATAAAATATGATATTGTCAAAAAATAAAATATCATATATAATTGAAAAAGACAAAGGGGAATCTCTCAAAAAAAAAGGATTTTTCCATGCCGACACTTCGCAGCAGATTCTGGCTCTGGGGACAGTCTCCCGGCTCGCATCACAGGGAAAACGGCAACCGTTACCGTCTTCCGGGGATCAACCGCATGACACCCGCTGAAGGATGCGCCTTCTTCGGGATTCCGAACTGCTGCCGCGTCGTGATGGAAAACCTTCCGGCTCCGCCGTTCGATCCGGAGTCCGAGACGCTGAAGAATCTGAGTCAGGTAGTCTGGTCCGTGGTCGGATCGGGCGGTTCTTCGAGGACGGACGCAAAACTTGGAGATCTGGACGATGTGCTCAATCAGGCGCGAAAGTACCCGAACGTGACCGGCGGCATTCTCGATGATTTTCTCAATGCAAGGCGAAGGACGCTTTTCTCTCCGGCGGATGTCGCATTTTTCCGGGAGCGGCTTCATCACGAGATCGGACGGCGCCTTGATCTCTGGATCGTGCTCTACGCGCATGAAATGTCCCCCGAAGTCGAACCGTATCTTGCGGAATGCGACGTGGTGACATTCTGGACCTGGCGCGGCAGCGCGCTGGAACATCTGGAGGAGAATCTTGACAGATTCGCAGCGATGACTCCGGGCAGGAAACGGCTCGCCGGATGCTACATGTGGAATTACGGAGAGTCAAGGCCTCTGACGGAAGAACAAATGGCGCATCAATGCGATCTGTATCTCAAATATCTGAGAAACGGAATCATTGACGGGATCATTTTCTGTTCCAACTGCATCGCGGACCTCGGAATTCCCGCGGTGGAATGGACACGGCGCTGGATTGCGGAACACGCCGACGAAAGCATCCCGGAAAAACAGCATGCGGAAGAATAAAAACAAACCGGCGCAAAACCGTTGCATGCCGGAACGCAGGGTTCCATCCGCCGCGGCCTGAATGCCGGGATGAACCGCGCATGACTCCCTGCCGGAAAAAGACACACAATCCCCGGACAAAGATGAGGCATACATGAAGAAAAAACTTTGGAAAATGAGTTTGACCGGAGTCTCCGTCTCCATTGCCGCATGGTATGGCATCTTTCCCGTCCATGCCGGAACTCTGCAGGAAGACCTGAAATTCTATCTTTCCTGCGATGACATGACCCCTCCGGTTCCCGGCTGCAGAATTCAAAGCTCAATCCGCCTGCGTCCTGGGAAGTTCGGAAAGAGTTTTCTGATCGAACGCCGCACCGAGAACTCCGCTTCACCCGGAGAAACAATCCTCGGAAACGGAGCGGTCCTGCAGGGAACGGACAACATCCTGACACTGCCGCCGAACGGCTTCGCCGCCCTTCCGTTTCCACAGATAAAACCCGGCAGTGAAAACTGTCTTTCCTTCCTCTACAAGGGAAGCGGCAGAATCACCGTGGAACTTGATTCCGGCAATGAGAAGACCACGCTGGCCGAACTGACCGCTTCCGGGCAGGAGCGCCATGCGGCCATCACGGTCATACCGAAAGGAGACAGCGCCACTCTGAGAATCCGCTCGGATCAGCCTGTGATACTGCGTCAGCTGATGTTTGACCGGGATATCCCGTTTGCAAACACCTATCAGCCTCCCGGACAAATCCGCAATGTCGACTGGATTGTCATCCCCCCTCAGCTGTTCGACCGGAGATCCGGAGCGTTTGCCTGCTGGATCAAGGCTCCCTGGCTGAACAAATCCTCCACAGTGTCCAGAATCGGACTCTTAAGCGTCCGCTGGGCAAAAACCACAAAAGGGAAAGTCGGCACAAACCATCTGAAATGGATCTCTCTCTGGAATGGAAAAATCTATGACGCGAACAGAGGCAAGGACAGTTCCGCCCAGCCCTCTTTCCAGCTCAAGGATCTGGAACAGAAAAACGCGGACGCCTGGCATCATTTTGTCTTCAACTGGAACTATGCGGACGGAATCCTGAAAGCCGAAATCCTTGTCGATGGAAAACTGGCAGATTCAAAAACAACCCGCTGCATACTCAATCCGGAACCGATTGATTTTATTGTCGGCTATGCCGTCGGATATTATCTCAACGGTCAGATGGACGACATTGCCCTGTTCAAACGCCCGCTGACAGGAGAAGAGGTCCGGAAAATCGTATCGGCGGGAAAACCCATTCCGGAAGCAATCCGGTGAAAGGGAACAGGGAAATGAAAAAAAATATCATCCTTGCAATTTTCGTCTTCTGTCTTCCGGCGCTTTCCGGAAAACCGCTGGAAATCGTGAAGAACGGAAAAAGCGATTACTGCATCTCCGTCAATCCGGAAAGTCCGTCCTGCGTGCGGCATGCCGCAGACGATCTCCGGGAGTACATTGCCAAGGCGACCGGCGCCGAACTGCCGGTCGTCGGCCGGGTTGCGGAGGATAAACCGGCCTTTCTGCTCGGTTTTCTCCCGGTGAAGAAACCGGAAACCTTTGTTGTGAAAACCGTCGGGAACAGAATCCATATTTCCGGATATGACACAGAAGGAGCCCTCTTCGAGCCACACCTGCCCAACGGAGCCCATATCGGAACCTGGTACGGCGTCTGCGATTTTCTGGAAAAACAGCTCGGTATCCGCTGGTTCATGCCCGGAGAACTGGGAGAATATGTCCCGACGCGGAAAAACTGGAGCATGGAGCCACTCGATTATGCCGAAGCCCCCCGGATGGAGCTGCGCATCATGCAGGGAGTCATTCCCTACCCGCAGGGCGATACTCCGGAAAAAATATCCGGGCCGGACAGCTGTGGCTGCGCCGCAACCGGCAGGGAACTGCGGAAGCATGGAGCTCATGGCACAGCTGGCGGCACGATTTCCCCGCTTCCAAATACTACCGCAAGCACCCTGAATGGTTCGCTCTGGTGAAAGGGCGGCGCAGCGACGAGGATCCCGGAGGCTATGGACTCAAAATGTGCACAACCAATCCGGGAGCGCTCGATCAGTATGCGGCGAATCTGGTAGCTTCCAGGGAAAAGATGAAAATACCGTGGATGCTGAGTCTGACTCCGAATGACAGCGACAGATTCTGCGAATGCGCCGCATGCACCGCGCTGGATGACGGAGTCCGCCCGGACGGTTCCAGAATCATGACTTCCAGAATCATGACCTATGCCAACGAGGTCGCCCGGAGAGTCAGACGGAAACTGCCGGAACAGAAATTCGGAATCCTCGCGTACGCCTTCTATTATGAAGCGCCGGCAACCCTCCGACTCGATCCCTCCATTACAGTCATGGAGGTGCTGAACGACACCGGCATCGGTTATTACGATCCGGCAAGACGGAAAGCTCACCTTGAGAATCTGAAAAAATGGAGAAAGAAACTGCGGAAGCTCTATTATTACTGCACGCCGGAAGGAATGGGGGGACTCGAACTTCCCTGCCACCAGTATGAAAACATCAAAATGCTTTTCGACAATCTTTACGCAGCAGACGTCTCGGGCATCCAGACGACTAACAATACCGGATTCGCCGCATCCGGACTGAACAACTACCTTTATCTGAAGTTCGCCTGGGGAACCCCGGATCCGGAAAAGCTCTTCCGGGAAGCCCTGCGCGACTGCTACGGAACACACGGGGCGCCGGTCATGAAAGCCTATACGGCGGATCTGGAAAAACGCATGGCCGCATTCGCCCTTGCAAGACCGGACGAGGACATTGCTCTCGGCTACATCAAGCGTTATCCGACCATCTATACGAAGGTCTATCAGGGGCTTTCCGAAGCATGGAGCCGGAAGCTGAACGATGCCATCCGGAAAACTGCGGATCCCGGACAGAAAGCCCGGCTGCAAATCATTGCGGGCAATCTGGCATACTGCAAGATCACGGTGGATTTTTACCGGATCGGCAGATCTCTGCTTGCCTCCCGCAATCCCGCTCCGGCACAGGCGGCACTCGCGGACAAACTGGCTGCGCAGCGAGAGGCGATCCTGCTGAAACAGGCGAACCCGCCCGCGAATATTTTCTGCAAGCTCCGCAGCAAGAGAAATCTGCAGTTTTTCCATCTGCTGGACCGCAAAGCGCTGCAATATCTGATGACGGCTCAGACACGCAGACATATCAAAGCGGAACGCTGCGCGGCCCCGCCCGTGCTTGACGGAAAACTGAATGAGAAATTCTGGGAGGCGCTTCCTTCCCAGCGGATTGAGAAAAATGCAAATGCCGAAACCGTGAAAGTCGGCGCCGATGTCCGGATCGCCGTCGTAAACAACGATCTTTACATCGGGATTCACTGCGAAGAGCCTCTGATGGAAAAAATCGCAGACCGGAAACGGGATCCGGAAAGCGCCGTCTGGCAGGAAAACTGCATTGATCTTTTTTTCGCTCCCCCGAATCGGCATAACCATTATTATCAGCTGATATTCAATTCGCTGGGGACCATGCGGACATTCCACTACACTCCGGAATCCGGCCCCTGGAACGCCAATGCCGAGGTCCGGACCTTCCGCGGGAAAAACTTCTGGAGCGCCGAAGTCCGGATTCCTTTCGCCTCCATGACGGACAAAGCGGAACTGCGGGGCGACATCTGGGGCATTAATTTCTGCAGGGCGCGCAGAACAGTGGTTCCCGCCGAACTCACCTGCTGGAGTCCGACCTTCGGATCATTCCAACAGCCCGAACGCTTCGGCAAACTGATTATCAAATGATTGTCCTCCGACAGGAAAGAAACGGTGAAAAATGAGGCGCTTATTTCAAAATACCGGATTTGAAAGAAGAAAATCCGAAACGGCGGCATCACACCCGAACGGCATGAAATTCAGCCTGATCGAGCTCCTGGTCACCATTGCCGTCATTGCCATTCTTGCGGCTCTTCTGCTGCCGGCGCTGAAGTCGGCGCGGGAAAAGGCAAAGGGGGTGGTCTGCCTCGGCAATCTGAAGCAGCAGGGAATTGCATTGCTGAGCTACTGCGGCGACTACCAGGATCACATCCCCGCCGGACGCACAGGCAATCTTTCATGGGCCGGCAATCTTTCCTGCTACATTTATGTCGGGGACTCGTTCCGGACCGCACAACCGGCGCTGCGTGCGGAGCGCTGGAAAAAAAGCGTCTTCGCCTGTCCATCCGACCTGCACAAGGAAGAGTGTCCCAACTTTTACGACTTCTGCCTCTCCTACGGAATGAACAATCTGATTGCCTCGGAATCCCCCACAAGCTGGACGTATACGCCGTGGCCTCTGAAATTGCATCATGTTCCGCAGCCGGGCGGACATCTTTTGGCGACGGAAGTCCGGCCGCTTCCTTCCTCGCCCTGTTCATCCGGAGGAAGTCATTATCTGGCGTATTATTACAGTGTCGCGGACACACTCGGCAATATCAGCGCCAACCACAATCCGAATTTCGCCAATGCCTTAATGGTCGGCGGAAACGCCCGGAATGTTCCCCTTCAACTGCTGATGAATAAAAATCTGACAGGAACACATCAGCCGTGGAACGCCTATTTCCGGAAAGATGCCGTCATGCTCCCGTAACACTCCGGCAGATTCCGGAAAAGATCCGCCTTGCCCGTATATCCATCCGGACGGATCAGCGGCGGGCAAGAATCTCCTTGACGGCATCGACGACATCATCCTGGTCGCGTTCCGTCATGTCCGGGAACAGCGGAAGCGAACAGATCCTGCCGGAGTTCCATTCCGTGTTCGGATACATGCCCTCCCGATACCCGAGCGCCTCGCGGTAGTATTTCTGCAGGTGCGTGCAGCGGAAATGAAGTCCCGTCCCGATATTGCGCTTTTTGAGTTCCGCCATGAATTCGTCGCGCGTCACCTTTGCCTTTTCGGTCACGCGGACAACGAAAAGATGCCAGGAATGTCTGATCTTATAATCCGGGTCGCGGAGCGGCAGGATCTCCTCAATGGAGCTGAACTTTTCGCGGTAGCGGAGCGCCAGCGCTTCACGTTTCGCATTGAGTTCATCAACACGGGCAAGCTGGCGCAGACCCAGCACCGCCTGCATGTCCGGCATATTGAACTTGAATCCGGGTTCCACAACCTGCGCCTGGGGGGCGCGCCCGTGCGTCTGGCGGTCATAGGCGTCCACGCCGAGACCGTGGAATTTCAGACTGCGGACGCGCGCGGCCAGGTCCGGATCGAACGTCGTGAACATTCCTCCTTCGCCGGTTGTGATGTTCTTGATCGGATGGAAGGAGAACATGCAGGTGCCTTTCGAGCCGATGCGTTCGTCATTCCATTCTGTTCCGAGCGCGTGTGCGGCGTCCTCCACCAGCGGAATGCCGTGCTTCTCCGCAACGGCGCGAAGCGGACCCATGTTCAGGGCGGCGCCGGCAAAATGAACAGGAACGATCAGTTTTGTACGTGGCGTGATTTTCTCCTCAACCGCCTCCGGAGTGACCATCAGCGTATCGCGGTCCACATCGACAAACACCACCTTCGCGCCGAAAAGCAGAACCGTGTTCGGCAGCGACACCCATGTCATCGAAGGTGTGATGACTTCATCGCCCGGCCCGATTCCAAGGGCGCGCAGAAGGACGTGCATGACGGAGGTTTCCGAGGTCATGGCGACCGCCTCGCCGCAGGAAGTGTAACGTTTGAACGCCTCTTCGAACTGCGCCGCCCGGGGACCGGTGGTAATCCAGCCGGAACGAAGGACATCCGCAACCGCGGCGATGTCCTCTTCCGTGATGGATGGCTTGGAAAACGGGAGAAAATCATTTCTCATCATCAAATCTCCTTCTGAAATCATTCGTTTCTGCCGGACGATGTTCCCGTCCATGCTGTAAAGAATGAAAAAAGCAGTATCCCTCCTGCCGGATACTGCTTTGCAAAGTTCGGAAAACGAACTTCAGCCGCGGCGGCGCGCCGTCCGGCGCTTCTTTTCGCTGGGCTTTTCGAAGTGTCTCCTGTTGCGAAGTTCCTTGAGGGTGCCTTCCTTGTCAAGCTTCTTCTTGAGACGGCGGAGCGCTCTGTCGATCGGTTCGCCTTTCTTCATGCGGATTTCGGTTGCTTCCATTGTGTTCACCCCCTTTCGCGATTAAGTGTCAGAACTGTTTTTTCATTCATTTGCAAAACCGGCCTCGTCCACCAGCAGGTCGCGCAGTTTGCTGAGCGCCTGATTCTGAATCTGCCGGACGCGTTCCCGGGTTCTTCCGATTTCCTGGCTGACCTCTTCCAGCGTTCTGGAACGGGTCCCGTCAAGGCCGAAGCGCATCTTCAGGATCATGCGCTCGCGTTCATCCAGCTCTCCAAGCAGATCGACCAGACGGCCGACGGATTCGACATCGCTCAGAATCCGGTCCGGGGTCATCGCACCGCGGTCCGGAATGATGTCCTGGAATTCGCCGTCCTCGCCCTGCTGGATCGGATCATGCAGCGAAAAGGTCCGCAGATCCGCCAGACGCAGCCCGGCCACGGTTCTCTCGCTGTAGTCCAGATCCTTGGCGATCTCCGCATCGGTGGGTTCGCGCCCGAGCTTTTCCGCCAGTTTCAGGCGGATGGACTTGATCTTGTTGATCTTGCCCGCCGACTGCACCGGAATGCGGATGATGCGGCTCTGATTGGCAAGCGCCCGGCGCATCGACTGCTTGATCCACCACGCGGCATAGGAGCTGAACTTCGCACCTTTCGCGGGGTCGAATTTCTCCACGGCGCGCATCAGACCGATATTGCCCTCGGAAATCAGATCCAGCAGCGGAAGCCCGAGTCCCTTGAAATCATGCGCAATCTTGACAACCAGACGGAGATTTGCCTTGATCAGCGTGGCACGCGCTTCGTCGTGCGCAATGTTGTCACTGCCATGGATCTTTGCAGCGAGATCCACCTCCTGCTCTTTCGTCACAAGAGAAATCTGGCCGATATCCTGCATATAGACCTTCATCGTGTCGTTTTTGGAAACGACACCGACCTTTCCCCCCGGCAGAAGCTCTTTCTTCTCATCGTCAAGTTCGGAATCGCCTTCCGCGCCTTCCTGTGATTCCGGAACTTCCGGTTCGGGAAGGACCTGCAGGGTGGAGGGAGTATAATCAACCTTTTCCGGCTTTTTCTCCGGAGCCTTCGTATCCTTCTTGTCCGACGCCTTGCCTGCGGACTTCACCGGAGCCTTGCCGGAGGAGGATTTCGATGCGGGCTTCTCCACCGACACAGGCTTGGCAACGGGTTTCACCGCCGGTTTGACGGACGGCTTCTTTTCCGGAGCTTTCGCATCCTTCTTGTCCGACGCCTTGCCTGCGGACTTCACCGGAGCCTTGCCGGAGGAGGATTTCGATGCGGGCTTCTCCACCGACACAGGCTTGGCAACGGGTTTCACCGCCGGTTTGACGGACGGCTTCTTTTCCGGAGCTTTCACATCCTTCTTGTCCGACGCCTTGCCTGCGGACTTCACCGGAGCCTTGCCGGAGGAAGATTTCGATGCGGGCTTCTCCACCGCAACCGGCCTGGCGGCGGGTTTCGCCGCCGGTTTGACGGACGGCTTCTTTTCCGGAGTCTTCGCATCCTTCTTGTCCGACGCCTTGCCTGCGGACTTCACCGGAGCCTTGCCGGAGGAGGATTTCGATGCGGGTTTCTCCACCGCAACCGGCCTGGCGGCAGGTTTCGCCGCCGGTTTGACGGACGGCTTCTTTTCCGGAGCCGCCCCGGCCGGAACTTTTTTCTTCAAATCCGGAACGGAGGTTTTCACCTGAGGCCGTATTTTCTTTGTCTGCAGAGGCACGGCGGAAGATTTTGCCATTTTCTTCTCCGGTTTCTTTCCGGAGGACGCATCTTTCCCAGCGGAGGTTTTCACCGGACCGGAAGAAACGCTCTTAGCTGCCGTTTTCAGCTGCGGAACCACTTTTTTTCCCGTCTTAGCGCCCGCGGAGGAAACTTTCTTCACATCATTCTTCTTCGTAGAAAGAGAGGAAGATTTCATCTGCTTACCAGCCTCCTTGCCATTTGGCACTATTGACTTTTCCATTATTGCGTTTATTATAACTCATGCATTTTCTTTCACGGGATCCGATGTTTCACCCGTGAAACAGGTCGGCACGGCACAGGGTGCAGTGCAAATAAGTTTATATTATAACATCCCGGAAGCGGTTTGTCAAGTGTCGCAGAGCAATAAATTCTTTGAAAAGCACATGAAGAAGTGGCTGGAACGCTTTCCGGCTGCGGAAAAGACAATTTCTCTTGTGGACGAAGGGATCATTTCCCTGATCTCTCTCGCAGCGGCATGCAAAAGCGAACGCCCTGTTTTCATCGAACTTCCCGGCTATGCCCTGGGGGAGAAGGTCAAAGCGGAAATGGAACTCTGGGCCAAAACCCTGGGAATCGCAAAATCCATCGACATCCTGCCGGACGGGGCATCCTGCGGAAAAAAACTCGCCGAAGCGGAAATTCCCCGGGCGACCCTGCTCAACGCTGTGCTTCATACGCCGCCGGACATTCTGATCGGTTCCGGCGCCGCCCTGATGTCGCCCGCACCCCCGCCGGAAAAAATGCGTAATTCCGAACTGGTTCTGCGCAAGGACATGGAACTGCCGCTCGGACATCTGGCAGAACTTCTGGTGGAAATGGACTATGACGACGAACCCGAGGTTACCCAGCCCGGAGAATTTTCGCGCCGCGGCGGCCTGATCGACATTTTTTCTCCGGCGCAGAACTATCCGGCACGCATCGAGTACTGGGGAGATGCGATTGATTCCATCCGCCGCTTCGCGCCGGAAACGCAGAGCTCGGTCGGGGAAATTCCCGAATATAAAATCATCATGCGCTCCGGCTCGGAGGAGGAAGGGGAATCCGAATCGGAAAGCGATTTCACGGATTACCTCCGGATCTACCGGCCTTTGATTCTCCGCGTCTTTCCGGAAGAGTGCCGGAAAAGCCTCGAACGGTTCTTCGACGCGCCGGTTCTGGACAAATGGGAAAAACTGGACCGCGATCCGCTCTGGCGCGACGCAGTCCGGCTGCTTGACGTCGCGGAAAGCGCCAAACTTCCGCCCGGATCCGCCATGCAGTGCCCCGCGTTTCCGTCCGCGCGGCATATCCTCCAGATGGTGCCGCAGGGCGCGGAAGAAAACCTTTCCGAACTTGTGCGTCAGATCAGTTCCAGCCTGATCCGCCAGCTTGCGGAGGAATCCTACCGGATCTCCATTGCTGGCAGGACCGACGGCGACCTTGCCAGTCTCCGGGACTGGCTCCGGGACGAAGGGCTGGAAACTTCGGAAAAGATCGAGTGCATTCAGGCGGAAGTTCCCTGCGGAATCTTTCTGCCGGAGGAAAAATTCGCGCTTTTTTCCGAATATGAGCTTTTCTCGTCTCCGCGCCGTCTGCTCGCCGGCAAAACCATCGTGCCCGAAACCGACAGCGCGCCCGAACTGGCGCAGGACGCCATCGAGGAGGCCGTTTCAGCAGACATGGAGGAAGGGGATCACGCGGTCCATATCAACTACGGGATCTGCATTTATCACGGACTGAAGACGATCCGGGAGAAAGACCGGTCCTACGAAGCGCTCGATCTGGAATTCGACAACGACTCCCGCGTCTACGTTCCGGTGTGGCAGGCGCACTGCGTCACGCGCTACATCGGCTCCCAGAAAGGACTCGTCAAGCTCAGCAAAATCGGCAGCGCGAAATGGAACAAAATCAAGAGCGAAGCGGCAAGTTCCGTGCGGACGCTGGCGTTTGACATGCTCAAGATTCATGCGATGCGCTGCCAGGCGGAGGGCTGTTCGTTTCCTCGGGACGATCTTCAGCAGCGTCTGTTTGAGAAGTCGTTCCCGTTCACCGAAACGCGCGATCAGCTCTGCGCGGCCGAGGAAATCAAGCGCGACATGGAATCGACACGCCCGATGGACCGTCTGCTTTGCGGAGACGTCGGCTACGGAAAAACCGAAGTCGCCATGCGGGCGATCTTCAAATGCGTCATGTCGGGGAAGCAGGCGGCGATTCTCGTCCCCACGACCGTTCTCGCCCAGCAGCATTACTATAATTTTCTGGAGCGTTTCGCTGAATACCCGTTCATCATCGAGACTCTGAGCCGCTTCAAAACCAAAGGAGAGCAGGCGATGATCGTCGAACGCATGAATGAAGGCAAAGTCGATATCGTCATCGGCACGCACCGTCTGCTCCAGAGCGACGTCAAGTTCAAGAATCTGGGGCTTGTGGTCGTCGACGAGGAACAGCGTTTCGGTGTCGTGCACAAGGAGCGGCTCAAACGCCTCCGGACCATGGTGGACGTCCTGACCATGACGGCGACGCCGATTCCGCGAACCCTGTATTTTTCCATGTCCGGGATGCGCGACCTGAGCACGATCATGAGCGCGCCGGTTCAGCGCCTTCCCGTCCAGACCGTCGTTTCGCAGTATGACGACAGCATCGTGGCGACGGCCATCAACCGGGAACTCCAGCGCGGCGGCCAGGTCTACTATCTTCACAACCGGGTCGGCACCATCGACGAAACGGCGGAACGCCTGCGGACGCTCGTCCCGCAGGCAAAATTCGGGGTCGGACACGGACAGATGGACGAAAACGAACTCGAGGATGTCATGAGTTCCTTCATCGAGGGAAAGATCGACGTGCTGGTCTGCACCACCATCATCGAATCCGGACTCGACATCCCGAATGCCAACACGATCATCATCGAACGCGCAGACCGCTTCGGACTCGCGGAACTCTATCAGCTCCGCGGGCGCGTAGGACGCTGGAGCCGCCAGGCCTACGCCTATCTCCTGCTGCCGCGCAACTCCATTCTTTCCGGCAATGTCCGCAAGCGGATCGCGGCGATGCGCAAATACACGCACCTGGGTTCCGGCTTCAAGCTGGCGCTGCGCGATCTCGAAATCCGCGGCGCGGGAAACATTCTCGGCGCGGAGCAGAGCGGGCACATCAACGCAATCGGATTCAATCTCTACTGCCAGCTGCTCCGGACCGTCACTTCGCAGCTGAAAGGCGTGGAAATCACGCTGAAGAAAGAGTGCAATGTGTTCATCGACTTCGTGGATTATTCGCTTGAGACGGTCGAGGGAAAAATTCCGGCGGCATTCCCGGAGGACTACATCAACTCCTCCCGCCTGCGCCTTGACGCCTACCGCCGCATCGCCATGATCAACGATCTGACCGTTCTGGAAAGTTTCCGGCAGGAGCTGCGGGACCGCTTCGGCAGACTGCCCCGCATGGCGGAAAACCTGTTTGTCTGCGCGCAGATCCGGATCATCGGAGTCCTCGCAAACCTGGATGCAATCTCCTGCACCGACAATAAAGTCATTCTGGAGCGGGCGCATGAAATTCTGAAACCGGACGGAAAAATCCCGCGTCTGCCGGCGGAAACCAATCCCGATTCCAGGCTCCGCTTCCTGAAAATCCTCCTGGAGAAAATTTTTCTGAAAAAGTAGGATTTCAATTTGTATTTCCGGAATGAGGCGGTATTTTAAAAAGGCAGTCGGAGCGGAGCGAAAAAGTTTCCTTACGATTTGCAGACGAGGAAGTTAGAAAAGCAGGAAGCCGGCGTCGGCTGTTCCGGTTTCCGATCCAAGTATAACGGGTAGTTCTGAACAATACAAAATAGCCTGGAGAATGGTCAATGACAAAAAGAGATCTTGTGGTGAAAATTGCGGCGGACACCAATCTGATTCAGAGCGATGTGGCAAGCGTCGTCCAGAAGACGCTGGATTATATTGCCGAAGAACTGGTTTCCGGAAGAAACATCGAACTGAGAAACTTCGGCGTGTTTGAAATCAAGGTGCGCAAAAGCCGCAAGGGACGCAATCCCAACAAGCCCGAGGTGACGGTGGCGATCCCGGAACGGGTGGTCGTCAAGTTCAGAGCGGGAAAAGAACTCAGAGAGCGCATTGCGAAACTTGTTTCCCAGTAAGATTGTTTGAGTTTTGAAAGGAATGCGCCTTGCCGTGATTGTACCGCAGGGCGTTTTTTTTTAACGCCGGAAGCGTCTGGCTCTGAAGAAGGGAAGTTGCATCATGTCCAGAATTTCGACTCCGCCGCCGGGAACGGGCGATATTTTCCCGGACGAGGTGAATTCGTGGCTCGCCGTGGAAAATGCGGCGCGCCGTGTGTTCAGCCTTTACGGATACGGAGAAATCCGCACCCCTGTTTTTGAATATACGGAAGTATTCCAGCGCGGACTCGGCGACGAGACGGAAGTCGTGAAAAAGGAGATGTACACCTTCGAAGACCGCGGCGGACGCAGTCTCACGCTCCGTCCGGAGGGAACCGCGGGCGTCATGCGCGCCCTTTCCGGAACCGATGTGGTGAACGGCGTGGAAACGCGCGTTTTTTACATCGGCCCGATGTTCCGCGGAGAAAAGCCAGCCGCCGGACGCCGCAGACAGTTTCACCAGATCGGCGTGGAAAACGCGGGCCGCGTCGCACCCGCGCTGGACGCGGAGTGCATTCTCGCGTTGTCGCAGTTTCTGGAGGAGATCGGCGTCACCGGATTCAATCTGATGATCAATACGCGCGGCGTTCCCGAAGACCGGAAGCCCGCCGAAGACGCGCTGCGCGAACATTTCAAACCCGTCATCGACTCAATGTGCGAGGACTGCAGAAGCCGCCTGGAACGCAATGTCTGGCGCATTCTGGACTGCAAACAGCCCGAATGCCAGAAGCATATCGCATCCGCCCCGGACGCCGCCGCGCTGTTTGCGCAGCCGTCCCGCGACTATTTCAATCAGGTCTGCGACATTCTCGCCTCGCTTGATGTCAAATTCACGATAGAACCCAGGCTGGTGCGCGGACTCGACTACTATGTCCATACCGTCTTTGAACTCACCCATGCCGGGCTCGGCGCGCAGAACGCGATTGCCGGCGGCGGCCGTTACGAGCTGAACCTGCCGGGACTCGGCAAACCCGTCCGCGGCGTCGGTTTCGCGGCAGGCGTCGAGCGCCTTCTGATGGCGCGCGAGGCCATGGGAGTAAAGCCGGAACCGGCCCGCACTCCGGACATTTATCTTCTTTCGCTGGGCGCAAAGGCGCTTGCATTCAACTGGAAGCTCGCATCCGAACTGCGCCGCGCCGGAATTTACGCCGCAGTCGAACCGGAGGAGAAAAGCATGAAATCCCAGATGCGCTCCGCAGACCGTTTGAAAGCCGCAAAGGTTCTGATCGTCGGGGACGCTGAACTGGAAGAAGGCGCTGCGGATCTCAAGCAAATGTCCGACGGATCCCAGCGCAGAATCGCATTGCACGCAGTAAAGGAAGAACTGAACCGATGACAACGAACCGGATTTACAATGTCAACATTTCCAGGCAGTATCCGCTGCCCACGCCGCAGGAGATTCTGGAGGAGCTGCCCCTGACTTTCGTCGAAACGGACACGATTTACCGTTTCAGGAAAGAGATTGAAAACATCATTCTGCGCAAGGACCGGCGGATTCTCGTCATCGCCGGCCCCTGTTCGATCGACAGCATTCCCGCCGCGCTGGAGTATGCCTCCGCGCTGAAGAAACTCCAGCAGACGGTTGCCTCGAAGATGTTTCTGATTATGCGGACCTATTTTGAAAAGCCGCGGACAACACTCGGGTGGAAGGGACTTGTGTACGACCCCGATCTCGACAGTTCATTCAACATCGAAAAAGGATTGCGCATTTCACGCAAACTGCTGCTCGAGCTGGTCCGCATGGAACTTCCCGCCGCAACGGAATTCCTGGATCCGATCATGCCGCAGTATTTCGCCGACCTCATCACATGGGCGGCGATCGGCGCCAGAACCGTGGAATCCCAGACACACCGTCAGCTCGCCAGCGGCCTTTCGATGCCGGTCGGATTCAAGAATGCAACGGACGGTTCCATCACCGTGGCAATCGACGCAATCCGCACAGCGCTTGCCCGGCACTCCTTCCTCGGCATCATCAACGACGGGCGCACCGGCGTGTTCAGCACAAAGGGCAACAAATTCGGACATGTCGTGCTGCGCGGAGGGCAGCATATGCCGAACTACGGCTCGGAAAATGTCGCTTTCGCGGTGGAGCTCATGAAAAAACTCAAGCTCACGCCGTCCATCATCATTGACTGCAGCCATGCAAATTCCATGCGCAATCCGCTGAATCAGCCGAAAATCCTCTCCGACGTGGTCGACCAGATCCGAAATGGCCAGACGGCAATCAGCGGGGTCATGCTGGAAAGCTACATCAAGACGGGCCGCCAGGATATCACTGCGAAAGGCAAGATCATCCCCGGCGTCTCCCTCACCGACCCCTGCCTCGGATGGGCCGAGACGGAAGCGGCGATTCTGAACGCTTATGAAAACCTGCCGTAAGGCGCCATCAACGGAAACGGACTCATGACCAAAGCTGACGACATCATCAAAAAATCGCAGGACGAACAGGCGAAGCGAACCTTTTTCCTCCTTCCGATTCTCGACATGTACATCTTGCGGGAGTTCATGATTCCTTTTTCCATTCTGCTCTTTGCCTTTGTTTTCCTTTTTCTGATCGGCGACGTCTTCAACGATCTGGGGGATTTTCTGGAACACAAATCCTCCTTCGTGACCGGCGTAAAATATTTCGCCTATAAAATGCCGGGAAACATTCGTTTCGTCCTGCCGATCTCCGTTCTGCTCGCCTGCATGTATACCCTGACCAACTTCGGACGGAACCGCGAAATCACAGCCATGCGTTCCTCCGGAATTTCCCTGGTGCGCTGCGGATTCGCAATCTACTGCGTCGGATTCGCCGTCATGCTGGTCAATTTCTGGTTCAACGAACAGGTGATCCCCTATACGGAACAGCAGTCGACCATTCTGATTGAAAAGGTCAAAAATCCGGACTACGATGAGCGGATGTATCAGATGCTTCAGTACCGGAGCAGCGACAAGCTCCGCGACTGGCTCTTCCAGAATTTTGACCAGGACGGCGTGCAGCATGAGGTCATCCTGAAGAAATACGAGATCGGCGACGACGGCAGAAAAGTGCTCGACTGGGATATCCGGGCGGCGGAAGCCAAATACGTGGACGGCGAGGGATGGACATTCAGGAATGTCGTCCGGACTCCCTACAACCGCCGCTTCTTTCTCCCCGGAAGCCCGGAAAAGATTGACGAACTCAAAATCTCCATGGAAGACATACCCGAAAAGCCGGAAGACATTGTCAATGCGGTCAAGCCGCCCGAGGAGCTCTCCTCCTGGACCATCTGGCATATGCTGACCGAAAACAAGGCAATGGTGCCTTCTCTGCGCGGCATGTATGAGACCATTCTTTACTATCGCCTGGCTTTCCCGACGGTCTGCTTCCTCTGCGTTTTTCTGGCGCTTCCCCTGGCGGCGAAAAACGAGCGCGGCGGGATTTTCCTCTCCATTATCACAGCCGTCGTCGTGATCGTGGTCTATCAGGTCATGACGGAAATCTTCCTGGTTCTCGGAAAACAGGGCATTGTCCCTCCCATTGTCGGCGGCTTGACTCCCACCGTGGCATTTCTGCTTTACGGCTGGTTCTTTGTAATCCGCAAGGCAGGCTGACAGAACATCGTCATCGTCTGTTTTCTCTTTGCCTCCCCCGGGATCCCGACAATGCCTTCAGGCATTTCAGGGCAATATTCCTGCATGGAAAATCCGCAAGCTTTTTCCGAAGTTGAACCATGCAGGAATATCCATAAAAAAAGTACAGCGCCGAATCTTCCGGTCCTGTACTTTTTCCATTCAGAAAAAATGAAATACCCCGGCGCAGAGCACACGGGGTATCGGAAATTTCGCCTCCGGCGACCAGCTTACGCAGCTGGACCGCGGCAGGACTGAAGGAGAGCACGAAGAAGCTATTAATGAAATTTATTTCTTCTTAGCGGCCTTCTTCGCGGGTGCAGCCTTGACCGGGGCGGCCTTCTTCACGGGCGCAACTTTCGCCGGAGCGGCCTTCTTCGCGGGCGCAACTTTCGCAGGAGCGGCCTTCTTCACGGGTGCGGCTTTCTTCGCAGGCGCAACTTTCGCAGGAGCGGCTTTCTTCGCAGGAGCGGCCTTCTTCACAGGCGCGGCTTTCTTCGCGGGCGCGGCTTTCTTCGCAGGCGCAACTTTCGCCGGAGCGGCCTTCTTTACAGGTGCGGCTTTCTTCGCGGGCGCAACTTTCGCAGGAGCGGCCTTCTTTACAGGTGCGGCTTTCTTCGCAGGCGCAACTTTCGCCGGGGCGGCCTTCTTCACGGGTGCGGCTTTCGCCGGGGCGGCCTTCTTCACGGGTGCGGCCTTGGCCGGGGCGGCCTTCTTCACAGGTGCAGCCTTCTTGGCAGGGGTTGACTTTTTGGCTGCCGGAATTGCTTTTTTGGCTGCCGGGGACTTGACGGATGTTTTGGAAGTTGTTTTGCGCATCTTCGGTTCCACCGCTTTCTGTTGTTGGTTAGACTCTATGATAGCCATGCACAACGCGAGGGCCTCGCGTCCGACTTTCCAGTTTTCATTGCCGCCTTTCGCTACGGAAGCCGCAAAAACGGCATGAGAGTTCGGGATCGACTTGATCGACGCGAACTTGATCACCCTTGGCTTCTTTGCATTTTTCTGATAGATTTCAATGCTGTCATTTGTCAGCAGAATGGCTCCGTCCTGTCCATAAATTTCAAATTTGTTACCGCCGATCGGAAAAGTCCAGCTCAGCTCCAGGGTGGCTGTCGCTCCGTTTTTATAACGGAACAGTGCGACGACATTGTCCGGCACCTCATGCGAAAGATTTGTCGTCTGCGACATCACCGTGTCGACCGGTCCGAAACACCACTGCAGAAGATCGGCCATATGCACCGCGATATCCGTGACAAGGCTGCCTTTGTATTTCTTCTGCACGAACCATGTCGCTCCTGGGGACCATCCGACATCGGGACTGGAGGTTGCCGCGCGCAGACAGCGGGCATGCAACGGCTTTCCAATCACGCCCGAGGCCACCAGTTCGGCAAGCTTCCTGTGAAGCGCACTGAACCGGAGCGACTGATTGACCTGGAGAATCAGGCCCTTTTTCTCGGCGAGATCAATCATTTCATCGGCTTCCTCCACGCTGGAGGCCATCGGTTTCTCAACCAGAACGTGTTTTCCCGCGTTCAGACACTGGAGAGTCTGCTCGTAATGATACAGATTCGGCGTTGCGATGATAACGGCATCAATATCGGATTTGAGGAGTTCATCCAGAGAGCTGCAGAATTTCGGCTTAAGTTTATGCTTTTCCGCCAGTGCTTCCGCTTTGCCTTTTTGAATGTCGAACATTGCGGTCACCTCGGCATTTCCGCCGAGAGAAAGCATTTCCGGCATATGATTGGCATCCGCGATTTTCCCGCATCCGACCAATCCGACTTTCAGCACGCCCATCTCGCCTCCTTGTTTTTTTCCTAAGTTGATGTTTTCCCGCAGAACTTGTAAAAGTTAACACATCAAATCACAAATTTCAACATCCCAATGCCAATTTTATGCAAATTATTTTCATTGCGCTGGATAGGATGAAAAACATATCCTTGGCCTAAACAGAAGCGCCAGATATGTGCTGAAAGGAAAACATTCCGGAACACTGCGGCGGAGTGAAGCCGGCTCCCTGTTCAGGGGATCCGGTAGGCCTCTTTCGCCGTGTTCCCGAGAATCCACTCCAGTTCCTCTCCGGAAAAAAGACCGCCGTCGCGCAGGTAATTCAGAAGCTCGCAGCAGGTATGGTTGAACAGAACGGAGGGAATATCCGTGCCCCACATCATATGATCCGCTCCGACCCGGCTGCAGAGATCCCGCAGAAAATTCTGATGTCTGAGATAGGGATAGGGCTCCGGGCGGGAAATTGTGTTGGAAATATCAAAGAAGACATTTCCGTCGGCGATTTCGGAAAGCATTTCCAGACGGGTCGCATCATAGCCGTCGTCTCCCGGAAACAGGACATGGGCAATGACGAAACGCAGTTTCGGAAATCTTCTTTTGATGCGTGCAATGGGATAGAGCCGCCAGTTTCCGGAGTTTCTCACTCCTGTGTCAATGGTCACAACCGTATCCGTCTGCTGCGCATGATCCCAGACGGCATCGAACACCGGAGCGTCCAGGGAAAGATCCGGATGAATGCCGGTCAGGCCCCAGAATTCACTGATTTCAAACTTCAATATGTGGAATTTGCAGACTTCCGTAAAATGCCGGAAAAGCTCCAGAGCCCTGCCGGCATAAGGATCAAAAGCGCAGGCCCCGACAAAGCGGTCCGGGTATGTCCGGACCGTCTCGCAGATGAAGTCATTCTGAAATCCGTAGTTCGGAGCCTGGAGGAGAACAGCCTTTTCGATTCCGGCCTCGTCCATCAGTCCCAGAAGCGTCTCCGGAAGAAATCCGTAATCGCCGTAACGCTCCGGAAAGAAAGGCGTTTCCTTCCCGTCCGGCCAGCGGACGCGGCCTTTGCCGATTGCGCGCCCCTCGCCATTGGGGCCATAGGGTCTCACATATTCATACACATGCGCATGGGCGTCAATAATCATGAAAACTGCCTCCTTCTCTCGGCAAACTGCCGTGTTATTTGAAATTCCGCAAAGATCTCCCGCAAAACAGCCGCCAATGAACTGCACAGGGCCAGGACACGCGCTCGTATCGTGGACTTCCTTGCGCAGCTGGACCGCGGCAGGATTCACGGGAAAGCACGAGGCAATTTCCGCGATGCAAAACATCGCGGCGTTGAACCGCCATAAAAATCCGCATCGGTCTGTTTTCCACGGCCCCTGCGCTTTCTAAAGATAACTCCGGACAAAATGATTTGCAAACGGAAATGCACTTCTGTTTCCCAAGACGGAGGCCTTCCCGTGAAATCCGTTCCGCCTCACTCAATTTTGAAAGAATTTATAAATCGGACTTGACAAGAGGCAGAAAAACATTATGTTTGTAACTACACACTAAAAACGGAGGTTTTTTATGGTCACGGCAATTATTCTTGTCAAAGTCAAGCGTGAACTCATCTCGGATGTCATCGAGGAGCTCCTGAAGATCAACGGAATCATGGAAGTCCACTCCATTGCCGGAGAATACGATCTCGCCGTGATCGCGCGGGTCGGAGACAATCAGGAGCTCTCGCTGATTCTCGCGGACAAGATGTGCCATCAGATCAAAGGCATTGCACATACCAAGACGCTGATCTCGCTCGGAGCCTACTACAACTACGACGAGAAGAAAGTTTACAAGAAAGCAAAATCCAAATAAAAACAGGCACTGTTCCCGGCCCGGCATGAAACTGCGCCGGGCTTTTTTTACCTTCATTCACGGGCAGCGGCCATGACAGGGAAAGGAAGCAGTCCCCGTAGCCAAAGGCGCCGCCGCATTTGCCGGTGAAAAACGGATGCATGCCGCCACGGAAAGCGGAATCTCCGGAAAGGAAAAATGTCTTCTCCAAGAAAGGACGGATCATTATGGGCAGGATGCTTCTGGCTGTATCACTGGCGTGTTTCGCACTGGCTCTGGGCGCGGATTCCCTGAAGCTGCAGCTCCCGGAAAAAATATACGCTGTTCCCGGCCTTGAATCCAATATTTATTTCGACAACATCGTGCTGACTCCGAATTCCGATGTCTATGTATTCGACGTCACCTGCAAAAAAGGGAGGAACGATCAGAAACGCTGGCGTTTTGTCCCCACCGAAAAGGATGTGGGAGAATATGACTGGAGCGTCAAAGTCATGGACGGGAACGGGACGCTTGCCGAAGGCAGAACAAAGCTCATTGTTTCGCCCGCCGATGCGGGAAAGGGAAAAACCGTCTCCATTCTCGTGGTCGGCGACAGTCTGACAGCGGCAAACGTTTATCCGATCCGCCTGTTTGAACTGGCGGGCCGTCCCGGCGGAAATCCCCGCCTGAAAATGATCGGGTCCAGCGGCCCCAACCGGCAGCCGCAGAAAAACGGTGTCGCCCATGAAGGGTGGGGCGGCTGGACATGGAAAACCTTCATCTCCAAAACAAAGCCTTCCGCAAAAAAAGATCCGAAACCCTGGGATGTCCCGAGCCGTTTCCTGGTCGTCAAGGACGGAAAGGGAAAGCTTGACTTCCAGGCCTACCTCGACAAATACAACGGGGGAAAGGCGCCTGACTTCATTACGGTTCAGCTGGGAGTGAACGACATTTTCGGCGCAACGGATGAAAATGCGGACAAGAAAATCAAGGACATCCTGCAGTCCGCCGACACGCTTCTCGCAGAATTCCGCAGAGTCGCCCCCAAGGCGAAAATCGGAATCGGACTGGTGACTCCGTCCGCCCGTTCCCAGGACGCCTTCGGCAGCAATTACGCCTGCGGCCAGACCCGCTGGCAGTACCGGAAAAACCAGCACCGCCTGAATGAGGCGTATCTGAAGAAGTTCACGAATCATCCGGACAAAAACATTTCCGTCATCCCGACGAATGTCAATCTGGATTGCGAAAACAATTTCCCGGTCGTTTCCGAGGCGGTCAATCTCGGCAGTTCCGCAAAGATCACGCGCCAGTGCAACGGCGTGCATCCCGCAAGTCCGGGATACCGGCAGATCGGCGACACCTTCTACTGCTGGCTGAAATATCAGCTGAACAGCAAGGCAAGATAATGCGGAAAGGTTCTGCGGCGAAGCGTTTTCGTTCTCTCCTTCAGGGTCTTTTCTGCGCCGGATTCCTGACCATGTTTCCACCGGGGCTGACGGCTGAGGAAGAGCAGCGGCCGCAGGAAACGGCCCGCATCGATCTTGTCTCTCTTCCGAAGGCGGCGGAAAATCTCTCCCGCCTCGGGGATGCGGTCGCTCCGGAATTCCCGCTGTCCGTATTCGCAGCCACGGCATTTCTCGGCATGGCACAGCCCGCCATGCTGATGGATGTCACCAAACCCTTTTCCATCATCTTCTATGAAGGGAAACCGGAGCCGGGCATCTGCATTTCCGCACAATCCCGGGCAAATGTCAGATCACCGGAAAGAACAACGCTCCGTTTCGGTTCTGTGAAGATGAACATGGAGCCCGGTCCCGGCAGCCGTCTGATTTTCCGTACCCTCAATCTTCAGGGCGTTCCGCCGGAACCGTTCACGCCGCGGGCGGATCAAAGCGTCACGCTGGAAATCCGCGCGAATCCGTCCCTTTTGCGCAGACAGTTCACTCTGGCGTCCCTTGCCTCCGGACACGCCCGTTCACTGCCGACGGCGGCGGACGATTTCCTCTCGGCTTTCCGGGAGCTGAATTTCACGCTGGGAATGCCGGCGCAAAACAGAATTGCACTGCATCTGGGCGGACGCCTGACCGCGGACAGCTCCCTGCCGCGGTATCTGGAAAATCCTGCGCCTCTGCATGCCGCTTCCGTTTTTGCGGATGCGCAGGAACTCTTTATCCTGAATATTCCCGCGGACCGGGTTTTCCGGACATATCTGGGAAAATTGCTGCCGCACCTCCGCGGCGGCACAGCCGGACCGGAGAAGGCTCTTTACAGGGAGGTCATCAACGCTTCGAACGGCAGGATTTCCATTGCCGTCGCATTCTCCGGAAGAGCGGGTGAAAACAGACGGCCTGTCGCCAAGGCGGTGTTCGGACTGGCGACACATGCATCGTCCGCCGTAGGGAAGACGCTGGAAGCCTTCCCGGAAACCCCGTTCGGGGGTCTCCGCACAGTCGCCCGCGAGATGACGCCGGACCGGGAGGAGATTCTGTTCGCACGGATGGAAAAAACCGGAATTGTCTTCTATTTCTGCGGCATGGTGCAGGCGGAGCTGCAGACCCTCCTGAAGGAGAAAACCATTCCCCTGGACTGCGGGGAACCGTTTGCCGTCTATGATCTGCGCACCGGAAGAAAAATCGCTTCGCTGCAATGCCGCGGCGGCCGCGTATCACTGAACCTTGACGCGGATCAGGCCTTTTTCCGTCAGTTTCCCCCGCTGATCGACAGGCCGCTTCATGCCTTGAACTTCAAGCGGACGGACAATCCGCGGAAACAGCGGAACTGAATTTCCCGCAGACGGATTCCGAATTCGTCAAAACAGTGGAAGAAAGCTTGACTTTGTCCAGTCTTCTGGTTATATTCCGTCTGGTTGAAAAACAACAGGAGTACATTTCAAATGAACATGCTTTTCAAGAACTGCAATCTCATCTCGCCGGATGTGGAGCTGGAAGGCGCCTCCATCCTTGTGGAAGACCGGACCGTCAAACAGATTTTCGCCCAGGGAGATCCCCTGCCGGCAGCGGACAAGGTGATCGACGTCAAGGGGGAAATGACCGTTCCGGGATTCGTCGACATCCACTGCCACGGGAAATCCGGTTTCGATTTCAGCGACGCAACCGAAGAGGCGATGACGACAATCGGCATCGACAAGCTCAAGGAAGGCGTCACAACCTTCCTCCCCACCACGCTGACTCTTCCGGAGGAGCAGCTTGCCGCATCCCTCCGCACCGCGGCGGAGTATGTGAAGAAAGGCGTCAAGGGAGTCAAACTCGCGGGCGTGCATCTGGAAGGTCCCTTCATCAATCCGAAATGCCTCGGCGCCCAGAATCCCGATTTTGTAAGGGAACCCGACATTGAGATGGTCAGACGCCTGGCAAAGATTTTCCCGGTGAAAAAGGTTTCCTACGCCGTGGAAATGCCGGGAGGCGACCGTTTCGCCTCGGAATGCCTTGCCGAGGGAATCACGCCGTCCTGCGTCCACAGCGCGGCTACCTTCAAGCAGTTCCAGGCCGCCCATGAGCACGGACTCCGGAACCTCACGCACTTCTGCAATCAGATGACGCCGCTCCACCACCGGGACATCGGCCTGGTCGGCGCGGGCTTCGCCTGCAAGGATGTCTACATTGAGCTGATCTGCGACAAACTGCATATCTGCCCCGACATGATCTCCCTGGTCTTCTCTCTGAAAAACGTGGAGAAAATCCAGCTGATTACGGATGCCATGCGCGCGGCGGGAATGCCGGACGGGGAATCCTCTCTCGGCGGACTTGCCGTGATCGTGAAAGACGGCGCGGCGCGCCTCGCCTCCAACGGCGCACTGGCCGGAAGCACGCTCCAGATCTGCGACGCCCTCCGCAATGTCCATGAGATCACCGGACTGCCGCTCAAGGACCTCATCAAGACGACATCCTGGAACCAGGCCTGCGCGCTCGGGCTCGAAAAAATCGGAAAACTCGCTCCGGGATATCTGGCGGACATTGTGATTCTGAACAGCAACTTCAAAGTCAAATCCGTCTTTGTCGAAGGCGAGCTCAGATATCAGGCCTGAGACGTTTCCCGCAAGGGAAATGCGGAAGCGGGATCAAAGCTCTTCCGCTTCCGCGTTCATGCACTCCATCCGTCCCCGGAACGGCGGGACGGGAACCGAATTCCGAACCAGACAAGAAAAGGAACATCAATGAAAGAACCCGTCATCATCATGCCGTGTCTCGACATGCGCAACGGCCGTGTCGTGAAAGGCGTGCACTTTGTGGACATCGCCGACGCCGGAGATCCGGTGGAATGCGCCCGGGCCTACTGCGCCGCCGGAGCCGATGAACTGGCCCTGCTGGACATTACCGCCACCGTGGAAAACCGCGGCACTCTTCTGGATGTGGTGCGCCGTGTCGCGGAGGTCTGCACCGTTCCGTTTACCGTCGGAGGGGGGATTTCCGACGTCAGATCCGCCTCCCAGGTGCTCGAAGCGGGAGCGAACAAGGTTTCCACAAGCAGTGCGGCCTTCCGCAAACCGGAAATCATTCCCGCCATGATCCGGGAGTTCGGACCCGGCGCGGTGACCGTTGCCATCGACGTGGATGTCAATCCCGCGCTTCCTTCCGGATATGAAGTCTACATTGACGGCGGGCGCACCGCCACCGGATGCGACGCTCTGGAATGGGCGAAACGCGTGGACGGCTTCGGCGTCCAGGTGATTCTCCCGACCAGCAAGGCCGGAGACGGGGCGAAAACGGGATATGATCTGCCGGTCATCCGGGCAATGGCGAAAGTCTGCAATGCGAAAATCGTCGCATCGGGCGGAGCCGGGAAAATGGAACACTTTCTTGATGCGGTGCAGGCCGGCGCGGATGTCCTGCTCGCCGCATCCGTCTTCCATTTCCATATGATCGACATTCCGGAGCTGAAACATTACCTGAAGGAAAACGGCGTTCCGGTCAGATTGTAACCGCAAAGCATCTCCTGCCGTACCGCAAAGAACAGCTGATGCTGTTTCCGGATAACACCAGGGCCGGGCAGAACTTTCCGTTCTGCCCGGCCCTGAATCATTTTGCGTTGTCTATCGACGCAGCTGTCAGCCGATTGCGTTCTTCACAAGATCATGGAAGCTGTCTGCCTTGAGCGCGGCTCCGCCGATCAGGCCGCCGTCAATGTCGGGCTGAGCAACCAGTTCCCTGGAATTTTCAGGCTTCATGCTGCCGCCGTACTGAATGACGGTCTCTTCGGCAAGCGCGCCGTAAAGTCCGGCAAGCACCTTGCGGATGAATGCATGAGTCGCTTCGGCCATGTCAGGCGTCGCGGTCCTGCCCGTTCCGATCGCCCAGACGGGCTCGTAGGCAATGACGATTTTCTTGAAATCATCCGCGGAAATTCCGGCGAACGCGCCTTTGATCTGCTTTTCGAGAACGGCTTCGGTCTTGTCGCCTTCGCGCTCTTCAAGCGTTTCGCCGATGCAGACGATGGGCTTGAGATCATATTTCAGCGCGGCCTGAATGCGTTTGTTGACCGTTTCATCGGTTTCGCCGAAATACTGGCGGCGTTCGCTGTGGCCGATGATGACATACTCGACGCCGAGCTCTTTCAGCATCGCGCCGGAAATTTCACCGGTGAATGCGCCGTTGTCGGCCCAGTGGATGTTCTGCGCGCCGACTTTGATGTTCGAGCCCTTGAGCTCGGCGATTGCGGTCGCAATGCTGGTGAACGGCGGGCAGACCGCCACATCCGCCTTGCAGGGGCAGACGTCGGCGAATTTTTCCTTGAGCGCCTGGCAGAGAGCCGCGGTTTCGGCGGCAGTCTTGTTCATCTTCCAGTTGCCTGCGATAAATACTTTTCTGGACATGGAGTTTCTCCTGATTGTAAGTTGGCAAATGTTACATCCCGACCATGCAGAAATGGGACAGACATGGCATCCGGGAAGAATAAATACGCCGGGGATGCAATCCCGGCCTGCAAGGAAATCTGCGGGAGAATGCCGTCATAGTGCAGGTCCCTGATGAAACTTTCCTTCACGCAAAGCGGAAACGCAGAGTGCGGGAAGCATCACCGGAACTGTATTCATGAAAGATTTCTCCCGCGAGAAAAGAGAGGGGGACATTCCCGCCTCTCTCTTTTCAGAGCATTATTTGTCGTTCAGCGCGACAACGCCGGGAAGCTGCTTGCCTTCGAGATATTCGAGAGACGCGCCGCCGCCGGTGGAGATGTGCGACATCTTGTCGGCAAGACCGCTCTTGTTGACAGCCGCAACGGAATCGCCGCCGCCGATGATGGAAACTCCGCCGTTGGCCTTGACTTCGGCAACCGCCGCGCAGACGCCGAAGGTTCCCTTGCTGAACTTCTCCATTTCAAAGCAGCCCATCGGGCCGTTCCAGACAACCGTCCTGGCGCCCTTGATGGCGTTGCTGTAAAGCTCGATCGTTTTCGGGCCGATGTCAAGTCCCATCCAGCCGTCGGGAATGTCGTCGCCGACAATCTGCGTATTGGCTTCGGGATCGAACTTGTCCGCCGCCACGTTGTCCACGGGGAGCAGGAAGTTGACGCCGAGTTCTTTCGCCTTGGCAATCATCTCCTTGGCGTAATCCAGCTGGTCGAGCTCGCAGAGGGAGTTGCCGACGCTGTGGCCCTGCGCCTTGAGGAACGTGTAGGCCATGCCGCCGCCGATAATCAATGTATTGACCTTTGTCAGAAGATTGCTGACAACCGCAAGCTTGTCGGAAACCTTGGCACCGCCGAGGATCGCGACGAACGGGCGGACCGGATTCTCCACCGCGTTGCCGAGATATTCGATCTCTTTCTCAAGCAGGAAGCCGGCAACGGAGGTCGGGATGTATTTGGTGATGACCGCCGTGGAGGCATGGGCGCGGTGCGCCGTTCCGAACGCGTCGTTGCAGTAGATGTCGCCGTAGGAGGCGAGTTTCTTCGCCAGCTCTTTCTGCTTCTCCTTGAGCGCGGCTTTTCTCGCCTTGAAATCCTCGTCGGACTCGCCGTCCTTCTGCTTGGCCTTCGCCTGCTCTTCCTTGTAGTAGCGGGTGTTTTCCAGCATGACGACGTCGCCGGGCTTCATGGCCGCGACTTCGGCGTCCGCCTTGCCGCAGTCCGCAACGAAGGTCACGGGCCGGCCGAGCAGTTTGGAAAGATATTCTGCAACGGGCTTGAGGCTGGTGTCGGCGGTGATGCCCTTTTCATCGGGTCTTCCGAGATGGCTCATGAGAACCAGGCTTCCGCCCTGGTCAAGCACGTATTTGATGGAGGGAAGTGCGCCTTTGATTCTGGTGTCGTCCTTGATGACGCCCTCTTTGAGAGGCACGTTGAAGTCAACGCGCATGATGACGCGTTTTCCTTTGAGATCGACGTCGCGCAGTGTCTTTTTATTCATGGTAAAAACCCTTTTCTTTTATTTTGGATCCACTTCATAAGAAAAAAGGGCGGACGGATGGATGCCGTCCGCCCTTTGAAAAGGTAAGTGTCAAACTGGCTTACTTGCAGATGACGCGGGCCATTTCGAGGACCTTGTTGGAGTAACCCCATTCATTGTCATACCAGGAGCAGACTTTGACGAAGGTCTTGTCCAGAGCGATACCGGCCTTCTCGTCGAAGATGGAGGTGCGGGCGTCGCCGCGGAAGTCCGTGGAGACAACCGCTTCGTTGGTGTAGCCGAGAACGCCCTTGAGCTCGCCTTCGGAGGCTTCCTTCATCGCGGCGCAGATTTCCTCGTAGGAGGCCTCTTTCGCCAGCTCGACCGTGAGGTCGACGATGGAGACGTCGGAGGTCGGAACGCGCATGGACATGCCGGTGAGTTTGCCGTTCAGAGCGGGGAGAACCTTGCCGACCGCCTTGGCAGCGCCCGTGGAGGACGGAATGATGTTCTCAAGGATGCCGCGGCCGCCGCGCCAGTCCTTCTTGGAGGGGCCGTCAACGGTCTTCTGCGTGGCTGTGGCGGCGTGAACCGTGGTCATGAGGCCGCGGACGATGCCGAACTTGTCGTTGAGAACCTTCGCGATGGGAGCGAGGCAGTTCGTGGTGCAGGAGGCGTTGGAGATGATGTCCTGTCCGGCGTAGGTCTTGTCGTTGACGCCGTAGACGAACATCGGGGTGCTGTCCTTGGAGGGAGCGGACATGATGACCTTCTTCGCACCGGCCTGGATGTGCATGCGGGCCTTGGCGTCCTCAAGGAAGAGACCGGTGGACTCGACAACGACTTCGGCCTCGACTTCGTTCCACTTGAGCTGGGTGGGATCCTTTTCCGCCGTGAGACGGATCTTCTTGCCGTCGACGATCATGTAGTTGCCGTCAACCTTGATGTCATGGTTGAAGATACCGTGGACGGAGTCGTACTTCAGCATGTAAGCGAGGTAATCGGGATCAAGAAGGTCGTTGATTCCGACGATTTCGATGTCATTGCTGAAATTCTCGACTGCCGCGCGGAAGACCATGCGTCCGATTCTTCCGAATCCGTTGATACCGACTTTGATTGCCATAGTGCCAATCCTTCCATTATGTTGTTGAGTGTTTGTATTTGAAAAGAATCCATTCTTTCACAATTCACGCTGAATAGATAAGATAGCCTGACAAGCGGAATTTGTCAAGTATTCGACATGTTTTTTTTCATAAAAGTGAAGAAGCGGCGGAATTATCTGTTTATTTTTTCACAGAAGGAATGCTCCTTTTTTTCCAACTCCGCCGTCCCCGGAAAACACACCGTATTCCGGGGAATCCGCGGGGAATCTCCCTTTCCCGTTTGACAGACCCGCCGGGATGCGTGTATATTAGCTTTACTGGGAAGAAAATTCAACTTTCGGAATGCGGCATGAAAATACCGGTGAACTTCTGGCAGGACAGTTATATCCTGATTGCGGATTCGCATCTTCAGGGCGGAACGGAGAAAACCGCCTGTTTTTTCCGCATGCTTGACACCCTAGCGGAACGGAAACCGATGGGAATCATTTTTCTCGGCGACATTTTCGAGCTCTGGATTGCGCTTGACGGATACGAAATCCCCGAACAGAAGCATTTTGCCGAGTGGTGCCGCCGGCATTCCGCGGAACTGGAGATCGGCTTTATCGAAGGCAATCACGAATTCTTCGTCTCGGACACGCACGCCGATGCGTTTTCCTGGATTACGGATACGCAGCATGACCTGAACCGGACCGTCCGGCTGATGCACGGGGACACCGTCAACCGCAGGGACTGGAAATATCTGCTGCTGCGCCGCGCAATCCGCAACGGGCTGACAAAATTTCTGCTGAAACTGTTTGCGCGGACGATCGGTCCCGGAGTGGCGGACCGGATCCGCCTTTCCCTCAAAAACGCCAATATGGCGCACAAGAAGTTTCTCCCGCATGCCGAACTGGAGGCGGCGGCGGATCAGTGCGCCGCCCGCGGAATCGCATCCGTCGCGGCGGGACATTTTCACACATGGAACCAGTTCCAGGCCCCGGGTGGAACCCTGGTCAGCATTCTCCCCGCCTGGGAAACCGCCGGAGAAATCGCCCTGCTGGACCGTACCGGACAAGTCACATGCCTGCCCTGGAAAAGTCTGACGGACTCCGATCCGGCCTGACGGAAGCCTTTGCCGGAAAAGCGCCGGGCCGCTTATTTTTTATCATTCAGTCTGTCAAGGTCCTTCTGAACGAAATCGACAACCTTCTCAAACTTTCCGACATTTTCCTCATCGACATCCATCAGTGTCTTATGAGCCTCCAGCACGGTCTGGGCGCTGGCAATCCGGTCCGCGGTCCCTTCCGCCGATCCGGCCTCCGGCTCAAAACGGATTTCCCCTTCGGAAAAATTGAACAGCTTTTTCAGTCCGAGTCCGAACAGCAGAGACTTGTTCAGATCACCGGCGTTGAAAATCGTCATGACGGCATCGATTTTTTTCGCGCGCAGTCCGAGCATGGCAAGAATTCCCATGAACGTGCTGTCCATTCCGGTGCAGGCGGAGAGATCCACGTCAATTTTTCTGAATACGACGTTTTCCAGTTCCTTTGCCAGGCTGCGAAGCGGCGGCGCACATTCGAATGTCGCGCGTCCGTTTACCTTGATGCTGTAAACCCCGTCATTGCTGGCAATCAGAACCTCAGCATTTTTCATTGTGCACCGTCCTTTCCGGTTATTTTCCGATCACAGCCTTGATGCGCCGGACGCCGCGGCTGGAACTTTCCTCTTTCAGGATTTTAAAACTGACAAGATCACCCGTATTCGAGGCGTGGGGGCCGCCGCAGATCTCCTTGCTGAAAGAACCCATGGTGTAGACACGGACCTTTTCCCCGTATTTGTCGCCGAAGAGACCGATGGCGCCCTGTGCGCGCGCCTCATCCACGCCCATTTCCTCGCAGGTGATCGGAGTTTTCGACGCAATCGCCTCATTGACGAGCTTTTCCACCTCGGCGAGCTGCTCCGGCGTCATCCTGTCCGGATGCGAAAAGTCGAAACGCAGACGCTCCGCGTTGATGTTGGACCCCTTCTGCGCGACGTGATCGCCCAGCACTTTCCGCAGCGCGGCATGGAGCAGATGCGTCGCAGTATGCAGTTTCGCGGACTCCTCGGAGTGGTCCGCAAGGCCGCCCTTGAACTTCTGTTCCGCACCTTTCCGGGAGAGCTCCTGATGCTTCGCATAGGCCTCCTCGTAACCTTTCAGATCCACCTTGAAGCCTTTTTCCTGCGCCATCTCCACGGTGAGCTCAATCGGAAAACCGAACGTCTCATAAAGATAAAAGGCGTTCTTGCCGCTGACGACCTTGTTCTGGATGTGGGCGGGAACGCGCGCGATCAGCTTTTCAAATTCGGCGGTGCCTTTTTCCAGCGCCTGCTGGAACTGCTCCTCTTCGCGCGTGAACTCCTCAAGAATCTGGCGGGAGTTCGCCTCAAGTTCCGGGTAGAATTCCTTGTATTCGCGGATCACGACCTCGGCGAGTTTCGCCGTGAACAGCCCGTTGACGCCGATCTTGCGCGCTTCGCGGATCATTCTGCGGATCAGGCGGCGGAGCACATAGGCCTGATCGACCTTGCCGGGCGTGATGCCGTCGGCCATGATGAAGGTCGCGGCGCGGGCGTGTTCAACGACAATCCGTTCGGAACGGCTCCGCTCCGATGCATTCTGAGGGGCCGTGCCGCGCAGATTGTCCAGTTCCGCGAACAGCGGGGCGAACAGCTCAGTTTCATAACAGCTTTTCTTCCCCTGAAGGATCGCCGTCACACGTTCAACGCCCATTCCCGTATCAACGTTCTTCTGTGCGAGAGGCTCAAAACGTCCTTCCGCATTCTTGTTGTACTGCATGAACACGTCGTTCCAGATTTCGACCCAGAGCTTGTTTTTGGGATCAAAGGTCTCGGGCGCTGGCAGCGGTCCGGTCCAGTAGAACATCTCCGTATCAGGACCGCAGGGGCCGGTCTGCCCGGCGGGGCCCCACCAGTTGTCTTCCTTCGGACACTTCGCAATACGCTTTTCGGGAATGCCCAGCGAGCGCCACTTGCTGAACGCCTCTTCATCAAAAGGCGCGTTTTCATCGCCGGCGAATACGGTGACCGCCAGCATTTCCACAGGAATTCCGAGATACTCCTTCGAGGTCAGAAATTCAAAGCTGAATTCAATCGCCTCCTGCTTGAAGTAATCGCCGAGCGACCAGTTCCCGAGCATCTCAAAGAAGGTGAGATGCACAGGATCCCCCACTTCGTCGATGTCGCCTGTGCGGATGCATTTCTGCACGTCGGTCAGGCGCGTGCCCTGCGGATGCCTGCCGCCGAGCAGATACGGAACAAGCGGATGCATGCCCGCCGTGGTGAAAAGGACAGTTGGATCGTTGTCGGGAATCAGGGACGCACTCTTGATGACGGAGTGACCTTTGCTCTGAAAAAAGCTCAGGTATTTTTTTCTCAGGTCGCAAGCTTTCATGGTTCAGGATCTTCTAAGTTAATGAATCTGATTTTACAATGGTTTCAGGTAATATAGCCCGCATTGATGCAAGATACAATCCGCCGAGCGGGATTTTCAGCTAAAATCCCTGCGGAGGCCGTCTTTTTTTCTCCGAAATGGAAACGGCGCCTTTCCGCCGCATTCCCAATGCCGCAGACGGTGAAAAACAAATTTTTTCTTTCCCTTCTTTGCGAATTCCCGGATCGGATGCTATATTTCCGTCGAAACTCCAACCAGGGGGGAACGGATTTTTATGAAAAACAGGGCTGATATCGCTGTCGCCGGACTGGCGGTCATGGGAGAGAACCTGGTTCTGAACATGGAATCAAAAGGGTTCACCGTCGCCGTTTACAACCGCACAAACGCCAGAACCGAAGCCTTTGCCGGCGGCCGCGGAAAAGGCCGGAATATTCTTCCGGCATCCACAGTGGAAGAGCTCTGCGATTCTCTGGAACGCCCCCGCAGGATCATGCTCATGGTCAAGGCGGGCCCTCCCGTGGATGAACTCATCGGGAAGCTTCTTCCGCATCTGGAACCGGGAGACATCATCATCGACGGAGGAAACAGCTTCTTCAAGGACACCATGCGCCGGGCGGCGGAACTGCAGAAAAAGGAAATCCTGTTTGTCGGAGCGGGAGTTTCCGGAGGCGAAGAGGGCGCCCTGCACGGTCCGTCCCTCATGCCGGGCGGAGACATCCGCGCATGGGAACATATCCGGGACATCTTCCGCGCAATCAGCGCCAAGGCTCCCGACGGAACGCCCTGCTGCGACTGGGTCGGACCGGACGGATCCGGCCACTTCGTGAAAATGCTTCACAACGGCATCGAATACAGCGACATGCAGATGATCTCGGAAGCATGGGAACTCCTGCGCCGTCTCTGCCGTTTCACCCCGGAAACGCTTGCCGCCCTGTTCGAGAACTGGAACCGCGGCGAGCTCGAAAGCTATCTGATTGAAATCACATCGGAAATCCTCCGCAGAAAAGATCCGGAAACAGGCGCTTATGTGCTGGACCTCATTCTTGACAGCGCCGGACAGAAGGGAACCGGAAAATGGACCGCCGAATGCGCGCTGGATCTCGGGATGCCGGCCGCAACCATTGCCGAAGCCGTGTTCGCCCGCTGTCTTTCCGCCTTGCGGGAGGAGCGGCTCCGCGCGGCGGAAATCCTGCCCGGTCCCCCCGTGCCGAAAGCGCAGGATGAAACGGCATTCGCCGAATCCGTGCGGCAGGCCCTGTACGCGGCAAAAATCTGTGCCTATGCACAGGGATTTCAACTGCTGCGGGCCGCATCGCAGGAATTCAACTGGAATCTGAATTACGGCGACATCGCGCTGATGTGGCGCGGCGGATGCATCATCCGCGCAAAATTCCTCGATGACATCAAACGCGCTTTCTCCGCAGACGGAAATCTGGCAAACCTGATGCTCGATCCGTTCTTCGCCGGCGCGCTGGCGAAAGCGCAGGAATCCCTGCGCAAGGTGGTTGCCGCCGCGGCGATGAGCGGCATTGCCGTTCCCGCATTCTCCAGCGCCCTGGCCTATTACGACGCGAGCCGCTCGAAACGCCTTCCCGCCAATCTGATTCAGGCGATGCGCGACTGTTTCGGGGCGCATACCTATGAACGGATCGACAGACCGCGCGGCGAATTCTTCCATACCGACTGGACGGGATCGGGAAACGTTTCGGCAACTTCAACCAACTACAACAGATAGGAAGTCTTTCCAAACACGAAGGAGAGTTCATCATGATCCTCATGCGAAAACTGCTTTCACTGTGCGCGGCAGCCGCCGGCGGCATCCTCCTTGCGGGCTGCGGTCCCGCGCTGCTTGATCTTGAGCCCCAGGATCCCTCCGACCTGACCGTTGCGCAGCTGGTTGCAAAAATGAATCAGGCAACCGATCCGAAAGGAAACTACCGGAATGCGAAAACCTATCTGATGAAGCAGGATCTTTCCTCCGTCAAACCCGGGAAAAAAGAGTATTACGCCACCGAAGTGATTTTCAAGGCCCCGGATAAAATGCGCACCACCACCTATCGCGACGGCAAGGCAATCGCTTCCGTGATCTTCAACGGCGAACAGGGCTGGAATGTGAATCTCCTGAAAAACAAAAGCGAAAAAATCAAACCCGGCCTTCCGCTTTCACTCGTGCGCATCTTCACGCAGATGGCGACCCCCGGCGTGAATGTGGCGAAAATCTTCAAGCAGATCACGATCGACATCTCCTACAAGGACGGCTCCAAGACCTACCGCCTGATCTGCAATCCCGGAATCGACGGCATTGCGCCTTACATCATTTACGTCGACGGAAAAACCTTCCTGACCAAAAAGCTTGAGACAATCATGTATGCCGTGGACGGAAGAGAATATCTCTATTCGGCGAATACGACAAGTTACATCTGGATCGACAACATCCGGATTGCGGAAACCTCCGTCGTCTACAGCCTGGACCAGACCGACATTTCCACTCTGAAGGAGTTCCGGCTGAATCCGGAAATTCCCGACTCGGAATTCATGCCGCCAGTTCCGTTCAACCATACGCCTCCGGCTGCAAAATGAGTCCGGACGGCACAGCAAAATGGATCTCCCGCGGCAACCGGCGCGAACTCTGCCGGACCGGCGTCATGACCATGGTTTCGGAAACATTCGAATGCGTCCGGACCGGCGCAACGCATGACTTCATCACAATGGATCTGATCGACTGGGTGGTGGTTGTTCCGGAAACTCCGGAAAAGGAACTGCTGATGATCCGCCAGTTCCGCCACGGAACGCAGAAAATCGAACTCGAAGTGCCCGGCGGCTGCATCGACCGCGCGGACGCTTCCCCGCTGGAAGCGGCGGAGCGGGAACTGCTCGAGGAAACGGGTTTCGCGGGAGAAAATCCGCACATCATCGGAAAGGTCTGTCCGAATCCCGCAATCCAGCACAATACCTGCTATGTCGTAAAAATCGACAACGTCAGGCGGGTGTCGGAACCCCGTCTGGAGGACACCGAGGACATCGAACACAGAATCGTTCCCATCGCAAAAGTGAAGGAGTTTCTGCGGACCGGCGCGATTTCGCACGGAATTGTCCTGAATGCGCTTTTCTTCTACTGGATGGAACGCGAACCGGAACATTTTGCCTGACGGGAGGCGGAATCCCGCGGACCGCAGGATGAAAAATCTTCAACATATTAAGAGTCGGGAGAACAAAAGACAATGAAAAGCGCCTTTGAACTTGCCCTGGAACGCACGGGCGGAAAACTCCGGGAGATTTCCGAAGAGAAAAAACTGAAGCTGGCCGAAATTGACAGACTCTACCAGTCGAAACTTGCCGAAGCGCAGCTCTCCGCCGACCAGCGTCTGGCAAAGGAGAACGATCCGGCAAAAGCGGAGGAAATCCGGAACGGGCTCGTCACGGAGCTCGCGTCCATCCGCGACAGGTGGGAACGCGAAAAAGAGAAAGTCCGCAACGAGTAGAGCTCTTTCTGAAAGAAAGGAGGTGCCCGTGTCGATTTATCTTGACAATGCCGCCGCCTGTCCATGCGATTCGGATACCATTGATTTCTTCCGCGCCGTCATGGTCCGCTTCTTCGCCAATCAGGAATCCATGGGCTTCCACGGCGCGGAATGCGCCAATGCGCTGAAAGAGTCGGGAGCGCGTCTCTCCGCCGCCCTCTGCGGCACCGACACGGGCGATCTGATCTGGACAAACACCGGAACAGGAGCTCTGCTGACCGCGGTGCAGGGCGCAATGGTTCATGCGCCGAAAGGCGATATCGTCACCTCGCCGCTGGAGCACCCGGCTCTGGCGCATGCGCTCTTCCGCGCGGCCGGACAATACGGCAGAACCCTGCATTTCTCCAAGGCGGAACAGGACGGGAAAATCAATCTGGAATCGCTCGAAGCCCTTCTGAATGAGAAAACGGCGCTTGTCGCGCTCCATCACGTGCAGTCGGAGACGGGACGGATTCAGGATCTGAAGGCAATCCGCGAAATCCTCGACAGGAAGGCGCCGCGGGCGCTGTTTCTGGCGGACACCATTCAGTCCGCCGGAAAAATCCGGATTCCATGGAGCGGAGCACGCCTCGACATCATGACGGTTTCCGGACAGAAGATCGGCTGTCCGAGCGGCGGCGCACTGGTCTACCGCCCTGCTCTGCACAAGTCCATGGCATGCATCCGGTCGCTGGAACACCGGATCGGCCGCTGCGTTCCCGCCGCGGCAATGACACTGGCAAACCGCCTGGCGGAACTTCTACTCGAAATCGACGAGAACGCGATGTACGCAGCGGAACTCAAGGACACGCTGCGCACATGCCTGGCCGAGGAAGGAGTGACCTACCGCCAGACGGTCAAGGCCGCCTGTTCGTCGCCGTACATCCTCCACATGACGCTTCCCCCGTATCAGGGAGCGATTCTGACACGCGCACTGCATGCTTACGAGATCTCCGTTGCGCCGGGAAGCGCATGCGAATCGGAAGGCGACGGCTCCCCCGCGCTCCGGGCGATGGGCTATCCCGCCGCAGAAACCCATTGCGCCCTCCGCGTGTCAACATGGGCGGACAATACCGTGGAGGAAATGCGGACTTTCAGCCGGGCTCTGGCGGAATGCATCCGCAATTACTGAAAAAAGCTTGCAAAAAAATCTTCAGCGGTTAGATTACCTCAACGTTAAAACAGAAAGGAAGTCACTCATGGAAGAACTGGAAAAAACCATACGGGAAAAACTTGAAGAACTCCGTGTCCACCTGCAGAATGACGGCGGCGATCTGGAAATCGTCTCCATCGAAGGCAAGGAAGTCAGGCTCGCGCTCAAGGGCGCATGCGGATGCTGTCCCCACGCAACCATGACCATCAAGGACGGCATTCAGAGAATCCTCCGCGAAGAGGTCGATCCGGAAATCGTCGTCGAGCGCGTGTAAGTCATGATTTCCGCAGCGGACCTCTTCCAAAAAAGGCGGTCCGCCGCGGAAAGATTCAGGAAAGTCTGTGAAAAACGATGCTCAGAGCCGGATTTGATTATTCATGGAGCGAAGCCTCGTTCGCTCTGGCGGAAGAGGACGGAACTCTTCTTTTCGACAAGTTCATTGCACTGCCACCGCGGAATGCCTCGGGCCTTCCCGCCTGGATGCAGGAATGCCTGACGCAGCACAATGCGGCATTTCAGGACATCGGGGAGTGGAGCGTCGGAGTCGGACCGGGATCCTTCACCGGACTGCGTCTCGCCTCCTCCTTCGTGATGGGTCTGGCATTCGCCCGCGGCAATGTCCGCTGCCGGGGAATTTCAACCGCCGCGGCGATGGCGGCGACGGCGGCGATGGAGGGAGATCGCATCCTGGCGCTGTTCGACGGAAGACGGGATGAACTGCTTGCATTCGGACTCCGGCGCGAGGAAACCTTTTATCGGCCGGACGGCGTACACGCGGTGCTGGGAAACACCACCCTGGAGCTGCTGGACAAGTATGACGCATTTGTCTGCCTCTCCCGCGATGAGGCGCAAATCCGGAAAGTGGCGGGAAGTGCCGTGGAAGGGAAACTGCATCCTCTGGAGCATCTGAAGGCGTCCAGCCTGATTTTCACCTCTCCCGGCGATTTTTCAACAACGCTCAAAGATCTGGTCTATCTCCGCCCGGCAGTTTTTGTGGAACCGCGGATCCCGAGGACGCTATGAGTTCCAGACGGAAAATTGCCGGAATTGTTCTATGCGTTCTGTTTGCATTCCTGCTGCTCGGATGCGTCATTGCCTTCCTTGTCATGCGAAACGTTTTTACCGATGCCCCTGCGGCGCGGACACCGCTTTCCGAACTTGATCCCGCAGTCTGCCGGATGGCACAGATGAAAACCGCCGAAGCCGTCTCAAGAATCCGGAACGCCTCAAGAGAAACTCCGCCGCAGGAACTCGCCCTTTCCGGACCGGAGTTTGAAGCCATGACGGAAACTCTCCTGAATCTTTCCGGACAGCTTGCAGGCGACATGCGGATCGGCGGGATGCGCCTCCGGGACTCTGCCCTGAAACTGAACGACGACTCGTTCCGCTTCTTTTACAGCTATGACAGCGGGATGAAAACGCCGTTCGGCTCCCGGGTGAATGTTCAGGCCGATCTTGACATCCGGATTGAAAACGGCGTCTCCTCCCTGCGGATCGGCAATGCGAAAATGGGCAACATGGCAATGCCCTCCGCCATGCGCGGCAAACTGGAGGAAGCATGGCGGAAATTCCAGCAGTCGCCCGGCCACCAGCGTCTTCTGGATGCCGTCGAATCTCTCTCCGTTGAAAATGGCGAGCTTCGGATCCGCTACCGGCCTTATCAGGCAAAACAGAATTTTGCGCCGGGTGCGCTGCGCGCCATGGGAACCGTACTGAATCCCTCCGGCGTCCTGAAACAGTAACGGGCAGAAAGACATCCGCTCCTGATGCTTCTCCTTTCTCCCCGGCGGAAATCCTTTTCCCATGAAAAGCGTCACCCGGCAGAATTGACCGATGTGTTTCCGACGCTTCCGTCAAAATGAAAACTCATCTGTTTTACCCGAAACGACGGACAAAGGCCGTATCAGGCCCCTGTTCCGCGGCTTCCGTCTTCCGGCATTTCCTGGAAACACTCTTTTCAAATGACGGAAATATGACGCTTGAAAAATCCGTCACTTTTGCTATATTACTGACGTCTTCTGAAAGAAATGACGGAGATCATGAAATATTATGACAAATGAGATGATTCTGGAAGCGGACTCCATTTCCGCGCTTTCCAGATACGGGATATCCTCTGCCGCAGTTGCCATCGGCGTATTTGACGGGGTGCACCTCGGTCACCGGAAACTGCTGACGGAACTTCTGAAACTGGCGGAAAAACATCATGCCGTCCCGGTCGCGATGACTTTTTTCCCGCATCCCCGGGAACTCGTCTGCCCGCGTTCGGCCCCCCGGCTTCTTCTGCCGACGGAAGAAAAGATCCGGATGCTGGGGAAGTCCGGAGCGGCCGCGGTGGTTTCCATCCATTTCACACGGGAATTCGCCTCCCTCGCGCCGAATGAGTTTCTGGATTCATGTCTTTTCGGAGGAGAGGTTGCCGTCAAGGGAATTTGCGTCGGACAGAAATGGCGCTTCGGCGCAGGCGCCAGCGGGGACTCCGTCTTTCTGAAACGGAAGGCGGAGGAAAAAGGTTTCGCCTTTGTTCCCGTTGCGGAACTCCGGACTCCGGACGGCACGATCATCAGCAGCACAGCCATCCGGAAAGCCGTGACGGAAGGCAATCTGAAACTGGCGGCTTCGATGCTCGGGCGGAATTACTCTCTGTTCGGGACAGTGGAGGAAGGATATCACAATGCGTCGAGAAAACTTGATTCGCCAACCGCAAATCTTGCGCTCCGGGACGGGATATTGCCTCCAAACGGAGTGTATGCCGGCTATGCCCATGTGGACGGCATCCGATATCCGGCGGCAATGAATCTCGGAGTCTCTCCGACTTTCCGCGCGGAATACGGGAAAATTGACAGGCGTCTGGAACTGCATCTGCTGGGAGGGTTCCGGGGAACGCTTTACGGAAAATATCTTCAGGCGGAGCTGGTCTCCTTTCTCCGGCCGGAAAGACGGTTTGCCACTCCGGAGGATTTGAAGGAGCAGATTCGAAACGATATTGAAACCATCAATCTCCTGCTGGAAGGAAACTGCAATGGAAAATGAGAAAAAATATTCGGTCATTGAACTTGCCGAGCTGCTCGGCGTTCCGAGAACCACCATCAACGACTGGCTCTCCAAATACTCCTCCTACATCGATTATGCGATTCAGGGCAAAAGGCGGGTCTATCCGGAATCCGCCGTCACGGTCCTGAAAGAGATCTCGTCGCTGCGGAATTCCGGCATGTCTTCCGCAGACATTGAAATCGAGCTTGCAAAGCGGCATCCGGTCCGCGCCGTGCCGGAATCGCCGGAAACTGCGGCGGACTCCTCCACCGGGGAAAATACAGGAGACAGGACGACAGGTCCGGCGGCGCCCGCATCCAAATCCGATCTTCCGGCAAAGGAAAACGAATTTCAGCTGATTGCCCGGCGTCAATCCGAGGAACTCGGCAAAATGATCGGGGAAACTTTCCGTGACATGGCGCAGCGCATGGAAGAACTGGAACGTCTGCATCGGGCGCAGGGCCGGAGGGCGAAACTCTGGATGGCGGTTGCGGCACTCATTCTGCTTCTGCTGCTGTTCGGAACATTCTTCGGTTATCGCTCGCACCGGCAGCTTCTCTCCGTTTCCCGGGCAAATACGGAATTGAAACAGGAAACGGCATCCGCGAACCGGCAGCTGCAGGAACTTCAGCGTCAGTCTGTTGAACTGATTGCCGGAACGGAAAAGTTCCGTTCCAATATCACGCTGCTTGAAAAACAGCTCAAGGAACAGAAAGAGATTTTTGACCGGAACATTGGAATTGTCAGACGGGATTTTGAAAAAGCGGCTGCGGCTCATCAGTCACAGCTGGCAGCGGAAAAGGAAAAAAATGCCGCATTGCTGAAAATGAAGGATGCCGAGCTGGCGCTTGAGAAGGAGAAATTTGCGGCGGAGCGTCTCAAATTTCTGCGCGACATTGAGCGCATGAGTTCCGACAACGAAAACATTGTCCGGGATCTCAAGCGTCAAATGGATCAGCGGAATACGGATCAAGGGAAACAGTTGCCGGAAGATATGGAATAAGCACGAATGCAATCTGTTTGGAAAAACTCTCTGTATTCTTTTCATGTTTTTACACGATTGCTTCAGAGGATCCATGCGGAAACATGGAAATTTTATCAGGGCTTTTCTCTATTTTGATTTGAAATTATGGAAAAACGGATTATAGTCCGGTATTTCTTTCATCAGGGAAGAAATTTCGGAGAGATGCCTGAGTGGCCGAAAGGAACGGTTTGCTAAACCGTCGTACGGGTAACACTGTACCGGGGGTTCGAATCCCCCTCTCTCCGCCATTTATTTTTCCCCTTCCAATTTCTGGTAAAAAGAGAATCTTTTATTCA
>CALXSJ010000001.1 GCA_944391115.1 uncultured Victivallales bacterium | reverse complement strand
AAATATCGAAACAATGAACTTGCCCTATCGGGCTGGGAAGGCAATTAAAAAATCCCAGTCCGACAGGCTCCTAGGTTTTCTCAAAAAAAATGGCGCCTCCGGTCGGACTCGAACCGACGGGACACGGCAAGCGGCGCCGCCAACCGTGCCACCCATGGCTGCATTTGGCCGCTCTGCCACGGAGGCATAAAAAACCCCGCGCACGTCACGCGGGGCCAAAAGAAAGAAGGAGGTTTACAGCCCTCTATAAATAGGAAGGAGTGTCGAGAAAATCAGATAAAATTCTTAAAAAATGAGCGTGAATTTTTATTTTTCTTGTCAAAAAGCAAGATATTTTTCTTGACTTTGAAATTGCATTATATCTCACAACAGTTTTGTCCAAACATAGTATCCTAATGTTATATATCCTAACATACAACTTATTATTTTGCAACGACGTAACCACTTTTTTTTACAAACATAACAGGGATTCCAACCACCAACATCATAACTCTCCTTATGCTGATCATCAATAGTTGAGTCCTTATTTAATTCTACTTCTTTTTCGTTAAATTTTTCATTTGCAATATAAGCAGAATAGCCCAAAAAGATAATATCAAAAAGTAAAGATATGAAGAAGAAAGCAAAAGCGATCAAAAGAGAACGTGGAAAGCCGATACTCGCTTTATCTGTTACTTTAAACATCCAAGCAACTGCAATTCCAGAAAAGCAAAGGTTACGAATGAGTTTTGTTAATTCTGCCGTGAAATAATTTATTTCTTCTTGCCATTCTTTTAAGGTCATAATCAAAGTCCTATTTATTTGCGCTACGACCGCCCATGTTTCGCGTTTCTTTCTTTTTTTCTTCCGGTTCACCTCCTAGTGCAAATGAATCACCCGTATATCCTGTTATAATTTGTCGAGATATTTTTCTGGTCTCATCTGTTTTTTTTGTACCTGTTGCAGAATGCTTCATATCATGCTGATTATTATTTTTCATTTTTTCCTCTAATTTCTTTCGGTAATTTTGCAATATTACTGACCGGTCCACTATGAGTAATCATACTCTAGTCTCCTTACGTATCTGTTCTCCGAAATTTGCTGCCGCCATTGTAACAAGACGAACTTTGCCATTATCATCAAGAGCGTCAAACAGTTCGAGTAATTGTGCACGCAATTCGCCAGACAGACTGTTTTCAGACCTACCACCGAAGAAGTCAATTTGCATATTTCGGAAAAGTTTCAGAAATACGCCAACAGGCATATTTTCAATTTTTGCCTTTCCGTTAAGATATGCATTAATTGTGCTCTGCGTGATACCGGCGAGTTCAGCAAGTGCCGACTGTGTTCCTACACGTTTATATAATTCATGCAGAGCAACAGAAATATCATTTTCTGTTACCATGTTTTTCCTTTGTGTTAAGATAATTTTCTTAAAATATTATTTGAAACGATAAAAATCAAACTTTTTTCTTAAAAAATCGTTTTGCTCTATTGAAATTATCGTTTTTATGAATTATTTTAATCGTTGAGAACGATAAATAGGAGGTCTGATATGACAAAACTGAAAAACCTCAGAAAAGCGAGAAATCTGAAACTCCGGCAAGTTGCCGAGCTGGTCGGTGTTACTCCGCAGACGGTCCAGCAGATGGAGCGCCACGGGATACATAAGCCCATAACAGCACAGCAATACACAGTTGCTTTCCCAGGGCTTAACTGGACAGACTTAATCGATGAACCCGCGCCACGCGCGCATAACCAATAAACAAAAGAAGGAGAAGGACAATGAACGGAAAGAAAATCAGATGGTTCCAGTGGGGAGACGAAAAGCCCGGCTATGTCACGACCTGGAGCCTCGAGGCAGACGGATCAGTGGTCATCGGAAAATGTATCCCCCTGGAGACGGCACGCCGGCGCGGATATGAATTTGAATGCCCGTATCCCTGATAGAGCTAAACATGAACAACAATACTTATAAAGGAGGCACAATGAACACGGTAACACTTAAAGCAAGTGAAATCGCTGAACTCGAGTTGGATGCACAGGAACATGGAACGGTGGAGCTGGCAAAACTGATCGGAATCGGCAAGACGCAGCTCTACCGGATCTTGCGCGGACACAACCGCGTGAAAACGGAAACCGCGGACAGGATCAAAGCCTGGCAGAATATCGACATCCCGCAGCCGGAGAAACGGCATTCTGAAACCCGGGAGGAGGTCATCAGTCTCGAGAATCCGGACGCCTACATTGACGCGATTCTCCGTTTGGTCGAGGACGTGATCCGCAACGGACGCGGCAGTGTTACAATCAGTTTCGGAGGACATTGCAGATGTGGAGACTGACCTATTACTGCGCCGGGCTTGTCGCCGGCATGCTGTGCGGCGCGGCGGTCGTCACGTTCACCGCGCTGTAAGGGGGAGCTTTTCATGGAGGATTATGTCACGGCTGAAAAGGTGCTGGAAGCGGCGGAGGAGCCCGGACGCGTCTATTCTGACCGGCGGATCGCGATGATGCTTTTCAAGGCGGCGAAAAAGCCCGAGTGGGCGCTCGCGAATTTCTACGCGCACATGATGCCTCACTGGACGACTCAGCAGCTGGCGAACTTCCTCGGCATCAAACGCTCGACGCTGGCGACATACTTGAAAGAGGAAGTCACGGAAAACATTTACGACCTTCTCCCGCGCGAACGGGAAGAAGAATAAACCAAGGAGAAAAACATGCAGAAACTTACAAGAATCAGAATTCTTGATTCGATGGATTTCATCCGCGCGGAAGGCGGATGCAGCGACATCATCGATCTGGGCCTGCGAAAAATCGCAGACGCCCTTGATGCGGAAATGGACGACGAGGATCTGGTCATTCCGGACGACAGCGACGATCTCGTCGTCGACGGCCCGGAACCGGATGACGATGCCGGGGAGGAGGACAACCCCCCGTCAGCGGCCCGGGAAACGCCCTCGGAAGGCGCGAAACGTCATAAGCTCGAGCTGACCCCCGGGGAAATCACTGCCGGCCACGCCCGGATCCTCCGGATCATCAACCAGCGGACGCCTCCGGACATCCCGACGCTGGTCCGCGCATGCCTGGACGAAGGCATGAAACTTGCAGAGCTCGAAGCAATCACCGGCCTCGGCTACTACACGCTCGCGAAATGCCGAGGCGGCACAGTGACCGCAACGGTGAAAAAGCGCTTCGATGAACTGTTCGCCTTCCCGCGCTTCCAAGAGCAGGAAAACGAAGAGGAGGAATGAATATGCCGAGGATTCAACTGTTTGACCCGGAGAAACTGGACTCGATCACACTCGGGCAGCTCTTTGACATGGTGACAGCCTGGGCGCCGCTGGATGCCGCCATGCAGACGGCGAAAGCCGAAAAAGACAAGCGCGAAGCGGAGTTCGCGAAGGAGAACGAGGAGCGGTTCAAGCTCGCGACTTATGAAATCGCGCAGGATCACGCGGCGGGGCTCGCGCAGATCCAGCTTGTCATGAGCAAGCACCCCGAGTGGTTTGAAAAACGCGGCTGCCGGGAACGGCGCACGGACAATGCAGTCTTCGGCTTCCGCAAAGCAAAGGACACCGTCACGGTTGCGGACATCGAAGCCCTGAAGGATTTTTCCGATGCGGAGGGCCTGAAACTTTACGATGTTGAAGTCAAGCCGATCCTTGCGTCGATCAAGCGCGAACTCAAAGACCGCGATGTCATCCCCGGCGTATCGGTGAAAGTCGGAATTCCGAAACCGTTTGCCGAGGCGATCATGCGCAACTTAGATGAGAGCCGGAAAGGAAACTGACATGACACTGGACGAACTGCTTCAGGGGCAAATCCCCGATTCGATTGAAGACAAAACCGCCGCGGCTTCGCAGCTTGTCGCGCTCTCGCGGCGGATTGTCCCGGTCACGTCCCTCCTGATCGCTTCGGCAAGGCGAGACAATTTCCGCAACGACGTGACGGCCTGGGCGGCCTGGTGCCGCGAGACGCTGGCAATGGACGGCAGCGACCGCGATCACCGCCGCCAGATCGGGGACCTGCTGCTTGACACCCGCGCGGACAATGCTGTATACAACACTCTGTTCGCTCTTCCCTTCGACAAGCTGCTTGTGCTTTCCCGCATCGACGCCGGGCAGATCGGAGCGTTTCTTTCGCATTACGACGTGAAGAACCTCAGGCGCGATGAACTGCGCGAAGCCGTCGCAAACTGGCTCGGCGAAGAACCGAAAGCCCGGCACGAAACGCCGGACCTGCCAGGCTTCACCCTCGCCCTGGAGGCGATCAACGCGATGGAGCCCGAGGCGATCTGCACGCGGATCGGCGACCAGGACGCCGCGATGTCCGCGCTCCGTGCCGGCATGGGCCTGCTCGGGGGCGCGCTGGAATACCACAAGCGCGAGAAAAAGGACGTTCAGATGCTTCAGGAACTCAAGTCTTCGCTCCTTAACGAAGTTAAGGAGCTTGAGAGGGTTATCGAAGAGTGTTGTATACAACACTGTGAAAACTAAGTATGAATTAAGAAAGAGTGCTGTATACAACACTGAAAAAGCAAGGTTGAAAAGGGAAAAAATGGGCGTTTTGGACTTTTTCAAAAGCATGAAACTTACACCGGGAGCTCCGGTGCAGGATCAAACATCAATCATGGCGGTGGAACGGCGGGCGCAGGCTGTCAACGCCCCGGTCCGCGCCGCCGTTCCCGCCGCCGCCATCCAGCCGCGGAAAACACTCGACGAACTGCCCGCGGAGGTCAGGGCCGCGGCGCTGGAAAGACTCACGTTTGTGCGCCTGGTTGACGCGCGCAAAAAGGCGTCGCGCTGCACCGACCGCGAAGCGGCTGAATATGTCGCTGTCAATCATGTTCACGAGTTCCCGATTCTGCGCGAGAACGGGAAAAACCATGCAAGCGCATTGAACTACTCAAATTACCGCGTTTACAAGGCCAGGATCAAAGGTTATTCCGATCAGGAAACGATCCTGCGGCAGCTTTGCGACAACTACCGCCGCGGGAGGCGTGACCGCCGGGGCGACGCGCGGTTCTGGCAGCTCTTCTTTGCAATGTACCTGAACCTGAACAAACTTCCGCTCACGGTCGCTTATGACCGTGCCTGCGCACGGATGCGCGCGGAATTCAAGGAGGTTCCCGTCCCTTCTGTCGCGCAGGTTCGCTACCAGGTCGCGCAGATGGATGTTGACAAACTCATCCTCGCCCGAGAAGGCGAAGAGGCATGGCGGAACAAATGCTGCGATTTCATCCGCCGCGACTGGCTGGACATCGCGCCGGGCGAGTGCCTGATCGGCGACTCAAGAACCTTTGACACGCGGATACGCGTCTGGGACGAAAACTCGCGGCGATGGATCGCGGTCCGCCCGACGATCGCCGCGCTCATGGACGCCCGGAGCTGGTTTCTGCCCGCCTACTGGATCACGGCGGAGCCGGTCAACAGCAAAACGCTGATCGACACGCTGCGACTTTACCTGCATGTTTCAGGCGGCGTGCCTCCGGCGGTTGTTTACTTCGACAACGGGAAAGACTACTGCGCGCAGGGTTTCGCGACGGACTTTGAGTGTGACGGACACAGACACAGCATTTTCCGCGAGCTCGGAATCAGGCTTCTGAACTCGCTGGCATACAACGCCCGCGCGAAGACGGTCGAGCGTGCTTTCCGCGACATGATGCAGCAGTTTGACAAGCTCTTCCCGGACTACCTCGGATCGCGTCCCGGACAGCGCAACTTAGCCTCGGATTATTACGACGGTCACCCCGAGGAACTTCCGAGCATGCAGCAGTTCTGCGAGCTCTTCGCGGCCTGGCTGAACGATTACCACGCGCGCGGAAAAAGCGGCGAGATTCACCGCGGACGCTCCCCGCGCGAGATCTGGCAGACGCGGACAGGCTCGGGGCGCGAGGTGCTCTCACCGGACCGGCTGCGCATGGCGTTTTACAAGCCCGAAGCGGTCCGCGTCGTCGGGCGCGGTCCGAGCGTGAAATTCGACAATGCATACTACTATTGCGACGCGCTGAAGTGGGGCACGAAAGTGCTTGTGAAATCCGATTCCCTGGACGCAGATCACGTGATGTGCTTCACGCCTGACGGCGCACTGATCGGAGAGGCGCGGACACGGGCGCGGATTCACGCGCTGAGCGGCTCGCATGAGGATCTCCGCGAGCTTCTTGCGCGCCAGCGCCGCCAGCTCAGGGAGGCGCGGACGGTTCTTGCCGACATGACCGGCGGGAAGCACGTCTACAGCCCGCTTGAGCTGCTTCTCGCGCCCTCGGACGCGCAGGAGGAAAAAGGCGCTGCGATCGCCTCCGTAAAAGGCGCGGCGCACCATTACGAGCACAGGCGTCTGACAGGCGTCATCGAGCCGCCGGAGCTGCCGGATCCGGAAGCCGCGCAGGAGGAAACACCGTGCGCGGATCCGGAAATCGCGGAGCTCCATGCGGCAATCACCGCGCGGAAAACAGGAAATGACACGGAGGATGATCTCCGTGAAATTCATAATTTCATCACAAAACGAGGAGAAGGAGAAGAAGATGTCTACTGATTACATCGACACGACGGACAAGAACGAGGACCGCTCGGACAGGCTGACATTGAGTCATGACGCTTTCATGTCGCATGTCGCACAATGCCGTCCGGAGGACCAGGAGCGCATGAACTGGCTCTGGGGCTACCTGCATAATGTTCTGAACAGAAGCAAATCGCGCCTGATCGCTGAACTCGGCCAGGAGTGGGAGGACATCAAACAATATCTTGCCGGAGGGCTCCCGGATTACAAATATGCGGAGATGGTCGAGGCGATCGACGCATTGATCCGCCGTGCCGCACGGCAGAAACCTCTTGTTTCGACGGTCGTCACGGAGCGCATTATCGAGGCGCTTGACTACTGCCGCGATTACTCCGCGATGGTTTACGTCAGCGGCCCCACGGGACGCGGGAAAACCTATACCGCCGAATACTGGGCGGCGCAGAACAACCACGGGCGCACACGCTATGTGCGCGTACCGAGCGACTGCTCCCGCAGGACGCTTGTTTTCACGCTCTGCCGGGCCTGCGGCGTATCCGCGCGCGGCAACACTGCGGACATGGAAGCGAACCTGCACAAGGCGCTTACGCCGCGAAACGTCCTGATCCTCGACGAGGCCGGACACCTGCTCAGTCGGAGCGGACGTCCCGGCGGCGCGATCGAGCTTGTCCGTGACCTGCATGACATCTGCGGGTGCGGTGTCGCACTGATTTTCACTGACGTCTATGTGCGCGAGGTCAAGCGAGGTGCGAACGCCGATTATTTTGAACAGTTTTTAGGACGCCTTGAGTTCCCGGTCGAGATCGAGAAACAGCCGCGCCGGGACGAGGTCCGCGCCGTTCTCCGCGCATTCATCGAAAACCCGGACGAGGCGCTTGTCTCTCTCGCGCTGGATGCCGCCCGCGCACGCGACGGCAAGCTGCGCACCCTCTTTAAGGACTTGACACGCGCCGCAGAGTTCGCGAAGCAGAAGGGCCGCGCGATGACACGCTCGGATCTCCAGCTCGCGATCCGCTGGAGAAAATCAACAGGAGCCTGGCCGGAGGACAAGTGAAATGATTTACGAGGCAAGAGTCCGTTGTTCCGCTGCGAACCGCAAATGGATGTTCATCCTTTCGCGAAACGGGCGAACGGTTCTTGTCTCTGACCACAGCTATATGACACGCGACGGCGCACTCAGGGCCGCAAGGCGCGCGGCATACGAAAACCGCGCGCGGTTCGCGCTCTCCTGGTGCGTCGAGCGGACAGTATTCAGAGCTTTGTAAAGGAAGCGGAGAAATGGAGGAACTTTTTGAATACCCTGAGCAGCCGCCGCGACGTCTGACAAAAACGGAGCGCCGGGCATTGTACCGCGCGTGCTTGTTTTACCTAGAAGCATATCCGGAAAACATGCTGAACGGGAAGGAACTCGCGGCCCTTCCCGCTGCAATGGAGAAAATTAAACCGAAAAGGAGGCACAAATGCAGAAGCTGAATGACAACATCAACCACCCGCAACATTACACCGGCGTGACGGCCGAAATCGAGTGTATCGACATCGCACGCCACCTCAATTTTCAGTTAGGCAATGCGCTAAAGTATCTTTGGCGGGCGGGCAAAAAAGGCGGCAGTGCCATGGAACTGGAGGACTTGAAAAAAGCCCTCTGGTATCTGCAGGACTCAATCGGACACGGCTATAACGACTTTGACAAGTGCGACCATATTGCTGAGGCAATAACGCTGCTTGTCACGCGCGATGATGACAGTCTGAAAGCGAATGTTCTCAGAAACATAGCCGCGCAGCGTGTTCTCGCCGCGGCGAACGGCGTCAGACAGATGATCGAGGAGCTGGAGCGGAAAAATGCCTGACAATCACCACCTTGACTGGACGCCGAAACAATTTGCGTATGCCCGCGCTTATGAACTACTGAACAAAGCACATGTTCAGGCGCATCTTTGCACACCGGAGACCGCGAAAGCCGCGACCGTTGAACTCAAAAAGCTGGCAAAACGTATCCATAACAGTTTTCTTCGGATGTTCGGCGGCAAATACTTAAAAAAGCTGTGCGCGGATAATCCGAAGTTTGCCGAGGCTATAAAAAAAGAGAGAAGACTGGCTGCCTATTGCCGCGCGGATGCCACCCTGCGCCGTATCGAGGCGGAGTGGGAAAAAGAGCGGGAGGCGGCTGAAAAATGAATCTGGCGGCGATCCACATCCGCGCAAAGGAGGCGGGACTTGACAGGGAGGCATACTGCGCCCTGCTTTTCCGCGTCGCGGGTGTGCGGTCCGCAAAAGAGCTTGACGAAGAGCAATACAATGCCGTCATGCGTGAGCTCAGGTCAGTCATCAATGCGAAAAAAGCGCCGCGCGAAACGCGGAAAAAGACGCCCGCCGAGGCGAAGCTCTGGGCAGTCTGGTATAATGAGTTATGTCCGGTTCTCCAGCCTCACCAGCGAAATGTTCACTACCTAGCGGGCATCATCGAAAGACGCCTTGCGCGTCGCGTCCTGGATGGCGAACGTCTGCTGACCGCGCTGCTGGATCCATCCGAGCTTCACACGGCGATCGAGGCTCTGAAAAGCGCCGCGAATTCGAGGAAATACGCCTCCACGCCCTCGCGCCGGTCACGCGTGCAGAAGGATCCAGTTCCTACCGCGCCTCCCGCGCCCGCCGATCCGCTGGTTCTCAACGAATACGGTAATGACCTGCAGGCCCATCCGGAGCTTGCCGATGTCCCGTTTTAACGCAGAGGAGGCAGCCATGAAGTAGCGCAGCAGACAGCCATCACATATGAAAAAAGAGAGCGGGAGAAGCGGACAACTGGTAATTGTCCGCCTCCCACAAATCCCGGTGAGTGCATTCACCTGAACTTGATTTTACCGCCCAGAGTAGCACGGAAAAGGTAACATTGAGAAACGGTTTTCGCAAGCGCCGGGTTTTTTTTTAAAAAGAATTTTTCAAGGAGTTTTTAATGTATGAGTTGGAGTTATTTGCCGGAGCTGGAGGAGGCATTCTCGCGCAACAGCTACTCGGACATCTTACAGTTGGCGCGGTCGAGATCACGCCATATTGCCGCAATGTTTTACTACAGAGACAAAGAGATCTCTGCCTGCCGGTCTTCCCGGTCTGGGACGACGTCACCACGTTCCGGGCTGACAATCCCGAGTGCGCCGCCTACATCGGCTGGCTGCGATCCATCCGGAGCGAGCTCTGCATCAGCGGAGGCTTCCCTTGCCAGGATATCTCGTCTTGCGGCAAGGGTGTCGGCATCGCCGGAGCAAAATCCGGGCTCTGGCACGAGATGGCGCGCATTATCGACGAGATTCAACCGGCATTCGTGTTTGCCGAAAACAGCCCCATGCTCGCCACGCGAGGACTCGGGACAGTCCTTGAGTCGCTGGCCGCGATGGGGTATGATGCGCGATGGTGTGTGCTGGGAGCTGACGATCTCGGATATCCGATCATCCGCAAGCGCATGTGGATACTGGGGGTGCGTGACGGCGTCAATGGGCAAGGATATGACACCGGGCGCGGGCAAAGCAGCCCTGTTGCGCAGTACGTATGGAGCTCAGCGGACATCGCTCGTCTGCAAGATGCTGACGTCGACCGGCTGCTGGCCGACGGTCTTGCTCTGCGAACGCCTGATGGGCTGGCCGGATCAGTGGAGCCGGTCCGAGCCGTTGGCAACGGTCAAGTTCCGGCAGTGGCTGCTCTCGCATGGCGGCTCCTCTCTGGCGGCCTGATCCGCGAGGACAATACTGCGGCAATGTCCATTCCGGACGCCGCGTAATTTTTCAAAATGGAGGTTTCTATGACAAACGCAATACGGGCGCCTTTCCCGTGGTTTGGAGGCAAGGCCGGTCACAAGATCAAGGACGCAATTTTGAGCGCCCTGCCGCCCCACAAACGCTATCTGGAGCCGTTTGGAGGCGGCGCTTCGATTCTGATCGCAAAGCAACCGGCGGAAGTCGAGGTTTACAACGACGTCAACCGGGGCGTGGTCAACTTCTTCCGCGTCATTTCGGATGCCGATTATTTCGGCAAGTTCATGGCGCGGGCCGCGCTCCTGCCGGTCAGCCGCGAGCTTTACGAGGAGTATTCGCGCACATGGACCGGCATCCATGATCCGGTCGAGCAGGCGGTGCGCTGGTATTACATCGCACGCCAGAGCTTCGGCGGGATGTTCGGCCACAGCTGGGGGACGGCGGTCAATTCATCGTGTGCCGGGATGTCGTCTCGGACATCTCAGTGGATCAGCAGCTTTGACAACCTGCCGCGCGTCCACGAGCGGATGCAGCGCGTCCAGATCGAGTGCTGCGACTGGCGCGACGTTCTGAAACGCTTCTCCGGGCCCGACTGGCTCGCCTACTGCGATCCGCCCTACGTGACCGGCACGCGCAAGGCGGGCGGTTACGAGCATGAGCTCCACGATCGCGATCATGAGGAGCTGATCCGGACTCTGATCGCCTACGACGGCGCCGTTGTGCTCAGCGGCTACGACAGTCCTCTCTATGCGCCCTTGCGTGATGCGGGCTGGGACATGCGGACGGTCGAGGTGACATGTTCCGCCGCCGGTCGGACGCGTGCGAGCGGTCTTCAGGGTGCTGGCCACGTCAAGGAGAAGCAGCGCCGCGTCGAGTGCATCTGGCGAAATCCGGAGGCGCTTCGCCGGATCGCCGAGTCAAACAAATAACCCTGAACAGAGCCCGGACATTGCGCCGGGCTTTTTGCTGTCTCCGTGACTGTTGTATCGCGCGCGCTGCGCGTGAGGCTACATTCTTCCGCACATTCTCCGTCGTCGTCAGAAAAGCCGTTCCGCACATTGTTTTCGGATCGTTTTGAGAAAACCTCGCGTCGAGTCAGATTGAGTTAAAACGACCTGCGTCGCCCTGCGAAAACCTTTTTTGTTGTTATACCTCCCCTTCCGTTTGCTGCAGCAAAGATTTCTGTTTTTTTTAAAAGACCTCTTGACAAAACCGCCTTTTCGGAATATAATAAATTAAAGTTTAATTAAAAAATCCGGGGCGGAAATTCAATGCAGAAAACATCCTTTTCTTCCATTGCACGCGAACTTGGCGTCAGTACCGCCCTTGTTTCCAATGTCATGCGGAACACCTCCACCACCACTCTGGCGGGAGAAGCGACAAAACAGCGGATTTTGGACGCCGCATGGCGAAAGGGACTGCGCTTGAGCAATACGATCGGAATTATCGTCCCCGAAGAAGTCCGCCGGAATGAAGCTCTGTTTTATCCCGGATTTGCAGGCATCACGGAACGGTGCGCGAAGCTGGGATTCAGCAGCGCTCTTTTCATCGCGGACGCAGGAGTAAACGGCATTCCGGATTTTCTGCTGGAACGCAATGCATGCGGAATCATCTTCTGGAATGAAGCGCCGGGGCATATGCTCCGTTTTGCAGCGGAGGAAAAAATCCCTTTCGTCATTCTCAATCCGCAGCGGGAATATCCGGAAGCCGACACGGTTTCCTTCAATGATTACGCGACGATGCGTGAGCTGCTGGAATACCTGTATAGAAAATCTTACCGCGATTATGTTTTCATTTCCGGAAACGGTCTGCGCTACATCGAAGAGCAGAAGCGTGCCTTCCGCGATTTTCTGAAAGAAAAAAATGTTTCGGGAACCCTGTTTGACAGACTGGAACGCAACATGGCGGAATTGAAAAAAATGGTTTCGGAATCCAATGAAAATACGGTCTTCATCACCTTTTCCCGTTATGAATCCATGAAGCTTCTGGAATATTTCGCCCGGTACTCCAAAACCTTTCCGAAAGACGGGGGCGTGGTCGCCTCCAATCTTCTGGCGGAATTTTATACGCCGCGCCTGACGGCAATTGTAAATCCGTATTATGAAAGCGGAAGCAGGGTTGTGGATATGATCGCGGAAAAATGGAAGGAACACAAGCTGTTTCTCCGGGAAAGAATTGTCCTGCTGGGCGCCATTCTCAAAAATCCATCGACGGGAGGTCCGGAATGAAAAAAGACTGTCTGCTCTTCAGCGCCTCATCTGAACTGGAATTGCACGGGTGCGACATGCATCGCTTCATGCTGCGGAAAAAAGCACTTTCGCTTCCGATGCAGCGGCAGCCGGACCATGGAAGCGGAAACCGGAAGGACAGATATGAGAAATTTACGCTGATCGAATTATTAATCGTTGTTGCAATCATTGCAATCCTTGCCGGCCTGCTGCTTCCGGCACTGAACAATGCAAAAGAAAAAGCGCATCGGGCCTCGTGCCTGAACAATCTGAAACAAATCGGCTACGCCATAGAAATGTATGTCAATGACTATACCTACTATCCCAAAGCCAACGGCCTGATTTTCGATGACTGGGATATTGCCTCGAAAAAACTGAGCAAGGCTCCGCTCGGTCAATACTTCAGGAGTACAAAAGTGTTTCAGTGTCCGGCAGACAGGGTACAGCGCCCGTCTCAATATATTCCAAGCTCCTATGGAATTTCCAATGTGGCGGAGGGAATCATGATTCCCGTTACCGGGTCTGTCATCCGATCTGCGACTGAATTAGGATTGGATGCAGGTTATCATACCAAAAGAATATATATAGAAAAGGCCAAAGGTGGGAGTTCCAATTATCTCATTGCCGGAGAACAGTGGACTCCAACAAATTTTATCAATATCCGCCAGTCGGATATTTATGTCAAAGCCGCCATGTCCTGGTCATCATTCATTGCATTCCGGAAGAGTGAACAGGGAGATGATCTGCCGGAACCGGTAAACCGCCACCTGCATGGCAAAGGGGCAAATTATTACTGGGGAGACGGTCATGCATCCTTTGCATTATCCGAAAAGTTTATTGCCATCAAAAATTCCAAGGGCAGTTATTTTTACTGCAGTTTCATCAATTATCTGGCGAAACCGTAAATTTTTATTTTTCATATAAAAACATAATAAGATTCCAACAGGAAAGGGACAACAAACATGCTCCGCCGTAAAAGGATCCATGCAATTGCTGTGTTTGCGCTTCTTGCAGGAGCGTTTTCCTGCCTGGGTACGGTCAAAAGAAGTTATTCTTTCGACTCGCTGCCCGATGCAGGGGAAATGATAATCGGAAAATCACAGGATCAATATGTCGGAGTGAAAGATGGAGTCCTGAAGTTCCATCCGAACAATAAAAAATCTTTTTTCGGCGGAGTGACCTTTCCGTTGCGGCAATACGTCGAAAAGATTGAAATGACGCAGAACGCACTGAAAATTTCCTTCCGCCTCCGGGTTGCCGGACAGGTGCTGGAAACCAGGGGCGGACCTCATCTCGGATTGAAGTTATCTACGAAACAGGACAAGATTATTCACATGATATATCCGGGCCGCAAGGCGGCTTCGATGTCGCTTCGTCATGGGAAGACACGCATGTCGGAAAAGATCATCGGAGGTTTTCAGGACGGAAAAAATGAATGGAATGATATTTCTCTGTCGCTGACAGGTAATGAATTTACCATGTTTGTCAATAAGCGGCGCTCCTTCCACTGCACGTTCGAGACGGAGGCTTTGGACAATCTGTTTCTGTATGCCTACAATATTCCGATGGAGATTGACGATATGAAAATCGAAGTGCTTGCGCTATCGGAAACGGCATTTGTTTCCGAGCCGCTTCTTCATGCGTCATTCAGGAATTCCTTCGACGGAACAGATCACAAGGGCACGAAAAAAATACCTGTCCTGCAAGGGAGGGTCGAAACGGATGCGGGGATTTCCGGCAACGGCATTTCCCTGAAGGACAAGCGTTCCTCCGTGACCTATGCTTCGGACACTGCGCTTTTCAGCAATCGCGGGGGAGGAGTCATGTTCTGGGTGAAACCTGGAATGGCGGAAAAACATTTGATCCTTTCCGCTGGAAATAAAAACAAGAATTTTTTCAAAATTTTCCAGATGCATAATTCCATAGCGGTGGAGATACAAAACAAGGGACTTCCGGAACAAACTCTTTTGCAGCGCTGGGGAAGGCAGGGAATCATCGGCAACTGGTATCATGTCGCGGTCACATGGCATGGGAAAAAAATCAGGCTTTACGTCAATGGACTCTCCTATACGCCGACCACAGTCGGCTTGCAATCCGACGGCAAGGAACTCCATTTTCCCGACCTGGAAAGCATCAAGCAGATCACCCTGCACGGCAAGTCCGCATTTTCTGATCTGAAAGTTTACCGCCGTCCGCTGAAAACAGAGGAAATCTATGCGGCATACCGGCAGTTCATGCCGATTGATCTTGTAATACAGCGCAGTCTGTACACATCCGGGCGGAAGTTCCATCTTCAGCTTCAGGCGGCTCCCGGCGGGGAGCTGATGTTCCCGGCACCGCTGAAAAAAGACTCTGCGAAGGCGAGTGTGGAGCTGGGGTTTAAAATCAAGGATAAACACGGAAAGCTTCTCTGCTCGTTTGACAGAAAAAAATACGACATACCCCGGATCCGGACGATTGAACTGCCTGAATTGACATTGGAGCCGGGAAGCTATGCGCTTGAAACGGAAGTATTTTATCAGCAGGGGTGTTTTATCAGAACATTTGATTTTGCAGTTGCCCCGCAGTCTCCCGCACCGGTTCCAGAATCAGACGATAATTACATCTTAGGCAAAAGAATTTATCACAGAAAGTTTATCCAGGAAGATGAAAAAACTCTCCTTCAGAAGGGAAAGGCTCATTTTGTAACACGCAATGGCCTCACTTATCTTGAAGCCGGGCAGGAACTCAATGACACCTTTGGTCTCATCATTCCTTTTGCGGAGGAAAACCGCGGCAAACCTGTTCTCCTCCGTTTTCACTGGCCGGATGACAGAGCACGCTGCATGGGACTGCAAATGTTCAAAAAAACAAAATATAAGGAACATCGGGATCGCCTCCAGGGCGGCATTCAGGCGGGAGGGGAATATCCTGAAACACAGAAAATGGTGCAAACCGACTATATTTTCTGGCCGGGAACGGAATCCTATCTTCTTCAGGTTTTGACCAAGGTAAAGGGAATGCCGGCGGCCTTGTCGGAAGTGGAAATCTTTGAAATAAAAGGAAAGCTTCCGGCATTGAAAATCAGAAAGCCGGAAGGAATGCCGGGCCGCAAGTTCGGATTCTTTGACGAAGATCAGAGTTTCATCACAAATCTGAACAAGGATGTCCCGCGCCCGAAAGAATATTCCGCCCAGACGCCATATTATCTGCACCATTTGCTGGAGTATTTCCGGTACACCGGACAGAATGCATTTGCAATGCCTGTTTTGCGCTATATCTGGATAGGCTACAATTCGGAAAGCATGAGTCCGCGCGGCGATCTCTTTCCAAGAAATTTTGATGAACTGCCCTATATATTTGACGAATTTGAAAAAAGCGGAGTTGATGTAACCGGACTGATTGACATCTGGAATCTTCCGGAATTTCACTTTGCGGCAAGAAGCGATATAAAAATTCCCGACGAGTGTTTCATGAAATACAAGGACGGCAGCGACGTCAAAGTCTTTCAAGAGAAAAGAATGAATTTCATGCATCCTCTTGTGCGTTCCATTTTCTTGAAACATATCCGGAATTTCGCGCGGATTCATAAAAACCAAAAGGCTTTGACCGGTTTTAACCTAACGTTGGATCATCTCAATCACGGAGAACATCCCTATCGCGCCTCCCTGGCCGGATATGACGATTATACCACGGGCCTTTTTGAAAAGGAAACAGGCATCAAGGTCCCCCGGATGAAAAGATATGATTTCTTAATGGGGGAAAAGAAGCGGGAATGGCTGCAATGGCGGGCTGACAAAGTCACGGAGTTCATAAAGGCGGTGAGAGAGGAACTTGACAGAATCAATCCCCGCTGGAACCTTTATGTGACATACCGGTCTCTCACGCCGACAACTGAAACGGGAGATTTAAGAAGTTCCTGGGATTATCTTGCCGACGGTCTCATGGATCTGAATGCGATAAAAAAACTGCATAATACCTACCCCGCCCCGCAATTCCGGGCAAACGGACAACGCTGGTATTTGTTTCATTATGCAAAAAGAACCCGCCTGGATGAAATATTCTATAATGCGGCAATCCACGAGAATGCGAAAGTCGACGGTGCAGTCAGACAAATCCATTTCTTCAATTTCTACTATGAAACCTTATCCTCAACACTGGACAAAAACCACAACGCGTTCTTTACATCCCTGGATATAAAGCCATGGGGCCGCTATTCGTTGATGGACTGCATATGGTCGATCGGAAAGCTTGACGCATTGTATATTACAAGTGGCGGGCAGCCGCTCGGAACTCTGGGACGCGAAAAGGAGATGCGCGAATTTGCAAAGGCTTACAGGGCGTTGCCCGCAATGCCGTTCCGGGATGTGACAGAACAAAACGATCCCGTGGCCGTCCGGCAGCTTCAAACAAAAAACGGGACCTATTTTTATCTGGCCAATCTTCTGCATGACGGCTGCCAGGTCACACTGAAAACAGACAAGGACACATCCTTTCTGGATCTTTCAAGCGGGAAAACACTCAAAAACCGAACCATTGAACTCAAAGGATATGAGTTGAGATCCTTCCTGATTCCTCCAGGCAAAGGGAAAATCGTAGCTTTCGATGTGGAAATCCCCGCAAAGATCACCGCGTTTTATCAGGAAAAACTGGATAAAATCCGCCAGAGACTTGCAGCATTGGAAAAAACCGGATACGATTCCCGAAAGATAAAATCAAAATACGATGCATGTCAGGAACTGTTTCAAGGCAGAAAATATGCGGATCTGCACAGAATGATTTTTTCCGCGGATTTTGAAAACTTTTTTGCAGAAACCGAAAATCCGGATCTGATTTTGAAGAAAAATGCGATGATCCGCAAAGGACACTTTGCTGTGAACTGCGGCTCCAGCGAATATCTTACAACTTCGGACGGAAAACTTTTCTTCCCCGATCAAAGGTATGAAAAAGGCAGTCTCTATGGCTATACCGGGCAGCTGGCAAGCAACGCAGACCGTTCCACAGCCAATATGAAGAATAAGAAAAGCGCATTATTTGAAAAGGAGCTTTACAACTTTTCCGCTTACACTTTTGAAGTGCCGAACGGAAAATATACCCTGCGTCTCCATATGCGCTGGGGATTCGAGAAAGCCTTTCGACCCGGTCATAAAGTTTCCGGTCAGGCAAATGGAAAACCGCTTTTCAAAGATTTGGACTATTATAATGCCATGAAGGGGAATTTCACCAATTGTCTGCTCCTGGAGTATCCGGGAATTCCAGTGACGAACAACATCCTTTCCTTTGAATTCACGGATGCCTCCGAGCCTTCCGTCCGCCTGTTGAACGCCATAGAAGTCATCAGGGAAAAATAAAGGTTGCGTTCCATGAAGGCTGTTCAGCACATCCAGATTGCCGAAAGAGGCATTGCCGGCCTTTCCGGAGACAGTTTTGACTTCTGGTGCCCGCAAAAGGAACTTCTAAAGGATGCATCCTGCTTCCCGGACATTTTCTGGCCGGGCGGGAAATCCGATCCGGAATATCTGCGGAAATATCCAGACTGGCGGGACTGCATCCTGATCCCGGTCGGAAACCACAAAATAAACTGCCATTCGGCATTCGATACGCTCCGTATGGAGGAGACCTATCCTCCCGTGCTGGAATTTCTGGTCGCCTCGGCAGTCTCGGCAATCCGGGAAGAGAACCATGAGCGCGCGGCAAAATTCGCAGGCGTCCTGTCCCATATCATCGGCGACACGGGACAGGCCGCCCATGTCTGCGATCCCCGGCTGCTGGCACCGCTGTTCCAGAAAGACGGCGACTGCTATCTCATCCACACCTTTCTGGAAAACAATCCGAAAATCCGTTTCCCACGGCATTTCCATCAGGCGGAACCCCTCGGAAATTCCCGCGAAGAAATCCAGTGGCGTCTCCTGAAAAAACTTCAGACTCTGAAACGGCACAGCGTCGGAACGATTGTCCCGATTATGATGGCCGGATTGCAGAACGACTGGGACGAGGCCGGCCGCCATGCGTCTGAAACAGTTGCCGAATGCGCGGATCTGTTTTCCGATCTTCTGTATTCTCTCTTTCTGGCCGCCCGGGACGGGCAACCGCTCTCCCGCCCTCTTTCCCTGCTCGAACTGGAACCGGAGGAATATCACTGCGACGGCATGTTCAACTTCATGCCGCAGAAAAATTTCATTCCGGGAAACCGGTTTGACCAACCAGTTCCCCTGGATGTCGGGCGGGGCGCAGAAAAAGGGTTCGCCCTTCTGCCGGACCTCACCCCGGGATATCAGGACACCCGAAAGGCGTTCCTGGATTTCTCCCTCCCCGCAAAGGGATTCCGCCTCTTTTCCTGCGACTGCGGACTGAACCGCAGGGCGCCGAAAAACGAAACGGCGGCAGTTTTCAGAATCTTTCTGGACGGAAAGCCTGTCTGGGAGTCGCCGGAACTGGATGCGGAAGCCGCGCCATGCCATGCGGAAGTCAGGCTGAACGGGGAAGAACGCCTTCGCCTGCAGGTTCAGGACGCGCGCCGGGATGCTCTGGAGACGAAATTTTTCCATCCCTGTTTCATCGCGCCGGAATTAATCCGCTGAAACCGGAACAGACGGATACGGCTTTCCCCGGCCGTATCCGTCAAACGCGGGACTCCCCTCAGATCCTGCCGGACTGCTTCAAGGCCTGGAAACCGGCATCCAGATATTTCCGCGCCTTCGCCGTCACTGCGGAAAAGCCGAACAGTTTGACCGTTTCCCGGTAAAGCGTATCCGGTTCGCAGGAATGGAAGTCAACCAGCACCTCATACATGGCATTCGCCAGCTCCTCCGGCGGAATCTCCTCAAGAGAACGCCGGTTTTTCCCTTCCGGAGAGACACGATAGTCGTGATAAGCGGATGGAGACAGGCCTTCGGGCCAGAAAACCCGGTCATGTCCGAGTTCCGTCACCTCGAACTCCCGCGGCATGGCGGAATGCAGCACGGAAAGAATATTGTCGCCCGTCCGTGTGAATCCCCACGCTCTGACAATCCGTTTCTTCAGGAGAGATTCGCACACGGGTCCCTCGGTCCGGATGATTTCACGGATCTGCCGCCGGATCAGCTCCCGGCTGCCGGGTTCGTAAAAAGCTTCCTGATCCAGCGTTTCGTCATTGATCCAGGCCCGGTATTCCGCGCGGTGTTCCGGAACGGCGGGAGACGGAGAGGTTTTTTCAAACGTTTCCTGCTGCGGAGACTCCTCCGCAGGTTCCGGCGCAGGCGGAGGAGCCGGCTCGGGAGGCGCAGTGCGGATTTTTTCAAGAAGTTCCAGAAGCGCCTGTTCGGAACGCTTCCGGTCGAATGCCCAGTCGACGCTCCATGCATGGAAAATATGCCAGCCGAGTGTCTGCAGAACACCTGCCCGCAGACTGTCCCGGTCGCGGGCGGTTTTCTGTGAAGCGTAGACTTTTCCGTCGCACTCGATTCCAAGCAGATATTCCGACGGCCTGTCCGGATTGCGCACGGCAATGTCGATCCGGCAGTCGGAACATCCGACATTGCGTTCCACGGCGAATCCGTTTGCGTTCAGAAATCCGGCAATGACATCCGCAAGCCCTTCCGCAGGCTCGGCTGAAGTGTTCTTCGACTGAATGCGGAACCCTTTTTCCGCATAGTCGAGGAAATATTTCAGATGCGCCGCGCCGACCGCGCCGGTCCGGGCAAGATCAATCTGGTGCGCATGAATGCTGGAAAACACGACGATCTGCTCCCGGGCACGGGTGATCGCCACATTCAGACGCCGTTCGCCGCCCTGCCGGTTCAGCGGACCGAAATTCATGGAGAACTTTCCTTCCGCATCCGGCGCATAACCGATGGAGAACAGAATGACGTCCCGTTCGTCCCCCTGCACATTTTCCAGATTCTTGATGAAAAGCCCCTCTTCATTCCGGTCGCTGAAGCAGGATTCCAGCCGGGGATGCCTGACACGTTCCTCCTCCATCAGATCTTCGATCAGTTCCTTCTGAGCCTGGCTGAATGTGATGATGCCGATGGTGCGCGGTTTCAGCTCCGGATTCTCCAGGCGCGCGAACACATAGCGGACCAGCGCCTCGGCTTCGCGGAGGTTGGTGCGCGATCCCCTGCGGTCGTAAACGCCGTCCGGAACAAACTCAAAACGGATGCCGAGCCGCTCGGAATCGCGTGCGGCCGGAAAGGTGAAAAGCCGGTCCCCGTAGTAGTAATGGTTGCTGAAGGAGATCAGCGATTCATGCCGGCTGCGGTAATGCCAGTTCAGATAGGTCGGATGCACGCCCGCGGCAATGCACTCGTCCAGAATGCTTTCAAGATCCTCGGCATCCCCCTCGGGAATCTCGTCCCCGTCGTTCTCGCCCTTCTGGAAAAAGCTGGTGGGAGGCATCTGTCTGGGATCGCCGACGACGATGAGCTGTCTGCCGCGGGCGATCACGCCGATCGCGTCCCAGACGGGAATCTGCGAAGCCTCGTCAAAAACGATCAGATCGAACTGCGCCGTGTCGGGCGGCAGATACTGCGCCACGGACAGCGGACTCATAAGAAAGCAGGGCTTCAGCACGGGAGCCAGCGACGGAATCAGCTCCAGCAGGCGGCGGACCGGTTTCTGCCTGGCGCGTTTCTCGCATTCCCGTTTCAGAATTCCAAGTTCCGTTCCTTCCGGACAGGGCCCGGAGCGGCGGCGCGGAAGCGCGGAAGCAAGACGCGCGAAAACCGTGCGTTTCGCAAGATCCGTATATTTCGCATCCATTTCACGGAATTTGCGGATCCGCTCCTCATGATTGAGACCTGTGAAATCGCAGAGAACCGGGGATTGCGCAAGAATCCGGTTCAGCATCTCCGCATGATAAGCCGTGCTGAATGCCTCGGACAGCCTGCCGTTCTGCGGGAGACCGGATTCCAGCGCCTCCGCCAGTGCGCAGAGTCCCTGATCCGCCGCGTTCTTCCGCAGTTTGCAGTAGCGCATCGCACTCCGCAGTTCCCTGCGGCATTCCAGAATTTTCCGGGCCGCGTCCGCCATTTCCGGCAGCGTGTTTTCGCCGTTGAACCCTGCGGCATATTCTGAAAATTTCTGCTGAATTTCCTGAAAATCATTCCAGCTTTGCAGCAGAGAGTTGATCTTCAGGCGCGCGGGGGAATCCTTTGCGAAAATGCGCGCTCCGTCCTCCAGAAGCGTCCGGAGTTTTTCCAGCAGGCGCATTTCCGAAGGGGACCCGGCATCCGTCAATTCTCCGGCCAGATTCAGAATCTCCCGTGTCCGTTCAAGGATGGAATCCAGCGCATTCCAGTCCGGCTCGCCTGCATTCCACAGTCTTCCCAGCAGCTTTTCCGCGCGCCCCATTCCTTCCCCGACTTCCGCGGCTGCCGCGGCATACGTTTCAAAATCCGGAAGAAGTGCCGTCAGTTCCCGGATGCTCAGGGGGGAGCCGCCCGTCTTCTTGAGCCCGGAAAGCTCTTTCAGCAAGGTTCTGTTTTTCAGAAAACGGATCAGAAAAAACGCCTGATTGTTCTGTTCGATCCTTGCCGCAATCCCCGCGAAATCCAGATCGCGCAGAAGTTCCAGACGGTAATTCCGGAGTTTCTCCCGGAGCATCTTCTCCCACAGCGCATTTCCGCCATACCGTTTCAGGAACGCGGCATGGCTTTCAAACTCCTCCTCCGAGAGAAGTCCGGGAGGGATGCTGCCGCAGTTTTTCAGATGTTCGGCAAGAGACGCCGTCCGGTAGATGGTCTCCAGATCACGTCTGTCGGGAAGCTCAAGCTGACGGGCCTGATCCGTGAACGCCTCATCCAGGCGCTCCGCGGCATTCCGGAACGCTTCCGCCGCCGCAAGCATCTCCTTTTCATAGACAGGGCCCCAGTCCGCCGGCGCAAGAACCCGCATGGCGGCAACCGCTTCGGGAGATGTGACATCCCAGGCATTTTCCAGATCGGCGGCAAGACGCTCAAGCGTCTCGAAATCCGCGCGGCTCTGATTCAGACAATCGACGTTCAGCGATCCTTCCGGCAGTATGTTTTTCTTCCGGAAAAGACGGGCAAAACAAGTATAGGCGGACAGGCCGTTCGGAAAAACGCGATGCAGTTCCGCGACATATTCATTGAGCTCTCCGCGGAGACGGTCCAGCGTTTCCACGGTCGAATCCCATTCTCCGGATGCAGGGGAATCCGGGACGCGCAGCGCCTCGGAAAACTGGGCGAGCACTTCCGTTTTCCCCGCCTTGCTGGAATGCAGCTCCAGACAGAAGGGACGCAGTCCGACTGCGCTCAGGCGGCGGTGCACGACATCCAGCGCGGCTTTCTTCTCCGAAACAAACAGCACACGCCTTCCAAGCGCCAGATTATGCGCGATGATATTGGTGATGGTCTGCGACTTTCCTGTTCCCGGAGGGCCATGCAGAACAAAACTCTTGCCGGTCTGCGAATACAGGACCGCGGCAAGCTGGGAGGAATCCGCGCTCATCGGGCAGCAGAGTTCCTTCAGATTCAGGTGTTTTCCAATCTCCTCCGCGGGAAACACCTCGATTCCGTCGTCATAAACGCCCCCGCCTTCGATCAGGTGCCCGACCAGCGGATTCCGCTTCAGGGCCTCGACACGGGTTGTCAGATCGTTCCACATGATGAACTTGGCAAAGGAAAAATGCCCGATTCTCGCTTCTTCGCGCACCTCCCAGCCCTTCCTGTCCCTGATCGCCTGCCGGAAAATCCGCATGACAAGCTTCACATCCACGCCGGATTCATCGGTCGGCAGCGGAGCAAGCCCCGGAATTGCAAGCTGGAACTGGCTGCGGAGAAGTTCCAGCAGCGTTTCGTTGATGACGGTGTCTTCGTCGATTCTGGAGATGCGGATGCCCTCTTCCATGGATCTGCGCTGCAGCCGGACCGGAATCAGAAGAATCGGCGCAAGACAGGATTTCTCCTCGCGTTCGGAAACTTTCCACTCCAGAAAACCGACGGCAAGAAAGAGCGTATTGACACCGCCTTCCTCCAGATCGGTCCGGCTCTGGCGGTAGAGTCCGGTCAGACGGCGGAGAGCCTCCTGCGGAGCAAGCGGGGTCCAGAGCCGCCGCTGTTCCAGCTCCCGGTCCAGCAGCGCCTTGATCTCGTTCTTCACTTCACTGTTCCGGAGCATCGCAAGATCATGCTGATCTTTTTCGCTGAGAAGCCGGTCCAGCGGATGCAGAGAAAGCATCTCGTCCGCGGCGATTTTATCCTCCAGGAGCGTGATGTCCGAGCAGACGACCGGAATCACCTGTTTCGTGTCGCGGACATTCAGCAGGCGGTTGCGCAGGGAAAGATCCAGCAGTTTCTGCGACCAGCGCGCCACACGCCCGGAACGCTCTTCGTGATTCTCAAGTCTGGAAAGATCGATCTCCGTTTCGAGGTGCCGCCCGCACTCCTCCCCCGGGTCCTCCGCCCTGCGTTCCGGCGGACGGAATTCAATTCCAGTTGCGCCGTATTTGAGCGGCAAGGGGCGGATTCCGCTGTAACGGGCGCGGACAATGTCGATCGCGCACTGGAAATCGCCGTCGATATTCAGGTGTTCCGCACGCGCGGCGGCCTCGGCGACGGAAAAGGTTCTGTTCTGCGTCGCCATGGTGGTTTCCACCACAAGAAATTCGTCCAGATCCGCCAGTTTGCGAATGGTCTGCAGATCGTCCATGGGAACATCTGAAAAATAGCGTTCCACCAGATGACAGCCGATGTAGGCGTGCCCGTTCTGCAGCAGAATGACCGGATGCAGTCCGCATTGCTCCATGACGGAGGCGAACAGGACGGTGGTGTCCAGACAGGTTCCCAGACGCTGCCGATAGACCGTGTCCGCAAAACGGATGCGCTGCCCGGGCGTGCCGAACGAGGACGGCGGATTGGAATAGCGAATTCCCCAGGAGAGAACGGCACGGTAAATTGCGCTGCATATTTCATAAACCCTCTTCCGGTCCGCCTGATATCCCTGAATGGCGGAACTGCCGGTGGCTTTCTCCAGTTCATCGGCGACAACGCCCATAAGAAGATTGACCGAATCAAGATTCGGCGTAACAAATGAGGCGAGAAGTTCGGGCATGACACCGAGCCCGAGCCACTGATCCGGAGCAAACGCCTCCACATCATATTCCCCTGAAAAAAGAAGTTCCTCTCCGCTGCGGACTTCCAGATGCATTTTGCCCCTCGCAGCTTCGGAAAGCGAGGAAAGCATCGCGTAATCAAGCTCGATCCCCAGGTCGTGCAGCGGGCGTTCCTCACCCGGCTCCAGACCTTCCGCCGTCACGGTTTTCGGTGCAAAAAACGCAGGAGTGGCGGAAAACAGGCATTCAACATTTTCCAGTCTCCTGGAGGAACAGTTTTTCAGCTTCAGCTCATGAATAACAGGGAACGCATTCTGCTGAAGCGCAAGATTGAAGCAGGGAACAAAAGAGAGCTGCGCGGAGACTGCCGCTTTGCATTCCGCTCCCTCCTTTCCGGCGGGCGGACAGCCTTCCGTCCGCCCGGCTCCCGCAGGCATCGGCGCAGTTCCGCCGGTTATGGATGCATCCATGATCTCTCTCCCCCTTTGTTTCGCCGGCAGGTTCCGGGCCCTTCTCCTTCGGACCGCACTCCGGCCTGCCTCATCCGCCTGAAGGCAAACGGAAGTTTCCGGCGGTTTGTCTGCAATCGCCGCCGCACTCCGGAACAGGATGCGCGGAAGTCCCGGGCGGCGTTTCGAAATATCCGGCGGCAGCCGGTCTTGCATCAATGCGGTAAAATAGCACGGCGGGAAAGCGATTGCAAACAAACAGGAGTCTTTTCGAGGGAGACAGAAAAAACGGGCGCGCCTCACACATGGTTCCGCCGCAGAAGAATTTTCCGCGCCGTTTCGGCATTGCAATTCGCAAGATGGAAGTGTTCCGCAATGGAGAAAGCCTCGCCGATATTGCCCCAGACATCTTCCGGGCGGTGGGCGTCGGAACCGGCCACCGTCTTCACGCCGTATTCCGCGGCAAGCTCCCAGAAAGGCATCCACGGATAGGGAGGGCGGAATCCTTCCTCCGTCTCCACCTGGGGCTTGCGCAGACCGTAGGCGTTGATTTCAAGCGGAATGTCAAGAGCAAGCGAAGCTTCCAGAATGTCTTCGTATGCCGCCTTCAAGTCCGGAGTCCACCGTTCGCAGCGGATCGCCGTGATGTCAGGATGCGCAATATAAGCGGCAAGCCCCGTCTCCATCACCCGGAGCGTCTCTTTCACGAACTTCCGCACGGTTCCGACGGAAAACGGTTTTTCAAATCCCAGGGAACGGGCGGGAATTCCTTGTTCCGCAGGCAGGAAATGAACGCCGGCGATCAGATAATCCAGTTCGAGTTTTCCCAGAAACTCCTCCTGGTAGAAGGACGGGCCGAGCGCCGGACGGTAATCGATTTCAAGCCCGGCCAGAATGGTCAGGCGCGGAAAGTTCCGCCGCGCCTCTTCGATTTCGCGCCGGTAATCGGGCAACTCGCTGAAATCCATCCGGGAAGCGGCATATTCCCCGTCGGGAAACGGGGAATGGTCGGAAAAACCGAGGATCTCAATTCCCGCCTTTTCCGCCTCGGCACAGTAATCCGCAACAGTTCCCGCGGCATGTTTGCAGCGCCGGGTGTGCGTATGAAGATTGACCCGGGGATGATCCATCTTGCGGATTTCCTCCTTCCGGCGGCCCTGCCGCGCAGATCCGGACGGACGCGCGGCAGAGTCCTTCCGTCCCCGTTGTTATTTTTTGAGTTTTTCGATGATGAGGCGCGCGACCTTGTGCCCGGAGAGCAGCATGCCGCCGAAAATCGGTCCCATGCGGTAACCGCCTGCGACATTGTTCGCGCTCATGCCGCAGGCAAAAAGTCCGGGGAAATACTCCTGCGTGTTCTCGACGGTCTGCGCTTCGCCGTTGTCCACCCACATCGGTTTTTCGCCGAGGATGCCGCCGGTCGGAGTCGCGAGCTTGATCTGGGCTTTTTCCGCGGCAAGGTGAATGATCTCGCTCGGATGTCCGGTTCCGTCCAGCACGGCATCGGCAATCACGGTCAGCGGATCCACGTGCATGCCGAGCCGCTCAACCGGCGTCCAGTTGATGACAAGTCCGTTGACTTTTCCCTCCTTGAACACGATATCCTCGACGCTGACGGAGTTGAACAGCCTGGCTCCGGCCTTCAGCGCGCCGAAAATCAGGCCGCTTGCCATTTCCACGGAATCCAGCGTGTAATATCCGGGAGCGTCCGGAATCGGCCGGTGGGTGATGCCGAAGGCGTCAAGCAGATAAATGGCGTCCTCCTGAACGACAACCTCGTTGAAGAGCATTCCGCCTCCCCATGTGCCGCCGCCCGGCGCGAGCTTGCGCTCGAAAATTGCAACTTTCAGTCCGGCTTCGCTCAGATAACGCGCGGCGACAAGAGCGGAAGGCCCTCCGCCGACAATGGCGACGTCGAGCGTCAGATGATCCAGCAGTTTTTCCGAAAAGCTCCGGATGATGGCGGATGAGATCACATTTTCGATCAACATTTCAACTTCCTTTCGTTCGGTCCGGCTTTCTGTCGGCGGGAATTCAGGCAAGGCATTCCACCGGAAAAACCGGTGCGGTTCCATCGTGATTCCTACGCCGGCATGATCCGGATCAGGTTCTTCGGGTCTGATCTCAGCCCCGGTCCGCATGACCGGAACACCCCGACGATTTTTCATTCTGAATTAATATAACGGCAAAACGCCTCTTTGCAAACTCAATTCAGCGGATATTCCCGCAATCCCGCGCTGCAGCACGGATCCCGGCACAGAAGAAAAAAACTCTTCCGGGACAAAAAATTCCGCAATGCTTGCTTTTGCCGGCAGATGAAGTATAATATGTCCGGGAATTCACATGCAACTCAATGAGAGGACGAAGGAAAAATGGAAGAGAAAGAGGTAAAAGGCGGAGATTTCCGGTATTCCGTGGGAGAAAGCAAAGTGCCGTGGCATGCGGTCGGAGAATTTTTCAATGGAAACGACGCCCTGGAACTGGTCAAGTTTCTCCTGCCGGATTCCGGAGAGGCGGACTATGAAACCGCCCTGAAAGAAACAGCCTCGGCTCTGAATCATCTGGCCGCCGTCAGCGGAAGGGCGACCAAATTGACGCTCGGAAAGCAGGTCGCTGAAGCGGAAGGCGCGGCAATCCGCTATTTCGGCTCGAAATACGCCTGTTTTCTGACGAACTGGACCGCCGGCATGGAAATCGCCTACAAGCTCGCAGGTCTCAAGGCGGGCGACGAGGTCATCATGCCCGCCGTCACTTTCATTGCGACAATGGCGTATCCGCTGAGCATCGGAGCGAAAATCGTGTTCGCCGACGTCGATCCGGAAACCATCAACCTGGATCCGGCGGATGTCGAGCGGAAAATCACGCCGAAAACAAAGATGATCGTTCCCGTCCATCTCGGCGGTTTCCCGGTCGATATGGATCCGGTCATGCGCCTTGCGGAAAAACACGGGCTTTTTGTCATGGAGGACGCCGCGCACGGCATGGGCGGAGCCTACAAGGGACGCAAGCTGGGGGCAATCGGCCATTTCGGCGGATTCTCCCTGCACGAGGTGAAAAACATCAATTCCCTCGGGGAAGGCGGACTTCTGCTGACCAGTGAGGAGTTTGCCGGGAAACAGCTGGCGGGCGCCCGCTTCCTCGGACTGGATTTCACGCGGAAAATCAAAGACTGGCTCTATGACATCTCGCCGCTGACCGACCGCTTCGGCGGCATTCAGATCGCGGGCAACCACTCCTCCACCGAGGTGCAGGCGCTCGGCCTGCTCCTTCAGATGCGCCGCCTCGACGCAATTATCGCCCGCCGGCGCGAAGCGGCGGAATACATGAACAAGGTTCTCGCGGAGGAGGACGGAATTCTGGTGGAAAAACCGGATACGCCGGACACCTACGGAACCCATCACCTGTATCTGCTCCGGATTGATCCGGAAAAAGTCGGCGGCGACATTCAGATGCTGTCGAAAAAACTCGCGGAAAAAGGCCTGACGAACATTACGCACTTCGGCCCGATGTACCGGTTCCGGATCATGAAGGAACTGGGATACGATGAAAACGCGATCGCGGAAACATGCCCGAACACGGAACGCATGTTCTATCACTCCTACACGCATCTCCCGCTCTACCCGCTGACCCGGCAGCAGCTGGAATATCAGGCGGCGGCGGTAGTGGAAGCCGTAAGAGAAATGAAAGCGGGAAAATAAGAGGCCCCGGGCGGACAGCGGCGGATCCCAGCGGACGGCCGTTCCGCCAGCGGGAACACCGCTCATCCGCACAGACTCTTTCCCGGCTCGGGAATGTGCTCCGGCATATTCCCGGATAATTGCATTTGCACTTTCCCGGTTCCGGAACTATATTTCCCGGACAACTGAAAATTAGGACGGCGGCAGCTTATGAAAATTCTTCTGATCGAAGACGACGCGCGCACCGCGGCTTTCATCCTCAAGGGACTGAAGCAGGCGGGATTCACCACGGTTCACGCGGAAGACGGAAAAACCGGACTGTTCAAGGCAAAGACGGAAGAGTTCGATCTGGCGGTCATCGACATCATGCTGCCGGTCATGGACGGCTTCACGGTGATCGAGAAAATCCGCGCGGCGAAAATTACAACTCCGATCATCATTCTCAGCGCGAAAAACGCCGTCGAGGACAAGATCCGCGGACTCCAGCTCGGAAGCGACGACTATCTGGCGAAACCCTTTTCCTTCTCGGAACTGCTTGCCCGGATTCAGGCCCTTCTCCGCCGGGCGAATACGGCCTCGGATCCGACGACACTGACGGTGGCCGACCTGACGATCGACCTTCTGAGCCACAAGGTCACGCGCGGAAATGTCCGGATCGACATCCAGCCGCTGGAGTTCCAGCTTCTGGAGTATCTGGTCCGCAATACGGGACGCGTCGTCTCCAAGACCATGATTATGGAACATGTCTGGGAGTACAATTTCGATCCGCAGACGAATGTCGTGGAGGCTCGGGTATGCCGCCTGCGCGACAAAATCGACAAGCCGTTCGAGCGGAAACTGATTCATACGGTGCGGGGATTCGGATATGTCCTGGAATAACAGGGGAATCTTTCGGACCGTCAAATTCCGTGTCGCCTTGTGGTATGCCCTGCTCTTCGCATTTTCCGCGGCGGTCAGTTTTCTTCTGGTTTTTCTCTATCTGCGCGGCAGCATGCTCCGCCAGACGGATCACAAGCTGACCGGTTATGCCGAGAAAGTGCTCTACACCTATCTGACCAATGACAAATTCAAACGGTTCGACCGGGAGGTCCCGCTTGACCATGTTCCCGACTCCGCGCTGGACGCCATGAAACGGCGCATGCCGAATCTCCAGGTTCTGCTCGCATTCGAACGCACCGGCAGAAAACAGCAGTATTACACGGTGATCGGATATGCGGATGAAAAACTCTATGAGCTGCGCCGGGAATCCGGCGGAACCGTCTTCACGCGCCGGATTCAAATCGCGGATCATCTCCCCCTTGTGCGCAAAACGTTCCGGGACATGGTGGCGGAGGAAGGCAGCAGCAACCTTTTCTTCCGGCTGCTGACACCGGACGGCCGCGTGCTTGCACAGTCGCCGCTGCCGCAGGCATATCCTGTGAATGCAGTACCGGATCTCTCCGAACGCTTCCGCACAATCCCCGCCAGTCCTCAGTTCCGCGTGATGACCGAACGGCTTTTTGACGGCAATATTCTGATTATCGGGCGCAGTCTTTATTATGTCCAGCGCCGTCTGGAACTTTACTCCCTGATCTTTTTCACGACTGTCGGAAGCATTCTCTGTCTCGGAGTTCTCTGCGGCTGGCTGATCGCGCGCAAGTTCATCAGCGGCGTGGAACGCCTCAACGCCGCGGCGCAGCATATCATTCAGTCCGGCGATTTCAGCAAACGCGTCCCGGTCAGGCATGACGGCATCGAAATCGACAATCTGGTCCGGGCGTTCAACAGCATGAACGCCAACACGGAAAAACTCATCACCGAACTGCAGCACATCACGGATGACATCGCGCACGATCTGCGCACGCCGCTGACAAGAATGCGCGGCATGGCCGAAGTCACGGTCAGCGGTCCCCAGGAAATTGCGCAATACCGGGAGATGGCCTGCGACGTGGCGGAAGAATGCTCGAAAATGGTTACCATGATCAATACCATGCTGGAAATCACAAGGACGGAATCCAATCTCGAAACCATCTCGGAATCCAGACTTGAACTGAACTGCCTTCTGCGCCAGGCGTATGAACTTTACCAGCTGCTCGCGGAGGAGAAAGGCCAGATTTTCAGTCTGAACCTTCCGGAGGAGACTGTCATGATCTCCGCGGACAAGATCAAAATCCAGCGGATTGTGGCGAATCTGCTGGACAATGCCATCAAATTCACTCCTGAAGGCGGCTTCATCACGCTCGACCTCGCAAAAACGAACGGCATGGCGGAAATCCGCGTCAGCGATACCGGATGCGGAATTCCCGCTCAGGACCTCGAAAACATCTTCAAGCGTTTTTACCGGGCGGATTCCAGCCGCACGCTGCCGGGAAACGGTCTCGGCCTCTCCCTTGTCCATGCTATTGTGGAGGCGCATCACGGAAAGGTCACGGTCGAGAGTTCGGAAAAAGGCTCTGTTTTTACCGTGTTGCTGCCGCTTTGCTGAAAAAAAACGCAAAGATTGCCAACTTGTAATATTCCGGCAATCCTCCGGTTATATTCCTGTATTATAATATGGTCTCTAATGAAAGAGATCACTCTCTTTCAAAGCCACCTGCATTCCGGCACACCCATCCCGGAATGATATCCCAAGCCGCAGAATCTTTTACCAGCCCGAAAGATTCTGCGGTTTCCTTTTTTTGCGTATGACACAGGTTGCCGTGCAGACAGGACGAGCAGAACACTCTCTTTGCATCGCCGCAGAAATCCGCACGTCGTTTTTGCAGGAGCTCAGACGAAGCAGATTCTGGAAATGCACTGGTCGAAACTCTCCTGTCCGCTCAGGATGTCGATTTCCACCCGGAGGAAAAAGACCGGAATGTCCCGGCGGTCGAGCCGCGGCATGCGCACGGCATCCTTCTCGGTCGTCATGATGAATTCCGCGCCGGCCGCTTTGGCGTCTTTGACAAAGTCGATCATCTCCTGCTGGCGGTAGCGGTGATGGTCGGCAAAATGTTTCTCCAGAACAATCGTTCCGCCGAATTCGCGGAGAAACGCGTTGAAGCTCGCAGGATTCGCGATCGCCGAGATCGAGGCGATTTTCCTTCCCCTGAGTTCCGAAAGCGGCAGCCGCCGCCCGCGGTCGAACACATCTTCCAGATACTGCGGACGGTGACAGCATTCAATAATCTCTGCCCGGTGGTTCTGGCGGCGGAGAAATGCCTTGAGATGACGCAGTTTCGGCGAACCGTCGGATTTCGTCAGGAAAATATAGTCGGCGCGCTTGATGTTCTTGATCGGTTCGCGCAGGAGTCCGCGCGGCAGGACATGGTGGTTGTCGAACGGCGCGGTCGAATCGACGAGCAGAATATTGATATGCGCCTTGAGCCGCAGATACTGGAAGCCGTCGTCCAGAATCAGCGTGTCCGTTCCGAATTCGTCAATCGCGTAAAGCCCCGACTTCACGCGGTCCTTGTCCACCAGAACGACAACGTTCTTGAGATTGGAGGCCAGCATGAAGGGTTCATCTCCAGCGGTCATCGAATCCAGCAGAAGATCCTTCCCGTCGGAAACCACGCGCGGCGGAACCTCCATCTTTTTCGAGGAGAACTTTTTGCGGAGTTTCGACCAGAGGGAACGGTCGCGGCTCCGGTAGCCCCGGCTCAGAACCGCTACGCGCCGTCCCTTCCGGCTGAGCGTCTTTGCAAACACCTCCACCACCGGCGTCTTGCCGGTTCCTCCGCAGGAAAGATTGCCGATGCTGACCACAAGACAGCCGATCGCCCGGTTCCGGATCACGCGGTTGTCATACATCCAGATCCGGAACTGGACCAGGCGCCGGTAGATGCGCGACCCCATGAACAGAAAGCCCTTGGCGATGTTGCCGATGCTGTCGTGCCGCCGTTCGCGGATGATTTCGATAAAAGCCTGTTCGATTTTTTCTCCGACTTCGCGGATGGTCATGAATCCGATCCTCCTTCCAGTCCGGAAATATAGCGCGGGAACGGGCAAACATCAAACGCGCGACCGCAGATTCTGAGGAAAGCGCCGCTTCTTTTTCCGCCGTGCCCCATGAGATCCCCGCAGGAGGGGACTCCGTTGACACAGACCAGGCGGATCCCTGAAGCGGGCCTGTGCGGATGCACGAAATCGGCCGCCGCATGAAATTCCGACTCGTCGAACAGCACCAGATCGGCATACGCGCCGGGACGGATGACGCCGCGTCCGGAAAGGCCGAAGATCGACGCGGGAAGCGAAGTGACGCGTCGGATCGCCTCGCGCATGGAACTCTGTGCCGCAACCCGCCTGATGAATTCAGGAAACGACCCGAACCCGCGCGGATGGCTCCGCCCGATGGACTCGTCGAACGGGCGCGCGGATTCATCCGTCCCGCAGCAGACCCATTCCTGTGCGAGAATGCGCGCAAGATTTCCTTCGGACATGCCGGAAAAAGCTCCCATCGTCCCCGGCGCGTCGTCCGCCAGCAGACGCACGCAGAACGCCTCCGGAGAAAGACCGGATTGTTCCGCGGCTTCCGCAATTGTCTTTCCCAGAAGCCCGGCGGCTCCGGGGGAATGCGAAGAACTCAGAATGACACGTGTCCAGTCCCGTCCGGAATCCGCCAGCGCACGCACGGCTTCGGCGCGTTTTTCCGGATTGTTCCGCAGAATGTCACGGATGCTGCAATCGTCCATCGCGTCATATGGCGCGGGCAGGATGATGCTGAGGCTTGTTTGCGACTGCGTGTAAGGATAACGGTCCGCCGTGACGCGGAGTCCGGCGCCTTGCGCCTTGCGTATACGCTCCAGAATGCGTTCAAGCTTATTCCAGTTGCGCGGAAGCGCTGTTTTCAGATGGCTGACCTGGAGTCTTCCCGAACCATGTTCCGAGAGAACAATCGCTTCATCAAGCGCCTCTTCCAGAGCGTCCCCCTCGCTCCGGAGATGGGTGGCATAGGGCCGGTCGAAACGTTTCAGAACGGCCATCATCCGCAGCAGTTCCGGAGTGTCCGCGAAACGTCCCGGCGCATAAAGCAGGCCGGTGGAAAAACCAGCTGCGCCCTGCCGCAGCGCATCGGAAAGAAGTTCCGCCATGCGTCCGCGCTCCGCCCCGGAAAGCGCCTTTGCGTCATACCCCCCGATGTTCGCGCGCAGGGTGTTATGCCCGCAGAGAGACGCGATGTTGACGGCGGGCTTCCGCCGTTCCAGCTCGGCGGCATAGCCGTTGAGATCGTTCCAGGTCACACGGATTCCGCATGCGGCATAAAGGGTGTTCAGATGTTCCCGGACCGTTTCCGTGAGAACGGGAAACGCCGAGAGTCCGCAGTTGCCGACGATTTCCGTCGTAACGCCCTGAGAAATTTTTCCGGACGCTTCCGGCGCGGCAAGGATGGAGACATCCGAATGGGAGTGAGCGTCAATAAAGCCGGGGGCAAGACTCAACCCCCGCGCTTCGATTCTGCGGAATCCTGGAGCGGCAAGCGCCCCGGCTTGCGCAACGGCTTTGATTCTCTCCCCTTCCACGGCGACATCCGCAGGGCGCGGGACGCGGAGTGTCCCGTCATAAAGCAGTGCACCGGAAATGAGGAAGCCGCCCATCACTCAAGCATCTCTTTCAGCGCGGCATCGGCCGCATCATCGACCCGTTTGGAAGTATCCTTCTGCAATTCCGATCCGGCGCTGCGCAGCTCCTCCTGGATCCGGCGCGTCTTCTCCTCGATGTCATCAGAAAACGCCCCGGATTTCTCCTGATAGAAGTCCTCCCCCTTTTCCCGGGTCTCTCTTCCGAAATCCAGCGCCTTTTTCCCGACCTCGCGTCCGAAATCCAGCGCCTGTTCGGAAAGTTCCCCGGTCTTCAGATGCGCACGGGTCCTGAGATCACGCTCCCCCTGCTTCGATTTGTCGCCGACGGCGGTGAACATGAGAGAAAAATGTTCCCGGCACTTGAACCAGGAATAGGAAATTTTTCCCCGGACGCGCTCAAGAAAGCCGTCAACCTCCCTGCCCGTCTGTCCAAAGGCATCGGGCTTGAGCATGCGTTCCTGTGCGGGAACGGGAGCAGGCGCTTGTGCACACAAAAAGAAAATGCAGGAAAAAAGCAGGAAAACGATCAGATTTTTTCCCATTCGCCGCATCTCCTTTCCGCCGGATGAACCCGCCTGTAAAAAGGATGGAAGCGCCGGTGAATCACCAGCGGAGCAGCATGGCGCCCCAGGTGAGGCCGCCGCCGAACGCAGTGAGAAGAATGTAGTCGCCGCGCTTGATCTTTCCGGAGCGGCAAAGTTCGTCCAGACAGATGCCGATTGAAGCCGCGGAAGTATTCCCGTATTTGTCGATGTTGACAAAAACGCGCTCCTCCGGAATCGTCAGACGCTGGGCAACCGCACCGATGATACGCATGTTCGCCTGATGGGGGACAACCCAGGTCACATCCTCGGATTTGACACCGGATTCCTTCATCGTAGTGCGGCAGGCGCCGACCATGCCGTTGACCGCAAGCTTGAAGAGTTCCTGGCCGGTCATTTTGATGTAATGCTGACGCTGTTCGACCGTCTCATGGGAGGCGGGCATCGCCGAGCCGCCTGCCGGCAGGTAGAGCAGTTCGGAATAGATCCCCGCCGCACCGAGTTCGGAAGCAACAAGGCAGTCCTCGGAATCCGGCAGAGAATCGTCGCGTTCCAGAATCACCGCGCTGGCGCCGTCTCCGAAAAGAACGCAGGTGCTGCGGTCCTGCCAGTCAACAATGGAGGAAAGCTTTTCCGCGCCGATGACGAGGGCGTATTTGTATTTCTTATAGGAACGGAGCATCGCCACAGCGATCTCAAGAGAATAGAGCAGTCCGGAACAGGCGGCGACGACATCGTAGCAGACCGCGTTGTTCGCCTCGATCTTTTTCTGCACGAAGCAGGCCGTGCTCGGAAACGCCTTGTCGCCTGTGACAGTCGCAACGGAGATGAAATTAATCTGATCGGGCGTGATCTTCGCCATTTCCATGGCATTGCGGGCAGCCTGCACGGCAAGATCGGAAGTCGCGACACCGTCCGCGGCGATATGCCGCTGCTTGATGCCGGTGCGCGTGGTGATCCACTCGTCGGATGTTTCGACCATTTTTTCAAGATCCGCGTTCGTCAGGATCTTTTCCGGGGCGTAAGAGCCGGTTCCTATAATTCTGATTGCCATTGGAATTCTCCGATTATTTCTTAATGGGCGAGCCCGGTTTTATGCTTGTCGTCCGAAGACGGGTCGGATTCATGCTTCTTCGCATAGGAGGCCTTGTCGACGCCGCACTCGTAAATCCGTTCGGAAATGAGCTGCGGCATCTTCAGGCGGGCAAATTCGTTGGCGACACGGATCGCGTTTTTGACCGCCTTCGGCGTGGAACTGCCATGCCCGATAATGCAGACCCCGTTGAGTCCCAGGAGCGGTGCGCCGCCGTATTCGTCGGAATCGCCGTACTGCTTGAGTTCGCGGAAAGCGGACTGCGCCAGGGTTGCTCCGATTTTGCGCATGGGAGTTTTCATCAGAACCTCCTTCAGCCAGTGGATCGTCGCCAAAGCAAGACTTTCGGAGGATTTCAGCAGAACGTTGCCGACAAAACCGTCGCAGACCACCACATCGCACTCTCCGGTGAAGGTATCGTGACCTTCCACGTTTCCGATGAAGTTGATCGGCATTTTCGAAAGGATTTTAAAGGTCTCCTTCGTGAGCTCGTTCCCCTTGATGTCCTCTCCGCCGACGGAAAGCAGGCCGATTCTGGGGTTTTTAATTCCGAGCCCGAGTTTTGCGTAGAGTTCGCCCATTACGGCGAACTGCGCCAGATTGAGCGGCGTACAGTCGGTGTTGGCCCCCGCATCGGTAAGAATCCATTTCCCGGTGACGTTGGGCATGATCGTGGCGATGCAGGGACGGTCCACGCCGTCCACCATGCGCATTTTCACCTTCGAAGCCGCAACCGCGGCGCCCGTATGTCCCGCGGAAGCGACGGCATCGGCCTTGCCCTCCGCGACCAGTGAGGCGCAGACGGTGATGGAGGAGTTCTTTTTCGCGCGAATCGCGGAGGTGGAGGGATCCCCCATTTCCACAACGGTTTCAGCATGAACCAGTTCCAGCCTTTCGGACGGAACGATGTTCATTTTTTCCATGTAGTAGGAGAGCTTTTCCTTGTGTCCGACGAGAAGAATTTCAGCATCCGGAATTTCCGTCAGAGCGCTCTGAATCGCCTCCATGACCACAGCGGGGGCGAAATCACCCCCCATGGCGTCAACCGCGATTTTCATCCGGGAAAAACTCCGCTTACTCTACCGTTTTGATCTGTCTGCCTTTGTAGGTTCCGCAGTGCTTGCAGACCGTATGGGGCGCGGCGGGCTCTCCGCAGTTCGTGCAGAACGTGGCCTGAACGCCTTCGTAACGGTTGTGGGCCTGACGCTGGCGTCTCTTCATTTTCGAAACTTTTCTTTTGGGTACGGGCATTTTTCTATCTCCTTGTAAAAAGAATTTCCGTTCGATTCCATATGTGAACTATTAAATTTAACACTAGTTGCGTTTTTTTCAACCCCGCTCTTTCAGAAAGTAGGAATTTTCATGAATCGCGCCGGGAAATGCAGACGCCGGGAAATGCAGACGCCGGGACAGGTCGGGGTCAGAGTTCATGCCGTAACGCGGTGATCCCCGGATGCGTATCGCAGAAAAAAAATAAATTGCCGAGATGCAAGCATTACACAGGATCGGGGATTTCGCCACCGGCGACCGGCCAGCGCTGCCGGACCGCGCCAGGATTCACTGGAGAACGCGAAGCTGGTCTGGTGATGCAAAGCATCGCACCATTCCCCCTGATTTTTGCAGATAAATCCGGAAAAATCAGAGAAAAGAGACTTGACAAACAGGAAAAAATTTCTATAATTTAAATAACATAATCTAGCCTAGGTTAGTAAAAGCAAAAAAATCTCAATTACGGAGCTCTCCTGTTATGCCGGGAATCAGCAAAACAAAAAAAATAGCGAAAATTCTGGAAGAACGAATTGCCGCCGGAATCTATGCGGACAAGCTGCCGTCGGATGAGCAGCTGAGCCGTGAATTCGGGATCGCCCGGATGACCGCGGCGGGGGCATTGAAACAGCTGGTCGCCGACGGCAGCGCGGTCCGGGTGCCATTCAAAGGGACCTTCCTCAAGCCGCGCAGGGAACGGATCATCCGCGTTCTTGCCGGCAGACGTTTTACGGAAAAACTTGCAGTCTGGACGGAAAAACGTTTTCCGGGTGTCCATATTGAACGGGTCGCCGAACATGACGCGGCGGACCTGGCGGTCCTGACCACATTCTCTCCGCTGGATTACGCGGAAGAACTGGTTCCGATTCCCCGGGACAAGATAGCGGAACTGGAAAAAAGCGGACGGTTCTTCTCCTGCATCTTTCCGACCCACCGGAGGGGACGGGACATCTACGCACTTCCCGCGTTTTTCTCTCCGATTCTCTTCGCCTATGATCCGGTTCTCATGCGGAACCTCGCACCGGATTTCGATCCCTATGGACTCAGCTGGGATGATCTGCTCGCGTTCCGGAAGCAGACTGATTCCATACTGAGCCTGAAAGACGCCTGCGATGTATGGTTCTATACGCTGCTGCAGTCCGTCTCGGATCATTTTGACATTGACGCCTGCCGACAGGCGTTTGCCCTTTTCCGGGAACTGCCGTTCACTCGCGGAAACGGATTGTTCACAATCATCACCAGGCACGGAGCCGCGATACGCAGCCGGAAAACCGCAGAGAAATTCGACATCGCGCCGATGCCTCTGATCCGGGGACGCCGGGTGGCGGGACTCGCCTCGGAATCACTTGCCGTTTTCCGTCATGCGGACGACCACGATTTTCTGATGGAGATCTGTCTCTCGACCCTGGAGCCGGACTGCCAGCGTCTCTTCACGGAGGAACAGTACGGCATCCCGCTCGACCGGGCATGCGCCGTCGACACCTTCACGGGACACAGTTTCCGCGACGACATCTTCTTCACGGAAATCAATCATCTTTCCACGGAATGCCAGACGGTTCCCTTTTCCGTCCGGCGAGAGGTCCGGCTCTCTTTCAGCGAGGGACTCCCGCTCGGCGCCGTGGAGGAAAAAGTTCTTGCGGCGGCAAGACAGGCGGCATTCGACGCGGAACGAAACCAGCACCTTTATCAATCAGGAGAATACTGCGCATGAGAGAAACACAACGGAAAACTTTTCACGATGCAAACGGCCGCGCAATCACAGTCACGGCCTGGACAATCCGCGGAAACGCCCCCGGCCCGGTCATGACCGTGATTGCCGGCCAGCATGGAATGGAGCACTCCGGCCCGTGCCTGCTTCCGGAGTTCGCACAGGAAATGGAAGCAGGGAATTTCTGCGGGACGCTCCATATCATTCCGTGCGCCAATCCTCCGGCGCTGGAAATGGATTATGAGTTCTATCCGGAACGGGAGGATCTGAGCAAAATCAAGGATTACTATTATTCCCGTTTCCGGCACAACTACTGCCCCTGGAATCTGGGACGGGACAGCACCGTGACACTCTACAACATGAACCGGCTCTGGAACCGTCCGAACATGCCGGGACTCGCAGGGGAAATCACCAGATGGCTCTGGAACGAATTCTGCGGGCACTCGAATCTCATCATCGACATGCATTGCCTCCAGGCCAGAAAACCGGTCGTCTACAACAGATTCCCGAAAAATCTCCTGTTTGCCGCCGCGCTCGGAGTGCAGCGCATCGCAATGTGCGATCCGAATCCGGATGAAAACTCGCGCGGCAATCTCTCCTGGCAGGGAAGTCTCGGACGCAACTCCTACGCAATCTGTCTGGAATTCTCCGTGCAGCACGCTCTCGCCGAGCATGAATACGAGTTCGGCAAACAGGCGCTACGCAACGCCATGTGCGCGGCAAGAATGACCGCCGGCGAGGTGAAAATCGCCAATCCCGTCTGGAAAACCGATTTCAGCACCCCGGAGAATACTCAGACTCTGAAGGTCTCGCATACAGGACACATCCGTTATTTCAAGGAACTGTATGATGAAGTGCATGAAGGAGACCGCCTGTTTGAACTCCGGGACATTCAGACCCTTGAGGTTCTGGAAGAAGGCCGGGCGGATCGTAACGGAATCATGAACGGCATCGCCTATCAGCCTGTCACCGCACCGGGACTCGCAGTATGCTATGTCTCGGAAGCGGAGCTGCTGGCGGAACCAGGCCGGAAATTCAAAAAAATGGAAGAAGGATGGCATCTCGCATGAAAACACTGCTTCCGCTTCTGGCTCTCTCCGCCATACTCTTCGGGGCGGCGGCAGAGGAGTATTTTGTCTCCGTCACAGGAAACGACGGCGCATCCGGAAAAAAGGAGAGCGAGGCGTTCCGCACCATCTCCCGCGGTGTCCGTGCAATCGGAAACGGCGATACCCTGACCATTCTGCCGGGGCGCTACTTCGAGTCCGTGGAGTGGAAACTGCCCGGTAAAGAGGGTGGCAAACGGACCGTTATCCGGGCAAAATATCCGGGGTCGGTTCTCATTCACGGAGACAAACCCGCGCCACGTTTCCGGAAAATCCCCGGATACCGTTTCGTCTATGAGGCGGACTGGAACGAACCGGCATTCGCCGTAAATGAGCGTGACACGCTCAAAATCCTGACACCGTCTGCAAGCATCCGGGAGCTGGAATTCGATTTCGGCCATTTCGTGCTGGAAAACGGAAAACTCTATCTCTCCACAACAGACGGACGCGAGCCGGATCCAGCTCATCTTTCCGTTTCCGTTCTGCCCGGAAACGGGTTCGTGATTGCCAACGCTGTCGATTTCGAACTTGACGGCATTTCCGTCACGGGATTTTATTCCCATGAAATGGTGAAGAACAATCCCTGGAGCGCCTCCCGTCACGGCATCTATCTGACCGGGGCAAGAAACACAACGGTCCGCCGCTGCCGGGCATTTCTCAACAGCAATGGAATCTCTCTCGGCGTAACCCCGAAAAACACCCTTATTGAAGACTGTGTCGCCTATGCGAACGGGTCGAAGCAGCCGCTTTCCGGCGGAAACATCATCGTCTACGGCAGCTGCGAAAACAGCACGATCCGCCGCTGCCGTTCCTCATACAGCCTCAACGGAAACGGAATCCGGATCTACGGGGGAAATATCAAGAACGGCCTAATCGAAGACTGCGACTCCTTCGGAGAACAGTATGGATTCATGATTAAAGGAAACGCCACAGATTCTATCATCCGGAACAGCCGCAGCGAGGGCATGATCGCCTCCGAACAGAGCAGCGGCAATATCTTCTCCGGAGCCAACCATTTTCTCCGCAATGATCCGCCGCTTCTGAACCGCATTCCGAAAAAGGAATGGATGAAACGCTTTGCGGATCCGGAGCGCTATGATTTCCGCCCGATTCAGGATGTGCAGATCGGAATGCCGCCCAGAATCGAACCGGGAATGACGATTCTCCTGGAAACAGGAAATTATCCGTGTCTTGAAATTGCCGCCGACAATGTGACGGTCCGCACCCGGGGCAGCGGGAAACGCGCCGTCGTCCGCGGGGCGCGGATCACGGGACGGAATGTGACGCTGGAAGATCTGGATTTCCGGGGGGAAGTGATTCTTTCGGGCTTCGGCGGGAGTGTCCGCTCCTGTGAATTTGCCGCGGGCGCGCATTTTTCGGGAAGCGGGCTTGCCCTGACACACAACCGTTTCAAGGAGGCGCCGGATGTTTCCCGTGCCGCCGGATTTGAATACGCCAACGTCGGAGCAGCCATCCGCGCGCCGGGACTTTTTCCCGTCGGTCCGGGGCAGAGTTTTGACGCGATGCCGGAAGGCCCCTATCGCCTGCATCCCCGGCGGTCGGCGGGAATCATCGGAAAACCTGCCGTTTACGCCCTCACGGATACGACATGCGACATTGAATGGTGGACGGATGCCCCCGATGTTACAAGCGAACTCTTCTGGGGAACCACGCCGGAATGCCGGGAAAAAGCAGGAAACGCCTTTTCCGGCGGCAATTTCCACAGCGTCACTCTTTCCGGGTTGAAACCGGACACCCGGTATTATTTCCGCGTTCACTCCCGCTCGCCAATCCGGGAACACCACAGCAACGCCGAACTGGAACAGCTGGACAAGGCGAAGCCCCGGCTGACGATCCGGTCCGAAACAGCGGAGTTCACCACGGCGGCAAAACCGGCGAAGCCCCGGATTCTGCATGCGGGGAAGAATACGGAATATCCCGTCATATCCGACGCTCTGGATGCCGCCCGCGCAGGCGATACCGTGATGATCGCGGGAGGCGTCTACCGGGAAGTGCTCCGGTTCCGTTCCGGCGGAGACTCCGGCAGAACTGTAACGCTCCGCAACCGCCCCGGGGAACAGGTAGTCCTGGACGCCGGACGCGTTTTCTCCACCCTGATTCATCTGAAAAACAAGACGCACGTTGTGATCGACGGACTGACGCTCCGGGAAGTCAACGGGGACTGCGGCGTGAAAATCGACGGCGGACACGACATCACGCTCCGGCGCTGTTTCTACGACGGACGCTCGTTCGGCTATACGCCCCGCTTCGTCTATGCGAATTCCGTGCGCCGTCTGCTTCTGGACAACTGCGTCATCATGCGCGGATTTTCCGGCGCCACCTTCATGCGCTGCCCCGATCTGGAAATCCGCAACTGCGTCTGGTACAACAACCAGTGCACCCATCTCCATGTGCACAATCTGCCGGAGGAGCTGTTTTATTTCCACAACAATCTCGTTGCGGACGTGATCCCGATGAAATACGGAAACGCGCTGATTGAACTCTGGCATCTGGAGGCGCTCCGGGAAAAAGACAACTGTTTCTTCCTGCGCCAGACTCCGGAGAACCGCCTGGCATTCAGCTATTACCGCCTCGGAGACAAGCCCGTCTCGCGCAAGGTCGTTTATGCGCAGCTCCTCAAAGATACGAATCACGCGGGGAGTTCCTTTTTTGCCAATCCCGCCATCCCGGCGGTCGGGCAGCTGCTTTCGTTTACGGAAAATCCTCTTACGACAAAACGTCGCCGCACCGGATACTCCGCGGAAGCGCTTGATCTCCAGAACAGGATGGACCGGGAGGAGATGCGAATGCGCGGCAACCGGACCTATGCGCCGTTCTCCTTTGCGGATTTCATCTCGGAAAATCCGGAGCTTCTCAAGCGGGACATCGGTCTGAACCCTCAACTTTTCAAAAATGGAGCGCCGAAATGACAAATTGCCGACACTCACTGAAACTATCGTGGATTCCCGCCCCGCAGCAGCGGATCCTGCGGGAAAAACAGGAGAAAAGGCGACTTTTCACATTGATCGAGCTCCTGATTGTGATTGCGATCATCGCAATTCTCGCCGCCATGCTGCTGCCGGCGCTGCAGCGCGCCAAAGACATGGCGCAGCGGATCCGGTGTGTCGGAAACATGAGCATGCTCGGCAAGGCCGCCGCCCTTTACACCGGCGACAACAACGACTGGCCGGTGCTTTACACCAACAGCTATTATTCCCCGAGACTCTACTGGTTCAACGGGACGGAGGGACAGCTGACTCCCTACTGCGGTTCTACAAAAAAAGCGGTGATCGGCGGCTTTTCCAGATTGTCCTCGGGCAGCGTTCTTTCTCCGTTTGCATGTCCGGCGCGAAAGTGGGAAGCCCTGGACAAAAATGAGGTTTCCGCCATCGGACTTCTCGCAAAACTGGCATTCACCAGCGTAAACGGAGCTTCCGATGCGGGGAAAATTCATCAGGTCCGCATGCCTTCGCGCGGCTGCTATCTTGCGGAAGTCGCACTGGGACAGTACCAGACGAGCTATACCAAGGTGATGTGGCCCGCCTTTCCGCATGACAATCCCCGGTCGGATACCGGCGCGGACGGGGCGGGAACGGACACCCCGCTCCTGAACGGCCCCGGAAACTGCAACGTTCTTTTTCTGGATCTGCACGTCGCAGCAGTTTCCCGGAACAGGATGCCGAGTCACCAGCGCCGGGTGGGAGACGCCGACACCACATTCTGGAATCCCTGGAAGAAAAGCGCATCCGACAACTGGTAAGTGCTCCTCACGCCTCCGGAGCCGGATGACGTGATTCCGTTCCCGCAGGCATCGTCCGCTCGACGGGGAGGCTTTCCCGGTATTTCCGGCAAAAAGAAAAAACCGGGTGCCGGAGGGCATGGAACGCGTATCAGACCGGACTTCCGGGATTCCGGCGGAACATTCCGGGAATCCACTGGTTGTTCTCATCCGCGATTCCGAACAGAAGTTCCGCCTGGCGCATTGCCTCATCCGCGGGGGCCAGTCCGATCCGGAGCGTATGAAGCCCCTTTGCGAGGGAGAGATCCGCCATCTGATTCAGCGGCGCCCTGTGGAAGGCGGGAATCATGGCGCCGCCTTCCCGGCCGAAGCGCCGGACGCCGTCCACCCATACGCGCATATTGGCCGGAGTGTTCACCAGAAGACGCGCGAAACCATCCGCGGACAGCATGAAATCCGTCTCAAGCACGAGCATGGATTCCGGCGGAAGATCCGAAAAATCCACACGGAAAAGATTGCCCGGCGCAAGAAACGGCTCCGGATCCGGCGAAGGCGCCGGATCGAACTTGCGGAAGTCCGCGGCAAACCAGGGACGGAACACCGAACGGCGGAACGGGATGCGGAATTGCGCGAGATCCGGAGCGGGAAGTTCGCTTTTCTCAATCCGCAGTCTGCCCCGGAGAGCAATGACAAGGTCGGTAAATGCATCAAGCGTCGGCGGAGCATCCACTCCGGAAATTCCGGGATTAAGCACCAGATTCCGTCCGATCGGAGCAAGCCAGCGCTCCGGTATGGAATCCGGATTCACAATACCGAGGATGGCTCCGACCGTGGCGCCGTTGCAGTCGGCGTCCTGTCCGAAATTGACCGCGGTGCAGACCGATTTCTCAAAATCTCCGCCGCCGAGCAGGAGAGCCGCCGTCACAAAGGAGAGATTCATCTTGACATCCGTGAAATTGGGACTGCCGTAATGCCGCATGACAAGCTCCCTGATCTCCGTAAAATTCCTGCCTGCCTCGCACCATGAAACCGTATCCGAAACCGCCCGGTGCAGAAGAGAATCGGCGGGAATCACGGAAAGCCCTCTTCCGATCAGCTGCTTCAGATCGGATTCCAGAAAAGCGCAGCTCTCCAGCGCGGCAAGAAACTGTTCGGCGTAAATTCCGTTCCCGTCATGATCCAGCGAAGCGTCCATGCCCGCAAGTGCGGCGGCAAGTTCGGGGTCGCCGGGAGCAAGAACAGCCCAGAGTTCGGCGCGGATCGCGCCGCCGAGACCGTCCGTGAACCAGTTGTCATAGCGCCCGGACCAGGGCGGAGGGATGCCGAGTCTGAGGTTGCGGATCACCACACCGTATTCATCACAGGGGAAGCCGATGTTTCTGAGCCATGCGTCCGCGAAATGTTCGAGCGAGACCGCGCCATTCCAGTCCGTCGCGAGGCGGCAGGCCCAGACGACCTGAAGATCCAGATCGTCATTCGGCATCATTTCTGTCGGGACGGGATCATAAAAAGTGAGACCGAGCGGTCCCCGGCACCCTTCCCATGGCTGCCCCAGCGTTCCCCCGACCGCTTTGCCGAGCCATGCTCCGAGAACTTTTTTCCTGTCTTCCGCCGGGTTCATCATTCAAACATTCCTTTCTTCTTCATTTTCGTAATCAATGCCGCGCAGACACTTTCCCCGCGGCAGCAGGATCGTCTTTCCGACTCCGCATCTCCGCGGAAGCTCGCCATCCTCCAGCGGATTGTCCCCGATGACGCAGATCTCCGCGGGATCAACCGGAATCTGATCAACAGCCCTTTGCCATACGCCGGGCTCGCATTTGCACCCGCGCAGCCCGTCGGTTCCGAGAATCCGCCGGAACCAGGGCGATCCGAATTCATCGGCAAGCCCGCAGACCCGCAGTTTCATGCAGCATCCCGAATACGGATTGTTGCTGACGATGAAGAGGGTCTTTCCCGCCTTGAAAAGACGTTTCGCCATTTCCACCGCGTCATGATACGGCTCCAGATTGTTCCTGTGCCATTCCCACATCCGCTCATAAGCCTCTTTCGCAGGAAGTCCGAATGCCGAGACAATATCCGTATAGTCCCAGTAAACAATCTGTTCCGTAACCTGCAAAATGCCGTCTTCGGCCTCTTTTCTTCCCATGCCGCGCTCCACCATCATGTCGCGCAGAACGGGGAACAGGAAATTGCGGTGCAGAAAATTTTCCGCCTTCACGGTCTCCCGGTAGCGCGTGAGTGTTCCGTCAATGTCAAAAATATAATATTGCGAATCGCGGAAATTCTGTTTCATAGGGTCCTTCCAATTGCTTATTACGGGTAGTCATACCGGTAATCGCCGCCGGCGGTTGCACCATTTACCCCCCAGAGATATTTGATGTCCGGCGAGGAACTTCCGATGCTCCCATTGATGAACTGCACGACGGTTTTGTTGGTGGCGGGGTCCACGCTCCCCGGCAGGGTTCCGATGGGATTGACCTGATACGGATTCACGGATTCCACGCGGCCGTCCTGAAAAGCCAGCGGCGTGGATCTGTGATGCTGATCTCCGACGGGACGCTCCACCGAGAGAGCACGGACCAGTCCGCCGGATCCGGTCGGATCCGATCCCGGCGGAGTGATCCCCTCCATCCGATCCCCGAAAGTAATCCGCCGGGAAGGATACTTGATCCTGGCCACCCGGATGCAAAGCCGCTCCCCTCCTGTCGCGGACCAGTATCCGTAACAGGAATTTCTCCCGTAGGGAAACGCGACCGCAATATAATTCCAGTAATCCCCCGGATGAGTGGCGAAAACACCTTCAACCGTCAGATTTGTGGCGGGACAGCGCAACTTCAGCTCAATGTAATTGTTCTGCTGCCAGGTGGAGGCGGTATTGCCGGATTTTCTGTTCAGGTAATTGGTATTGTAGAAACTGCTCCAGTTCATGCTGTCGGTCTGGAACGGAGTGCCGTACCCGTTGTAATCCTGCGTATATGCCATGTCCCATACGCCAAAGTTTTTCAGGATGGAGCTGCATCCGATGCGTTTTGCCACATCCCGCGCCCGGCTCAAGGCCGGCAGCAGCATGCCGGCCAGAATCGCGATGACCGCAATTACAACAAGAAGCTCCACCAGGGTGAAATCGCTTCCATGCGGTCTCCTGCATATGTTTTTTTCTGTTCTTCCCATGAAACTTCGGCCTCCTCTGCATCAGTTTGCGTGTTCCGCCGCAAGACATTCGCAGGTCCGCCAGAACTGAATTGCGAATCGGTAGGCGTCCCGCCCTTCAAGTCCGGGCCATCCGTTGGTTTCAAAGTTCAGCGTCCTGCGGTAGCCGGACTTCCGGAGAGCGCGGATGAAATCCCTCCAGGAAATTGTGCCGAGTCCGGGGGAAAGATGTTCATCCAGATGCTCATTGACGACATCAATCAATCCTCCGCTCCCGGCGAATTTTGCCGGAAGTCCGTGATTGTCGTGCACATGGGTGGTGAACAGTTTGTCCCCCATGACCGGAACCCATTCCGCCGGATCGCAGCCGCAGCACCATGCGTGACCGGTGTCCAGACAGAAACCGACAGCCTCCGAATCCGCGCCGCGGACAAGTTCCGGCAGGTTCGCCATATCGCACCAGGGAGTGAAACGGTCCAGATTCTCCAGAGCGATCAGGACGCCGCGCTCTCTCGCGTATTCTCCCGCCGCATGAAGGTTTTCCTGAATCGTTTCCCGCACGGCGGCTTCCGAGGTCCGCGCGACGGCATCCTCCAGACGCCGCCGGATATCCTCGCCCATGTCCGTGCCTCCGAGAAATTTCATGGCATGGAACACCACGACATCCGCATTCAGATTGGCGGTGTAGTCCACGCATTTCTTCATTCTGCGGATCACCTCCGCCTGCGATTCTCCCGGAGTGGTCCACATGCTGACAAGAGAGTGATGCTGCGCGCCTTTCATGCCGCGTTCCCGGAGGGCGGCGCCGAGTTTCCCGGTTTCGGCATCCATGTCGAAATCCGCCTCCTCTTCGCAGTGGTATCCGGAAAGCATCACTTCGTCAATCCCGCATGCGGCCAGCGCGTCCAGCTGGCGGCAGGACTCCTCCAGGGGACGTCCGCAGATCCGCCTCCCGTCCCAGGTCACGCTCCATACCGGATAGGACAGTGTGTAGTGTTCAGCTGAATCCTCCATCGTTCCGTGCTCCTCAGTTTGAGTGAAAGAATAAATCCGGATGCCGCGGCGGGCACCATACGGTAAACGGGTTTTCCCGCGAAAAACAGTTCCCGGCCTCGGCATAGCAGCAGAGTCTCGTGCCGTCGGCAAGTTCCCATGCGGCGCTGATCCCCTCCGGCAGGCTCGATTCCGGCATGCGAGCGCCCCCGGCTGTGCCGGATACCGGAGCGTCCACCTCGGAAAGGCGGGAATCCTGGGCAAGCACGAGTGGTCCGGAACAGAATGCGATCCGGGTGATGTCCGGCGATCGCACCGCACGCACGGAAAGATCGAATCCGATTTCAATCTCATCGCCCGTCCGCCATTCCCGTTTCAGGGCGAGATATCTTCCCGGCTCCGGCTTCATGCCGCATCCGTTGACCCGGAGAAAGGACCCGGCGCTCCACCAGTCCGGGATCCGGAGCATGAGCGTCCAGTTTTCCGCCCGGGAAAGCGCAAGGGAAAGCTTGACCCTTCCGGCAAACGGATAGCCTCCTGAAATCCGGAGCGATGCGCACTGCCCGCCGGGAGTGGTGAAATCCGCCTCCAGCTCCTCATAGCAGTTGACCGCGATTCCGTCGTCCGTCCGCATGACGGCGGAGAGCGGAGCCATGGCAATCGCCTCGGGCCCCTGCGCCAGACAGCAGTCTTCCCCGAACCCCGTGATCTGGTCATCCGCGGGGCGTTTGAACGCGCTTCCCGCCAGCGGAGTCGGATTCGCATGCATCCAGGAATCCGCATCCGGCGTCATCTCGCCGAGGGCGGCGTTGTAGAAGACACGTTCGAGCTCCCCGGCTGCGCCGCAATCCCCGGTCAGGCGGAGAATCAGGTCATTGTACCGGATCCAGGTGGTTGTGATGCAGGTTTCCCCGAGCATGACGCCCGGATCGTGCCGCGTCTGTCCCCATTTCCCGTAATGCCAGTATTCCCCGCCGAGATCCTTGAGACCGCCTGCTCCGGTAATGAAAATTTCATAATCCCGCACCAGTTCCCGGTAACGGATTGCCGCGGCAAGATATTCCGGATGCGGATCCGCGCGGCACAGCTCCGCGAGCCCCTGGAAACATGACGTCAGTTCATAGGCTTTCCCGTTTCCGATTTCGGCGGGAGGAACCCCTGCCGCGGCGGCGCGGAAAATATTGTGTTTCAGGGAGCATCCGGAGCCAGCGATTCCGCGGGCATACTCCAGATGCCGCGCTTCTCCGGCAATGCGATAGACGCCGACAACCGCGCCGAGGATGGACGACACCGCAAGGCCCTGATGCTCCCCGTATTCCTTCATTTTCTCCCCGGAAGGGATCTGGCGCATCAGATGATCCAGCAGATCCGTGCACGCCTGTTTCACGCGGCGGTCCGGATCGATCTCCTCATAATAGCGGATCAGCGCCAGCAGGACATATTTCCTGCCCCAGATATCCCACCCGGAAGTCTGTTTTTCTTCCGGATAGGAACTGATGCATCCGTCCGGCGTCTGTGTGGAAAGCAGATCGTTCACCGTAGTCCGAATCATGGAAAGGAGTTCACGGTCCCCGGTCGCCCGCCATGCATGAATGGCGGAACGCACAATCTTCCCCCAGAATTCACAGCGCCAGAGTCCGTCCCGCTCCCTGCGGCGCCGGAAAGGATCGACAAGATGCGCATAGTCCACTTTTTTCAGGCGGTTTTCAACCGTGAGACGCAATGCCTTTCCCATAGGTCCCTCAAGACGGACCGCGCGGGGCGGCAGATTGTAAAAACGCTTCATTTCAACTCCTTTCCCCGTTTTGCAAGAACAAGCGGCGCATATCCTTCATGAAAATGCGGATTGCCCGCATGAAATTCCGGAAAAACGCTGACTTCCCTGCTCGGCAGATAAACCGAATAGTTGTGCCGGACCAGATGAATGGTCCATTTTTCGCCCGCTTTCCATTCCGCGCCATGACGAGTGAGATCCGCGGCGGGCACCTTGATCAGAAGCGTCCACCCGCGATCGCGGTCCTTCTCATTGTTAAGCGTCCCGCAAAGAGATGTCCGCACGGTCACCCCATGACGGTATCTGCTGCTGCCGGGCAGGCCGAGACGGCCGCGTCCGGGAAAGAAATAACAGGTTTTCCTTCCTCCGGCGCTGCCGTAGATTTCCCAGTAGCAGGGATATGCCTCGTGCTTGAGAAACAGCTCGACGGCATCCGCCTGCGTGAAGATGTGCGTCTGATCGCGAGCCGCCTCGTCCACGATGTCGCTGTCATCCATCCGGATGCCGACGTAAAGATAATTTTCATTCCAGAGCAGACGGATTGCGCCGCCCTCCAGAACACGTCCGCGCATGCCGGAAACGCGTTCAATCTCCTGATACCACGGTCCCGCGCTGTACGGTGTGAAACGGTATTCCGGCGCATTCCGCCATGCGGCTCCGGAAAGATCCGCGGGAGGTTCAATATCGGTGTATTCCGCCCTCATTGCGGAGGGAGGAAGATGGGAGCATGCGGTAAAAAGCAGAAGGAACGCGCATCCCGCCGGAATTCCGATTTTTTTCTTCATGACCGCTCTCTCACTGCTTCAGGATTTCAATGGCGTTGGCAAGGCAGACGGAGGCGTTCTGACCTCGTTTGGATGGATTGTGTTTCCATCGGAGCGTCAGTTCGCCGTTCTCCACCCGTATCCCGCCGCTTTCAATCTTCAGAGCCTGCAGGAAATTTCCGCCGGCCAGTTTGTAAAGATCAATCCGGTCCAGAACCGTTTTTCCATTTGCGGAAACGGAAAAGGTATAAGTTCCCGGTTCGAAATTCGGCCGGAAACCGGCTTTCAGATGAAAAATGATCTTATAAACGCCGTTCTGAAGTTTGAATTTGTATCCCTCCAGAAAATAAGCTTCCGTCTTGTAAAGCTCCGGAAGTTCCGTTCCGGAAATTCCCGTGATGTCGCGGGTGATGGAGTTGCAGCTCCCGACATATCCGTATTTCCCGTCGAATTTCTGATCCGGGAAAAACTGTCTGCCGTCCGGCGCATTGTAGAATTCCGAGGAGCCGCAGTTCACGGCATAATACCCCCGGTCGATCTGTTTCTGCTGACGGATGAGATTTGCAAGATCGGACTGCTTTTTCAGAAGCTGATTCATCCGGCGGCTGAAGGAAACGCGGTAGAGTTCCGCGAAACGCCGCTCCGCGAGCATCCGTTCCAGAGTGGCGATGTCATTTTTTTCCGCCGACACATCAATCCCGCTTTCTGCCAGAACTTCCGCGGCGGACTTGAGGCGGCTGATCCGCTGCCGGTAGAATGTCACGCTTTCCTTTTCCGTCCCGGCAAGCCGGAGGTTTTTCACTGCGACTTTTTCCTTCGGGAACAGGAAGGAACGGAGCTGGAAGGGCTTCAGCGCAATGATTCCGCCGCGGAGCTCTTCTCCGGTGGAAAGGTCTTCAAAAGGAAGATCCGCATCAAAGTCGAGTGAAACCTTCACGCTGTCATGGAACATGTTGACGACATAGAAATACGTCCCGTTTTCCGTGTGGAGGTAACGCGCGACCGCGGGATCGTCAATTCCTCCGGCGGGATGGAATTTTTCCGCGGGAAGCGCGCCGTAGGCGAGAGCGAATTCACGGGCTTCCGCCTCTCGTCCGATTGTCGCAAGGGGCTGTCCGCCGGCCACATATTCCAGGGCGTCGAACGCCCCGACGACAAACGCCGCCTCCCGGAGATAATAGCGTCCGTGCGGCTTGATGTCCGCATTCTCGAAATAACACTGGTATTTCCGGTCCAGCGGATGCACAAAGGTTTCAAAATAGCTGTTGTAGGAAATCACGACACCTGCGGCGCCGTTGACGAAATAATTCGCAATGTCCCTGTTGTTGAAATCGTAGAGCTCCTCGTTCCGGGTGCTTTCCGGTTTGCCCCAGTGGAATCCGTGACGGTATGCGGTCGGATGGCGGACAACGGAAAAGGAGATGTTCGGAATTTTCTTCAGCGCCTGCAGGTCAAGACCGTATTTCGTGTAATTGTCGGGGTCCTGATTGATGCCAAGGTAGAGTTTGAGCTCCGGATTGCCGCGGTCCAGAACGCCGCGGACCATTTTCACAAGATTCGTCACCTGTTCCGAGCGCCACTTCAGCCATTGCGCCCGCTTTTCCGTGGTGAGGAAGGGATAGCGGTCCCGGATTTTTTCCGGCACCCGGATTCCGGTCTCGCGGCTGAATTTATTGACGGTGTAGTCGTCGTATCCCCACTCGAGGGCCCCCCAGGTTCCGAAGCTGCTGATCCAGTATTCGATTCCGGCCAGCCCCGACTTCGCATAACGTCTGACAGGCTCCTCGAAATAACCTGCGAAGAGTTTAAGCACCTTCGGATGGCAGATATTGGCCCGGTGGTCGCCCATCAGATACTGCGTGATGCTGTCTCCGTAACGGTCCAGGGATTCCAGCCCTTCCCCGCGATAATCCGCTTCTATTTTTTCCAGCTGTTTGATGTCGGGGACATTGGCGTAGTTCATCATGGCGATGAACCGCTTGTTCCGCCTGGAGAAGAAATCGAAGACATAGGCGAGCCCCCTCCCGGGAAACATGCCGGAGCCCGTCTGCCCCTCAAGGGGGAAATAGCTCACATCATAACGCCAGAGGGGCGCATGGAGCGTGTTCATCCCCGTATAGTCGAAATATTCCATGATCTGATCGGCGATGAAGACGGTCGCATTCGGATACCGGCTGCGGAATTTCCCGTATGCGGGGGATTTCCGCTGAAGGACATCCGCATTCAGATTGTTGGGAAAAGTCTGGTCCTCGTCATAAAAGCCGAAGCTGCGCGGAGGCAGATTTTCCGGGCGCCGGACTGAAAGAGCCGGAAGACCGCCTTCAATTTCGTAAATTCTGATTTCCGAAACGGCCGCCGGCATGCCGGGAGCCATCGTCCGCGCCTCGAAAAGATAACGGGAGGTTCCCGGATAGAAGATATGCCGCGTCGTCTGCATCCGTCCCGAATTCGGCAGTTCATTTCCGGCGGAAACTCCTGTTTGCAGTCTGTCGCGGTTGACGCCGAAGCCGGAAGGATACATATACCATCCCATCATGCGCGCTTTGTCGTCCGGCCAGACGATGTCAAGCGCGACAGGTTTCCCGAGCTGATCCTCCGGGAACGGAATTTCTATGCTGAAACGGTCGGTTTTATTGTTTCCCGCCTCCAGATACTGCTTGTTTCCAGACAGGCTGAGCGTCCCCTGTCTCAGGACGGACGGATCATCCGGATTGTTGAATTTCTTTGAAAAAAGCAGTTTTCCCGTTTTCAACTGCCGATTTGCCGGATCCGGCTTATAAGCGGATGTAAAACTGTCAACCTGGAAAGTGCGTCTGTATGCGTGATTCACAATACATTCCAGTGTATAATTTCCAGTGGGGAGCTTGAGCTTTTTCAGAAAAACATCCATGGGGCCGGTGACGGACATCTCCCTTTGCTCCCGAAGCAGCACATTGCCGCGCTCTCCTCTGAGAATAAATTCAAAAGTCCCCTTCCCCGTCAGAAAGCGGTCGCGCTCCACAGGCATCGGGCGCGTGTAGAAACCACCGGGAGCGATCTGCACGGCAATGGCAACCGGCGTGTCGGCGGGAACAATCGTCTGCTCCATCACCATGTCGAACGGCATGAAGCGCCGGTATTCGTCATAGACATCGCTGTTGGTCAGAGTCCGGTGGAAAAAACGGAGACGGTCGATCGTGAAAGACGCTTTCGGATCGGAAAGAAACTTCAGGCTTTTCACCTGGTCGAGATCGGCATTGATGAAATCCGGCATTCTCTGGCCGGGATTGAAACATACCACATAAGGAAGCGTGTTGATGAAATATTTCGCATTGGAATCCTCGTCCCAGGTGAGTGCGACCAGAACCCAGTCCCCGAGAGCGCCGGGAATGGAGCGGATGTAGCCGAGCTGCTGGGCTGTGTCCTTCCGCCGGACCATGATGACGGCACGCCCGTCTCCATTCTGCTGGACGGTCATTTTGGATTCCCTGCCGTCCGTCAGAGCAAAGATGCGCGCCCCCAGCTTCCTGTTCATGCGGACCCAGAACATGAGCCCGCCGATTTTGCTGTTGAAAATCCGCTCCAGAGAATAGGAGAGTCTGCTTCCCGCACCCGGTTCCAGTGAAATTCCCATGCCGTCGATGCCCGGGACAAAGCGGACGCCCGCCGCCTCCGCCGGGGAAACGCGCACGCCACTGTCGGTAACGGCATCCGCCGTCCCGTCGTTGAAGTCCAGGGAAAAAGTCGGTTTTTCAATCGCCGCCGGCTTTTCCTGCGGAAGCGCGGAAACCGAGAGGTCGTCGATTTCGTATTCCACATTATAGGAGGAGAAGGAAAGCTTCCGCAGGGGAAGAAAGCCCGGATGTTTCGCATTCCCCAGCTCAACGCCGTTCAGTTTCACAGAAAGCGAGTTCCTGAAAATGGAAATGACAACATGAAACCAGATACCGTCTTCCGGATTGCTGATCTTTTTGATGAGTCCGCCCTTGCGCTGCTTGTTCTTGTAGAAATAGGACTCCAGACAGTTGTCCTCCCGGAAACGGAACATCCCGCTTTCATAATCTGCTCCCTGAAGGTTGACGATCCAAGCCGAAGGCTGCTTCCCGGGATGGCGTTTCACACATCTGGCGCGGAAAGAGATCTGAAGCGGATTCTCCGCCCGGAATGAGAAAACACCTTCTCCCCAGTTCCCGACTTTCAGGACACCGCCTTCAATTCCCGCGCGCCGGTTCAGTGTCATTTCCGGAATGTCGCTCCGGGAAAAGTCTGTCCTGAAGTCGCCCGCGGCGACAGACAGGACAAAGGAAACAAACACAAGTGCGGAAAAAGATTTTATCATCCTTTCTTCTCCCGTGTCCGCTCCGTCTCCGCCGAGACAGGCGCAACAGAAAGGTCGTCAATCTCCCATTCCACATTATAGGCCGTAAAGGAAACTTTCTGCAGGGAGAGAAATCCCGGATGTTTTGCGCTTCCCAGCTCGGCTCCATTCAGTTTCACGGAAAGCATGTCCCCGCGTATGGCAATGCAGACATGGAACCAGGCGCCGTCTTCCGGAATGGCAATCTTCTTGATGAGTCCGCCCTTGCGCTGTCCGTTCTTGTAGAAGTAGGACTCCAGGCAACCGTCCTGCCGGAAGCGGAACATCCCGCTTTCCTTGCCGGCCCCCTCAAGACTGACAATCCATGCCGAAGGCTGTTTCCCGGAATGGCGTTTCACGCATCTGGCGCGGAAGGAAATCTGCAGCGGATTCTTCGCCTGAAGCGAAAAGGCGCCTTCTCCCCAGTTCCCGATCTTCAGGACGCCGTCTTCCATTTTTGCGCGCCGGTTCAATGTCATCCCCGGGACATTGCTGTCCGGAGCGAAATCCGTTTTGAACTCCTGTGCCGTTCCGCAGAATGCCGCAATACCACACAAGACTGCCGCAGCAAATTTCCTGTTCATTTCCTGTTTCCTCCCGATTTTTCTGTTTCAAAATTTTTCAAAATGAATTGCAGCCTCTTCAGCCGGCGCTGCATTTTCACATACCCCATTCTGCAATCCTGATGTTTTTTCATGCCAGTCAAACCGGGAAGATGAGACTTGCGGCTCCCCGGCCCTCAGCCCGCGGAATAAAACAACATGAAAAAATTCATTCAGCGTGAATCAGAGTCCGCCATGAACAAGATTTCACGCCGTGTCTCCGCCCAAAAAGACAGTTTTCACCTTCCGGTCACGGGGAGGCGTCTTTCCCTCAATTCCGGCAATCAGAGCTTCCGCAGCAAGATTGCCCAGCTGGATGTCATCGCAGCGCGAACAGGTAATTTTCGCACGGACATTTCCCGTATCGCTGTTGTCGCATGCGGCAATGGCCGTTTCCACCGGAACCCGGATCCCGAATTTCATGCAGTAATCCAATGCGCCCGATGCCGAATTGCAGCTGGAAAAGAGGATTGCGGAATAGTTCGTCCTGTCTTCTCCCAGCTCCTCCATCAGATTGTATCCGTCTTCCGGGGAATACCCGCACACGATTTCGGAAAGCACGTTCTTCATCGGGCATTCCATTTCCTGAAAGGCCTGGCTGAATCCCGCCATCAGATCGAGGCTGAGAGAGGAATCCGGCTCCGGCTTTGCCCAGAGAATGCGCCGGTGCTTTTTCCTCAGAAGATAGCGCATGACATCATATGCCGCGGATGCGTAGTCCGCGGAATAGACATGTGACTGCGTCGCCAGGCCGTCCGGACAGGTTGTAATGAACACATGCGGATAGTTTCTTTTCTCCAATTCCTTCCAGAAACGCTCGCTCCTGTGAGAGCCCCAGATCAGAAGGCCGTCGATCTGCTTCCCCCGGTATAAGGAAAGATACTCTTCGCTTTCAATGAAATCCCGATCCTTGAAGAGAAGGAGCAGCTTGTATTTCCGCAAAGCCAGGACCTGCTCGATTCCGCAGAGAAGATCCATGATATGCCGGTCGGCGAAGATATTTCCATGGATTTCGCGGATGGAGGGAATGACCAGTCCGACAACCCGGCTCTGCTTGGAAAAAAGGCGGCGCGCATTGATGTTCGGCTGATAGTCAAGCTCCTTCGCACAGCGGAGGATCAGGGCTCTCGTCGCTTCGGACACCTGCATTCTTCCCATCCGGTTGTTGAGCACGCGCGACACCGTGCCGGGAGAAACTCCGGCTTTTTTTGCCACATCGCGTATGTTGCAGCCTTTTTCCATATGAAAAAACTTTTCCTTCGCGTGATATCTTTCATTATAATTCAACAACATGTTGTTGTCAAGATTCGGAACATAAAATTTTCTTTAAATTTCCGTAAAAAACTTCTTTCCCCCTTTTGCACGTCATGCTCCGCGCCGCTCCCCGTGATATTTCTTTCCCGTGAGCAGAACCGGACATTCCGCCGGGCGGCGGAAGCATGCGGGGGAAACGCCTTGCACCGAATAAAAAACAAATGATGCGGCCCCGAAAAACAGAACCTGCAATTCCAGCATTTTTCCATGCTCGAATTGCAGGTTTTCCGGTTATGCGGACAGGTGCTGAAGAAAATGCAGAGCGGAAACCCGGGGAGCGGCCCAAACCATTCCGCCCCCCCGGACTCCATTTCCGGACGGACCGAAAAAGCTTGCCCGCGCATCTTCCGGACAGGGAGGAACGATCGGAGGAGATCGGAACCATGCGGCTTTATTTCAAAAAAATTTAGGTTGATACCGCGATGCTCTGCATCGCCAAAAATTGCTTCGTGCAGGACTCTCAGGCCTGCCGCGGTCCAGCTGCGTAAGCTGGTCGCCGGAGGCGAAATCCCCAATACCGCGCATGCTTGCATCGCGGTAATTTATTTTTCCGGCTTCTCCGCAGGCGCATGCCGGGCTCTGTTGAACGCGACAAGATTTTCCAGCTGCAGCACGACTTCGTGCGGAGCCTGTCCCGTCTGAATCGCAGCCGCGCAAACGATCATGCCTTTTCCGCAGGGAGCAGCCATCAGCACCGGCTTTTTCGTGCCGTCCGCGGCAAGATTGCAGATCAGCGGAATCCATTTCCCGGGGGTTTCCGGGACAAAGGTGAACGAATGGTTGTAGCGGTAGCTTTTCGAGAGCGGATTCGGCGTCTTCTCGAAATCCGGGTTCTCAAAAAAGAACTTCCGCCGGGCCGGATCATTTTTCGTGTATCCTGTCTTCAGGGATGGGTCATGAAACCAGCGGTCCGGCTCAAAACGCGTGCCGGCGACCGTATAAACCGCAATGGTTCCGCCGCGGATCGCGGGAAGCAGTTTTTCCGTATGGAAATTCTGCGGGATTCTGTGCCCGTTGTAGGAATAGATCAGAACGACATCGCAGCCACCCGGATCGGCAAGATTCGCTTTCTCCGCCGCAACGCATTCGGAAGTCCATCCGCGTGCCGCGAATCCGGGCTTGTACCAGTCATGCATTTTTTCCTGCGGCATGATTAAAAGCGCTTTTTTGCGGAAGGGGCGGAGCTCTTCCTCTCCCGCGCAGAAAAGAGCAAGGAGCAGGAGACAGCCGAGAAGGAAACCAGTTTTTTTCATCATGCAAACCTTTCTGTTGAAAATTGCAAACTTTGTTTTATGTTCAATCCCATATGAGGAACCGCATACGGGAAAGCCTTCTTTCCGTGGAGCGGAGGGACAGACTCAGTCATTGTATTTGTAAAGGATGTCGGAATCCAGAGTCGCTTTCAGCTGAAGCGTGTTGCGGGATTCCACATGCCCGTCCATAAACGCCAGCGGCGTCCAGGTTCCATGCCGGAGCGTATACGCATTCTTGCGCAGTTCCATATGTCCCTGAAACTCGTTGGTGCTGGCGGCGTTGCGGCAGTCTCCCAGCGAAAGCGTCCGGGAGGGAAAGGGAAAGCCCTTCAGCTGCATCCCTTTCGGCGGGATCTCGTTCTCCGGAATTGCCAGCTTTCCCCCGATCCAGAGGAAGAAGATGCCGTAGCTGATGTCGTTCCATGCGCTCGTCCCCGCCTCCGCCTGAACGGTTTTCGGACAGAAAAAGACTTTTGTCTTCGTACTGTATGCGGTCTTTTCACGCTGATTGAGGTAATGGTTCAAACGGGCCTGGGAAGTCATGTGATACCGGTAATCTCCGTAGATCTCCTGAATCAGGCGCCAATGGGAATTCAGGGGGAGATTTTCCCGGTAGTCTCCCGCATACAGAAGAAGCGCGGAACCGACCTGCCGGAGATTGCCGGTGCACTGGATTCTGCGGGCTGTCTCCCGGGCACGATGGAGCGACGGAAGAAGCATCGCAATCAGAAGCGCAAGAATGGATATTACGACAAGAAGCTCGATCAGTGTGAAATATTCTCCGCAGCGGACGCGCATTTTCTCCCCCTTCTTATACTGTTTGAATCAGCGGCCGGATAATGACATCCGAAGTGTCTTTCCCGTCGGAACGGATCAATGCGGTGAGCTTCCGGACAACCGTATCCGTAATGGTTTCCGCATAGGTCGCAATCCGGGACCCGCGGACGAAACTGTAGTCGCGGATCCGCTCGGGGGAAACATCAATGAAACCGAGCGAGGGAGTGCCGGGACAGGCTCCGTTCCATTTTGAAGCGAGAATCGCATAATAGATGTAGCGTTCCGCCATCACGGCATCGAGCCCGGCGCCATGGCGTTCCATAAAATCCGCCACCATGTCGCGTTCCCGGTCGCGTTCCGGCGTCAGTTCCCATTCCGGGCGGTATTCCAGTCCGCACTCCCGGAGCGCCGCCACATACCCCTCGTGCATTTTCCGGGAGGGCAGATAACTCCGGATCGCGTTGATGAACCCGATCCTGCGGCAGCCTGCGGCGGCGAATTCCCGGACCATTGCCCGGGCCATTTCCCTGTGATCGATTTTGATCGCGGGGAAATCCCGGTTGCACGGATAATCGCCGATCACCAGAAGGGGTTTCGGCCGGAACATCTTCAGGAAACGGATCCAGCCGGCTGTGAGATTTTCCGTCACCAGCAGCGCCGCCGCGCTCTGGGCGGCCTCCACGACGTCCGCGCCGGGAATGTATGCCGCTTTCGTGCGGAAGCCGAATCCCTGCTGCTCGAATTTCCACTGATAGGGAAAGAGGTGACACCCGGAAGGATCAAATGGCTTATCCTTCTGGAGAAGTTCCAGCATCAGGACATGTTCCCTGTGCTGAAAGTTCTGAAGCGGCACGCGCAGAAAGCTGCCGCTCCGCGGACGGCGTTCCAGGAGTCCCTCCCATTCCAGTTCCGCGATGGCATGCCGGAAGGAGGTCTGGCTGATGGAAAATCGCCGCATCATGTCCCGCTCGCTGGGAAGCCTGTCCCCGACCTGAAGAGCATCCTCCGCGATCGCACTCAGGATTTTCAGTTTCACCTGATCATATTTCAGCACTTTTGCCATGAACGGCCACTGTCCTTCCTTTTCCTGCTTCTGAAATAGAACGCAGATATCTGTTATCATTATAGCGGAAATCCCCCAAAAAACAAGAGGGGAAAGAGAAAAAAATCCACTTTTTTCCACACAGAAAAAAACAATGCGGTCCTCAGCGCTTTTGAAGTCCGGCGCCTTCTGATTGCCGGAGTAGCGTAAACAATCCGCATCCTTCAGGATCTGCCTTCTTCCTGCGCACACCTCAAAGATTCCGGAAATGCAGATAAAAGAATTCCCGGACGGCAGATAAATCTGGAAAAAAGAAAAATTTTCCCGTCAGAGCACACTGCCGCAAAAAAATAAAAAAAAACAGGAAAAGGGTATTGTTTTTTCCCGTGAACCGCATATAATAGAAAATACAATCTGCTTTTTATTATAAAAGCAAAATATTCAAAAGCGATTCAAATACACGGAGGAATCTTCACGCATGAAAAAACGAATGTTTCTATTTCTCGTCTGCATTTTTTCCGCACTCGGCGTCTCCGCAGAAGAAAAACCGCTCTTTGAAAACGGGAAAAGCAGCTGGAAAATCATCATCCCGGCAAATGGGGGAAAGACGGAACAGTATGCGGCCGAAGAACTCCAGCGCGCGGTATGGAAAATCTCCGGAGCGCGTCTTCCGATTCTCCGGAGCGACGTCCCGCCGGAATCCGGAGCCCTGGTGATCGGTTCGATGGAGGCTCCGGCGATCGGAAAAATTGCCGGAGAACTCAAATTATCCGGACGGAAAGACCTCGGAGAGGTGATCGCCGTCCGGCGACGCGGCGGCAATCTTTATCTCGCCGGCAACAATCCGCGTGCCGCGCTTTTTGCGGTCTATCATTTTCTCCAGAAGGAGCTGGGCGTCCGCTGGCTGTGGGGCGGGGAGAGCGGTGAATTCATGTCGCAGCGCAGTGTTTACGCCTTGCCGGAAAATCTCGCGCTTCATCACAAACCGGCGCTGGCGCTGCGCGAGCTGAATCCGTGCGGCCTGGGAAGACTGGAGGAACATGAGCTTTTTCTCGTCCGCAACTTCAACAATGCAGCGGCGCGCACTCCCTCTCTGCAGGAAAAAACAGGCTCGATCGTTCTGCAGCGCAATCACTGGGTCTTCCCGGATCCGAAACTTTTTCAGAGCAAGCCGGAAATATTTGCGCTGTATGGCGGAAAGCGCATTCTCCACGGAGAAGGAGGCTGCTGGAGCAATCCGGAATTCCAGAGACTCATGATCGAGAAACTCGCCGCAATTGCAAAGGAAAACCGCCTCGACATCATGAACGCCTATCCGGCGGATTCCACGCTGCGCTGCTCGTGTCCCGCATGCACGGCGAATCCGGACAAATCCGGCCGCTGGTTCGATCTCTACCGGATTCTGGTCGACGGAGTGAAAAAAAAGCTTCCCGGCCTGAAATTCGCCGGCATCGCATATCAGGAATATCGTCCGGCCCCGGAAAAGGCGGTCCCTTTCCTGGAGTATGTGGAGTACTGTCAGTATGACCGCTGCTATGTGCACCGCTTCGGCAATCCCGGCTGCAGACTGAATGCACGCTCGCTGGAGGCCCTGCGGAAATGGCAGACGCGCGCCGGCATGGGCATCTACGGTTATGAATTCGACATTTACACGGGAAAAAGCGCCGCCTTTGTCCCGTTCTGGAACGTGCTTGCCGACGAGGCGAAATATTTTGCAAAGCACAATATCCGCCACATCATGACCGAGGCGTGGATTGAGAATCCCTCCGTCAAGGCGCGCAAGGATCTTTTTCAGCAGAAACAGCGGATCAATTATTACATCTACTCCCAGATGCTCTGGAATCCCGACGCCAGTCCGGACGAACTGCTGGCGGATTTCTGCCGGACCGTCTACGGCCCCGCGGCGCAGCCGATGCTGGAGTACTTCAGGGCCATGGCGGACGCATGGGAAAAGATGCCGGTTCATCTGACCTATTTCCACAACGATTCCGCGGGAAGTGCGCGCTTCTTCCTGAGTCCCGCCCTGATCCGGCTGGCGCAGGCCAGATTCAATGCCGCGCAAAAGGCGCTCGCCTCCATGCGGAACGGCCGCGCGCGCAAAAGGATCGAAACGGAAATCGCGATTGACCGCGCACACTTTGAAAGCTGGAAGAAGGCTTATGATTTCGCCGCAGGGAAAGCGGTCAGCTGCGCGGTGCCGATGGGAAAAAGCTTTGACGACGCCCTGACACTGCCCTTTCAGACGGCAAAAGGGGAAAAACGCCGGACAAGGGCGCGGATCTATCACACCGGGGATGCCCTGCACCTCCTCTTCGACTGTCCGGCGGAGGAAAAGACGCTCCGGCGCGGATTCCCGGGAAGAGACCATGATGTTTTCATGGAAGAGAATATTGAAATCTTTCTCGACACCTGCGACGGCGAAAGCTACCGTCATTTCGCCTTCAATCCGGCAGGCGGCTTTTACGATGCCCGCGGCATGGACAAGAACTGGAATCCCGAATGGGGGCTGGAGACCCGCATCGCCCCGGACGGCAGAAGCTGGAGCGCAAAGGTGACACTGCCTTTCGCCTCGCTCGGACGTGTTCCGGAAACGGGTTCCTTCTGGCGTCTGGTGCTGGACCGCAACACAAAACCGCAGTCCAGCGGCTATCCCCTCCCCGCATATCACGATCTCGGAAGCGGCGCACTGCTCTATTTCAGCAATCAGCCGTTTCCGGACCGGCGCCTGACGTGGTTCGTCAAGGACGGCGAGGCGATGGAATCCTATCTGGAACCGCTGTACAAAAACGGATGGAACTACCGGATTGTCCGGCACAGGGAACACCCGGACGCGGACACCTCGGAAAGCCGCCTGATCGTGTGGTCCACGCATGAGAACCGCCTGGATCCGGCGTTCTTTGAAAAACAGATCCTGGAACGCGTCAGGAACGGCGCGACTCTGATCTGCCATCAGTACGGCCCGTGCGAGTATGAGAAATACTTCAAGGACCCGTCTTTCAAAGTCGGCTGGTCGAGCGGATGCGACAAGCTCCGCAGAACGACCTACATCGCCCCCACCTCTTTTGCGGACTATCCGGACAATCTCCGCAAAATGCTCGGATACACGCCGCCGCTGGTGCTGCTGCCCGCCGCACCGGAAAAATGGGAAGTTCTCGCGCGCCAGAAGGACAGCGCGGGAAATGAACAGCCTTACATCCTCGCCCGCCCCTGCGGAAAAGGCATGGTTCTCATCAATGCCGCCATGCGGAATCCCGCGGAACTGATTACGCGTTTCAACAACGCACTGGAGTACAACAGGAAGATCAGACGCTGAAACCGCCCGCCGCGCCCGCCGGAAGCGGGATGAGCAGGCTTCGGAAGCGCTCCCCGGAAAAAATTCCCCGGGAGCGCTTCCCTTTCTTTCATCCGGAATTTGGCCATTCAAGGCTCTGTTTTGTGCATATTGTTCAATATTTCACAAATAATAATATTAAATAATATTTTTTTGTTAAAAAAATCACAATTGTTTCTTGAAAATTTTTTGAATCGCTGTATTTTAAATGGAACAAAAAAAGAAAAACAGCTCTTTCCTTTCCGGAAGGTCCGGAGAAGACAGGGTTCAAAAATGGAAGGGAGTGCTTACTTATGAAAAAAGTCCAGGCAGCAGTAAAAGCGGAAAAACCGGCCCCGACAAAGGAAGAACTCGAAGCATTGCAGCTTGCTGAGCTCGACAAGACCATCGAGACCGTGAAGGAAGCCCAGCGCAAATTTGCCGAATTCACGCAGGAGCAGGTTGACGCGATTTTCCGCGCCGGCGCCCTGGCGGCCAACAACGCCAGAATCGAACTTGCCAAGATGGCGGTGGAAGAGACCGGCATGGGCGTGGTCGAAGACAAGGTCATCAAGAACCATTTCGCCTCCGAGTACATCTATCATAAGTACCGCGACATGAAAACCTGCGGCATTCTGGAACACGACCAGGCGCTCGGCGTGGACACCGTGGCCGAACCGCTCGGACTGATCGCCGGCATCATCCCGACCACCAACCCGACCTCGACGGCGATCTTCAAATCCCTGATCGCGCTCAAAACCCGGAACGGCATCATCTTCAGCCCGCATCCGCGCGCCAAGAAGTGCACGATCGCTGCGGCGAAGCTCGTGCTGGACGCGGCGGTCAAGGCGGGCGCTCCGGAGGGCATCATCGGCTGGATCGAAGAGCCGACCGTGGCGCTGAGCCAGCGCCTGATGAGCCATCCCGACGTCAACGTGATTCTCGCCACCGGCGGTCCCGGCATGGTGAAGGCGGCCTATTCAAGCGGAATTCCGGCGCTGGGCGTCGGACCGGGAAACACGCCCGTCATCATGGACGAAACCTGCAACATCGAGCTGGCCGTCAGCTCGGTGCTCCAGAGCAAGACGTTCGACAACGGCATGATCTGCGCTTCGGAGCAGTCCGTCACCGTGGTCGAGGAGGTCTACGAGGAGGTCAAGGCCGAATTCGTCAAGCGCGGTGCCTACATTCTCAAGCCGGAAGAAAGCGCGAAAGTCGGCGCGACAATCTTCGTCAACGGCAGACTCAATGCCGCAATCGTCGGACAGCCTGCCAGCAAAATCGCCGCGATGGCCGGCGTCAAGGTGCCTGAACGCACCAAGGTGCTGATCGCCGAAACCGAAGGCGTCGGACCGGACTATCCGTTCTCCCGCGAAAAGCTCTCCCCTGTGCTGGCGCTCTACAAGGCGAAGGATTTCGATTCCGCGCTTGAGAATGCGCGCGCGCTTCTGAACTTCGGCGGACTCGGCCACACCAGCGTGCTTTACACCAAGAAAACCAATATTGAGCGCATTCAGAAGTTCGGACATCTGATGAAGAGCTGCCGCACCCTGATCAACATGCCCTCCAGCCAGGGCGCGATCGGCGACATTTTCAACTTCAAGCTCGAGCCCTCCCTGACGCTCGGCTGCGGCTCCTGGGGCGAAAACTCCGTCAGCGGAAACGTCGGCCCGAAACACCTGCTCAACATCAAATCTATTGCACAGCGGAGAGAAAACATGCTTTGGTTCAGAGTGCCCCCGAAAATCTTCTTCAAATACGGCTGCATGAAGGAAGCCTTCACGGAACTCGAGGGCAAGAAGCGCGCGTTCATCGTGACCGATGGTTTCCTCTTCAACAGCGGCGTCCTCAAGGAACCCCTGGAATACCTGGAGGAGCTGGGCATTCAGGCGGACATCTTCGCGGAAGTCCTGCCCGATCCGACGCTCGGAACCGCCAGAAAGGGCGTGGACCGCATGAACACCTTCAAGCCCGATCTCATCATCGCGATCGGCGGCGGTTCCCCGATGGACGCGGCGAAGATCATGTGGCTGATGTACGAACACCCCGAAATCAAGTTTGAGGACATGGCCATGCGTTTCATGGACATCCGCAAACGCATCTTCAAATTCCCGAAACTCGGCTCCAAGGCGGAACTCGTCTGCATCCCGACCACCTCCGGAACCGGCTCGGAAGTGACGCCGTTCGCCGTAATCACCGACGAAACCACCGGCAACAAGTATCCGCTGGCGGACTATGAACTGACGCCGAGCATGGCGGTCATCGACACGCGCCTCGTCATGGGCATGCCGCCGCGCCTCACGGCGTATTCCGGCATCGACGCACTGGTCCATGCGCTGGAGGCCCGCGTCTCGGTGCTTGCAACGGAATTCACCGACGGCATCGCGCTGGAGGCCGCGCGACTTGTCTTCAAGTATCTGCCGATCGCCTACTCCAACGGCCCGCGCGATCTCCGCGCAAGAGAGCAGATGCATCACGCCTCCGCAATGGCCGGCATGGCGTTCGCAAACGCCTTCCTTGGAGTCTGCCACTCCATGGCGCACAAGCTCGGCGGCGAATTCCATGTGCCGCACGGACTGGCGAACGCGCTGCTCATCAGCTACGTGATCCGCTACAACGCGACGGAGAAACCGGTCAAGCAGGGAACCTTCCCGCAGTATGACCATCCGCATGCGAAGGAAAGATACGCGCAGATCGCCGACTACCTCAAGCTCGGCGGAACCACGGCGGACGAAAAGGTCGAAAAACTGATCGCCGCGATCGAGGATCTGAAGGCGAAAGTCGGCATTCCGAAATCCATCAAGGAAGCCGGCGTGCCGGAAAAGGACTTCCTCGCCGTGATCGACACCCTCAGCGAAAAGGCGTTCGACGACCAGTGCACCACGGCGAACCCCCGTTATCCGCTGATTACCGAGATCAAGCAGATGTATCTTGACGCATATTATGGGAAATAAACTCTGATCCGAGTTTGAAACTTGAAAGTATTGCAGTATCTTATGAAAAAAGATGCTGCAATGCTTTTTTGCTTTTTGCGGATAGGAGAAAACAGGATTTTATGGCGAAACCGAGAATTGTGATTTGCATCGGAAGCTCGTGTTTTTCGCGCGGGAACACGAAAAATGTCGAGACCGCGGAAAAATATCTGGAGGAAAACGGTTACAAGGACGAGGTTGACGTGGATCTCTCCGGCTCGCTCTGCCAGGGACGCTGCGCAGACGGACCGATCGTCGTGATCGACGACCGCGTCTATACGAAGGTCGACACCGGCCTGATGCTGGATCTGCTCCGGCAGACGCTTCCGCCGAAAAAACTCAAATAACAGCCCGCCGCACCGTTCGCGCGGAGGACGGCAGGAAACGCGTGAGGTTTCCGGAACTCCGGCGGCAAAGGAAATGGAGAGAATCATGAATCATAATTTTCCCGTATTCACGACGGACAACGAGTGTCAGGACTGCTACAAATGCGTCCGGCACTGCCACTGCAAGGCGATCCGGATCGTCAACGCGCGCGCGGCGGTCATTCCGGAACTCTGCGTCTGCTGCGGAACCTGCGTGAAAGTCTGCCCCGCGCATGCGAAAAAAATCCGTTCCGACCTGAGCCGCCTCCGTTTCCTTCTGGAAAACAAGGAGGTGCTCTACGCGTCCGTTGCTCCGAGCTTCGTCGGATACTTCAAGGGAATTTCGATCAACCGTCTCGCCGGAGCCCTCCGGAAACTCGGGTTCGCCGGCGTCTCGGAGACCGCGCTGGGCGCGGAGCTCGTCAGCGCGGAAACCGGACGGATCGTCCGCGAAAGCGACCGCAGGCTTTTCATTTCGAGCGCCTGTCCGGCATCCGTCGACTACATCCGGAAATACGCGCCGGAATACACCGACTGCATCGTTCCGGTGGTCTCGCCCGTGATGGCGCACGCCAAACTCCTGAAACAAATCTACGGGGACCACATCAAAGTGGTCTTCTTCGGCCCCTGCGCGGCGAAGAAGAACGAGGCGGACCGTTCGCCGGACGTTCTTGCGCTCGCCGTGACGTTCGAATCGCTCCGGAGCCTGCTGGAGGAAAAGGAGATCCGTTTCGACGCCGTGGAGGATGCTCCGCTTGCGCCGAAAGCCGCCGAGGAGGGGCGCGCCTATTCCCTGGAGGGCGGCATGAACGACACGCTCCGGGGAAATGATCCGGACATCCGTTATGTTGCGGTCTCGGGACTTGCAAACATCGGGCGTCTGCTTTCGGGTTCCGCGCCCCTGAACGCGCACGGCGGGAAGAAGATTTTCATTGAATGTCTCGCCTGTCACGGAGGATGCGTGAACGGCCCGGTGATGCCGGAGGACGGTTCCGATCTCGAAACGCTGATGCATACAATGGACATCGCCGCGTCGGCCTCGAGTCTCGGACGCGCAAAGGAAGTCGAAATGGAGGAGAAGCCCGACCGGGACGTGCCGGCGCGGAAGACGCCCACGGAAGCGGAAATCGTCGCCGCGCTTGAGACCGTCGGCAAGCACTCGCCCGCCGACGAACTGAATTGCGGCGGATGCGGCTACAACAGCTGCCGCGAATTCGCCGCCGCGATGATCGACGGCAAGGCCGAAACCTCGATGTGCCTCTCGTATCTGCGCACGATCTCGCAGAAGACCAGCAACGCGCTGATTAAATACATTCCCGCCTCGGTGGTGATTGTGGACAACAATCTCCAGATCATCGAGTGCAACCGCCACTTCGCGAAAATGTGCGGCGAGGACGCGCTCGCGGCATACGACTCCTGCGGCAACCTGACCGGCGCGGATCTCCGCAGTCTGATCGAGTTCTCCGATCTCTTTGAAAGCGCCTTCGCGGGAGGCTCGGGCGATCTGGAGCGCTTCAACCAGATTTACGGGGACCGCATCTTCAACATCAGCGTCTTTTCCATCACTGCGGGACGCACGGTCGGAGCGGTCATCCAGGACGTGACGCAGAGCGAGCTTCACCGCGAGAAAGTGGCAGAGAAGGCGCGCGAGGTCATCCGGAAGAATGTGACAACGGTGCAGAAGATTGCGCAGTATCTCGGCGAACACATGGCGGAGACCGAAATCATCCTCCGCGAAGTCGCCGGAAGTTATTCTGAAATCAAGGACAAGAAAGATGGCGATGGAAAATGACAAGCTTTTCGTCGAACTGGAGGCCAGTCAGTGGATCAAGACCGGGCAGGCCGCCTGCGGCGACGATTTCCGCTGCGTGAGGATTCCGAACGAGAAACGCACGATCGCCGTTCTTTCCGACGGACTCGGGAGCGGAATCAAGGCGAATCTGATGGCAAGCATGACCTCCACGATGGCCCTGGAGTTTGTGCGTTCCAACATGGACATCCTGCAATCCGCCGAAATCATCATGGATTCGCTTCCGGTCTGCGAAATCCGCAAGATCAGTTACGCAACATTCACGGTGTTCGACATGCAGCTCGGCGGGAAAACCCGGGTGGTGGAAATGGACAACCCGCCCTTCATCCATCTGCGGAATCTGATCGACCTGCCGAAAAACAATGTGAAGGAACTGGTGTCCGAACGCTGGCCGGACCGCAAAATGCGGATTACGGAAGTCGCCATGGCTCCCGGCGACCGTCTGATCGCGTTTTCCGACGGCGTCACGCAGGCGGGACTGGGATGCCCCGGCTGGAAGTTCGGCTGGCGGCGCGACGGCGCACTCAATTTCATCAAGCGCACAGTGGAAAAGAATCCCGAAATTTCCGCGCGCGATCTGGCATCCGTGATTGCCGCGGAGGCGATGTCGATTCATCCCGAGCGGAAATGCATGGACGACATCACCTGCATGGTGCTTTATCTGCGTCATCCGCGCGTTCTGCGAGTCATCACGGGTCCGCCGTTCCGCAAGGAGACCGACCGGGAATATGCGAATCTGGCCGTGTTTCCGGAGGGCAAGGTCGTGCTCTGCGGCGGCACCACGGCAAACATCGTTTCACGCGAGCTCCGGACGCGCGTTGACATCGACATCAAGATGGTGAGCCGGAGCGGAAACCTGCCGCCGCCCGGCTACATGCGCGGCGTGGGACTGGTGACCGAGGGAATCCTGACACTCACGCAGGTCGCCGCCGATCTGGAATCCGGCGACTGGCAGAATTCCGCCGCGGCGGCGAAAGAGATCGTCAACCTGATGATGGACAGCGACATCGTGGAATTCATCGTGGGAACGAAGATCAACGAGGCGCATCAGGACCCGACGCTGCCGGTCGATCTGGAGATGCGGCGGAACGTCATCAAGCGCCTTCAGGCGTCGCTGGAGAACAAATACCGGAAAAACGTCACAATACGCTATTTTTAACCTAAGAGCAAGAACGGAGAGAAAACAATGAGCGAACAAGGGATGATCAAAGTTGAAGTCTGCTGCGGAACGACCTGCTACCTCCTGGGGGCGCAGAGCCTTCTGGCGCTGGAAAAATCCATGCCGGCTCCGTGGATCGGAAAGGTGGAGATCGTTGCAATGCCGTGCCTGGAAGTCTGCACCAATGACAATTACAGCCACGCTCCCTTCGTGCGGATCAACGGGGAAATCGTCGGCGATGCGACCGTTGACCTGATCTCCAAAAAAGTCAATGACTTACTCGAAAGGCACGCTCAATGAACAACGGCGTCGTAAGAATGCGCCGGGAGCTGATGATCCGGCTGATCAAAAGCTTCCTCGCGGGAACTATCGAACAGGATATTGACAAAATCCCGTATGAAATCCGTCCGAAGGGATCGGATTCGGTCCGCTGCTGCATTTACAAGGACCGCGCGATCATCAAATATCGTCTCATGGCGCTGCTCGGCGCGTCTTACGAGGCGGAAACGGATGAAAGCAAAACCCTGCGGGAATATCTTGACGACGCACTGGCGGAAAAGAAACGTCCCGACAAGCCGATCACGGCATGCGGCGCGGGCTGTTCCGGATGTCCCGACCGGAAGTATTTCGTCACGGACAACTGCCGCGGATGCTTTGCGCGTCCGTGCTTCTACAACTGTCCGGTCGGCGCGATCCGCGTGGAGAACCAGCATGCCGTCATCGACCAGTCCAAGTGCATCAGCTGCGGCAAGTGCATGACCCTCTGCCCGTTCCATGCGATTACAAAGACGGCGGTCCCCTGCGAAGACGCCTGTCCGGTCGGCGCGGTCAAGAAAAATGCCGAGGGAATTGCCGAAATCGATTACGACAAATGCATCTTCTGCGGAAAATGCTTTTCCAACTGCCCCTTCTCGGCGATCATGGAACGTTCCGAACTCTTGAATATTCTCAATGAGATCCGCAAGGGCACGGAAGTCGTGGCGATCATCGCGCCGTCCGCGCAGGACCAGTTCCCGGGAACGGTCGGGCAGCTCTTCTCCGCCGTGGCGAAAATCGGTTTCAAGGATGTGATCGAAGTCGCACTCGGCGCGGAAAAGACCACGGAGCACGAGGCCGGGGAATTCCAGGAGAAAATGATCGCGGGAGAAAGACTTGTGACTTCCTCGTGCTGCACGGCCTATGTCGAGGCGGCAAAGAAACACGCGCCGGAACTCCTGCCGATGGTTTCCTCCACGCCCAGCCCGATGCTTTACGCCGCGGACATTGCCCGTGAAGCACATCCGAACGCGCAGATCGTCTTCATCGGCCCCTGCATCGCAAAACGCTACGAGGTGACACTCCATCCGGACAAGGTGGACTGGGTGATGACCTTCGAGGAACTCGGGACCGTCTTCGCCGCAATGAACATCGACGTGCTGGCGCAGGCGGAATGGCCGATTCCGCGTCCCGCCGCCGCGACGGCAAGGAACTTTGCGAAAAGCTGCGGCGTGACGGATGCAATCCTCAAGGAGCTCGAAGCCCATCCGGAACTGGCGAAACGTGGCTTCAAGGCGGATGTCAAGTTCATCAACGGGCTTACGCCGAAGACGGTGAAGATGCTCCAGCTCTACGGCAAGGGCAAGCTGCCGGGGAATTTCCTCGAAGTCATGGCCTGCTGCGGCGGCTGCACCGGCGGCCCCTGCTCGCTGACTCAGGCATTCAATCCGGACAAAAAAGGCGTCTGAACGCATCCTCCCCGCATCCGGGAGACGGAAGCAGGGCTTTTCTTCTGCGGAACGCCGGAGGAAATTGCAAAGATCGCACTCTTTCTCGTCTCCGGCGAAGCAAGCTGCCTGAACGGGGCGGTCATCGCCGCGGACGGAGGAATCACGATCAACGGCGATCTGTCCAAAATCTGACTTCCCCCGGAATCCGCGGAATCAGACAGGCGGACGGGACGGCAGGGAAAGCCCCCCGTCCTTGATGCGCCAGAGATAAAGAGAGGCAAGAGTGCCGTAGGGCGAATAGCGTTTCCGGTAAAATTCAAACTCTTTTTCCGAAAGATGTTCCAGACGGTTCAGGAGCATGATCCCGCGGCGGATGCCGAGATCCCGGTAACTCAGGACATCCGGACGTCCCAGGGCAAAAATCAGCAGCATTTCCGCCGTCCAGACGCCGACGCCCCGGAGTTTCACAAGCTCCCGGACGACCTCGGCGTCGGAGAGCCGGGGAAGCGCGGAGAAATCGACGTCCCCGGAAAGGGCCGCATGCGCGATTCCACGCAGATATCCGATCTTCCGGACGGAAACGCCGCAGGCGCGCAGCGCGTCCGGCGCGGCGGCATCCAGCGTCTCCGGAGAAACGGTTCCGAGCAGGCGCTCCACCCGCCGATGAATCGTATCGGCGGCCTTCACGGAAAGCTGCTGCGACAGAATGCTCTGCACGAGGGCGTGAAACGGATCCTCCGGACACTCGAATCCGGAAAGCTCCACCTGCCTGGCGATTTCACGGAATTCCGGAGCCTGCCGGCAGAGCGCCTCCCTATCTTTTTCCAACACCTGAAACCGCATCGCGCTCCGCCTGTTTTGCCGCCAGTTTCTGGCAGGCCGTCTTTTCCCCGTATGGATTGTGATTCGCCTGACAGGCCCGGCAGTTGCCATGATTTTCGCATCCCGGCCAGGTGCAGGGACAGTCCGGATTGATTTCCGCCATCCGCTCCTCTCCTTTCCGCGGCATCAGAGATCGACCCGCAGATCTTTATAATAATATTCCCGGTCGCGTTCGGAAATCGCGCGGTAGACGCGGCAGGGATTGCCGAAAGCCACCACATCGGAAGGGATATCCCGGGTCACAACGCTGCCGGCGCCGATAACGGAATTGTCGCCGATCCGGACGCCGGGAAGCACCACGGCGCCGGCGCCGATCCAGACATTGTTTCCGATATGAATCGGAAGATTGAACTGCGCGACGCGTTTCCGGAGTTCGGGATCGACGGGATGTCCGGCCGCAGTCAGTGTCACATTGGGGCCGAACATGACACTGTCGCCGACGTAAATGTCGGTATCATCCACAAGCGTCAGATTAAAATTCGCATAAACGTTGTTCCCGAAGTGGGTGTGACAGCCCCAGTTCGCGTGAAGCGGCGGCTCGACATAACAGTTCTCACCGACTTCGGCAAGCAGTTCCCGCAGCAGTTTTTCGCGCAGTTCCCGCTGCTTGGGGCGCGTCTGATTGAAATCATAAAGTCTCTCGTGGCACTTCAGCTGTTCGCGCGCGATTTCCTCGTCCGTGCAGATGTAAAGCTTTCCGGATTTCATGCGTTCCATATTGCTCATATTCGCCATGATGGGCTCCTTTTTTCCATGTGGTTCCGGCTTTAAGATAAATTCCTCTCCGGCCTTTTGCAAGCGTCGCCGGAAGATATTTCACTGCGGCATGCCGATGCAGTCAGGAAGGATTTCCGGATTCCCCGGCGCTGTTTTCCGGAAAATCCATGTTTTTCCACATGGTTCCGCCGGCGGGATTTTTCTGGAGGACGTCGATTTTTCTTTTCAGCGCGCTGAGTTTTCCGTGACAGACGGCGGCAAGCGCGGAACCTTCCTCAAAATTGGCAATCATCTGTTCCAGAGGCACTTTTCCGCCCTCCATATTTTTGACGATCTCCTCCAGGCGCGCCATGCCGTCTTCAAAGGAAAGCGCCTCGAATTCTTTGATTTTCTCTTCACTGATTGCCATGTCACACGCTCCGAAAATAATTTCCGCAACTAAGGAAAGCAGACGAAAAAATGCATCGGCATTTTCCCGGCGGCAGGACCGAAGATCCCGCACGAACCATAATCTGCTTCACAAATTCTTTTTCTCAATCTTTAAGCAGGAACTCGAAATCCTCCATGCTCATGCCGCGCATCGCCTCGGACGGAGCCTCCACCAGATTGTTGAACAAACCCGCCTTCATCCTCTGGAGCTCCAGCACCTTCTCCTCGATCGAATTCTTGACCAGAAGCTTGATGCAGTTCACGCTTTTCGTCTGTCCGATCCGGTGCGTCCGGTCCGCGGCCTGCGCCTCCGCCGCCGGATTCCACCAGGGATCGTAGATGATGACCGTGTCCGCGGAAGTCAGATTCAAGCCGAGGCCGCCCGCCTTCAGACTCAGCAGGAAAAGCGGAATGTCCGGCGAATTGTTGAAATTGTCCACATGCGCCATACGGTCCGTGGTCGCGCCGTCAAGATACTCATAGCGGATCGATTCGGAATCCAGCCAGGACCGCACAATCGAGAGCAGTGAAGTGAACTGACTGAACAGCAGAACCTTGTGACCGCTGTCAATGGTTTCAAGCAGCAGTTCCTTGAGCAGTTCCATCTTGGCCGAGCGCACCGGCTGGCCGGCGTCGGGGCGGAGAGTCCCCGGGATCAGATCCGGATGGCAGCAGACCTGACGCAAACGCAGCAGGGAAGAGAGGATTTCAAATTTGGAAAGCCCGTGCGAACCCGATTTGAGAATTTCGCATTTGCGCCGCCCTTCGGCGAGGAATGCATTGTAGACCCGCTGCTGGGATTCGTCCATCTCGCAGTAGAGCGTCTGCTCGACTTTCGGCGGAATCTCCTTGTAGACGTCGGACTTCCTGCGCCGCAGGATGAACGGGGCGATCCGCGAGGAGAGATCCTGAATCGCCTCGGGCGAAGCGGTCTGTCCGATGTATTTCTTCCGGAACGAGTTCAGCGAGCCGAACATGCCCTGATGCAGGAAATCGAAGATCGACCAGAGATCCTCCGGCGAATTTTCCAGCGGAGTGCCGGTCAGCACCAGCTTGTGCAGCGCCTCGATGGACTTGCAGGTCTGCGAATTTCCCGTGGAAGGATTCTTGATATGCTGCGCTTCATCCAGGATCAGATACTTGAAACGGAGCCCGCGCACATGTTCGACGTCCCGCTTGATGATGCTGTACGAGCAGATGCAGATGTCGTGAAACAGCGCGTTTTCCCAGAGTTTTCCGCGATCGGGTCCCGAGATGACAAGCGTTTTCAGCGTCGGAACGAATTTTTCCGCCTCCCTCGCCCAGTTTTCCAGCAGGCTGGTCGGGCAGAGAATCAGGGCGGGCAGATGCTTTTCCGTATCGGAGGCCAGAAGCGAAAGGGTCTGGACGGTCTTCCCCAGTCCCATTTCATCGGCAAGGATCAGATTGAATCCGCGCGCGCCGAGCGTTTTCATCCAGAGGACGCCGGCCTCCTGATACTTGCGCAGGGTTCCCGTAAAGAGCGGAAGATCCAGAGCGGCCTTTTCCGAAGCGGCGTCTTCCGCAATTCCATCGACGTCGACCTTCAGACGCAGAAACTCCACAGGAACCGCTCCGGGAATTCCCGCACCGAGTCTCGCCCAGTGCAGCGCGGCAAAGCGCGGCACCCGCAGAATATCCGAGACAGCGTCCGCATCCGCTCCGGGACGGTTCTGCGGAACAACGCTTTCACTGACACCAAAGGCAAGACGCCGCAAAGCGGGCGGTATTTTGATGAAGGAATTTTTTCCGGTTCCGGAAAGAAACAGCTCGTTGTTTCCAGCTGCGGCGACCAGATCCCGCCAGGGAAACGGACTGTCCGCCGCCGTCAGTCTTACAGAAAGATCGAACCATGCTTCGGTTTCCGCCAGAACCTCGGTGGAGATCCGGAGTCTGCCGGAATCGCCGCAGATCCGCGCCAGATCGGAGGAAAGGAGGAATGCGCGGCCCGCGTTCAGCCACTGCGGAATCATCTCCTCGGCAAACGCCCCGATGGCTTCGCGGTCGCGCAGGCGCAGTCTCGTCTCGCCGTCCGAAGAGGAGGCGCCGGAGATCATTTCAAATCCGAAATTCACAAGTTCCTGCACATAGAAATTCTCCGCCGTCGTATTGCGTCTCCAGAACACGCCGTTCTGGGAGGCGAGACGCGCCTGATCGCCTTTGCAGATCCGCCCGTCGTAATCAAACAGAATCTCCATTTCCAGCGCGCCGTCTTTCTTCATGACGGCGTTGTAGAAGGGTTTGAGGCGCTTCTCGCGGACCTTCACCCCGTCGGCTTCGATCAGTTTGAACGGCAACATCGCCTGATAATTAATCAGCATCGCCGCCGCCTTCGAGTCGCACGGCTGCACGGTGGTGCGCAGAAAGTTGCGGAGCCACGCGACATCCATCTGTGCGGGAATCCACCAGTATTCCCCAAGCATTCCCACCCAGCATCCGGCGCGGCCGGTAATCACCTTGACATCCTTCAGAGGAAGCGGCGAATCCTTCACAATGATCGCCGAACGCAGCAGGCTGCCGCCCTTGAGGCGTTCGACGATGATGACCGGCTCGGCGAGCTCCCGGTGAATCACGACCTTCTCCTTCAGGCGCATGAAATTCTGAAACCCCACGAGACAGTGGAAAAATTCGGCGGTCTGCTCGGCGTCCAGCGAAAGTTTCGTGCCGTCCTGCTGGGCGTTGATCGCGAGAAAACGGATGATCTGGCGGTCCTGAAGCGGAAAAGCGTCGAGCTGAAGCGATGCGGCCAGATTCTTTCCGAAATGGAGCTGCCGCAGGTTGTTCAGATTTCCGATATAGTCGCGCCCGTTCATTTTCAGCGAGACGGAGAAGAGCGTGCGCTCCCATTTGCTCGGGACATGCGGGAAATCGGATTCCGCCGTAATGACAACCGCGGCCTTCTGCGGGGCGAGCACCTGCTTGAGCAGCTCGGGCATTCCGGAAAATTTGAGCCCGGCATACTGGGCCGGCGCATCCTTGATCTTTGCAGCCTCTCTGCGTTTTATGGTGTATTTCGCGTGATACAGACATGCCGCCATCGCATGCGGACAGAGTCCGCTTGAAACGTCCGTGCATGACGAACAGGTTTCCGTATACGGGCCGGAAGGAAAGCCGGAGACTTCGACGCGGGTCACGGCGCCTTTTGCATCGCGGAAGACGGCGCGCAGGCTTTTCGCCGCGGTTTCGTGACAGCAGAGCAGTTCGCCGGCATGCAGAATATGTTTCGCTTTCCGGAACACGTCCTTGGAAGAATATTTGATCAGTCTCGCTTCAAAACTTTCGCCCATCGTCAACACCTTCATCGCTGTGAATCAACAAAAAACATACGTCGAATCGGCAATCTAGCACATTTCAGGAAGAAATAAAGCGGGAAAAGAAGGTTTCACAAAAAAAACAGAGAAAAAATAATTCCGCGGGACAGAATTGCTCCGCACCCGCCCCCGCCACCCGTTCTCCGGCAGTGCAAAACGGGAAAGAATCCTCTTTCAGGGATACGGGAGCTGCAGGGCTCATATTCCTCCTGTGCACAGACAGGCGGAAGACGGGAAAATGGTCCCTCTGATTTTCAGGAGGAAAAAATCCGCAGGGAGTCCGCGCACGGCGCGCCGACGGCGGTCATGCGGGCTCCCCGGACGGATTCCGTTACGGAATCGTCTGACTCAGCGATTTCAGTTTCTCCACGGAACAGCGCCAGAAATTTTTCTGGAAATCCGCGGAGAACGCCGCGATATGCGGCGTGACAATGACGTTCTCCATCTGCAGCAGCGGATTGTCCTTTTCCGGAGGCTCCGGATCTGTGACGTCAAGCGCCGCTCCGCCGATGATCCCGTTTTTCAATGCGTCGATCAGCGCCTTTTCATCCACCACGGGACCGCGCGAAGTATTGACCAGAATCGCATTCCGTTTCATCAGCCTGAATTCCGCTTCCCCGATCAGATGCCGGGTTTCCGGAGTGAGCGGACAGTGCAGCGAGACAAAATCGGACGCGGCAAGCAGCTCCCGCAGCGGCGTGGAATCCGGCACGAAGGGATCGAAATGGATCACCTTCATCCGGAAACCGGCGACCATCCGCTCGACATGCCGCGCAATCCGTCCATATCCGACCAGGCCGAGCGTTCTTCCGGTCAGATGCCAGCGGGTGAAGTTGAGTCCGTCGAACCATTTGCCGCGCCGGGCGTTTCTGTCCCCCTCCACCACGGTATGCGCCATGGCGAACAGCAGGGAAACCGCGTGTTCGGCAACGGATTCGGCAATCGATTCCGGAGTGTTGTGCACGGAGATGCCGAGTTCCGCGGCCTTCGCCAGAGGCAGTGCGTCCACACCGCTTCCGCTCCGGAAGAGCGCCTTGCATTTCGGAAGACGCGCCAGCGCTTCGGAAGTCAGGGCGAGATTCGGGCCGAACATCCAGAGCACATCCGCATCCGCGGCAAATGAAACCAGCTCCTCTTCCGTCATGCATTTCCGGCAGGAGATCTCAATTCCCGCCTCGCGGATGGCGGACAGGGTTTCCGCGGGGATCCCGCTCTCCTCCGCCGTAATCATGGCAGTCTTCATTTGTTTTCCTCCAGGATCCTGCGATATTGCGCGAACATGCTCCCGCAGTCGGAGGTGAGCGCGATCCAGTTTGTGCCGCGCGCCTTCCAGCGCGGGCCGCCGGAAGCCGTTCCGAGAAGCAGTCCGGCCTCTTTCGTCTTGGCGCAGATTTCGTCAACCACCTTGTTGACCTCCTCGCAGTTGCTGTCGTGCAGAAGCCCCATGGATGCGGAAAGGTCGCACGGACCGACGCAGATGCTGTCAATTCCGGGCACCTTCAGGATCTCATCAAGATTCCGCACCGCGTCAATATGCTCGATCTGGATAATGACCATCGGCTCGCTTTCCGAAGTTTTCAGATAGTCGGCAAACGGCGTCGCACCGTATTTCATGCCGCGCCGGACGCCGCATCCGCGGATTCCGGCAGGGGGATATTTGCATGCCGCAACCGCACGTTTTGCTTCCTCCGCCGTGCAGACCATCGGAATGATGACGCCGGCGGGCGCAAGATCGAGGACAGGTTTCAGAATGACGGGATCGTTCCACGCAACGCGGACAAGCGGGGCGCAGTCGGTTCCGCGCAGGGCCATGATATGCCCCATGACCGATTCAATGGTGTGCGGACCGTGTTCCGCGTCGATCCAGGTGAAGTCCATACCGGCGTCGCCGGCAAGTTCGCTGACCGCGGGATCCGAAAGAGTGATGACCGTGCCGACACACATCCTCCCGGATGCCATTTTCGCCTTGAATTTCTCCAGATTGTTGATCTCCATTTCAGAAAAGCCTCCATGTTTTGTTGGTAAGGTTCAAATTAAGATTTGTGAAAGACAGTTTCGTCACACACTCGCGCAGAATCCCGAGAATTTCCGCTTCCTTTTTTTCATCCAGGCGGAACAGAGGAACCGTGAGCCCCGCCGAACCGCAGATCCGGCGTTTCGCATCGAACACGGGCATGGCAAACGCCTTGATCCCGTCCGCACGGTTCACCATGACCGACAGCTGCGTTTTCCGGAGTTTCCGGCAGGCATCCTCCAGTCCGGCATGCGTTTCGATGCCGTCCCATTCGGCTCCGGGATACCCGCGGGAATCAATGATTTCATCCAGCTCGGACGGCTTCAGAAAAGCGAGAATAATGCGTCCCGACACGCTGTGATACAAGGAGAGATTCTCATAGACCGTCATGCTGATCATGAGACTGCGCGGGTATTGCGACTGCGCAAGCACCGAAAGAGTCTGGTGCCGGAGCGTCGCAATCACGCCGGATTCGCAGGTCTCCTCCGCCAGCTTCTTGCAGAAATGCATGCATTGGCTCCGGAGCAGCTCCTCCTCGGGAAGAGGCTGCGCCAGCTGCTTGAATTTTTCACTGATCCTGTAATTGCCGCGGCCGTCGTTTTCGACGTAACCGAGACCGGCCATTGTCCGCAGGATGTTGCAGAGCGTGCTTTTGTTGACGCCGGAGCGTTTTGCAAGCGCCCCCAGACTCAGCACTTGATGATTGCGCAGATGTTCCAGAATGTTGAATGCCCGTTCAATCACCTGAATCATGACTCACCCCGTTTCTTCCGCCTTAAGAATAAACCGGATTCAGATGTTTTTCAACCCGGCATGCCGGAGAGAGGCGGAAAAAAAGATAAAATGCGATGGATTCGTTTTATAATGTAAAACAAAAAAAACGCATGCCGCGGCAACCGTGCCCGGTCTTCCCCGGAGAGCGCGCACGGCGTTCCCGATCTCCGGGATGTGTGGAAAAACGGTCCGGTCCGCATCTTTCAAAAACGCGCATGCGGGGAGAGATTGTATGACAAAAATCAATAATAGTTTAAATTTTTAATTGATCCGACTTGAAAAACAAGGATATACTGTTATTGTTGTGTATCACGAAACTTGTGAAAAATCTTTAGGAGGACTAAATGGCTGGTGTAGTACTGAAAGATGTCTGCAAGGTTTACGACGGCGGAGGCACGACTCTTGCCGTGAACCACGTGAACCTTACAATCAAGGATCGGGAATTCATGGTGCTTGTGGGACCTTCCGGGTGTGGGAAGTCCACAACGCTGCGCATGATCGCGGGGCTTGAGGAAATCAGTTCGGGAACGATCTCCATCGGCGACCGCGTGGTGAACAACGTGCCCCCGAAGGACCGGGATATCGCAATGGTGTTCCAGAACTATGCGCTTTATCCGCACAAAACGGTTTATGAAAACATGGCATTCGGCCTTCGTCTGAGAAAATTCCCGAAGGCGGATATCGACAAGCGGGTGAGAGCGGCTGCGGAAATTCTCGGAATTGAAAGCTACCTCGACCGCAAGCCCAAGGCTCTCTCCGGCGGTCAGAGACAGCGAGTCGCAGTGGGACGCGCCATCGTCCGGAAACCTGAAGTCTTCCTGTTCGACGAACCGCTCTCCAACCTTGACGCGAAGATGCGCGTGCAGATGCGCACGGAAATCAGCAAACTTCACACGCGCCTTGAGACCACAATGATTTACGTGACCCACGACCAGATCGAGGCCATGACGATGGGCGACCGGATCTGCGTCATGAAGGACGGACTGATCCAGCAGGTGGATACGCCGCTGAACATTTACGATCATCCGGCAAACACCTTCGTTGCGGGATTCATCGGAACCCCGCCGATGAACATCTTCCGCGGGACAATCGCGAAAGAGGAGGAAAAGTATTTCTTCAAAAACGAGAATATGTCGATTCTGCTTCCTGAAACATGGGCCGGCGCGGCGGAAAAATTCCAGGAAAAGGAAGTCCTTTTCGGAATCCGTCCCGAGGACATCGGTTCGGAACGCGCGGAACTGGAAGGCAATGCACAGCACATCCGGGCGAAAATCGAAGTGATGGAGCCGATGGGAGCGGAAACTTATCTGTATCTGGATGCCGCAACCGACAACGGAGTCTCCTGTATCGCCCGGGTGGACGCGCACATGCAGACGAAAGTGGGAGAAACCCTGTCGCTGCCGCTGCTGGTGTCCAACGCGCATCTGTTCGATCCCGTTTCGACCAACATTCTGGTGTAATCACAAACAACCTCCGCCGCTCATGCATTCAAATGAAGCGGCTGGAGAACAGAAGGATCTCTCGCTTCACTGCCCCGTGCGGGGAAGCTTCTTATGAAAGACAATGCTGTCACTGTCGGAGAATGGGAATGGTGCATCGACGACGAGTCGCGACTGGTTCCATGGTTCAATATTTATCCTGAAGTAGAGGAAAAATACACGGTCAAGGCATCGGAAAGCGCCAGAATCTTCAAGGTGCAGGATTCTCAGAAGAGATCCTATTACGTCAAACACGATACCCCGAACAGCATCCGGGAGCATCTGATCGCCTGGTTCTCCTCGCATGCGCGGGATCTTTACGAATCCGCGGAAATCCTGAGATCCGCGGGCATTCCCTGCGCGGAGTATCCCGGCTGGGGAAAATCCGGCACGGAGTCCATGATTCTTTCCGTCGAGATTCCCGATACGGTGAATGCACTGGAATACTGGTTCCGCGTCGTTCCCCACAACAGCGCGCTGCGGCGGGAGTTCCTTTCCAATCTTTCGGATCTGGTCGGGCTTTACGCAAAAAATTCCATTGCGCAGTCCGCTCTGACGCTGGAAAACATTCTGGTCCGGAACAACGGATCGGAAATGTTCGTCCTGAATCCGGAAGGTGCGGAAAAGCGCGGGGAAGGACTTTCCCGGCAGGAAAAAATCGCCCTGCTCAAGCCGTTTGTCGAAATGCGCGGAGAGATATCCTCCGATTCGGCCACAATCGCAATCCTGGAATCCGGAATCGCGGAGGATTCACTGGATGCCTCCGACCTCTGGCATGAGGCCGTCGACAAGGAGGAGGCCGACATCGAGGAAAATTACTGGCCGGAAAATTCCGACAAGGTGATCCTGGATGATTCCGGCCCCCTGTGCCGCATTATCCGGGACGGCGATGATGTAACTTACGTCCGCAACACGATCTGGCATGCGGAACGGCCGCTTCCCGACGATTCCAATTCCATTGCGGAGGAAGTCTCCGAAGAGGAAGCGGAAAAAATCTGGATGGATTCCTTCAAAGCCCAGCTGCTGCGCCAGCAGTATCCCCGCGTCCCGCTTTCCTGGGAACGCCGCGCGGACGGGACCAGCGTCATCCGCTACGCGGCAACCGTGGAAAGCATTCTGGACAGCGGATTCGACCAGTGACAAGATTTCACTCTCCGGCCGAATCCCCGCTCTTCTTCCGCATTGCGGAATGATGAAAAGTCCGGCGGAAGCCGCCGCAATTTCCTTTTTTCACGCCGGGGAGGAGTTCTCCCGCTTGAAATCAGTTTTTTTCAGGCTATTTTACCTCCGGCATTGCAAACAAGGAAAGGAGTCTGGAATCATGTCCCTGGAAACCATTACGGCATTGTCCGTCAAGTACGGTTCCGATCCGGCATATGTGCTCGCCGGCGGAGGAAACACCTCTGTGAAAGATGAAAAATATCTTTATGTCAAGCCGAGCGGCGTGGCGCTTGCGAAGATCAGACCGGAAAACTTTGTCAAAATGGAGCGTGCGCTGATTGAGAAAATCTTCACATGCGAAATGCCCGCGGATGTCGCGGAGCGCGAAGCCGTCGCAAAAGAGCGCATGATGGCGGCGGTCTGTCCGGATTCCGCAGGACGGCCTTCGGTCGAAGCTCCTCTGCACGAACTCATTCCCTATCGTTATGTCGTTCATCTTCATCCCGCCGCCGTCAACGGCATGACCTGCGCGGAAAACGGAGAAAAGGTATGTGCGGAACTCTTCCCGGATGCGCTCTGGATCTCCTACGTCGATCCGGGATATACGCTTTCGCGCAAAGTCGCCGACGAGATGGCCGCTTACCGGAAGACGCGCGGATGCGATCCCAAAGTGATTTTCCTGCAGAACCACGGCGTATTCGTCGGTGCGGACTCCGATGCGGAAATCGATGCGATCTACACGTCAATCATGTCCACGCTGCAAACCGCCTACGACAAGGCTGGCGTCGCAACGGCGCTCAAGCGCACCGAAGGCAATTTTGAAGAGGCGAAACTGATCGCGCCGAAACTCCGCACGATTCTCGGAAACGGCGAAGGCGAGGCGATTCAGCGCAAATTCATCACATGGGCGGGCGAATTCGAAGTCACGGACGGACCGCTTTCGCCGGATCACATCGTCTATGCGAAGTCTTTTCCGATGGTCAGCGCCGATCCGAAGAAAGAGGATGTCGACGCCTATGTCAAGGCCAACGGCTTCAAGCCGCTCGTGGTTGCCGTTCCCGGGAAAGGGGTATTCTGCGCGGGCGACTCTCTCAAAGGAGCTGGAACCGTTGCGGCTCTCGCGGCGGATGCGGGGCTCGTGAAACAGCTCACCGCGGCATTCGGCGGCCCTCACTATCTCAGCGACCGCGACCGTCTTTTCATTGAAAACTGGGAGGTCGAGTCCTACCGCAGGGCGCAGGCGGCGAAATCCTCTCCCGCGGCGGCCGGACGCCTCAAAGGAAAAGTCGCCGTTGTCACCGGCGCGGCGCAGGGCTTCGGCTACGGCATTGCGGAAGAACTAGCCCGCGAAGGCGCTCTGGTCGTCATTGCGGACATGAACAGCGAAGGCGCGCGCAAGGCCGCCGAAACCATTCAAGCGGAATATCCCGCGGTGGAGGCGTTTTCCGTCGCGGTCAACATCGCCGACGAAGCCTCTGTCGAGAAAATGGTCGCCGATGTGACCAGGGCGTGCGGCGGAATCGATCTCTTCGTCGCGAATGCGGGCGTCCTCAAGGCGGGTTCGGTCAAGACGTTCTCCCTCAAGGACTGGGAGTTCGTCACGGACATCAACTACAACGGTTATTTTCTCTGCGTCAAACACGTTTCGGCGGTCATGGCTGCGGAAACCGCGGACGGCGGCGACTGGCTCGACATCGTTCAGGTCAACTCCAAGAGCGGACTGCAGGGAAGCAACAAAAACGGCGCCTACGCGGGCGGAAAATTCGGCGGAATCGGTCTCACGCAGAGCTTTGCCATGGAACTCGTCACGGACCGGATCAAGGTCAACAGCGTCTGTCCCGGAAACTTTTTCGACGGACCGCTCTGGAGCAATCCCGAGCGCGGGCTCTTCGTGCAGTATCTCAACAGCGGCAAGGTGCCGGGCGCAAAAACCGTCGCGGACGTGAAACGCTTCTACGAGGCGAAAGTGCCGATGAACCGCGGCTGCTATCCCGCCGACGTCGCGAAGGCAATTCTCTATGCCGTCGAACAGAAATATGAAACCGGACAGGCGATTCCCGTCACCGGCGGACAGGTCATGCTGAAGTAAGCGGATTCTCAAACGGAAAGGTTTTTTTGATATGGAAAAGGAGATCAGACAGCACACGATTTCGGTGCTGGTGGAAAATAAGTTCGGCGCGCTGGCCCGGATCGCGGGACTGTTCAGCGGACGCGGCTACAACATCGAGTCCCTGACGGTCAACCACACGCACGATCCGAATCTTTCGCGCATGACGATCGTCACAAAGGGCGACGACGAGGTGCTGGAGCAGATTGAAAAACAGCTCAACAAGCTGGTCGACGTCGTCTCCGTGACGGATCTGGACTCGGAGGACTATCTGGAGCTGGAACTTGCGATCATCAAGGTCAAGACCACCCAGCTCACGCGCGTGGCGATTGTCCAGCTCGTGGAACTCTTCCACGGCTACATCCCGAACGTCAACAAGGACGAGCTCTGCATCGCGATTTCCGGCACGCCGGAAACCATTGAACACTTCCTTGCGCTGATGGCGGACTACAAGATCGTCGAAGTCGCACGCACCGGAAGCACCGCGGTTTCGCGCGCATCCGGCATCACGGCCGGATTCCACAAAAAATGAACCTCCCGGTGCAAAGCGTACGCCCGTATCGGGAATTTCGCCTGCGGCGACCGGCTTGCGCAGCTGGACCGCGGCAGGACTGACAGTCCTGCACGAAACGATTTTGGCGACGCAAGGCATCGCGATATCAACCTGATTCTTTTGAATGAAACTGACAGTTGTTCTGGGGGCCGGCGCGGGATATTCGCTGTTTGAATCCCGCGCAAAAGCCGCATTCTGGAAAGAGCTTTCGCCGAGACGGGCGGAATCGCTTTTTCCCGCCCTCACCTGCCCCGTGCAGGCGACGCTCCGGACGGCGGCTCCGCCCTCGGAACACGGCATGATCGCCAGCGGCTATTTCGACCGCGCATTGCAGGAACCCTTCTTCTGGAAACAGCCGTCCACGCTCTACGGAGGGGCGCGCATCTGGGAAAGTTTCCGGAAACGCGGAGGCAAGGTTGCGCAGATCTGCTTCCAGCAGTGCCCGGGAACCGATTCGGATGTGTTCCTGAGTCCCGCGCCGGTTCACAAACACCACGGCGGAATGATTCAGGAGTTTCTCTCGCGTCCGCCCGGTCTGTATCACGAGATCTGCGAAGTCACGGACCTCTCGTTCAATCTGATGCACTACTGGGGGCCGTTCGCCTCGATCAAGTCCTCCGCATGGATCACGGAAGCGGGAATCGAGGTGATCCGCCGTCTCGCCGCGGAGAAGGAATCCCTGGTCCTGATCTACCTGCCGCATCTCGACTACGCCCAGCAGAAGCATGGCCCGCAGAGCCTTCAGACCGCAAAGGCCTTTGCCGAACTGGAAAAGATGGTCGAGGCGCTTTACGCCAACGCGCGGGAAAACGGATATGAGTTCACCTTCTGCGGCGATTATGAAATCACGGAAGTCGACACGCCGGTCTATCCGAACCGGATTCTGCGCAATTCCTCGTATTTTGATGTGCGGCACGTCGGAAAGATGACCTATCCGCAGTATGTGACCAGCCGCGCATTCGCGCTTGCCGACCATCAGATCGCACATGTGTATGTGCGGGAAAAAGGCGATCTCGACGCACTGAAAATGCTTTTCAGCATGTCCAACGGCATCGGGCGCGTCCTCGAACGGAGCCTGACACCGGAACTGAACCATCCCCGCGCAGGCGAACTGATCCTGGAGGCCGCCGAAGGGTATCACTTCTCCTATCAGTGGTGGGACCGCCCCGAAGAGGCCCCCGACTACGCCGACCATGTGGACATTCACAACAAGCCCGGCTTCGATCCATGCGAACTGTTCCCCGCCGAATGGTGGAATCCGTTCCGGACGAGCATGGACGCGAGGCGCGTGCGCGGTTCCCACGGACGCGCCGGCAACGGCGTGGCGCTGGCTTCGACCTTCGCGCTGCCGGAACGCTGCGCATCCTTCCCGGACTATGCGCGGCACCTCAAACAAATGCTGGAAGGCGCCTGAAACGATGGATGGCATACAGCTGGAATTCTCCGCAGGCACGCTGCTCGTAAAACCCGGCACCGGCACGGAACTTCCGGAAGCGATCCGGGAAGCCGCGATTCCGGATCCGCGCGTCAACACATACCGCGCCGCGGCCTCCGATTACGCAAGGATCGTGCGGATCGCCTGCGAAAACGGAATTGAAGTGCATGACAATGCGCGCGCCTACAGGAATCTCGATCTGAAAATCTACCGTCCGCACACGCCGATGCCGCACCAGAAAAAGGCGCTCGACGCGTGGCGCGGAGCCAGAGGGCGCGGGATGGTCGTGATGCCGACCGGCTCGGGGAAAACGTATTTCGCCGTGCTTGCGATCGCGGCCGTCCGCCGTTCCACGCTGGTCGTGGTCCCGACGATCGACCTCATGATTCAGTGGCAGAAAGTGCTGAGCACGTTTTTTCAGACGAAGGTCGGCATGCTCGGCGGCGGAAGCAGGGAAATTCTGGATCTCACGGTCGCAACTTACGACTCCGCCGTTCTGATGATGGAGTTCATCGGGGCGCGTTTCGGATTTCTGGTTTTTGACGAGTGCCATCATCTGCCGGGTCAGGTCAACCGCATGGCGGCCTCGATGTGCATCGCGCCGTACCGGCTCGGACTTACGGCGACGCCGGAACGCGAGGACGACGGACTGGAGGTCATGGAGCGTCTGATCGGGCCGATCGTCTTTCAGGCGCACATCGATGAACTGGAAGGCAAGGTGCTGGCTCCCTACATCACGCGCCGCATCCGCGTTGCGCTGTCCGACGAGGAGGCGGCCGAATACGCGGCGGCGCGGCGCACATACACGAACTTCATCCGCGCCCACCGGATCGACTTTTCCGAACGCGACGGCTGGAACCGCTTCATCATGCTCTCCGCCCGTCTGCCCGGCGGGCGCGAGGCGATGAAGGCATACCTCAAGCAGCGGGCGACCGCCCAGTGCAGCCGGGCGAAACTCAATGCCGTCTGGAACATCCTGCGCGAGAACCGCACGGAACGGATCCTCATCTTCACGGCGGACAACGACACAGCCTACCGCATGGGGGAGATCCTCTGCATGCCGGTGCTCACGCACAAGACAAAAGCCGCCGAACGCAAGGAGTTTCTGGAACGTTTCCGCAGCGGGGAATATCCCGTTCTTCTGACCAGCAAGGTGCTGAACGAGGGTGTCGACGTCCCCGAGGCCAGCATCGGGATCGTGGTCTCCGGCAGCGGGAGCACGCGCGAACACGTCCAGCGGCTCGGGCGCATCCTCCGCGCGCAGTCCGGCAAGCAGGCGGTGCTCTACGAGCTGGTCAGCGAAGGGACTTCGGAAATGCGCGTGAGCGACCGACGCCGCCAGCACCGCGCCTATGAACAGCGCCGGATGCGGATTTTCGGAAACATTCCCCGCCGGGAGGAATCATGAAACAGACAGAAATATCCGCGGAGGAAATCTCATGCTGACCAGAGATCTGCTGCGCTGCCGCACCGCGGGCGGAATCGCCAAACCCTCGTTCGTGGATCCGCGCGATCCGCAGCTTCTGCACTTCGCTTCGCAGCTGATCGCGCTTTACGCAGGAAATATCGGCTCGAAACGGGCGGACGTCGAAAGCGCGGCCGCGCAGATCGTCAACGCGAAACGGGATCTGAAGCTCGCCCGGGGCATTCAGAAGATTCTGGAGGACCGCTGCAGCTATTCCTCCAGTGATGATTACGACTATCCGGCATTGCGGCGCGCACTCTTCACGCGCACGGCGGCGCTTTTCCGCGAAGCGGAGCTGCCCGGAAGCATCGAGACTTTTCATGAACGCGCAATCGAAGGGGAGGAAATTCTCGCCCGGGGCGTCTACGCGGACCTGCCCGAAAATGAACGTCTGACCGGCATGAAGAAGATTTTCCCTTCCGAACTTCTGGAACGCTACAATACCTCGCTCGTCCAGTCGCTGCTTCTGTCCAGTTCCGAGCTGGAGGCGGAGATTGCCGAAGAGGATCCGGCGGAACTGCGGAGGGTGTTCAAGTACCTGAAGTTCTTCCGCCTGCTCTGCCGCGCCGAACTTGTCCCGGGGAAAAAGGAGAAAAACGCTCCACCCCGGATCCGCCTGAAAATCGACGGACCCGCGTCCATTCTGGAGAACAGCCAGAAGTACGGACTTCAGCTTGCGTCGTTCTTTCCCGCGCTCTGCCGCCTGAAGCGGTGGAGGATCGCAAGCGAAGTGAAAGTGCAGGAACGCTCCCTCAAGCTCAAGCTGGATGAGACGAGCGCCCTCAAGTGCCATTACGCAAATTTCGGCGCGTACATTCCCGAGGAGATCAGAATGTTTCACGACGCCTTCCGGAAAATGGAGACGACATGGGAAATCATCGACCGGGTTCCGTATCTCAGGATGAAGAACAACCAGCTGATCTTCCCGGATTTCAGCTTCCGCAACAGCGCGACGGGCCGGGAGTTCGATCTGGAGCTCTTTCATCCCTGGCACGCGGGACGGATTGCGGAACGTCTGGACGAGCTTGCGTCAGATCCGGAAAGCACGCTTCTGATCGGCGTCGACCGCGCCTGCGTCAGGGGCGACGACGCGCTTCAGGAACGGATCAGGGCGGCGGACGGCTGTTTTCTGTTCCGGAACTTCCCCGGCGTGGAAAACGTCCGCAAGGCGCTTGACGCGCGGGAAATGCGCGATGCCTCGCTTCTGTAATTCCCGCGGACGGGAGGCGACCGTCCGGGAGGAATCCATCCCCGCGGGGAACTTCCGGAGAAACCCGCCTGTCCAAAACAGCGGGGGACGGGAAAACGCCGAAAAAAGTGAAAAAAAATCCGATTCCGACTTGCGAACGGCGCAAAAACGTGATATAAAACCCGGTAATACGGAAAACATGCGCAGAAGCATTCTGATTATGGAGTCTTGAGAACGATGAAGACGAAACGATCCGCATTCAACCTGATAGAACTCACTCTGGCGATCGCCGTGGTCGGAATCGGAATCGCCAGCATCATGGCGCTGTTCGTCCCCGCAATCGACTCCACCAGAAACGCCATTGCGGACAACTACGCCCCGGATGTGGTGAATACGTTCGTAGCTTACCTGACCGCGTCACTGAAACGTGACAATACGAGCTGGAACAACGGGATGAACAGCAGCAGTTCCATATTCTACGGGGGCAAGATTTACAAAGAATCAGAGCCATTCGACACCAAAGAGCTGGAAAATATTACATACGACCCGGTAAAGGAGTGGAGTCCGGTCAATAATTTCAAGGGTTTGTACACTACACATACCAAAGGTGTTTTCGGCGTAAAAACGGAAGGGGAGGAATTCGCAGGCCATCTGTGTGTCTGGGTAGAGGAAATCCACGATCTCTATAATCCGAAAACAGAAAATTATCAGACAATCCCGACAAGCGGCAGCACCCCTCAGGCAGTCCGGATTTATTTTGAACTGAGCTGGCCTGCGGGAAATCCGTCGTATGAGACGCGCGAGCGCAGGCTTTACTCAATCGAACTCTTCAACGACAATGCACCGTGAGGCAAAACATGATCCGGAAAAAAATCAAGCGCTGTTTCACCCTTCTGGAACTGATGGTATCCATGGGCGTCTTTGCCATCCTGATGCTGGCGCTGATGCAGTTCTTCTCCTCCGCGCAGAACATCTGGACCGCGTCCAATGCCAAAACGGAACTGTATGAAAATGCGAAAATCGCAATGAACCTTATTGCAACGGACCTGATGAATCTTTATTACGAGCACGGGAAGCCCGGTGACAGTCCCAAAACCTTTTTCCTTGCGGGAATCAGCAACACTTCCAGTTCCCCCTCTCTGAAACTGCCAAGTTCAACAGAAACAAATTTTTCCGGAATCGCATTCTGCACGCTGAAACCGGAACCGGTCACTGCGCCGTACACGACGGGGACTTCGCCCAAAAAAGGCATTACGCGGATTACAGAGGTTTTTTATCTCTATGACGAGAATACGAACAAGATTTATGTAAAAGCCGTCACGGATGAGGATGCGAAAACGCAATCCGGAAAGAAATGGTGCACGGAGTTCAATGATGCAGCAGGGGAAGAAAAGGAGACTTTCTTATATTACGCCATGACAGACAATCGGTATTGGAATGAACTGATTTCCAATGTTACGGGCTGCAGTTTCTCATTGCTGAATAATCAGATGGAGCTTTTGAAAGTAGCAGAAGAAGGCCCCAATCATATTAAGATTCAGTCCTCTGACGATCTTTCGGATGACAAGGCCCGGATTCCCTATGCGGTTTCCATTTCCCTCACAGTGCTGAATCAGGAAACCATCGAGAAAATGAAGGCTATGACCGGCGAGGATACGCTCCATGATATTTTTGCGGCATACAGTACAATCAAGGAAGAGAAATATCCCGATACCGGAAGCGAAACGGAAAAAAACCTCTGGCAGCTTTATCATACCGGCAAACAGGATTTCACGCGCGTTGTCACAATAGACCGCGGGCAATACAACTGAGGTGTTTTCATGAATATGAGGCTGAGCAAAATCATCCGGGGGAAAAACCGTCCGCATTCCCGGCGCGGCATTGCGCTGATCTTCACCCTGGGCATTCTGGGACTTCTGACGGTTCTTGCCCTCGGTTTCGCATCCACGGCGATGATCAACCGGAAAGTCGCGCACAACACCGCCAACAGGACGGCCGCGCAGCTTTTGGCGCAAAGCGCCCTGGAACGTGTGCGCTTCGCACTCAACAGCACGGATTTCTCCGAGGATAAAATATACTCCCGCCCTTACGGCTCTGTCTCCGACACCGGCAGCGAATTTAATAACGGGGATTATGACTGGCTCTGGAAACTGCATACCGATTCCGACGGCGTGAACCTCTACACGTTCCCGGACAACTACTCTGCCAGTACAAAAGGACTGCCCGCATGGCAGTATGTCAAGGGCCCCAACGGAGAAATCATCGGACGGTTCGCCTATGTCGTGAAAGCGGAAAAAGGCAAACTGGATCCCTCCGTTCACTTCGGAGAAAAAATATTCCCCCCCAAGCCGGATCCGGACTATGAGACCCCGGACGGGGGGCCGGACGGGCCCTCCGGAAAACTGCTTCGCAAAGGGAAAAACGAAGCGGAAATTGATTTTGTCAATTACAACTCTTCCGATACGGATCTGCAGGGCTGGCAAGGTGAGATGAAAACGGAACTTGCCAAGGAGCGTTCCACGGAGGATTCCGGTAACAGGGAATATCTGGACAAGCTGGGACGTTTCGCCGACATTGCCGATCTTGCGAAAGTGCTTGATGTAACAGCTCAGACGGACAAAAAAGATAAACTGAACGAGGTATTTGAATTCCGCTCAAGTCCAGATCCGGAAGCGTTCTGGCTCGACCGGAACGGCAACGGGGAAATCGACAAGGAGGAGTATTATCACCGCTTCAATCTCGGCGCGCGTCTGCCGTATGGTTTCCAGTGGGATTCCATGAAAGTCGACCATCTTCTGAAGGATGCGAAACTGTATTCGGAAACGGTGGTCACCTCCTCCGAAACGGATGCGAACGAACCGGACACAGGCGGAATTCCGTGGCTGAACAACTGGAAATATGCCTCAACGACATCGACAGACTGGACAAGCGACCGGATGAAACAGCAGATTGCCGCCAACATCATTCAATACTGCCGCCCCGAAACGGCAAATACCGTAACGGATCAGGATGATTCGGCCGACTGGATTACCACTGTTCCCTCTGTCGCCGGCATCGGGCGGCATCCGATGCTGAATGAAGTTGGAGTGGTGCTGTCGGTCCACCCGCATGTGGTGGGACCTGTTAACAACAGTGACGGAACCACAAGTTATACTTTGCAATACAATTTCGTTTTCAACTGCGGAGTCGAGCTGATTGATCTGTTTCAGATTGAAAATCTCAACACAAAACAGATCAAAATCAAGGTGCAGGGTTCTTATTCCTTCAAATACTGGGATCCGGCAACGGGCAGCGAACAGGAATATAAGGATGGGAAAATCAAGTTCAATCTGGACTCCTCCGCGACCTCCAAAACCTTGACATGGTCCGGCGGATACACGGATGCGGCAAGTTCCTTCTGGCTTGACGGCCAGCAGTCCTTTGATCTGCCCGCAACCCCTGCCACCGTCACGAATCCGGACAGTCTGACTCTCCGCATATCGAATATCAGGTTCCATGTGGACAAGGTCGTGCTGGAATATGAGGGGAAACAGCGGGATTTTGCCCATGTTTCCACGGGTGCGGCTCTGGAAGCCAAAACGGATGAAGGCGTCACATCGTCGTTCGACCTGGACAAGAACACCAATCATTTCTTCGTAAGCGCATGGGAAACGGATGATCCTCGCGTGAATCATTATGCCAGCGACTGGACACGCACAGACCAGCTTGTGAAAACAGGCACCAGCCACACCACGGCATATGGAAGCGCCGGAACCGCCGAAACCGCCGGAACCGCCGGAGGAAAAAACAAGGACGTGAATTGCCGGAACGCAGATCCCGACAAACAGGATCTCGAAACAAAAGAGGACCCGGCCGCGACCTCCGCATCGGACCGTCTTTCCACAGCCTATATCCGTCATGCACCGATGGAGTCCCTGTGGGAGCTCGGCGCCATATCCCGGGCGGAAAAGTGGAAAACACTGAATCTGGCGAAAACCGACACCACCAATTCCAAGCTCGGCCAGAATGGCGGCGGAGGCGGGAAATACGAGGACGGCGACGGCGCCATTCTCGATCAGGTCAAACTCACTTCAAAAATCGCCTCCTACGGGAAAGTCAACCTCAATACCGACTCTCACCGCGTGCTTCATGCGCTCTTCACCAATGTCAAGGTCGGTCAACATGCCAAATACAGCGATTACAACGCAGGAGAAAATTATTCGCTGACCTCGCATGATGCCATCACAGCCGACTGTCTGCCTTGCAAGATTGCCTCCATATCCACCCATACTCCGCTGAAAACCCGCGCGGAACTGCTGGCCGCCGGCCAGACTCATAAGGATTCCAATGTCCAGACGCTTCTGGGAGAAATCAGCGCCAAGCTGCTCCAGCCGTCCTCCAGCGCCCCCGCCACCGATGCCGAGCGCGAACAGCTGATCGGAAAGTTCATCAATCTGACGAAGGCGGACGCCACCAATGAGATCAACGTCGTCATTCTTGCGCAGACGATCAAGGACATCGGGCCCGAATCCGGGACTATCACAGTGCAGAAATTCTGGGGAAAGGATTCGGAACGTTACCGCCGCGCCGGCTATCGCCGTTCTCCGCGCCAGACGGAATCCAATCCTCAATGGACGACTTTGGATAATATACCGAATGCCATTACAAATCTTGGAGGCGACAATATTCTCCCCATCTCAAAAACGCGGGGGCAATATGCAAACGGCGCCGACCAGATTACAGGAGAGGCGAAACTCGTGGTAATCATGTACAAGGACAACGGCATCTGGAGAATCAGGAGATACGAATATGCGGAATAAATATCTAGTCGTCTTTCTCGCCGCCTTTCTGGCACTCGGCTCTCTCTGCGCCCAGACGAATCAGAATTCCGGCCGGACAAAAACGGACCGCTCCGCGGCGGCAAAAACAAGAACGGATGAAATGGCGCGTCTGCGCTTCGATCCGAGAAAACCGTCCATCAGCATGAGTTATGTATCCAATGTCCTGGATGACAAAATTCAAAAAAGGCTTCTTCAGAAGCGCCTTCCGGAAAAGCTTGAGGAAATGAACCAGGATTCCAATATGTTCACCAGCCTGTACGTCAGCCGCTATCTCTTCCCTTTTATGGCGATGATGGGAAATCCGGATCTCGAAGAAGTTTCAAAGGTCCCGATGCGCTGGTACAAGGCTTATGCCGAACTGTTGAACGGGTTCAGACCTGTGGCGACGGAATTTTCCCTGGCTCTTCAGCAGCAGAATCAGAAGCGGTATGCCGCCGCGCTGGAGGCCTTCAAAAAACAGCAGGCGGCGTGTCTGGCATTCCTGAAGAAAAGAAAACCGAGACTTTCCGCCGAACAGCTGGTGAAAATCCGGAACGCGAACATCCGGCGCCGCAGAAGCGAATACAACGAACGCGTCAAAAAGGAACGGGAGGAACAGCGCAAAAGGCTTCTTGAGAAAAAATCTCAAAAAAATACGGATCAGTGACGATCTTTTCCGGAAATCCGCTGTCTTATCCTGATAGAAAGCCATAATCCCGAATATGGCCTTCATAAACAACTCTCTCCTTTGTTGTTGCCCCGCATCGTTTCCACGATGCGGGGTCTTTTTTGTATGGAAAAACGCGGGATTTCCGCGGCAGCTACGGAAGAGCAGTCCGCGCCGGATTCTCTTTTCCGCTTTTTCCGGCGCTCCTTCCTGATTTCGGGAGAAAAAATCTCCGAAGAGCGGCTTTCCGGTTTGTTTCCGCTGTTTTTCCGGTTATATTACTCAATATCGCGGAAGAACGGTTCATCGCAGACAATCAGCCGTTTCCGCAATCAATCCAAACTACAAGGGGCTGTCCAACCATGAGAAAACCTGGATTTCTACTGTCGGCCGCAATTGCGGCCGCTTCCGCCGTGATCCTGACCTCCTGCGGAGACTATGTCGGGAAGGAAAAAACGCATCCGCTCTTCATCAAGGCGGGAACCGCCAAAAACGCAGGGAACTATCTGGAGGCCGCCAAATATTTTGAGGAATTTCTGACGATCTGCCCGAAATCCGCCGAAACCCATTTCCGTCTGGCCTCTCTTTACGGAGACAATCTGGACGAGCCCCTGAAAGCGGTCTATCACTACCGCAAATATCTGGAACTCGCGCCGAACGACACGACAAACGCGGACGACATCAACGGTTTCACCGAACTTGCCAAAAAGCGTCTGTATGAAAAACTCAAAGAGGAATACAAGGACAACTCCGCCAATGCCGCATTGAACGAAGACCTCGAAAAAACCAAAGAGCGTTTGAATAAATATGTGGAATACTCCAAGGCGCTGGAAAATCAGAATCAGCTGATGAAGCAGCGTCTCCGCGAAATCGCCGATCAGCGGCGTGCACCCGCAGCGCCTCCGAAAACTCCCGCCGCTTCCGCAGCCCAGACGCACCCGGCGGCTTCCGCGGTACAGCCGTCCGGACAGACAACGGCGTCCGCGCCTTCCCGTAACACCGCGGGAGCCGCAGCCGGACAGACCGCAGCGGCAAAACCGGGAACGGCCGCAGCCGGAACAGCCGGGGCCCGCCTCGGCACGTACACGGTCAAGTCCGGGGACACGCTGATCGGAATCTCCAGAAAAATTTACGGATCTCCCAAATACTACCGGCAGATCGCCGAAGCAAACAAGGGAGTGATTCCGTCCAGCATGCAGCTGCGCGTCGGTCAGGTCATCAAGATCCCGCAGCTTCCGTCACAATCCCGATGACCTTGTCCGGAGCGTCCATGAAACATTCAGCCGCACGACTGTTCCGGATACTTCTTCCCGCCGCGCTTGCCGCGGCGGGCGGATGCAGCATCTTCCCGACTCCGGACAATACGGAAACGTTATATTATGACCTGGGCATCCCGGAACCCTGCGCCTCGGAGTTCCGCATCGAAGTGGCTCCTTTCTCCTCCATGACAAACGAACGTTTCCGCATGGCGGCCCGCGGCAGGGACAACATCATCCACGGTCTGGAATTCCACAAATGGACGCAGACTCCCGGCCCTCTGCTGACAAAATATCTGCGTCTGGCCTACCGCGATGCTACGGAAACGGCTTCTCCTTCCGCCCTCAAAGCGGATGACCTTTATCATCTCGGAGGCACGGTTCTGATCTTCGAATCCGACAAAGGGGAGGCGAAACTCGGGCTCCGTTACATGATATCATGGGGAGCCTCCGGCGAAAAGAAATATGCCGCCCGCACAGTGCTCGTGACGGAAAAAATGCCGGATGACACTCCCGGCGCCTTCGCAGACGCCATGAGCCGCGCCGCCGCAAAGGTCTCGCAGATGATCCTCGCAGACATCCGCGCCATTGAAAAAACACGCGGGAAAGACGCGCCGCAATCATGACCGACATGTTCTGGAAAGCCGCCGTCCTCGGCATTGTGCAGGGGGTCACCGAATTTCTGCCCATCAGCAGCACGGGGCATCTGATTATCGTCGACCAGTTTCTGCACATGGCCGATGGTCCGTTCTCCAAGATGTTCAACGTCGTGATTCAGTTCGGCTCAATCCTTGCCGTCGTCATCTACTTTCACCGGAAACTGATTCCCATGACCATGTTCTCCGACGCGAAAGTGCGCCGCGACACGCTGGAAATCTGGTTCAAGACACTTGCCGGCGTCTTTCCGATTCTGATCGTCGGATTTCTGGCCGCTCCGCTGATTGAGAAACTGCAGGAAAGCCCTTTCGTCGTGGCGGGCGCGCTGCTGGCGGGCGGACTCATCCTCATCAAAGTCGAGGCATGGTGCCGGAAGGAGCATCCGATTGAAACCTTTCATGAACTGTCCTGGAAACGCGCCGTGCTGATCGGCTTCATTCAATGCATCGCCATGGTCCCGGGAGTCTCGCGCTCGGCATCAACGATCATCGGAGGACTGGCCCTCGGAGCATCGCGCACCCTTGCGGCGGAATACTCCTTTTTTCTGGCGATTCCAACCATGACCGCCGCATCCGGATACAGCCTGCTCAAACACGGAGGAAGCATGAGCGCACCGGAATGGGGAGCGCTCGGAATCGGTTTTCTGGTCTCTTTTTTCGTGGCGCTGGCGGTTATCGCATGGCTGATGAACTACATCCGCACCCGGGACTTCCGGGGATTCGGCTATTACCGCATCATTCTCGGCATTCTCGTATTCGCTTATTTCTACCTGAAGCATTCCTGAAAGTGCACGTTTCCGCCGGCTCGCACCGGAAGTCGCCCTGTTGTCCGCATCCGGCCCAAAAAAAAGCCGGAATCAGGCAATATCCGGCTTGCGATTTATCAAAAAACGGGTATATTGCATAACATTGTACTGCGGATGTTTGTCATAAAATTTTGAATTGTATGGGATGCGGGAAGAGTTAAGATGAAGTACGCAATCTTAAGTGACATCCATGGAAATCTGGAGGCTTTTACAGTCGTTCTGCGGAAATGCGCCCAGCTTGAGGTGGATCAATATGTCTGTCTGGGGGATATTGTCGGCTACAATGCGAATCCGAAGGAATGCCTGGATCTCATCCGGACTCTGCCCCTGGCGGGTGTCGTCAAGGGAAATCATGACGAATACGCCTCAAACAACGACGAAGTCATGGAAGGATTCAATCCGCACGCCCGGACGGCGGTGCTCTGGACCAAGGCGCAGCTGACCTATGAGGACCGGGCATGGCTCTCCTCCCTGCCGATGCGCCTCACAGTCAAAGGCACTTCCATTACCGCCGTGCATGCCACGCTGGACAGTCCCGACGCCTGGGGCTACATTTTCGACGTTCATCACGCGGCAGACAATTTCGCCTATCAGTTCACGCAGGTCTGCTTCTGCGGGCACTCCCATGTTCCCGTCGGATTCTGCAAGAAACCGATCACCCTTCATTCCGAACGTCAGATCGATGAGATCAAGGAATGGGTCGCACGTCCCGAAGACGGGGCGGTCATCAATCCGTATGAAGCCGACTCCATTGAAGTGGAGCTTATCACCGGTTACAAATATCTCCTGAACGTCGGCAGCATCGGACAGCCGCGCAACAAGGATCCGCGCGCCTCCTTCGCCGTTTACGATTCGGAGGAGAAACGGGTCACGCGTTACCGTCTTCCCTATGACATCCGCACCACACAGGAGAAGATTCTCGCGGCACAGCTGCCGGAAAGGCTCGCCTCGCGCCTCGAACGCGGGAGCTGACCGGTGGAGGCCCTGAGGAATAAAAGGTTTCTGATTGTCAAACCCAGCAGTCTGGGGGATATTCTTCACGCCTTCCCGGCGGTTGCGGCATTGCGCAGGGCATATCCGGACGCGGTTCTGGACTGGGTGGTCAATCCGGCTTTCGAAGGCCTGCTTGACTATATGCCGGGAATTGACCGCCGAATTCTTTTCCGCCGCAGGGAGCTGGGAAAACTGAAGACTTTCCTTCCCGCGTTCCTCTCGCTCCGGAAGGAGATCCGGAAAAGACGCTATGACGCGGTCATCGACCTTCAGGGGCTGATGCGGAGCGCGTTGACGGCGCGTCTGGCGGCGGCAAGGGAGTACTACGGACCGGCAACCGGAAAGGAAAAACTGGCGAAACTCTGCTACACGAAAAAACTTTCCTGGCCGGAGGATGTCCTCCATGCGGTGGAACGCAACTGCGCCATGATCCGCGGGATCCCGGGAGTGGAAGACGCAAATCCGGATTTCGAACTCCCCGTTCTGACGGGAAAAAAGGAAAATGCGGAAAAACTTTTGAAAGAAGCGGGCTTTGAAGGAAAACCGGAAACGCTTCTGATCGCCGTTGCGCCCGGTGCGCGATGGGAGACGAAACAGTGGCCTCCGGAGTTTTTTGCCGAGGTCATGCGCGGAATCGCCGCCCGCTGCGGCGACGCCGTATTTCTGCTGCTCGGCTCCCCGGCGGAAAAAGAACCGGCGGAAAAATTGAAGGAGGCGGCGGGAAACGGCATTGCAGTTCTGGATCTCTGCGGAAAGACGGATCTCGGCGAACTGGTCGAACTGATCCGGATGGCGGATCTCCTTCTCTGCAACGACAGCGGACCGATGCATATCGCGGCTGCGGCGGGAACGGCGGTTCTGGCTCTTTTCGGACCGACTTATCCGGAATTGACAGGGCCCTACTGCAAAAGGAAAAAGGTTTTCCAGCCGAAGCTGGATTGCATCAAATGCTTCAGGAAATCGTGTCCGGACATATTGTGTCATCGTTCCATATCAGCCGGAGAAGTTGTCGGCTCCGCCCTGGAGTTGACGGGAAGGAGTAAGAAATCATGAGATTGTTCCGAATGAACGCCGCCGCAATTGCCGTTTTTCTGCCGGCAGTTTTTTTCCTGTTTTCCTTCCGCGCTTCCGCCCAGGTGGCTTTGACGGTGGAAATCTCCCAGCTGAACTATCTGCAGTATGAACCGGTCTATCTGCGGGTGTCCATGCGCAATGTCAGCGGACATCCGCTCGCCTTCGGCGAAAACGAGGGTTTGCGGGGCCGTCTGCGCTTCGAGATCAATGCGCCGGGACGCAATCAGTATGCGTCCCTTCTCGGAAGCGAATATCCGACCATGCGCGGCGTCATTCTCCAGCCCGGAGCCGCGCGCACATTCACGTTCAACGTTTCCAATTACTACAACCTCAAACCGCTCGGGCACTATTCCATCCGCGCCATTCTCTCCCATCCCCAGCTGAAAGCCGAATACGGTTCCAACCAGACTCATTTTTCCGTGGTGAAAGGTCTTACGATCTGGGAATCTTCGGTCGGGATCCCGAAAATCGGCACGGCAAGCAGAAACAATAAAAGCGAGATGATTGAAACGAGAAAATACAGCATCCTCTCCTACAACACCGGACGGGCCTTTTTCCACGCCCTGATGATCGAGGACGAGGAACGGGTTTACATGGTCCGGAAAATCGCGCTGGATCTCGGACGGAATCTTGCGCCGCGCTGCGCCATTGACGATATGAGCAGACTCAACATCATTGCGGCGGCAAGCCCGAAAGTATACATCTATTACCAGTTCGACACAAACGGGAAACTGGAGAAGCGCGACGTCAGAATCAAGACGAACACCACGCCGCGCCTGGTCGTCAACAGGGAGCTGGGCACCGTGATCGTCGACGGAGGCCGTGCGGCGCGCCGCGATCTGGATTACGAGGAAATCAAGGAACTGCCCTTCATCCGCACAGCGATGGAGGAGAATGTCAAGGACATCACGGAAGGCAAAAGCATTCTGGACCAGGCGGAGGAGGAGGATGAGTAGCATCATCGACACCGTCTCCTGGCTTGCGCCGGACGGTTCCGCCCATTTTCAATGGACGGAACAAACGGATCTCACCGGAGGCAGACTCCGGATCATCGACCAGCGCAAACTTCCGGAATCGCTTGTCTACCTGGATATCGACTCCATCGAGGATGCCTGTGAAGCCATTCAGACGCTCGCCGTGCGCGGAGCGCCCGCAATCGGCTGCGCAGCGGGACTCGCACTTGCAGCGGCCGCCGGAAGAATCGCAGCGGAAAATACGGAAGATTTTTTCCGCCGGCTGCGGGAATATTCCGAACGGCTCGGGACCTCGCGCCCGACAGCGGTCAATCTTTCCTGGGCGCTGAACCGCTGCATGAATCATCTGGAAAAAAGGCAGACGCTTCCGGTTCCGGAACTGAAGAGAGAACTGCTGAAAGAGGCGCTCGGAATTCTGGAAGAGGACATTGCGCTCTGCGACCGGATCGGCGAATACGGCGCAGGCCTGCTTCATGACGGCATGGGTATTCTCACGCACTGCAACGCGGGAGCTCTCGCCACTGGCGGATGCGGCACCGCCCTCGCCCCGATTTATGCCGCAATGCGGAAGGGCATGCGGATCAAGGTCTATGCGGACGAAACACGCCCGCTGTTTCAGGGATCGCGCCTGACGGCATGGGAACTTCAGCGTGCGGGCGCGGATGTGACGGTTCTTTGCGACAACATGGCGGCACAGCTCATGCGGGAAGGCCGGATCCAGGCCGTCATCGTCGGCGCGGACCGGATCGCGGCAAACGGAGACACCGCCAACAAAATCGGAACCTGCGGAACGGCGATTCTTGCGTATTACCATCATATTCCGTTCTATGTGGCGGCCCCCTACTCCACGTTCGACCTGAGTCTGAAGGACGGATCTGAAATTCCGATTGAGCAGCGCGATCCGCGCGAGGTCACGGAGTTTTCCGGAAAACAAACCGCGCCGGCAGGCGTGAAAGTCTGCAATCCGGCCTTCGATGTCACGCCGCAGGAGCTGATCCGCGCGTTCATCACCGACCGCGGCATCATCCGCCCGCCGTTTCCGGATGCGGAAAACAGAATCTGATTGTCAATCAACATATTAAAAAGAGAGGTCCAGCGATGAAACATTTTCTTCCGGCAGCCGTAATTTTCCTGATCGCGGCGAGTGTCTGCGCGCAGAACCGCACCACGTTCAAAAATACGCAGGAGGCGGTCCGTTATTATGAGGAACTCGTCGGCTCGCTGATTCAGCAGGTCAAGCTCATGCAGGACGACAACGCCACACTTCAGGCAAGTGTGATCGACCTGAAAAAACAGGTTTCAGTTCTGAATGCGAAGGCGCAGAATACGGACCGCGAACTCGAAGCGCTGAAGAAACAGGTCGCGGCCGATGCCGAAACCCGCAAGGCACAGCTCAGGAGTCTGGCGGACAAGCTTGCGGCTCCCCCGCCCGCGCCGAAAGCGCAGCAGCTGGAACAGGATGCGCCGCAAGGCGAATTCATCGAGCACACGGTGGAACCGGGAACGACGCTCTCGGCTCTCTCCAAGGCCTACGGCGTCACAATTTCCGACATCAAGCGCGCAAACAGGCTTTCCAGCGACAACATCCGGGTGGGGCAGAAACTCCTGATCCCGGTCAAACGCTGAGCTGCCGGAACGCGCTCCATGCATCCGAACGCAAGTTTCCGGCGCAGGATCACGCCGCTCCTGCTCTCGCAGTTTTTCGGCGTATTCAACGACAACGCATACAAGATGTTCGTCGTCCTTGCCGTATTCGGCCCCGAGGTCGATTACTTCCGGAACTCCGCGTTCCTGTTTGTCCTGACCGCGGCGTATGTGCTTCCCTTTCTTCTGCTCGGCGGACCGGCCGGCAGCGCTTCGGACGCAATCCCCAAACGCAGCATTCTGATTCTGGCGAAAATCGCGGAGTTCGCGGTAATGCTGCTCGGCACGGTCTGTTTCGCAAACACGGATGAATGGGGAATCCTGCCGTTGCTGGGGGTCATGTTCCTGATGACTGCGCAGTCCGCCTTCTTCAGTCCGGCATTCAACGGAATTCTGCCGGAAACCTTTCCCGAGCAGGAGCTTTCAAAAGCAAACGGCTACGTCGGAATGTTCACCTTTCTCGCGGCCATCATCGGCGCGGGCAGCGCACCGCTGCTCTGGACGCTCTTTGAAAAGGATCTGACGGTCTGCGGAGAGCTGATGTGTCTCTTTTCCATTCTGGGATTTCTCATTTCACTCCCGATCCTGCCCGTTCCCCCGCAAGGACAGAAATCCCGGCCGGGGCTTCTTGCAAGTCTCCGCACCGGATGGAAAGCGGTCACGGAAGAGCGCGGCATTTTCCTTTCCGCGCTCGGCGACACTTTTTTCGTCTCCATCGGCGTCGCAATCCAGACGCTTATTATCATCTTTGCGAAATTCACGCTGCATTCCACGCCGATGGAACTGAGCGCGCTTCTGCTCTCCCCCGCCATTGGAATGGGTGTCGGATGCGCGCTGGCCGGTCTTCTCTCCGGAAAGCGCATTGAACTGGGACTGGTGCCGTTCGGCGGACTGGGAATTGCACTGTTTCTGCCGCTCGCCGGATATTTTCCGGGTTCCGCCGTTCCACTCATCGGAAAAATCGGGCTGATTGTCCATCCGTCCGCCCTGCTGTATCTGTTTCTCGCGGGAATTGCGGGCGGTCTTTTCATCATTCCCTTCCGGGCCTATTTCCAGCAGAGGGTCTCTCCGGAATCGCGCGGCGCCGCGCTTGCATTCGGAAACATCCTCACGTTCGGCGGCGTGCTGGCGGCCAGCGCGGTCGTATTTCTCCTGATCGCGGGCTCGGCGACGGATGTTTCAGGACTGCCGGCATGGGTAGAGGCAATCGTCCGGCACATGCCGTCCTTTTCGCCGCCGGCGCTCTTTCTTGCCGTTTCGCTGATGACCCTCGCATTTGTCATCGTCATCATGCGCCTTCTGGCGGACTTTCCGGTGCGAAGCGTCATTTTTCTGCTGACGCATACGCTCTATCACCTGAAGTCGTCCGGAGAAGAGCAGATTCCGGAACGGGGGCCCGCGCTGCTGGTGTCCAACCACGCATCCTTCGTGGACGGACTTCTGATCAGCGCCTGCACGTCGCGGCGCATCCGCTTCCTGATGCACGAGGATTACTACCGCCTTCCGCTGCTGTATCCCTTCGCACGTTTCGCCGGTTTCATCGAGGTGCCGCGCGGAAACCGCATCAAACGGTTGCGCAATATGATCGAAACGGTGAAAAACGCGCTGCGGAACGGTGAAATCATCTGCGTCTTTCCGGAAGGCGGAATTACGCGCAACGGCATCATGGATGAATTCCGGGGCGGATTCCGCGCCATGCTGCCCGAGGACGTTTCCGTCCCCCTGATTCCGGTCCGGATCGGGATGGTCTGGGGGAGCATTTTCAGCTATTACTACGGAAAACTCAAATTCCGTTTCCCGAAAGAAATTCCATATCCGGTCACGGTATCCTTCGGACATCCCCTCCCCCATATGATCAGCGCCTACGAACTGCGCCAGAACATTTCCGAACTGGCGGCGGAAACGGATATGAAACCGCGCGATTCGGAACGTCCGCTCCACTATCAGATCGCAAAACAGGCGAAACGGACACCCTTCCGCGTTCTGACCTGCGACTACGGAGGAACTTCCACCAATGCGTTCCAGTTCTATGTGCGCGCGGCGATTCTCAGCCGGAAAATCCGCGCCATGGTCGCTCCGGAATGCGAATATGTCGGCGTGATGATGCCGAACTGCACGGCGGCCTCGCTTGCAACGGTCGGAATCCTGATGGCGGACAAGGTTCCCGCAGTGCTGAATTTCACAGCATCGCATGAAGCCTTGCGCAGTGCGATTGAAAAAGCCTCGCTCACACATATTCTCACGAGCCGGAAGTTTCTGGCGAAACTCAGGATGGAGCCCATGCGGGAAATGGTTTTCCTGGAGGACATTGCCGCAGGCGTCACGCGCCGGGAGAAAGCCGGCATGGCGCTTGCCGCCGCGCTGCTGCCGCATCAGGAGTTCATGAAACTGCTCTCCCCCGTCAGCCACCGTGATGTCATGCGCACGGCGGCCGTGCTGTTTTCCAGCGGCTCCACCGGCGTTCCGAAAGGCGTCATGCTTTCCCACCACAATTTCAACAGCGACATTCATTCCTTCCTGAAAGTCATGAGCTGGTCGGACGGAGATTCCATTCTGGGCAGTCTGCCGATGTTCCATGCATTCGGACTGAACACCTGTTTCTGGCTCCCCCTGATGATCGGCTGCAAGGTGGTCTACGTCACCAGTCCTCTCGACAGTGAGGCGGTCGGCAAGGCGGTGGAGAAACACAAGCTGACCATCCTGCTCGCCACACCCACCTTCATGCAGACCTACATGCGCAAATGCCGTCCGGAACAGTTCCGTTCGCTGCGCCTGGCGATTGCGGGAGCGGAAAAACTGCGCACGGACATCTCGGCGAAATTCGAAAACCTATCCGGAGGCGAACGCGTGCTGATCGAAGGCTACGGCTGCACGGAACTCTCCCCGATTGTCGCGATCAATATCGGCTCCTCGGTGCTGAACCTGGGACGGCAGTATGGGAAAAAAGGAAGCATCGGTCCCGCGATGCCGGGCATCTGCGCCAGGATTGTCGATCCGGTCACGCGCAGGCCTCTGGAACAGGATGCCGAAGGACTTCTGGTCATCAAGGGACCGAATGTGATGCAGGGATACCTCGGCGAACCGGAACTGACGGCGGAAGCCATTCAGGACGGCTGGTACAACACCGGGGATATCGCGCGCATCGACGCAGACGGCTACATCACGCTCTGCGGCAGGATCTCCCGCTTCAGCAAGATCGGCGGAGAAATGGTTCCGCATGAACTGGTGGAGTGCGCCATCAACGAGATCATCGGAAGCGACGAGAAAGCGGCCGCCGTCAGCAGCATCCCCGATACGCAGAAAGGCGAAGCGCTGATCGTGCTTTACACCGGACTGCCGGTCACGCCGGAAGCGATCGTCTCGGAAATGCGTGCGCGCAACATCCCGAATCTCTGGATCCCGAAAGCGTCAAACTTCCATCGCGTCGAAACGATTCCGCTTCTCGGCAGCGGCAAGCTGGATCTTGTCGCTCTCCGGGCGGAGGCGGACAGAATTGCAAAGCAGTCCGCCGCTGCCGTCCCGGCACAGTCATTCTCCGGGAAATGAACTCCCGCTCTTCCTCCGGATACGGGAAATCCCCCTTTTTTCGACAAAAAGACTTGACGTTTGAAAAATTTCTGGTATAGTCAATTGACATTTTGTTTTTCTGAAAATGAAGAGGACAGCGGTTCCGGAAAATTATGGAGAAAATCAAATGCATTTGCAAAAAACATTTTTATTGCTGACAGTTCTTTTTCTTGCAGGCTGCCTTTCCGGGCAGGAAATCAAATTTGACACCAAAGAAGCATGGACCGGCGTTTCCGAACGCAACATCACTCTCCGGAACGGCGTTTTTAAAGTCCAGGGCCGCGTAACACTGGTTTCCAGAGACAGTTTCGACATCCAGCCCGGCAAGACCTATACCTTGAAAGGCTCCTTCAAGTCCGCCGGCGCGGAAGGCGCCAAGCTTTATTTCGGATTCCGTCAGTTTGACAAAAACGGCAGAGACATTCAGACTCTCAATACCGACACGATCGCGTGGACGGACACGGTTCTCATCAAACCGGCAAAAGCGGCGGACAAGACTCTTTTCGTGAAAAACGCCATGAAATGGAAAAAATACAGCACCTGTGTCATCGCCTATCACACTTCTACGAACTTTCAGGATCTGCCGAACTTCAACATTCTGGAAAATTATGCAAAAAGCACGAAAAAAATCGATACGGACGAATGGGAGATCACTCTCTCAAAGTCTGTCGGAATCGATCTCCCGGCAGGCACAAATATCCGCCAGCACGGCGGAAAAGGCGCTGGCGAAATGTATACTGGCGGCTATCTGACCACCTCCGATCAATGGCAGACACTGACAGGAAGCGCCTCGGGAAAACTGCAGAAGGGATTCTCCTTCCAGCAGTGGGCTCCGGGAGCAGTCAAGGCCAAAGTCTGCATCCGGATGAACTGGAACAACTCCAAAGCCGCAACGGAAATGAAAAACATTACGCTTGTCATCAAATAAGGCAGGCGTTTTCCTCAGGGCACTTCGCAAAGATCATGCTTTCCATCGCCCGGCATTTCTGATCCGGAAGTTCCGCCGGAGCCTCATTTCGGCTGTTTCCGAACCGCAATCACTTCATCAAGCCAGGTTTTCAAGGCTGCGCCCGCGTTCCGGATACCGGCGCCTGCAAACGCGCCGCCTTTGCCAAACTTCGCCTTCGGACAGGCTTTCCGCATATCCTTTTCGCAGTTCGCCATGCCGCCGCGGCCATGCGTCACAAAGGGAATCACAGTTTTCCCATTGAAATCACTGGAGGCAAGAAAACTTCTCACCGGCGGCGCCATTGTGCCGCACCAGTTCGGCGTCCCGACAAAAACAACTTTGTATCCGGCCATATCGCCGACCTTCGAAGCCAGTTCCGGCTTGAATCCCGCCGGGCACTCTTTCCGCGCCTGTTCGACACACGCTTTGTAATCCTTCGGATACGCCTTGACGGGTTTGATCTCAAACAGTTTTCCCCCTGTTGCCTTCTGAATCTGTTCGGCGGCAAAACGGGTGTTCCCGCTCCAGGAATAATACGCGATCAGAATCTCTCCGGACTTTGCCTCTGCACGCCCTGCGGGCTGTTCCGCAGCAAATGCTCCGGACAGGGAGATCAAAGCACCCGCCATCATGCACACAACCGTTTTTCCATTCATGTTCTTCTCCGATTTATCGTTTTTACTTGTCCGCCCGTCTGCCGATCCCGGCGCCGGGCAGCCGACCCTCGCGACAAAGAACAATTTAGCGTGTTTTTCTCAAATGGCAAACCGGGATTCCGGATTTCCGCCGAAACGCGGCGCGGAAAAGAAGGCTTATTTCTTCAGATACCGCTTGAAGAACTGTTCCAGCTTATCGAACGGGATCGCATTCCTGCCGCCCCCGTCATACAGATCGGTATGCGAAGCGCCGGGAACGATCATCAGCTCCTTGTTGGCACGGTAATCGGTATAGGAACTCATATCCCGGTAGGCGTCTTCGCTGAAATAGCGCGAGTGGGCCTTTTCTCCGTGAATCAGCAGAACGGCGGAGCGGATTTCACGGGAATAAGCGAGAATCGGCTGATTCAGAAACGACATGGTTCCGGTCACTGTCCATCCGTCATTGGAATTTCCGGAGCGCTTGTGATAACCGCGCGGAGTCTTGTAATAGTCATAGTAGTCCTTTACAAACTGCGGCGCGTCTGCGGGAAGCGGATCGATCACACCGCCGCCCTGTTCATAGCATCCCTGCGCGTATTCCCTGGTCCTCTGCGCGTTGAGCTTCTTCTTCATCTCGTAACGCTTCTTTTCCTGATTGTCCGCATCGAAATATCCGTTTGCGCTTACACGGCTCATATTGTACATTGTGACGGCCGCCGTAGCCTTGATGCGGGTATCGAGTGCGGCGGCATTCAAAGCGAATCCGCCCCATCCGCAGATACCGAGAATCCCGATCCGCTCCGGATCAACCTCCGGCTGCGTGGACAGGAAATCGACAGCCGCCTGAAAATCCTCCGTATTGATGTCCGGCGACGCCATCCGGCGCGGCATGCCGCCGCTCTCGCCGGTGAACGACGGATCAAATGCGATCGTAAGAAAACCCCGTTCGGCAAGCGCCTGTGCGTAAAGACCGCTGCACTGTTCCTTGACCGCGCCGAAAGGATCGCTTACAGCGATCGCCGCAAATTTTCCGTCGGCATGCAGCGGTTCGTAAAGATCCGCGGCCAGCGTGATACCGTAACGGTTTGCAAAAGTCACCTTCCGGTGTTTCACCTTGTCGCTTTTCGGGAAGGTCTTGTCCCATGCCTGTTCGAGCTTCAGATCCTGTTTGACGATTTTGTTGTTCATAACCTTTGTCCTTCGCGTTGAGGGTTGGTTTTGAGCTTGAAGATTGACGGAGAGCAAAGCCGCCGAGAAAATGATCCACATGATGCGCCGCATGGTTTTCTCCCTCCCTGTTTGCATGATGCGTTCCTCTTGAAATCCATAGAAAAATCATCCGCACGCCCTGATTTTACATCCAATATAATCATGCGGCATGGAAATCGCAAATACTTATTTTCTATCCGGATTATGCCCCACAGGCATCTGATATCTCCATCACCAAAAGATACCGGACTGCCGTTTTCAGGGCTTGGGAAGAGAAAAACGGGCTGAATGATATGGAATTACCGGAGGTTCCAGCAAGGGCATGAGAGAAAACCGCTTTCAAAATCAGAGTTCCAGTGATGGTTCTCCAATGATTTTCAAAAGTATCTGCACTCCTGCGGAACGTTCTACCAGTTGAATCTCCTGCCGTCCGGGAAAACAACTTCTCCGCCGGGACCGCCATATTCTTTCGGAATACTCCATGGACGCATATCATAAAAGGCATCCTTCCGGATCGCCTCCAGCATCCCGGGACTGATCTCCCGCAGTTTCAGCCGTTCATTCAAAGCCGACTCCAGAGAAGGCAGCAGCTCATTGCGTCCCATTCTTCTTGCAAGGGAGATCATCGCAAGATATGGACGAACCGTCAGCGGATAATTTTCCGCATCAAGCCTGTAAGCCTCGTAAGCCCCGGGAAGATCACCGAGACGAGCCAGTGCCGCAGCACGCACGAAATGAAGATGACCGTAGTTCGGGATATTCGATCCCAGCATCGCATTCGCAACTTTCAGCGTAACTTCCGGCGCTTTCAATTTCTCGGAAAGAATCAGCAGCGCATAATTCTGCTTGTATTCATCCGGAGCGAACTCCGCAATCCGGGAAATAAGAGCCAGGCGCTCAGCCCGGGACATGGGAAGCGTCATCAGGCGCCATGTCATCCAGGAAGAATAAATCGCCTTCGCCGCAGAAAGACAGGCCAGACAGCAAAACAGAAGTCCGGCAAGGCGAAAAACAAAAACTGTTTTGCTTCCGACTTTTACGGCAGAAGCGGAATCTTGCTTCCGGATGAAAACCTCATGCCAGAACAGTCCCAGCAGGATCAGCAGAATCAGATACGTCGGGAAAAAATAGAAAATCAAATCAAATTGGGAATGGAACAACGCAGATAAAAACAGGAAAAGAGAAAGCTTGATTTCCGGATCCATGCTCTGCCTGCGGTAGATCCGCCGCAATAGAACAAACACAGGGAAATAAAGCAGAAAAAGCCAGGCGAGATAAGCAATCACTCCGTAAGAGGATAACATATAAAGCTCCTGATTGTGCGGATGATTCGAACGGTCCGCCACATATCGGGCAAAAAAATACTCCAGGGGCTTGTATTTGACAAAAGCATTTTCAAAGGAAACACCGCCGACTCCAAGCAGAGGATGGTCAAGAATCATATTGACTGTGCCTGCATAGAAAAACGGACGATCTTCATTGGCGATTGCACGGCTCAGCGGTTCAACGCCGAAACGCACAAAAAGCAGGGTCCCGCAAATCAGGCAGAATAAACCGGAGTAAAGCATGATTCGACGCAGACGGTCGGAAAAATGAAGATACAGAAACAGAAGAGAAACACAGAAAAGTCCGAGAAAAGCTCCGCGCGATCCGCATTGCAGAAGAATCGCCCCGCCGCACAGGACGACAGGGAAAAGAAATAGAACTGCTTTCCTCTTCGATACATTCTTCCGGTCTCTCAGAAAACGGTAAAGATAAAACAGCAGAAAAGGAAGAGAAAGAATCAAAAGCGCAGTGGTGAAATTGATGTTTCCCGTAATTCCATGGTTCCGGGGATTCCACCAGAAAAATATCATCTGCCAGATACTGAAAAAGGCAAGAAAATGAAAGAATATCTTCCGGAAAGCCGAATGAAAAACCATAGCGCATAACGGAACGGATATCCAGACAATGCTTTCCGCAAGATGAATCAGACGATACTCTGCATGGAAAAAATACTGAATCAGAACCACAACCGCAAATACGAAAAGTGAAAGAGTCGCATAAGGATTCAATGCACGAAATGCGGAAATCAGACCAGAAGGAGAAAACAATACAAGGGAACACGCAAGAAGGCTGAAAAAGCCTGCCGGGAAAAATGCCATGTAAACAGGTCGGGACGGCAGAAAGAAGAGAGAAGGATTGTAAAGCAAAATACAGAAAGCAAAAAGCAGCGGGACATAAATACCGTATGAAGAAGATTTAGATTCCGGTTTATTCATGGTCTCGATGGAATTCTCATACAAGAAAAAAAATGAGCGCCGGATAAAGGACAGGATCGAAATTCAAACATCACGCCCCTGGCCGTTATCCGGCGCTCATTTTCTTAATCAAACAGACTGATTAATCAATAAGCGTTGTATCGTAGTTGGTCGGTCTGTTAGTAGTGCCTGTACCTGAGAAGACCTGACCTGTTGCAGCAGCCTTGTTGATGCTGGTTGTATCACCAGTCTCTCCGTAATACTGGATTTCCTTCGGCCAGTCAGCCCCTGCCGCAGCACGGACGGAACCGTCGATATAAGCGATATTGCCATATTTCTCATGATTGGAAGCACCGCTGGCACCGCCAACCGCGACGTCGGAAGAAAATCCGCTGTCGGGGCTGTCATTTTCATTCATGCCGACAATCCACATATAGGAGAAGTTTCCATCGCTGCCGCTCTTGGCAACGAGACGCTGGGTTGTATCCTGGCCCGCACCTGGATCGAAATCATCAGGATTGATCGACTGATTTGCCGGAACGGTGGTGGAGGAGCAGACATAAACCTTGCCGTCAGTCAGATAATTCTGAGTGATAAGGAGGGTCATGGAAGGCCCATTCTGCTTGTAGTTCGAATTAAAATAGGACGGGAATTTTTCCGTATAATCGCCGGAATACATCTTCGCGGCAAGACCGATCTGTTTCAGATTGCTGGTGCAGGAGATGCGGCGGGCTTTCTCACGGGCTGCATTCAGCGCGGGGAGAAGCATACCGGCGAGAATTGCGATAATCGCAATCACGACGAGGAGCTCGATAAGGGTAAAGCCCCGGTTCATTTTGAATTTCATTTCTTTCCTCCAAAAATTACATTTTAAACCGTTATTTGTCCGTCATCCGGACATCCCTTTTAATAAATCTTTCTGTCTCTCTCTGTCCTCCTTTTGTTGCTTCATCAAGTTATGTTACGAAACAAATTCAAGCCCTGTTCCATGCTCTGTTTCCATATTTTCAGGCCCTTCATACGGACCCGAAAAAGCCCGAAGCCGCCCGAATCCCAAGCCAGCCTTCCTGATATTATAAATGAAAAAGAAAAAAAAACAATAGGGAAACACAATTTTTTAGGAAAAAAATACGGAATCTTAATGTATAAAGAGGGTTTATATCACATTTTTCAAGCAATTTCATAAGCGCTCTGCTCTATGAACTCCCATGTCTGCCCCTCTCCGCAGAGCGGCTTCTGCACGAGAATCGACTACGCGGCATGCCGGCAAAGATGATTCCGGCATCTGCTGCCGATTTGACATTCGCATCAAGTCATGATAGATTTCCGCATTTCATTCCAAACCACAAGGGGGAAACTTATATGAAAGCGGTCATTATCGGCGGAGTGGCGGGAGGCGCGAGCGCGGCAGCCCGTCTGCGCAGGCTTGATGAACATGCGGAGATCATTCTTGTCGAACGCGGCGATTCCATCTCCTATGCGAATTGCGGACTGCCCTACCATCTCGGCAAGGTAATCCCGAACCGGGATGATCTGCTTGTCATGACTCCGGAAAAATTCCGTGCGCGTTTCAAAGTTGACGTCCGCACCCGCTGCGAGGCGATCCGCATCAACCGCGCGGAAAAAACCGTCTTGCTGCGCGATCTTGCCACCGGGAAAGAGTCCGAGGAACGTTATGACAAGCTGATCCTCTCTCCCGGCTCCTCCCCTCTGCCTGTCTCCATCCCGGGAGCGGAGCATCCGGGCATTCTCCAGCTCTGGACGCTTGCCGACATGGACCGTCTGGAAGCCCGTCTGAAAAACGGCGCGGAAAAGGTGCTTGTCGTCGGCGGCGGCTTCGTCGGGCTGGAACTTGCGGAAAATCTCAATGAGAGAAAACTGGAAGTCACGCTGATCCAGCGCGGCCGTCAGCTTCTTCCGACGCTGGATTATGAAATGAGTTCGCTTCTTGTCACCGAACTGCGCAATCTGGGCATCCGCGTCGAAATGGAAACCGAAGTGACGCGCTTCGAACCGGACGGGAAAGGATTCACCGCCATCCTGAGCAACGGCAGGACGTTTGCCGCCGACACCGCGATTCTGAGCATCGGCGTCCGGCCGAACTCGGAGCTGGCAAAAGCCGCAGGTCTTGCACTCGGGCCGCGCGGACATATTGTCACAGACGCGGAACTGCGCACCGGCGACCCGGACATCTATGCCGTCGGCGATGCGATCGAAGTCACCGATCCGATTTTCGGAGGCAGAACGGCAATCGCCCTTGCCGGACCCGCGAACCGTCAGGGCCGCACCGCCGCGGAAAATGTTCTCGGCGGACACGGGACATACAAAGGCACCATCGGCGCATCCGTCATCAAAGTCGGCACGCTGACCGCCGGCATGGTCGGATGTTCCGAACGGCATCTCGCATCCAAAGACGTGCCTTATCACAAAATCTATCTCCACCCGAATTCGAACGCCTCCTATTATCCGGGAGGAGCGCAGCTTCACATGAAAGTGATCTTCGGACACGACGGACGGATCTTCGGCGCGCAGATCGTCGGAGCGAAAGGCGTGGATAAACGCATCGACGTCATCTCCTGCGCCATGCAGAACAGCTGCGGAATCGACGCCCTCGCCTCGCTGGAACTGGCTTACGCGCCGCCGTATTCCTCCGCGAAAGATCCGGTCAATCTGGCGGGAATGATCGGAGAAAACGTCCTGACGGGAAAAACCCGTCTTGCCCATTTCGATGCGCTTCCGGACGGCTGTTTCCTGCTGGACGTCCGCGAAACCGCCGAATTCGAGCTGGGCTCCCTTCCCGGAGCGCGCAACATCCCGCTTGGAGAGCTGCGGAATCGCCTGGCGGAACTTCCGCGCGGGCGCGCAATCTATATTTTCTGCCAGTCCGGACTGCGCGGCTATGTGGCGGAGCGGATCCTTACCCAGCACAGTTTTGACGCAGTGAACATTTCCGGCGGATATCTGAGCTGGAAAATGTTCCGGGGACCGGCTCCGACCCCGCCGGATCCTGCCGGAGAAAAACCGGAAAAACCAGTATTCGCGCTCTGCCGGAAACAGCTTGACGTGCGTGCGCTCGCCTGCCCGGGACCGGTTGTCCGTCTGAAGCAGGAAATGGACAGCATCGCTCAGGGGGAAACTCTCGAACTGCTCGCGCCGCGCTCCTTCGAGCCCGATCTGCTGAACTGGATCAAATCCAGCGGCAATGAGCTGCTCAGCCGGGAATTGAAACCTGATTACCTCTCCGCGCTGATCCGCAGAAAGCTCCCGGGTGCGGAACCTGCATCTCTTCCTGCGCCGCAATCGGAGCAGACCGGCGCCATCGTCCTCTTCAGCAATGATCTGGACAAGGCAATGGCGGCGCTCATCATCGCATGCGGCATGGCGGCCTCCGGCATGAAGGTCGGAATCTTCTTCACTTTCTGGGGACTGAGCGTGCTCCGGAAAAATCCGTCTCCGCCTGTCCCGAAAAATGCCGTTTCCAAGCTGTTCGGATGGCTTCTGCCGAAAGGCGCGGGGCGTCTCCGGCTCTCCAGAATGAACATGGGAGGACTCGGCACCATGATGATGCGGCAAATCATGGCGCAACAGAACGTCGCATCGCTTCCGGAGCTGCTGCAGCAGGCACGCGCGCTGGGCGTGAAATTCATCGCCTGTGAAATGGCCATGAACGTCATGGGAATCACCCGCGAAGAACTTGCGGATGTGGACGAAATCGCCGGAGTCGCAAGTTTCGTCGAACTGGCAAAACAGAACGGAAGAACGCTTTTCATCTGACGGGACCTGGAATCAGCCGGAGTGCGGCATTGATGAAAATAAATTACCGCGATGCAAGCATGCGCGGTATTGGGGATTTCGCCTCCGGCGACCAGCTTACGCAGCTGGACCGCGGCAGGACTGAAAAAAGAGCACGAAGCAATTTTTGGCGATGCAGAGCATCGCGGTATCAACCTAAATTTTTTTGAAATGAAATGCTCCGGCGCAGAGCACACGCCCATGCCGGGGATTTCGCCTCCGGCGGCCAGCTTTGCGCAGCTGGACCGCGGCAGGACTGAAAAAAGAGCACGAAGCAATTTCTGGCGGTGCAGAGCATCGCGGCATCAACCGGATAAAAAAAGACCCGCGCAGGGACGAAAACGCCGCGCGGGTCTCTTTGCAACCGGCAATGTCAATAATGGAAAACCACCATCTGGTGACAAACCAGACGGTCAAGCCTGACCTCGTATCTGCCGTCCTTCAGGCGGACAGGCAGTTCCACCCCCTGCGGCTCCAGCGTAATCTTCCGGACCGTCTCCGGAAGCTTCACTGAAGCAATGACGTTTTCCGCGGGATTCAACTCCTCAATCACCTCGATTGTCGAGGTGTTGCGGACATTGCCGCCGGACATCTCCATCCGGCTTCCGCGGTTGATCGTATTCACATACAGCAGATGCAGAATGTAGCGCCTCTCCTCCTCCTGTTTCATCAGCGTCATGCGTCCCTGCGACGGCAGATTCGTATGAACGGAGAGATCCTCGCCCGCAAACGCCATGATCGCATGCGCGACATACTGTTTCAGCGCCACGTTGCCGTATCCCGCATAAAGCCCGAACACCGGATGGGCGAAGTACAGGATGCCGCCGGTCATGATTCCGGCGTCGAAACCGGAGGGTTCAGGTTTGTAAGGGGTATGCTGGTGGGATGAGAAATGCGCATAGGTCCGGTTGAAATAAGGATCGTAGATTTCCCCGAGGGAAGTCCCCGACTTGACTTTGATCCTGTGCGACGGCTGATACATGACAAAGGGAGTTTTCACGAAATCCGGCGCGAAAGCGGGAGCGGCCTTGATGTAATCCGGAAAAAGCGGATTGACTCCCGCATACTCCATCGGCAGATCAAAGGCGGGGACATCCTCGTCCGCCTTGAGAACGGACGCACCGGAAAGAATCAGCTTTCCACCCCGCGCAAGGAAGTCGCCGAGCCGTTTTCCCAGCTCGGGAGAGATCCGGATATCATCGGCAAGCACAAGCACCCGGTAGGGATCGAAGCTCATCTCGCGGTCGAGAAGATCAAAGTGGATATGGCTTTCCAGCAGAAGACGCGATGCGCCGGTCTCCCCGGGAGGAGACGCGGTTCCGGCGCGGGACGCCCCGGGGTGGAAAGCGGTGTTCGAGAGAATCGCAACGTCGGCGGCGCTTCTGACATGGCGGCACCAGGGTTCCTTCCGTTCGACCTCCTCGTATGCCTTCCCGATCAGTTCATAGGTGCTCTCATCCAGATTTCCGGACGGATGAAGCTGGTCTCCGATGCTGCACTTGGAACCGTTGGCAAGCATTGCGGCACATTCGTAGCGGAGCGCATTCGGATGCTTGAATCCGCCGAACTCGCCCCATGTGGTATGGAATTTTCCGGTCATGCCGAGGAAATCGAGATCCAGTTTGCGGCAGTAGGCGGCGGACATCGGGTAATGGTCGTATCCCCACCCGCCCGTGGGCAGCGACTCCAGTTCCAGATGGCTGAAATACGGCAGAATTTCCCGGTTCCCGACGGTTACATTGCCGCTGTTGTGAAACACCGGCATTTCAGGATTGAGCGACCGCGCGGCAGCCGTGACGCGACGGTAATATTTCATCAGAGTCCGCTTTGCGAAGCGCGCGCGGTCTTCCGGATTTTCCGGATCGTATCCCTCTTTCGCCATGTCCGCCATGCACCAGTTGCAGCAGCAGGGGGACTGGCTGATGATATCAATGAAAACGCCGTCCGCGTCGGGGAAAAGGCGCACAGCCTCCTCGATCATGCGACAGAGATAATCCAGATAAGGCGTATTGAAACAGAGCTTCCGGAATCCCGGCCGGATCGGACTGGAAACCCATCCGCCCAGTTCGCCCTGCGCAGTGATTTCCCTCCATTCCGGATGAGCTTCCGCCGCCAGATTGTTGACTCCTCCGGTCAGATAAATCGGCACATTGACATTGATTTCATGGCAGGCGTCCATCTGCGCGCGGAGCAGATTGAAATCAAGCCCGGGATGCATTTTCCCGACCTTGGTGGGATGATAACTCCAGCCGTGATGACACGAGGAAAAACAGGTAATGGAATCCACATGCGCTTTTTTCAGTGCCTCCTGCCATTGTTTCCTGTCGAATTTCGCCCCGATCCCGGGGATGAGAGGCGAAGTGTGAAAATCCAGGTGTACCTGACGGAAACGCAATTCTTTCATGAAACACGATCCTTTCCGATATGCATGATATTTGTTTTTTTCAATATAAAATAATTGCTTTCAGCTGAAAATCAATCCTTTTCCTATGAATAATCCCACCTGTTTTATGCGAAAAAAAGAAAAGGGACATCCCCCGGAAGTGACAATTCACATGGAAGGCGGACAGTCCGGAACCGGCTTTTGAAAAACTTTCAGAACTCCGCCACTCTTCCGAACTGCGTATCGTGCAGTTTTTTATATCTGCCGCCGAGACGCAGAAGCTCTTCGTGAGTGCCGGATTCGACAATCTTCCCTTTGTCCAGAACAATAATCCTGTTTGCATTTTTGATCGTGCTGAGACGGTGCGCAATGGCAAAAACGGTGCGGTTCGCCATGACTTTGTTCAAGGCATCCTGAACCAGTTTTTCCGTCACGGTGTCCAGAGCGCTGGTGGCTTCGTCCAGAATCAGGATCGGGGGATTTTTGAGAATTGCGCGCGCAATGGAAACACGCTGTTTTTCGCCGCCGCTCAGCAGGAATCCTTTCTCGCCGACAATCGTGTCGTAGCCGGCCTTGTGCCGCCCGTCCGTGATGAAGCGGTCGGCGTTGGCCTGTTTCGCGGCCTGAATAATCGCCTCGCGCGGCGCGTCAGGCACTCCGTAGGCGATATTGTTTGCGATCGTGTCATTGAAAAGCACAGCGTCCTGGGAGACAATTCCGATCAGATCCCGCAGCGAATCGGTCTTGATGTCGCGCAGGTCGATTCCGTCAATTGTCACCTGTCCGCCGTTCACGTCATAAAAGCGGGCGATCAGATTGGCAATCGTGGTTTTTCCGGAACCGGTTTCTCCGACAACCGCCACAACGTGCCCTTTCGGAATAACCAGATTAATGCCGTCCAGAATCTTCTTCCGGTCGTAGGCGAACACGACATCGGTAAAGCGGATTTCCTTTTTGAACTCCCGGATCGTGACCGGATTCTCTTTCTCATGAAGACTGGTATCGATGTCAATCAACTGGAAATACCGGTCCGCCGCCGCCATGCTGCGCTGCAGCAGCGAGGAGATTTTCGCCAGCTCCTTGATGGGGGCATATGCCATGAAACAGGGAGCAAGCAGCTGGGCAAGCTCGGTCAGCGTGACACCCTGGCTGTAGCTGAACACGAAAAACACCAGCGTGGACCCCACAGCCACCGTCTCCATCAGAGGCGCCATGAAAAGCTGCATTTTCAGTGCGCGGTTGATCGATTTGAAATATCCGGCATTGGTATGCTCGAATCGCTGCACTTCGCGCTGTTCGGCATGATAAGCCTTGACGACGACAATGCCGGAAAGCGCCTCATGCATCCGGGTGACGACCTCGGCAATCTGGGCAAACGAGCGCTTGTAGATCTTTCGGATTTTTCTTGCGATGATCATCACAGGCAGGACGCAGAGAGGAAGTCCGATGAAAAGAATGATCGCAAGAAGCCAGTTGTTGTATTTGATGCTGGCAATGAGAATCGCGGCGACACAGGCGAGAATTTCCAGCGGGCAGCGCGTCGCGTCGGCAATCGAGTTCGTAATGGCCGATTCCAGTGCGCTGGTATCGTTGGTTGTCCGGCTGATGAGCTGCCCGACGTCGAGCTGCCCGTAGAAACGGAGCGACTGATCCATCATTTTCCGGAACGCCTCGTCGCGCATGTCCGTGGAAACCTTCGCCCCGACCCATTTCGTGTAATAATTGTTGATGAAAATGAAAAAGTTGCGGATGACCCAGAGCAGAATGAAGCCGATGACGAAAATCGAGAAGAACTGCCACGTCATGTTTCCCGCGGGCGTCTCGGCGGGAAGATTCAGCAGGACGGCGTTTCCGATGGTGAAGACGATGTTTCCCTCCCGGTAGGCCAGATGCATTTTCCAGGAAGGCGGCACGATTCGGTTGAGTTCCTCGTCCGCCTTGACCAGTTTCTTTTCCAGTTCCCCCCGTTTGTCGGGAGCAAGCAGAATGGCGGAAACCTCCCGGATTTTCTCCGCTTCGGTCAGATTCCGCCCTTCGGAACTGCGGACAATCCGTTCGGCAAGCTGCTTCTGCGGAACGGCAAGGATGTTTCCGACATGCTGAATCTTTTCCGTGGAATCGGTCTCCCGCTCCATGACACGGACGATCTCCGCCGCCGTTTTTTCCACCGTCTCAAAATTCTCCGGCTGATCGGGATCCACCCCTTTCATCAGATAGGGAATCATCAGCAGACCGCCGAGAAGCGAACTGCTGGCGATGAAACCGGCAAGAATTCCTATGGCGAGACGCCATTTGTAAGGCCTGGCATAACCGAGGAGGCGCCAGTAATTTATGAGATCGCGTTTTCTGTTATGCTGGGACATCGGACATCCTTGGTAAAAAAATATCTTCCTGTACTTTTCTTCAATAGACGGGTAAGATATCACAATTTCTCTTTTTTTCCATGACACGGCAGGGAAAAATCGGAAAAATGAGATGCTGCGGGTTGAAAATCCGGATCACGGAACCGGCCACATAAAAAACATCCGGACAGAACTCACAGCGGAAAAGAGAAAAAACTCCGCACCCTGCGGATGCGGAGTTTCCGGAAGACACAGAAAAAAAACTGCGGCAGCTCAGGAGGCAGGAGCCTCGGCCTTTTTTGCAATTCCGTTGACCAGAGAGGCGAGACGGGATTTCTTTCTGTCGGCTTTGTTCTTGTGGAACGTGCCGGATTTGACCGCCTTGTCAAGAGCCGCATACTGGGTCCGGAGAAGCTGAGCGGCGGCATCCTTGTCCCCGGCTGCGACGGCCGCGCGGAGTTTCTTCTCCTGCGTGCTGATCGCATTTCTGCGGGATTTATGTCTGACACGGGCTCTTTCGCTCTGCTTGTGGGTCTTGACCGCGGACTTTCTCACAAGAACTTTTTTCTTTTCTGCCATTTGAAAAATCCTTTCCGTTATGACAAGATTGCATTATTGCTATTTCAAAATATATAATATAGCCCCCACTGGCACATCTTTTCAAGTCGCAATGGCTAAATTTTACGGAAAAAAAGTTCCGTATTTTATAAAATCCCTCCAAAAATGCTTGAAGAAGAATGGAAGAGGATGTAGATTATTACCTGTAATTTATTGGTTGCCTGTCCCCGGCACGGCTGAACGCGGGGAGAATCAGGCGGGTTTCGCCAAAAGACCCGCCTTATTTTTTGGCATCGCCCGGATCAAAAAACTTTAACAGCCTGGAGGCGGGAATTATGAACAGTGAACTTCTGGCAACTCTTGAGTATATCGAACAGGAACGGGGAATCAGCAAGGAGCAGCTTGTGGACGCCGTCGAAAAGGCGATTCTGACGGCATCGCGCAAAAGCATTCATCCCGCGTCCAATCTTGCGGTGAAGCTGGACCGCCACTCCGGAGAGATCAAGGCGTGGGCGAAACTGGAAGTCGTGGACACCTTTCCGAACAACGACCAGATCACAATCGAAAAGGCGAAGGAAAAATATCCGGACGCCAAACTCGGCGATGTGATCGACTGGGAAGTGACGCCCAAGAACTTCGGACGCATCGCGGCGCAGACCGCACGCCAGGCGATTCTTCAGCAGCTCCGCAAGGCGGAGAAAGCGATCGTCAAGGAGGAATATGACGAAAAAGTGGGCGAAATCGTCAACGGCGTCGTGAAACGGATCGAAGCCGGAGCGATCATCGTGGACCTCCAGAAATCCGAAGGCATCATCGCCGCGAAAGACAAGGTCCCGGGGGAACAGTACATGGTAGGCGAACGCATCAATGCGCTGCTGGTCAAGGTGGACACCCTGGTCTCCGGCCCGAGCCTGATCCTCTCCCGCTCGAATCCGGGATTCGTACGGAAACTTTTCGAGCGCGAAGTCTCCGAAATCCACGACGGCGTGGTGGAAATCGCGGGAATCGCCCGCGAAGCCGGAATGCGCACGAAAATCGCGGTCCGCAGCAACGATCCGCGCATCGACCCCGTCGGCGCATGCGTCGGCATGCGCGGCATGCGCGTCCGCAACATCACGAGCGAACTGGGCAATGAACGCGTGGACATCATCCGCTACGAGGATGACATCAAAACCTATGCGGCAAATGCGCTGCATCCGGCAAAACTCGAGTCGATCAGCGTCGACGAGGAGCGCAGGATGCTGACAATCCGGGTCAATTCCGAAAACTCCCGCCTGGCATTCGGGAAAAAGGCGCAGAATGTCCGCCTTGCCCAGAAACTGATCGGCTGGAACATCAATTTCATTACGGACGACGATGTGCGGGAGGAATCCTTCGAGGAAAAGAAAACGCAGTGCATCGCGCAGCTCTCCGCCGTGCTTGGCATAGCGCCGGAAAAGGCGGAGCTCCTTGTCAACAACGGTTACCTGACGCTGGAAGGCCTGAAAACAGCAGGCATTGCCGACATCTCCGCAATTCAGGGAATCGACGGGGAGACCGTGAATGCGATCGCGGAAAAACTGGCGAAAGCCGATCAGACATCGGACGGGGCTTCCGACGGGAAGCAGCAGTAATCGTCCGCCGGACAGATTGCCGCAGATTTCAGATTCAGGTTCCGGCAGAACGAGAATGGTTGTAAGGTATTTTCATGGGAACAAAAAGTATCAAAGTCAAAACGCTTGCGGACAAATACGGCGTCTCCGTCAAGGAGATCCTCAAAGAGCTTGAGTCGCAGGGATTCGGCGACGATGTGAAAAACGCAAACTCGGAAATTCCTCCGGACGCGGCGGAACTCGTGAAATCCTATTTCGATGAACTGATGGCGAAAAAGGGCCGCGCTCCCAGAAGCGGAGGAAAGGCGAAAGACGCTCCCGCCTCTCAGACGTCAGGCGGGCAGGAAGTTCATATCAAGGGACCGATTCTCGTCAAAACGCTGGCCGAAGCGCTCGGCAGACGTCCGAACGAGGTGATAACCAATCTCATGATGATGAACGTGCTTGCCAGCATCAACCAGATGCTGGATCCGGCCGTCGCGATTGAACTTGCTGCGAAAATGGGCTTCAATCTGGTCATCGACAAACGCGAGAAAGATGAGCACCTGCAGAAGGAATCCGAAGATCCGGCTCCGGATGCCCCCGAGGAAATGGAATTCAAGGACAACCCGAAAGACCTTGTGACGCGCCAGCCGATCGTGACGTTCATGGGGCATGTCGACCATGGCAAAACCTCGCTGCAGGATGCGATCCGCAAAACGCGCGTCGCCGCGGGGGAAGCCGGAGGCATCACACAGCACATCGGCGCGTCGATCGCCCACTGCGGAGGCAAATCCGTGACGTTTGTCGACACTCCCGGTCATGAGGCGTTCACCGCGATGCGCGCCCGCGGCGCAAATGTGACGGATATTGTGGTGCTGGTCGTCGCCGCGGACGACGGCTTCATGCCGCAGACGATCGAAGCCATGAATCATGCAAAAGCCGCGAACGTGCCGATCATTGTGGCAATGAACAAGATCGATCTGCCGAACGCAAACCCGGACAAGGTGCTTCTGCACATGCAGCAGCACGGACTCATGCCGGAGGACTGGGGCGGAACAGTCGGAGTCGTCAAGGTCTCCGCGAAAACCGGCCAGGGCATTGACGACCTGCTGGAGCGGATTCTTCTTGAAGCGGAAATGCTCGAACTCAAAGGCAATCCGAAACGTCCCGCCGAGGCGTTTGTCCTGGAGTCCCAGCTGGAACAGGGATACGGCCCCACGGCAAGCATCGTTGTCAAGAACGGCACGCTTCATGTCGGAGATCCGATTCTCTGCGGCGAGTATTACGGAAAAGTCAAGGGGCTGATCGATCACCGCGGACAGCGCGTCAAATCCGCGGGACCGAGCACGCCGGTGAAAATCGTCGGATTGAGCGGCGTGCCGGATGCGGGAACGAAACTCGTTGTCTGCAAAAGCGAGAAAGAGGCCAAGGAAATCGGGGAGGCCAGAAGCGCGAGCAAACGCGTCGAGGCGCTTTCCGGAAAAGGCGGCGGCATGACGCTCGACGATCTCTTTTCCCAGATGGAGAACGGCAAGCGCAACACTCTGAAAGTCGTGGTCAAAACCGACGTCTGCGGCTCTTCCGAGGCGATTGTGGAATCCCTCAAGAAACTGCCCTCGGACAAGATCAGCGTGGAAGTGCTTCACGCGGGAGTCGGCGCGATCACGGAAAACGATGTTCTGCTCGCGGCCTCTTCGGACGCCATCGTAATCGGCTTCCATGTCCGGGTCAATCCCGGAGTGAACGACCTCGCGAAAAAGGAAAATGTCGAAATCCGCCTCTACAGCATCATTTATGAACTGCTGGAGGATATCAAGGATGCGATGGCAGGCCGTCTGGAGCCGGACAAACGCGAAAAGGAACTGGGCGTGGCGCACATTCTGAAAATCTTCGAACTTTCCAGAGGACCGAAAATCTGCGGTTGCATGGTGGACAAGGGTGTCGTCAAGGTCGGCAGCAAGTCGCGCGTGTTCCGGAAAGGCGAACTGATCTTCAACGGCGAGGTCCGCTCGCTCCGGCGCTTCCAGGACGATGTCAAGGAGGTGCGCCAGGGCATGGAATGCGGAATCAAACTGGACAACTTCCTCGACTTCGATGTCGGCGACGTGATCCAGTTCTATGAAATCGAACTGAGAAAAGCGACACTCTGACTGTTCCGCCGAACCGTCGTCCGCCGGCGCATGTCTGAGGAAAACGCCCGGCGGATGCTCTCCCCTTTCCGGAGGGTGTTTCCGGAAGATGCATGAAACGGAGGTGTGCAAATGGCCCAGCCCCATGACAGAATCGCGCGCGTCAATGAAATTCTGAAGCGCGAGATTGCAGATATCATAGAAAAACACGGAGTCGGCGGAGGAGATACGCTGGTATCCGTGACAAAGGTTCACGCGTCCGAATCGCTCCGGAATGCCGCGGTGTATATCAGCGTGTTCGGTGCGGGGAAGGAACGGACCGCGGAAATCTTCCGGACACTCAACAAGCTCCGGACGGAAATTCAGCACAATGTCTCCCGGCGCGTGATCCTGAAATACACGCCGGTGCTCCACTTCATTCATGACACCAACCTCGAAGAAGGCGACAAAGTGCTTTCTCTGATCCGGGAACTGGAAGAAAATGAGCAATGACATCACGCTTTCCGAACTGAAAAAACGTCTGGGGCAGCTGCACGGGAAAGGACGGATTCTCCTGATGACGCACGAGCGTCCCGACGGGGATGCGATCGGCTCGCTCTGCGGCATGTACTTCATTCTGCGTGAAAACGGTTATTTTGTAGACGCGCTGATTCCGGAAGCCGTGCCGGACATGTACCAGGATTTTGTTCCGAGCGGGCTCATCACCTCCATCACGACGCTGGGAGTGGAATGCTATTCGCATCTGATTACGCTGGACGCCTCGACCCGGATGCGGGTCTCCGCCCCCTGCATCAGGCAGGAAGGCATCCCGATCCCCTGCCTGAATATCGACCACCATCCGGACAATGAACGTTACGGAGATGCCAGCTACGTGGTTCCGACGGCAAGCTCGACGGCGGAAATCGTGCTTTCCATTGCCCGGGAGGCGAACCTGATGATCAGCCCGGTTTCCGCAACGCTGCTGCTGCTCGGCATCACAACGGATACCGGATGCTTCCGTTTTGACAACACCACGCCCGAAGCGCTGCGCGCGGCTGCGCGGCTTCAGGAACTGGGCGCGGACCGCACGCACATCATCCGGAACTGCTTCCTTTCCAAGCAGGAAAACATGGCGCGCTTTGAGGCGGATCTTCTCTGCAACCATCTGAAAAAGGCTTTCGGCGGCAGATTCGCATGGTTTTATCTGGATCCGGCTCTGCTCGAAAAATATGGTGTGGATCTGCGCAATACCGAACAGGTAATTGAGGCTCTGCGCGCAATTGACGGAGTTGCCGTCGCCGCCGTGATCCGCAAGGACAAGGAAGGCTTCAAGGTTTCGCTCCGCTCCAAATCAGGATGTGTTTCCGTCGGCAGAATCGCGCGCCGTCTGAACGGCGGCGGTCACGAGATGGCGGCGGGATGCTCCATTGACGCGCCCTCGATCGGCGAAGCGGAACAGATTTTAGCAAACAACGTGGAGATGGAACTCAATGAGAAATAACCCGGCCCGGCACCGCCTCCCGATTTTCGACCGCAGCGGCGTGCTTCTTGTCAACAAACCCGCGGAATGGACGAGTCACGACGTCGTGGCGTTCGTGCGCTCCCGGTTCAACGTGCCGAAAGTGGGACATTGCGGAACGCTCGATCCGGCCGCAACCGGACTTCTGGTCGTAGTGCTCGGAAAATTCACAAAACTCAGCCAGAAATTCAGCGGCGAGGACAAGGTTTACGAAGGGACGATCCTCCTCGGAAAGGAAACCGATTCGCAGGATATGGACGGAACGGTGCTCCGGGAAAGCGATCCCTCTTTCGTGACGGAACAGATGCTCCGGGACACCTTCGCGGAATTTGTCGGCGACATCGAGCAGATTCCGCCGATGGTTTCCGCCGTCAAGAAAGGCGGCGAGCGTCTCTACGAACTGGCGCGGAAAGGCCAGGAAATCGAACGCGAGGCAAAACCCATTACGATTCATTCGATCACCCTGGACAAAATCGCGCTGCCCTATGCCGATTTCACCGTATCCTGCTCGAAAGGAACCTATGTCCGGACCCTCTGCGCGGACGTCGGCGCCCGGCTCGGCTGCGGGGCCTGCCTCTACCGCCTGAACCGTCTGAAAAGCGGCGAATTCGATCTGGCAAACGCCGTGACTGTCGAAACGCTGAAAACCTGGACGCAGGATGACTTGAGCAGCCACATTTCCGAGTTCCTGCACAGGAAACTTGCGCAGATGAACCGTTTTACAACCTTTTGACACGGGAAAGGAGGCCGGAGCATGTCGGAACCAGTCAGCGTAAGCGTGATCGAGGAGACTCTCAATCAATTTCTGAAGTCCGTGGAACACATGGAATCCTTTTCCGTGGACGACGCCGTCGCATTCGTGACAAAAAACGCCGTCCTCCCGGAAACCGAACGGCGGGAACGGATTGTCCGCGACGTCGAACTGATTCTGGAAAGCCGGCAGGACATTTTCTTCAAGACAAACACCCATCATGCGGTCTGCTGGAACCGCGCGCCGTTCTTCCGGGGGACGCAGATCAAAATCCTTCCCTCGAAACTGGAAATCAAAGACGGGATTCTGCTCTACGGCGCGCGTTTCGCCCCCTTCTGCTCCGATGAGCTTTTCGCGGATGAATACCGCCTTTCCATAAAGGGCGTGGATAGAACACTGCCCGTCGTCACCTACACGGCCCAGCTCGGACAGATCGCGCGCACTTTCATGCTGCTCGGGCGTTCCGTCATGCTTGACTGCATCGTCGCGGAATCCTCCGAGAACTACGAGGCGCTCAAACGCGCATCCAGCCCGGAAAAAGCGGTGGTGGCGGTCTCCGCCTTTGATCTGGGTTCGTTTTACAAAGAAAACAACTTCTCCGAGGGGGATGCGGTCATCGCCACGGTCGAGGACTGGCGCAACGGCGTTTTCTCCCTGGAATACCGTTCCAAAGACGATCTGCCGGACAAGGCCGCGCTCGACGCCTGCCTCACGCAGTTCGAGGAAGCCGTCATTCAAACCTGCGAAGACTACGGCGAATATCTGGAGATTCCCGATCAGATCGCACACGCCTATCTCTGTGCGTTCACCGCCGGGCATGATCTGCGGAAAAAACCGTATCTCTCCCTGGATGAATATCCCGCGATGATGCGCGACGTGGCCATCCGCCGCGACGACGCCGACTGGGTGCTCGTCCCCGTGGACGAACTGGCGACCGCCGGAGAATCCGAACCGGATCACGGCGATAACGCGGAACATGCCCATGAACACGGGGAATGTTCCTGCCGTCATGAACACTCCCGTTCCGCCGCCCCGGCAAAATCCGGGGAACTGCGAGTCGAAGATTTCTCCGCTTCCGCCGGCAAGCTCGATTCGGTCGATTCGATTCTGGAGGAAGTGAACGCGCCGCTGAGCCATACCGAAATCTATGCAATGATTGTGGACGACATTGCCAACGGACAGGACTCCTTCGACGTCTTCTTCCGGAAACTCCGGGACATCATGGGAGTGAAATTCGTCGACGACGCGCAGGAAGTCACGTTCCAGAATTTCGTCGAGGACAACTGGGAGGAGGCTGTCGAACACTTCAACCCCGTCGTCGAAGAACCCAAGACGCCGCTGCGGACACGTCTGCTCGAGCTCAACGATCAGCGCATTGAGTGTTCCCGCTCTCTGCTGGAACGGTATCAGGGGAAGGAAATTCCCGCGCATACCGTCCACCGGATGAAATCTTTCCATGCACGGATCCTGAACACGCTCCGGCTCCTGAACGCCGACTCCGCTCTGCCGGAGGGGGAAGAATACGACATGCTGGAACTGCGTGTCGGAGACATAGAAGAGGACTGGGAACACTTCATGGAAGAACTCGAAAAGAAGCAGAATTGAACAACGGAGACACTTCCTATGGCGGAACTGCGGGAAATACTTTCATTCTGTGTGCAGGTCCTGTTCACGGGGGGCGTGCTGTGGGCGGCTCTGAAAATCACAAAAACGCAGGGTGATTTTTCAGGCATGCTCCTGATCGCCTTTATCTGCGGACTGCTCGGGCTTCATCCCGAACCCTGGGGAATGCTCGCGTCGCTGCTGGTGATGTTCCTTCTGATCGCCAAGTTCACTTCGGCAAAGTTTTTCCCGGAAACCGTCATCATCGTCCTGCTCTCATGGATTCTCGGGTTTCTGTCGAAATTCGCGCTGGAATTCGCGGCACGGATTCTGGTGAAACAGTAGGAACTTCCGCAGTCCGCCCCCCCCGGCGGCGCATCAACTGTCCAGAAGGCGTTTGACCTCTTCGGCGATATCAGCGGCTTCGGACATCCGGCCAGGTCCGACATCCCCGCACGCAAGACGCCCGCTCTCGGGACCGATGAAAAAGACGCCGCGCGACTTGAGAATGGCGCAGTTCTCCTGTAACGCGGGAGACTCCCACATTCTCGTGTTCATCGCCGGAGCCAGCAGAACTTTGCCGCGGAATGCCATCGCGGTCGTCGTCAGCGCGTCGTCCGCGATTCCATGCGTATACTTGCCGATGAAGTTCGCCGTGCACGGCGCAACCACCAGAAGATCGGCCGATTCGGAAAGTTCAATGTGTTCCGGCCTCCACTCCGGAACATCCCAGAGATTGCAGATCACGGGATTGCGCGACAGTGTCAGGAAACAGCGTTCCGTCATCAGTTTCTGCGCATTCGCAGTCATGATGACATGCACATCGTACGAGGCTTTGCAGAGCAGACTGCAGAGTTCCGCGCTTTTGTAGGCGGCGATTCCCCCGGTCACTCCCAGAATGATTTTTTTCTTTTTTTCAGCATTCATCAAATGGCGGCTCCTTTAATCTGGCGCTCGACAGGCGGAAGGACTGGATCAGAGCGCCCAGCGCCTCCTCCGCAACGGACAGCTCGTCGTTCACGATAATATACTTGTATTCGCGCCAGAATTCCAGTTCCCGTTTGGAATTGGCGAGACGGCGCGCAATGACCTCGGGGGCGTCTGTGCCGCGTCCGCGCAGACGCTTTTCCAGTTCCGCATGGCTCGGCGGCGTCACAAACACAGTCTCGAGACTGCGCGCGAAAAAGGGATCTGTCTCCGCAAGTTTCCGGATCTGGAGCGCGCCCTGTACGTCGATGTCAAGCAGCACGTCGATTCCGTTCTCCACGCGGGAGATCACTTCGGATTTCAGTGTGCCGTAACGATTCCCGTGCACAGTGGCGAACTCCATGAAGTCTCCCGCTTCGACATGCCGCCGGAACTGTTCCTCCGAAAGGAAGTGATAGTCGCGCCCGGCCACCTCGCCGGGACGCATCGCGCGTGTGGTGCAGGAAACGGAAAACTCCATTCCGGAGAACCGTTCGAACATCCGTTTTGCAAGCGTGGATTTTCCGGAGCCGCTCGGGCCGGAAACAATCAGAAGCATTCCGTATCGCAGAGTTTTTTTCATTTTCCGCAGACTCCCGCATGAATCAGTTTCGCCAGGTTCAGGGCGGTAAAATAGAGATCGTCCTTTCCGGCGCGCACCGCTTCGGCGATGGAAGCATGCGCGCCGCTTGACGTACTGAAAGCATAATCAAATGTTTTCGCGAAGGCTGCGGGCTCGCCTTTCAAAGCTCCGGAAAGCAGCAGGACCGGCACGGAATGCTCCTTCGCCGCCGCAGCGACCTCGGAACAGAGTTTGCCGGATTCCGTCTGGGAATCCGTGCAGCCTTCCCCGGTAATCAGGAGATCCGCACCCGCAAGATGGTTTCGCAATCCGAGCATGTCCATAATCAGCTTCGCTCCGGAAACAGGTTTCGCGCGGCAGAAAGCGCGCAGTCCCGCGCCGAGTCCGCCCGCAGCGCCGTCGCCGGGGTGCCCGACGCTGTCAAGCATCCCGTTTTTCAGCCAGAGATCCGCCAGAACGGAAAGTCCCCGTTCCAGCGCGGAGACCATTTCAGGCGTGGCGCCTTTCTGGGGGCCGTAAACCGCCGCCGCGCCGCAGGGACCGAGCAGCGGATTGGTGACATCGCAGGCAATCCGGATTCTGGTCCGGAAAATCCGCGGATCGGCTTCCGACGCGTCGATCGAAGCCAGCTTCGCCAGAAACTCCGCTCCGGGCGGCAGATCTTTCCCATCGGCGGACCGCAGGCGGTAGCCGAGCGCCTGCGCCATCCCCGCCCCGCCGTCAACCGTGGCGCTGCCGCCGATACCGATCGTAAGATCCTCCACGCCGCAGTCCAGCAAAGCGGACAGCAGTTCGCCCGTCCCGCGGGTTGTCGCCCGCATGGGATTGCGTTTTTCCGGCGGAATCAGAGCAAGGCCGCTGGCCGACGACATTTCCAGAACACCGCTTTTTCCCCCGTTGCAGAGACCGAAGCGGGCGGTGACCGGTTCCCCGAGAGGTCCCGTCACCTCCGCGGTGCGGATCTCTCCGCCGGACGCGGCGACGACGGCATCCACGGTGCCTTCGCCGCCGTCGGCCATCGGAAGCGCAATGATCTCCGCATCGGGCATCACGGCAAGAAACGCATTCCGGAGAACCGCGCAAACTTCAGGACTCGTCATGTTCCCCTTGAACTTATCGGGAGCAAGAATGATTTTCACGGATTCACCACGCCTTTTCAAGAATTCCGGTAATGAGCGCTTCGGCCCTGTCCGGAGTCATGGGACGGGGACAGCTCTGCAGTTTCATCGGGTTCAGAACGGCGTCCGCGGCGATTTTGGCAATAACGGAACGGTCAAGCCCCTCCACTTCGGAGAGTTTCCCCGGTCCGCCGCAGGCGACAAGGAACTTCGCGCAGGAATCAACAACCTCCTCCGGCGTTTTTTCGACAGTGCGGGAAAAGAGTCCCGCCATTTCCATCGTGGACTCCCGCACGGCCTTGTCCCCGAGATAGTAGCGCCAGAACGGAATCAGCAGCGCGGCAACGGCAAGTCCGTGCGGAATTCTTCCGTAAAGCGAAAAACTGCACAGATGCGGCAGGGAAGTCGGACGGTTCCGGATACACATGCCGCCGAGCGTGGCCGCGGCGGAAACGCATCCGCGGGCGACAATGTTGCCCGGAGATTTCAGAACGACCGGCAGAGCGCGCACGATCAGGCGGATCGACTCCTTTCCCCATTCCAGACTGTCCGGATGCGCCGAGGGCGCGTTCCGGTTCAGAATGCTCTCCACCGAGTGCACCATGGCGTCAAGGGCCGTCACAAGCGTCAGGTGTTTCGGCATGGAGACGGTGTATTCCGGATCGACAAACGCATGTGAAGGAATGATCTGCTCCTCCATGATGAGCTTTTTGACATGAGAATCGGGATCTACGATATTGGCATAAGGCGTCGCTTCGGAACCGGTTCCGGCGGTCGTCGGCAGACAGATGACGCGCCGGAATGTTTTCCCGGGACATTTCAGCGCGGCCTGATTGACGCCGAAGAGTTCGGTCACGTCAAGTCCGGACTGCCAGGACAGGAACGCGGCCTTCGCGGCATCCATTACGCTTCCGCCGCCGAGCGCCGCCACAAACTGCGGTTTTTCCTCCTCCAGAACCTTCACCATGCCGCGGACATCCGCGACCACCGGTTCCGCGGGGATATCCATCGAAAAGCGGAAATCCAGGTTCATATAGCTCATCGTGTCCTGCAGTTCGGGCATCGCCTTCGCCGCCGCCCCCCTGGTGCTTCCGGTGAACACCAGAACCGAGGAGGCTTTTTCCGCATTCAGCAATTCCCCGAACTGTTCCGCCGCTCCGGAACCGAAAATGATTTCCGTATCAGGATACTGTTCCAGCATCGCTTCGTATTTCAGTCCGCATTCAGTTCCGTCCATGATTTCCTCCCTGTTCCCGCCGAGGCGTCATTTCGATTTCATATAGGCGATCACATCGTCGATGATCTGTTCCAGTTCAATCTCCGGCGTCCAGCCGCAGAGTTCCCGGATTGCCGCACAGTCCGGCGCACGGTTCATCATATCCTCGAATCCCGGCTCGTAGGCCTCCTCGTAGGAGACCTTCCGGATCGGCGAGGCGGAACGTGTGCGTTCAATCACAAGTTCGGCAAGCTGCCGGATGGAAATTCTCCGCGAAGTGCCGATATTGAACACTTTCCCGTAAGAGCGCTCCGCCGGAATCAGAAGTTTCAGCGCGCGGACCACATCCCGGACATGGCAGAAGCAGCGTGTCTGCTCCCCGGTTCCGTAGACGCTTAAAGGTTCCCCCTTCAAAGCGGCGGACACAAAACGCGGCAACACCATCCCGTAGCGCCCGGTCTGACGCGGTCCGACGGTATTGAAGAAACGCACCACGGTGCCGGGCAGTCCCCGGTTCCGGTAAAAGGCCATCAGCAGAAACTCGTCCAGCAGCTTGCTGCACGCGTAAGACCAGCGGGAATTGGTGGAAGGGCCGATGCGGAGATCGTCCGTCTCCTGAAAGAACGGCTTCTCGGATTTCCCGTACACTTCGCTTGTGGATGCCACAATGCAGCGTCGGGAACACTCCGCGGCGCAGGTCAGAACCTTGTCCGTTCCCTCGACGTTGGTGCGGATCGTCCGGACCGGATCATGCACGACAAGCTCCACGCCGACCGCCGCCGCAAGATGAATGACACAGTCCGACTCCCGGATCAGCGGTTCAAGATGGGAACTCCTGGTAATGTCCTCCTCATAAACCGTCAGCGCGGGATTTCCGGAAACGGCGGCGAGATTTTCGCGCGAACCCGTGGAAAAATCATCCATGACGGCAACCCTGTGACCGTCCGCAAGCAGAGCCTCCGTCAGATGACTCCCGATGAACCCTGCGCCGCCTGTGATGAGAAACTTCATTTCGCGTCTTTCCTCCGTTGCAAAAAATTATCTCATAAAATTACATGCCGAAGTGCAAAATACAAACGGCGCAAACGACTTTTCAGAAGCAATCCGGAAAAATGCAGTTCCGGAACGCGGCTCAGACATTACTCTCTCCCGTGCGCGGAATCTGCGACCTGAAGCACGGCAAGAGCGGCATTCCTCCCCGCGCCCCGGACGCCGCCTTCAATTTCGCGGACCATCTCCTCCATGTCCGCGTCAGCCTGTGCGCGGCGCTCCCCGCCGGGGAGAATCCGTTCCATCGCCTCCGCGAGATCCTCCGGCACCACCTGAAACTGGAGAAACTCCTCGAACACCTTGCGGTTGAGAATGATGTTCGGCATTGTGAACGCATTCCGGAAAAGTCTGCGGATAATCAGGCGCGCAAGCAGGAACGTCACCGGATTCAGACGGTATGCCACCACCAGCGGAAGTCCGGCAATGGCGCACTCCACCGTGACCGTTCCCGAAGCCGCAAGCCCCGCCGTGCAGGTCTGAAGACATTCGGCGGTTTTTCCGCAGAGCACGCGGATCTCCGGCAGCACCGCGTCCGGATGCTTCATAATGAATTCCCGCATGTCGTTCTCCACATCGGCGCGGACCTTCTCGCGCGGCGTCGCAATCTCAAATTTCAGGTCCGGATGACGCTGTTTCAGAATGGCAACGGTTTCCAGCATCGGAAAAAGCAGCCGTTTGGTTTCACTCCGGCGGCTGCCGGGCAGAAGCAGGACGCGCTTCGGATCCCGGTGCAGCGAAGGATCACGCCGTTCCCGGACGATCTCCACCAGCGGATGCCCGACAAACTCCACATCCAGCCCGCTGCCTTTGTAAACATCCACCTCAAACGGGAAGATCACCATCATTTTCGTGCAGTAGCGCGCCAGTTTCGGAATGTTCGACTTGCGCCACACCCAGACCTGCGGGCTGATGTACCAGACCACCGGAATGCCCGCTTTTTTCAGGCGCTTCGCAAAGCGGATATTGAATCCGGGATAGTCGATCAGGACAACCGCGTCCGGACGCCGGCGCTTCGCCTCGCAGAGGAGATAAAACATGATTCTGACAAACTTGAAAATCGAACCGAGCACTTCGATCAGACCGATCACGCCAAGTTCCGTGGAATCGACCAGAATCTCGACGCCGGCCTCCTTCATCCGGACGCCTCCCATTCCTTCGATTGCCGCGTCCGGACGGATTTTCCGGATGTCTGCGGCAAGACGCGCTCCATAGAGATCACCGGAGGATTCCCCCGCGACAATCCAGATCAGCGGCGATGTTTTCCTGTCTTCTTTCATCAGTCCTGTTCCTCCGCACTTCTCCGCAGATCAGTGTTTTCTGCGTTTTTTCTTCGGCGGCGTATAGTTGCTTCCGCGCCGCGCGGGCGCCCGGAAGCCCGGCATCCCCATCGTAAGCGGAGCCGCACCGGACATCATGCGTCCGAGCAGGCCCGTGCGCTTCATCATGTTCTTCATCATCAGGAACTGCTTGACCAGGCGGTTGACCTCCTCGACCGGGCGGCCGGATCCTTTGGCAATCCGGAGCTTGCGTCTGTTGTCGATCAGTTCGGCATTGGCGCGCTCCGCCGCGGTCATGGAGCAGATGATCGCCTCCATGCCCTTGAACTGCTTCGGATCCAGTTCGGACATTCCGGCAAGCTTGTCCCCGCCGGGCAGAAACTTGAGAATGTTCTCAATGCCGCCGAGACGCGACATCTGGCGCAGCTGGGAAAGAAAATCATTCAGGTCAAATTCATTTTTCCGGAGCTTCTCCTGCAGTTTCTCCGCCTCTTCCCGGTCAATTTCCTCGGCGGCCTTCTCGACCAGCGTGACAATGTCGCCCATGCCGAGAATTCTCGAGGCCATGCGGTCGGGGTGAAACACGTCAAGATTGTCAAGCTTCTCGCCGATGCCGACAAATTTCACAGGGCAGCCGGTGACGTGCCGGATTGAAAACGCCGCGCCGCCGCGGGCGTCTCCGTCCAGTTTCGTCAGCACCACGCCGGTCAGCTGAAGTGCGTCATTGAAGTGTTTCGCCACTGAAACCGCCTGCTGTCCGAGTGCGGCGTCGGCGACGAGCAGGATCTCGCCCGCATGCGTGATCTGGCGCAGCCGGATCAGCTCCTGAACCATCGGGGTGTCGATCTGAAGGCGTCCCGCGGTATCGAGAATCAGATAGTCCGCCAGACCGCGTCTCGCTTCCGCGACGGCGTTCTGCGCAATGGCGGCGACATCCGGATTGCCGCGTTCGGCATAAACGGGCACTCCGATCTCCTTTCCCAGAATCTCCAGCTGGTCGATCGCGGCGGGCCGGTAGACGTCGCAGGCCGCCATCATGACTTTTTTATTGCGCTTTTTCAGGTTGAGCGCAAGCTTGGCGCTCGTTGTCGTCTTGCCGCTTCCGTGAAGACCGACCATCATGATGATGTTCGGGGACTGCCCGTCCGCAAGCGGAGCTTCGGATTCCCCGAGGAACTCGACCAGTTTGTCATAGACGATCTTGACCGCCTGCTGTCCCGGCGTAACGCTCCGGAGAACCGCCTCTCCGAGACATTCGGCGGACACCCTCTTCACGAATTCGTCGGCAATTTCGATATTGACGTCCGCCTCAAGCAGCGCCTCGCGGATATCGCTCATGGCCGGAGCGATGTTCGATTCCGAAATCACCGCCTGGCCGCGCAGATGCTTCAGAGCGGACTGCAATTTGTTTGCAAGATTATCAAACATTTCATTGTTCTCCATGTAAAAGATGCTATATTACAATACACCGTAAAAAGGAAATTAACCAGTTATTATGGCATTTTACGGCAAAATTTCAACCATCAAAGCCATATTTGAAGGGGAAAAAATGAGAAGTGACATCATGAAAAGCGGAGTGGAGAAGGCTCCGCACCGGGCATTGTTCCGGGCCACGGGTCTGAAAAAGCGTGATTTTTCCAAGCCTTTCATCGGCGTATGCAACTCCTATTCCGCGGTCGTTCCCGGACACTGTCATCTCGACAAGGTCGGGAAATACGTCTGTGACGAGATCCGCAAGGCGGGCGGCGTTCCCTTCGAATTCAATACAATCGCAATCTGCGACGGCATCGCGATGGGGCATCCGGGCATGAAATTCTCTCTCCCCAGCCGCGAACTCATTGCCGACTGCGTCGAATCCATGGCGACCGCCCATCCGTTCGACGCCATGATCTGCATTCCGAACTGCGACAAGGTCGTTCCCGGCATGCTGATGGGCGCCATGCGCGTCAACATCCCGACCATCTTCGCTTCCGGCGGCCCGATGGAAGCCGGAAAGCTCTCCGACGGAACCGCCTGCGACCTGATCTCCATCTTTGAAGGAATCGGCAGAATGAAGGTCGGAAAGCTCGATCAGAAAGGACTTGACGAACTGGAAAAGAAGGCCTGTCCGACCTGCGGCTCCTGTTCGGGCATGTTCACGGCAAACTCCATGAACTGCCTCTGCGAAGCCCTCGGGCTGGCCCTGCCCGGCAACGGCACAATCGTCGCCACCAGTCATGACCGCAGAAAACTCTGGAAAGCCGCGGCAAAGCGCATCGTCGAAATGGCGAAGGAAAACGGCCCGCTCCCGCGCGACATCGCCGACACCGACGCCTTCCACAACGCCCTCACGCTTGACATGGCGATGGGCGGAAGCTCCAACACCATCCTCCATACCCTCGCGGTCGCCCGCGAAGCAGGAATCAAGCTCGACCTCGCAAAGATCGACAGAATCAGCAAGAGCACGCCGCACATCTGCAAGGTCTCCCCGTCGTGCAATTACCATATTGAGGACGTTCACCGCGCAGGCGGCATCATGGCGATTCTCAAGGAGGTCGTCAAACAGAAGGGCGTCTTCTTCAAGCCCGACAAGATGACAGTTTCCGGCAAGACCATCGGCGAACTTGTCGCCGCCGCCGCGGACGCCGACGGCAGTGTCATCCACACACTTGACAATCCTTACAGCAAATCCGGCGGACTTTCCATTCTTTTCGGCAATCTCGCCGAAAAGGGATGCGTCGTAAAAACCGCGGGCGTCTCCCCGAAGATGCTCAAGCACAAAGGCCCGGCGGTCGTGTTTGAAAGCGAGGAGGAGGCCGGAGCCGGCATTCTCGCCGGAAAGGTCAAGGAAGGCGACGTTGTCGTCATCCGCTACGAAGGGCCCAAGGGCGGTCCCGGCATGCAGGAGATGCTCGCGCCGACCAGCTACATCATGGGACGCGGACTCGGGGAAAAGGTTGCGCTCGTAACCGACGGCCGTTTCAGCGGCGGAACGCGCGGCGCCTGCATCGGACACGTCAGTCCCGAAGCGGCGGCCGGCGGAACCATCGCGCTGATTAAGAACGGCGACATGATCGAAATCGACATTCCCGCACGGAAAATCACGCTCGACGTTCCTGAAAAGGAACTTGCGAAACGCCGGGCGGCCTGGAAGCCGCGCAAACCCTCGACCACGTCGTCATGGCTCCGGAAATATGCCCTTCTGGCGACCAGCGCGGACACCGGCGCGGTTCTCAGGACGGATCTTGACTGACGCGCGCCGTGTTCGGAGAGGAACGCCGCATCGTCGAAAGCGTGATCGGGCCTGAGGCCGACGGTCTGAGGCTCGATCACTATCTGCGGACGCGCTTCACCTACCGTTCGCGCAGCGCATGGTGCGATGCGATCCGCCGCGGCGAACTCCGGATCAACGGGCGCGAGGCCCGTGCCGCGAAGCTTCTGCGCACGGGCGACCGCCTCTCTTTCGATCCGGGAGCCGCCGCCGAACCGCCGGTCGATGAAAACTGGACGCTTCTTCAGGAAAACGAGCGTTATCTTGCCGTCGCCAAACCCGGACAGCTCCCCGTGCATCCGTCAGGGCGTTTTTTCAAACACACGCTCTGGTATCTCCTGCGCCGGAAATACGGCGAGCTTCACATCGTGAACCGGCTGGACCGTGAAACTTCCGGCATCACGATTGCGGCAAAAGATTCCGGGGCGGCCGCAGTTCTTTCCTCTCTTTTCGCCGGACGCGAAAGCACGAAGAAATACATCGCCTTCGTTTTCGGCGCGTTTCCCGAAACCCTGACGGCGGACGGTTTCCTTTCCGACGACCGGAAGTCCGAAGTGCGCAAGAAGCGGCATTTCACCGAACGGGCTCTTTACGGTTCAGAATCCGCGCGGACCATGTTCCGGCTTCTCGGCACGGACGGGACCGTCAGCGCCGTGGAGGCGGTTCCGGAAACCGGACGCCTTCATCAGATCCGGGCAACGCTCTGTTCGCTCGGCTATCCGATGGTCGGAGACAAGCTCTACGGCCCGGACGATGCAATTTTCCTGCGCTATATCGCATCGGAAATGACGGAAGAGGACCGGAAGAAACTCCTGCTCGACCGCCAGGCGCTCCATGCTTCGGAGCTTTCCTTCGTCTGTCCCTTCACAAAAAGGAAAATTCTTTTCAAAGCGCCCCTTCCGGATGACTTATCGGGGTTGTATTGTCGCTGTACCGGTGCTATAATATAACATTATGAAAAAATTCAACCGGACATTTCTGATTGTTTCGGCGGCCTTCTGCATGACGGCCGCACTCTCCTCCTGCGCATACAGGGAAATGGAAACCAATACGGCGAACCTGGCGAAAATCCGTGTCGGCATGACCCGGGAACAGGTGTTGAAAATCATGGGGCCTCCCGTCTCCGGAGAGACCTACTGCAGCGACAAGGTCTATTACTATTACACCCGCCAGAGATGGATGGACGGACTTGTCACGCGCGATGAATGCACACCGGTCGCCTTTGACGATTACGGCAAAGTCATCGGCTGGGGGCCCGCCTTCCAGACCGGAGTCTATGACACCAGCATAACCAAATAAAGGCACAATTCAAAAACAGCAGGCCAGTCATGAAAAAAATCTATCTTTCCTTCCTGATCGTCTTTGTCGTTCTGGCGGCGATCTTCACGGTCTCCAGAAACCTGACGTCCGGCATCATCAACACCGCCCTGATCGCCGCAGGGGAAGGCAGCAACATCCAGATCGACAAAAGCGCGCTGGAAGCGGAAAAGAAAAAGAAAAAACGCACCCCTGCGAAAATCGCCGGGGCAAGCGGAATGGCCTCCGCGGCGCTGATGCTCGCATCCAAAGAGAAGACACTTGCGCCTCCCGTGACGAAGCTGGTGAAAAATGCGGAAAAACAGAAATTCAAAAAGAACCTGTTCGTTCTGGACTGGGCGATTCTCGGACCGTTCACGAAACTTGACGAAGGGGTGGTTTTCACCTCCGCAAAAGCGCTCCAATACGAATTCCTCAAAAATGAAGCGAATCTGACTGTTGCGACACCGCTTCCGGAAGGCCTTGCCTGGCAGACTGCCACCAGCCTTTCGTTGGACGGGAAAGTCACCCCGAGCGATCTCTTCAAGAAGGTGAAGGGAAAAGCCGCGTTCTACGCGCTTGCCGAAGTGGAATTCGATCAGGATTATCCCGACGCGACACTCTGGATCGGCGGACGCGAAGATGTCAAAGTCTGGATGGACGGAAAGGAGATCTTCGCATTCAATCCCAAGACGCCCCGCCGCGTGGATGCCGCACAGATCAAAATGAATCTGACAAAAGGCAGGCACGTCCTTCTGGTGAAATGCTCCTACAATTCCTGGCAGAGCTATTTTTACATCCGCTTCACGGATTCCGGAAAAGTTCCGGTGATCCCCGTGCAGAAGAAAGCGAAGTGACTCTTTTCCCCTTCCCTTTTCCGGAAAAGGGTCCTGCGGGACGATGAATTCCATGAAATTCCCCAGCCGCCTCCGGAATCGATCGTATTCCGGGGCTGTCCGGCAGGATCGCGCACACTTTTCCGAACCGGTCAATATTCCTCGCCGGTCTGCGGGTCGACCAGCTTGAACTGTTCAATGTGAATGGTCGGATCGGCGCGGAAAGAGAGCGCCTGTCCATACTGCGCCTCCAGTTCCTTCAGCAGTTCGGCATCGTCGTTCTTCAGGCGGGCAAGCACAGTCGGATGCATGATGACACGGATCTGAAGTCCCTTTTCGCGCTGCTTGCGCTTCAGGATCTCCTTCAGACGACGCTGGATCTCCACGCTCATGCTGATCGCCGACTTGACGCGTCCGGAGCCATGGCAGTAGGGACAGGAGTCGTAGACAACATCCTGAATGCTTTCATGTTCGCGCTGACGCGTCATCTCCATCAGGCCGAACTTGCTCAGGGGAAGGATCTTGGTTTTCGCCCGGTCGTCGCTGACGAACTTCCGCATTGCCTTGTTGACCGCCTCGCGGTCCTGCGCGCTGCGCATGTCGATGAAGTCGATCACGAGCTGTCCGCCGATATTGCGCAGGCGCATCTGCCGCGCGATCTCCTCGGCCGCCTCGAGATTGGTCTTGAGAATCGCGGCGTTCTGGTCTTTGGCACGGCTCTTGCCGGAGTTGATGTCGATCGCGACAAGCGCCTCGGTTTCGTCGATGCAGATGTAGCCGCCGCTCGGAAGCTGGACGACGCGCTGGAAAATCGTCGCCGCCTGCTCCATGACGTTGTAGCGCTTGAAAATGGGTTCCGCCCGGTTGTGGAGCACGACCTTCGTATCGAAATCGGAACCGACGAACTGATGAAACGCCTCCTTGAAGTAGTTGAACGCCTCTTTGCTGTCAATGACGATCTCGTCGATGTCGTCGGTCAGAAGATCGCGGACGGTGCGTTCGAGAAGGGTCGGCTCCTGGTAGACGATCTGCGGCGCGTGCGACGTCTCCAGAGCGGTTTCCACCTTGTGCCAGAGCGCAAGAAGCATGTCAAGGTCGCGTTTGAAAAAGAGCGCCTTGCGCCCCTCTCCGACAGTCCGGCAGATCAGGCCCATTCCGTCGGGGATGTCGAGTCCGCGCAGAATTTTCTTCAAGCGGTCCCGCTCCTTGCTCTCGTCGATTTTGGAAGAGAGCCCGATATGATCGGAATAGGGAAGAAGCACAAGATAACGGCCAGGAATCGTCAGGTTCGTCGTGACGCGCGCCCCCTTCGTCCCGATCGGTCCCTTCGTAACCTGAACCAGCAGCTCGGAACCGCAGGGAAACATCTTCGGGATGTCCTTGACCGTGATTTTTCCGCGGTGGATCGCCAGCTCCAGATCATACAGACGGCGCGACTTGTCGCCGCCTCCGAGAAAGTTGCGGATTTTTTCGGAAAATCCGCCGAGAAACTTTTTCCTCTTCCCCTTTTTCGCGGCGTCCTCCCGCGCGGCCTGTTCCGCGGCATCGATTTTCCGGATGTTATCCACAATGTCGTAGGTGACGGGCAGCATGTCGCGGTAATGAAGAAACGCATTTTTCTCCGCGCCGATATCAACGAAGGCGGCCTCAAGAGCCGGCTCCAGATGGGTGATTTTTCCGAGATAGATCGAACCCGGGAGAATTTCGTCGGTCTTCCGTTCGATCTCATACTCCTCCAGACGTCCGTTCTTCAGCAGCGCAAAACGCGTTTCCAGCTGTTCGCAGTTGATTATGATTTGTTTCCTGTCTTTCGCCATTCATCATTCCTTACTTGTTTTTAGGTGGATACTCCGGGCCGTCGGCCAGCACGTCTCCGGCCGCAAGACGGAAACCGCGCGCGAAATCAGCGGCCCCCATCTCCTTCTTGCCCTCCGGGATGACCCGTTCGATCAGAATCGCGCCCGCGCCGCATGCCGCGGTCATCCCTTCTTTTGCGAGTTTGAGAATCGTCCCGGGTGTTACCGGCGTCCCCGGAGAAGAAACATGCCCGGAGGACGGGATAAGGCGTCCGGCCGTAATCTTCACGTTCACGGCGCGATCCGGAAGCGCCAGCCGGAAACAGACTCCCGGCCACGGGTAGAACGCCCGGATCCTGCGGTCGATGACCATGGCGGACTCCGCCCACTTTATCGAACCGTCTCCTTTTCTGATCTTCTTGGACACCGTCGCGGCGTCATGGTTCTGCGGAACCGCCTCCAGATGGCGCTCCGCAATATTGACAATGCAGGAGACTATCTTTTCCGCCGCGAGTCCGGAAAGACGCGATTCCAGCGCATCGGTCCGGATGTCCGGCGGCAGTGCGAGCCTGTGCGACTCAAATACCGCGCCGGTGTCCAGTCCCTTGTCCATGTGCATGAAACAAACGCCGCTTTCCCGCTCCCCGTTCAGCACGGCGGATGTGATCGGCGACGCGCCGCGGTATTTCGGCAGAAGCGACGCATGGACGTTCAGGCAGCAGAATTTCGGCAGATTCAGAAGCGCCTCCCGGAGCAGCTGCCCGAACGAAACGACCACAATCATGTCCGGCGACTCCGCCTTCAGCGATTCAAAGAATTCCGGCGCGTTCACGTTCGGCACACGGCGGCATTCGATTCCGTGCATATCGCACCATCTCCCGACCGGTGTCGGGGTCAGGACCATTTTTCTTCCCGCCGGCTTGTCCGGCTGGGTGACAATTCCGCACATTTGAATTTTCGGACTCAGGCAGAGCGCCTCCAGCACGGGAACCGCAAAAGCGCCCGATCCGAAAAAGAAAATTTTCACCTTGCTGTTTTCCATTTACACCTTCCGCTGCATCCTCTCATCTGATCAGGGTCGGACGGCCCTGCGCATCCGTGAAGCGCAGGGAGAATTTCCGCTCGTCCGCACAGGCGCCGTCATTGTCCATATATTTCACAACGATCCGGTTGAGTCCTTCCCGGAGCGTGATTCCCGCGACGCGGTCCGTATCAGGCCTGCATGCCCGCCGATCCCCTCCGTAACAGAAAACCGGTATCCCGTTGATCCAGACCCGGAGTTTCCCGCAGCTTCCCGTCCCGAGGACCATATTCTCCATGCGGGAATCCGCCTTCAGCGTGGCGCACGCATAGAAAATGCTTTTCCGCGCGGCATTTCCCGTAATCCTTCCGGAGAAATCGCAGACGCCGGAAACATCGTCCTCCCCGTCCGCACTGAAGCGGATCACATGCCAGCGCGCGCCCTTCGGCGCCCGGCGCGAACCGTTGAGATCCTTTTCCCCCGGCACGGACTCCGCTTGAAACGCATCCGCACTTTCCGCCTTCAGCGGACCGAGGATGTTCCATGCCATCAGGAAATGGGCGTCATCGGGAAATCCCCGTTCCCGGAGCGGAGCAGGTTCTATATCGGAAATCTCGAATTCCGGCACACAGTCCTCGTCGTCCTCCGTCCCTGCCGACGCGCAGGCACAGGAAAAAGCGCACGCAATCACCGCGGACATACAAAATAATCCGCATTTCAACGTTTTGCAAATGATATTCCAATCCTTCATGCCGACTCCGCCTTTCAGAAAAATTTTCCTTTAATTTACATTCGGGGATTGACTTATGCCAGTGCAGATGTTATTTTATTGTCTCTTTTTTCAAAGACAGGCCCGCATGGCCCCTGTTATCGCTTGACACCATGCGGGAAAAACAACAACCTTCAAGGAAAGGAACGGGAATGAAACAAGCTCAAGCCAAACACAAACTTTGCAGACGCCTCGGCTACTGCATCTGGAACATGCCCAAATGCCCCAGCGTGAAACGCCCCTATCCGGCCGGACTCCAGGGCAAGAACGGCAAGAAGAAAAAACTCTCCACCTACGGCGAGATGCTTCAGGAAAAACAGAAAATCAAGGCGCACTACGCCCTGACCGAACGCCAGCTCAGAAACATCTTTCTTGCCGCGAAACGCATCGAAGGCAGAACCGACGAAATCCTGATGCGCAAGATTGAACTCCGTCTCCAGTCCGCCGTCTATCACGGCGGTTTCGCTCCGACGATTTTCGCCGCGAAACAGCTGGTCGTCCACCGTCATGTCAAAGTCGACGGCAGAATCGTCGACCGCGCCTCCTACCTGCTGAAGCCCGGCCAGGTCATCACGATCGACGCCGAGAAATCCCCGGCGATCGCGGAGGCCGCCAGAAACGTGAACTCCACGGTTCCCGCCTATTTCGAGTCCAACAAGGAACAGCTCAAGCTGACTGTGACGCGCGAACCGATGATCGAAGAGATTCCGGTCCAGGTCGAAGCCCTGCGGGTCGTCGAGTACTACGCACGCTGATTTTTCTTCCGGAAAATTCAGACTCCTGTTTCCCTCCGCGGGGAACAGGAGTTTTTTTTGTCCCGGAACACGGAGCTTCCGGGCAGACTTCCCCGCGGGAAAATGCCCCGCCTTCTTTTCTCAATTCTCTTTCTTTCCCCCCGGAATCCTTTTTGCAAAATCAAAAAAAACATCTATATTGTAAAGGTTCCGCAATGTCAACTTTTTGAAAGGATTCAGAAAATGGAAATCAAGCCTCCCGAAAAATGCAAGTACGACATTCTCTCCCTCGGGGAAGTGATGCTCCGGCTCGATCCGGGCCCGGGCAGAATCCACACGGCACGCTCCTTTACGGCCTGGGAGGGCGGCGGCGAATACAATGTGGCGCGCGGCCTGCGCAGATGCTTCCGCCTTCGCGCCGGCGTCATCACGGCATTTGCCGACAATCCGGTGGGGCGTCTCGTCGAGGATTTCATCATGCAGGGCGGTGTCGACACCTCCCTGATCCGCTGGGTCCCGTATGACGGAATCGGACGCACCGTCCGGAACGGACTCAACTTCACCGAGCGCGGCTACGGCATCCGCGGCGCGGTCGGCTGCTCGGACCGCGGCAACACGGCAGTCTCCCAGCTGAAAAAGGGCGACATTGATTTCGATTATATTTTCGGAGAACTCGGGACGCGCTGGTTCCATACCGGCGGCATCTTCGCGGCGCTCTCCGACACGACGCCGGAAGTGGTGATCGAAGCGCTCAAGGCGGCGAAGAAATACGGCACGGTCACGAGTTACGACCTCAACTACCGCCCGTCCCTCTGGAAGGCGATCGGCGGGAAGGAGCGCGCGCAGGAGGTCAACAAGGAGATCGCCAAATATGTCGACGTGATGATCGGAAACGAGGAGGATTTCACCGCCTGCCTCGGATTCGAGGTCGAGGGCACCGATGCGAACCTCAGCAAGCTCAACACCGAGAGCTTCAAGAGGATGATCGAAAAGGTCGTCAAGGCGTATCCGAACTTCCAGGCGGTCGCCACGACGCTGCGTCAGGTGAAGACGGCGACGGTCAACGACTGGAGCGCGATCGTCTGGCAGGGCGGACAGTTCTACAAGGCGGCACAGCGCGACGGACTGGAGATTTTCGACCGGGTCGGCGGCGGCGACAGCTTCGCCTCCGGCCTGATCTACGGGCTCATGGTCAAGGGCGATCCCGCGCTCGCCGTCGAGTACGGCGCGGCGCACGGCGCACTGGCAATGACGACCCCCGGCGACACCTCGATGGCGCGTCTGGAGGAGGTCGAAAAACTTGTCAAGGGCGGCGGAGCCCGCGTCGACCGCTGATTTTCACCCTTGCGGCCCGTCTGAAGCAGTCTTCCGGCACATCCCGGAGACTGCTTTTTTGTTAAAGAAAAGGTTTTTTTGATTCAAAAATGCCAATCGCGACTTGCGCTTGCACGATTATGGAGTAAATTAAGGTTTCTTGTCGTTTTATAGGGAAAATCAAGAAAACTAACATATTGGAGAAACAGCAATGCAGAATTTCCTCGTCACACTTGCACAGCAGGCCGCGTCCGCGGCTGCAGCCGCCCCGGAAACCGCTGCCGGAACCGCCGCGGCCGCTCAGCAGCCGCAGTCTTTCATGGGCTCGCTCGGCGGCATGGTTCCCATGATCGTCGTATTCGCCGTCATCATCTATCTGATGTACCGTTCGCAGAAGAAAGAGCAGAAACGCCGCGCGGAAATGATTGATTCGATCAAGGCGGGCGATCAGGTGCTTCTGGTCGGCGGCATTTTCGGCGAGGTCGTCGCGGTGAAAGAGGAGCAGTTCGTCGTCAAGATTGCCGATAACGTCCGGATCAATGTCGTGAAAAACGCCGTCAGCAATGTCGTCTCCAAAGATGCCGGCAAGGAAGAGCAGAAATGAACAAGAAACCGGTTATCCTGAGATCCCTGTTCGCTCTGCTGGTCCTGGGCGTGTTCATCTTCTCGATGTATCCGCTTCAGGAACGCGATTTCTATGATACGTTCAAGGAACTGCTCTCCGATCCGCAAAGCAAGGAAGTCACGGAGCTGATCGCCGCCGCGAAAGAGAAAAAGGCGAAAGATCCTTCCATGTACGACAGCACCGCGCTGGAGGACGCCGCGACGGAAAAAGGAGTTTCCCTTGACAAATACGTCAAACCCTCCATCGTCAAGTCGCAGAAAGTGACCGGCACCCGGGACGTGATCTCCCTGATCCGCAAGAATTCCGCGGGCTCCATCCGGCGCGGAATCGACCTCAACGGCGGCGCGGAGTTCATCATTGAACTCATTCCCGATCCGAACGACCGGGACAAGATCGAAAAGAAATTCAACGAATACCGTGACATCGCCATTGAAACATTGCGCAAGCGCCTGACCGCCAAGAACATCTACGAGGCGGACATCTCGCCCGCCGGCGGCCGTTACATCTCCATGCGCGTTCCCGTCGTGACCAAGGAGGAAAAGGCGATTCTTGAAAAGCTCATCAAGCTCAGCGCGAAACTCCAGTTCCGTCTGGTCCATGTGAACAGCGACCAGGAAGTGGCGAAGTACCTGGCGGATCCGAAGAACTACGATCCGCCGGAAGGGTATGAGATTCTCGAAAGCGTCGAGACCAGGGACGGCAAAGTCATCAAGAAACCCTATCTGGTCGAACGCGAGGCGCAGATGGACGGCAAGGAGATCGACGACGCCTACCCGACCATGGACCAGTTCGGGCAGCGCGAGATCATCCTGAAGTTCAAGCCCGCCGGCGCGGCACAGTTCGGCAAAGTCACCGGCGACAATGTCGGCAGACTCCTTGCGATCGTGCTTGACGGCCAGCTCTATTCCGCCCCGCAGATCAAGACCGCCATCACGGGCGGCAACGCCTCGATCACCGGCAACTTCTCCCGTGAAGACGCTGAAAACATCTCCAACGCGCTGGTCAGCGGCAGCGTGCCGTTCTCCATGACGATTCAGGCGCAGTCCGACATCGACCCGACCATCGGAGAAGCAACGGTCCGCGACGGTCTCTACAGCGGGATCGCCGGCATGGTGCTGGTCATGATCTTCATGGCAGTTTACTACATGCGCAGCGGTCTCATCGCAAACATCTCGCTTCTGGTCAACGCCGTGCTGATTCTCGGCGCGCTGGCGGCGTTCGACGTGACGCTGACCCTCCCCGGCATCGCCGGCATCATCCTGACGATCGGAATGGCGGTTGACGCCAACGTTCTGATCTATGAGCGCATCCGGGAGGAAATCGAAGCGAAGAAGACCGTCTTAAACGCGATTGATCTCGGTTTCGACCGTGCATATTCGGCGATTTTCGACTCGAACGTCACGACGCTGGTTGTCGCCGTCATCCTGCTCTGGCAGGGAACCGGCGCGATCAAGGGATTCGCGATCACGCTGGCCATCGGCGTATTCACGACGCTCTTCACGGCAGTGTTCCTGACGCGTCTTCTCTTCGATCTCATGACCCGTTTCATGACAGTCAAGACGCTGAAAATGCACTCCTTCCTCGGACGCGGAACCAATGTCGACTTCCTCGGACTCCGGAAGTATGCGCTGGCATTCTCCGGCATCCTGATTCTGGCCTCCTTCATTTACGTGGGCATCCGCGGCAAGGAGTGCCTCGGCATCGACTTCACCGGCGGCACGCAGGTGGAACTGAGCTTCAAGGAGGCAATTCCGGCGGAACAGATCTCCAGCTTCCTGAAGACACAGGGATTTGAGAACAAGGTCACATACAAGACCGGCAGCGCGGTGGATGCGCAGAAGAAACTCGAAATCATCATCCGCGATACAAAGGGCGGAACAACCGAAAAGACGGCGGAAGCCGGCGCCGTCATCATGGAGAAGGTGACGAGCGCGCTGAACAGGCAGTTCCCGAACGCGAAGTTCGAAGGCGACACGCAGTCCACGCTGGGAGCGCTGATCGGCCAGACGTTCATGAAGTCCGCGCTTGTTTCGCTGGTGCTTTCTTTCGTGGTGATGATCATCTACCTGACCTTCCGCTTCCAGTTCTCCTACTCGATCGCCGGTTCGGTGGTGCTGATCCACGACGTGATCATCGGCGTGGGACTCTACCTGATGTGCGGCGGACAGATCACGCTGAACGTCGTCGCGGCATCGCTGACGATTGTCGGTATTTCGATCAACGATACGATCGTCACCTTCGACCGCGTCCGCGAAAACCTGACGCTCGTAAAGGACAAATCCTACTGGGATATCATCAACCTGAGCGTCAACCAGACTCTCGGCAGAACCATCCTGACGACCACCACGATTCTGCTGGTGCTGGTGATGCAGCTGATTTTCGGCGGCTCCGGCATCCGGGATTTCGTCAGCGTCATGCTGTTCGGCCTTCTCGCCGGAACCTATTCGTCGATCTTCATCACCAACCTGATCATCGCCTACTGGCACAAGCCGGTCAAGAACGTTGCATCAGGACGGCCCGAAGCGAAAGCGGCGGTCACAAAGGTCTGATCCCGCAGATTTTCCTCCCGGTTCAATGCTGAAAAACCGGGAGGAGGCCCTGCACGGAAAAGCATTTCCAGAGGCGGATTTCCATTGCGGAATCCGCCTTTTTCCTTGCCATGCGCCTGAAGAGGGAAAAGGAAAGATTATTTTTCAAAAGAGGCGCGTTTGGTTTCGAGCTCCTCCCAGCGCAGATAATGGTCTTCCAGCCCGCGCTTGAGGCGTTCGACTTCATTCTGGAGGGAAACGGATTCCGCGCCATGCTTCCGGAAGAAATCCGGATCGGCAAACATGGCTTCAATCCCGGCAATCCGGCTTTCCTCCTCCGCAATGACGCCTTCGAGAGACTCAAGCTCATGCATCTCTTTGAAAGAGAGCTTCTTCGGCGGATTTTTCCGGGACACGGGAGGAGTTACGGAAGATCCGGAGCGTTTTTCCGCCGGGGATCCCGCGGAAACGGCCCGCTCGCGTTTCTTTTCCAGATAATAATCATAGTCGCCGACGCTTGTCACAAGCTCCGCATCCGGCTCGAAGGCGATGATGCAGCCGCAGACCCGGTTCAGAAAATAGCGGTCATGGCTGACCACGACAAGACAGCCGTCGTAATGAATCAGGGCCTCTTCCAGAATCCGCAGCGAGGAAAGATCCAGATCGTTTGTCGGTTCATCAAGAATCAGGAAATTCCCGCCGCCGCGCAGGATTTTCGCAAGAGTCAGACGGGCTTTTTCTCCGCCGGACAGATGTTTGATTTTCGTATTGATCCGGTCATCCTCAAAAAGAAACCGTTTGAGATATCCCCAGACGGAAATCTTCTCCGGGCCGAGATTGATGAAATCATGGCCTTCGGAAATTTCCGCAAGCACGCTGTTTTCCGGATTCAGAGCGACACGCCCCTGGTCGATGTAGTTGAATTCCACAGTCGGCGCGACAAAGACTTCGCCGGAATCCGGCGCAAGCTGCTGTGTGATAATTTTCAGCAGTGTCGTCTTGCCGCAGCCGTTCCCGCCGACAATTCCGGTCTTCTGTCCGGCATGAAACTCATGGGAAAAGTTCCGGAACAGCGTCCGGGAGCCAATGCTTTTGGAAATGTCCCGGAGATTCACCACCTGATTCCCAAGACGCGACGCACGCGGAATGACAAGATCGATGTTTCCGATGCGGACCGGCCCTTTCCGCGCTGCGATTTCGTCATAGCGCTTGAGACGTCCCAGATTGCGCCGGAGACGCGCTTTCGGAGAACGTCGCACCCATTCGACTTCCATGCGCAGGAAGCTGCGGCGCTTCTGCTCCAGCACGTCCTCGTTGTACTCGCGCTCCTCCTTCGATGCCAGGAAATCGGCATAGGACCCCTCACAGGAAAAAAACTTTCCATGGTCGAGTTCCACAATCCTGGTCGCAAGACGGTCGAGAAAATAGCGGTCGTGCGTGACAAACAGACATGCGCCCTTATAAGACGCAAGAAACTCCTCGATCCAGGCAATCATTTCCACGTCAAGATGGTTGGTAGGTTCATCCAGGAGCAGCAGATCGGGATCGGCGATGATACTGCGGGCCAGCATGACGCGCCGGCGCTCTCCGCCGGAAAGCTGGGAGCAGGGTTTGTCCGGATCGTTCAAACGGAGCTTTGCCAGAACCGTTTCAATCCGGTTGGTGGTATCCCATGCGTCGTGATAGGTCAGAATATGCTCGAGCTTCCCGTGTTCCGGAGAACCGGCGGGAAGTTCCTGACAGCGTTTCAGAATTTCCGTGAAATAAGCAACGCCTTCACTCACCGCGGATCGGACGGTAACCTCCCCCGGGAGCGAAAAGTCCTGCGGCATGTAGGAAATCCGGATATTCCGGGCGGCCGTGATTTCTCCGGCGGAAGGCGAATCAAGTCCGGCAATGATTTTCATCAGTGTGGACTTCCCGCTTCCGTTGCGCCCGACCAGCGCCACGCGCTCATGATCGGCAATGGAAAACGAGGCATTGTCGAAGAGGATCTGGCGCCCGATTTCGAGCCTGAGTCCGTCGCCTGTCCAGAGAACCCTGTCCGCCATGCGCGCTCCGGTCAGTCTTCCAAACGCAGCTCATCCATCGGGACCGTGCGTTTTTCCCGGCGGGAGCGTTCAGCGGCAAAGACCATGAGATGGGTTTCCAGTGAAATGTCCGCACCGCTGACAATCAGGTCGGGATCGTTTTCCCGGAGGGCGGCAAGGAAGCATTCCAGACAGTTCTTGTCGCCGCCGCCGTGATATTTCGCGGGAGTTCCGTTGTCAGGTTCGATATTGATTTCGGTCGTGCGGTCGCGCAGGTAGGAATAGAGGAGAATCTTTTTCCCGTCGCAGAAGATCTCTCCGGCGGAACCGAAAATGGTCGTCCTGCGGTCACCGTATTTGGAACAGCCCGCAAGCGTGAAGACTGCGGTCGCCCCGCCTTCGAATTCCATATTGACCACCTGATGATCCGCCACGTCGTTGCCGCAGGCGAAAACACAGCGGCCGTAGGGGCCGGTCCGCATCGCGCGGAGAATATTCTCCTCCGTCAGCGGGCTGGTCACGGATTCGATATAATTGTCAATGTGTCCGCTTTTCCAGCGTTCCAGGTAGAAGCGCGGCGCGGAATAAGGACACCCGGGCTCCAGAGGACAGTCGAGGCAGCGGTCTGCCGCCCCTTCCGGCCGGTTTTCCGGACGGAAAAACATCAGGGAGCCGAACGAGGAAATATTGCTGCAGCGCCGCCCGACGATGAAGTTGATCCAGTCCAGATCATGAATCGACTTTGCCAGCAGAACCGAGGAGGAGGTTTCTTCGCGGCTCCAGTTGCCGCGCACGTAGGAGTGCGCATAACGCCAGTGGCCGACGGGCTCCAGATGCTCGATGGAGACAATCTGCCCGATGGAACCGTTCCGGATGAGTTCCCTGAGCATGCTGGTATAATTCGCGTAACGCATGACATGGCAGGCGGACAGAAGCACCTTGTTCCGCTTGACGGCATCGACAATCATGCGGCAGGAATGCGCGTCCGGCGCCAGCGGTTTTTCGATCAGGATATTGTATCCCATGTTCGCGAATGCAATCGCGGGCTCCACATGCATGCGGTCCTGCGTCGTAATGATGACGGCATCCGCGAATTTCGGACGCTTCAGCACGTCACGCCAGTCGGTAAAGCTGTTTACCTCCGGGATATGATGTTCCGCGACGATACGGTTGCGGAAGAAGTCGCGCGGTTCCGCCACGGCGACAACTTCCGCCTTGTCCGGCATGAGTTTGATCAGGTTTGCATAAATGGTGCCCCGACCGCCCGCGCCAAGGATAATGACCGATATTTTTCCATGCATGCTCATGATTGCGCTAAAATTAGCACAATGAATCTGTTTTTCAATGTTTGACACGGAAAAAAACCGGAAAAAGTATGGAAATGGAAAATACCGCGGAACATTTCAAAACGGGAGCAATCCCATGCCGGAAGCATCTCTCCCGTCCGGCGGCTCCCCGGATGTCCGCATGGCGGCGTTTCTGCGGCAGCGGACAAATCTTCCGGGATACGGTTGAAATCGCATGATGCGGGTGTATATTACTTTTTTCAACAACAACCACACAAGATCAGGAAGTCAGGAGTTTTTCCCATGCCTCTTTCCAGTATGTTCGAAGCCGTCATGCTGATCTGTTTCGGATTCAGCTGGCCGTTTGCCATCATAAAAACCGTCAAGGTCAAGAATCCGGCGGGGAAAAGTTATATTTTCCTTTCTCTGATTATCATCGGCTACATTGCGGGCTGTCTGTACAAAATCACGGGGAAATTCGATTTTGTATTCTGGCTCTATCTCCTGAACGGCCTTCTTGTCGCAACAGACACCGTGCTCTGCCTCTATTATCAGCATCGGAATAAAAAGGCGGCCGGACTTGTCAGCCCGGATGAAAAAGCACGCTGAAAATTATGCGATATGACATGATGCGGGCTGCATTTTCACAGTGCCTTCCCGCATTGTCTTTTCCGGCGTTTTTTTCTGCTCCGGGCGGGAACGGCGCGGAATCCCGGAAAATACGGACTGAAATCTTCCCGTTTCCGTAAAATCTGCGGACTGCACAAATGTCAATGGCATTCCGCAGTCTTCGGATCATCCTGCGGAATCACTTCCGGAATTCCCTTTTTTATCATAAAAATTTGATTTTTTCATTTGACATCCACTGTTCCGATGGTAGTTTCCCCTTCAGACCAGAAATACAATGAACAATGCGGAGACAAACTTATGCGCGAACAAAGTCTTCTTGTTTCATGTCCACACTGCAAAACGAAGTACCACATTCCACCGGAGCTTCTGGGCCAGAAAACGGAATGCCCCCGCTGTACGAAGCAGTTCACAATGGAACTTGCGGACGAGAAACAGGAGGAACAGCCGAAACAGACGGTCCTTCCTCCGCGTATGAACGTTCAGGAACCTCCCCCTTCCCGTCCATCCGGCCTTGTGATTGTCTCCTGCCGCTCCTGCGGCGCCAAATACGAGATTCCCGATGAATTCCTCGGAGATTCCGCGGAATGCAGCGAATGCGGCGACATCTTCCCCCTTACGGAGGATCCCGACAGCGTGTCGGACAATACGGAAGTGATCGCCGCCAAGGCGGAACTGGATGAAAATGAAAATCTGGTGAAGTTCTACCGGAAAAAAGTCGGCATGCTCCCGAAGGTCAAAGATCAGTTTTCCGTGGCTGTCGTCGCCACGCATTCCAGCATCAATATTCCGAAGGAGATCATCCCGCCTCCGCCGCCGCAGAAGAAATGGTGGCAGTTCTGGAAATAGCTCCCGCAGGGGAAAAGCTTCCTTCCGCATGTGGAAAGGAACAGTCCGGCGGATGCCGTGCTGCATGAAAAAACATTTCAACGCGAAATCCGGCGTTCCTCCCGCGGCATTGCCGCGGACTATTCCGCCTTGTCCTCTTTTCCGGCGAGAAGCGCCTCCAGTTTTTCGAGACGCGCGGCAAGTTTCCGCACCTTGCGCGGAAGCATGTGCCGCTCAATGAAATCCTCTTCGCTTTCGGCGGGCGTGCCGAACACCATGGCACCCGGCGGCACGCTGCGCTGCACGGCGGAGGCTCCCGCAACCTTGGATCCGTCTCCCAGGGTGATGTGACCGTTGACACCGGACTGCGCGGCCACAATGACGCCGCGGCCGATCTCCGCGCTGCCCGCAATCCCGCATTGTCCGATCAGAGCGGAGGACTCCCCGACAATCACATTGTGCGCGACATGCACGAGATTGTCGATCTTGACCCCTTTCTTGATCCACGTTTTGCCGAAACGCGCACGGTCGATTGTGCTGTTCGCGCCGATCTCGACATCATTGTCAATCTGCACGATTCCGTTCTGCGGCACTTTCACAAGTCCCGTGAACGTGGTATTGTAGCCGAATCCGTCGGCTCCGATGGTCGCACCCGCATGAATGATGACACGGCTGCCGATCCTGCAGTAGCGCATGATGGAAACATTCGGATAAATCAGGCAGTTCTCCCCGACCGTGACAAAGTGCCCGACATAGGCGCAGGCGCCGATCACGGAGCCTTTTCCGATTACGGCGCCTTCCTCGACCACGGCGGTCGGTCCGATCGAAACGCCTTCCGCGATTTTTGCACCGGGATGCACCACGGCGGAGGGATGGATGCCGGGAGCATATTGAATCGGCGCGGGCGCAAAAACATTGCAGATCTTCGTGAAGGCCTTGTCGGGATTCTGACAGAGAATCAGAGTCTGCCCTTCCTTCGGCTCGAATTTCCAGTCGGAAACAACCAGGACAACGCCCGCTTTTCCGGCATCCATCTGGCTCCGGTATTTGATGTTGCTCAGGAAGGAGGCTTCCGTCGGTCCCGCCAGCTTGAGCGAGTTCACGCCGGTAATTTCCAGGCCGGCATTGCCTTTTACGATACCGTTGACCATTTCCGCAAGCTCGGAAACTTTATATGTTTTTTCCATGATGAGGCTTCCTGTAACTATGTTATGTTATTTTTTGCTGCTGTCTTTCCGGCTGAATCCCGTATTGAGAGTCTTGATGACCGGCGTCGTGATGTCCAGGGCGGCATTGTGATAGACGACGGTCGGAATGTTGTTCAGGGTTTTTCCGGATTTGTCGATGACGATCATATAGCCTTCCGTCACACATTTCGCCGCCACGACCTTCTCGATGTCCTTGAGGATCCCGTCACGCATTTTTTCATATTCCGCGCGGAGCTCGGCCTGCTTTTCGCGGTTGTAGTCGCGCAGCTCCTTTTCCTTCGCCGTGACCTGGGCATACTTGTCGGCTGCGTTCAGGCGGCGGTTCTCCCGTTCGGCGGCGGTATAGGCCATGTTCTGGGAGGCGTCGCGCAAATCCTTGAACTCGGACTGGAGTTTCTTGAGCTGGTCGCTGAGGCGCGTGGAATAATCCTTGAAAATTTCGGCCTGTTTCTTCAGTCTCGCCTCGTTGACTTTGGTTTTGGTGTATTCCTGAAACACGCGCCCCATGTCAATCACGGCGATTTTCATCTCCGCGGCAAAGAGCGGCAATGCGCAGAATGCGCACAGCAAGGTCAAAATCCGTTTTTTCATTCCTCCAGCCTTTCCTTGTGCTTGATCGGTATCCCATAGTTTATACGCGGAACGGCAAAAAGTCAATAGGGAAAGGAGCCGATTTTTCCGTATTGCGCAAAACGGAAATTCAGACGTTTCAACGCATATTCCGCGTATTCCCGTCTGAAAATGCCAAAGCCCGGAAAGGGAAGCTTCCTCCTCCGGAAAAATTTATAAGGAATAAATCGGGAAAAAAAATATTGGAAGTCTTGAAACTTTCCGGGAGAGTGTTATATTTATGTTTCCTGATTCACGTATTCAGCATGAACAGTTTGTGGAACGGGAAAATTCAATACGCAACGCATATGAGGTGTCATAATGAGCAATGTTTGCGAAATCTGCGGTAAGAAAAAGTTCTACGGAGGCAGAATCATCCGTAGGGGTCTTGCAAAGAAAAAAGGCGGTATCGGCATGCACGTGGTGAAAGTTTCCCCACGTATTTTCGAGCCCAACATCCAGACTGTCAGAGTCAACGACAACGGCACGAACAAGAGGATGAAGGTCTGCACGGCCTGCATTCGCAGCGGCAAAGTCAAAAAGGCCTGCTGACAAAACATCTGAACGCATTCTCCCCTGTCCGCGTCAACCGCTGAAAATACAGGGGAAAATAGTGGAGCAAAAAAGCCCGGAACAGTGGATGTCCGGGCTTTTTTGTGTTCTGCGTTTCGAACTCCAAATCCTTCCCTTCCCGTATCCGGAAAGAAAGAAGCGGGCGTATTTTCCGGGAATTATTTCTTCAGCGGATGAATGCGGAGTCTGCCGGAATCCGGAATCCGGTAGCGAACCAGTCTGCCCTCTTTCCGCATGACCGGAAGAATCCGGCCGTTCAAAGAGAGTTCAAACGGGAAGTCCGCGCGGAATTCCATCCATGCGTCACTGTCCATGACATTCACCTCCAGTTCAGGATACGCGGCTTCCCCGGGGATGAGCCCTTTCCAGAGAGTTGCGTGCACCTGATGGAAGCACTCCGCCATTCCGGTCAGATAGACTGCGCACCAGTTCGCCGGAACACGGCGGTAGCAGAACTCATGCGCGCCGAGAAATTCCCGCGACAGCCGCCGATTGGCAACCGCCTCGTCGATTTTTTTCCGGATCTCCCCGGGAGAATATTTCCCGCTGAAGAGGCACAGAAGCAGATAGGAATAGACCTCCTGCTCGCCGAGCTGCACCCGGTTGGTGTGATAGATGGACTCGGCACCGTCTGCAAGCGGACCGGTGACGCTCAGACCGTCCGGCTGACTCTTCTCGACCGCGTCCAGTGTTTCAAGCAGGGCATGCTTCATGCAGTCGGCATACATCTGAAACGTCTCCGGATAATGCCCTTCCGTCGTCATGTTGTAAAGCCCCTCCTCCCGGTAGGCGCCGTGAAGAATCCGGCGGGGACAGGCGAGATTGTGATGCCGGAACGCCAGTTCCTCCGGAAAAACCTTCGCCGCATGCCACGGAGATGCGTCATAATACCGGCAGAAGTAATTCTGCGCCGCGGCAAAGAGTCCCATGCGTTCGGCGGTCATCTTCGCATAAGCGTAGACCGCTGTCTCCCAGGCCTCTTTGTCATCGATGATCTCCGCCATATTGACAAATCCGAGATAGGCCCCGTAGTTGGTGCCGTCGCTCCAGGCATGTCCGTTTTCACAATATCCGCTGCACATGCATGCCCAGTCCATCAGCCCGAGAAAATAATGAAATGCGCGTTTCATCACATTCCAGCGGGCCCTGACAATATCCCAGCGGTTGGTCAGAAGCGCCGCCAGATAAATGGAGTAGAGGGCGATGCCGTTGCCCCAGTCGACTTCGATGAAGGGAATGCTGTTGCCGCAGATCGTCTCCTTTTCCCCGTCCGGGAGCTCGCGGATTCTGGAAACATGCAGATAATTGATGAGATACGAAACACCGGTAAACGGCTCGGTGCGCTCATACCACATGTAGCACTTCTTTCCGCCGCGCCCGACATAGGAGGCATCCGGATCGCAGGCCCGCTCCAGATTGCGCACCAGACGCTTCGTCACCTCTTCGCGCTCCTCCTTCGTGAGTTCGCCGAACGTCAGAAGCGGCACCACGAACGGAAACAGGAACTGATGAACCCCCGGATTCGGAATTTCCTTCAGCTGATCGTGATAGGAAAGATACTCCCTGAAATCCTTATCCAGCGCTGCGCCGCGGCTGCATCTGCCCAGAACAAAGGAACGCCTGGTATCCGGAACCGGCACGGAATAACGGCTCCATTCCGAATGGAACACGCCCCAGAAAGGACCGTATTTCGTCGGCAGTTCAAAATCGCAGGCATCCGGATCGGGACGGACGGCGTCCGTTTCCAGCACGGCAAGCATCACAGGCGGCGGCAGCGGAGCAAAACGGACCGTTTCCGTACCGAACTTGTCTTCCAAAAAGCGGAAACGGTAATGCTGCAGAATCTCCACCCGACCGTTTTCAATCCGGAAATATTCTTCGCAGGCGACCGGACGTGCCAGAGCTGTCCGGGAACGTCTGCGGCAGACCGAAAGAAGATGCGTCATCCGCTCATCGTTCAACGCGTCCGGCTCCGGCATGGAAATCCCCTCCGGGAATCCGAGCATCGCCCATCCCAGCTGTTCGGAGAAACAGAAATCGATCCGTTCCGCCGCCCCGGCAGGATTCCGCTTCACGGAAATTCTTTCCGGCGGGACACGGAACAGAAGAAGAATCGGAATCTCAGGGAAAGCGCCGTTGCCGTAAAGCAGAATCCAGTTTTCCGCAAGAGGACCGTCGGTCTTCGCGTCGTAAAATACGCCGCCGCAGTCGGAGCGTTCCAGAACGCCTCTTCCCAGCGGAAGCAGAATACGTTTGCATGCTGCGGACCCTGCAAGGCGGCTCAAGGTGAAGGAATCGGAAGAAGTCTCGATCAGAAGCTCCGGCGCCAGCAGGGAATACTCCAGGATAAACGGTTTCCCTTTCGCGTCGGGACGGGACCAGCGGACGGAAGCCCAGTCTACAATCACAGACTCGTTTTCTTCCGGCACGTAATTTTCAAGAAGCGATCCGGACGGGGTCATTCCGTCCGGAAGAACGGAAAAGCTCCACAGCTGATTCTTTTTCCACTTCGGATTCCCGAAAACATGCGGTTTGGCGACAATTCCGAAGTATGGCATGCTGTAATCCAGAACTCCGTTCCCCTTTGTAAAACCGAAACGCCCGGCGCTTTTGAAAGCCTTGCCCGCGCCCGGCTTCCATGCGGAAAGATCGGGCATTTCGCGAAGCGGACGCTTTTCCGGCAGGAAACCATCCTGATAGGGATGAACTGTTTCCTGCGGCACAACCTCGCCGTTCCAGTCGATCAGACGGACGTGAAAATGCGCGGAAAGCGTCTGATCCGTCGGATTTTTCAGGCGGAATTCCAGCGGGTTCCTGCCGGCACGGAACGTCCGCACAGTCTGCGGAAGAAATCCTTTCAGATGAAGGCCGTCCCGCCAGTGGGAAAAAGAAGAGCATTCCACAGGAATATCATTGATCCGGAGCAGAAGATTCCGGTCCGTTTCGAACTGAAGCGTGTATTCGCCGTCCGCAGGCACCACGCATGAGCCGCGAAAACAAATTTCCCCTCCGGGAGGAAGCATATCCTTCTCTCCCGCCTCCAGAAAAAAACCGCTCTCCATGTCACAGAAATTGTGAATATGACCGCCCAGACTTTTGCACCACTTCATAGAAAAATCCCTCCATGCTGTCGCTGAATTCATTATACTGCACCGGGGCGGGAAAGCAAGGAAAACTTCTGCCATAAAATGGAATATTCGTGCCGGATGCGCTTTGCAAAGGCGCAACAGGAAAGTTATATTTCCCAAAAACGGGAAATTACGGAATCATGAAAAACATCACGGCTTGTCTGCGGGGGCTGAAGCGGCAGTTTTCCGGACTTCCGCCGGTCCGGAACATCGCTTTTCTGAACGCGAACTGGCACAACCGCTTCACGACGCACACCACGATTGATTTCGGGCTGGAGCTCTGCTCGCGTGCGGAGTTCGCCGAGGAGGAAATCGACGGCCGGACGCTCCGGAGAAGATTCCCCTGGGTCGCAACGCGGATCCGCGGACACGTCTACCGGATGAAAACCACGGAGCCCTGGGATGTGCTGGTCATCTCCTATGATCTTTCCCAGCATGAAATGCTCAAACGTTTCGGACTTGACGCGGAAAATCCCGGCTGGGAATTTCTTGCGACAGAGGAGATCTCTCAGAAAACCGCCGCCCTCGCCCGTCTCCTGGAACAAACCTGCCTGCCGGGAATCACGGACCGGATTGACCTGCTCGCGCTGGATCTGCTGCGCCTGACCCTTCTGGAAAACCGGGAGAATGCACAATCCCCGGAAGAAACGGCGGTCCGGCAGATCGCCTCCTGCTTCTCCGCTTGCGTTTACGAGAAACTTGACCTTGCGGAAATCATCCGGCGGCACAATCTTTCCACGCGAAGTTTTTTCCGGCACTGGAAACGTCTGTATGAAATTTCCCCGGCGGATTTCATCATGCAGAAAAAAATGGAAGAAGCGTGCCGTCTGCTTCAGGAAAGCTCCCTGCGGGTTTATGAAATTGCAAACCGCCTGCGCTTTGCCGACTGCAGTCATTTCTGCCGTGTCTTCCGGCAATGGAATCACGTCTCTCCGCAGGATTACCGGCGGGATGGCGAAAGCGGGAAATATGCGGGCGGCGTTCCGCCCGGCGGGACGAAGTGAAACGGGCGCACGGAAACGCTTTAAGCCGATTCATTTCCGTGCATCCCGGAAAGAGAAGCGATCAGAAGAAGTTCTCCGAAAGATAGTCATAGCTCATCTTCAGGGAATCGAACGGCGAAGCGGGACAGATATCCTGCTCGACGATATACCAGAGGCATCCGGCCTCATCCGCGGCATCAAGAATGGGTTTCCATTCCAGGTTTCCGCTGCCGATCTCCATCATGATCTGTTTGCCGCCGCGGAATCCGCTGTCCTTCAGATGCAGAAGAGGCATGCGGCCGGAAAGTTTCCTGATCCAGGAAACGGGATTCGCTCCGCCCTGCTGCACCCAGTAGGTATCGGGCTCGCCCTTCAGATTGTCCGCCGTCGAAGCGGAATAGAGAATGTCAAGCACGGTTCTGCCGTTGAATTTTTCAAACTCGAGCGCATGGTTGTGATAACAGAGGGTAATGCCGGCGGCTTTGAATCTGGCTCCCGCCTCATTGAGTGCGGCGGCCAGCTTCAGGCAGTCTTCCTCGCAAGTCCACTGGACATGCGGATAGGGATACGCGGTATACGGGCATTTCAAGGCCTGAAGACGCTCAATGATTTCATCGGTTTTATCAACAATCGCAGCCGCGGAATCGTGGGAGGCGCAGCAGACAAGTCCCTCTCCGTCCAGAATGGAGAGGAGTTCCTTGTTGTCAATGGGGCCAAGTCCGGAAATCTGCACGGCGTCATAACCGATCGCCTTGATCTTTTTCATGGATTCGGCGATGTCTTTCGGGGTTTTCGTGTATTCGCGGATCGTGTAGAGCTGTGCGGCGAGATTTTTCTTGCAAAGTTTCATGATGGCAATCCTCCTTATGCAGAAGGTAATATAGACGTTTTTCCGATTTCTTCCAATGAAAAGCGTCTTTTCCGGCAAACTTCTTCTTTTTTCCCATCCTCCCCATCCCGGGAACCCAATCCATCCAGTCCGGCAAATCCGCGGATCTCTTTCATAAAAAAAGCAACATATAATATACATATAATATAAATACAATTCTTTTGCAATCCTGCGACAGAATGTGTTTTTTCCCAAAAAGCCCGACATATTCAACTCATTTTATATTGAAACCCCTCTGTTTTCTCAAAAAAAATAAAAAATGAATCATTCCTCCTATTGACAAAAAAATTATTTAAGATATAATATAAACATAAAGAATGAGGATCTTATGAGCCGACAGCATCTATACAGCAGAATCTTTGATGACATCAAAGAAAAAATCCTCTCCGGAGAAATTCACGCGGGGGACTACATCCCGCCGATCAGCGCCCTCCGGAGCGCCTTCGGAGTCAGCCATATCACAGTTCTTCACGCGCTGAAGGAACTGGCGGCCGAAGGACTGATCGCCAAAGATCCCGGATGCGGCTATGTCGCGGCGGAACTTCCGAATCCGAATATTTATGTCGGCTGTCTTCTGCGAAGCAACAGCGTCTCCGGCCGGGACCAGTATTTCAACGAAATCATCAGCGGGGTGCAGAACGCCGCGCTGACAGCGGGCGTCAACATGGTGTTCCCGTATTCCAGCGCGATGTTTCCCTCGTTCCCGAAGTTCCAGCAGGAAATCGTCCGAACCGCCCTTCAGATGAAATCGCTGGTGAAAGGCTATCTGCTCGATGAATGGCTTTCCGACAACTCCATCAGCGAAATCGTAAAGGCGACCGGCCGTCCCGTGGTTCTGGTGAACCGGCCGACCCAGCTTCCGGTTCATGCGGTCTGTTCCGACGACCGGGGCGGCATCCGGAAAATGTTTCAGACCCTGCGCTCCATGAAGTATGAATGTTTCATTTACGCCGACAGCGGCTGGAAAACTCCGAGCCAGCTGGAACGGCGGGCGGCCTTCTCGGCGTCCGCGGCTGATTCCGGAATGGGTGAAGACCGCGCAAAAATCCTTTCCTCCGCTTCGCCGGGACTGCCGGACAGCAATTATTTCAATGAACTCCGCCGCTGTCTCCGGGATTTTTCCGGAAAAGGGCGGACCGTGATTATGGCATCTGCGGATGTCATAGCCAAAATGATTCTGGATGATCTGCTGGAAAACGGTTTCAGGATTCCGGGAGACGTCGGAGTGACCGGATTCGGCGGCGTGGCGCTCGGACAGCTGACTCCGCCGGCGCTGACCACGCTGAAGGTGGACACCGTCTCTCTGGGAGAAACCGCCATGCGCATCCTCTGCAGTCTCATCCGGGGCAATCTGACGGATTCCTCCTTGAAACATCAGCAGATGCCGACTCTGATGTTCGGCGATACGATTTGAAAACCGGCGGCATGGACGATTTTCCTCTTCATGCCTGCCACTCTCCCGATGCGGCCGTCGGGATTTTTGAAGTCAAAGCCGTTTTGCAGGCGGAAAACTGAAAAATACTCCGTCGGACAGAAACAGGGGAACAGAAAATGATCGTTGAATCTTGGAACACTCGGAATCAGAAGTAAAAAAATGGGAAAAAACGTGCGGTTTACTTTGATAGAACTTTTAATAGTCATATCCATTATTGCGATTTTGACGGCAATCCTTCTCCCCGCGCTGAACAAAGCAAAGCAGAAGGCAGTTGAAATCAGCTGTCTTGCTCTGCTCAAACAGCAGATACAAAGTGTAATTTCGTATGCGGACGACAACAAAGGGCGCCGTCCGCCGTCAGGAGAGAACGAGGGATATACCACTCATACAATTTTCAGCGGAATCAATTGCCGCTGGTGGGGGCTGGGACTGCTTTACCGCAACGGTTATATCAGACAGAAACAAGCTTTCTACTGCCCCTCCAACTATGAAGAGGAGGGGAAAAGTCCCTCCAAAATCAAAGACAATTTTTACCGGAAAAAAAGCGCAGCGGAACGCTGGGATATGGAAGGAAATACGGAAAACATTTTCTGTCTGTACAATATACGGGGCAATACAAGCGGAAAGACACCGCCGACCGGGTGGCTGCGCAATGATTTCAAATATACCCTGATTACCTGTCCGTTCGCAGTCAAAAACGGAACGGGGGGCTCCGGCACTGGCGCATGGAGTCTTCATTTCATGAGGTATCCGGTTGCCTATGGGGACGGCAGCTGCAAAAGCGTCTCCATAAGGAACGCGGTTTCTGTTCTGACAGTTTTCCTGACAAATCCGTACGGAGATCTGGCAAAAGAGGGCATCTGGTGGAACTATTTTGATCAATCCCGCTGACTGACGCTCAATTTGTATCAGTGGATAAAACACAAGGAGGGTATTCATGAGACAATGGAGAAAAATAACCTTGGCCGCCCTCGCGCTATTCTGCATGGAAGCGGCCGGAAAAGGAAACAACCGGGAAGTGGAGCTTGTGGCAAACGGCAGTCCGGAAGCTGTCATTGTAATCTCTGAAAACGCAGATCCCGTATCGAAATTTGCGGCACGGGAACTCGCGGCTTTCGTAAAGAAGATAACCGGAGCGGAGCTTCCCGTCGCAACACGGAAAACAGACGGCAGAAACGAAATCCGCTTCCTTCCGGCACCGGCCCCTGAAATCGCAGGAAACGCCATGCTTGTAAAAGCGGCAGCAAACCTGAAGGACGACGGTTACATCATTGCGGCTGAAGGGAACTCTCTGCGGATTGTCAGCCGCTGCAGACGAGGTTATCTTTACGGAGTCTACGGGCTCCTGAAGAAATACGGCGGCATGGTCTGGCTGCATCCCGGGGAAGAGGGGGAAATCTGTCCGAAGAAATCCTCTTTCCGCGTTCCGGAACAACTGACAGTCCGCAATCCGGCGTTCCGCCTGCGGCAGTTCAGGATTCACAGCGGGCCGGGCTGGGTGCCGGACTCCTATCTCTGGCTGATGAGAAACGGTCTCCAGATCATCACCTGGAAGGGTCAGTTCCGGGAAAAATCGCAGCTCGAGTTCATTGAAAAACTGGATCCCGTCTACATGGAAGGCGGTCACAGCCTCGGCAAGTCCTTGATCGGATTCTATTCGAGTGCACAAGAGGAAAAAGCCGTTTACAAGAAACTTTTCCAGGAACATCCGGAATACTTCGGACTGCGCAACGGCCGCAGAGTTCCGCTTCATAATGAGAAAGGCGACTTCTCTCAAGTCTGTACAACAAATCCCGACGGGTTCAAACGCATGGTGAAAAATCTGGACCAACGGCTTGACATCTACGGAAACCGGGAAGTAATCCGAACCTTCTGCAACGACGATCACGGTTACTGGTGCGAATGTGCAGAGTGCCGGAAACTTGATCCGCCGGGAGAAAGGAAAAGCCGGATCCTTTCCACTCGCTGGTGGACCTATATCAATCAAATGGCGAATGCACTCCTGACTCCGCGCCATCCGAATCTTACAATTGATGCCTTTCTCTATCAGAACTTCCGGATTCCGCCCGAGGGTTGCCGGCCGGATCCGCGCGTCATGGTCACGCTCTGCCCGCACGGACGCTGTTACGTCCACTCCCTGACAGATGAAAAATGCCCGATCAACAAACGGTTCCGCGGCATGTTCGAAGCATGGAGCCGCCTGAAACTGCGGGCACACACTTTCGAATACCATATTGACAGCCCGGTGCCGCTCTGCTATGAACTGAATGAAAAACCATGGATCGATGATCTCAAGTTCTATCATCGGCTCAACATGATGGGATTCGGTCTCGTTACAAACGTTCCGGACGGCAATTACAAAGGGAGAAAACGCTACCGCAATGAAAACTACTGGTTCGCCAACTGGCAGCTTCACTACCTCTCCGGCGTTTTCTCATGGGATGTCAATGCCGATTTCGAAACGGAATCGGAACGGGCGAACTCCCTCTACTACGGCGATGCGTGGAAATACATGAAGCCCTACCGCGCCCTGCTGCAGAAGGCGATCGCAAAAAACGGCGGCTGCATGGGATACGGCGTCGCGACCGGGTTTGACATCGGAGCGTGTTACGATGATCCTGAGCTGCAGAAGGAAACGGACCGTCTGCTGAAAGAAGCGGCGAAAGCGGTCTCCGGCAGCCCGCTTTATGCAAAACGGGTTGCGCGCGACCGGGATTATCTGGCCTATGAATGGGAAACGGCATACCGCTCCTACGTCCTGACGAAAAATCCCATCCCCCTGCCCAAGGTGCACAGGGAGAAAATCAGGATCGACGGCGTTCTGGATGAAAAAGTCTGGTCCGTCGCGCCGGAGATCACCGGATTCCGCTGTGCCGGAACGCCTCCCGTAAAGGCGCAGATCCCGACCGTTCTGAAAGTCGCCGACGACGGCGCCAGCCTTTATTTCGGAATTCTGGCGATGAAGGATAAAAGCGGAAAAGTGGCGGACACCGCGTCCGGCGACGGTCTGCGCTCGCTGACCGGAAGCCACTTCGAAATCTTCGTCATGCCTCCCTGGTACAAAATGAGGAAATATTATCACATCGGATTCACGCACAACGGCAAAACCTATCAGGCGCTCACGACTTCCCCGACGGACCGGGATATGAGCATCCGCGTCGATTTTGAATTCGCGGTGAAGGATTATCCGGATCACTGGACTGCTGAGGTGCGCTTCCCGGTCCGGAAGCTGGGAGGGTGCCTGTCCCCGCGGGAACTCTGGAGAATCAATGTCGCGCGCATGGCGCTGCGCGACACGGGAAAGCTGGAATGGAGCAGCATCAGCGGCGGAATTTTCCACGAGGTTCCCTACTACCGGACCTTCCGCGTCTCTCCGTGGCCGGGGAAAATCCCCGCCGGACAGCAGTATCCCTATCCGGAAAAGCTCAAATTCGACTGATTCCCGCGTTTATTCCGGCATGCGCCTTTCTTCCTCCGCATGCCGGAATGCACTTTCTTTGAAAATAAGGAAAAAGACGGGTTGAAATACGGAAAAAGTGCGGCATTTTATATCTTGAACGGCTTTAGTAAGCAGAACAGGGAAAATTCTCTGAACGCAAAAACAGGAGAAAAGTCATGTTGAAGGTAGGATTGAGCTCTTACAGCCTGTCAAGAGCGATCAGCAATGGAGAAATGGACATTTTCGGAGCCATCAAGTTCACTGCCGAGCGCGGCGGAAAACACATTGAGATTGTCCCCGGGAACTCCTACGTTGTCACAGGAAACGACCAGCTTGCCGCTGATATTGTAAAGGCGGTCAAGGCGGCGGGCATGGAGATCTCAAGTTACACGATCGGCGCGAATTTCATGCTTCCCACCGCGGAGGAAATCAAAAAGGAAATCGCCCGCGTCAAGAAGGAGGTTGACACCGCGGCAAAGCTCGGCGTCACGAGAATGCGCCACGATGCCGGATGGCGCCCCGTTCCGGAAACAACCTGTGAACAGTTCGAAAAGGATCTGGTCATTGCCGTTGACGCCTGCGGAGAAATCGCCGATTATGCAAAGCAGTACGGGATCACGACCAGCGTGGAGAATCATGGGTTCCATTTCCAGGGCAGTGAGCGCATTCAGCGGCTCGTGCTTGGTGTGAACCGGGATAATTTCCGCACTACGATGGATGTCGGAAACTTCCTCTGCGTCGACGAGGATCCGGAAGTCGCCACCATGAACAACATCCGCTTCGCCTCCATGGTGCATTTCAAGGATTTCCACATCCGCCGGAATCCGCCCTGCAAGGAAGGATATATCCCCACCGCCCACGGACGCTTCATCCGCGGTGCAATTACCGGGGACGGCGACGTCAATCTCGCAGCCATTGTCAAGATCATCAAGAATGCCAATTATGACGGCTTCCTCTCCATTGAGTATGAAGGCTGGGAGGAGTGCAAGAGCGCCTGTGACAGAGCAATAAAAAACGTTCTGGCTCTTGTCGAAAACAACTGAGCCTTCCGTTCCGACGGAACACCCCCCTCCGCTCCTCCTCCGGAACGGCGGGGGTTCATTTTCGGAACACGAGCCGCCGTTCCGCAGGGATTTCCGCTCCGGCATGATGAAATCGGGGAACAGAAAACAGGTTTTTTCAGAAAATACTTCGGAAACGGGCTTGCCTATTCGCATTCCCGGATTAAGTTGTCTTCCGAATCCCAACCGGAAAAGGAGAATGCCGCAATGTCCCGACTGATCTGTCTTGTTTCCTTTGTGCCCGCAATCCTGCTTCTGACTTCCTGCGCGGGATGGTTTGAGAGCGGACCCGAACCCGTGACGCCGCCGTTCCGGGAAAAACTTGCGACACAGTCCGTGAACATCGGTCCGGAACCGGTGAAAGACACCGATGCAATCAATATGATGATTACCTCGCTGACAATGACTCTGGTCTCGCGCGGAGACAAGCCGATTGCCTTTGCCATCACGGGAGAATCCAATGCGAAGAAACTTGCCTTCCGGGTGATGCAGAAAATGGTCGATCTGAAGCTGGCGGGCTATGCGGTCTCCAAACCGGAATACATTGTCGGATCCTTTGTCAGTGAAAATCTGGAATGGACGCTGCGCATCGTCGAAGCGGACTCCGGAAAACGGCTCTTCTCCAAAATGATTCCGCTTCAGGCCAAGGAAAATTTCGGAAAAAACGCACCGGCGGCAGTGGAAAATCCGGAAACGCTGTAATTCAGCGAGTGTTCCGCATGCATCCCGCGAGCCGTCCGGAAGAAAATGCCCACTGCATGTTGTAGCCGCCGCAGGGACCGGTCAGATCCACAATCTCGCCTGCAAAGTAAAGACCTTGGACAAGGCGGCTTTCCATCGTCGCAGGATGAATCTCCCTTAAAGACACGCCGCCGCGCATCGCCATCGCCTTCTCCATCGGTCCTGCGCCGGAAACAGTCAGCGGCAATGCGGCAAGATGTGAAAGAAGCGTCTCCCGCTGCATTGCGGAAAGCATACAGGCTTTCGCTTCGGAACATCCGGACAGAGCGCAGACGGCATCCGCCAGCGAATGAGCCGCATGCCGTGCAAGATGCGTCCGGACCAGTTTTACGCCCCCTTCCCTCCGCCAGCGTTCCAGCTCCGAACTCCATTCCGCACGTCCCCACTCCGGACGAATGCTGAGCAGAAGTTCCGCATCGCCGGTCCGATCGCACAAAGCGGAAACATCTCCGGCAAGATCAAGCGCGGAAAATCCGGAAAGCCCCTCGTGCGTAAACAGAAGTGAGCCGATGCTTTCCGCCAGAATGCGTTTCCCGCTTCTCAGCAGAAGCTTTGCATGCGGAATGCTGACGCCGGAAAGGGCTTTGACCCAGTCCTCGCGAATCAGAAGCGGAGCGACGGCGGGAAGCGGTTTCATGATCGTGTGTCCGAGCGATTCGGCAAGACGCAGCCCGGAAGATGTGCCAAGCCCCTGCCACGCGGTTCCGCCGCCAGCCAGAATCACGGCATCGAAGGCGATAGCCTCCCCGTCGACCCGGACGCCAGAAACGGAGCCGTCCGCCGTCAGAATCTCCGTTACTTCCGAAGAAGTCCGGAGTTCGGCATGCGCGGCGCGGAGAAAAGCATTCAGAATATCCCGTGCGCGGCCGGAGGCGGGAAAATAGTAAAAACCGTCAGTCAGAAGCGCTTTCACTCCCTGCGATTCCAGAAAGGATATCAGCCACTCGCGCGGCGCAACGCGCAACGCATCACGCAGGAAAAGGCCGTTTCTGCCGAAACGGGCGGCAAACGATTCGACGTCCAGGGAATTGGAAAAATTGCAGCGTCCGCCTCCGCTGGCAAGCAGCTTGAGTCCGGGCAGATCGCGACGCTCGAAAATGACAGGCTGAATCCCGTTTTCCCGAAGCGCAAGAGCCGCGGACAGTCCGGCGGGTCCGCTTCCGATGACCGCAACGCGTTTCATAGAAAATCTCTCTCCTGCGAATATAAAAAAAGGGCCCGTTCTTCAGCGGAACAGGCCCTTCAATTCAGACACGAAACGCGATTCAGAGTTCCTGCCCGACGGTCCAGCGGACGAACTTGTTGACCTTCACGCCGGGAGCGAGTTTCGCCAGACAGGTCTTGTCGTCATGGATCCAGGGCTGGTTCATGAGGCAGATTTCGGTATACCACTTGTTGATCTTGCCGCCGAGGATCTTCTCGATCATGTTGGCGGGCTTGCCGGCAAGCTGCGCGGCGGCGATCTCCTTCTCCTTCGCGATTGCTTCGGCGGGAACTTCGGCAGGCGTGACATACAGCGGACTGTAGGCCGCAATGTGCATGCAGATTGCCTTCAGGAGTTCCGGATCATTTGTGCCTTCGACATCGATCATGATGCCGATCTTGCCGTTGCCGTGCATGTAGGAGGCGACGACGCCCGCGGATTCGAAACGGATCGCGCGGCGGAGCACCATCTTTTCGCCGAACTTGACAAACAGCTCCTTGAGATTGTTGTTTTCGAGCTCCTGCGCCTTCTCCGTAATGTCGCCGTCGCCGGAAGTTCCGGCAAGCACGCGGCCCGCGGCCTCCTTGACATAGTCGAAGAACTTTTCATTGCCGGCAACGAAATCGGTTTCGCAGAGGACCTCGATCATAACGGCCTTGTTCCCGTCGACCGCGGCAAAAACCTTGCCTTCCTTTGTCGCCTTGTCCGCGCGCTTTTCCGCTTTCGCGGCGCCGGTTTTACGCAGATACTCGACAGCGGCTTCCATATCGCCGTTGGTTTCCGTCAGCGCTTTCTTGCAATCCATCATGCCTGCGTCGGTTTTATCGCGCAGTTCCTTGACCATTGCAGCGGTAATATTTGCCATTGCAGAATTTCCTTTCCGATTGAATTGAACTTATTCAGCGGGCTTTTCTTCCGCCTTGGGAGCTTCCTCGGCCTTGGGGGCTTCTTCCGCCTTTTTGGGAGCGGCTTTCTTCGCGGGAGCCTTCTTCTTCATTTCAGCTTCGGTCGTTACTTCGACCTTCTCTCCGCCTTCGGCTTTGGGAGCCTCATCAGCGGCAGGTTTGCGGGAGGGACGTCTGGTGAAGGAGCGTTTCGCACCGCCTTTGCCGTCGCGGGCTTCGCCTCTGGGAGCGCGGCGTTTGGGCTCCTCCTTGGCGCGTTCAGCGGCCGCAGCCTCGGCTTTCGCCTTGTCCTCGGCTGCTTTTTTGCCGTAGAGTTCGGCGGCGTCCTTGATGGTCTCGACAAAGGTGTCCATGATGACCTTGATGGATTTCACGGCGTCGTCGTTGGCGGCGATCGGATAGTCGATCGGCTCGGGATCGCCGTTGGTGTCGACGATGGCGACGATCGGAATATTGAGCTTGCGTGCTTCCTTGACCGCGATTTCGTCATGGCAGACGTCGACGATGACAACCGCGTCCGGAAGTTTCTTCATGGAAGCAATGCCGTCAAGATCGCGATGCAGTTTCTCGCTCTGGCGGGAAAGGACGGCAAGCTCTTTCTTTTTGAGCTTGGTGTCTTCGCTGGCGACGATCGCGTCAATGTCGAGCATTTTCTTGATGGATTTCTTGATGGTGGCGTTGTTGGTCAGCGTGCCGCCCATCCAGCGCTCCATGACATAGTTCATGCCGGTGGCCTCGGAAGCCTCGCGGACAATCTGCTGTGCCTGTCTTTTCGTTCCGACAAACAGGATTCTGCCGCCTTTCATGACGCAGCCCTGGAGGAAGTTGCAGGCATCGGCGACCTGATGAATGGTCTTGGTGATGTCGATGATGGAGATTCCGTTCTTCGCCCCGTAGACAAACTCTTTCATCTTGGGGTTCCAGCGTTTCGTCTGATGTCCGAAATGACACCCTGCCTCGAGAAGATCCTTTACTGTGAGAGCCATGACCGGCCGCCCTTTCTTTTGTTTCGACGCTTTCGCACGGACATTTTCCTGTTTGCTGTCCGGCAAGACATCTTTGCTGTTCTGGTGTAGCGCACGCCCCGGGTTGGTTTGCTGGGGAAGGCCGCGCCCGGCGCAGCCCGTGCACAAGCACTGTTAAAGAGCTGTTAAATTAGCATGAAAAACGTTATTTTCAAGCCGAAAGCTATATTTTTCAAGTAATTTTGCAGAAGAAAAAACGCGGAAAAACATGAGCGCTTTTCCACTTGACAAACAGGAAAACCACTTTATCTTAAGCCGGTAAGAATGGAATCTTTCACGCTGCTCAAAACAAGGGGGGGAATCGTATGAGTGCGACTGCCGGAAGAAAAATCAAACATGCACTGATCCTGCTTCTGCTGGCCGCCGCAGGACTTTTTCAGGCATTTCCCGCACACGCCCAGCTTCTTCCGCTCGAGAACGGGGAAAACACGGCGCAGGTCGTAAAACGCGAAGCGAAAGCCGCCGATACGGTAAAAAGCGACAATTCGCTGGAAGACGTGACGCCGGACGAGATTATCAGCAAGCTGAACACGGACGCGAAAAAAACGGAAAACTGGTTCGTACGGGAGAGCGGCCATCTTCTGAATTTTCTGATCGGGAGCGCTGCGTCAATTCTGGCGGGCGTATTTCTGACGTGGCTGTTCCGACGCCTGACACGGCAGCGAATGAATCACGGAGAACATACGCTGCGCTGGGAAATTCTGCATGTCCTGACAACGCCGGTGATCCTGCTGCTTGTCCTGACCTCGTGTTTCCTCTTTTTCTTTCCGGTTCTGCGGAGTCTGCCGCGCACGCTGCATGAGCTGGACATGCGTTTCTTCTACGCCGCGGCCACGCTTGTCATCGCATGGGGGATTCTCGGGCTGGTCTCGGTGATGGACCGGAAGATCCGGAAATTCGCGGAACGAAGCGACAACTCTCTGGACAACCTGACGGTGAGCCTGATCGGAAACACGCTCAAGATTGCAATCGGCGTCACGACGGTGCTTTTCATCGGGCAGAACATTTTCCGGCTTGACATCACGGCGCTCCTGGCAGGCGCGGGAGTCATCGGACTTGCCATCGCGCTGGCAGCAAAGGACACGGTATCGAACTTCTTCGGAACCGTGGTCATCATTGCGGACTGCCCGTTCCGCCTCGGGGACAGAATCAAAACGGGAGACGTCAACGGCATTGTCACGCATGTCGGGATGCGCAGCAGCAAGATCCGCACGGAAAACGATTCCGTCTACACCATTCCGAACAGCATTCTCACCAATGCGACGGTCTGCAAGGTGAACCGCAGCGGGCACATCAAGCATGTGATGGACATCGGGCTGACGTATGACACAACGCCCGAACAGATGAAACGCGCCATGGAGATTCTTCATGAGATCATGGACAATTTCCACGGACCGGACGCGGGAGGATGTGCGCCGCGCATTTATTTCTCGCAGTTCGGACCCTCCGCATTGAACATTCACGCAATCATCTGGTTCAAGACGGATTCGTTCGACGAGGAGGAAGCGCTGCTCAACGAATTGAATATGACCATTCTGACGCGCTTCAATGAAGCGGGATTGAATTTCGCATATCCGACACAGACGATTTATCTGGAAAACATCCCGCGGAACAAATAAGGGAAGTTATACAGAAAATCGCGGAAGCATTTCGCGCTCCGCGCGACCAGCGTCTCGCCGCTGGACCGCGACAAGGGCCAACGGCCCTTGACCCCGAGAAAAATGCTCCGCATTTTTCCGTTTATAAACAGACACTCCGGGCGGAGATTTCGCCTGCGGCGACCAGCGGACCGCCGCCGGACCGCGACAAGGGTCAAAGCCCCTTGACCCCGGGAAAAATGCTTCCGCATTTTTCCGTTTTCGCGGGTTCAAAACGCGCGTTCCGTCTCCACAAGGCGCTTGATCTGCTCGTCCGACAGTCTGCCGTCCGGATAATTCTTCAGACACTCCTCCACAGCCTTCTGGAACTCGGGATTGTTGACAATCCGGAACTCCATCCGCGAAAGATTCAAACGCGCCTGATTCCACTCCAGGGCGGAATTCCAGTATTTCTCCGCCGGCACATTTCCCGCCTTGTATCCGTTATTCCGCATTTTCACATCCCAGGCCCAGTATTTCTCCGCCATGACCGCTTCCGTCAGCCCGGGCGAAGGACGGCCGCCCATCTCAAGGCGCGCAAGCATCACTCTGCCGCAATCCGCCGTAAAACGGGAATGCACGACATCCTCCAGAGGCAGCGCCCCGGTTTGGAACTGCAGTTCATTGCTTTCCACGATCTGCGTCAGAAGCTGGACGCGGTCCTGATACAGTTTGATGTATTCCCTGGAAACGCCTCGACCGGGACGCATGCCCATGCCACCACCGCCGCCGCGCGGGCCGCGCTGCTGCATGGAGGCACCTTTCGGCATCGACGGCATTTTCTCCGGCATGTTCATGAACGCGGCAACCGCGCAGATGAATGCGAGAATCGACATGACCAGAGCTACCGCGGGCGCATACTTTTCGGACCATTTTTCAAAACTCATTTCCAGACCTCCCTGTTGAAAATTAAAAAATCAAGTGAATAATGCGATGCCCTGCATCGCATTATGCTTCGTGCAGGACTCTCAGTCCTGCCGCGGTCCAGCTGCGCAAGCTGGTCGCCGCAGGCGAAATCCCCGATACCGCGTATGCCTGCATCGCGGTAACCCATTAAAAAAAATCAAGTGAATAATGCGATGCCCTGCATCGCATTATGCTTCGTGCAGGACTCTCAGTCCTGCCGCGGTCCAGCTGCGCAAGCTGGCCGCCGAAGGCGGAATCCCCGATGAGCGCATGCTCTGCATCAGGGCAGTTTATTTTTCCGAACGCGGGGAAGAACTCTCCTCCACAAGCGGGCGCAGTTTCACGCCGGCCTCGCGGAGAATGCGCTTGGAGGTCTCGTCAATGGAATAGCGTTCCTTGTAAACCACCTCGCGGATCCCCGCGTTGATAATCATCTTCGCGCAGAGCAGACAGGGGCTGAACGTCGTGTAAAGAGTTGCATCCTTCACCGAGATGCCGTGATAGGCCGCCTGAACAATCGCGTTCTCCTCGCCGTGACAGCAGAGACACTCCTCCAGAGCGGTTCCGGACGGCGCATCCGACGAACAGCGCGGACATCCTCCGTCACAGCAGTTTTTAATCCCGCGGGGCGTCCCGTTGTAACCCGTGGAAATAATCCGGAAGTCCTTGACGATCACTGCCGCGACCTGCCGCCGCGAACAGTTGCTCCGCAGCGCGACCACCTGCGCAATCTGCATGAAATAGGTATCCCAGTCCGGACGGACCAGTTTCTGTTTTTTCCCTGCCATGAAAGACGCCTCCTTCCTGAATAATGTCAAATTGTCTCCTGTCCGCATCCCGAACAATACCACCGCACGGGGAAAAAATCAAGTCTTCCGGCCGGCATTCGCGCCGGAAGAATCCTTTCCCCGGACAAAGGGGAAACTGGCTTCCCGGTTCCAGCGGATCACTTTCTTTTCTTTTTCACGGAAATTTCCGTGCCGGGACTTGAAATCATACGGGATTTAAGTAATCTATTGAGAAAAAACATTTTTGAAATTCCATACTCCGGAGAAGATATGTCATTTCCCTTCCGAGAAGAAATTGAATCGCTCAAAGAGAGCGAAAATCTTGAGTTGCTGGCGGATCTGGACGCGCGCGGTCTTCTGCTCGCGCCCGGGGAAACCGCCGGAGAATATGCGGAGCGTCTGCTGGCCGAAGAGGAGCGGGTGAAAAACCTGCGGGCGAAACTCGACGAGGAAAAAGAGCTTGAACCCTATACCGGACTTACGATCCGGGCCGGAATGGAAATTCCGGAAGAGATTCTCGAGGAAGCTGCGGAAACCACCCGCGCCGCCTACGGATTCGCCGTAAAATGGGTGCCGGGATTCTTTCCCACGCACGGACTCGGTCTCCTGTGGGGCGGATGCTCCATTTCCTCCTATGAAGATCTGCCGACGCTCTTCCTGATCCGGAAAAGCTTCAAGTACAGAAAAAAGTTCTTCATTTACGGACGCGAGGAGCTGACCGCGCATGAACTCTGCCATGTCGCGCGGACCCCGATTCAGGATCATGAATACGAGGAGCATTTCGCCTACGCGATTTCCCGCAGTCCGCTGCGCCGCTACTCGGGCAACTGCTTCAAAAGCGAGAAGGATGCGATCCTGTTCATTCTGCCGGTCTTTCTTCTGCTTCTCGTGCAGATCGGCCGCGTTACATACTGGCCGATGATTCCGGCATGGCCGTTCTGGATTCTCGCATTCGTCTGGCCGGTGTTTCTGATCGTCTGCAACATCATTGCCAGAAGACGCTATTTCCGCGCGGAAAACGCGCTGCGCTCCCTCGGCGTCGCGATGCCGCAGGCGGTGCTTTTCCGGTGCACCGGACAGGAGATCGGAGAATTCGCCGCGCTTGCGGAAAATCCGGAAGCGTTGAACGGGCATTTTCAGAAGAAACAGGAGAGCGATCTGCGCTGGAAGGTCGTGACAGAGCGTTTCATCCGGAAAAAGGAGGAGGAATAAAATGGCAGCACTCAAAGACATCGCCGCATTTCTCGACGAGCGGCTCGAAATCGCAAAATACCGTTCCGACGCGTCCAACAACGGGCTGCAGTTCGAAGCCGGAGCCGATGTGCGCAAGGCCGTTTTCGCGGTGGACGCCTCCTATGCGCTGTTCTCGACCGCAGCGGATCTGGATGCGGACTTCCTCTTCGTCCACCACGGAATCAGCTGGGGAGGATCGCTCAAACGGATTCTCTCCCTCGACGCCAAACGCGTTTCCATGCTTGCCGCGAACTCCATTTCCCTGTATGGTGCGCATCTGCCGCTGGACGCCCATCCGGAAATCGGGCACAACGCCCAGCTCGCAAAAATGATGCATCTTGAAAATCCCCGTCCCTTCGGGGAATACGATTCTCACAGGATCGGATTCCAGGGCGTTCTGCCGAAGGAAACGGCTGTCGGCGAACTGGCGAAACAGCTGGACGCCGCGCTGCCCTCGGAAGGACCGTTCCGGATCTTCGGCGATGCGGGACGGAAAATCATGCGCGTCGCGGCGATTTCCGGCGGCGGAGCATACCCCGCCGTCTTCAGCGAACTGTATGCGGAAGGCATCGACTGTCTCGTAACGGGGGAAATGACGCATGAAGCGTATCATTACGCGTCGGAAGCCGGCGTCGCCGTGCTCTCCATGGGGCATTACCGCTCTGAAACTCCCGGCGTCATCGCCGTCATGCGGGAAGTCGGAAAACGCTTCGACATTGAAACCGAATTTCTGGATCTTCCGACCGGCATGTAAACGGCACGGAAACCGGGAGAAGCCGGTCAGTTCTTTTTCGCTTCGATCTTCGCCCAGGAATCCTTGAGCTGAACGGTCCGGTTGAAGACCGCCTTCCCTTCAAACGTGTCTCTGCTGTCCACGCAGAAATAGCCGATGCGTTCGAACTGGAAGCGCGCGCCTTTTTCCGCGTTCGCCAGAGCGGGTTCCATCATGGCGTTGCGCACGACCTTCAGGGAGTCGGGATTGAGATAGGCGCGGTAATCCTCGCCGTCGGGAATGTCGCCGACATTGTCGATCGTGAACAGACGGTCATAAAGCCGGACTTCCGTACTGAACGCGTGTTTCGCGGATACCCAGTGAATCGTTCCCTTGACTTTGCGTCCGTCCGGAGCGTTGCCGCCCTTCGTTTCAGGATCGTATGTGCAGTGGACGGCCGTGATCTCACCGTCCGCGTCCCTGTCCACGGAGACGCATTTCACGAAATATGCATAGCGGAGGCGCACCTCCGCGCCGGGCGCCAGGCGGTAGAACTTCTTCGGCGCATCCTCGCGGAAGTCGTCGCGTTCGATGTAAAGCACCTTCGAAAAGGGAACCTTCCGGGTGCCGTCATCGGGATTCTCCGGATTGTTGACCGCATCCATCTCCTCGACCAGATCATCGGGATAGTTGTCGAGAATCACTTTGAGCGGATTCATGACAACCATGACGCGTTTTGCCGTCCGGTTGAGATTCTCCCGGATATAATATTCCAGCAGGGAGAGGTCCGTAAGACTGTTGTATTTCGTCACGCCGACGCCCTCGCAGAACGCCCGGATCGCTTCCGGCGGAACTCCGCGGCGGCGGAAGGCCGAAATTGTCGGCATGCGCGGATCGTCCCAGCCGGAGACGTGACGCTCCTTCACAAGTTCAAGCAGTTTGCGCTTGCTCATCACGGTATTCGTCAGGTTCAGACGCGCGAATTCGATCTGGCGCGGCCGCGGCGCGGGTGTGAGATTCTCCAGAAGCCAGTCGTAGAACGGGCGGTGAATCTCGAACTCCAGCGTGCAGATCGAGTGGGTGATGTGTTCGATCGCATCTTCCAGCGGATGCGCGAAATCGTACATCGGGTAGATGCACCACTTGTCGCCGCTCCGGTGATGGGACGTATGCCGGATCCGGTAGATGACGGGATCGCGCATGTGGATGTTCGGGGAGGCCATGTCGATCTTCGCCCGCAGGACCTTGGAACCGTCCGCGAACTCGCCGGCGCGCATCCGGGCGAAAAGATCAAGGTTCTCCTCGACGGAGCGGTTGCGGTAGGGGCTCTCTTTTCCGGGCGTCGTCAGCGTGCCGCGGTATTCGCGCATTTCACTGTCGGAAAGCTCGCAGACATACGCCTTGCCGAGCCGGATCAGCTGCACCGCGTATTCATAAAATTTTTCAAAGTAATCCGAAGCGAAGAACAGTTTGTCTTTCCAGTCCGCGCCGAGCCAGCGGACGTCCTCCATGATGGACTCCACGTATTCGGTATCTTCCTTTGTCGGATTCGTGTCGTCGAAACGCAGATGGAAGGTTCCTCCGTATTTCTGCGCGGTGCCGTAGTTCAGGCAGATGGACTTGGCATGTCCGATGTGCAGATATCCGTTCGGTTCCGGCGGGAAACGGGTCACGATTTTCCCGTCGGATTTTCCCGTCCTGATTTCCTCGTCGATGATTTCATGAATAAAGTTCGATGCGGAAGAAGATGCTTCATTTTCGCTCATTTCAAAAACACTCCTGTCGGTTATTTCGCAGCGGCGCTCTCAATTTTGACGCTGATGGTTTCCGGATGAATGTTGCGGATGTTCACACCGTCGCGGTCGGACCAGCATTTCACGGAAACGTTATAGAGTCCCGGTTTGTCAAGCCGGGAAATGTCCACATACGGCTGCAAATCATCCTTGCGCATGGTTTCGATCAGATTCTTGAGTCCGCTTACGGTGATCTCGACATTCGGCGAGGAAACAATTTCATATTTCAGGCCGGAACGGTCGGACGAAGCGGCAAGCACACGGACCGGAACGGCGGAAAAGCGCCGCTGTTCATGGGAGCGGATCACATCGACCTGCGCCATCACAGTCTGGGGGCTGACGGTCAGAGCAGGACTCTTGTCCAGCGCCAGATCCACCATGTAGTCGAAGTTCTGCGTGATGCCGCCGAGCGGAATCGGATTGGTCTTGATATAGGAGATTCCGCGGAGAATCGACGACGCACCTTCGATCCGGACCTTTCTGGGATTCAGCACGACCTTGCCGATGGCATACCCTTCCGGCAGTCCGGGCTTGGTTTCAAACTCCGGAGTCACTTCCACCATCTTGCTTACAAGCGGGTTTACAGCAAGATTGAACTTGCTCGGGGAGACGGAGACCGGACTCGTCCCGAACGGCGTCTTGATGTCCTTCATCGAGATGGTCAGCGGGTAAATGTTCGAACCGCTCTTGTAAAGGGACGGCTGGAGCCTGACATCGATGGAGATGTCGTTTTCCGTCATTCCCTGCATGACCATTTTGCTGCCGTTGAGCTTGACCGTCACAAAACGCGGCGCGTCGTCGATCAGGACCAGGTTGTCCGGCATCGTGATCCGCACGGGAACATCCTTGATGTAGATGTGGGAATCGACCTTGTTCTTGACCGATCCGTAAATCAGCGTGGAGAGGAAAAGCGCGGCAAGCTTCCGCCCGATATTCGCCTTGAAGAACATCGGCACGCGGTCCCAGACTCTTTTCCGGAAGCTTCTACTTGATGACATCGTGATCCTCCTCGTCGTCCACGGAACTCAATGCAAGCGTCTTCTGGTCGTCCAGATCGCTGAATTTCTCGTAGATCGAACTGACCTGCTTGTAGTCGATCAGCATTTTCTTGAGAAAAGCCAGAAGATCGGTTTCGGAAAGATTCCGGATCAGCCGTCCGCGGTAAGCCACGCTGATGGTTCCGGTCTCCTCGGAGACGACCACCGCTACGGCATCGGTCTCCTCGGTCACACCGATTGCGGCGCGGTGCCGGGTGCCGAAATCCCGCGTGCCGGCCTCGTCCTGGGAAAGCGGCAGAATCGCATGCGCGGCGGCGATGATGCCGTGCCGCACGATCACTGCTCCGTCGTGCAGCGGGGAATTCGGATAGAAAATCGCCTGCACAAGCAGGGAATTGATCTTGGTTTCCAGTGTGACCGCGCTGTTGATGATCGCCGCCATTCCGATCTGGCGTTCGAAAATAATCAGCGCGCCGCAGCGGCGGAAGGACATCTGCATCACGGCGCTCACGATCTCCTCGATCGCCTCTTTCTGCTCGATTTTCCGGTGTCGCCCGATGTGACTCCCAAGCTGTGCGAAGGCGCGCCGCAGCTCCGGCTGGAAAATCACGATCATCGCAGTGGCAAATACGGTCCAAAGATTTTCCAGAAGCCATCCGAACACTTCGAGATTCAGCGTCAGACTCAGGAAGGTCGTAAAAAGCAGAATCATGATAATGCCGGCAAGCACGCTCACGGCGCGGGTGCCGCGCATGAAATAAAGTACAAAATAGACCATCACGGTGATGATCGCGAATTCCACGATGTTTTTCGCGTATCCCCACCCCTGAATAATCAGATTCGAAATCTCATTGATGCTGTTTTCCATTCGCGTCCCCGCTTCCGTCCGGTTGGAAAAGTAATATAAACTGCGGAAATGAAAAATGCAGTTCGGATTCCGACTTTTTTGCAAATATTTTCAGGAAAAACGAACTGAAAAAACGGCTTCTGCGGCAAAGTTCCGCGCCGCCGGGCGGAAAAAGGGCGGAAGGGCAGGCCCCGGCTTCCGCGCGAAGGCGCGTTTTCTGCTACTGGCTGTCCGCGGTCAGGAAATACGAAAAGAGAACGCGGCCGATGATCTGCTTGCCCCGTTCGCCGGAGTGCACCTGGTCGCGGCTGTAGAACTCATAGGGCTTTCCGGAAGCATAGAGCCAGGAATAGCACGGAGTGGTCATGTCCCATACAGGAACGGCAAGTTTCGCGGCTCCCGGATAAAGACGCTCCCAGTCGTTCTGTTTCCCCGTGACCGCATCCGTCTCCAGCGACCATTTGCGCGGCGACACATCCTTTCCGCGCGTGTCCAAGCTCAGAGCCGCGGTCAGGATCAGCACCTCGCAGCCGAGCTCTTTCTTTGCGCGTCCGGCAACCTCCAGGATCGCGGCGGTGTTCACCGGTTTCTCTCCGGCATGGTAGTTGGAGATTCCGCCGATAATCAGCAAATCGGGCTTCTGGTCCGCGACATAGGCTTTGAAGTTCTCCGGCCTGCGGTAGAACCAGCATCCGGTGGAACCCCGCACGGAGGAAATGTAATCCAGGTTCGACTTCGGAAACGCGCGCTTGACCAGCGCCTCGAAAAGGGAGTGGAAGGTATCCTGGATAATGCTGTCTCCGAGCATCACCACGCGCCACGGTTTTCCGGAACGGAGAGCGCCGGCCGTGCGGGGAAGCAGACGGAAGGAATCCGCAGGCGGCCTGAAATTCACCGGAGGAAGAGTCCCGTAAAGTTTGTCGCACCAGAGCGCGGCCTCCGCCGCCGTGGCGGGCTGCACGGAAAGATTCCATGCCTCGATGCCGCGGCTGGACTGGAAGAAAACGCGGATGGTGTCCACCATGCCCATTGCATAGATGATGAATTCATGATCGGCGCGGGGCCCCGCATGGATTACGCCGTAATAGTCCGGCAGGAGTTTTCCGTCCGCGTCAAAGTAGTCCACTCCCCAGTAACTGCGCTCCGGTGCGCGCGCCTCGAATTTGATTCGGAAAAAAGTTCCGGCGGGTCTGACGCCGATTTTGATCGGAGCGGAACTGAGTTTTCCCCCCTTGTCCGGATAATACCCCTCGAATTCATTATAGACAAGACCGTCCCGGGGTTTGGATGCCTTGAAAGTCCATCCCGGCAGTTTGTCCGTAAGCGCACCAGTGAATTCCACAGCCATCGAAACCTCCCCGGCACAAAGCGCCGCAGCAAGCAACATTGTTTTTACCATCATTCTGAACCTGATCCTGAAATTGTTTGCAACCAGACCGCAAGCTCCCGCGCCAAGGAAGAATCCTCTGCGATGCAAACGACTTCCGTCATGCGCGGGAACAAATGCCGGCCGAACTTCCGGAATAACGAGTTTCCCACTCCGGCTTCCCTGGAAATATACCGGAAAATCCGGAAAAAGCAAGCGGAGCGGCCAAAGAAATGCCGATCCGCTCGCGGCGGATTCCCTTTCCGGAACAGCCGGCTGGAAACGGGAAGGCAAAGGAACTGTTCTTTCATTCATTGCCTGAGATATCCCTCGCCTGCAAAGGAGATTTCATGCCGTGCGGCCTGTCCGCACCGTGTTCCGGCATGAAAGTCAGCAAACGTCCGGAGGAAACGGATTTCCCGGAAATTCCCGATTTTTCGGGGATGCCCGCTTGACTTCCGCAAATGTCCGGGTATTTTCATCAGCCATGGGGAAATCAACTTTCCGGACGGCTCCGCCGCATCAGCGGTCTTCTGCGAGTTCCGCCGGATCTACAAACACAGGGGGGGAATCATGTCTGATGATTCGACAAAAAAACTCGGGGTCATTCCGCTGGCGGCTCTTGTTGTCAGCGCAATGATCGGGGGCGGCATTTTCAGTCTTCCGCAGAACATGGCGCAATCCGCCGGAGTCGCGGCAGTGATTCTGGCATGGATCGTGACCGGAGTCGGAATGTACTTCATCGCAAACACATTCCGGATTCTGGCGGACGCGCGGCCGGACGCCACGACAGGCATCTACGCGTATGCCAGACTCGGCTTCGGACGGTTCGCCGGCTTTCAGATGGCATGGGCCTACTGGCTCTGCAACATTTTCGGGAATGTCGGATTCGCGGTTCTTCTGATGGACGCGCTCAACTATTTTTTCCCGGGCCGTTTCACGGGCGGAAACAACCTTGCTTCCATCATCGGCGGCTCCGTCGTGATCTGGCTGATGAACTATGCGGTTCTGCGCGGCATGAAACAGGCGTCGTTCCTGAACATTGTGGGAACCGTCTTCAAACTGGTTCCGATCCTGCTGTTCGTGCTCATCATGATCGCCGGCTTCCACTGGTCGCGCTTTACAACGGACATGCTCGGCAATGAAACAGTCCAGGCGGACAAGCTCAAACCGCTCGGCTCGCTTCTGACGCAGGTGAAATCCACAATGCTGGTGACACTCTGGGCGTTCATCGGAATCGAAGGAGCAGTGGTGGTCTCGGGCCGCGCGAAAAGTCAGAGCTGCGTCGGGAAAGCCACGCTTCTCGGCTTTCTGACCTGTCTTCTCATCTATGCGCTGCTCTCCGTTCTGCCGTTCGGGCGCATGGTGCAGTCGCAGCTTGCCGCGCTTCAGAATCCGTCCACGGCGCCGCTGCTCAGCGACGTCGCGGGGGCATGGGGAGGCGTTGTGATGAATCTCGGCGTGATCGTGGCGCTTCTCACAAGCTGGCTGGCATTCACGATCATGATTGCGCAGATTCCTTATGCAGCCGCGAACGACGGGACCTTCCCGCGGATTTTCAAGAAAGAAAACAGAAATGAAATGCCCAGCGTTTCGCTCTGGGTCACAAGCGGCATCATGCAGCTTGCCATGATTCTGGTCTACTTCGCCAGCAACGCATGGAACACCATGCTCTCCGTGACGGCGGTCATGATTCTTCCGCCTTATCTGGCCTGCACCGCGTATCTCTGGAAAATCTGCGCGGCAAAGCAGTATCCGGAGGGGATGCCGGTCAAAGTCCGCTTCGCCTGTTTCTGCGGAATCGCAGGGTCTCTTTACGCGGTCTGGATGATCTATGCGGCGGGATTCACCTATCTGCTGATGGCTTTCGTCTTCCTTACGCTCGGCATTCCCGTTTATGTCTGGGCGCGGAAGAACGCGGCGGAGGATGCCGCAGATCCGCTGGAGAAAAAACAGCCGGTTTTCACAAAATACGAACTTGTCGGCGCGGTATGCATCGTTCTGGTGGCAATCGGTGCGCTGATCGCTTTCGCGACAGGAAAAATCAAGCTTTAATCCGGAAATCCCGCCGGTCCCGGCCATTCTCCGGCGGGATTTTTCCCGGACGGCTTGCCGCTGTCAGAATCCAAGCGGGATCGTATCCTGCATCACCCGGAGACGGTTTTCGACGGAAAGCACACCGTCGATTTTCCTGACGGACGCCTCAATCTTCTCCAGCGCCTCCTGGGTGGAAACCCCGCCCTCGATCGTCACTTGCCCTGCATCGCATTTGATTTCAAGGAAGGGAATTTCCTGATTTTCGGACACTAAAAGCGTATAACGGATCGATTGCTGCAGAACCCGGTCTCGCAGGCGGCGTTCCCCCTGCGGCGAAACCTCCTTCGCGGCAATGAGGCCCGGAATCATGCGTTCCAGCGCGGGCATGTCGATTTCCGCCGTATTGACCGTCAGATCATACGAGTCGGCCTCCCCCCACTGTTTCCCGTAAAAATAATAGCAGAACCCGGTCCGCTCGCGGTCGCTTTTCCGGATACAGGCCAGCGCCTGATCCCGGGTGCAGCCCCGCAGCTCTGCAATCCGTTCCGCCCGGATCGCGGGAGGCGCGATGAAACGGAGGCGGAAGCATTCGGCCACCCCTTCAAGAAGAAAATTCGCACCGCGCCCGATGAGCGCAACATTCCCCTGGACAGCCTCCTGCAGGATTGCGGTCTGCAAAGTCTCCCAGTAGATGTCGGGACGCCGGAAAAACGAATCCATCAGGCGCGGTTTCCGTTCATCAAAATGCTGCATGAACTCCGCATCGGCTCCCAGTTCCCGGAACCGGGCCTCCAGAGTATCCCGGCGGACCGCCCGAAGGCCGGCGGCACGGCAGAAGGCCTCTTCCTGAGCGGAATCGAATGCTCCGGACTCGCGTGCAATGGTTACGATCCTCATGGTTTTCCTCCTTTCTCTGCCGGTGTCCGACCGGCTTTTTCCGATGAAAGCGGCAGAATACGTTCCAGCGTCCGCCGCTGTGATATGCGTCCCGTCTCCGGTCTGCAAGCCGGAGACGGAAGCCCCTCCCGCCATGAATCCTCCCGTCCGGACACCTTTCCCGCGGGAAATGCCCGGCAAAGGAGAGTGCTCCGCGCGGAACTCGGGTTCTGTCCGTCTGTCACCGGTCCTTTGCAGTCCCGCCGCAGCCGCCGCGTATGCAGTCGCGAACATAGGCATTGAGTTCCCCGTCGGACCAGAAACGCCTGACACATCCCTCATACATTCTCCGGACTTCCGCGGGAGGAAGCTCATTGCGCTGAATGAAACGGAGAAGCTCCAGAACGGGATTATACGCGTCTCCGGCAATACACGGAATGTCTCTGAAGAAAAACCATTTCCGTTTTCCGTTCGGATTTTTAACGGTGCGAATCAGAAAATTGCGGGAATATCCCGTAACGGCAGAATAACGGATCATGGGTATTCCATGACCGAGCCCGTATTTCCGGTAGAGACCCTGAAAGGTGGAATCCCCGCAGTAAGTGACGGTGATGCCGGAGCCTGCTTCCCCGGCCTCCTCTTTCCGGATCACAAACCTTCCATTGGCAAAATCAAATCCCCGGGCGATATAATAATCCGGCTTCCGTCCACCTGTTTCCGGAGGACACAGCAGCACAAGCGTCGTACAGGTGCAAAGGAAAAGAGCGGACAACAAAATAATTTTCACTGTCGGCATTCCGCGCATGAAACCGTCTCCTTGTGAGTTGCGGCGTTCCAGAGTCCAAACCGGGCTCTCCTGTTCTATTATAAGCCATTGAGGAAAGAATTGCAAGATGCACATGCCGGAAAAACGGAACTGTCCGGAGTCATCCCCTCCGCAGAAATGAAGCAGAAGCTGCGCAGAAAAATAGGAAAGGGCGGAAGATTACTTCAGGCGCCGGAAATACAGAGTTCCTCTGGATGAGGGGGAGTTTTTTCCCGGCATGGTTCCGATTATCATCATCTCGGAGCCATTCCCCCGAAGAAAAACGTCGCCGGACGCGGAAGCGGAACCCGTCTCCCCTGTGCTTTCCCATCCATCTGCACGCAGGGCTCTGGTCAAATCGGAAAGCACCTGTTTATCCGGATACGGACTCTGGAAAGTTCCATACACGGATTTTCTCGCCGGAAAACGCATGACTGTGACCGGCGACGCGCCGGGAGGCAGCGGCAGTTCCGATGGCCATGAAATCGCCTTGCCGGAAAAATCCTTGGGAAGATCCATCGTAAACTGGACAATGGTATCCTTTCCCGCAAATCCAACCAGAAAAACCCGGCGGCGGAACCCGTTTTCAAGAGGAATTTCAAACAAAACCGAACTGGAGTTTGCGGCAGAAGGCACATTCGGATATTTCGAACGCAGCAGACGAAAGGCATCTTTCAAGGGGCGGTCCACAAGAGCCACTCCCATCTCCATCATGCGGCCGTTGATTTCGACTTTCTCCCGCCAGAGATTCTGCGGTTCCAGAACATCGGTCACGGAATTCCCCGCGGATGCCACAGAAGTGTTTCCCCGAAACGGCCAGAGAGAAAAGATATCCGCATGAAGGGAAAAGGAGAAAAGAAAAAGCAGAAAGGCACATATTCTCATGACGCACCGTCTTTCCAATCCGGAAATCAGAGATCGGAGCTCTTGGAAAAATCTCTGGTCTCCAGCCTGCCGACAGCCACGGCAAGAAAAATTGCCGCAAGGCTGAATGAGTAAATCAAGAGCATGAGAAAAACCAGGCCGAACATTTTGAAATCCTGGAAATAGAAAATGAAATTCGGGAAGAAATAATACAGGATGAAAACAACACCACCCGCCGCTCCGGCAATTCCCTTCGGCAGCATGGCCATGGCAATCGGAATGAAGCTGAAAGAAAGGGAAAAAACCAGATAGAAAAAGGAGACAATCATTGCCGCCAGTTCACCGGTGAAACAGGAAATCATAATAATCATCGCGCAGAAGGGAATGAACGCCAGAAGCAGATACAGCTGTTTCAGCATCAGCATACAGGAAAACAACTCTCTGGTATTGATGTAATGCGTGACATAAATCATCGCTTCGGAAACAATGAAAAGGCAGGAACAGATAATAAGCATGCCGAAATATTTCCCGAGCATGTAGCTGATTTTCCGAATCGGCTTGGAAAGAATAATCAGAATCAGATCCGAGGAAATATCGCGCGGAATCTCGGACGCCCCGAGAAAACCGCCCAGCACGGCGCATACAATAAACATGACAAACGATGCGGCAAGCAGGGGCTGGGAACTGCGTCCGGCATCAAGCACCTGGGCAAAAATTGAATCCCCGGAAACCTGCTGGGTCAGAGGATCCAGGTCAGCCATAAAATAGGAAATCACAAGGGCGATGGAAAGGAAGATGAAAAACGCCGGTTCCTTCATTCGTTTCACGCTGAGCAATGTGATGGCAAACATTATTTCTTTCCCTTTCCGGCGGCATTCGTTTTTTCCATCTCCTCCTGCATCAGGAACTCCGTAATCGTCGGACAAAGACGGCTTTCATCATATAAAGCCTCCGCCTTTGCCTCGATATCACGGAACTCAAAACGGCCGGCAATTCGGGAAATTTCCGTATAAAGAACGGAATAATCACGAAATTCCGGCTTCATATCCAGAAGGGGGCGCAGAAAATCCAGACGGTCTTTCCAGGTGATTTTCTTTCTGAGGTCGTTCAGGCGGTTCAGTCCGGCCGCCCAGATATTGTATTGATACTGCTGAGGGAATTTTTTCAGATACGCCTGATAGTCAGACAGCGAAATCCTGTTGGGATTTTCGTCATTCAGCAGATAATAGGCAAATGCGGCCGCGGATTCCGGACGATCCGCATATTTGGTGCGGACCTCCCAGAAGATCTTTTCCTTCTCCGCAGGATCACGCGTATAGGAACCGATCGCAACCATGGCGGAGAGCTTCTCTTCCTCGGTTTCAGCCGCGGCAAGGTCATTGAGCATTTCTGTCCGTGTAATGCGGTAAACCACAAGATCACGGACAGAGTCCGGCAGTTCATTCAGAATGGAATCGATTTTGACTTTCTGCGGATTGATGTTCGCCACCGCAGCTTCCCGGAGAACCGCTTCGGAAATAAAATAAAGCAAAAAGATCGGTACGATTATGAAAATCAGACCGATCTTTTTTTTCTTTGTCATAAGAGGCAACTCGATAAATACGGGTTACTTGTTTTTCGTCCCGCAATCAGCGCAGTATTTCGCGCCGTTGAGAACCTTATGACAGGTTTTGCAGGTTCCCCAAACCTGGACTTTTGTTCCGCAGGAAGTGCAGAACTTCGCACCGGCGGCTGTGGGGGTGATGCAGTTCGGGCACAGATGATTGTTCGCAAGAACTTCCTTCTGCACTTTGGCGATGAGAGCCAGAGTCTGCGGAAGCGGCTTGATCGGCTTGCCGTCGTAATCAACGGGATTCTTGGCGCTCTGCGCGGCCTTGAGAAGACGCGTTTCCAGATCCGGAATGGAGCTGGTTTCTCCAATCGCCCCTTCATAAGCCCCTTTCTTGGAAGCCTTCCACTCATCATAAAGAACAGAAAGCGTGGCAAAATATTCATCAATTTTCTTATCGGCCTCAGCCTTGGCCTTCGCTTTGGCTCTGATATAGCTGCTCACCACATAGGGTTCCGGCGTGGCGGCACGCTGCATGGCCATTCTGAAATACTTCGCGGCCTGCGTATAATCCGGCGTGGACAGAATATTGTTCGGATCATTCTGGTCGACAATCGTGCGGGAAAGCAGGAAACCGGTATTGAAAGGAAGCTTGGAATTGGTTTTCAGATAGTCGTTTTCGCAGGCTTTCTTCAAAAATTCGATTGCTTTCTTCGGATCGGCATTGCTCATGCAGAGGACGCCGCTCTGATACATTTCTTCAAAATTCGGATCATAGGCAATGATCTTTTCAAGCATGGAGGAAATCTTGTCGACATTCTTGGTGTCAATGGTATCCATTCCGCCGGCGACATTGATAAAGCGCATCCATGCGACGTCAGCCATGATCTTGTGAAGACCGGCAATCGGGGCTTTGGTCAATTGAGCTTTCTCAATGGAAATCTCTTTCTGCATCGGAGTCAGAATATTGGCAAGGTAGGATGCGGCAAGCAGCGCGACAATCATAATGACAATGCGGACAACTGTATCTTTTTTCATGGTATCGTTTACCCCTGTTACTTACTTAATGTCTTTTACTTTGAAGAAGAGACTGGTGAGCATCAGAGCAAAAATCGCAAAGGCAATGCCCCAAAGCGTGACAAGTCCGACATAGGACCACGGAATATCGGCATGATAAACAGCCTGCGAACGGAAATTGAAGAGATCCAGGTTCGGAAGAATGCCGCCGTAAAGAAGCGGGATATTCTGAAGCACTCCGACGGAATAGGAGAACCAGATCGCGATAATGGTAAGAACGGGAGCCACCACCTCAGGGAAAAGTGTTGCAAAGAACACACCGATTGCCGCCATCGGAATAATGCTCAGGATCTGAAGGAGCTGCGCCTGGAACATCGGCAGGGCGATGGATTCCGTGAAGGTATAGTAGAAGATCACAAAAGAGCCGACGGTGATCAGGGCACAGATCACGATCGCCGCAACAGCGATGCCGATGAGCTTTCCCGCCAGATACTGCGTTCTGCCAAGGGATTTCGTCAGCAGCGTGGAAGCTACGCCCTGACGAAGTTCACGCGGGATTTCAAAGGTAATCGAAATGACAACCAGTGCGGCAGCGACCGCATTCAGCGCCAGGGAGACGTCAATCATCAACGGTTTGTGCTGGCCCATCGAAAGGACCTCATACAACGCGGCGCTTCCGATCAGAATCCAGACGCACAGAATTAAGAAGTACACCACTTTCATTCGCAGAATGTTTTTCCACGTTCCGCTTGCGATTGCCATGATCTCACTCATCTTGACTCGCTCCCTTGGTTATTTTTTGGTTAAATAGATCCCTGCCTGATTGATAAATATAACACGGTTTTACGAATTTTCCAGATTATCTTCTTCAATTTTTCCGAAAAAGAACGATTCCAGGTCTTCCCGCGCGTTCAGACGCTTCACCGCCTCTCCGTGTTTCGCGGAGAGCTCATTGATCTTCCGGTCAAGTTCCGGAGAAAGGGTCTTGAACGTCAGTTCCCATTCGTCATTCTCTTTTTTCTGCACATTGTCGGCATCCGTCATCAGAGCCTTGACCGCATCGTCGCACTGCCGGATCTTGACCAGCACGCCGTTGTCGGTGTCGCGGGAGAGGAGATCGGAAAGTTTTCCCGCACAGAGGAGACGGCCTTTGTTCAGAATTGAGATGCTGTCGCAGATCTCCTCCACGTCGGAGAGGATATGACTGCTGAAAAAGACCGAGGCGCCGAATTTATCGCGCTGTTCCAGAATGATTTCCTTGAATTCCTGCCGCCCGTAGGGATCCAGTCCGAGAAGCGGCTCGTCCAGAATCAGAAGCTCGGGACTGTTCAGAATCGCCTGCGCGATTCCGACGCGCTGCAGCATTCCGCGCGAAAACGTTCCGACTTTGGATTTCGCATGCGGGGCCATCCGGACAATTTCAAGGACCTCCTCCACGCGCTGTTTCCGTTTCGAGGACGGAATCTTGAGAAGTCTTGCGCAGACATCCAGAAACTCCATCGCGGAAAGCTGAGGCGTAAACGCAGGGCTGTCAGGCAGAAATCCAATCCGGTTTTTCACTTCCACATCGTCATAAGGCTTCCCAAGCACGGTCGCCATGCCGCCGGTCGGCCGGATCAGGCCCATCAGAATTTTGATGGTTGTGGTCTTTCCGGCTCCGTTCGGACCCAAAAAACCGAACACCGATCCCTTCGGAATGGAAATGGTCAGATTGTTCAGTGCGGGACGTTTCGCCTTGCGCAGCCAGGAACTGTAATCCTTCGTCAGGTTTTCCGTTTCAATCACAAAATTATCCAATGTATCCTCCCTTCCGGTGTCGGTTCGCGGCGGAAAAACGGACGGTTTGCACCGTCCTTCCGTCATTTTTCAGCAATCAGTTCTTTCGTTACTTTCAGCAGTTCCGTCATCTCCTCCGGCGTGCCGATGGTGATTCTGACGTAGGAGCATGTTCTTGCCGCCGGGAAATACCTTACCAGAATATTTCGCCGTTTCAAGTCCAGAAAATAATTTTTTGCATCAATCGGCGGCGCAGCAAAAACAAAATTGGTATCCGAATCGATCACTTTGAAGCCAAGTCCGCGCAACGCAATCGTCAGGGCCTCCCGTGTCGTCTTCACTTTCGCCACGCAGCTTTCAAAGTAGCTTCTGTCCCAGAGCGAGGCCAGCGCCAGTTTCTGCGTCAGCATCGGAACATTGTAGGAGTCTTTCATCTTCATCATACCGTCAATGATTTTTTCATGGGCGATTGCAAAACCGAACCGGAGCCCGGCAAGACTCCTGCTCTTGGAAAAGGTCCGGCTGACGATCACATTCGGATACTTTTTCACGAAGTCAAGGCAGTTGTCGCGCGAAAAATCCGCATACGCCTCGTCGATCAGGACAATCCCGTTGAACTTCGCGCAGATCTCCTCCATTTTCGCCTTCGGATACAGATTGCCGGTCGGCGCATTCGGCCGCGCAATGATGAAGAGATTCGCGCGGCGCGCCTGTTCCAGCGCATCATCCGGCATCTCGAACTCAGGCCCCAGCGGGATCCGGACACAGGACGCACCCTGAAGTCCGGCAAGAGTGGGATACAGGGAATAAGTCGGATCAAAACACGCCATCGGACGGTGCGCATCCGTAAAGCAGCGCGTCGCGATCGTGAGGATGTCGTCGGAACCGTTGCCCGCGATGATGCTGCCGACGGGATAACCGGTCATCGCCGCGATTTCCGCGCGCACTTCGAGCGCAAGCGGATCCGGATAGAGTCTCAGTTTCTCATAGGGAAACGCCGCAAGCGTTTTTTTCACGCCCGGCGACGGCGGATACGGATTCTCGTTCGTATTCAGCTTGATGACCGGCGCGCCCTTGGGCTGTTCGCCGGGCGTATAGCCTGTCATATTGTCGATTTCAGGGCGGAAATAGGAAACGTAGGAGTTCATTTCTGCAATCCTTTTCTGCGAATGCCTCCGCTCCTTCCATGAGCATCGAGCCATTCCATCTCGGCAAACTTTTCAATAAAATCCACTTCGCGCATGAGGGCGTCCTGCGTATACCGGATGGTGCTGCTCCGCCGCAGGAAGTCGTTTGCCGAAAGACCGTGGAAGAACTTTGCCGTGCCACCCGTCGGAAGCACATGGCTGGGACCGGCGGTGAAGTCGCCCGCGGGTTCCGGCGTCCACGGTCCGAGAAAAACCGCGCCCGCCGCCTTGACATCGCATGCGCGGCGTTCCGCGCCTTCAAACATGAGTTCGATATGTTCCGGAGCGTAATTCCCGGCAATTCGGAGCGCTTCGCCGATATCCGGCGCTTCAATGAAAAACACGCCATGCTCAAGGACGCGCGCGACGGTTTCGCTCCGGGAAAGCGTCTCCGCCTGACGGAGAAGCTCCGTCCTGACCTTGCCGATGAGCTCGCCGCAGTCAGTCACAAGCACCGCCTGCTCCAGACCGCTCCCGTGCTCGGCCTGCGACAGCATGTCCGCCGCGATGAACGCCGGGTCCGCCGAGGCATCCGCCACAATCATGATTTCAGACGGCCCCGCAACCATGTCAATGGCGACACTTCCGTAGACCAGTTTCTTCGCCGCCGCGACATAGGCGTTGCCGGGACCGACAATTTTCTCCACCTTCGGCACCGTCTCCGTTCCGTAGGCGAGCGCGGCAATCGCATAGGCTCCGCCCAGGCGGTAGACCTCCTTCACGCCGGCCGCCTTGAGCGCGTAAAGCGTCGCCGCGTGAACCGATCCGTCCTTCATCGGCGGAGTCGCCGCGACGATCTCCCTCACGCCCGCCGCGGAAGCAATGCCCGCCGTATGCAGAACCGTGGAAACCAGCGGCGCCGTGCCGCCGGGGATATAGCAGCCGACGCGATCCATCGGCGTGAACTTCTCACCCAGCACAACGCCGGGACGCGGGGAATAGCTCCAGTCTTTCGCAATCTGATGCAGTGCGAAATCCCGAATATGAGCCAGAGCTTCGGAAATTGCCTCTTTCGCCTTCCGGTCGACCTTCTCCTCCGCTTCCTCAAACTCCTTTTCCGTGATGCGGAAGGAGGCGGGGGGAATATCGAGCGAGTCGAATTTCTTCAGAAAACCGCAGATCGCGCGGTCGCCGTCCCTGCGGACTTCACCGACGATTTCCGCGACCGCCGTTTCAATCTCGCGCGGGCATGCCGGGCGGTTGTAGAGCTGTCTCAGCGCCTCCGCACAGTCCGCGTTCCGATAGGATATCAACTTCATTTTTTCCTCTTTCCCCAAGTTCCGAATATTTTGCGCTGTATACTATACATCAAATCTGCGAATATGCTAATCGGATTCTTGACGGATTGCCTTTTCCAATGTAAATTACCGGAGATTTTTCAATTTTCATGACTGAAAGGGCATTGCTCATGACATCCGACGTCATCGCCATCGACGGTCCGGCGGCCTCCGGAAAAAGCACGGTCGCGCGGAATCTTTCCGAAGCCCTCGGAATCCCTTATATCAATACGGGTTCCCTCTACCGCGCCGTGGCATGGAAGCTCCGGAAAAACGCGCTGGATCCCGACACCGTCAGCCAGGAGGAGGTCGACCGGATTCTTGCCGATACGCGGATTGCATATGAAAAGCCCGCGCCCGGCGCGCCGCCGGACATCCGGATCGACGGAATCTTTCCCGGACAGGAGCTGCGCAGCGCGGACATCGCCGCCGGCGCATCGAAAGTCGCAACCATGCCGAACGTCCGCGCATGGCTGCTCGATCTCCAGCGCGGAATGGCGAAGCTCGGACGGATCGTCATGGAGGGCCGCGATATCGGAACGGCCGTTTTCCCGGACGCCCGCTTCAAGTTCTTTCTGACCGCGTCCCCGATGGTCCGTGCACGGCGACGCCTCGCGCAGAGCGGCGAGACCTTCGACGGCGCGACGCTCGAATCGGTTGCGCGCGACATCGCGGCGAGGGATGAACAGGACAGCAGACGCGCCGTGGCGCCGCTGAAACGCGCCGAAGACGCCGTGCTTGTCGACAACAGTGAATGGGAAAACCACCAGACGCTCCAGTTCATGCTGGACAAAATCAAGGAGAAGGAGACCATGGAAAAAGAAACGGTTCTCACCTACCGTGTCCCTTATGCGGACACAGACCAGATGGGGGTTGTCTATTACGCAAACTACCTCAAATATTTTGAAATGTTCCGCAGCGAGATGCTCATTGACGCCGGACTGAGTTACCTGCAGATGGAAAAAGAGGGGATCGCGCTGCCTGTGATCGAGGCGGTCTGCCGCTATAAGAGTTCCGCGCATTTCGAGGACCGTCTGACCATCACAGGACGTGTCGCCGAAGCAAAGGGCGTGCGCGTCAAAATCGAGTGCGAAGTCCGCTGCGGAGACCGCCTGCTCGCCGACGGCTACACGGTCCATGCCTGCATGGACATGAAAACCAGCCGCCCCACCCGCGTGCCGTCCGCGCTTCTCAAGCTTCTCAAATAAAGCGGAACAACAGGATTCAACAGGAATGCCAGGAGGACTTTTATGGAATTCACCGAACTCTTGAAACGCCGCACCATCCGCCAGTTCGCGCAGGAACCGCTGACACGGGAAGACCTCCGTGCCGTGCTGAACGCCGCGCGTCTCGCCTCCTGCGCCTCCAACAAACAGCGCCTGCGCTATCTGGTCGCGACCGGAACGGAACTCGTCAACCGCATTCTGCCGCATACGGCATATGCCGCTCTGGTGCGCCCGCACCGCGATCCCGTGCCGGGGAAGACCGCGCCCGTCGCCTTTATCGCCGTCGTCTCCACCTGCGAACCGGGACCTCTGCTGCACGCTGACGCCGGAGCCGCGATTCAGAGCATGGAATTCGCAGCATGGGAACGCGGAATCGGCTGCTGCTGGATCGGGTCGCACAAGCGCGAGGCGATTGCGGAAATTCTCAACGTCGCGGAACCGGAACGGATTCTTTATCTGGTCGCGCTCGGGCATCCGGCGGAATCGCCCGTCTCCGAAGATGCTGCGGACGGTTCCGACATCAGCTACTATCTCGACAGCACCAACACGCTTCATGTGCCGAAACTGACCGTGGACGCAATTACGAAATGGTGCTGAGGCGCCCGGAGAGGTTTTCCCATGAACGAAGGAGCGCTGTTTCTGAAAAAAGGCCGCGAAAAATCCCTGCTGCGGCGTCATCCATGGATTTTTTCCGGTGCAGTGGAACGTGTCGAAGGCTGTCCGGAACGCGGCGCAACCGTCACCATCCATGCGTCCGACGGACGTTTTCTCGCGCGCGGCGCCTATTCCCCCGACTCCCAGCTCCGCGCCCGTGTCTGGAGTTTCGATCCCGCGGAACAGATTGATGCCGATTTTTTTGTCCGGCGCATTGCCCGCGCGCTTGCATACCGCGCCTTTCTCGGATATGACGAGCCTCAAGGCGCATGCCGCCTGCTCGCCGCCGAGGCGGACGGGCTTCCCGGAGTGACCGCCGACCGTTACGGAGACTGGATTGTCGTCCAGATCTCCAGCGCGGGAGCCGAACTCTTCAAGCATGTGATTGCCGATGCGCTTCTTGCAAAGACAAACTGCCGGGGCGTCTACGAGCGTTCCGATCTTGCCGCGCGGAAAAAGGAGGGGCTTGCCGAATGCGCCGGCCTTCTTGCAGGAGAGATGCCGCCGGAATCGCTTTCCATCCTGGAAAACACCTTCCGTTTCCGGGTCGACGTCTTCCACGGACACAAGACCGGTTTTTATCTTGACCAGAAGGAAAACCGGCGCACGGTCGCTTCGCTTTCCGCCGGACGGCGCGTTCTGAACTGTTTTGCCTATACCGGCACCTTCGGCGTCTGCGCGCTGAAAGGAGGGGCCGCATATGTGACCAATGTGGATTCCTCGCGCCCCGCCCTGGAGTGCGCGGAGGAGAATTTCCGCGTCAACAGCCTCCCCGCATCCGCGTATGAAAATGTCGAAGCGGATGTCTTTGCCTATCTGCGGCACTGCCGCGAATCCGGCAGAACCTTTGACATGGTGATTCTGGACCCTCCGAAATTCATCGACTCGAAAAACGCCCTGATGCGCGGCTGCCGCGCCTACAAGGACATCGCCCTGCTGGGTTTTCAGATTCTGAACCCCGGAGGACTTCTCGTCAATTTCTCCTGTTCAGGACTGATGGAACGCCCGCTGTTTCAGAAGATTACCGCCGATGCCGCGCTCGACGCCGGGCGCGAGGCGCGGATCCTCCGTGAACTTTCCCAGGCGCCGGACCATCCCGTGCCGCTCTCCTTCCCCGAGGCGCTCTACCTCAAGGGCATTGTGAGCATCGTCCGGTAAACGGGTGTCATGCAAGCGCAATGTCGAAATTGAAGCGCGCCGTATCACGCTCATGTTCTTCCGCCGCGCGCAGGTCATGGAAACAGGCGTCCGCCTCCTCCAGTCGGGGCAGGCTCAGAACCTTTTCCGGCAGCACCTGCGTCAGAATGCCGTGTTTCTCCACCAGAAACGCATCCCCCTTCGCATCAAGCATTCTGCCGTGCACAGGCAGCGCGGCCCGCGTCGAAAGCAGAACCGGACGGCCGTAACGGTAAAGTTCAAACGGCAGGACCGACTTCCGCGCGAGCGCGGCAAGCTCGGTTTTCCCGAGTTCCAGACACCCCTGGACAAGCGACACGCCGCGCTGCGCCAGCTCCGCAATTGCCATCGAGTTGCAGACCGGAAGCGGCATGCAGGTCTTGAGCGTCAGTTCCGGATACTCCCCGAGCAGGGCGAAGTGTCCCGGCGAGGTGATCCGGATCGTCCGCCCCCCCTTCCCGACATAACGGCGGACCGCCGTTTTCACTTCCTCCAGCATGCTTTCCGGAATGTAAAACGGAAGAAGCAGTTCCTCATGCGGCGCGGGGTCATCCGCAATTTCCCGCGCGATGACGCATCGTGCGGCAATTCCCGGGTGTTTCCCCCGCGGAAGGAGGACCGTATCGGGCACCTTCTCCCGGAGCTCCGGATGCGCCAGCGCGGCATGATCGGCCCGGAAGCGCGCCAGAGCCTTTTTCGTTTTCTCCGCATTTCGCGCAGGATCAAGAAGCGGCAGAAGCGCGGCGGCACAGTCCTTCCGCAGCTGCCGGAGAACACTGGATGGAAGAAACGGATTCCCGGACACCGAAACATGCACACGTCCCGCTTCAAAACGCCCGTCGCGCAGCTTGGAAAACTCTTCCGCGACATGCGCCGGGTCAAGCGGCTGTTTTTCCGCCTCGGAGAGAGCAAGCGCCTGTTCATAAACCCGTCCCAGGATTTCCACACGGCAGAGCGTCCGCGAGAGTTTCACATCCATGTCCAGAAGCGGCAGCCGGAGCGGAAGCTGTGCAATGCGCGCGGAATAATCCGGCGTGCGCTCGCCGATTTTGTAGACGAGTCCGCCGCGCGGAATCTCCTTGTCCGCATGAACGAAAACCTCTTCGCCTTTCCCCGCACAGGAAACGTTTTTCCCGTGAAACGTCATTTTCGTGACGCGGAAGGCCGGCCCCTCGTCCCCGCTCGGCGGCTGAACACGGATCATGTCGCCGAGAAACACATTGCGGTTTGCGCTCATCGTAAAACCGTTCGGAGACGTGGAGACCACTTTCGCGCAGAGGAGTCCGGATCCTCCCAGCGCGTCATGCTTGATGAGAGCCGCGGCGGACTCTTTCGTATAGTAGCCGTTCGACCATTTCCGTCCGTAAGTCCGGGCGAGAAAAGTTTTCGCTTCGGGGAGCTTCGCGCGGAACGCCTCTTCGGACTCGAGACATGCGTCCATCAGCATCCGGTAGGCGGTCACGACGTTCGAGACATAGTCGGCGCGGCGGAGACGCCCTTCGATTTTAAAGGATGCAACCCCCGTCCGCATCAGACTGGGCATCAGTTCCGGCGTGGCGAGATCCTGCGCCGAAAGGAAGAATCCGTTGCCTCCGGCGGAGCGGTGACGCCTCCTGCACGGCTGCTTGCATTTGCCGCGGTTTCCGCTCCAGCCGCCGAGCCAGGAGGAGAGCAGGCAGGTGCCGGAAATACAGCAGCAGAGCGCACCGTGAATGAATATTTCCAGTTCGACGGGCGGCTTTGTGCGCATGATCTTTCCCAGTTCGGCAAGTGTGGTCTGACGCTCCAGAATCACGCGGGAAAGTCCGAGATCCTTTGCAAAGGCGAGTCCTGCGGAATTATGCAGCCCCATCTGGGTCGAACCGTGCAGCACGAGCTTCGGAAAATATTCGCGCGCAATCCGCACGACTCCGAGATCCTGCACGATGACGGCATCCGGCCGCAGTTCCTCCAGACGCGCGAGCTCCTGCGCCGCCTCGTCAAGCTCATCCTCCTTGACGAGCGTGTTGAACGTGACATAGACGCGCCGGGAGAGTCTGTGCGCATACGCGATCAGACGCGACATCTCGTCAAAAGAGAAATTTTCGGTCCGTTCGCGCGCGTTGAAGCGTTTCAAGCCGCAGTAGACGGCGTCCGCCCCCGCGTCAAACGCGGCAAGCGCGCATTCCAGATTTCCCGCCGGTGCCAGTAGTTCCATTGCCGCGATCCTTTCCCCAGAAACATCCGTTTTCCGGGTAATATACCTTGCCGGAAGCTGTCTTTCAATCCGGGGAACAAAATAGAAGGAGCCGCGGGCCACCGGAACCCGGAAAGGAAAGCGAACTCAAAACAGGCGGGAAGAACTCCCTCTTCCCGGATACCCGCACGCGGCGGACGAACGGAAAAAGGCTTCCTCCCCGGAGTGCGGAAACCCTTCCGCACTCCGGAAACATCCGCCGTCAGTTTGCATCCGGACGGGTCTTTTCGGACTTCCCGAGTTCAAACCGTTCGTTCATTCCGTCGATGAAGCCCCGCCTGTAGTGGTCCAGATAGCACTGCAGTCCGGAAAGAAAACCGGCGTAGCGCTCCCGGATCTCCGCGGGCTGCGGCGGATTCTGGATGGTGAATTGTTTCTCCATGGGATGACCTCCTTTCGGAACTCTGCAAGGTTCACGCCGGTATGGACACGCACCTTTTCGAAAAGTTCGAAAGAAAGACTCACGCCGGGAAACGCCGTTTCAGATTCCGGCATCCGCCCGGTGAATGGGGAATCCGAGCTCCCGGAGACGGTCCTGCACCTGATGCACATCCAGCTCCCAGAGCTCTTTTCCCGCGTCGATGGACATGGACGCCGCCAGTCCGGCGACCTGTCCCGTCATGGCCGCACTCGGAATCACCCGGGTAATCTCCCAGGCATCGCCCTGCGCGGCAGTGCAGCGCCCGGCCGCAACGACGCCGCCGATCTTCTCCTTGGGATACAGCGTCCGGAAGGGAACCTCCCAGACATACTCCGGCCCGGCTTTGCGCCAGTCCGCCAGAAGTCCGACGGAATCCTCGAAATATTTCGCATTTTCGCCGGTCTGCAGCACATATTCGCCTTCCACGCAGTAGATCTTGCGGAACTGCGGCATCAGCGGCAGCTTGAGGGGATAGAAATCCTTGCGCCCGTATTTTCCCTGTTCATATTTCATCTTGTAGAGTTCCAGAAGAATCCTGTGGCTCTCCAGGATAAAGCGCGAGACGGATTTTCCCGTCACACCGCGATAGGTAATGAGATCATGATACTCCGCTTCGGCATGTTTCCCGTACATGCGCTCCAGCAGTTCCGGAGGCGCCGTGAGATGCGTTTCCAGATCCAGGGAACTGGCCGTCACGGTGCTGAGAGACACCTTGTCGCCGAAAAAGCCGCCCGCCGCATCCGCCTGATACTGGATCGACCACATGGTCAGGTAATTGTCCGCATCCAGGCACGGAATTCCGGCCCGGCGGAATACGACCGCCGTTCCGCTGGCGTCCACGGCGGATTTTACGGCAATCCGCCCGCGCCCGCTTTCGTTTTCCACAATCAGCGCGCTCACACGCCGGCCGGACAATTCCACGCCGCAGACCAGCGTATCATACCAGATGTCCACATTTTCGCGCAGGAGAAACTCCTCCAGCGAAAGCATGAAGGAAGCCGGTGAAAAACAGCACATCAGACGTCTGCGCTCGGGGGCATTCTTCTCATGCCGCCAGTTCGGGGGGATTTCACCGGGACCATACGACAGGCTGTTCCGCAGCAGTTCCTCGCTGATCCCGCATGTCACCTGATGCCCGCAGCCGTCACAGAGCGGAAGATAAATGTAAACGAGCCCGCTTGTGGCGAGTCCCCCGAGCAGAACAGTCTTCTCAATCAGAACCGTTTTCTTCCCGGACCTTGCGGCCTGAAGCGCGGCGGCCGCTCCGGCAATGCCGCCTCCGACGACAGCCACATCATAATCAGCAGAAAAATCCATTGCAAACCCCTTTTTTGTTGAGTATTTTTACGCTTGAAGGAAAAAACCGTTCAGCGACGGCTCCTCCAGAATCACATCGGTAAACCCGCGCAGTTTTTTGAGCAGTTCCCGTTCGCCGCTTCCCGTCAGGTTCGGACAGGCGCATGTCAACGCCCCGGAGAGCCTGCCTTTGCAGAACAGCGGGACGGCGACCCGGCAGATATCCGGAGAATCGAACGGCAGACGGGAAAACGACCGTTCCCGGCAGAGCTTCACAGCGCCATCCAGAGCCGCTTCCGATCCCCATGCGGCAAGACTGCGCGAATCAAACGGAAAATTCCCGCGGAGAGTCCGCACCTCCTTTTCCGGAAGAAAGGCGAGAAAAACCAGCCCCGCCACGGTCTGATACGGAGGCAGCACGCTTTTTGCCTCGCGAATCTCCCCCATCCATCCGTGCGGGCGGTTCAGGAAAGCGGTAATCTCCCCCCCGGTGAAGCGGGAATAAGTTAGGCCCGCCGCCGGATAATCCGCAATCAGTTCCCGCATCAGCCCCCGGGCATGACGGATCAGTTCCGCGTGCTCCCGCCGGAGGTGCAGTTCCGTCACCAGCGGTCCCAGAAACAGGGCACGGTCTTTCCCCCGCAGAATCAGCCCGCTCTTCATCATGGAGCCCGCCAGATTGTAAACCGTCGTATAATTCAGTTTTGCAATTCTGGCAATCTCCGCAAGACGGATCCCGTCGGGAAAATCCGCAATGATTTTCAAAATTTCAATGCATCGGGAAAAAGACTGAACCATTTCACAGCCTTGTTTCAATATAAAATTTCATTAATAATGAAGATTTGTTCCAAGAATATAAAAAGATATCATCATTAATATAATAATTCAAGCGCTGAAATAAAAAAACATCATTTTTTTGACGGAACGGAGAGACCAATTCCCTTGAAAAAAACGCGGAAAAACCGATTTTCCCTTTTCCCTTCCGCGGAACGGCGTTATATTACGCCGGCAAACATCCCGGAGAAAGGACGATCCCATGAAAAAAGCGTTTGGCACAGTTGTCGTCGGAGCATTTGAAGTGAACTGTTATCTGGTTCCATCGCCGGATCAAAAGACTCTCTACATCATCGATCCCGGCGGCGACGCACAGGACATCCTTGCGGAAGCTTCCACCTTCCCGTTTGAAAAGGCTGTGATTCTTCTGACGCATTGCCATGCGGACCACATCGGAGCGGCGGGAGAAATCGCCGCGCGCCTGGGCATCACGGAACTCTACATTGATCCGGCGGACAGCGCGATGTACGCCAGCCCGGCAAATTGTTTCCCCCCGTTCCTGCCTGCCGCGGAAAACCTGCCGGTTCCTTCGGAATGGCCCCCGCGGACTTCCGATTTCAAGATTCTCCATACCCCGGGACATACGCCGGGCGGAGTCTGTTATCACTTCCCGGAATACAACGCATTGTTTACCGGAGACACGCTGTTCCGCGCCTCCGTCGGACGCACGGATCTTCCGGGCGGCGATTCCGCACTTCTGCTTGCGTCCATCTCCGGCGAACTGATGGCGCTTCCGGACTCCCTGGAAATTTATCCCGGACACGGAGCGCCGAGCACAATCGGCTTTGAAAGGCGGAACAATCCGTATCTCCGCTGATCCGGTCCGCCTGCCGGGGCAAAACGCAAACGGATTACCGTCCCCTCTCCGCACAAAGCCGCAGAAAAACAGAATTTCCGGAGCCGGGACGGAACTCCGGAAATTCTGCCCCGAATGAACTGTCCCGGTGCGGAGTAAACGGCGGACCGGGAATTCCGCCTCCGGCGGCCAGCTGGACCGCAGCAGAACTGAAAGGAGAGCACGAAGCCGTTTTGGCGATGCGGGGCTTCATACGATTCTCCTGATTTTTTTTAATAAATTACCGCGATGCAAGCATGCGCGGTATTGGGGATTTCGCCTCCGGCGACCAGCTTACGCAGCTGGACCGCGGCAGGACTGAGAGTCCTGCACGAAGCAATTTTTGGCGATGCAGAGCATCGCGGTATTAACCTAAATTTTTTTGAATAAAAACCGTTTTTTCCCGGAAACAGGGATTGCATTCCGGCTTTCCGGTATTACTTTATAATACCATGAAGCAAAAACGTCTGACAACATCTTTCTGCACCCTGTTCGGGGCGGTTCTGCTGCTTGCCTTCAGCGGCGTCTGGCATCCGCTGCTTCACCATGCATGCACGCATCATGACACCCAGGAACTCTCCCGGCCGGTACAGACGCAAATCCCATGCGTCGTCTGCACAGGGCTGCTGCAATCCGACGAGATGCCGCCGCTTCATTTCGCACTGCCGCACGGCCTGCCTCCCGGAAGAATCGAGCTTCCGGAACAATGCGCAACGACGGCCCTGCCCGGAGAACATGCCCCGCGCGCACCGCCCGCCTGCTGAAACACACCGGCCGGAAACCGCCGGAAACGGCATCGTTTCTTCCGCATTTTTCCTTCCTGGAATTCCGGGATGGAAAAATCCGCGCTCTTTCCATCGTTTTTTTCAGAAAGCATTTTCATGAACGCTGTTTTTTGTCATTTCCAGAAAGTTTTTGCCTGCCCTCCGGGATTGCAGGATTTTTTTCTCCATGCACACATCCCCGCTTATCCGAAGACAAGTCTCTCAAACAGAAGAACATCCCGGAATCCGGACAGGTCTCCGCTGCCGCCGGGACGGCATCCCGGGCAGGCGCTCCGAAACGGGAATTCATTCACGCTGATCGAACTCCTCATCGTGATTGCGATCATCGCGATTCTGGCGGGAATGCTTCTTCCGGCCTTGAACCGGGCAAGAGACAAGGCGCACGCAATCGCCTGCCTGAACAATCACAAACAAACGGCTATTGCGCTCAATTTCTATGCGGACGACCATAACGGCGTGTTTCCTCAGATTCACACGGGATCCTTCGCAACGGCATCCGCTGCGGAAACCCATTCGGAGGAAGATGAAACCTCCGGACATGCCCATGACGAGCAGCAATGGTACACACCGCTGATTCTGAATTACAACTACAGGACGGTCTATCTGAAATGCAGGGCGGATCCCGCTTTCCGGGAGGGATACCGCCATGAGGAACACATGCACGATGCGGTTCAGAGCTATCTGATCAACGCCATGTTCACATTCGGACGCAAACGCGATACCCTGAAACAGACTTCATTCTACATTCTGCTTTCCGAACGCGGGGAGGATGCGGAAGGAAACGCCTATGAGCATCAGTGCTACCACAGCATGTGCGCCGTTTCGGAATGGGAGGACCATCTCGCCGCAGCAAGACACATCAACGCCTCGAACTATCTGTTTGCCGACGGACATGCCGCGGCGCATCCCTTCCAGGAAACGGTTGGAGATCGGACGGAACGGCAGAACCGGCATTTTGTCCGGGAATGGTGCGCGAATTATCTGCCCTGACCGGGAGAAGCGGGGGAAATGCAGCCGACAGCCGTGCCGGGAAAGAGCCTTGCGGCCCGCTCATGCATTCCCGCGGGGGGAGTTTCCGTCAGGAATTCTCCGCTTTCATTCGCCTGGCGCGCCTTACAATTTCGGACCGGCTCCGGTACCAGTCAATGCCGATCAAGGCGGCAAGAACCAGAAAGCAGAACGGCACCAGAAAGAAGGAATGGCGCAGACCGCAGAAATCGCCGAGAATCCCCATGAGCGCGGTAAAAAATCCGCATCCGGGAATGCCTGCGGCGGAGAGGAGAATGAAAAGCATGGTATTGTCAACCGTCATCCGCGTGCTGCAGTAACTCTGGACGCTCGGCCAGAACGGCCCGGTTGCAATCCCTGTGAAAAAGAGGAGAACAAACAGCATCGAAAGCGATTCCAGAAACGGGAAAAAGAGACTGATTGCGGTCGCCGCCAGAGCGGTGTAAACCAGGAACTCCTTCAGTTTTTTCTGGCGGATCAGGATTCCGCCGCCCATGCGCCCGACAATCATGCCTCCGGCAAAGCACGCGGTCCCGATTCCGGCGGCCCAGGCGGATGCGGCGTATTCGACCTGAATGAAGCTGGCGCACCAGAACGTCAGGCAGAACTCGCCTCCTCCGGCAAAGAACATCGCCGCAAAAAACAGCCAGAAACGCGGAATCCGGACAATTTTCCAGAAGTCCCCGCAGACAGCCGCCCAGCTTTTGATTTCGCCGCACTCCGGGTAAGGATGTTTCCGGCTCGGGAACAGAAGCAGAAGGGCCGGAAGCAGCCCGAGAATTCCGCAGGCGCCCACGAGAAAGCGCCAGTTCACACCGTTTGCAAGAAGGGCGCCCGCAATCAGCACGACGGAAACCACTCCCACGGACCAGAAGGAATGGGTGAAATTGATGTAACGCCCCGGCTCGTCCTCGTGCAGATCCTGAACGAAGGGAGTCGCAAGCCCTTCAATGATGCCTTCTCCGAACCCCGCAATCATCAGAGCCAGAAACAGGATCCCGTAGACCGGCGAAAACGCGGCCAGCAGAATGCCGAGCGCCATGCAGAGCATGGCAAAACCCAGCGATTTGCATTTGCCCCAGCTTCCGGAAAAGAAACCGCATAAGATCAGCGCGATCACCATCGGAACGGCGCGCCCGACCTGCAGAATGCCGCCCAGCCCCATTCCCCCTTCCGTCAGCGGAAACCGCAGATCACCGGCGATCGGAACCAGCGAGACGGGAATGATGATGGAACACATTGCATAAGATATGAAACAGAGAAAAGCCGCATAGTCATAACGCCCGAATTTGAGTCTGCCTGCCATAATTTCACCTTAATTTGTTTCCGCCGGTTGCAAAAATTTGCGTAATTGTACCATGGAAGAGTCTCAAATACAAGAGGAAAACAGGCAAATCCTCTGACTTTTCTCCGTTTCCAATGCACAGTCATGAAAGATGCCGTTTGGCGTTCCGTCCGGGGAATTGCGGAGGAAGGCGGGGAATTCCGGGAATCCATGTCATGCGCAAAAACCGTTTCCCGCATTTGTTTTCCATTGCAAAATCGCCGGATCATGATATTGTAACGGAAGGAAAGAAGACGGAAGGGAAAAGAATGGAAAACGTGAAGATTCTGACGGTCGGCGCCGGAGCGGTCGGCGCATATTTCACAGGCCGCCTCGCCCAGGCGGGAGCGGAAGTTTCAGTCGTCGTTCGCTCCGATTATGAAGCGGTCCGTGCAAACGGATTTGAAATCCTCAGCGCGGCAGGCGATTTTCATTTTCAGCCCCATGGCGTCTACCGTTCCGCCGAGGAATATCCGGATCTGGCGGATTACGTGTTCCTGACCGCAAAGTTTTTCCCTGAAACCGACGAGGCGTCCATGCTTCGCGGCGCGATGAAAAATCCGGCCGCCGTTCTGGTGCTGATCCAGAACGGGATCGGGATCGAGGACAAACTTGCGGCGGCGTTTCCGGATCATGAGATTCTGAGTTCAATTGCCTATATCGGAGCAACCCGCCTGAAACCGGGAACAGTGCAGCAGAAAGGTGCGTCCGAGCTGAAATTCGGCCGCTTCGGGGGTGGAGAATCCGCGGCGGGGCGCCGTCTCGAAGCGCTCTTTTCCGAAACCATCGGCGTCCAGGCCGCGTTTGTGGAGAATATCGCCTGGTTCCGCTGGAGCAAACTGCTCTGGAACCTGCCCTACAATCCGGTCTCGGTTCTCGGCGGCGGACTGGACACCAGCCGGATGACGGACCGCGGGCCGCTGGAGGCCCTGACCCGGGCGCTGATGGAGGAGGTCCGGCTTGTCGCCGCCGCGGAAGGAGTCGATCTTCCGGAATCACTGGTCGAGCGGAATGTGGAGTTCACCCGCAATTTCCCGCCTTACAAAACCAGCATGCTGGTCGATTTTGAAGCGGGGAGGCGCATGGAGGTCGAGGCAATTCTCGGAAATGTCTGCCGTCTTGCCGAAAAGCATCGCCTCAAAGTGCCTTGCATGCAGACCTGCTACGCGCTTCTTTCCGCCGTTGCGGAAAAGCGGTGATTTTTCTGCCACGTACGCCGCCTTCTTGCCGCGCGCGGAAACACGTCCGGACAGATCGGCCGGCCCGTTTTTCCTTTTCATTCTGTCATCTTGTTCCATCAGACATGGAAAATATAGCGGTATAGCGCTCCCGCTATATTCCATGGAGCAGATGAAAATCATTCGTTTTTTTTCGGAAAAAACAGCTTGATTCGATTCTTGCCCCGGCATATATTCACCCATGACGGACGCAAAAAAGGGAGAAATACCATGCTTACGGAAAAAATCAGAAAAGTGGATGTGAACGTCAAAGGCCTCAGGAGCGCCGACGGCACCGTATATCTTTCGCCGGGTCTGCAGGGGCGCATCTTCTGCTCGATCGGGGACACGCTGATCCACAAACTGGATTTCGCAATGGCGGCGAACCCCTCCGACGACTTCAACAATATCGGAGGGAATTCCCTGTGGCCCGCTCCCGAGGGCGGCGCATACGCATTCAATTATCCGCACGGGGAGTGGACGGTGCAGGACGGCATCAACAAGGTCTGCCCCGAACTGACCATGCTTTCCGGAACGGATGCCGTCATGGTCAAAAACATCGCGCTCATCAATGCAAAGGGAATCAATGTCGAGCTCGAATACCGCCGCGAAGTCCGCGCAAACGACATTTCCGCGCTCGCGCGGAGCTGTCTTGTGAAAGGGGTCTCCTACACCACGACAGACACCTTTGCCGCGCGGAACGATTATCCGGTAAAGGATGTTCTCCTGAACGCCTGGACGCTTGAGCAGTTTCCCGGAGCGGAAGGAATCGTCGCATTCGGAAAATTCGACTACGACGACGTTTCAAAAGTCATCAACGACGATTTCTACGGCGATCCCCTTTCCCGCATTTCATTTTCCGGAAATCTGTTCATTTTCCGTCTCGGCGGCCCGGACCGGCTTCAGATCGGAATCCGCCGGGAATGCCGCCCGGAGCTGATCGGCGCATATGATCCGGCCCGGGAAATCCTCATCATCCGGAAGACAAAACCATGTGCGGGAAAGTACATCAACATCGCCGACAACGAACAGAAGAACGGTCCGTTCTCGACCGAGGATCTCTTCAGCATTTTCAACGGCGCAAGCCTGAATTTCTTTGAACTGGAAACCATCGGTCCGATGATTGAAAAAGACGGCAGATTCGACCATTCCACGGTTGTTTCCGACACCTTCATTTTCAAGGGACCGAAGGAAAATCTCGCCGAACTGCTGGAAAAAGAGTATAACATCAATTCCAAGGAGATCATAAAATGAACAAAATCAAAACAGTCTTCGGTTTCGACATGGAAACCGACATCGGAAGCTGGACCTCGTTCTATGAAGGTTTCAAGCACGGAACGCCGCTGATTCTCGATCTGCTCAGAAAACATGACATCAAGGCAACGTTCTTCTTTACCGGCGATGCGGCCAAAAAGAATCCGGAAATCGTTCACATGGTGCGCGACGCCGGACACGAAATCGGCTGCCATACGCTGTTCCATGAAACGATCGGCGATCCGCTCTTTGAAATCCCCGGCATGATGCCGCTGCTTCCCGAAGAGGTCGAGCACCGCATCGAGCTTGCCACGAAATGGGTGGAGGAAGTCGCTGGCGTGCATCCGACCGCATGGCGCTGCCCGCGTCTCTGGGGGTCCACGACCGTCGTCAACGCGCTGGAACGCCTCGGCTACAAGTCCGACGCCACCTATCCGATGTATTTCTACCGCGAACGCCTTACGCCCTACCATCCATCGAAGGACGACTGGACGAAGGAAGGCGACATGAAAATCATTGAACTGCCGAACTTCGCGGACCTCTCCATGGAATCCAAGGATCAGTACGGTCGCGACATGGACCAGTGGCCGCTCTGGCGCACCGAGTCCGCCGACGCGGTCATGGAGCACATCAACGGCTATGTGAAGTTCTGCGAACAGAAAAAGGTGGATCCCTTCCTCTGCTTCTACATGCATCCGTGGGAATTCTGGCCCATGCCGGAAGGCCTGATCCACTCCGGCGAAGGCGCGGTCCTGCCGGATCCCTTCATCGTGAAGAACTGCGGGCCTTATGCCGTGGAACAGCTGGATCTGCTGATTGAAAAACTGAAGGCGGCGGGCTCCGTCTTCACGACAGCCTCCGGCTGTCTTGACTGAACAGTCTGAAAATACTGCGGAGGATTTCCGGGACCTCATACCGTCCTGGAAATCCTCCATATTTTTCCGCAGTCCGCCGTATCGGCGGGAAATTGCCGCCGCGCCGGACGCCGGATTCAGTTTCCGCCGCTTTTGATTCTGTCCCACGCCGCATTGTAGAGCCGTGTATCGGCGCCGAGATCGAGGGTCGGGCGCGCGGCGTTCCACTGCGCTTTCGAAGGACTGATGCTGGATCTGTTCTTCAGATCTTCCGGAAGAAGCTTGAGCGCTTCCGTGTTCGGACAGCGGTATTTCACGAATTTCATATTCTCCGCCGCGATTTCCGGACGGTGCATGAAGTTGATGAAGGCATACGCCAGATCGACATTGGACGCGTCGGAGGGAATCACGAAGGTATCCGCCGTGAAAATATATCCCTCCTTCGGAAAAACGAACTCGATGTCCTCGTTTTCGTCCAGCGCCTGCAGCATATCCCCGCTGTAAGTCTGAATCAGCCAGAACTCGCCGGAGATCAGACTCCGCTTCGCTTCGTCCACATCGAACTTGGCAATATTCTTCCGCCACTGGATCACCAGGTCCGCCGCCCTGGAAATCTCCTCCGGGTTCCGGGTGTTCGGATCGAATCCGAGCGTAATCAGCGCGGCGCCGATCGCCTGACGCGGATCATTCAGGAGCACGCAGCGGCCCCTGATGTCCTCCCGCTCGAACATGCGCCAGGATGGCTCGAAATTCCGTACCTTCTTTTTGTTGTAGCCGATCCCTGTGAAACTGACCAGATACGGCACGGAGTATTTCATCTCCGAATCGCGCACTTTCGCCAGATAGTCCGGATCAATGTATTTCAGATTTGGAAGACGGCTTTTATCCAGCTCGCGCAGCATCTTCTGATCGTGCATCATGTCCGTCATATAAGTGGACGGCACGATCAGATCATACCCCCCTCCCCCGGCCTTGAGCTTGGCATACATCGACTCGTTCGAATCGAAGAAATCCAGAGCGACGCGGCAGTTGAACTCCTTCTCGAACTTTTTTACGACCTCGGGCGAAATATAATCGCCCCAGTTGTAGATGTACAGCACATTCCTGCCTCCGCAGGAAGCGAGAAGACCGGCCAGACAGAACAGCGCAAACAGGAAAACTTTCCTCATTTCTTATCCTCCAGAAGTTTCTGCACGACATACACCGTAAGGAACGTGACGATCAGCAGAATCACGGAAAGCGCGTTGATGACCGCCGGATTGCCGTGCTTCATCGATCCGTAAATGTAAATGGGAAGTGTCAGGGACCCCTTTCCCGCAACAAAAAACGTGATGACATAATCGTCCAGAGAAAGCGTGAACGAAAGCAGCGCGCCCGCGAGGATGCCGGGCATGATCGCCGGCACCACGACCTTGAGAAAGGCCTGGAACTTGTTGGCGCCGAGGTCGAGCGCCGCCTCGTAAAGCGAGAAATCGAAATCCTGAAGACGCCCGAGCACAACCATCGCCACATAGCTCAGGCAGAAGGTAATGTGCGCAATGATGATCGTCGTGATCCCGAGGTTCATCCGGATGCCGAGCGTCTGGCGCAGCAAGGGATTGACCCAGGCGAACAGCAGCACAAACAGCAGAAGCATGCTGATTCCGCGCAGAATGTCCGGCACGATCAGCGGCAGATAGACCAGCATGTAGTGGGTCTTCTGGAGGCGGTTGCGGTAGCGGTGCAGCGCGAAGGCGCAGAGCGTTCCGAGCACGGTCGCCGCAACAGTCGCGATCGAGGCGATGACAAGCGTGTTGCGCAGCGCCTCCCAGATCCGCGAATCGGAAAAGAGCTGCCGGTACCACTGAAACGTGAATCCCTTCCAGACGCCGCCGCCCTTGCTCCGGTTGAAGGAGTTGACCGCGACCACCAGAAGCGGGATATAAAAGAAAACAATCGTCGCCCACGTGACGAATTTCGGGAAGAAACTGCGCTTTGTCAGGTAATGATCCTTCATTTCTGCTTCACTCCCCGGGAATGGCGCGTCCCCGTGATGGATTTCCGGGAACCGGTGAAAAAGACGACGAAGAAAATCGGAATCATGACCACGAACATCAGAAGCGCGGAAAGAGCGCTCGCATGCGGCAGATTGCGGTCGATGAATGTCCGCTGCGCAATCTTGTCGCCGATGAGTTCACTTGCCGTCCCCCCGACGAGATCCGGAATCAGATAGGCGCCGAGGGCCGGGATCAGCACGACGATCACGGCGGTCCAGATGCCGCGGCTGATCCCCGGAAGAAACACGCGGAAAAAAGCCTGAAGCCGGGTCGCGCCGAGATCCTGCGCCGCGTCGATCAGCGAAAAATCGAACTTCTCCGCAGACGCGTAAACGGGAAGGATCGCGAACGGCAGATAGGAGTACACCATCACGGCAAGCACTGCCCACGGATTGTAAAGAAGCGTGGCATCCGGCTTCAGAAGCCCGATGAATGTGAGAAAGTGCGCCAGAGGCCCTTCGGCGTGAAGAAGCACCTTCCAGGCGAAAATGCGGATCAGGAAGTTGGTCCAGAAGGGAATGATGATAAGCAGCAGAAGCAGATCGCGCAGTTTCTTCGAGACCCGCGCCAGATAATACCCGAGCGGAAGCGCGATCAGGATGGATATTGCGGTCGAACCGACGCCGAGCAGAAGCGTCCGGACGACGATCTCCGGATAATTGGGATTCGAGAGGTCGCGGAGAGTCTGCAGCGTCCATCCGGATCCGATGCCGCCCCAGGGATCCACAGGCTTGAATGCCATCAGGAACACGAGAACAGTCGGAATGACGAACCAGAGGATCAGCCAGATCATCGACGGCGCGGTCAGGCAGAGTTCATTCAGCTTTTTTCCGGTGGAGTTTTTCATTTTCCGATGTCCGGATGCATGACGAGCGATTCATCCGAAGGACGGTAGTCCTCCAGCATGTAGGCGTTGTCCGCGTGCCAGGTGAGCCAGACATCGTCCCGGTAGCGGATCTTGCGCTCCAGCGCGAACGACGCATGCTGCTTCACGACCGAGACGAGGCGCTCTCCGACCCGGATCCAGAGCCGTGTCTGAGCACCGAGATAAATCACGTCCTCGACCCGTCCCTGAAAGAGATTGGTCCGCGCAGGAAGATTCTCCGGCTTCTCCAGCGAAACAGAAAACTTTTCAGGACGGATGCTCAAATGTGCGCGCTCTCCTTCAGGCATCTTTTTGTCATTGAACACTTCCAGAGAGGGAAATCCGTCAATTTTCAGTATGCAGTAATCCCCGTGGACATCGCGGATCGTGCCTTCAAAAAAGTTGGTATCTCCGATGAAGGCCGCCACGAAACTGTTTTTCGGGGCCTCGTAAACCTCGGTCGGCGTGCCCTCCTGTTCAACGATTCCCTGATGCAGAACGGCAATATGATTGCTGATGCTCATCGCCTCCTGCTGGTCATGCGTCACATAGACGAATGTAATGCCGACATCCTCATGGATTGAATCCAGCTCGACCAGCATCCGCTGGCGCAGCTTCAGATCCAGCGCGGCAAGCGGCTCGTCCAGCAGCAGGACTTTCGGACGGTTCACCAGGGCGCGGGCGATGGCGACACGCTGCTTCTGCCCGCCGCTGAGCTCGCGCGGCTTCTTGCCCGCGTGCTCGGACATCTGAATGAGCTCCAGATAGCGTTCCACTTCCCGGCGGATATGACTCTTCTCCGCCTTCGCAATGCGGAGCGGGAAAGCAATGTTCTCCCATACGGTCATGTTCGGAAAAAGCGCATAGTTCTGGAAGACGGTATGGATGCCGCGCTTGTGCGGCGGCATACGGGTAATGTCCTCGCCGTCCAGAATGATGCGCCCCTCATCGGGTTCCTCGAAGCCGCCGCAGATCCGCAGCAGGGTGCTTTTGCCGCAGCCGCTCGGTCCGAGAATGGAAAAAATCTCCCCCGCGCTGATGGAAAGGGAGACTTGATCGAGGACTTTCTGGGAGCCGAAGCTTTTACTGATGTTTTCGATTCTGAGAATTTCAGCCATATGTTTTCCTGATTATTTCCAATGGCCTTTTAATCTATCACAGGATTGTTTCAAAAAAAGGTTTTTTTCAGAAGAAAAAGAGGATTTTTTCAATTTTTTTCAGGGCGCGCATCGATGCCGGGAGCGGCGCTCCCGGCGGAGAAAACGCGTTTCAGTTGAATTTGATGGCTCCCGTCATGTTCAGAAATACGAACATGACGCTGATCGGCGTGATGAAGCGGATGAAGAATCCCCAGATCGAGGCAGGCGTGAAGATATGCTTGTAGGAATCGCCATACCCCGATTCGCCGCGCATGCCCGAAAGCAGAATGAAAAAGTTCGTATCCAGTTCGCGCCCGGCGCCCTGGCGGATTTCATTCATCGCATTGCGCACGCCCCAGACCCATCCGAGGAAGATGGAAATCGCCATTCCCGCGGCGGGCAGGAACCAGTTCGCGGTCAGATTGTCAAGCGTGAGGAAAAGGCTTTCCGGCGGCGCGCCGAACAGCGTGGTCAGGGTCTTTTCCATCCAGGGGATGTTCTCCCAGGAGCTCATGCTGATCGAGCAGAGCACGCCGAGAACGGAAACCGAACTCCAGGAAAGCAGCACCGCGACGGGACGCTTCATGCCGAAGTAGTCGATCAGGACGGAAACAATCACCTCCATCAGGCTGATTCCGCTCGTCAGCGCGGCAATGGAAACCGCGATGAAAAATACGGTGCTCCAGACCGAACCCAGCCCGCCGGGAATCATATTGAACGCGGTCGGCAGAATCTGGAAGACAAGCCCCTCGCCGGCGGCGGGTTCGAATCCCATCGCGAACACGGCGGGAAAAATCGCCAGACCCGCCATCATCGCCACCATCGTGTCAAGACCGATCAGCTGGAGAACGCTCTTGGGCAGATTGGTCCCCTTCTTGACGTAACTGCCGTAGACAATGGAAATCCCCATGCCGAGACTCAGCGTGTAAAATGCCTGCCCGAGCGCGACCAGAACCGCCTCTGCGGAAAGTTTGGAAAAGTCGGGGGAAAGGAAGAATTTGAGCCCCGCGCTCGCGCCCGGCAGCGAAATGCTCCGCAGGATCAGCACGATCAGAAGCACGAAAAGCGAAGGCATCAGCACCTTGGAGCAACGCTCGATGCCCTTCTTGACGCCGAACCAGAGAATGATGCCGCACAGCGTCATGAACGCAAGCTGTCCGCCGATCACATACCACCATGTGCCCGGCGCGGCCTCCTGAATCGGAAGAAACGCCGCCTGCGCCTCGGCGGCAGTCTTGAAGGCGAGATTGCCGGTGACCGCCCTGACCGCGTAAATCAGCGTCCAGCCGCCGACCACGCCGTAGTAACCGAGAATCAGGAACGGCGTGATGACGCCGCTGATCAGGCCGATCGCCTTCCAGCCGCCGTAAAGAATGACCGCGCCGAGAATCATCACCAGAATCCCGTATCCGATCTGGGAGAAGGTGATGAGCGCAATCCCGGAAAGCAGCACGAGCCCGCCGAGAAAATCGGCCAGTTTCGAACGCTTCGGGCAGAGGGCCGCGAATGCTCCGATGGGATTCTGCCCGGTCGCGCGTCCGATCGTCAGCTCCCCGATCAGGATCGGAAGCCCGATCACCATGATGCAGCAGAGATAAACAAGGACGAACGCCCCGCCTCCGTATTTTCCCGTCACATAAGGAAACTTCCAGATGTTCCCCAGGCCGATCGCCGATCCGGCCAGGGCCATCAGGAATCCCCAGTTTCCCGACCAGTGCTCCCGTTTTTCGCTCATCGTTTTTCTCCAGAATAAAATTATGTTTTTCTGTATCATTCAGCGGGCGCCCCGCGGAGCGCCGTTTCTTTTCCCCTATTCCAGAACCGCCTTTTCCAGATAAGACGGCGCACCGGAAAGAAAACGCCACAGTCCGCCGTTGAAATCGGTCGGCAGGTCCGTAAAATAATAGCGCACATCGCCTGTTTTCGCGGGATTCGCGGAAAGCCCGCGGGCCGCCAGAAAGGCCCGCGCGGACTCCGCGCATGCCTCCGCACTGTCGATGATCCGCACCGTTCCGCCGAAATATTCGTCCAGCGCGCTCCGGAACAGCGGATAATGGGTGCATCCGAGCAGCAGCACGTCAGGCGGCGCGCTCCGCTGCCGCGCGAGATAGAGATCGAACACCTCCTCTGCCAGACGCCCTTCGCACACGCCCTCTTCGGCAAACGGCACGAACAACGGGCAGGGAATGCTCTCGATCAGGAGCGAACGGCTGCGCGCATGCAGCCCGCGCCGGTAGGCGTCGCTGTTGATCGTCGCGCGCGTTCCAATCACAGTGATGCGCCTGGCATCCGTGCGCAGAACGGCATCAATCCCCGCTTCGATGACTCCCATGACCGGAAGCTCCGGGAAATACCCGCGCAGCGGCTCCATCGCGACGGAGGAAGCGGTGTTGCAGGCGACGATCAGCGCCTTGACGCCCTTGCCCGCGAGAAACGCCGCATCCTGCTTCGCGAAACGGATGATCGAGTCGACGGATTTGTTGCCGTAGGGAACGCGCGCGGTGTCCCCGAGATAGCAGATGTCCTCGTTCGGAAGAGCTTCGCGCAGCGCGCGCACAACGGTCAATCCTCCGATTCCGGAGTCGAACACGCCGACCGGACGATTGTCAAAAGGCGTTTCATCTGGAATTTTTTGCGACATACGCATTCCTTTCCAGCAGCGTGAAATAGATGTTTTCCAGATAGGTCTGCCCGCGCTTGTTGACGCTCGTCACATTGTGCTCCTCGCAGAGCCCGCGCTCGACGGTATCGACAAACGACTGGATTTCCGGAATCGAAAGCGCCTGCGGGGAGGCCGCCCATTCGCGCAGGAAAATCTGCTCGGGAAGCTCTTTCTGCCCCTGCTTCGGAATGGAGACCGGTCTCGCGTGAGTGCCGAACTGATAGCCCTTTAGCGCAATGATGATGTTGGAGTAGTCGGTCTCCTCCTGACGTAACCGCAGGAACTTGTATTCCATCACATCGGAGGCCTCGTCCTCGCTCTGGTCGGGCCGGCTGTAATGGTATTTGCGGTCGGAAAAGTTCAGCGAATCGCGCATGTTGGTGTCGAGCTCCTTGTTGAAAATGCGCCACTCGCGCAGTTTCCCCTCGTCGTCGCGCCGCAGGTCGCCGCCGAGCATCATCAGGCAGACCAGATCGCTCGGCTTGTGCGGAACGGCGGAGATGCGGGAGTGCTTCTCTCCGGAAAGCTCCATGGAAATATGCAGGCTGTGCGGAGGAATGTCCAGAAAACGCACCGCCTCGTTAATCAGCTTGGACATCGCCCATGGACAGTCGAAAAGGGGACGCGAGAGATCGCCGACGATGTTGAAACGTCCGAAGGCGTATTCCAGAAAGCCCCGGTGGCGCTCATTGCCCGCGATGACCGTCCGGTGGGAGTCCACATGCCCCCCCATGCGCCACGTCCGTCTCTGGAGGTCGAAATCGTTGAACCAGTAGAATCCGTCGAAATAAGGGTCTTCGCCCGGCTCGGCGACGACCGCCCGCGCCCCGAGATGGCTGAACTCCAGTTCCGCCCCCAGCGGCGTCGGCGTGGAGTACCAGTTGTGGTCCACGTAATTGCAGAGTTCCTCCATCTCGCCGCGGTTGTAAATCTCCTCGACAAGATTGATGCAGAGCACGGCATAGTCGCGGTAGAGCCGTCCCGGCACGATGCGGTCGAGCGACTTCTCCTTCATCATTCTGCGGATGCGCTCATAGCGGCCGTTGTAATAGAGAAACGCCAGCAGAATCGCAACCCCGTGCCGGAAATATTTCTTGGAAAGACGCACGGCGTCCGGGAAATGATGGCGGATCATTTCGACAAGCTGGTTGAAAATAATATGCTTGCACGCGAAACGGATGTAATTGTCCGCATAGGGGCGCAGTTCCTCAATCGCCATGACATTTGCCAGAAGCGGAGGCCGCGCGTCATTGAACGCCTGAATCATGATGTAGTTGCAGATGTAGTTGCCGTCGAAATGCGATTCGATCAGGCTGTCCACCGCAGAACCCATGAGCTCGCGCAGCGCGCGGCGCGTGATTTCATGACGGTCCGGTTCGATCTTCTCCAGAATCTGGTCGATTTTGCGTTCCAGATAGAGGCTGTAGCGATCCTCGAACAGAATCTCTTTTCCGAAGGATTTCTGAAGCGCGGAAATGTTGCCGACATAGGTCATACAGCGCCGCCGACGGTTCTCCTGCGTGCGGACCACCACCACCTTGCGGTAATAGAGATTGCCCTCGTCCTCGAATGCGTCGATGCGTGCAAGCTCCTCTCGCGTCAGGTCCTTGAGAAGCCGTCCCTGCGTCACTGCCCCGTGCTGTTTCACGATGAAAAAGAAAGCTCCCGGCGGGACCACGCGCATGTAGTTGTGCAGAACGGCAGGCTCGCTCTCGACCTTCCGGTTGAACAGGAGCCGGACATGATGGTCATTCATCATCGTCCCGTAGACAAAGAGATCGACCTTCTCACTGCGCACGGCCTTGAAGGAGTCGCGGATCTGCGCGGCCTCCTCCGGATCGTCATGATGCGCGGTAAGATGAATCAGTTCAGTTCCAGCAGCACCGCCGTCTCGTCGCAATGGTCTTTCTTCGGACATTTTGAGCAGTCACTCCAGATTTTCTGCGGAAACAGTTCCTTTTCCACGGTCCTGAACCCGAGACGGTGAAAAAAATGCGCCCGGTAGGTGAGCGCGAAAACGCGGCACTTTCCTCCCTGGGCCTTCAAATGGTCGATTGCGCCCTGCACGAGCTCCGATCCGATGCCCCGGTTGTTGAATTCGCGGCGGACGGCAAGGGAGCGCACCTCATACAGTCCGTCGCCGAAGTTCCGCAGCGCAAGACAGCAGACAAACTCTCCGGCGAGTTCGCCGACCCGGAAGTTTTTGAGTTTCTCGAGAATATCTTCCTGCGGGCGGGCGAGAAGCAGACGCTCGTGCGCGTATCCGGCCAGCAGTTTCCAGATGTTTTCCACATCTCCCGGTTCGGCGGGGCGGACTTTGAAATGTTCCATGATTCCAACCGCCGCTTCTTATTTCGCAGCCGCGGGATCATGATAAAACGCGATGTCGCGGAAGCGCTCGTAACGCGCTTCCTTGAGCTCCTCGCCGGACATCTTTTCCAATCCGCCAAGCGCGGAGACAACGGACTTCTTCAGGAGCGCCGCCGCCGCATCGAAATCCTTGTGCGCGCCGCCGAGCGGCTCCTTCACGATGCCGTCCACCAGACCGAGCTTCACCAGATCGCCCGCGGTCAGATGAAGCGCTTCCGCGGCCTTTTCCGAGTAGGCGCGGTCCTTCCAGAGAATTGCCGCACAGCCTTCGGGCGTGATGACGGAATAGTAGGCGTTCTCCATAATGAGCACGGTGTTCCCGACGCCGATTCCGAGCGCGCCGCCGCTGCCGCCTTCCCCGATCACGACCGCGACCACCGGAACCGTCAGCGCAAACATGTCGCGCAGGTTGACCGCAATCGCCTCGCCGATGTGCCGCTCCTCCGAAGCGACGCCGGGAAAGGCTCCTGGCGTATCAATGAATGTAATCACCGGAACCCCGGCGAGATCCGCCATTTTCATAAGACGGAGGGCCTTCCGGTATCCCTCTGGATGCGGACAGCCGAAATTGCGGAAGACGTTCTCCTTGGTATTTCTTCCCTTCTGGGTTCCGATCACCATCACGGGGCGGCCGTCAAGCTTGGCAAACCCGCCGACGATCGCGGGATCATCCGCAAAGCGGCGGTCGCCGTGGAATTCCAGGAAATCGGTAAAAATACGGTCGATGTAATCCAGCGTGTAGGGGCGGTTCGGATGGCGGGCGAGCTGAACGCGCTGCCAGGGGGTCAGAGAATCGTAAATATTCTTCTTCGTCTCCTCAATTTTCCGCTTCAGGGCATTCAATTCATCATCCACCCTCATGTTGCTGGAAGAACTGAGGGACTCCCACTCGGCAAGTTTCGCCTCCAGTTCGGCAATCGGTTTTTCAAACTCAAGCACAATTTCAGCCATTGCTTTTTTCTCCGGTGTTGTTCTTTGAGCGCCCATCCCGCATGGGCCGTTATCTGATTACTTCGACCTCAATCCCGTCGGGGACGATCGAAAACAACTCGTTGATATCCTCATTTTTCATACTGACAAAGCCGGGGCCGGCAATTGTCCGTCCCACATTCTCCGCCCGGTTGGTGCCGTGAATCAGGAACGGCGGCTTGACCTTGTATTCCGCCGCGTCCGTGCAGCCGAGGGACCGTGTTCCGAGAATGTTCAGGGGATCGCCCGGGCGGTAACTGTTTCCTTTGTATTGCCAGACCGGGTTTTCCTGTTTGGATTCCAGCGTGTAAAGCCCCTGCGGGGAATTGAATTCCATGGCAACGCCGATCGGATAGACTTTGAACAGATTCGCTCCGTCATACAGATAAAGCTTCTTGCGGGCATTGCTGACCTTGATGCGCCATTTCCCGCTGTAAATGGTAAGCTCCTGACCGATTTTCAGATCGCTCCTCGCAAGGGAAATCTTGTTGATCCGCCGAACGGCGTCGGCAGTCGTGCCGAATTTTCTGCCGATCTTCGTGAAGGTGTCGCCGCTGCGCACCGAATACAGAAAAGTTTCCGGCGAATTGCCGTTGCCCGAAAGGATCTCCGTGCTGGCCTTGTTGAGAAGATCAACGCTTCTCTGCCAGTCCGGATCAGGATATTTGAACTTCCCGATTGCAATCCGCGCCTTGTCACGCGCCGCGGAATAACGCTTCATGGAAAAGAGGCGCTCTCCATCCGCCAGCGCCTTGATTGCAATCCCGGAGCGGCCGTCCTGATCCGCCGGAATGCTGCTGGGCAGCGCGCGTCCCGGAGAGGCGGCATCATTTTCCCCCTCAAAAGTGCCCGTCAGACGGCGGACCGCGTCGGAAACTCCGCCGGCGGCAGGCAGCATCCCGCCATGATTGCGCATGAACCAGACAATTCCGAGGCCGACCGCGCAGACAATCAGAATGACTGCCGGAATCCAGAGCCATTTACGGCTCCCGGATGCCTCGTCAGTCTTTTTTTTCGAGCCGCCTTTCGACGCCCCGATCGGTTTCCCTTTATAGGTGATTCCCTGTTTCGGCATAAAAATCTCCTGCGCACTCCCTTTCAACAGGACAATATACATCCGGAATGCAAGGATGGCAATAGCGCGAAGGGGGGATTTGCCTTTTTTTCGCAGCGGAAGGATTCCGCCGCCGGAAAGAATGCCGGGAAACAGTCTGGACTCAAGGGGTGGAACATGCCCTCGGACAGGAGAGCGCGGCAGACTTCCCGCAAGGACGCAGTCAGCAAAAAAAAGCCGGAAGGGCACATGGCTCTTCCGGCTGTCCGCAGCTGGCGATTATTTCAGAAGACTCTTCAAATGCGTCACATAAGCTTCCGCACCGCCGGGGCGGTAACCGGTTTTTCCGATAACCTTTCCGGAACCGTCCATCAGAAGGACGGTCGGGAAACCGCTCACCTTGTATTTGGCCGCAAGCGCACGGTTCTGCTGTTTTTCCGTGTTGCTCTGCTTGACATTTCTCGGAAAATCAATCTTCACAAGAATCAGATTCGCGGCGGCAAAATCCTGAAACGCCTTCTGTGCGAAAACCTCCTTGTCCAGACGGACACACCACGGACACCAGTCGGAACCGGTGAAATCCACCAGCATCGGTTTTTTCGTTTTTCCGGCCAGCTTCTGCGCGGCGGCGAAATCGGTCATCCAGACTTTTCCGGATTCCTGTTTCGCGGTCTGTGCGGCAGGAGTCTGCGCATGAAGTTCCGAAAACAGGGGAAGCACGAAAAGTCCGGCGGAACAAAGGGTTGCCTGCAAGAGTCTTTTCATTACACGGGTCTCCTTTTTTCATGTTGTTGGTTGAAGCTACGATAATCTTCCGACATGTTTTTTCAAGAAAAGTTCTGAAAAATTTTCCTGTTTCCAACAGTTTCCGGTTCGCCGCCGGATAGCGCCGCAAGGCCGCCGGCATTCCGAAACGCCCGTGCGGATCTTCATTTTTCCCCGAGACGCTTGCCGACATATATCTGGCGCGGGCGCACGATCTTCGTATCGGCTCCGATCATCTCCTTCCAGTGGGCGATCCAGCCGGGGAGGCGCGCCAGGGCGAACATGACGGTAAACATATTCTCCGGAATTCCGAGGGCGCGGTAGACAATCCCGGAATAGAAGTCCACGTTCGGATAAAGATGGCGGGAAATGAAATATTCGTCATGAAGCGCGGCGTCCTCGACTTCGAGCGCGGTGTCCAGAAGCGGATCGCTGACGTGCATTTTCTCCAGAAAGTCATGGCATTCCTTCTTGATGATCTTCGCGCGCGGGTCGAAAGTCTTGTAGACTCTGTGGCCGAACCCCATCAGGCGCCGGGTGTTCTTTTTGTCCTTGACCTGATCGATGTATTTCTTCACATCCCCGATCTCCCGGATATGGCGGAGCATCTCCACAACCTCCTGATTCGCACCGCCGTGCAGCGGTCCGGAAAGCGCCGAAATGCCGGCGGAAATCGTGGCGTAGAGATTGACCTGCGCGCTGCCGATCGTGCGGACGGTGGTCGTCGAGCAGTTCTGCTCGTGGTCGGCGTGGAGAATCAGAAGGATGTTCAGAATCCGGACGGCCTCCGGAGAGATCGTGTAGGGAGCGACCGGAGAGTCGAACATCATGTTCAGGAAATTCGCACAGTAGGAAAGATCGTGCCGCGGATAGACCACCGGTTCGCCGATGCTTTTCTTGTAGGCCATCGCCGCCATGGTGCGGACCATGGAAATGAGCCGGGCGGTGGACAGCTCAATATCCTCCTCCATGGAGAGCAGATCCACATTCGGATAGAAGGCGGCGAGCGCGTTGATCATGGTGGAAAGAATGTGCATCGGATGGGCGCCGCGCGGAAAATGGTCGAAGAAATGGCGCATGTCCTCGTGAAGCAGGGAATTCTTGTTCAGGAGACGGGAGAAAAGCCTGCTCTGCTCCTCATCCGGGAGCGTCCCGTGCACCAGCAGATAAGCGACCTTCACGAACGCCTCCGTCTTGACCAGTTCCTCGATCGGAATGCCGCGGTAGCGCAGAATCCCCTTTTCCCCGTCGATGAAGGTGATCCTGCTGTAACAGACGGCGGTATTGGTAAGACTCCGGTCCAGAGACACATATCCGGTCTCCTTCCGGAGCGCGCCGATGTCGAAAGCCTTTTCCCCTTCCGTTCCGACCACGACGGGAAGACGGATCTCCCTGCCGCCGATTTTTAGAACGGCAAATTCGGATTCTGCATTGCTGTCCATTCTGAATCTCCTGACAATGTTAAACCAATCGTTAGATATCTGTCTTCCTCTGAAAAAACATCCCGGTTCCGGAGGCGTGAAACACGGACCGGAACACTCATGCCGAACTGTACCGCTTCAGGCGGGAACTTTCAAGAGCCGGAAAACGGAAAAACAAATCCAATCCGCCGGAGGCCGTCCGATTACCGGGCGAGTGCGGGATCCTCCAGACCGAGTTCCCGGAACGCATCGCGCCGCAGTCCGCAACTGTCACATCGTCCGCAGGGTCTGCCGGAGGAATCCGGATTGTAGCAGCTGTGCGTCAGGGAATAATCGACGCCGAGGGAAAGGCCGAGCCGGATGATCTCCGTCTTGCGCAGATGCTGCAGCGGAGCATGAATGCTGTATTCCCAGCCCTCGTCAACCGCCTTCGTCCCGAGACGCGCGCAGTTCCGGAATGCGTCGATGAAGGCCGGACGGCAGTCCGGATAGCCGGAATAATCCAGGGAATTGACCCCGATGAAGATGTCCCTTGCACCGAGGCCTTCGGCCAATGCGGCGGCAAAGGAAAGAAAAATCAGGTTCCGGGCGGGAACATAGGTGACCGGAATGGAGGTCGCACCGGGATTGTAGTCCGGCACATCCAGCTGATCGGAGGTCAGGGCGGAAGCGCCCCACATCCGCAGATCGAACTTCAGCAGATGGAAATGTTTCACGCCGGCGGCCTCGGCGCTCCGTTTCGCGCATTCCAGTTCAATCTTATGACGCTGCCCATAATCGAAGGACAGCGTGTGAAGTTCAAAATTCTCCTGCTTTGCCACAGCGAGACAGGTGACGGAATCCAGGCCCCCGCTGAGCAGGACCACGGCTTTTTTCGATGCACTCATAACTCACTCCATATCTGTTCGGGAAACGGTAATATACTGCGGATTCCGCGTTTCTCCAAACGGATGAAGCGAAAATACGGGAAATACCATGCCATGCAGACGGAGAATGCCGCTTCCGGCTTAACCGCACCGCACCGCGTCATGAAGGATGTCTATGCTGATCGGTTTCAGCAGGCAGTAACGCGCGCCAAGCGAAAGATAGCGGCTCCGAAGCTCCTCTTCCAGATAGGACGAAAGAATGATGACCGTCGTTTCATGATGCCTGTCCTCCCGGAGTTTCGCCAGAATTTCCTCGCCCTTCATATTGCCGGAATCCAGGTCAAGGATCAGAATGTCGAACTTTTTCCGGGACAGGCTCTCCATGCATTCGGCGGCGGACGCCGCAAACTCCAGACGGACATCCGTATCCGAAAGAATCATGGAAATCAGGCGCCGGTTCAAATCATTCTCATCGACGACCAGAACACGTGCCGCGGAGTTCCGGCGCCTGCCGGAATGCCCGTGCGGAAGCTCCGGCACGGAATCGGTCCGGATATCCGAAAGCGGCCCGCGGCTGCGTGAATCGGCGGAAAGGCCGTTCAGAAGATCGCTCCGGTGGAAGGAGAAAACAATCCGGGTGTTGCCGGATTCCGTCTCGGAAACGGACAGCTCCGCGCCAAGCAGTTCCGCATTCTCCTCCATCAGCAGCACGTTCAGAATCGAGGAAATCTCTCCCGAAGAGACATTTTCCTTATTGACATTCTTGTAATACTGATATGCGGCGGCCAGGGATCGATGCGGATGCCCGTCCGCCGGATGCAGATCCTCCACGGAGAGCTGGAATTTCTCTCCGTCTCCGCCGGATGAGATCAGAACCTTGCCTCCGGGAGGAAGCAGACGGATCAGACTGGCCTCGGCAAGACAGAGCGCATGATGCAGAATCTGCGGATCCGTGAGAATCACCGGAAGCGTAGACGGCAGGTAACGGCCTTCCAGACTGACGGAACGCCGCGCCGCATGAGCGGCATTCTGCTCCATGACATTTTTCAGCAGGGCTGTCGTATCGACCTCTTCGAGATGCGGAGAACGGGAGTTCTGATCGAGCTTCGCCAGTTCAATCAGAGCGCTGATGGTGTCGTTGAGATTCTCCGCGCATTCGTGAATGGTGACGGCAATCGGCTTGAGCTCCGAAGGATAGGCCGCTTTCCGTTTTTCAATGTCCTTGAGAATCAGGGCGGAAAAGCCTTTGATGGAATTCAGGGGATTCCGCAGTTCGATGGAAAGCCGGGAAAGCAGTTCCGACTTCAAGGCATTGGCATCCTCGGCATCCCGCCGCGCCGCATATTCGCGTTCATGACTCCGCTTCAGCTTGGAAATCGTGCTGCTGAGACGGTCGCGCATGAAATTCAGAGACTTGCCGAGAACCACAAGCTCCATGGCGCCGGACATTTTCAGCGGTTCGGATGGAAATTCATTCCGGGCAAGCGCGTTGGCGAACCCCGTCGCCCGCGCAATCGGATTCGCAATGCTTCTTGCGGTAATCCGCATCACCGGCAGCAGGAGAAGCAGCCCCGCAAAAGCCATCCCGACCGCGATGAAAAACGCCAGGCGGAAACGGGAATCGATATAAGCAAAGAAATTGGGAAGATTCTCCTCGCAGTTGAAGAAACAGATCAGACGCGGCTGCTTGGCGCCGTAAATGGGCGTCTGGATGCCCGCCGCGGCAGTCCCGAGCAGACAGCCGTCTCTCTGGGCGAGCAGATGCGTCCCCGCCTCCCCGGAAATATGCTGATCGACCCGCAGGCAGAGTTCATACAAGTCAATCGGATGCCGCTGCACGAGCAATTCCGGCGATTTGCTGAGAATGTTCTCTCCGTCATACAGCAGATACCGCCGCCGGTCCGCCGGGTCTTTTGCCAGGGCCAGCGGAATAAAGGAATCACGGAAGCGCACCATCGCGGCGGAAAGAACGCCTTCGGCAACATCCTGATCCGTCCTGTAGCAGAGCACCAGCCACAGCGAGGCCGGAGCGTATCCGTTGCCCGGGGAATACACAAGAGAACGGCTCTCGCGCCTGTCTTTCCGGGCAAGCATGAAATCAATCAGTTCCGGACAGGACTGCCAGGTGAAAGGCGGAATACGATCCGGCCACGAACGAAGCAGCAGGAAACGATCGGGATCGCTCTCCCGGATCTTGCAGCGGACATACTGATCCACCAGCGGCGTCTCCCGGATCAGCTCCATGGCTTTCTCTTTTTCCCATCCCGCATGAATGCGGATGTTCTTCAAAAGATTTTCAAGCTGGACAAAAAGCAGGTTCGCCTGCTCGTCGATCAGTTTCGCCTCATAGATAATGGCGGACTTCCCCGTATCCGCCATGATCTGCGAGGAATACGCGGATTCCTGAATCTGGAAGCGGGCCAGGAACTGGTTCATGGCAAGAAAGGCGATGCAGAGCGCGGCGGCGGTCGCAAGCGTCGCGGTCAATCCGATGAAAAGAAACAGCTTGGACTGAATCCGCATCATGAATGCACCTCAATCCGGATTCCTTCCGCCCGGATCATGGCATTTTCCTTTCCGGCTTCACCCGCAAAAAGGAGAAACGCCACGATCAGAATCACAAGCAGCAGCAGAACCGAAACAGTGAGGATCACCAGCGGATGATACAGAAAACGCTGAAAGGCGCTTGTTTTCAGAGGCTCCTGCGCGTCCGGACTTCCCGGCGCCGGCAATTCCGTCTGAATGGAAACGGAAGTCCTCTGAACGCCGGGGGATGCGGGAGGCACCGATTTCCGGATCCCGCTGGCGAATCTCCGCATGCTCGAAGCCCCGCGGACGGAATGCTTCATATAGACTTCCAGCGAAGTGATGACTTCCCGGTAGGAGGGCCTCATATCGGGAGCACGGTTCATCATCTTCATAATCAGCATCGAAAGCTCCGGTGCAAGATCGGGGCGGATCTGGTTCGGCGCGACCGGATTGTGCTTTGTGCGCATCCAGATCAGCTCCTCGATATTCGGATTGGAAAAAGGAGTGATCCCCGTGACAAGATGATAGAAGGTGGCGCCGAGACTGTAAATGTCGCCGGGGAACGATTCGGTGCCGGTGGAGATCCGTTCCGGACTGACGTAATTCGGACTGACCCATGCGGTCACGGGCTTCTGCGTGCCGAGCGCTTCGGCTTTCACGACCTGCGCAAGCCCGAAATCGCCGATCTTCACGTTGTCATCGGTGTCCAGCATGATATTGGCAGGCTTGACATCGTGATGAACGACGCCATGCCGGCAGGCATTTTCCAGGCCCTCCGCGATGTCGTGAATCCATTTCACGGCATCGTTGACCGGAACGCACAGATTCTTATATCTCTGCTGCCGCTGTTCCAGAGAACCGCCGTTCATGAACTGCATGACAATATAGGTCTTATTGTCATAAATCCCGCAGGTGTAAATGGGGATCACAGCATAATGATTGATTGTCGCCGCCGTTCTTGCCTCATTCAGAAAAAGATCGGACAACTCGCTTCCCGGCAGCACGTCCTCCTTCAGGATCTTGATCGCCACTTCGCGGTCAAGCGCGATGTCCAGTGCACGGTAAACAGTCGCCATTCCGCCGCTTCCGACGGGCTCTTCCAGCAGATAGTTGTCAAACCAGGCGGGAACAATCAGCTCGGTCCGGCACATGGGGCAGGTGAAACGGGAAAACGCCTGAAGGCTGGTCACATCCAGTTTCTGTTGACAGTGATGACAGAAAATCTTGACGGAACGGCGTTCCGAATCCGGCGCCAGCGGCGCACCCAGACATACGGTCTGGTTGTCCGCATTGTTTTTCCCCGTATCCGCTTCGTCCGCCATTTCCGCTCCCTCTCCGACCTGATTCCCGCATCCGCTACAGCAGCCAGCGGGTTGCAAGCGGCATTTCCTGTCTTGCAATCTCCAGTAATATATCCCGTCTTTCAAGATTCGCCAGTCTGTCAAGTGCAAGTTTCTGAAGAAGTTCCGGATTATTGCACTCCCCGCTCAGATGGGCGAGGATCAGAGTTCCTGTGCATTCCGTGAGAAGTTCCGGCAGGGCATCCAGCGCATCGTCATTGCTCAGATGCCCGTGTCGTCCGATGATCCGGCGCTTGAGCTGGATCGGACGCGCCGAATTCATCAGAAGCGTCCTGTCATGATTGGATTCCAGCACCAGCGCGGCGCATCCGCGAAGTTTCTGCCGGGCCAGCATGTTCAGATGCCCGAGATCCGTCGCCACGCCGAGCTTCACGTCTCCGACCCGGAAGACAAAACCGACCGTGTCCACATCGTGCGGAACGGTAAACGCCTCGATCTTCATGCCGCAGAGCTCGAAGGCGCTCCCGGTGGAAAAAAGCGTCTTGCGTTCCGGCAGCAGATTCGCGCGCAGTCCGCCGCTGCAGGTCGGGGAGGTCATGTAAGTCTTGATTCCGTATTTGTTGGAGAAGGTGCGGCAGCCCTTCATATGGTCGGAGTGTTCATGCGTCACGAGAACCGCCCGGATGTCGGAGGCGCGGATCCCGCGGGAAGCCATGCGGTTCTCAAGCTCCCTCGCGGAAAAACCGGCGTCAAGAAGCAGCAGTCCTGCCGGACCGTGGATGACACTGGCATTGCCCTTGCTTCCGCTTCCCAGCACAGTGATCCCGAATTTTCCCTGAATCTCCACGAATGACCTTGCTCCTTCCGGAAAAAATTGCCTGTTTTTTTTCTTTCGCGGTTTTATTATAATTCTTCCCGCTGTATTGTAAAATGGAATTTGAATTTTTATCGCAAAATTTTTACTGGCAGTTATGGAACAGGCGAACAGCTTTTCACAGAATACGGTCCTGAGACAGGAACAGACTCTCGCGCCGCAGCAGATTCTCTCCCTGGAGTTCCTCATGACGCCCGTGATGGAGCTGGAGGAAAAAGTGGGACTGGAGCTTGCCTCGAATCCTGTTCTCGAACTGGACGAAGGACACGGGGACGTCACCGACGGAGAGGAATCCGATCCGGAGTTTCCTTCCGCCGTCCGGACTTCCGGCGAACCTGCCGAAGCGGAGGCTCCGCCGGCGCTGGATTCCAACCGGGAAGACTTCGAGGAACATCTTAACAGAATTGCCGAAACCCCCGAAGCCTGGGAGGCTTTCTCTCATGACGATCCCGAAGACATCCCCGCGCGGACGGAATACTCTTCCGACGAGGAGGAACGGCGCAATTATCTGCTGAATTCCATTGCCGCGGAAACCTCGCTTCAGGAATACCTGCTCGACCAGCTCCGTTTCGCCGACATCCCGGAAGAAACCAGAGCGGCCGCGGAATACATCATCGGAAGTCTTGACGAATCCGGATATCTGACAACGCCGCCGGCGGAAATCGCGCAGGCGGTCAACTGTCCGACGGACACTGCCGAACGGGCGCTTGCCCTGGTGCAGAGCTTCGATCCGCCCGGCATCGCGGCACGCGATCTCAAGGAATGTCTGCTGCTTCAGCTCAAGGAGACCTCCCCGCAGGATTCCGAACTTGCCCGGCTCATCCGGAACCATCTGGACGATCTGGCCCACAACCGCCTGCCGCTGATTGCGAAGAAAATGAACATCTCCATGGACCGGCTCAACGAGCTGACCGGAAAGCTCCGGCAGCTGAATCCCCATCCGGGCAATGCCGTTTCCCCGTCCGCGCCGCTCTATGTTGTGCCGGAAGTCACCGTCGAAAAGGACGGAGACTCCTTCCGCATCATTCAGAACGATCCCTTCAGCGGACGGCTCTCCATTTCCGAACGTTATCTGAAAATGCTGGAGGCGCCGGACGTCTCGCAGGAAGACAAGGCCTACATCCGTTCCAAGATTGCGGACGGCAGGCTGCTGATCCACAACATCGACCAGCGGAAAAACACAATCCGCCGCATCGCGGAACTGATCGTCTCCGCCCAGCACGACTTCATGAAATACGGGTCAAAGGCGCTCAAGCCCATGACAATGCGGCAGGCGGCCGATAAACTGGGACTTCACGAGACAACCGTCAGCCGGGCCGTCGCGAACAAGTACATGCAGACTCCCGTCGGACTGTTTGAATTCAAATTCTTCTTTTCCGGCGGATTCCAGTCCGAGGAGGGCGAGGAGGTCTCCTCCCATGCCATCAAGGACATGATCCAGGAGCTGGTCGCCGGGGAGGATCCCGCAAAACCGCTTTCCGACAGCAGACTGTCCGCCCTGCTGAAAAAACGCGGATTCGACGTCGCACGCCGGACCGTCGCAAAGTACAGGGACGAACTTTCCATCCCGTCGTCCCAGATGAGGAAGGCATACTGACATGCGTTTTCTGAAAGCACATCCGAAGATCTGCAATCTGATTCTGTTCCTGCTCTGCTGCCTCGCCGCCTTCGCCATGCGGACGCACAACTACAACCGCGAGGCGGAAGCCGTCGCCGCCATCATCCGGGACGCGGAACCCGTTTCCCGGGGATTCTTCGGAAAATTCCTGCCCGCCGCCCACAAAAATTTCATGCCGTTCACCATTGAAAGCGCCATGATGTTCGGCTATACGCAGGACATCGCCGCGGGCAAGGGCGTACCCGCCTCCGATCCGAATCTCCACGGGCTGGAAGACATCCCGCCGTACAGCCAGATGATTATGGCGCTGGAATGGTTTCTCGGTTGGGGCTACCGGATAAAATCCCTTTTGTTCAAGGACCCCGCACCGACACCGCAGGAACGGCGTTTTCAGGACAATGTCTATCTGGCGCAATGGGTCGCGTTCCAGCTCCGCGCGTGGATCAGTCTCTCCTCGGGCTTCCTCTTCCTGCTTCTCCTCACCCTGCGCTGCCGACGCTCCCTCGCATTTGCAGGCGGACTTTTCCATGCCGTCGCCATTGCGGCCATCGCCCGTTCCACCGGGCAGGACATCATCCGCGGAAACTTTGCGCTGCCGCTTGTGACCGCGTTTCTGCTTCTGTTATGCTCCGGATGCATCCGGCCGAAAAAGTGGAAATACCTTCTGCTGGGAATTGTCGCGTTCGGACTCTTCTCCTCGTGGGACCTCAGCCTCGGCTTCTTCAGCGCAATCGCAATCTTCGAACTGATCCGCTGTCTGATCGGCGGAAAAATATCCCATGCGCGCAGAAACTGCTGGACCGTCATTGCGGCGGCACTGGTGCTGAGCTCCCTTCTGATCCCGTTCAACCGCGCCTACGATCTCATCATGTCCCCGCTGATCGTCGTGCTCCTGCCGTCGCTGCTCTTCACCTTTTTCCTGATCGGAAAACTTCCCCGTCTGCGCTTCTCCCGCAGACTTCCGGCGGTCCTGCTGCTGCCGTGCCTGCTCCTCGTCTTCTGGAACTGCTGCGTCAAAACGCCGCGCTACGTCTCCCATTACAGCCACTTCGGAGATCTGACCGAGGCGAAACTGAAATTCAAAAATGTCAAGCCGCGGGATCCCGACCTCCTGACTTACGACGCAAGAATCATGTGGACGCCGGCGATGCACTCCGCAAACTGGCGCATTCTTGTGACCTACTTCCCGTCGCTCGGCGTTCTTCCGGGACTGAAAACGCCGCTCAAGATTCTCAATACGGCAATCGCCTTCCTCCCCTTTTCCCTGACACTCTTCTGCGTTCTGCTCCTTCTGGCGCCCTTTCCGCCCGTTATCTGGGGGTTTGTCCGGCGGAATTCCCCGCGCTCGCTCTTTTTCTTCGCCTTCACCGGCGTATTCGCGATCGGCTTCATCTACATCGTGCGCTACCATGAATTCCTGATTATTTTCCTGGCGGTCTCCCTGATGCTTCTCTGCGATGACATTCTGCGCGGAATCGCCTTCCGGTCAAAACGCCTTGCCGGACGCGCACTCCTGTCCGCGGCACGATGCGCGGTCTGGACGCTTCTTGTGATTCTTTTTCTTCTGGAATCGCTCGTCTCGCTCGCCGGACGCCGCCGTTACTCCAGCGACGTGCATCTGCGGGAGACCGCGCTTCTGATCGAATGGTTCCGCCAATCCCATGTGGAGGGCAAATGTGTGATCGCCGACTTCACGGTAGGCCCGATGCTGAAATGCTACGCGGGAAGCGCAATCGCCCTCCAGCCGCAGTTCGGACTGGAGCGGATTCGCCGTCCGACGCAGGTTTTCCTGAATCTGATTTACCACGGGACCGAAACGCAGCTTGCCAGATTCTGCAATGACCTGAATGCGGATTTCTTCCTGTTCAACGAAGGATATCTCGGACCGCTGCACATCTATTCGGAACGCTATATCGCCGCGGCCAAAACTATTCGCGGCGATTCGCCGGTCAATCTGATGAAATACCATGCGAACAAACTTTCCTGGTTCTACAAGATTGAACCGCCGCGCCGTTTTCTTTCCGTCTCCTCGGTATATTCCGTTTTCCGCGTCATCAAACCCGGAGACCGGATGGCGTCGATGAAACTCTGCTTTGCCGGAGAGCGCGCCCTGCAGGACGGGGAACGATCCCGGGCCGCCCGGTATGCCCGCGCCGCATTTCTGCTGGATCCGGCTTCGGAACAGGCGCGCATCCTCTATTTCAAGGTTTACGGAGACATTCCCAAACTGGGATTGAACGGACTGTACAACGAAACATCCCGCGGACGGATTCCGCGGGATGCATGAGAACAGGACAGGAAGGGGTTCAATCCTTGAACTTGAAATTCTCGCCGTAGCCGTAGTGCTCGACGACGTAATCCACATCCTTGTCGCCGCGGCCGCTGCAGTTGACAAGAATCGCACCGCTGCTCATTTCCTTTGCACGGCGCATGGCGTAGGCCACCGCATGCGCACTCTCCAGAGCCGGAATGATTCCCTCATAACGCGAAAGCTTGAAGAACGCGTCAATCGCCTCCTCGTCGCTGGCTGTGACATAGTTGACACGCCCGAGATCGCGCCAGAAGGCGTGCTCGGGACCGACGCCCGGATAATCCAGGCCGCTGGCAATGGAATAGACCGGCGAAGGGCTGCCGTCCTCCTCCTGCAGCAGAATGCTCTCGAACCCGTGCAGAATGCCGCGTTTTCCATATGCCATCGACGCCGCATGATCCCCGGTTTTCGGCCCTCTGCCCAGCGGTTCGACGCCGCAGATTTCCACGGGATCGTTCAGGAATGCGGCGAACATGCCAGCGGAGTTGCTGCCGCCGCCGACGCAGGCGCAGACGACATCCGGGAAAATGCCGGTCATTTCCAGGAACTGTTCGCGCGCCTCAAGTCCGACGCACATCTGGAAATCGCGCACCATCTGCGGGAACGGATGCGGGCCGAGCGCCGAGCCGATGCAGTAGATCGCATCCTTGTATTCCCGGAGATACGCCTCGAACGCCGCATCGACAGCCTCCTTCAGAGTCTTGAGTCCATGGGTAACGGGAACCACGTTGGCGCCGAGGATTTTCATGCGCGTCACGTTCGGGGCCTGCTTGGCGATATCGACTTCCCCCATGTAAATGTCGCATTTCAAACCGAAATAGGCGGCGGCGGTCGCAAGGGCCACGCCGTGCTGTCCCGCACCGGTTTCGGCAATGAGCTTCTTCTTGCCCATGAATTTGGCAAGGAGCCCCTCGCCCATGCAGTGGTTGAGCTTGTGCGCACCGGTATGGTTCAGATCCTCGCGCTTCAGATAGATCTGGCATCCGGTCTTGAGCTTGCGGGAAAGTCTGTCGCAATGGTAAACCGGAGTCGGGCGGCCCTGAAACTCCTTGCGGATGCGCCGGAGTTCGTTGATGAACTGCGCGGAATGGCAGATTGCATTGTAGGCTTCCGTGATTTCCTTGAACACGGGAACCAGTTCCGGCGGCAGGATGGCTCCGCCGTATTCCCCGTAACGGCCGTTTTTGTCGGGATAGTTCTTGAAATAGCTCCTGTAATCCATTTGGTCCTCTCCAGATTTGAATATCGCATATTTCCGGATAATGTAGCATGAAAACAGCGTGTTTGCAAATCCGGAAGACGGCGGGGAAACGGGAATCATGTTTCCGTCCGAACATTCACGGAGAGCGGACGAGGTTTTTCTTTCCGCAATTATCCGGGAAAAACTTGCATTTTCCCCGGATGGCAATATAGTATGATTTCCGGGAAAACCCTTTCCCTGCCCCGATAGCTCAGGGGATAGAGCAGCAGTTTCCTAAACTGTTGGTCGCAGGTTCAAATCCTGTTCGGGGTACCAGCTTTTTTCTTTTTCAGCGGCGACCGAAAATCGCAGTGCCGATTCGGACGATCGTCGCGCCTTCGGCAATTGCCGCCGGATAATCCGAACTCATTCCCATCGAAAGCTCCGGAAGCTGCACGGAGAGATCGCGCTCCAGACGGTCCCGCATGGCGCGAAGTCCCGCAAAGGTTTCATGCAGGCGCGCTTCGGATGCGTCGAATTCCGCCATTGTCATCAGTCCCCGGAGCCGAAGATTCCGCATTTTCAGCGCACCGGCAGCAATTTCCCGGATTTCCCCGTAATCGCGGAGGCCGAATTTCGACGCTTCGCCGGAAATGTTCACCTCCAGAAGAACATTCACGGTTTTTCCGCATTGCTCCGCCGCTTTCGCAATCCGTTCAAGAAGCTTCCCGGAATCGACGGAGTGGATCCACGATGCATATTCGACGGCTTTTGCCGCCTTGTTGGACTGAAGATGCCCGATCAGATGCCATTCGATATCCGCGGGAAGAAGCGGAGCCTTGGCTTCGAGCTCCTGCACACGGTTTTCCCCGAACATGCGCTGGCCCGCATCATAGGCTTCTTTCACGTCTTCCGCGGGAAAGGTTTTCGAGACCGCCAGAAGCCGGACGGAATCTGCGGCACGCGATGCCTTCCGCGCCTCGTCTGCAACGGCTTCCCGGACTTCAGAAAGATTGCGCGCAATTGCAGACATGTTCAGATCCTCCATTCCCCTTCTTCGATTACAAGACGCCCGTCAATGCAGACCGACGGCTTGCGGATGACGCAGTCGATGTGAACCGGCACATCGTTGTCTCCGCCCATTCCACGGCTGTTGCCGAAAGCGAGATGAATGGTGCCTTTGACTTTTTCATCCTCCAGCAGATTTCCGCCGATTTTCAGGAAGGGATTCGTTCCGATCCCGAATTCGGCGAGGACAAACCCTTTTTCCCCGACGGAACCGAGCGCCTTTTCCAGCAGTTTTGCGCGCTCTCCCTCAAATCCGCAGGCGGAACCGTTCCGGACCGTAACGGAGCAGGGCGCATCCCCCTCCTTCCAGGGGAAACTGCCGATGGAGGCATCCGCCACGATCCGGCCGTTCGCAGTTCCCGGGTTCGGGACGCCGTAAGCCTCGCCCGCGGGGATATTGCCGACATTTCCGGCTTCGGCGTAGATTGCGTCGTCGTTCAGACAAGGCACGAGCCCGAACTCGAACGAAATATCGGTTCCGAGTTTCGTCACGACCCGGACCTTGTGGTGCTTTCCGGGAAAACAGGAGACCCACTTTTCTCCATCCGCGCGGAGCTGTTCCGGCTCGACTTTCATGGCGCGCGCAAAGATCTCATCCGTGATGCCGGGAAGCGTGCAGCCGCGGACGCCGCCGGATCGTGCGGCGGTCATCGCGGGACAATGTGTCAGGGAATTGCATGTCGGCGCAATCACAATATTATGATGCGTCATCATTTCCCTGGTTTCCGGATCGGGATCCGCGCCGTTGCGCGCGGTGACTTCGATCATGCGCGGCGTCAGAAGCAGTCCGAGCGAGCAGGAGGCGTCGATAAAGGCATGCGCCACGTTCCGCGTCGTCCGGTCGTAGATCAGCAGCACGGTCTCGTCCTTTTTGACCTGCACGGATTTCGTCAGAACCGCCTTTGCCGCGGCGAGCATTTCATGTTTCATCGTTTCCGGAAGAAGATCCCAGGAGGAAACGGCATTTTTCGGATTCGGCTTCGAGATTGTGAGCTGCGGCGGGGAAATGGAGATTTTGGTTCCCGGCTCGACGTTGTCGGTGATCCAGACATTGCCGCCGATGATCGCGTCATGCCCGATCGTCACGGCGCCGAGAATTGTCGCCCCGGCATAGATCGTCACATTGTCCTCGATGGTCGGATGGCGCTTGCTGCCCTTGATGATCTTGCCGCAGGCGTCCTTCGGGAAGGAGAGCGCCCCGAGCGTGACCCCCTGATAGATTTTCACGCCGGAGCCGATCTCGGCGGTCTCCCCGATCACAACGCCAGTGCCGTGGTCGATGAAGATGCCGCGCCCGAGCTTCGCGCCCGGATGGATGTCGATTCCGGTGATCCGGTGGGCGTATTCGCCGAGCATCCGCGGAATCAGGGGGACTTTCTTTTCATACAGCCGGTGCGCGATGCGCTGAATCGTGATCGCCTTGATGCCCGGATAGCTCAGGACGATTTCATCCAGCGTCTTCGCCGCCGGATCGCCGTCGAACGCGGCCTGAATGTCCAGTTTCATCCGCACGCGGATCTCGGGCAGGGAGGAGAGGAGAAAGAGCGCCGCGTCCTCGGCGTCGCGCAGACAGTCGCATCCAGGAGTGTTCAGGAGTTCGCAGTTGTATCGGAGCGAACGGAAAATCACATCCCGGAGCTCGTGAAAACAGCGCGAAACGATCTCCCCGACAGAATAGCGCAGGTTGTCCAGCGACTGCGGCTCGCGCCCGCCGAATCCCGGAAAGACGATCTCGAAAAGATCATGCAGAATGGCCAGGATCTCGGACTCGCGGGGCAGATTGCTGCCTTCGCTGTGATTGACTCCGTTGCCGTCGGCATAGGTCCGGCAGATTTTTTCCACCAGATCATCAATATATTCCGTCGTGATGCCCGTTCCGGACAGGGATTTTCCTCTGCTGCACTCTGTCATGAAAAGCTCCTATTCTATATTCTGTATCTGCTCGCGGATCTGTTCCGTCGCGGTTTTCAGCTGGACAATCAAAGGGGAAATCTCCACGGAGGCGGCCTTGTTGCCGAGCGTGTTGATTTCGCGGAAAATCTCCTGCGTCAGAAAATCCATGTTCCTGCCGCGCGAATCGAGCTTGTCGTTCAAAAACGCCAGATAATGGCTGAAATGGCTGCGCAGACGCGTGATCTCCTCCGTGACATCGCACTTGTCGGCGAAAATGACCAGTTCGCGGAGCACGCGTTCATCGTTGAGATCAAGATCAAGTCCGGCGTCCTTGAGTTTCTGAAGGAGCCTGTCGCGCTGTTTCAAAGGCAGATCCTTTGCAAGCGGCTCGATTTGATCCACGATTCCGGAAAGCTCCCCGATTTTCGCGATCAGCGCCTGCCGGAGGTTCTCCCCCTCGGTCTCGCGCATTTTCACCAGATTGTCCAGTGCGATCGAACAGGCGCGAAGCAGAATCTCCGTATTTTCCGGCAGGGAGAAATCGATCGACGCCTGGTCCACGACGCCGGGAACAAGCAGCATTTCGGAAAGACTCAGCCCCCCGCCGAGATCGAATTCCGCGTTGAGGTCCAGCGCCTGATCGACCAGCGCGCGGACATTTGCGCGGTTGATGCTCACGGTTGCGCCCGCCGGAGAGTTCTTCGCGGGAACGAATTCCACCCGGAGCGTCAGCGCGCCGCGGCTGATCCGCGCCGCGACAGCCTGACGGAGCAGACCTTCGCAGGACGCCATGTCGCGCGGCAGGTTGAACTTCAGTTCGAACTGCTTCCGGTTCACGGAAGAGATTTCAACACGGAACGCAAGTGTCCCGTCCGCGCCGGACGCTTCTCCGCGTCCGAAACCGGTCATGCTTCTCATGGTTTCTCCGCTTTCTGCTTCTGGGCAACAGCCTCGGGTGCGCCCAGTTTCTCCGCCGGAGCGGGCTCCGCTTTCACCGTAAAGCGTTCCAGCCTCGACTTCTCCAGATACATGCCGCTGGCAGGCGACCAGCCCGCAAGCGTATCCCCGGCGAACCCCGTAATGACAATGACATGGTTCGCGTCATCCGCCTTCCAGACCAGCGAGTACTGCACCTGCTCCTTCTTCCCGGAAAGGCTCTTGAGATAGGATTCCCAGGCGGAATCGTCGGCCTCCTCCTGGTTCCGCATATATTTCAGATTGAAATCGGTCCGCAGGACCTCGGCTTCGGAAAAACGCACACGGTTCCGTTCGGTTCTCGTGAGATAAAGCATATTGTTCATCACATACATCACGGCGGCGGTCCGGGCGCTTTCATAGGCCTTGTCGGCCGGGCGGAGGGTTTTGTACACCAGCTTCAGCGGCTGCCAGAACCGCATTGAACGCTCCCCGGAACCGATGACCACCACGGAATAGCCGAGTCCCGGCGGATTCCAGACGAAACTGGAGGCCATGTAATCGTGATACGGCGCCTTGGGCGGCTTGTCGTCCTCCAGATTGCGCGGAAGATGCGCGTATTCCTCGAATTTCATCGGTTCATACGGAAAGATTTCATCCTCCCATATTTCAGGCGTCGCATACCGGATGAAATTGCGCTGAGGCTCGGTCAGATCCCTGGTGCGTTCGAGCGCATAGGCGCGCGCTTTTTTCACGGCATGATCGGTATCGTCGGTACGGCATGCTCCGCAGGCGGCCAGCAGGGCGAACGCAAGCGCCGTCATTGCAATTCTGTGTTTCAGCATACACTCAATCCTTTCGCGGCAAAATTATTTCACGCCGATAATATAACCGCAAACGCCGCGGAAACAAACGCCGCACCGGACGAATCGCGAAAAAAAGCGCACAGGAGCATCCCCGTCTTTGACGGTTTTTTCCACCGGTTCCGGAAGGGAAACACCACTTTTCCGGGCAAATCTGTTTGACGCTTGTCGCAGAATGAAAACCGCAGCGCAAAAGATTCCGGAACGGAAACAGCGCGGAAGCGGACGCCGCAACGCACGGGGCGGACGGCGGAAACAGGAAAAACGCATCGGACCCGATGCGGAAAAGGAAAGGACGGCCTGACATGGCAAAACAGTTCGGCATCATCACTACAACCACGGGAATCTCGGGGATCGTCGTCAACTCCCTCACCAGAAACCGCACCGCGGAAATCGCCGAGGCGCGCAATGAAAAGGGACAGGTGACCGATCTCAAGGCCTATTCCACCGGGGAAACCATCAGCGTGACCGGGCTCCTTGACGCGGAAGCGATCACGATTGAGCCAGGTTCCAAGCTCACGCTCGGCGAAAAGGACTACATCATCGAAAGCGTCGACCAGAACGAAACCAATACCGGCTATGCCGAAGTGACACTCTCGGCACGCACCGCGGATTCCGCCGAAATTGATCCCTACGCGGCGGAAACGGTGTAATGCGGTCCGGCTCCCTTGTTACGGAAAGGAAGATTTCGCGCCGCGCGCGACCGGCGGTTCGCCGCCGGACCGCGACAAGGGTCAAAGCCCCTTGACCCCGGGAAAAATGCGCCCGCATTTTTCCGTCTTTTCTGTAAGGGAAATGCGGAAAATGCAAATGAAAACATAAACGGAACAGTGGAAATAAACAAACACGGAGGCGTTTCTCATGTTTACGGTAAACCAGCTCAGAACCCTTGCCGCATCGGCGGAATTCCAGAGGCTTCTTGCGGAAGACCCGCATCTGCGGGAACTGGAAGACTCGCAATATGACAGACGGGATGAGTATCTCGGACTGAGAAACGCTCTCCGTTTTTCCTTCAGCCTCGGGCCGCTGGAACTCCATCCGCCGACCCCGGCCCTCTGGGCGTATCTCTGGGCGACAGGCAACGCCTATGCTTCAGACTTCGAACATGCGGACGATCTGGATACGGACATCGCCGTCTTCCTGCTTTCACGCAAATGGGAGGAACTGCAACGCCCGCCGGCGGAGATTGCCGCCGCGGCTATCGGCTTCTGCGGAAAAAACGGGATCGACTACGGGGAAGCGGGAAACCTGATCTGCGAACTGATCTCCCGGGCCTTCCGTCCGCTGCGGATGCTGCCGGAACATGCCGCGGAGAAGGGGTCCGCGCCGCCGGCCTTTGACATCGACTGGCTCACGAGACTCTGTTCGACGGTCGCGCGGGAAAGCAACGAGAGCGCCTCCCGCGTGATGTTCGAAATGAGTCTGGCCGCATGCTGTTTCTATTTCATACAGGCGATGCGGCGGAAAAACCCCGGGGCGGACATCCGCAGACGGAGCAATGCGGAACTCCGCCGGGAAATTTACGAATACACGATGCATCTGGCGGAGGAGTATCTCCGTGCCGGCGGCAGGTGATTCCGTCAGGACTTTTCGCGCTGGAGTTTCAGGAGCTGGCGCGTATTGAACGCCGTTTCGGAAATGGCGCGGACCACCTGCGACAATCCGAACATGAGCAATGCGTTCAGAAGAACGATGCCGACCGCGTACAGAGTTGTTCCGGCCCCGGCAAAATCCCGTTGAACAATCAGGATCACCGAGCCGGCAAGACAGAAAAGAAACAAAGCCAGAGAGACATATCCGAGGATATTGAAAATTATGGAAAGGAGCGGAGCTTTGAACTTTTCCTCCGCATTGACGGGTTTTGCCTGGAGGGGCACAGGCGGCACAGAAGGAACGGGAGAGTTTTCAATTGTAAATTCCTGTTTGCATTTCTGGCATTCGATCCGGCGCCCGAGATACTGCGGTTCAACTTCGTAGACCTGTTTGCAATGCGGACATGTTGTGTGTATGACTACCCTCTTTTTGTTTGTTTTCGATATGCTAATATAAAAGAAACATCAAACAATGTCAAATAATAAAAATCAAAAATCATCAAAAAAAAGAGAAAGATCACTTTTCCGGACTGTCCGGGGGGCTGTCATTGCCGGAAATCGTCAGACTTGGCGGAATATTATCCGCCACCGTGTATGGCGATTCGCTCATGCGATACTCGTATTCTGCTATCAGATACGGGATCAGGCCTCTCATGGAAACAAGCAGCATCACAAACACGGTGGCCAGAAACCAGCCACCAAACAGTATTGCAATTCCCACATCGGTTCCCGGATGTTGTTTCCCGATGCAAAAAGCGGCAGGAATCGCCCCCCCAAACGCAAATATCGCCATCCATCCCCACACATCGCCAAGAAAAAGACGTCGGCGGATTCGGCGCTTGAGACGGTAAAGATCGGGGTTCTCGCGACCATTGAACGTGAGATACTCCGCCGGAATCGGGGGCGGAAAAAAATCCTGCCAGTACAAGATCATCAATAGACCGAATATCACAAAGCCGCTGGCCGGAGCGGCACAGAGAAGAACAACAATCACTATGAATTTCCACGGCTGGCGCTGATACCATCGCAATTCCATCGCACACTCCTTCAGGATTTTGCATTCAAAATTTCCGCAAAAGAAAACCGCTGGCGGTAAGAGGCGGATCATTTCTCCGGACTGTCCGGGGGGCTGTCATTGCCGGAAATCGTCAGACTTGGCGGAATATTGTCTGCCACCGTGTATGGCGATTCGCTCATGCGATACTCGTATTCTGCTATCAGATACGGGATCAGGCCTCTCATGGAAACAAGCAGCATCACAAACACGGTGGCCAGAAACCAGCCACCGAACAATATTACAAGTGCTCCGTCACCTTCACCAAAACGATAAGCGGCAGGAATCGCCCCTCCAAATGCAAATACAGCCATCCATCCCCACACATCGGCAAGAAAAAGACGCCGGCGGATTCGGCGCTTGAGACGGTAAAGATCGGGGTTCTCGTAACCATCGAACGTGAGATACTCCGCCGGAATCGGAGGCGGAAAAAAATCCTGCCAGTACATGAACATCAATAGACCGAATATCACAAAGCCGCTGGCCGGAGCGGCACAGAGAAGAACAACAATCACTATGAATTTCCACGGCTGGCGCTGATACCATCGCAATTCCATCATACACTCCTTCAGGATTTTTTCATTCAGAACTTCATCCTCAGTTACTATAACAGGATTTCCATTGGGATACAAGCAGAAAACAGAAGAAAAGCCGATTAAGGAAACAATTATAAAAGTAAAAAAACAGGAAGAACTGAAATGGCAAAAGAAGATTTGGAAAGCATCCTTCTCCGCACCCGCCAAGCATTGGGAAAATTTGCGGATGCCACGGAAAAAGCCAGTCAAAGGTTTTCCGGTTTTCTCCAGACATTCGGAACAAAAGCCGGAAACCTGATCTCGAAAAAAATCACTGCGCTGCCGGGAATGGCGGACAACACACTCAAAAGCCTCGGAAAGGGAATCCGCAAGGGGATTCAGGGATTCCCGGAAATGGCGAAAAATGTCGGAACCGGGATAAAGGAAGTCGCAGGGAAAGTGAAAGGCGCTGCCGGAAATCTCCCGGATTATGCAAAAGGAGTCGGGCTCAACGTATTGACGGAATTAGGCATCGAAGGGGTCAAAAGAACAGCAAATGCAATGGTGGATGCAAAAACCAGCAAGCCACTGCAGGATCAGGTGGATCTTTATGGCGCGAATGTGCAGGAGACAGAAAAGCTTGCGGCGGCAAACGACCGGCAGAGACAGTCAGAAAGCGACGCGCTGAAACAGCTTCAGGCGCTTTCGTCGGAAGAGATGCTCTCCTGTGAACAGAAATCCGAAGCGTTGAAACTGATCGAGCAGCTGAAGAAATCCTATGCCGGGCTCGGCGTCAGCATCGACGAAACGACGGGGCGGATCACGGGTCTGGATGATGCGATGCGGGAAGTCGGAAAAAAACAGCACAAGGAAGAACTTGCCGACATCGACAGGCAGCTCAAGGAGATGCGTGCACAGCGTGATGCCTATAACAAAATCATCGATGCGGATTCTTACTGGAACAATGTGCTGAGCGGCGGACGCACAAGCGAAAACGCAATGAAAGCCGCAGAGATGCAGACCGCATTGGTGAAACAAATGATGGCGCTCCAGAAAAAACGGAACGAATTGCGGAAAAAAGATCCCGAAACGGAGTTCGACAACCGGAAACGCCAAATGGAGAAAAAAGCGTTTCATGCGCGCAATTACGATCGTGCACACGGGGTGGAAGACGCCATCGCAAAAGCCGAAGCGTCGGGAAATTACTCGGACCCGGAAATTGCGGAAATGAAACGAAACGCGGCTGCCTATACGGGAAAGCACGCCGCCTCCACCCCGGAAGCCGAAGCCGCCTACCGGAATCTGGACCGGGCAATGACGGATGCCGGACTCGGCGCCATGGCACGAACAGGAGAAAAGGAAAAAACTTTTCAGGGCAGCGCCGACCAGGTCTCCAGAAAAACCGCGCGCGAGGAGGAAAAAGCAAACGCTTTTCTGAAACGGGAACGTTTCAACAATCAATATCAGGATCTGCTCAATCGCGGCTTGACCGAAGAGGCCGAACGTCTGAAATTCATCAACGAACTGGAACAGCAGGGCATCCGCCTTTCCAAGGAAAAAGTCGATGCGGTCCTGGCGGAGCGCAAAAGCATCCGGCAGGCGACGCCGCGGCGAACAGAACAGGGCGGGCGGACGGAACGGGAAAAAGCCGTCTGCGAAGCGGAATCAATCAAAGGAAGCGCCCTGACCAGACAGGAAAAGGCCAGAGTGACGGGGCTTGCCGATCTGACATGGGAACGGGACAGCAGGAACGCCCCCGCCCCCGGAGACCTCTCCATCCGGACCGGCTCGCTGACGTCACGCGGCGGATTTGCAACGGGAGCCGCCACACCGGACAGGGACACGGTCGGGTGGCAGATCGCGGAATATCATAAGAAGACCAATGAGCTTCTTGAGAAGATCACAAAAACAATCGCTGACATAGGGAAGTTTTAATCATGAACATCAAGTATCAGTCCATTCAGGGGGAACGCAGCGAAAGCGGGCGGAGCGACACGGTCACCTATTACGGAACGCGCGAGGAAATGACCGCGCTGATGGAGGAGCAGCAGATCAGTCCGGCATCCTCCGGAAGAAAAGTGGTCTCCGCGGCGGTATCCCAGAGCGACGGCGATCTCTGGCAGTGCGAAATCAGATATCAGAACACGCTCGGCAACCTGAATGTCGCCGCGCCGGACGACAGCTACGGAAAAAAATCCGCACAGCTCTCCTGCGGCATGCTCTCCATGCCCCTGGAATCCCATCCGGATTACCGCGCGAACTGGAATTACTATCTCGGCGCACGGAATGACGTCCTCCAGATCCCGGCATGGTGGAAAGATGCAAAAAATCTGCTCCTGGAAGGGGATGACGCGGAAAAATTCAAATGGATCAAATCCGCCGGCGAACTGCCGCCCGGAAAAGACGCCGACGGCAGAACGTGGAGAATCATGGCGGAACCGCAGAAGCCCAGCATGGAATCCTATGACGTGGCAACCTATCAGGTGACCGAATCCGCAAAATTCCCCTCCCCCGCGCGCGCCGGAAAAATGATCTGCGGAAAACTCAACAGAATCTCAAGTCCGGATCAGACGTTCGGCATCACCGGCGGGAACTGGAAGTGCGACTCCGCAAGCGTCTCCTGGAACGGCAAATACTGGATCGCCACACTCTCCTACACCCGTTCCGGCGATGCCAAAGGATGGGACGGCGATCTCTACGGAGGAGGAAAATCATGACCGGACTCCCAGAAAAACTCAGGAGCGGCGACAGTTTCAAGAACGGAGTCTTCGAGAAAATCAACGCCCTCATCGAATACTGCCGCACCCATGAGCTCCGGGGCGACAACCGGACCGTCCGGATCAATCGGAACGCTTCCGGAATCACCATCAGCGCAATCGCGCGGAACCATCCCGGAACAGCCGCCGGAATCGCATCTGGCGCAGGCAGATACACCGGATACTTCAAGCTCGTGCTTATCGAGACTGACGAAACGGGGGAAGACGGGGAACCGGTCAGAAAATATTCCGTCGCCATCGTGGACGGCGCAACCTATGATCCAGATCAGACGCCACTCAGCGGAAACAGCGTCTGCAAGGTCAACAACGTCACGTTTTCCCTGGAACCGTATCAGTCCGGGGAAATCACCGAAACAAGCGTTTTCGCGCTCCGTTACACCGCACCTGTCGAGTCGAGCGAAAGCGCCGGAACCGAAGCGCAGGCGGGAAAAGTCGAAATCGTCAATCTCACGGAGGAAGGCTATTCCTGCCTCCCGTCCGACACCTCCAGAATCTGTTACTATCAGCTCGGGCGCGCAATCGTCACCACAGACACGGAAGGAACCATGCGCGTGACGATTCAGCAGGATCATAACTCTACGGCATCCAACGGAATCCCGCAGATTTTCCGCTATGCCCTTTGCGGGGAGTGACATCATGGAAACGGCAGTCATACCGATGAACGAAAAAGGCGCGATCCTGGGGCAGCCGGGGCAATACAGAAATCCGCCCTTTCTGATGCTTCCCGGCAATCCGCCGCTTGAGGAAGTCACGCTCTATGATTTCAAGATCAATGAAATCCCGGAACCGGAAGACATTGACAACATTCCGGAGGATTACGGAAAAGAGCTCGTGGAAGTCATGGAGAAAAAAGTCATGGCATATACCTATTACTGCGATCTTGACGCGGACGCCGACTGGGACGACAGCATTTTCTGGGACGGAGAAAACCATACCGATGAAGAAATTAAAGCCTGTCTTGACGCACGGAACAAAGGCGGTGACGGATCAAAGGAAAATCCATGGAAAAACCTTACATGGGCACTGGAGCAGATTGCATGCGTCCTTAATAATCAGTGCTGTTCTTATATCCGTATACTTTGTTCAGGGACAGCACATTACAGCTTGAGAAAACCAACGATTTACGCGCCCAAAAAATTCATTCTGGAAGGAGCAGACATAGATGTTTCAAGAACGCAATGCGTTGGTTATTATGATCTTTATCAATGTTATTTTAATTCCTGCAGCGTGAAATTAAGAGATGATGGAAGGACTGCAAATTCTAGATTGACAGGAGGTTTTCTGGGTTGCACTGGTGGAGTTTTTTATAATTGCCATGTTGAATTCGAAACTTATTATTCGCACGGCGATCATTGCTCGGCGGGATTTGCAAATTGCTCTGGTTCTCATTTTTATAAATGCAATGCAGAGATTGCAGCATATACCGGCCGGAAATACGAACATTTTGTATCAGGATTTTATCAATGCACAAGCAACAGCAGAACCACCAGTTGCTTTGTAGACTGTCATTCAAAAATAAAATGTTTGTATGATGTTTATGCATTCGGTTTTTATGAATGCGATTCCTCTTGTTTTTATAAATGCACGTCAGAAATGGAAGAAGGAATAAACGGTTATGGCTTCGCCGGATGCGATCACAGCAATTTCTATTCCTGCAATTCAGTCATAAACAGTGATGCATTATACGCCAATGGTTTTTTTGATTGCGAAATAAGTAAATTTTATCATTGCAACGCCCGCTGCACAGGAAAAGACAATACGGACACACGCGGATTTTCAGGAGGGAAAAGTTCTTATTTTTACAACTGCAAGGCATTGGCAAATTCGACATCAGGTGATGTATATGGTTTTTATGGTGCAAATGGAAGCGTTTTTTATGACTGTGACGCAGTGGCGGAAACAGCAAAAGCGCCGGAAGATTCTTCATGCAGCTCTTATGCATACGGTTTTTTGAACAATGCGGCATATTTCAGGTGCACGTATTCCGTTTCTGCATCAGCGTCTGCAATCCCAGATGAAAACGGGGAATTCCACGAATATGAATATGAATGCGGAATCCATGACAGTCATAACTGTCTTGCCGGATACCGGTGCGAAAAAAGAACGCAGGAAGGAACGGAATCATGCTGAAAACGGAGGAAACCATGCCATACTCGAATATTACGAAAGAAGATCTGGAAGCGAAACTCAAACAGCAGAAGCGGGAGCGCGAAGCATCGGAAAAATGTCCGGCGTGCGGCGCAAGAAGATTCCGGGAAAACTCCATGCGGAGATTCGAGGATGAAATCGGGCGCTTCCTGCACGAAAACCGCTTCGTCAAAATGGATTCCTGCATTCTGTGCGTGGAAAAGCACGTCGCGCGGGCGATGGTCTATCACGAGGAGCTCATGACCGCAAAGGATTCCGGCGCGTCCGACGGGACGGCGTCCGTCTCCGTCATGAAAAACCATCTGAAAATTCTCGGACATCTCGGATGCGCGATCGAGGAATCCGAAGACTTCACGGAACTCAACGATTTGCTGATTCAGACAGAGCGCAATTACCGCTACGAGGGACTCGGGCCGGACTGGGAGAAAATCAAGGAATCCCTGACCAGAGAAGCATGCCGGATAAAAAAGGAGAAAAACATATGCAGCTGACTGTGGATATCAATACAAAAGGATTGACCGATGCAACCGGAATGGTCGCATTGGCGGGAATCGACAAACCGCAATTTTTCTATGGAACACGCGAAATACTCGAATTCACATTTCTGAACGACGGAGTCCCCGTGAAATTTTCCGGAACGGATACGTTCCTCTGTGCACTGGACACCAATTTCATCCATACTGATTCTCTGATGGCGGCAACTGCCGAAGCCGTAATTGCCGATGCGGAAAATGGACGGATCGACATCGTGCTCGACATGACTGCGGAATCATTTCAGGAAAAACTCAACGGAAAAGACTCCGTAGAGGCTTATCTGGAAGTCACAGTGATGCATGCGGGTTCCAGTGTGCCGGAAATGCTGCTCCAGGACAGCATCACAGCCCGAGGCAGAATCCAGACCGTGGAAGGAGCTCCGGCAAGTTCGGATCCGGAGTATTACACGGCGTCGCAGATCCGGTCGCTCCTGAACGCCGGATATGATCTCGAATTCTCAGTCGACGCGTCCGGCTGGCACGGCACACAGACGGATTCCGACGAATATTACCGCTTCCGGAACAGTCTTCTCTCCTCCGAATGGTCGGACGCCGTCAAAATGCCGCGCGGCCTTCAGGGGGAACCGGGTCCGCAGGGACCGAAGGGCGAGACCGGGGACACAGGGCCGCAGGGACCGAAAGGCGATCCCGGGGACACAGGAGCACAGGGACCGAAAGGCGATCCCGGAGACACAGGAGCACAGGGACCGAAAGGCGATCCCGGGAACACAGGAGCGCAGGGACCGAAAGGCGATCCCGGGGACACAGGGCCGCAGGGCGAAACAGGGAAATCCGCATACGAACTCTGGAAGGAGGAGCCCGGAAATTCGGACAAGACGCTCGACGACTTTTTCAACGCCTATCGAGGATCGGACGGAACCGGATTAAATGTGCGCGGCGCGTATGATTCCGCATCGACTTATCAGAAGACCGAAAGTGCCATGGATGCCGTGCAGTACAACGGATCGCTCTGGGGTTACATCAACGCGACGGCCGGAAGCGGTAACGCTCCTCCGGAAACGTCCGCGACTGCGTCCAATGACTACTGGACGCTTCTGGTTGCAAAGGGTGAAGACGGAACAGACGGCTTGACTCCGACAATTGATCCGGAAACGAAACACTGGATCATCGGAGAAGAAGATACCGGAGTTCTCGCGGAAGCTAAAATAGAAGGCGGAACGGAAACATTTTCCAGCGTTTCAGAAAACAATATCGCGACGCTTACGGGAACCAGTGTTCCGGTCGGCGTAAGGACCAATTCCGGGAACTATTACCCGGTCGAAAAAGGCTCCGTAATCATAGACGTGAGCGGTGGAACAATCCAGCTTGATGTTTCCCCCTACCTCGCTTATGACAACGTCGCCTCTTTTTCCGGAACTTGGACGGTTTATTTCGCCGCGGGAAAACAGGGTGAACAAGGAAATAATGCTCTTTCTTTCCAGATCGGCACGGTGACGACCCTTCCCGCCGGTTCCGATGCGACCGTGACGGCGACTGTCAGCGAGGAAGGGATGGTAACGCTGAATATGGGAATCCCGCAGGGGGAACAGGGACCGCAGGGAGCCACCGGACCTCGGGGGCAAAATGGAAACGATGGGATTTCTGCATGGGTGGGGACGCAGCAAGAGTATAACAGTTTGACAAGTTATGACAGCAACAAGCTCTATTTGATATCGGAGGAATGAGTATGATATGCGCGAATGGACATGAAGCAGGTATGCTGTTCTATCAGGGGCATAGTATAAAACGTGTCTATTTTCAAAACAATATAATATGGGAAAGAATTTCTCTTTATGTTTTAGGAAGCACATATTTTAAGCTTCCACTCAATAGGCCTATTTATAACAAGCATCTGGATGTCAGAGGACCTGGCTTAGAAACACCTGCAGAAAGGTATGCTGTTCATTCAGGAGAACTCCCTTTTGGGGTCGAACTTGGAGAAAACGGATATTTTTCAGGGACTCCGGTGGTGGAATGTTCTGTCACCCCGGTTATTCGTGCATGGCTGGGTCCTTTTTTCATTGATTTTTCTGTTTCAATCATCGTCCAGGAATTTTATGATTCGGTATAACCCATCAGAATAGGAAAGGACAAAAACATATGGACGTTAAAAAAATATACGAAGACGCGGACTTTTCCTCTGCCGTTGTCCCGGAGGGGGCAATTTTGATTTTCAACGCTCTTGTCAACGGACAGGTTGTAACTCGTTACAAGGACAGCAGCGGAAGTTTCGGAACCATTTCCGGAAGCGCGTCTGGCGGGTCAAGCGTGAAACCTGCATATGCCACTTCGGAACCAGTCGGAAATACTATGACAGCACAGGCGCTTACGCCTTCTTCGGACGGTTCCATCTCTACAAATGACGGGCAGCCTATCACGGTTCTTTGGAACTTCGAGCTGCCCGTTCAGTCAACCGAAACTGAACAGGAACAGGAGGTGTAACATGTCAGATGGAACCGGTTTTTTATTCGACGGTCTTTTCCTCAGCTCCTCAAAGCCGAAAGTCGGACAGAAAGGGCTGCTGCTTGACAACAAGTATTTCCTGCCTCTCGCCGGAGGAGGCGGATCGGCGGAATACTACAAGTGCGCCTCCGTCGACACGTCCGCAAAAACATGGACCGGTTACAGGGCCGTCCTGAATGACGGAGTCTACACGTTCGAAGACACCGTGACAACGGGGCTTTCCTATACTTCCGTAACGCCGCAGGCCGGAAGCGTATACAGCGCGGATGCGCTTGTTTATGCTGAGTTATTTACAGCTGTAATCCCCACGGACGGACTTGTCTTCTACGCGCCTCTTGCGGAAGACAAGGCAACAGCGGAAACGGGACAAAGTTTAACTAAGAGTGGTGATATAACCTATTCGATGTATGGAAACATGCCCTGCGTTGAAATGGCGAAAGAAGCGGCTGTCTATACGACAGATACGGCTGACATTCCATCCGGAAGTAAAAGCAGAACATGGAGCTTCTATATAAAATTCAATTCGCTTGACAGTGCGGCATACTTTATGGGGCTGAGCAATAGTTCCTATTCTACAGGAAACTGGTATTACTTCTTCATTGACAATTCACAGTTACGTCTAACCGGGTATGGTGATGATGGCTCGTTTAACACGACAATAACGACCAATGAGTGGTATCATCTTTGCATAACTTACTCTGGAAAAGTTTGTTCGGCATATGTTAATGGCTCTTTCACTTCAAGATTTGCAACAAATAGAGACCTGCCATCATCCTCGACGTATTTCATGATGGGCAATACGCCTTATCACTTTTTCAAAAACAGAGCATATGAAGGAGCTGAGTGCTGTCTTTCAAGTGTAAGAGTATACAACAGAGTACTTGACAACGCAGAGATAGCAGCTCTGGCAAATGAATTCACGCCGACACAGGAGGCATAACCATGAAAACGCCTGAACTTGTCCGGAAGGCATACGGCCTCGATCTGGAAGGCGTCCACATTCTGGACAAATACAGCATCACGCAGATCGAAAGCATCTACAACGGGATCGGCCCGGACAGATTCCCCGACTGGCTCCGGAAGCTCGTCACCGAAAGCGCGGGAATCTTCGAACCCGCCGCCGTGATCCACGATGTCGAATATTACGAAGGCGGCACGCGCGAACAGTTCACCGCGGCAAACGACCGGTTCTGCCGGAACTGTTATACGCTGGTCAAGGACCGTTACGGGTGGTATGACATCCGGCGCTATCTCTGGATGAATAAGGCCCGCCGCTGGAGCAACTACTGTGAACTCTTCGGCTGGGAGGGCTGGAAGAAAACCGAAGAAAAGGAGGGCGCGGCAATATGACGGAAGGATGGGCAATCGCGATGCTCACGGGCGCGCTTACCGTGATGACCGCGGTCCTCGGCTGGGTGGCAACGGAAATCCGGCTTCTGCACAAAAGCCTGATGCAATACGTCCACCGCGACGACTGCGCAAGCGATATGAGCGCACACTGCGACCGCCTGGAGAAGCTGGAAGACAAGGTAAGCGAGAACAGCGAAAAGCTCGCCGCGATCGAGCAGTATCACACGATGATCAACGTCCCGATTCTGAAAAAATAAAAAAAACGGAAGAATGCGCGGGCATTCTTCCCGGGGTCAAGGGCCCTCCGGCCCTTGTCGCGGTCCGGCGGCGAAACGCCGGTCGTGCGGAGCACGAAATCCCCCGCCCGGAGCGGTTCAGACCGCTCAGTGACGAGAACTTTTCGTCAGGAAAAGTTCGAGAGCTCCGGGCGTCCCCATATCATTTTTTCTTCACGGACATTCTTTCAATATGTTTTTAACAGCGAGAGCGCCGGACATTTTCACGAGGTTGCAGACTGTCCCGGCGGCTCTCGAAGCTTCGCTTCTCGTCCTTTAGCGGTTGGAACCGCCGCCGGAGGAGATTTCGCCTGCGGCGACCAGCTTGCGCAGCTGGACCGCGGCAGGACTGAGAGTCCTGCACGATCACAAAATTGCTCCGCAATTTTTTATTTAATTTTTAAAGGCGCAGTGCGCCGGAAAGGAAAACATTATGGAAACCAAACTTTTCACCCTGCTTCTGTCGGCAGTCGCCCTGTTCGTGCTGACCGGATGCGCGGCGACCCGGAGCACAATCACGGAGTATGACGCGTCCGGGAACATCCTCAGGAAAACGGAAACATCGGAAAGCGTCATCTCCTCCGTGACGAAATCGACACAGAACAAGAGCGTCATCATCTGGGAGGACGGCTGGGCAGGATACATCAGTGTATCTTCCGGCACGCTCGACGATCCGACCCCGCACGGCAGAATCTTTGCCGGCAAGATCAACAAGGGAGCAGTCAGCCTTCTTCCGAACCAGAGCGGACTTCCCGGAATCGCCAAGATCATTCAGGCGACAAAGTCGGATCTCGCCATCGGCCTGGATGGCGCAACGGCGGAAAGTTCAGAAATTCAAACAGGTGGCAACACCCACGCGGAATGAAGACAAAACAGCCCCCGGATCCTGCTGGACCGGGGGCTTTCTGTTTTACCTTCTCTCGACACACCGGCCGGACGGCTGGCAGTCGTTGCGCATCCGCCGGAAGGCTATCAGAAAATTCATGAGGCACTCGCGGGAAAACGGGTGCTCCCGGTTGTATTTAACGGCAAGTGCCATAAAGGACTCCCCAAAAATGAAACCACATCTTTTGACTGCTTCTACGTAATGCCGCCCTTGAAAAACGGGTGGCACTACAATCATCTACCGGCAATAAAGTTTGAGATTTGAAATTGTTTTGTCGGAAACCATCTGCTTCTTTCCATGAATTATGCTGCCCAGGAAATAAGTCTGTGGCTCAGACTGCAGTTCCATACCCGCCAGTCTTTCGGTTCCGGTTTTTCCCAGAAAGATAATATCTCCCGGCTTGGAATTCAGAAAAAAATGGAAGGAACTGAAAGATTTGAAATAATGCGTTCTCCACCTTATTGGTTCATTTTTACGAGACAAGCGCACTACGAGGATTTCTCCATCCCGGGGAGTATCATTCGCATCTCCAATAAGCAGCGGCAGTCTGTGGGAGTTGATCTGCAGAAGCGGAAATGGATTGATATGCACGGAAACTTCCAGGGGGAAGTTCAAGTTCCGGTTTTCATTTTTCAGAAGCACATAGAAGTATAAAACCCGTTCCTGTTCTTTGGTGTAGTTGAGACGTCGGGGATCCGGATTCTGATAAAGGCTTTCTCCCAGCGGGAAGCGGTAATTATGCTTGACCCCCATGGCGTCAAGAATGGTCGGAGCAATATCAAATGTCAAGGCGGGAACATCAGCTTTCCAGGATTTCACACTGGAATTATCAATCAGGAAAAGAAGCCGACGCCGGGGTGACTGCTGCAAGACTTCTGTACATGCTGTATAGTAATGGGCAAGATGATCGCAGGTGATGACAATGCAGGTATCCTTGTATTTCGGATGATTTTTTATTTTTTTTATAAAATCTCCCAATGCGTGATCGCTGGCATACATGGCGTTGAAGAGCCTGGAATAGGGTGACGGATACGGGTAGGCGGGTTCTTCCGGAGAATAGAATCCGTTTGGGCCGTGAGCATCAATTGTCAATAAAGTGATATTGAAAGGTGTATTTTTCCCCGCCAGTTTCTGGAAAGTCTGCCAGGCCTGTTTGAATACCACAGAATCTCTGGCAGAGTATTCCCATTTTGCGATTCGTGTCTTGCGGTCTATCGCGCTCCAGAAAAAATCATACTGCTGATCTTTAATGAAATTTTCCGTTCCCGCAAAATTCCCGGAATGACCGACAAGAAAATGCTGTTCATATCCTGCATTATGCAGGATTTTCGACAAAGAGGAAAACGAGGAGGAGATATTGGGATTCCACCATCCGTTTGCATGGGCCGGCGTCAGATAACTCCCCGTCATGGCGGAATACATTGCTCCGAATGTTGTTTTTGCATTCTGAGCCATGGACATGTTGTCAAAGGACTGGGCGGATTCCCTGAAATGAAGCAGATTCGGCAGAAGTCCGGGAAACAGTTTCTGGTCCAGAAAAGTCAGCTCCGTGCTCTCCAGGATGATATAAACAAGATTTTTACCGGGAGAAGCCTGCACTTTATGCCATGGCAGGGGACACAGTTTTATCCCGTGAGCATCATAGTCTTCCTGTTTAAGCGTTACATATTTCTGTGAAAAGGCAAAATCTTTCATAATATCGCTCAATTGCAGGAACACGACGTTATTATAGAAGAAGAGTGCGGTAAAAAATATGAGAAGACCGGAAAACGCCGCTTTCGTGCCCCGTCCATTGTAATCTCCGACGCACCAGGATAACAGATAGGTAAGAAAAAAGGTGAAGCAAATCAACAGGATCAGCACCAATATTCCTCCTGCGGCAAGAAGAGGATCCATATACATGAAATCCAGCCACCCCTGAAAACAGACCAGATGATATACATTTTCCAGATTCAGACCACCGAAATTTGCCATTTTAAAAATGAAGAAAATCAAAAACAGAATGTCCCATGCGCTGAGAATAAGAAAAGAAAGAATGCGATCCAGCCATACATGTTTTTTGAGAAGCTTGTGGAGGCATCCAATTGCGCAAAACAAACAGTAAAAGCAGCAGATGTAATTAAAATACAGTTCGTTATAAATACCGGAAACAAACAGGGGAATAGCACCCGCGACAATCAGCATCCAGAAAACGCAAGTCTGCTTCCGGGTTTCCCGGAGAGAGGGTATTGTAACCGGAACGGCCCAAAATGAAGTAAGCTTTTTCAGAATGTTTTTTCTGTCAGACATGTCTGGGACTCCCACCTGTGGGATTGTTATAGATTTCGCAGGTCATTGCTCTAAGAGTGTCATATCAGGAAGATGGATCAGCTCTCCAAGCTGCCTGTCATATTTTTCAGGAGTGAATTTTTCATATCCGCCTCCGGAAAAAAAAGTCATCTCCGAAAAAAAGATTTTTCCGCCAATATTGTATAAATCGACACGTACATGAATAAAGGGGGCGGAGCAGCGTTCCGCAATTTCAATCATTTTTTCAAAATTTTCCGGTTTGCTGAAAGTAAGTTCCGAGGATGGATATTGAATCGTGAAAGGCTGACGTTCCCAGTTCATATTATAAATATTACGCCGATGATCCGTGAAACGGTCAATATCAATCCAACAGTACACGGCTTTTCCATGAATGCAGATAAATTTGTAGTCATAAAGAGGCTTTCCGTTGTCTTCCATCAGCTTTTCCACCAGGATCTTCGGCTGAATTCCATGATAACACAACTCCATTGCTTTTCTTGCATAATCAGAGGAGAGGCATCGGGCAAAATGCTGTTTCAATGAAGGAATATCAAGTGTTTTCCTGTCCCGGACAATAACTCCGTCTCCAGATCCGTTGTTGGGTTTGATGACAAAACGATCCGGAAGCAGTGAAAAATCAATCTCTTCAAAATGATTCCAAACCCCCAGCAAGGGAATCAGATACTGTTCTCCGAATTGATCTCTGATCCAATCGCGAACCCTGTATTTGTCAACAAACACCGCCTTAGATTCTGAATTGTCGTATAATTTCAGCCACTGCAGTTTCTCATTGAAGGTACGCGGATGGTTCAGATCAAGAATCCTGCCGGTTTTCCGCAGGTAATCATATGCCAAAACGGATCGGCGGGGATCTTTTGAAATTGTGCATTCATTCATAAGCGCCTGAAGTTCATGAACGTGAGTTTCCAGACGTTGCACCTGATCATATAATGCATACAGTTTACGAAGAAATGGAAGTTTTCTGGTGATTTGTGATAAAAGCTTCATCTTATGTTACCTCTTTGTTTCTTCTTCGACAATTGCTTCCCAGCGGGGATATATTTTGTCTATGGTAAAGGCCCTGATGGAACGGATTGCTTCGGCGGAATAGCGGGCGCGGCTTTCCGGGAGACGGTCAAGATATGCCGTCATCTCGCGGATATAGCATGCTTCATCATCCTGCGGAACCAGAATCCCGTTCCGATGACTGGAGATCATTTCCGCGGGCCCGTAGTGGCAGTCGAAAGCAATTACGGGAAGTCCCTGTTCCATTGCCTCCATGATGACATTGGGCCATCCTTCTGAATGCGAGGTGAAGCACAGAGTGTCCGCATGGCGGTACCATGGCGCAAGATTCCGGCATTCTCCCTGAAAATGAATCTTGTCAGACAGTCTGAGCGAAGCGGCAAGTGTTTTCAGATTTTCCCGTTCCCTTCCGTCACCGCAGATTACCAGATGTTCTTCCGGGTGAAGTTTTGCGATTTCCGCAAACATCCGAATCAGGCGGTCAAATCCTTTCACCGGATCCAGACGTCCGACTGCCAGCAGATAGGGGTGTTTCATAAGTCGTTCCGTATAACATGGAACGTTTTTCTCGTAAGCATTTGGAATCGTGACAATCCGTTCCGACGGCATTCCTATTTTCTGGCTCATAAAGCGGAATGCCCCTATGTTCAGCACCACCATCTTGTCGGCATAATGGAAATACCTGGTCGCAAGACGGATCAGGTTCGGAACGTGTTTTTCGAGTTCCGGGTTGCAATGTTCTGAGAGAATGCAACGGAGGCCACAGACCTTTGCCAAAATGGAGGCGAAGACATTGGCATGCCACATGAAGGCAACCATAACATCGGGAATCCGGCGCGTGAAAAACAGCTCCAGCAGAAATGCCAGTGCAGCCGGAGCAAGGCCGAACCTTAACGGCGGCACATGGATGAACCGGATGGAAGAATGAAGGGAATAAATCGTCTTTTTATCATGATAGAGGAGGGCAATCGAAACCTGATATCCATGTTCGGCAAAATAATTCGCCAGATTGGCACATACTCGCTCGGCTCCGCCTGTCTGCAAACTTGGAATGATGAAAAGCAGTTTTTTCATGTTTCTTTTACCTTTCGAGAATTGCCTCCCAGCGGGGATAGATTTTTTCTGTGGTAAAGGCACCGATGGAACGGACAGCTTCAACGGAATACCGGGCGCGGCTTTCCGGAAGACGATCAAGATATGCAGCCGTCTCACGGATATAACATGTTTCATCATCCTGCGGAATCAGAATCCCGTTCCGATGACTGGAGATCATTTCGGAGGGTCCATAGTGGCAGTTGAAGGAAATTACAGGAAGTCCCTGCATCATTGCCTCCATAATGACATTCGGCCATCCTTCATAATGCGAGGTGAAGCACAGTGCATCTGCATGCTGATACCATGGCGCAAGATTCCGGCATTCCCCCTGAAAATGAATCTTGTCAGACAGTCTGAGCGAAGCGGCAAGTGCTTTCAGATTTTCCAGTTCACTTCCGGCACCGCAGATCACCAGATGTTCTTCCGGATGAAGTTTTGCGATTTCCGCGAACATCCGGATCAGACGGTCGAATCCTTTTACCGGAACCAGACGTCCGACTGCCAGGAGATAGGGCTGTTCCAGGAGTCGTTCCGTCCTGCATGGAACGGCTTTTTCGCAGGCATTCGGTATTGTGACAATCCGTTCCGGCGGCAACCCCATTTCCTGGCACATGAAACGGAATGCACCTTTGTTCAGCACCACCATCCTGTCAGCATATCGGAAATACCTGGAGGCAAGACGAATCAGGATCGGATCATGCTTTGCGATTTCCGGATTGGAACGTTCCGAAAGAATGCAGCGGATGCCGCTGACTTTCGCCAGAATGGAGGCAAAGACATTGGCATGCCACATGAATGCAATCACAGCATTGGGAATCCTGTGCATGAGAAACAGCTGAAGCAGAAATATTTTCACGGCGGGGAAACGCCCGAATCTCAGCGGAGGGACATTGATAATCTGAATTGACGGATGCAGGGAGTAAATCGTTTCCTTCTTATGAAAAAGAACGGCAATCGAAACCTGATATCCACGTTCTGCAAAATAATTCGCCAGATTGACACATACGCGCTCGGCTCCGCCTGTTTCCAAACTGTTGATTATGAGAAGCAGTTTTTTCATGTTTTTCCTATCTTATTTTGAAAAAAGTGTTCGACTGATTAACAAATCAATGTTTCAGCGGACAAGCACTCCTTGTTTCCGGATGTTTACCTTTTCTTCCAGCCATTTTTGAATTTTTACCGCGGCTTCTTCCACGGAAATTTGTGCAAGACACGGCGCGGGATCGCCTTTCGGACAAGTCCTGCATCCGCATCCGGCGCAGGAAGGATCGGAACGGAGAAAGAGATTGCATTCTCCGAAAGGATGCCACTTTTCCGGAGGCAGATCGTGCGCGGAATAGATCACCGCACAGGGAATTCCGGCCGCCGCCGCCAGATGGGCAACTCCTGTGTCATTTCCGATATAACAGCCGCAACGCCGCAGAAACGCGATTGTCCGGCGCAGGGAACGGCAATCCGTATCACCGGCAAAAACGCCTCCGCAGCGGGCAATCAGCTGTTCCGCATCCTTTCGTTCACCTTCCCCTCCCGGATAAAACGGAATGAAAGCCATCCGGGAGCGCAGGATGGAAATCAGGGCGGCATAATGTTCCAGCGGCCATTTTGAGCACTGTTGTCCACTTCCGATTCCGAAGGCTATTAATGGCAGCGCCAGATCCGGCGCAATCCGTGCATGCAGACGTTTTGCCGCCGCATTTTCCATCGGGGTGGAAGAAAAATCAAACGCTTCCGGAGGAACTTCCATGCCATCACGTTTCAAACATTCCAGATACGCCTGGTGCAGAGGTTCCACCTGCATTTCCGGAAGCAGAAAGCAGTGCCGGACCGGAGCACGTTGAAAAAAACGGAAACACCGGACCAGAATCCGCGGGAGATCCGGCGAAAAGCAATACAGCGCGCTGTACCGTCCGAACAGGGAAATCCGGAGGAATTTCAGACGGAGAAGAAGCTGTCCCGGCAGACTCCGCGGCGGAAGCAGAATATGTTTCCGGTCGAACAGCTCCGTATGTTCATACAGTGTCGCATGAGCCGGATCATGACGAACAGAAAGATTCACTAGAGTGATTTTGCTGTCCGGGAAATGAGAGCGCAAAGTCCGGAATGCCGGCAGCGCGACGATGGTGTCACCGATGCTTCCCACATGATAAACCAGAATATGTTTCTGCCGCCTCACTGTGTTTTTCCTTTTTTCTCCGCGATGGTTCGGTAGCATTCCATCGTCTCCCCGGCCGCACGTTCCCATGAGAAAAGGGAGGAACGCCGGAGACCGGCCTCCCTGCGTTTTTTCACCTCTTCCGGGCGTTCGGAAAAAAGCCTGAAAACGGGTACTATTTCTTCCGGAGATGCCGGATCCACTGGAAACGCGGCTTCTCCTGCAATCTCTGTCATGGCGCTGTTTTTCGTGCAGCATACCGGGCATCCCGCCCGCATTGCCTCAATAACCGGAATCCCGAATCCCTCGTAAAAGGAAAGCTGGAAATATCCGTCCGCACAGGCATAAAGTCCGGCCAGATCAAGGGCGGTGACATTATGGAGCAGCATAATGCGCGGATCACCTCCGGTCAGACGATGAAAATCCTCCGGAGCACTTAATCCGTCCCGCGGTCCTGCGATTACCAGTTTTTCCCCGCGGTATGATGAAGAGGCCGCATATTCAAGGAATGTCCGGATCAGCATCGGATAATTCTTGTGCGGATAAAATGAGCCGACGGAAAGGAAATATCCGCAGCTGTTCAAGCCATATTTCGCAAGGGTATCCAGCGCCTCTGCATGAGAGAAATTTTCCGGAAGCTTCTGAGGCGCGTTGTATACTACCATGACTTTCTCCTCCGGCAGATTTAAAATACGGCAGATCTCCTTCCTGCTGAACTGGCTGACCGTGATGATTCCGGCAGCCGCCCGCGCCTGCACGGGAAGGTTCCGGCGGCTGTATTCATAATCGGGGGTCTCAAGAATTGGAAAGTCCGTCTGGAAACACAGCAGGTCATGCACCGTAAGGATGACATTGCCCCATGAGGAAACCATGGAGTACGGAAAGCATAAGTTGTTGGTAATATGGACAATATCATATTCATTAGTTGAAAATGAGGTGAGATTCCGCAATAGAGGAAGGGATGAAAGATCCAGGCGTCCGGGCAGCCGTTTTCTGTGAATGCACAGTCCGGAATGCATGATGTCCCCGGCATTCTGCAGGTATTCCTCCCATGCACTGCGGCGGGCGCTTTTGAATCCGGTATGATATTCACATTCCGGAAATTGCTCCATCAATGTCCGCAATAAAGAGGAAACATAGACGGAGATTCCACCGTATTTTCTGCACAGTGCGGATGTTTCAAAAAAGATTTTCATGAGTTTCAGATCTCCTCCAGAAGCCGGTTCCAGCGGGAGATAAATGATTCCAGTGAAAAATTGCGGACACTCTCCTTTGCACCGGAGGCAAGACGTGCGCGCAGGGGCTCATCCTCAATCAGTTTGTGGATTCCGGTCTCCAGAGCGGAAAAATCCTCGGCTGGAATCAGCAAACCGTTTTCTCCCTCTGCAATGATATCCGACGGCCCGAATCTGCAATTGAACGCGATAACCGGACATTTTTCCGAAAGAGCCTCCAGAAGCACCAGACCGAACCCTTCATACCGGGAAGTCATCACGAGCAGAGAAGCTTTCCGGTAATAGGGAAAGGGATTGTCACGTCCGGCCAGCAGGAGAGAATCTTTCAGCCCCAGGGACTCAATCTCCGACTGAATCCTCTTCCGGAAAATTCCATCCCCGACAATTATCCACTTCCATCCGGGATGGCGTTTCAAAACCCTGGCGGCAAGAGCCGGAATTCTTTCAAATCCTTTCTGGTAATCCAGGCGTCCGACACTGAGAAGGAATGGTGCTGCAGGAATTTCACGGCAGGTTTCATTGCAGGCATCTTTCATCGGCGGGGGAACCGCATTTGCAATCTGAACGACCCTTGCTTTGGACGGAGTCTCCAGATATTGGAGACGGTCGCTTTCCGTAAGAACGACGATTGCCGAGGCAAAACGTTTTGCCAGTTTTCTGGCATAATCACGAAGACGGCATCCCAGATTCTCATGAAAATGGAAATGTTCCCACGAGATCCATTTCACACCGAGAGGGACAGCCGCAAAAATGGATGTAATTGATAAAATCACATCAACATCAATCAGAAAGGAAATTTTTTCCCGGCGAAGAAAGAAAAAAAGTTTGAAAATAACAGGCAGAAGAATCAGCTTGAACGGAATATTCCGTTCAAACATGCGAAAACGCCGGACACGACTGTCCAGATCAAAATACGGTTCGGAATTGGATTCCGTCAAAGAGCAAAAAACAACTTTCACTCCGGCTTGTTTCGCCCATTCATTCGCAAGGAGAATGGAAATTCTTTCCGTCCCGCCGCATCGGGTGATATCTCCGCAAAAAAAGCAGATGTTTTTCATATCTCAACTCATTTCCTTCTTTGTTTCTCCGGAAAGCAATAAAAAAAGCCGTGTATCCGTTACGGGATTCCACGGCGGTCTCTCTGAAGAGACATGTCACATTTCCCCGATCATATGAAGTATTATACTTCCGGGAACAGGAAACATTGAGAATGGGACGAAAGCACAGATGGCCGGATAAAATGAGGAATCTTATTCAAACAAAAAAACAGACTTATGATAGCAGAAGAAACAAGTCGGACAAATATGAAAAAAGAAGAAAAACAAGCTCTTGCAGTTTGGATGGCGGGATCTGGAAATCTGCCGCCGGAAGATTCCATCAACTCTTCGCTGTGAAATCCAGCTTGTCTGGAAAGCATTCATAAATAGAATGCCGAACGCTTCCAAACACTCAGTCTGTAGGCCCCGCCAAGAGCCGCTATACACAATGCATGCAAGCGTCCGGCAAGATGTGAAGTACACAATCCAACCGGATACATTTCACCGATGTGTATAGCAAACCGACTTTTCACTTGGCGGGTTTACAGACTGATTTGCTGAAATATAACGGTTTCAATGAGCTTCAACTGTGAAAGTGAAACAGAAAAATCACAATCTGGAAATAATATAAACTGGAAACAGAGAGAATGCAAATAGATAAGGAGTTTTTTCTTGCCAGAAAACCGTCCTTTCCAAATATCTGACGGGATGCAGGTTTTTATCAGCCTTCAGAAAATAAGATTCAAGCGTTAGTCCGGGATAAAGGAAGCCCATGAGACGAGACAAAATACTTCGATACAGCCCCATGCGGTATCGATCCCCTGTTTCGCTTGGAAATGGATGAAATGGGAGGCAATAGGCACCTTCCGCCATGAGGATTTATCCCATGTCAAAAGGAAATAATCCATTACGCTGCAAGCTGGCGATTTCGCCTGCGGCAACCAGCTTGCGCAGCTGGACCGCGGCAGGACTGAAAGGAAGGTGCAGAGCTATTTTGGCGATGCAAAGCATCATGGCATTAAACCGATTTTTTGATAAAACAATGGACAGAACCATGGGATCCGATGCCGGCAGGAAAGCACTCCTTGAAAGAACGCCCCTTGGAGGCAGATTCAAAAAGTGCGCTCCGAATGTGGGACGAATGTTTCCTTTTTCCCCTCGAAAAACAGCGGAAAAAGAGGAAAAGAATTGAAAAGGAGCTCAGACGGAAACCAAAGCAAAATATTTTTCAAGTAATTAATTTGGAAGTATTTACAAAGCATCAGAACTGGTGGAACCAGCAGGGCTCGAACCTGCGACCCGGTGATTATGAGTCACCTGCTCTGACCGACTGAGCTATGGTTCCTATTCAAAATATTCCTGCATGAAGCAATATTTTCCCAGACTCGTATATTATACACGCTCTTTCTGAAAGGACAAGATATCCTTTGATTATTTTTGAGAAAAAGCTGAAATGCCTCCTAAAAAATGACTTTTACTGCATTGTGCATCATCCTCCGGTCCGTCAGTTCACTTGAAGGCTTCTGAACAGAAGAACAGAAAATTCAAATGTGCAGCTCTTCTTCGATTGAAATGAAAATTATCCAAAGTGTCAAGTTTTTTCTCCAAATTGCGATTTACAAAGACAAAAAAAAGGATATAATCTATAAAAGAATAAAATTGAAAACAGCATCCGGCGTTTCCCGCACAGACAGGAAAAAAAGGATTCATCTTTTACAATGAAAAGAAAATCTTACGCTCCCGATCAACCTATGACTTCCGGTTTTTTCCGCAATTATGAAAATCTTCGGTTTTTTCATCAGAAATAAGATGCTATGAGGTGATTTCATGGAAGAAAAGAATTTATCCAGGTTATTGCATTTTCATGGAAAATGTGTCATGGTTACCGGCGGCTGTCAGAATTTCGGCAAGGAAATTTCCTCCGGCTTCGCCGAACTGGGAGCCAATCTGGTCATCACTTCGCGCAATGAGGAAAAAGCGCAGCGGCGCGCGGAGGAACTGGCGCGTCAATATGAGATCCGGACCATCGGAATAAGCATGGATATTACAGACGAATTGTCCGTGCAGAAGGGTTTCCAGACTGCCGCCGCCGAATTCGGCAGCATTGACGCTCTCATCAACAACGCAGGAGGACACGGCACGGGAACAACCGGAACACTGACGGATGAACCGCTGACCGCATGGGAGGGATATCTGAAAGCAAATTTGACCGGCACATTTCTCTGCCTTCGGGAATATGCCAGAATCATGATCCCCCATCGTCACGGCGCAGTCGTAAATATCGCTTCCGTCTCGGCGCTCTTCGGACGCGACCGCCGGGTTTACCAGGATCTGCCAATGATCCCCAACCCGCTTCCCTATTCCGCAGCCAAAGCCGGTGTAATCGGTCTGACATATGATGCTGCGGCCATACTGGGAAAACATGGAATCAGGGTCAATGCGGTATCCCCGGGAGGATTTGAACGGGCTCAGCCGGAACCGTTCATCCAGGCCTATTCGGAAAGGACCATGCTGGGACGAATGGGATGCGACGGACTCGACTTGAAAGGAGCGGTTGCATTTTTGTGTTCCGATGCGGCGGGTTACATCACCGGCCATAACTTATATGTTGACGGCGGATTCAGCCATTTCAGGTGAAAGATATGGAAAAAATGAAAATTCTTGTCGTGGGATGCGGTTCCATCGGTTTGCGTCATCTGCAATGTCTGCTGGCAAGGGATGACTGCCGGTGCATGGCATGCGATTCGGATCCCGGAGCGGAGGAACGCGTAAAAAAAATTCATCCGGAAATTCCCTGTTTTTCCGATTACCGGAAAGCGCTGGCTGCCAATCCGGAACTGGTGATTGTCTGCACCCCCAATGAGCTGCATGAACGTTTTTCCATCGAAGCGTTTGAAAACGGCGCTCATGTTCTTTGTGAAAAACCCATTGCCCATAATCTTGAATCCGGAAAGCGGATCATGGAAGCGGCGGAACGCCTGAATCGTGTTCTCGCTGTAGGCTATACGGAAAGGTTCCGCCCGGCATTTCAGTACATTCTGAAGAAAACGGCTTCCGGCGGGATGGGAACCCTGATCGGAGGCAGAGCCATGGTCGGAACTTACAACACCCTGTTATGTGCGAAAAGCAACTTCCGCGACCATTCCTTCGGCGTCCTGCTCATTGATTACACGCATGAACTGGATATGCTTCATGCGATATTCGGCCGGACGGCAGATGTTGTCTGCAAAGCCAATTCTCTGGCAAGAGACATTCGTCCCGCTCCGTCTCTTGCCGCAATGCTGCTGGAATATCATTCCGGCGCAATTGTTTCGGTTCATTTTGATTATGTCCAGCATCCGCAGCGGCGGATCATGGAGATCTACGGAGACCGGCAGACGCTGGTCTATGATCTGCAAGCCAATACGGTAACCGTTTTTGACCGAACCCGTCCGGAACCGGAAGTGCATTCCTTTCCCTGCGAAAGGAATGCACTATTCATGGCCGAACATGAAAATATCATTCGGGCGATCCATTCGGGCACACCGGTTATGGTGAACGGAAGACAGGCCCTGGACTCACTGGAAATCGCGGAACAGGCAATCAACAGTCTGTAATGCATCTGCTATTCCGGAAAGGCATGATGCTTTTCCCGTCCCGTTTCAAGGAGAAACCTATGCGGATTCCGCTGTTTCAACTTTCCAGCCCATGAAGGCAGAACCAGACATCCGCAGATCGGTCTTGCTCAGAAATTCAAAAATGACCCTGCGGAAAATGGGGCCTTCAAGATCGGATTCTTCCGTCCGGCATAAAATTTCCCGCACCATTTTCCGCATTCGGACAAGCTTTTCTTCCTTGGACAGGGTGTTGGAAAGAACAGAACCCCCCTTTCACATGAACAGCCCCGACGCAGGATGCATGAGATATCGGGGATTTCGCTTCCGGCGCCCAGCTTACGCAGCTGGACCAAAACTGGACTGAAAGGAAAGCGCGAAACACCCTATTTTTGCAATGCAGGGCATCACGGAATTAACCCAATTTTTTTAATGAACCACCCCGTTTGCCCTGCACCGGGGCAACTCATTTGATTTTTGGCAAGGAGTATGTTATACTATGTGAAAACAGCTGCAGGAGAATCCTCATGAAAATTTCCATTCTTTATTACAGTCGAACCGGACATACCCGTGAAATGGCAGAATCTGTTGCCGAAGGCGCGCGCACCGTTTCCGGAATTGAAGTCGGCCTGTTTCCCCTTGACGCGATCGACAGAGATTTTCTTTCTGAAAGCAAAGCTGTGTTCTTCGGGACGCCGACATATCTTGCCAGCACCTGCTGGCAATGGAAAAAATGGTTCGACGAACCCGCGCCTTGTCCGCTCGCCGGCAAACTCGGAGCAGTATTCGCCACTGCGAATTTCGTGCAGGGCGGCGCGGATATCGCCATCCAGACACTTCTGACGCATATGCTGGTCAAAGGGATGCTCGTGTATTCCGGAGGCGGAGCCTGCGGAATGCCTTACATTCATCTCGGCGCGGTTGCGCTCGGAGAAAAGTTAGAGGAAAGCAAACCGCTGTTCCGTATCTTTGGTGAAAGAGTGGCGCGCAAGGCAATGGAGATATTCCCCGCAAAGAGGGATTGACTGCTGCCGAAATTTCTGCTGGCGGAAGCCGTTAAAATGCCCTGATATATCCATGCCGTTTTCCACGCACCGGGAATTTTCGCCGGCTTCAGCCCTCTGCTCCTCAAGTCCCGTGCCGCCGGAATCGCGGCACACTATGGCTCATTTGCGATATCTGCCCTGTGCCGGTGCGAGTTCTTCCATCCATTCCGGAACATTTTCTCTTGCGCCGACCTGCCGCATAGTCAGACCGGACACCGGAGGACACCGGGCCGCGTATGGGATTCCCATGGATTCTCCAGAAACGGCGGAGAACGGGATTTCGGCTGAAGATCGGGAACCGGAGTGACTAGCTCCCGCACAAACGCCGCCCGGTAATGACAGAGGCCGGCTGCGGAAAAGCGGAATCCATATCGCGTTTCCCCGGCAATCCGCCTCCGGAAACCCCGCAGACGCAGCAAACATTCCCCCATGGAACGCGCAGAGCCGTTTCCCCGGCACCTCAGAGGGAATCTTCCTGCAGGAAATTGCAGGCGGCGGTCAGCACACCGGAAAAGATGCTGGCCACGAGGGACAGAGGAAGAGATCCCCCTTCCGCTCAACTTGTTCCACTTTTTCCATTTGCTTTTTGCTGTCGGCCGGATTATCTTATCATGGAATGCATTCTGACGAAATCCGTTTTCAAACTGACTGCATCGGGAAAACAGGAGAACTGCACAAATGCGGATCGGATATTTTCAGCACTGGTTTCAAGCGCCTTGCCGCTTCACGGAATTTCTGCGCGGAGAAGGAATCGAAAGCGAACGGATCGACTATTCTAAGCCCGGATATCTCGAAAAATACGATGTGGCGCTGATCGAGCAGAACAGCTTCAACGATTATATCGAAAATGATGAACTCTACATCCGCGACTGGGTCAGGCGCGGGGGAATCGTCCTTTTTCTGCATCAGGACTACCGGCGCTGGGCCCCCTGCTTCCTGCCGCCGGAACTCGGTTATGTCCAGCTGATTCACCGCTATGTTCCGACAATCCGCGGCAGAACGGATAAGTCCGTCTATTACAACTATATGATGCCGTATCCGGAAAACGAGGGGAACAGCCTTTTTCAGTTCCCGGAACCAATCGCTCCGGAAGAAATGCTGGACTGGCGGATTCCAGTCAACAGTTTTTCGACCGTGGAGCCGCCGGGAACGCGTCCTGCTGAAACCGTCCGGACGGCGGCGCTCTCCTGTTTTCTGCCCGGTTCGGAGTGGCAGGTTCTCGGCTCTTACATGGATCCCGCCGTCCGCTCCGGGGCTCTGATCCTCCAGGGGAAATACGGGAAAGGCATGTATTTTCTCAGTCAGATCCTCTTTCCGGAGGAGAAAATACCGGAGCACGACCGCTGTCTGCTCTTCTGGAAAAAATACATCCGCAATCTGCTGGCTTATTGCGAACGTTTTCAACAAAGCGCGGCAGCTCCTGCCATGCCTGCGCCCGCAGCTCCGGTGCGGAAGAAAAACTACAAACTCGCCATTCACATGCACTCCCTCGACTGGTATGGCTGCGATACCTTCGTCGGCACAATCCGCGCCCTGATGCGTTATATGAATTTTGACATCTGCGCACTGGCGATGAAGGACATCACCCCCTATGAGGGCAAACGCCAGCCTGTCGACTATTCCGACAACCGCGTCCTCTTCCTCAACGGACAGGAGTATCACCCGTTCAACTGGGGGGACAGAAACCATAAGATCGGGCACAACAACTATCATATGCTCGCCATCGGAATTGATCCGGAAGCCTATACACAGGAATTCACACGAAGCCTTTATTCCGACGCGGAAATCGACGCCTATCTGAAAAAAGCCGTTTCTTATGTCCATGCCCATCACGGCGCGGTCTGTGCGACTCATCCGAGCCATGTCGATTACTGGTTCGACTATGACTTTGACGCCGTCGATCAGGAAAAGCTGACTTCGCTTGCCGGATCGGACATCGAACGATACTGGCTTTCAGGGCGGAGAATCGCGGTTATGAACTCCGTGGATCTTTTCGGCATCCGCCGGATGTTTGACAATCCCGCGGTCAATTTCCTCTATCTGCGTGAAGGAGAGATACCATGCAGGGACAGCGTCGTGAGCGCCATTCGTGCCCACCATACCATCGCCGCCGCATGGTTCCAGGAAGCGGACATTACGCTTTCAGGGCGTCTGCCCGGCGATGAAATCACACGGGATGAAGCCGCCGGAACGTTGCACATCGCCGCGGAAATCACGGAAGGAGTCATCCGCAGCGTCCGAGTCTATTCCGGAGCACAGGTCGTGCTTGCACTCGCACCGGACAGGAAACGCATGGACTGCGATCTCTCGCTGCGCGACATTGTTCCGGATACATTCCTTCGCGTGGAAATCGAAGGAGACGACCCAGGAAAAATTGCCGTTTCGACGCCATTCTTCCTGTGCTGAAAATGGAAATTTGCGGAAGCATTTTCCGCGGGTTCAAGAACCCTTGTCCCTTTTCACGCTCCAGTGATAAAATGCCGGTCGCCGGAGGCGAACTCTCATCTTCGCCGCCGTATCCGTTTCCGGGTGTCCGGATCGGGGGTTCGCCAGAACAATCGGTTTGACGCCGAGATGGCCGCCATATCCCTCTCTGCGCCAGACTCCATTGGAAGATACTGTTTCAGCCTGCCCATTTTTTTAATTCTGTTCTCACGTTTGACTTTTTCTGTATTGATGCCAACGCCAGCATGAAGACTGCACAGAAACAGTATGAGAAAATCGCAAAATATTGGCAGAAAAGATCAACAAGGGAAGCAAGCAGCATTTTTCCGAACCAGAGCGGACTTTCCGGAACCGTAAAAATCATTCAGGCTACAAAGAGTGATTTGCCTGTCGGGCTTGATGGCGCAGGTTCAAAAACAAAGATTGAAAATGATATGATCCGATCAAGTAACAATAAGGAATTCTGTTTTTCCGGCATTGCATCGCCGGAAAAACAGGATTTCCAAAAGAAGGATCAGTGCCGGTAGCTCTGCACTGTAACTTCCAGACCACGTTTGAAGTCCCACGAGGGACGGAATCCGGTGGCAAGCAGCTTGTCGACACAGGCAGTGGAATGTTTCACGTCTCCAGGACGTTCCGGCAGATGAACAATCTTCGATTTCGATCCGAGAATTTCCACAATCAGTTCCGCCAGATGGTTGATTGTCATCCTGCCCCCGTAGGCGACATTGTAGACGCCGGAAAAATCATGTTCAGCCATGAAAGCATTGGCGGCGGCAATGTCCTTCACAAACACAAAATCGCGGGTTTGTTCGCCATCACCGAAAATTGTAATATCCTCGCCGGCAAGCGCTTTTGTGATGAAAATCGGAACGGCGGCGGCATAGGCGCTCTTCGGATTCTGCCGAGGACCGAACACGTTGAAATAGCGCAGACAGGCAGTCTGAAGCCGTCCGGTCCGGCTGAACATGTCGCAGTAGTACTCCCCGTCAAGTTTTGTAATGGCATAAGGGCTCTTGGGCTCGGGGGTCATCGTTTCAACCTTCGGAGAAACGGGATTGTCTCCGTAATTCGCGGCGGAAGTACTCAGAATCAGTTTTTTGACCCCCGCTCTCGCCGCCTCCTCCAGCAGGACAATCGTTCCGACGGAATTGATCCTGTTGCATTCGACGATTTTCTCCATGGATTCCGGAACGCTGACCAGCGCGGCCAGATGAAAAATATAATCCACGCCTTCCACGGCTCTCGCAACCGTTGCGCGGTCGCTGACATCGCCTTCGATGAATTCACACGCCAGACCGTTGAGATTTTCACGTCTTCCGGTCCGGAGATTGTCCAGGACGCGGATTTCCGCCCTGCCCTGATAATGTTCGACAATGTGGCTTCCGATGAAACCGGAGCCGCCGGTGACGAGAATGCGCTTCATGGCATGAATTCCTTTACAATCTTCTTGAGTTTTTTCTCCTGCTCGATCAGGCGTTTCACGAGCATGAACTGCGTGCGGCAGCGGTCCAGGTTATGATTGTCCCGGCTGATTTTGAAATAATTGTCGCCGTTGAGATAATCGGTCAGGAAACGCACGCCGATTTCAAAGGTGATGAGTTCTCCGGAAAAGGGCAGAAGCTCGATTTCCTTTTTCGTCAGACATCCATGCGCTCCTTCCAGAAATCCCTTGACCAGCGCACGGAAAATTTCGATTCTGACGCACACTTTGGAAAGATCAGTCTCGTCCTCGGCGGCGGGACTGACACTGCTGCGGACAAGATCGCCGAAATCATAGAGCGAAAGCCCCGGCATGACGGTATCGAGGTCAAGCACGCAGATTCCCTCTCCTGTTTCATCGTCCAGCAGGACATTGTTGAGCTTTGTGTCATTGTGCGTAATCCGCTCGGGAATTTCCCCTTTTGCCAGAAGGTCGAGCAGTACAGGCGCCATCCAGCGGTGTTCCTGCACGAAACGGATTTCATTTTTTGCCGCGGCGGCACGTCCGCGGACATCTTTCCGAACCGCCTCGTCAAAATCGAACATGCGGGACGGCGTGTTATGAAAATTCGGAATGGTCTCATACAGACGCTCTCCGGGAAGATCCGACAGCAGCATCTGAAAATTGCCGAACGCCTTTGCCGCCTGGTATGCCTGCTCCTCCGTCTCAAGAATGTTGTAGGTGCGGGCATGATCGACAAATTTGTAGGCGCGCCAGCATTCTTCGCCGTCCAGGTAATACATTTTTCCCTCCCGGACCGGAATCAGATGAATGCAGCGACGGTCGGCATCCGGAAAGGAGGCAAGTTTTTTCACGGAATGAGCCAGAACCCTTGAGACATTCTCCATAAGATGATCCGGACGGCGGAAAACCTTTGTGTTGATTTTCTGGAAAATGTATTTGGTATTTCTGCCGTCCAGCGCATAGACCACTTTGTAGGTATCGTTGATATGGCCGCTTCCGAACGGCTCGGCTTTGATGAAATCGCCTTCCAGCCGGAAACGGGCGGCGACTTCTTTCACTGTGTTTTCCATAAATGCGCTTACTCCAGGGGCGAGGGATAAATTTGATCCCGGACAAGGCGTGCAATCGACGCCTGAACCAGAGGTTTGTCTTCGCGGTATGTCACGCCGAACCACGAATCGCCGCTCTTCATGACTTTGATCTCGGCATTGCCGGAACGGATCAGCGATGCAACCGCCGAAGGAATGTAGAATTCGGATTTCAATTCCGTTCCGCGTTCGGAAAGGAACTGTTCAAACAATCCGGTCAAATGATCGAAAATGCCGGGCATGAATCCCCACATGTTCATGGAGACGGTTTCATCGCCTGTCAGCGGAACAACGGCACCGTTTTCCCCGGTGAACACTGCGCCGCCTTTGCCGTCCGGCACGATATTGGTGCGTTCCGTGACTTCCGTGAGGAACCCTTCGGAATCGCAGCGGCATACGCCGCGCGCAACTGACCCGTTTTCCGAGAGAGTGTTCCGCAGCGTGAACCCGACCATGAAATGCCGCCTGGCCGGATTTGCATTGTTCTGAAAACTTTCCGCAAGAAGCGCGTAACCGCTCCGCCCGTAGAAATCGTCCGCATTGATCGCGGCGAACGGTTCGGAAATTTTCTCTTTTGCGCAGAGGATCGCATGACCGGTGCCCCACGGCTTGACACGTCCTTCCGGCACACGGAACGGCGGAGGCAGTTTGTCCAGTTCCTGAAATGCGTATTCGACCTGAAGCTTATTCTCCCATTTTGCGCCGATATGTTCGCGGAACGCCTGCTCAATATCGCGGCGGATGACGAAAACCACCTTGCCGAATCCACTTCTGAGCGCATCGTAAATGGAATAGTCCAGAATGATTTCCCCGGAGGGGCCGACAGGATCAATTTGCTTGAGTCCGCCGTAACGGCTTCCCATTCCGGCGGCTAGCACGAGCAATGCTGGCTTCATAAACAACTCCGTTATCCGACTTAAATCACAGGCAGACTCGCCGCGGCGACAGCCTGTCCGTGACGGCGGCCTTTCTCATCCGGGATCCGGAACTCCACCTTTCCGGCAAGTTCCGGAAATTCGACTTTGAGCACCTCCGCCGCTTTCGCAAGAATAATGTCGCCGCCTTTTCCGGTCGTGACACGGCCGAGAATCAGGAGTTTCTCCATATCGTAGAATTCACAGTATCTCGCAATCGTATAACCGAAGCAGACGCCGATGCTCTCATAGATTTTCGCCGCGCGCCCGTCGCCGGCCTCCATGAGCTTCTGCACCTCTTTGAGCTGTTCGGCGAACTTCATATCCTTCGGCAGTTCAATGCCCGCCAGAGGAACGAGCCGCGCCACCCCCTGCTGGCAGAAATACTGCACGGCGCATCCGAGATCGCCGGACCATTCATCGGCCGGCGCGCCCGCCCGGTAGTCCACCGGAACAAACGCCAGTTCGTTCAGCCAGTCGGTGATATTGCCTTCGCGGTTGACGTAACCGCCGGCAACGCTTGTGCCCATCGAAATGCCGAGCACGCAGTTGGCGTTCATTTCCATGGATCCGGCAAGCGCCGTAACCTCGCCGTCATTGACGACTTCAAACGGAACGCCCCATTCCCTGCCGAGTTCGATGAACAGGTCCTTGACCTTGGACTCAAACTGATCCTCGGGCACGCCGCGGAACAAGGAGGCAAGACGCACACGGTTGTTCACGTAAACGCCGGCGGAACTGCCGCCGATCGCGTCGACGCGGGGCAGATGCGCGGCCGCACGCCGGAGCGTGTCGTTGATGCCGTCGCGATGATACTGCGGATCTTTCTGGAAATAGGGATCCCACGGAACTTCCTCGCTGAACACAAGTTTGCCGTCGATGGTTGCCGCGCACTTTCTGTCGGAACCGCCGAGGTCGAAACCGATCCGGCAGCCGTCCAGATGCCTTCCGAGCGGCATCGACGGCTCCTTGGCTTTCGGGGCGTCCGCATAAGCGCAGGAAACGATCTGCATGCGATTGCTGTAAATTCTTCCCATCATGGCATAGTCGAACGACCGCTCACCGTCGGGGGAATAAATTTTTTCCAGTTCGGCAGCGATTTTCTCATCGCCTGCAATGGTAACCTTCCAGCCGCCGCGCATCCAGAGCAGTCCCTTCACCAGACGCTCCACATGCCGGACGTTCGCCGCCATTTCGGAGGCATCCGCATTGTCGAACACCACAGTCGGATAGACGCTGACACTTTCCGGATTGCGCTCCACGGCGATGACGATATCCTTGCTTTTTCCGGACGCCCTGACCGCTTTGCGGAACTCTCTGTCCCAAAGAGTCGCAGGTACGAAATCCTTGTCGAGGCACGGAACCATTGCGCACGAAACGGCTTCAGTAATCTTATCCAGCATTCTTGTTCTCCTTAATAGAAAGCATGCTTTTTTTCTATAAAAACAATCACGCGGTAAAATACCGCCGTTTCCCGCGCTTGTCAAGCAGGAAAACTTCAAACAACAATTTATCCTGCAAATATTTGCAGGGATTCCGGGAAGCATCCGGTTCCGCCGGATTTGACAGACAAATCTTTTTTCCGGATTGCAGAAACACTCCTGCCGTGCTATATTACATCTGCGGAAAGATAAGGATTTTCCGGAAAACAGCCGTTCAAACTCTAAACGCGGAGATATGCATATGAATCAGAAAGTGCAGGCAATGCTCTCATTTTCCCTCTATGTGCTTCTGGGGATTATTTTTGCTTTTTCCGTTATTCTTGTGCTTCCTGTCTACAAGCGTTACACCGATATGGAAAGAAATGTCGCAGACCTGAATGCAGAACTCAAAAATGCACAGAACGAGTGTCTGACTCTGACACGCGAGGTGCATGATCTGGAACACAGCGCCGCCGCGGCGGAAAAAGTTGCCCGCGAGAAATACAACTTCTGCCGGGAAGGAGAACAGATTCTCATTTACAAATGAAAATCCGCAAATCCCGGAATGGACGCGGAAACAGGAAATCCCGGAATGCTGTTGTCATCTTCCGCCGTCGCCGGGCGCTGCTGAAAACAGAGCTGAATCATATGCAAAAAGTAAAAACAATGGGAGAGAGATAAGATGTTTGCCGTAACAATTCTGTCGTTCCTGTTTTTTACAGGACTGGTCGCCGTCATCACATGGTTCATGACCCGGAAAAACAAGCTGGACAACAACGACGGATTTTTCCTTGCGGGCCGCTCGCTGACCTTCCCGTTCATCGCCGGGTCTCTGCTTCTGACCAATCTTTCGACGGAACAGATGGTCGGGCTGAACGGCGACGCGTTCACAGACGGACTCAGCGTCATGGCATGGGAGGTCGTCGCCGTCATCGCGCTGGTTCTGATGGCCCTCTTTTTCCTTCCGAAATTCCTCCGCGCCGGCATTACCACCGTTCCCGAATATCTGGAACAGCGGTTCGACCGTCAGACGGAACTGATCTGCAACATCATTTTTCTCGCCGCCTATGCGATTATTCTTCTGCCGATCATTCTTTATACCGGCGCGCGCGGCATGCTGGACGTGCTCAATCTTCAGAAACTGATCGGATTTTCCTCCGACATTCAGGCGCTCTGGTGCGTTGTGATCCTTGTGGCCCTCATCGGTTCGGTGTATGCGATCTGGGGCGGCCTGAGCTCCTGCGCCGTCTCCGACACCCTGAACGGAATCGGACTGCTGACCGGCGGCTTCCTCATCACCTATTTTGCCATTTACGCGCTTGGCGGGACCCCCGACGCGGCGGGAAATGTGACCGCCGGCTCCGGCAGTTTCACAAACGGACTTTCCGTTTTCCTCAAGGAAGCGGGCGAGGCCGGACGCCTGAACAGCATCGGATCAAATGACGCCAAGGCTCCCTTCTTCTCTCTCTTCACGGGCATTCTGTTCATCAACGTGTTCTACTGGTGCACAAACCAGCAGATCATCCAGCGCACCTTCGGAGCGAAGTCGCTCGGCGAGGGCCAGAAGGGCGTTCTGCTGACCGGCGTCCTCAAGCTGATCGGACCGCTTTATCTCGTGCTGCCCGGCATCATCGCCGCGGTCATGCTGACCAGGGGATTCCACCTCGGAAACATCAACGCGGACGGCACGATCGCCTCCGACAAGGCCTACGGTTCCCTGGTGAGCTTCGTGCTTCCCAACTGGCTGACCGGCTTTTTCGCCGCCGCGCTTCTCGGCGCGATTCTTTCGAGCTTCAACTCCGCCCTGAACAGCACATGCACGCTGTTCAGTCTCGGCATCTACAAGCGCCTGATCAATCCGAACGCACCGGATAAGCGGGTTGTCGCAATGGGACGCTATTTCGGCGTCGTAATTACAGTCGTTTCCGTGATTGTCGCGCCGCTGCTTGCCAGCACGGGCGGCATTTTCGGCTATCTCCAGAAAATGAACGCAATCTACTTCATCCCGATTCTGGCGGTGGTCCTGGTCGGCATGGCTTCGAAATGGGTGCCGTCCGTCGCGGCGAAAGCGGCTCTGATCGCCGGGATTCTCCTGATTGCCATGGGGTATTTCGTCCCGCCCTTCAACGGAATCCTCAATTACATGAACGAATACCATTTTGTGGCTATCGTCTTTCTTGTCATCATCGCCATGATGCTGATCATCGGAAAATTCCGCCCGCGTGAAACCGCATATGTTCCGATCGACGCGAAAGCGACGGACATGACGCCGTGGAAATATGCGAAACATGCGGGCATCGCCCTGCTGCTGATCGTCTTTGCCATCTACGCATGTTTTGCCGATTTCTCCCACATCAAGAACAAGATCGTTGAAATCCCGCGCGCTCCGGGGTATGTGATTTCACCGGAAGCCGCCGCGGTCGAAGCGGCCGCCAGAAAAGCGAAAGAGGCTGCGGAGGAGGCCACGCGCGCCGCGAAGAAATCCAGAGAGGCGGCCGCGGAATTCGAACGTCTCAAAAGAGAGTTTGAAAAGACTCAGCAGACACACAAGGATGGACTTCCGGCTTATCCGGCGAGACAGATGGACACTCTGGTTCCGCAATAAGCGGTCTGTCCGGCGGAGCAAACGAAGCCTTTTCCCGGATCAGTACTGCATCCACTCGATCAGCTTTACATTGTTGTCGGAAGCGCCCGTGACGTCGAACCGCTCGAAGGAGACGGCAAGCCGGCGCGTGGGGCGTTCCGGCTTCTCCTTCTGTCCGATCAGAATCGTATAAGTGCCGCTTTCCCGCCAGGAGAGAGTGCCGAGCGCGGCATACAGCATCGGATCGAGCTGATCGCGCAGCGTGGTGCGTTCCCTGAACCAGACCTCCCGCGCGGCAAGCACCTCCTCGATCTCCTCGTCCTCCAAATTGCAGTAAACCTTCAGCAGCAGCGGCGTGGCGGTAAAGAACGTCGGAGAGCCCGTCGGAGCGCGAAGCAGACGGATGATGCTCAGACGGCCGAAACGGTCCGGCGGAAACAGGTCGATCAGGCCGGGGATGTAGAAAAACTCCTCCCGGAGCACCTTTGTCGAGGAGTTGCGCGGGAGGGGCGCCATGTTTTCCGCCTCGTATTCGTCGGCCTCCATGCCGTCCAGCGCGACTTCATCATTGGTGTCGTAATAATCACTGATCTTGTCGCGAATCGAACTCAACTGGTCGATAAACTCGGTTTCCGTGTCGATCGGCGTGCCGAGACGCTGCAGGGTGGAGCGGAATGCGCTCCGGCTGAGGTCGAGCCCGGACCTGGCGTCCGTGATCGAAAAATACACTTTGGTCCCGTAGTAATCCATCTCGTGAGTCACGCCGTCGGCCATATAGCGGTCATGGTCGTATTCCGTATAATCGATATCTCCCAGCGCACGGTCCGGATAAAGGTTCTGTTCCGCGGCAAGCAGCCACTGGACGCGGTTCATGACGCCCTCGTTGAGGTAGGAAGAGCGCTGAAGATCAATATGCGCGGCAATGTCGTAAGTGGAAATCCGGGAAAGGATCAGCACGGACGCGGTCAGCATGCCGGCCGTGAAAATCAGACAGAGCGCCGCAATCAGGGCGGAGCCCTTCTCTTCTCTCTTTTTCCGGAATCTCTTGGGTCTCATGGTCTTCCTCAAAGCAGCAGCTGGGTGTTTTTGGAATTCCCGGCAGTCCGGCGGAGCCAGATTTCCTTTCTGCCGTCGGTCCATTCGACCGTCATCTGGACGGCGATCGGAATCAGGAACGTGCGGGAGCTGTTCGGGATCGCGGGACGGGGATTGGTGCGGGAGACGTTGAGGTTCAGATCCTCTTCCCAGGTGTCGTTCCAGACCAGCTCGTCGTTTTCCTCTGTCGCATAGCGGAAGGTGATCGAACGGACCCGGTCGGCGAGCACCTCGCGGGTATAGGAGTTCTGTTCGGAGTCGTCCTCGTTCCACTGCAGGCGCGGATACTGGGAATATTCGGCAACAAGCTGTTCATTTTCCACCTTGATGCGGAGGAAGATCAGCGCCCCCTTGTCGTTCCGGTATGCGCGGCGCAAGGCGGTGAAATGGATGCTGTCGGGTTCGCCCTTGAATACGACCCGCTCCTGATTGAGATCCTCGTCGCGCCAGGTGAACGGGATCATGTTGCGGACACAGTTGTCCATGATGCGGTCAATGGTCTGATAGGTTTTCAGCAGGTCGCTGATCCTGACGGAACGCCGCCACGCGTTGTAAAACGTCATGGACGCCGAGGCGATAATCAGCGCGACGAAGATCATGATCGCCATGGCGACGATGATTTCCACCAGCGTGAACCATCCTTTTGTCCTATTCCTCGTTTCCGATTGCCGTTTCATAACTGATCCTGTCGATTCTGATCTGATCCAGCTGCTTGCCGTCGCCTTCCCGTTCCAGCGTCACCACCATGCATTTCAAAGGCAGCTGTCCGAGGAGATTGCTGTAATCGTCCGGCACCTGTTCGTCGGAGACATCCTCGTAAGCGACCGTGATCCGGTATCCCTTGTAGGGGAAGAATTCCTCGGGAATGCCGCCGGGGTCCTCGCCCATGAGCATGAAATACTCCGCCGCCTGGGCAAGCATATGCATATGCTCCCACTTTTCATAACCGGTCGCGATCCGCTTCTGCGAGGCAATCAGAAGGGAAAGCAGTCCAGTGATGCTCAGGCCCAGAATTCCGAGCGCGACAACAACTTCGATCAAGGTGAAAAACGGCCGGGATCTCCGATTCATGTTTCTTCGTCTCCCTCATTCTGCGTCAGCAGTCCCGTCAGAGGAGAGATGTCGAAGACCTTCCGGAGCATCTGATAACGCAACTCGAATTTGAGTTTTCCGGAGGCTCCGCCGTCGGAAAAAAAGCGGAACAGTTCAAAATACTCCTGTTCCATTTCCCGCTCCTTGTCCGCAAACTCGGTTCCAAGCTCGAAATTTTCCGGCAGCGTCCATTCGATTGCCGCAAGGCGCAGTTTCTTCTCCTCTTCCTCCTTCGCCTCCTCTTCCTTCGCCTGAAACTCTTCCGGAACCGCCATTTTAAACGTCCGGGTTTCGGGATAGAACACAACCATGCGGTCCGCGCCGTTTTCCAGGGCCTGAAAGCGGACTTTCGCACAGAACGCCGCAAACTGGAGCCCTGCGCTTTCCATCTGCCGCGCGGGGGATTCGCCCCGGAAGGCGGAAACGGCCAGCGCCGTCGTCAGCGCAATGATCGCGATGGCGACGACAAGCTCCAGAAGCGTGAAATGCAAAGGAGACCGTCTCTGTCTTTTCATTTCGTTTCCCGCGGACAGAATTCAGAAGAGATCATGAAAACCTCCCGCGGGACTCCTGGCAACAGACAGTTCCGCGGGAAAAGCCGGAACGCGTTTATTCCCAGTTCGTAATGTCGGCATTCTCGCCTTCGCCGCCGGGCTGTCCGTCCGCGCCGTAACTCATGATGTCAAATTCGCGGTGCTCGCCGGGAAACACGTAAATGTAATCATTGCCCCAGGGGTCCTTCGGGACGGAGGGCTGGAGATAAGGACCGTTCCATTTGGCGTTCTGATCGACATTCTCGACCAGCGCGCGGAGTCCGACGGTCGAATCCGGATAGCTTCCGACGTCCAGACGGAAACCGGTCAGCGCCTCTTCCAGGAGTTTGATCTGCGTCTTGGCTGCGCCGACGTTCGCCTTCTTGACGTAGTTCAGATAGAGCGGCGTCGCAATGGACGCCAGCGTGACCAGAATAATGATCACGACGACGACTTCGATCAGGGTGAAGTCCGTTCTTTTCCATTTCTTTCTTTTCATATCTTGGGTCCTCCTTGACTGATTGAGTTGATTTCCATCATAGCCACAAAAATCGATACCACGACAATCAGAACCACCAGAGCCAGAAACACAATCACCGCCGGCTCGAAAAGGCTCAGCAGACGTTTGATCTTCAGGCGCGTGTCGTTTTCCAGATGGTTCGCGATACGCGAAAGCATCTCGCCGACGGTTCCGGACTCCTCGCCGACCCGCAGCATCGGCACCATTCCGGCTGGCACGAACGCGTTCCCCGCAAGCGCGGCGGAAAGCTTCGCCCCGCCCTTGAGCTTGCGCGAAATGTCGCCGAACGCCTTGGCCACCACAGGGTTGGAAAGGATTCTTCCGGAAATCCGAACGGTCCGGATGATCTCCACATGATTTGCAATCAGAATCGAAAGCGTGCGGATGTACTTGCACATCTCCAGATCCACGATGATCCGCCCGAACAGCGGCAGCGAAAGCAGGAACCGGCTGTAATTATAGCGGAACGCTTCCTCTCCGAAAAATTTCTTGAGCCCGGTCCAGGCGCCTGCCGCGACACACGGAATCACCCACCATGCCCAGGAGGCAAAGGCGCTGACTCCCAGGAGAAAGTTCATCGAGGGAGGCATTTCCCGTCCCATGTCCTGAAAAATCTTTGCAAAGCGGGGCACGAAAACAGTGAACAGCAGCACCGTCACGATCAGCGTGATCGAAAGAATCGCAAGAGGATAGATCGAGCTCGAAATGATGAAGTCCTTGAGCTCCTTGCTCTCCCCCATGAACTTGTAGAGCTGTCCGACCACCTCGGGAAGACAGCCGGTCTCCTCGCCGCTCTCGATCAGATTCGCGTAATATCCCGGAAACAGCGACCCGTGGGAACGCACCAGCTCGGAAAATTTTTTCCCTTCGTGAAGCCCCTGCCGGAGAGAGTTGACAAAATCGCGCTGTTCCGGCTCGACGGCGCTTTCGGCAATGATCGCAAGAGCTTTTTCCAGCGGAATGAAGGAATCCAGAAGCGGGGCAAGCTGACGCGTGAAATCATAGGTGTCGATTTTGGAACGGCGGAACAGCAGTTTCCCTTTCCCCCCGACGGAGACTTCCCCGTAAAAACGCACCGGAGTAACCTGACGGCTGCGCAGTTTGTTCAGCGCCTCCTTCTCATTGTCCGCTTCGATCAGCATCTCATGCGGCGGTTCGCCTCTGGCGGCGGCAAGATATTTGTAAAGCCCCATCCGGAATCCTCCGCGTTACAGTTCGGCGGTGGAGCGGTTGAGCTCCTCCTGCGTGGTAATGCCCGCGGCCACCTTGGACGCACCGTCCTGCTGCAGCGTCACCATGCCGTGCCGGACCGCAATTTCCTGAAGTTCCGAACTAGACGCGTTGCGGTTTACCGCCGTGCGCAGTTCATCATCCAGGAACAGCAGTTCAAAGATTCCGGAGCGGCCCTTGAATCCGCTGCCGTTGCAGCGGCGGCATTTCGCCCCGTGTTCATCCGTTCCTTTTCCATGGCAGACGGTGCAGATTTTCCGGACAAGCCGCTGCGAAAGCACGCCGTAAAGCGCGGACGAAACCAGAAAGTTTTCCACGCCCATATCGATGAGGCGCGTCACCGCGCCGACCGCATCGTTCGTATGCAGCGTGCTCAGAACCAGATGTCCTGTGAGCGCGGCGTTGATCGCGATGTCCGCCGTTTCGCGGTCGCGGATCTCGCCGACGAGAATGATGTCCGGGTCCTGACGGACGATGCTCCGCAGTCCGTTGGCGAAGGTCACGCCGATCTTGGCGTTGACCTGCATCTGGCAGAGCCCGCGCATCTTGTATTCCACGGGATCCTCGACTGTGATGATTTTCTTGCGGCTGTCGTTCAGCTGGCTGATTACGCTGTACAGCGTCGTGGTCTTGCCGCTTCCGGTCGGACCGACGACGAGAATCATGCCGTGCGGAATGCTGATGAGACGCCGGAACTGCGCAAGATGCTCCGGCGACATCCCGAGCGTCTGAAGATCGAAGGTGATCGCGTCCTGATTCAGAAGGCGGAGGACAATGCTCTCCCCCGTCAGAATCGGGATCGTGCTGATGCGCATGTCCAGTTCGGTGCGTCCGAGCTGGACGTTGGTGCGCCCGTCCTGCGGCAGACGGCTCTCGGCAATGTTGAGCCCGCCGAGCAGCTTGATGCGCGAAGCAATCGCGGGAAACTGGTTCAGCGGGCAGCTGATGATTTCGGTGAGCACGCCGTCCACGCGGCAGCGGACCGCGACATGATCCTCGTCCGGCTCAACGTGAATATCGCTGGCGCCAAGCTCGATCGCCTGCGTGAAGATGTCGTTCACAAGCCGGACGATCCGCGCCTCGCCCGCCATCGTGCGGAGCGTGTTTTCGTCATCGACGTCGACCGCCGTCTCCTCGTCGTCCTCCTCCATGCTCTGCGCCTTGCTGAGCAGACGTTCGAGAAACGTCCGGCGGACAAAACGGAACTCCGCCTTCAGCTTCCAGGTCTTCTGAACCAGAAACGCCAGCTGATCCAGCGCATAGGGATCCACGACGAGAAAGGTGATCGAATCCTCCTCCCACTCATAAGGAAGGCAGACGTTCGCATTGAAGAATTCCAGCGGCGCATTCGGGAAGGGTTCCGGCTGGCGGATCTCATCCTCGGGCAGCACCGGAACCCCGTATGCCTCCGAATACAGGGCAATCAGCTCCGGCTCCGTGACGGCGGAGGACTGCACAAGCGCGCGGTCCCCTTCGCGGGAGGGCCCGGGGGAATCGGGAAAGCGCGCGGCGAAAAGCTCCTTGAGTTTTTCGCGCGGGGAAATGCTCTTCGCTTCAGAAGAGGTCATTGGACCAGAACTCCTTCGTTGTCATGATGCGCGGTTTGGAGAGGAACACGCCGTTCTTGCCGGAGAGATTGTCGTCGAAGTCGTTCAGCGCCTTCAGAGCGTCGTTGTAACGCTCGATCAGCTCCTCTACCTTGTTGCGTTCGTTGACAATATAGCCGGTCACGAGCACGAGAATCTCCGTGCGGTCCACGGATGCGTCGGTCGAACCGATCAGGCGCCGCAGAATGGGAATCTGATTGATGATCGGCACGGAATCGAGCTTATCGGTCTTCTGCTCCTGGATCAGTCCGCCGAGAATCATCGTTTTCCCGTTGGCGATCGTCATGTTCGTGGTGATGCTGCGGTTGTTCTTGTTCGGGTTCGGATTCTCCGCGGTCGAATTCGTGTAATCGACGCTGGAAAGTTCCTGCTCGACCTTCAGGGAAATCAGGTCGTTGCTGGTGATCTGCGGCGTCACGGTAAGCGTCACGCCGGTGGTTTCCCAGTCATAGGTGTTGGACATGCTCCCGGAGGAGGAGGTGTTTGTGATCGATCCGGTGATGACGGACACTTCGGTGCCGACGTTGATCTTCGCCTCGGTATGACTGGAAACCAGCAGCTGCGGACTGGAGATGATCTTCGTGTTTCCGTTTCCGGCGAGCGCGCGGATATAGGCGAACTTGTTGCTGGGATTGTCCGGGTCGGTAAGGAAATAGCTGAATCCGGTCTGGCGGTTCGTCGTTCTGGTGATTTCCCCCGTATTCTCGTCCTTGATCGTCGAGGTGGTCGGCGTGGTGAGATCCGTGTAATTGGTGCCGATCAGCGAGTTGGTCTTGCTTCCGTTGTAGGCGCCGGAAAGCTCAATGCCGAACTGGGTGGATTCCGTCAGAGAGACCTCGACGATGAGCACCTGCAGAAGCACCTGCGCAGGCACGACGTCCAGGCGGTTGAGCAGCGCCTTGATCGAGGCGTAGGTGCGCGGCGTCGTCCGAACCACGAGACGGTTCAGCACGCCGTCGGCGAACACCCGGACCGGGGTGTTGAACACATTGGAATTCCGGTCGGTCAGCGTGTTTTCCGTGCTGTTGATGTCGATCTGTCCGGCGGGCGTCCTGGTGTTGGTGTTCCGGTTGCGGTTCGTCTGGGTGGAATTGACGGTTTCCATTTTCGTATTGCCGGTGGTGGTGTCAATCGTCAGGCTCGATCCCTGAATGTCGTAGATGATCGAAAGCGCCTGCGCCAGCTGGGACGCCTTGTTGTGGCGGACCTTGTAGACGAACACACGCTCCTGATCCAGCGAGTTCGAGCTGTCAAGGAGATCCACCCACTGCTGAATCTCCTGAATCGCCTCCTCGGTCGCGGCGGAGACAACCAGAATGTGAAGGCGGTCGAGTCCGTTGATCTGGACGGAACCGGGCGTCTCGGTCTTGTCCGTGATCTGCTGGACGTTGAATCCGAGAACCGGAAGAATGGTTTTGAGCTCATTGGTCAGTTTGCTCGGAAGAATGTTCGAGCAGAGGAGGATTTTGCGCTTCCATGCGCTTTTTCCGCTCATGTCGATGATGTCGAGCAGCTGCTTGAGCTTCGGCATGTTCGCGCGGTCGTCGGCAATCATGACCGCGTTCGGACGCGTCAGCTCGACACAGACCGCATCCTTCCCGATGAACGGCTTGATCTGGTTGACGACTTCCTTGGCTGTGGTGTTCTTGAGCGGATAGTAAAAGAGTTCGCCGCTTCCGTCGACGGCAAGGCGGGAATCGGACTGTCTCGCGACCTTCGGCAGCGCCATGATCCGCAGGAGGGTGCCCTCGACCGTGACGCCGGCTCCCGAGAGATTCAGCATCTTGTCAAAGGTGTCCCAGAGCTCTTTCCTGGTCATTTTCTGGTCGATGTTCAGCGTAACGACCCCCTTGAGATCGCTGTCGGCCAGGAAGTTGAATCCGAGCGCGTCCGCAAAGGAGGGAATCACGTCCAGCAGCGGGGCGCTGTTGAACACCAGATTCACGGTGATCTCCTCGTCGCCGTTCAGGATTACGAAATCGTCATAGAAGTGCAGCGGCGTCTTCGGCGTCTCCGGCTTCGGCGCAAGCGCGGTCACGGGAATCTTTTCGGTTTTGCTTTTCAAATTCGAAGGCAGCTCCCGTTCCGCATTGGTCTGAACCAGCTCCTCGTTGATGCTCTCGGTCGCGCCGCGCACCTTGGAGATTTCCCTCGTCTCGGTTTTCAGGAAAGCGAAACGGTCGGCTTTTCCCGGCTCCTCCTTCTTTTCCGGGGCGTCCTGCGTGATCTCGTCCAGATCTTTCTGAAGATGGGAACAGGATTGCAGAAGCAGCACGCCGAACAGCAGCGCTGCGATCCGGAAAATCCGGAGCTTCATTCGGTTTTGCACAACATCAATCATTTCTGGGGCATCCTATGTTATTTTACTGCATCTTTCTATCGTCGTCCGGTGCGTGCACGGTTCGTCCGCATGTTGCCGGTGGCGCTCTGCTGCGGCTGCGCCTGCTGCCGGTTCATGTTCTGGCGCATGATGTTTATCATCTGTCTGTTCTGGAACATCTGCATGCGCTGCATGTTCTGGAGAGTCCGGAGCATCTGGGTGCCGGTGTTCACGCGCCGGTTCGTCCGCCGCACCGTCTGCGGAGCATTCTTTGAAGCGTCAAGCAGTTCGAGTTCAAGTTTGTCACTGCCGCGGGTCAGAAGCACGCTGTCGCGGTTGACTTCGGCCAGCGTATACCCGTTGCTGAGCGTCTCTCCGAGCCGGACATACTGCTTGTAGGAAACCTGATTGCCTGCGGCCGCCACGGTGATATTGGAAAAGATCGCCTTCATCTGTCCCCGGACGCCGCGCGCCGCACCGCGCGTGTTGGTGGTGTTGACATTTTCCGTTCTGTCATTTCGCGAGATTCCCATCTGCCGTCCTGGAGGCATGATTCCCGGCGGAAGCGGACCGCCCTGGGGAAACGGGAAATTCCGCCGCGCGGGAGCGCCGGATCCCTTCTGCTTGATAATGGCGCCCACGCAGTCCCCGATTTTAAATGTTCCGACCAGAGAAAGTTCGACACGGGTATTTCTGCCGGGCGTGCTCGCATTGGGGCAGCGGTCGGCATTGAAGACATTGGTTTCGATGATCTTTGCAAGCTGCTCGTCCGGCGTCATCTCTTTTTTGCGTGTCTCGGATACTTTCAAAACCGACTTTGCGGGAGTCTTCACCGGACGGACCGAGGAATGTTTCTTGACGGTGTAAACGGTTTTATCCGCAGACTTGAAATGGGAGGCAACCCCCCAGAGAAGCATTGCGGCAAGAAAGACATTGAACAGGATCAAAGCTGTTTTCATTTTCTTCCTCCCCGACGCTGCGGAATGCGCGCAAGCGTCTTTCCCTCGGGCGGCAGTTCGCCGTCAAAGGCGATCACGCGGATCGTCCCGTTGAACATGAGCGTAGTCTGGGTGGCGGCGGTTGTCGCGGTGTTCGACACGACGCGGGTATTCTGCTGATGCGGCGGACGCATCGACAGATTCGCCGTGATGCGCCGCCAGGGAAGCGCCGGCTTGTTCGCCTGCAGTTTCGCAATGAAATGCATCAGATTTTCAAACGGCGCGCTGAAAGAAACGTCCAGTTCCGCGAAATAAAAATCGTCATTGATGCGCGATGTACGAACGGAACCGAGGTTGTTGAGGCTGATTTCCGTTTCCTTTGCCGTAATCTCCACCGCCCGGCGGAGCAGCAGTTCCGGATCACCGTCGCGTTCATACTGCCAGCTGTTCTCGATCATGCCGCGGTATTTCCTCTGAACCTCGTCCATTTCCCGGAGCTTTTTCTGCTGTTCCGCCTGTTCGGCTTCCAGTTTTTTGATCTCCTTGCGCAGCGCTTCCTTTCGCGCCTCGTTCGGAAACCAGGAGGAAAAGCTTCCGCCCAGCTGGGTCAGAAGGAAAATCCAGCTGAGAAGGAGCGCGCCACAGGCAACCGCAAGCTTGCCCTTTCCCGTTTTCAGAAACGCCTTGATCTTATCATTCATTTTCGCTCCTCCGAGGAAACGAGTTTCAGCATGATCGTGTTCGTCGTGTCGTTGTTCCTCCGCCGCTGCTGGATCTGCTCAATCTTCCAGAATTTCAGGGGGCGGATCATCTCCGGAACGTTCAGGCTCTCCGCCTCGCTGCGCAGCGTCAGGTCGACACTGCTGTCGGTCCAGCGCAGATTGGTCACCATGACATTGTTGGGCAGGACCTCGGAAAAGCGCGCCAGCTTTCCTATCACATCGCGCTCCCCGGGCGACTGGTTGATGACGCGCGTAAGCTCGCGCAGCTCCTTTTCCGCCGTCTTGAGCTTCCGCTGCGATGTCATAACCTCCGTGCGGAGACGGTTCCGGGCGGCAGTCAGCCGGGAATACTCCCTGTGATTGCCGGAAAGGGTGCCGGCCAGTCCCCATGCGAAGTTCACGGCCAGCAGAACCAGCAGCAGCGCGGTCAGGCGCAGCTGGTTGCGCAAACGGCTCGGCCGCAGCTGCCGGGGCAGCACATTGAGCCCGGCGAACGTATGCTTCACGTCCGCGGCGGCGGCAAGACGCGCGCAGAGAAGACACCCGAGCCATTCGGAAAGCTTGAATTCCGGTTCTTCCGGAAGCAGAAAACTGCCGCGCATCTCCTTCTCCCAGAAGGAAAGCCAGTCCGGCGGAAGTTCCGCAACCGGATGCCATCCGCCTTCGGAAAAATAGAAATCGCTTTCAATGCCGGGCAGATAAACGGGCCCGTCGGATTCCCGGAGCGCCAGAAGCGGATAGACAAAATAATCCGCCTTTCCGATGCTCTGGGTCAGCATCGCGGCCAGACGTTCCTTGTCCGTGGCGGGAAACGCATAGACGTTGACGGGAATCGTCTCGCCTTCGGCCGCCTCAGGACGCGTGACAAATTCCAGTTCAAAATTCGCCGTATCCTGGAGCAGTCTCTGCGGAAGTTCAAATTCCAGCGCGCCGCGCATCGCCTTCGGGGCAAGCCGGACCCCGGCGCAGCGGAAGAACGTCCCCCCCTTGAGCGCACCGGACAGAATCAGCGGACAGACACGGCTGTACGAGGTTTCGCGCAGCACCTGTTTCCACGCCTTCGCCGGATCGGTTTCATCATGGGTGCAATGGGCGAAAGCCTTCAGGCGGACCCCTTTTGCGTCCCGCCGGAACGAGCAGCAGCGGACACTGCCCGGAGCGAAAAGCAGGACGGCGAACTCTTTCATTGTGGAAAATTTCATGAAAGGCTTCCCTGCAGCGTTACGGTTTCGATCCGGAGCCGCGTTCGGCTTCGGATTTTTTCAGAAGCTCCACAACGCCTTTCCGGTAGGCTTCCGGATCATTCCGGCGCAAGGCATCCAGTTTCTGCATTTCACCGGGATATTTTTTCCGCAGCTCCATGATCTGGCGCACAGGATTCACTCTCGGCGTGCGCGGAACGGCATCCTCGCCGGCTCCGGCATGGCTGAATCCGCCAGACCCGGAACGCCGCATTTCCGGCATTTTCACCCCGGCCTTCTGCATCAGTTCCCAGGTCTTCAGGTAAGCCGCGCGCGGATCCTCCGCACGAAGTTTTTCGATTTCATCGAATTCCGCCTTGAACTTGCCGGAATTCTTCAGTTCCGTCATTTTAAGCTGAACGGATTCCATGGTCGCGGGCAGCTCGACATTTGCCTTTTTCGCCAGTTCTTCCAGCTTATTTTCCGCCTGAATCCGCTGTTTTTCAATTTCCGCGTATTCCGCGGGATATTTTTTCTTCAGTTCCGCTTCCACAGATGCGCGCTGATTCCTCATATTCGAAAACATCCCCATGCCGGAGCGCCGGTCATTCCTGCCGCCGCCCATGCCGAAACGCCGGTCGCCGCGCGCCCCCCGCCTCGCGGACGGAAGCGTCACAGAGGCTTCAGACGCAAGCTCGCGCATTTTCTCCAGCGCAGCATAGAGATTGCCCGCCTGAAGTTTTTCAATTTCCTTGAATTTTTCCGGATACTTCTTTTTGAGCGTTGCCTGAACCTCAGCCCATTCCGCGGTATTGTCCTGCCGGGGACGCTCATTCTCCCCGTTCCGGAAACGCTGTCTGCCCGGCCCCTGCGCGGAAAGCATGAGACAGGCGGAGGCAAGCAGCAAAATCCCCGCTGTTGTTGTCCGTTTCATACAGATTGCTCCTGAAATAATTGAAAACCCATCAGCACCCATCCAGCCAAACGTTCGCTTAACGTAACAACTTTGCCATTTATTGTGCAAAAATCAAGAGGGAATTGCATTTTTCTGAAAAAAATATCTCCCCGGCTTCCGGAAACAGCGTTTTTTTCCGGGAATCCGTCCTTGAAGAAGGGAAATGAACCGCCCCGGTGCAGAGCACGCGCAAAGATCGGGGATTTCGTCTCCGGTGACCAGTCTGCGCAGGCGGCGCGGCAGGACTCACTGGAAATCCCGAAACTGTCCCGGCGATGCAGAGCATCGCGGGATCAACCTGATTTTTTTAATAAATCAATGGATCCATGCGGAAGACATGAAATCCTTCCGCATGCGGGAAACGGAACAGGCATTTTCTGCAGAACGAAATGCCCAAGGGAAAGAGGGAGCATCAGCGGGGCTGGCACTTCACGCCTGCAATTCTGCCCCGGAAAAAACGGTTCCCCGTTTGGGCGGCGCCCAGAGCGGTTGCCCGCGGCAGCATGAGACAGCCGGAGAAAGACACTTTCCTTCCGGAAATTCCGTTCACCTCGACTTCCAGGCAGCTTCCGCTGAACAGCACCCGGATGATGTTCCATTCCTTCGCCCTGACGCCGTCCGCGGAGGCCCTCACCGTCGCAAAACGTCCGCCTTTCCGGTAGAAGCGGTTGCCGGAGAATATTTCAGCGGACACTCTGCCGCCGGAAAGTGTCAGGTTAAACCCGTTGATTCCGCTGCTGAAAAGAGTTTGAGTCCGCTCCGGCAGCGCATCCGGCATGACTTTGAGTTCAAGTTCAAATCCGCAGTAAGGGGGAACCACATGCAGAGGCAGACTGACATAATTGCAGTCCCGGAACTGCAGACTCCAGCTTCCATCGGATTCCCGGACATACTCCGGAGCCTGATTTTCCACACCCGGGAGATCCGCGCGCAGGGATCGCCACACCAGATTGCCGTATCCGGCTTCGCCGGAACCGTATCCCGTCGCCAGAGGGACAAATCCGCCGAGAATGCCGCTGTACTTGCTCCCCGCCGCGCAGGGGACCACAGACCCGCACTGAGGCAGAAAACGGTATTCGAAATCAGTCAGCAGATTCTCGTCCGCCTCCACGGGAAACACCTGTTCCCTTTCCATGTCAAACACGTGAATGACACGGGTTCTGTTCGACGGCCGGTAAAGAGAAAGGACGCTTCCCCGGTAAATTCCATAATCCTCGTCCACAGCGAGAATTGAATAGACCGCCTTTTTGTCCGGAGGGCGGACAGTCACGGAAAACTCCGCCGTATTTTCAAATAGCGGTTCCGGCATGGACTCCTGGGAGAGAAAACGGGAAACGACCAGATTGGAACCGTCCGGACCGCCGATGCCGAAAATCCCCTGTTTCATCAGATCCGCCGTTCGGATTCTGCCGCGCACCGGAGGCAGATCCACGATCAGTTCTCCGCTTTCCATATCCTTTCGCTTCACTGCCAGATAGACGGAAAATGGATACAGGCTGAATTCCACATTCCGGTAGAGCAGCTTTCCATCCCGGAACCTGACGCCGCGGGCGCCTTTCACAGCTTCCACTCCATGGTTCAACGCAATCGTGCCGTTGAAGACACGTTTCTTCGAAGCCTGATGAGCGATGCTCAGGATGACGGTGTCGCCATCCTCTTTCGGAAATCCCCGTTTCGCATGGGAATAAACAACATTGCTCCCTTCCAGAATCTCCACGCTGCGCAGTTTTTTCGGGGAGGAAACTCTTCCTTTCAGCAGCAGCGTTCCATCCGGCCGCATTTCCGCCGCGCCAAGCTCGCTCCGGATACCTTTCGGAAGATCGCGCAGCGGATGTTTCACCCATTTGTAATCCATATTCCAGTTGGCGCGAATCTCAATCGCAGCCATGGCGTCGGAAAAAACAACGCGTTTCCCGCCCCGGGATACGGAAATTTCCGGCCGGACAACCTGATGCCGGAGCAGTTCCGCGCAAGGCATCCGGAACCAGACGGACTCCGCGAGCGCGCTGCCGCGAAGCGACAGGGGAGAAAACGTTTTTACCGTATTTCCCCTGAGATCCTTCAGACGCGCATCAATCCGGAACACCGCGTCATCCAGCGTCCCGTCCGGAACATTCGCGACTTCCATCTCGAGCCATTCCCCCGCGCTCAGATTCCGGCGGAAGCTGACAATCAGATTGGGAATGGACAAATCGTCTCCGGGAAGCGGCGCATGCTTCCCGCCGGCCAGAAGCGCTGCATAGGCGCGGACGATCCGCTGCGTGGAAAAGGAGTTGCAGACCGTCGGGCGGAAGTGCGTATGTTCATTCTGTTCATCCCATTCCGTCATGACGATGAAATCGGGGCGCAGGGAGCGCGCGGCCTCCAGCTTGTGCCGCAGGAAGGTGGTCCCGGTGCAGTCCAGGGTATGCGTGAAACGGTAGGAATTCGAGTGTTCCGCAACCACGGCATACCCCAGGATCTTGTTCTGAAACTCCTTTTCGGAATAGACGCTGTTCAAAATCGGGATGATGACCTGCTGCTCAAAATCCAGGTTGAATCTGCGTTTCCAGACAGAACTCCGGTCGCTGAAAAAGATGCCGTCCGCCGCGCGCAGTCCGGTGCGCAGCTCCTCTTTCATGCGTTCGATGGTTTTTCCATCCAGTTTTCTGTCCGGCTGAAATGTTTTGAAATGCAGATAGGGCAGATACAAGAAATGATCTCCATAACGCTGCCGGAGTTTCTGCCTGAGTTCCCTGGAATATTCCGGTGTTCCTCCGGGATAGCGCGTCAGGACAATTTTCCCGTTGATGCGGAAAGCGTTCGGCGCTTTCATGGCAAGTCCCGCCATTTCAAGGTCAGTTTCCAGCGGATTCCTGCCCACGGGAACCAGTTCCACGAGAACAGGCAGCTTCGCTTCCGGCAGAAGCGAACGGGAAAAAAGATCGCGCCGTCCGGAAGTCGCCGGGAAAAAGGCGGCTCCGTCCATGCCGCCGAAACGGATCATCGCAGCCATCCGGCGATAAGAGTTTTCATTGATGAAATGCCGGGGATCGTCCGCTTTCGCCAGCGAGGAGTCCTGCATCAGAGGACGGTCCAGCCATTTATGCAGATAGTCGTCCCGTTCCAATCCGTATTTCAGCTGCGTCCGCACAAAGAGAAACGGCCGTTCCGTATGCGCCCGGCGGCGCGGTGCCTCCCGCTTCATGCGCTCAAGCGCAGCCGCGGCGTCCGGCGCAGGCGGCATGCAGGGAAGATGACATTCCGCTCCGGAAGCGGAGGCGGTCAAAGCCGAAAGGATTCCTGTCAAAAGCAATCCGCAATGTTTCGTTTTCATCTTCACTCCCAGGTGAAATATTTTTTCGTGACGGCGCTGTTCAAGTGCGTTTTTCCGTTTTTGAGATATCCCGTGTGGCCGTCGGCGAAAAGGAGATTGGTTCCGCCGCTGTGCAGATCGTGAATATACAGCCCGTTGGAATAGGAGACATAGGAGCCGGCATTGAATTCCGTTTTTGTTTCGGCCAGAAGGAAACAGTCCGATGTCTTTTTCATTTCGGAGAGTTTCACTGGAATCCAGCGTCTGGGATCTCCGGATCCGAGAACATTTTTATGGGACCCGACATAATTGTTGTTATAACCGTAACCGATGAAAGTCCATGACGCGGCGCTGCCCGGGCCGACCGTATTGATAAAGACGTCAAGATCACGATGATAATTGGATTCCGGAGGCATGATTCCCGCGGCTGTGGGGCATTTATAAATTTTTCCCGTCGGAATGTATTTTTCCCGCTGGAACATCCATGCCCAGTTCCAGTAGTTCTTGTTGATTTCCTCCCCGCTCAAATCGTTGAGATCCGCCGGCGGGAAAAAATCCCGGCTGTCGCCGACATAGGAATGAAATGCGGTTCCGAACTGTTTCAGATGGCTGTTGCAGCTGATCCGGCGCGCGGCTTCTTTCGCCTTCTGAAGTCCCGGCAGCAGCATCGAGACCAGAACCGCGATAATCGCAATCACAACCAGAAGTTCTATCAGAGAAAAGTATGTTCTCCGCAAAACGGACACTGCCCCGCCCCGCTTGAAAACAGCGGAACCCGGAGATGGGGCGCATAGACGGCAGATTCGCATGAAAAAACTCCTTCCTGCATGGCTTTTCCATTTGACTTCCGCTTATCATTATACTACAATAACGCACGATGACAATGATAAAAGTGATTATATTCTTTGCAGAAGTGATCAAAAATGAAATCCTTTTCTGAAAAATGTCTGAAAGCGGCGGAATCCCTTCCCGATTTTGCCTATTCCTCTCCCGGATTCCCGGATTTTCCTCCGTTCCTGCCATACCGCATTCAATTCTATTACCGCCGGAGAAACCGTGATACCAATACGTTTTTCCACAACCGCTACATCCTGGCATGTCTTCTTGCCGGAAACGCCCGGCTTGAAGTCAATAAGCGCCTCCGCTCCCTGAAACCGTTCCAGCTCTATCTGGTTTTCCCCGGCGAATCGCACAGGATCCTCTCTGAAAAAGACGGAGGAAGCTCCATGCTGTTCTGCTCGTTTTATCTGCGGGACGAAGAAAAAACAATGGAGGTTCTGCGGGGAACCGTGCTGGAAACGGATGCAGGAATCCGGAACCTTCTGCTCCGCGCACTCCGGGATTTTCTTGCGCACTATCCGGAGAGGAACCGGGAAATCAATACGACGCCTTATCTTCTGGGCGAACTTCTGGAACATCTGCGAGTGAAGAATCTGCCCGCCCCCCCGGAAACCTTCCGCAAGGCGGATTATGCCGACGGCGGCAGCGAACTTTACCGGAAAATCTCACAGTATATCGTGGAAAATCCGCACCGGAAAATCACGATCGCGGAACTGAGCCGCCGTCTGGGAGTGTCGGCGAGCAATCTGCGCCGGTGCTTCAAAAAACAGATTGGAAAAAGCCTCGGCAGATATCTCCGCTCCAGAAGAATGATGTTCGCCGCGGGACTTCTGCGCTCCTCCGACCAGAACATCAGCCAGATCGCCGCATTGTGCGGATACAGCTCCGCGGCGGCCTTCTCCCGGGCCTTCAAACGGGAGGAAACCCGTTACAGCCCATCGGAATTCCGCAGCAGAATCCGTACGCCGCGTTCATGACTGCGAAACCGGTTTCACACCCGGATGGAACCATTTCGGAACACCGGCGGCCCGAAGTTCCGCAATCCGGGCGGCATGTTCCGCAAGAATCTGCCTGCGGGTCCAGTCCAGCGAAGGATCGCGATAGGGAACGCCCGCCGTGGATTCCAGAGCGATGCGCCGGTCCTTTTCCCGCAGCGGGGTCAGGTGTTCGAGCGTCTGAAACGATGCAACCGTTCCGCCGCGCTTCCGTCCGAACGGAACGGATTCTGAAACAAAAAAGCCGGTCCGGAGCAGCGCTCCGAGAAACGGATAGGCGCTCGAATAGGTTGCCAGAATGCCGAAGGGATTCAGAATCCGTTTCAAGGCGGCGAGAAAATCCAGTGTCCAGAGCTCCGGATTCCGGTCCGGGGAAAACGCGTCAAGAAAAATGAAATCGAACATTTCACCGGTCTCCTGCACAAAATGCCGCGCATCGCCCCAGGCGATTTCGATCCGGGCGGAGGCGCTCCGGTAACACCCGGCGGAAGCCAGTGTCTCAAGCACATCCTTTCGCGGGAACCCGGGAAGGAAAAGCGCATTGCGCAATGCATTGCGGTCCGACTCCAGAGAGATGCAGCGGAGCGTGCCCGCGCCCGTGCATTCGGCGAGTTGCGCGAGGGCGGCGACATTGTATCCCATCCCGAATCCGATATCCAGAACCGTGACGGAGCGTCCTTCCTGCAGACGTTCCCCGATCCGGCAGGGCTCGATGTATTTCTTCCAGGATTCCGTCCGCGCACCGGCAACGCTGTGAAAATGCTGGCGGTATCCGGGATGATAGAGCGTATAGGAGCCGTCCTCCGTCCGCACCGCGCGGACTCCGTCGTCGCGTCCGGCGGCTCGAGCCTCGAAAACCGTGCGGAACATGGAAAGAAACTGCCCTTTTTTCATCCACCACTTCGGAGCGATCACCCCCGCAGAATCCGCATCGGCGCAGAGGCGCATCACGACGGTCTTTTCCGGCAGAACGGACAGAAAATCCGCGAGCGCGTCGGCATATTCGTATTCATTGAGCGGCGTCACCTCCCCGCGGTGGAACATCCGCGCCATCTCCGTGCCTTTCAGAACCAGAAGATTGTGCGCCTTGATCCCGGAAAAGGGAAGGGCCGCGATTTTCTCCGCGGTCGCGCGGAAGTCGGACGCCGTCTCTCCGGGCAGTCCGAGAATGACATGCGCGGCAACTTTGATTCCATGCGCGTCAAGACGCCTCGCCGCATCCCCGACGGCGGCGAAATCATGTCCCCGGTTGATTCTCCGGAGGGTAAGATCATTGGCGCTCTGGACCCCCAGTTCCACCCAGACCTCATAACGGCGTCCCAGCGAGGCAAGATATTCCACACACTCGCTGGAAAGGCAGTCCGGACGGGTCGCAATCAGAACGGCCTTGTAATCCGCCGTGCAAAGCGCCTCTTCATAAAGACGCCGGAGAACGGACACTCCGGCATAGGTATTGGTGAAAGACTGGAAATAGGCAAGATAGGGACCGTCCGACGCATAGCGGTCCCGGACATAACGGATGCCGCGCCGGGCCTGTTCCGCAAGACCCATGCCGGGCGAAAGATGCCTCGCCGCGGAACCGTCTCCGGCGCAGAAGGCGCATCCGCCTGAACCGTCCGGATTCCGGTTGGGACAGGAAAGTCCGAGATCGAACGGAATCCGCTGGAGCGGTTTTCCATAGCGTTCTGCAAGATAATCCCGGAAAAAACGGAGCTGCTTCATGACGGCACGGGATATGCGGCAGCACGGTCAGTGAACGGGAAGCAGTTTCTGCGCGTTGTGCAGACGCTCGACAGCCGCCTGGGCTCCGTCCGGCGCGCGGAAAACGGCGGTTCCGGCAACGAGCATGTTGGCTCCCGCGGGAACAATCCGCTTCACCGTTTCGCCGTCGATCCCTCCGTCCACTTCGACATGAAGCTTCGGATTGAGTTTCCCCGCCAGGGCGCGGATTTCCGCCACCTTCGGAATCATGTCCGCCATGAACGACTGCCCGCCGAATCCGGGCTCCACGGTCATCACAAGCACCAGATCAATCCTGTCCAGATAATTGACGACCGCGGAAGCGGGGGTGGCCGGCTTGATGGAAATTCCGACGGAACAGCCCTCCGCGCGGATCGCCCGGATCGTCTCGTCCGGATTGTCGTCCGACTCCAGATGAAATGTGATATGGTCCGCGCCCGCAGCGGAAAACGGTTTGACGTATTTGAGGGGATTGGTAATCATCAGATGGGTGTCGAACGTCAGGATGGAGTGCTTCCGGATCGCCGCGATCACAGGCGGCCCCATCGTGAGATTCGGCACGAAATGGCCGTCCATGATGTCGAGATGCAGCAGATCGGCGCCCGCGGCCTCGACACGTTTGATTTCACTGGCGAGATCGGCAAAATCCGCGGCAAGCAGAGAGGGTGACACCAGCACCCTGCGCGCATCAAAGTCCGTGACCGGTTTTTTAATCATGTTCGTTATCCTTGTGCTTGTGATTTCGGTTGCAGTCGAGCCAGCGGCGGTGCGCCCAGAGCCACTGGTCGGGATATTTCCGGATCAGTTCCTCGAACGCATTGGAATAAAGCTGGGTGATCTCCCGGATGTCATGTTCCTTGTCTCCTATGGGCGTGTAGCGGATCGGCGCCGTTCCGGTAAGCTTGAAGTGATAGCTGTCATCCTCCCGGATCGCAAGAATCGGCAGAATCGGGTGCCCCGTTTTCAGATGCAGCAGCGCAACCGTCATATGCGCCCTTGCGGGATGTCCGAAAAACGTGATTTCCACTCCTTCGCGGCTGGTCGCGTGCTGATCGGAGACGACGGCGATGGAGTCGCCTTTGTTCAGCGCCGCAAGCAGAGGCCGGAGCCCCTTTTCCTTGGAAACGGTCGTATGTTTCCGGCTCATGCGGTGCGCATAGAAATACTCTCCAAGCTTCCTGTTCGCCAGAGGACGCATGATCGAACAGAGGTTCTGACCGGAAAATATCGTATACATATTGCCGGCAAGCTCCCAGTTCCCGAGATGGGCGGAAGCCAGAATCGCCGTGACCGGATGTTCCGGATCCATGATTTTGTCCAGCTCGGGGGAATCGGAGGCATAACGCAGATGCTCATGCAAACTTTCCGGTGTCACGATCTGATCGAATTTCACAACCTCGACAAAAACCTTTACCATATGGCGGAAATTGGCTTTTGCCAGCGCTTTCGCCTCCGGAAGGGTAGTCCGGATCCCGCTGTGCAGGATATGGGTAATCACCCGCTTCCGGTGCTTGAAATCCAGCAGATAGAAAAACCATGCGCAGACATTCGCCAGCGCATAGGCCTGTTTCAGACTCAGCGCCCGGACCAGAAGCGGCAGAAGCAGAAAGAGCCGGTATTCCACTTCCATCAGAAGGGCGTTTTTCGTTTTTTTCTTCTTGTTTTCCATATCGGTAAAATCCTCCGCGTCAGCAGATCATGCGGGAATATACACCCGGAACACCATTTTTTCCAGCGGAAACACTGCGATATGCCGGCGGATGGCGGGACTTTTGCGCCGGACGGAGCGGTTTTGCAGGATTTTCCCGCGCAGACGATTCCCCGCCTGCTTGTTTCCCGGATCGCCGGCTCCTGTCGTGCCGTGTCACCAGACGGAAAAACGGGAGGTCTCCAGCATTTTCGCCGCAATGATGTCGCCGTTCTGCGCGGCGCGGAGCAGCCATTCCTGCGCCTTCGCCGTATTCTTGTCCACCCCGAGTCCTTCGGCATAACAGAGCGCAACTCGCCGCTGCGCCGCGGGGTCCTGACGCCGTGCCGCCTGCATGAACCAGTAGAACGCAGCCTGAAGATCCTTGTTCAATCCGCTGCCGTCGGCAAACATCGCCGCAAGATTGTACTGGGCGCGGGGATATCCCAGCTGCGCAGCCTCATAGAAATACTGGGCTGCCAGCTGCCTGTCCGACTCCACGCCGAAAGTGCCGTCGAAATAAATCAGCCCGAGCTTGAAAAGAGCCTGGGCACAACGCTGATCCGCGGACTTCCGGTACCACTCCAGAGCCTCCTTCTGCTGATCGGCGGACGGCTTCCCCCGGGACAGTTGCTCGGCGTATTTGAACTGCCCCATCGGGTGTCCCAGTTTTGCCGCGTCGCGGTAAAACGCGGCGGCCTTTTCAGGATCGGCTTCGAGGATGCGTCCGGATTCATACAGAAAACCCAGTTTCGCCTTCGCCTCGGCGTCGCCGAGATCCGAAGCGCGGGTCAGAAGCTCCGCCATTTTATCCGGATCGGAAGGACAGCCGAATCCCCCGTAGTAACAGTCCGCCAGCATCCGGAGCGCGGCGGGATCGAACTTTTTGCGGGCGGTGACCTTGGAAAGAATCGAAAAAGCGCGCGCCTTTTCCGAAAGCGGGGAATCGCGCCGCAGGAGATAGGAGGCAAGATCCAGTTCCGCCGCTTCAAACTCCTGTGCGGCAAGGCGTTCAAGGATCTCCAGCGCGCCCGCCTGCGAGGGGCGCAAAAGCGCCTTCCCGTCTTTGGAATAAATGCCGGAGGCGGTCAGGCGCGAACACATGTAAAGCGCGGGTTTGAAATCCCGGTCCGCCGCCTTCCGGTACCACTGATAGGCGGCAAAGAGATCTTTTTCCGTTCCGCGCCCGGTTTCGAGACAGTGCGCATAATTGAACTGTGCCTCGGGAATCCCGCCTTCCGCCGCTTTGCGGTACCAGTGTGCGGCAAGCGTGAAATTCTGTTTCCGGTTCTCTCCGTAGAAATACTCGTTGCCGAGGTAAAAGCACGCATCCAGTTTTCCGGACTGCGCCTCAGACCGCAGTTTGTCGACGGGCTTCTCCTCATCGCAGAAGACCGGCGGAACGGCGAGAATGGCCAGAGATAAAAAAAGAATTTTCCTGTTCATCAGAATAAGCCTCCGAATACGGCGGGACGCAACAGACACGACGCGGCGGAAGCCGTCCGAACGTCCCAAAGAGCGTTAATATATTCCCGCGCGCGGAAGATTGCCAGCCCGGAGCGTAAAAAGCTACATTTTTTGCGCGATTTTTAATTGTTTATTACATTTTTGTAATAAATTAATTTTTTGTTTTTCATCCATAGCCAAATATAATCCTTTGCGATCGAAGCAGTTGCATCATCGCATAAAAAGCTGGCATATTTTTTGCTGTTAAGAAAGCCATGCGGAAAAGAAACACGCAGCAGGAAAGGAGCTTGACGCATGAAACTGATTATCGCCTACATCAAACCCGAACGGCTCAATGCCGTGAAACAGGAACTCTATGCAAGGGAAATCTTCAAAATTTCCGTCACGAACGCACTGGGCTGCGGCCAGCAGAAAGGATATGTCTCCACATATCGCGGTTCGGAAGTGGAAGTGAATCTTCACAAAAAAGTGCGTCTCGCCATCGGCGTGAATGACGAGTTTGTCGAAAAAACCGTGGAAGGGATCATTGCCGGCGCACGCACCGGATTCATCGGAGACGGAAAAATCTTCATTCTCCCGATGGAGGAGTGCATCCGGATCCGGACCGGCGAACGGGGACGCGACGCCATCGGCTGAATTCCGCAGCCGTTTTCCCATAAAAAATCAAGGCACATAAAAAAGGAGCTTACCATGAATCGGACGAAATTTCCACTCTGCATAATCATGCTGTGTCTCGCGGCATGCGCCGGAGGCGCGGACTCAGGAACAACGGCGGCAACGGCGAAGGACGCGGTGTTCACCGTGAACAATCTCTGGATCATGATCGCCGCGATGCTCGTATTCATCATGAATCTGGGGTTCGCCACGGTGGAGTCCGGACTCGCCCGGGCCAAAAACTGCACGAACATTCTCTTCAAAAACCTGATGGTCCCGGCAATCGGCATTCTGACGTTCGCGCTCTGCGGATTCTCGCTGATGTATCCGGAAGGGCGCTGGACGCTTTCCGGGATTCTGGGGTGGAACGGCTTCGGTCTTGCCGCGCCCGCCGGCGCGCCGGAAGGATATAACGGAACATTCACATACTGGACGATGTTTTTCTTCCAGAGCATGTTCGCGGCAACGGCGGCGACGATCGTCTCGGGAGCGGTCGCGGAACGGATCAAACTGAACGCGTTCCTGATCTTCACGCTCCTCTATGCGGCGCTCGTCTATCCGGTGATCGGATCCTGGGGCTGGGGCGGCGGCTTTCTGGATAAAATGCACTTCCACGACTTCGCCGGATCGACATTCGTTCACAGTGTCGGCGGCTGGGGTGCGCTTGCGGGCGTGATTCTTCTGGGACCGCGCATCGGCAAGTTTGTGAACGGGCACAGCATGCCGATCATGGGGCACAGCATGCCGCTGGCGACGATCGGCGTGTTTCTGCTCTGGTTCGGATGGTTCGGCTTCAACGGCGGCTCGGTTCTGAGCGCGGACCCGGAAAAGGTCTCCTATGTGCTGGTGACAACAACGCTCGGAGCGGTTGCGGGAATTGTCGCGGCGATGCTGGCAAGCACGGTCTTCCTCAAAAAACCGGACCTCTCCATGACGCTGAACGGCTGTCTCGCCGGACTCGTCGGAATCACGGCGGGCGCGGACTGCGTGAGCATTTCCTCTTCTCTTGCGATCGGAGCGGTCGCGGGAGTCATCGCCGTCGGCGGCGTCCTTCTTTTCGACCGGCTCCGCCTCGACGATCCGGTCGGCGCGCTGTCGGTTCACCTCTGCGGCGGCATCTGGGGAACGCTTGCGGTCGGGGTCTTTTCCACGAATCCGGAATACACATTCCTGACCCAGCTCGCGGGAGCGGCCTGCGCGGCGCTCTCCTTCCCGTGCGCCCTTGCAATCTTCTGGGTTCTCAAAAAGACGATCGGCATCCGGGTCTCCGCGGACGAGGAACTGCGCGGACTGGATCTCGGAGAACACGGCATGGAGGCTTACGCGGGCTTCCAGATCTTCAGCAATCAGTAAACCGTCTGTCCTCTTTCCCCGCCGCATGAAGCTGCGGGGAAAGGGAAATTCCATGGACTCTCTCCCGCTCCTCCGGGTCTCCCTCTCTCCTGCCCGGGGGAGCTTCTTCCGCTTATTTCCGATCGGAAGAAAGGATCTGTCCGTTGTCGTTGGGATCCTCCACGCGCTTTTCCAGGTCGATGAACAGCCGGCGCGCGTCATGAATGCCGCCGATCAGGAACCAGACCGTCGAGATGATTCCGACAATGGCGGGAATAATCAGCGAAGTGATGTAGAATTTGACCGTCCACCATTCATGCGGCCACGGGCTGATTACATTCCAGATGACGATCATGATGAACACGATCCCGATCTGATAGACAATCGAGTAGCCGAAGACGGAATAGGCGATGATCTTGTCGCCGAGCGTGTATTCCTTCGTGATGCCGATCAGCTTGCTGAAAATGTTGCGGATCGTCCAGGGTTCGGGAGGCTGCACCGCATCGTCCGGGTCGGCGTAGGCGCCGCGATGCAGAAGCTTGTCCAGATTGAAGGGCTTGTAGGTGAGATAGGATCCGACGATATATCCGCCGACGGAAAGGATCATGGAAATGAAGTAGATTTCAAAGGAGTTGATCGGAAATTTCACCGGATCCATACTCCATTCAATCCAGGGATTGAAGGGCGACGAAACGGTTTCGAGAAAGGAGTTCAGCGGCTCCACCATGCCGTTCTGCTCCAGGATCGGGTAGATGTTCTTGGCCCAGTTCCGCTGGAAAATCAGTCCGAGCAGGGAAGTTCCGGATCCCAGAATGATCGCGCACCACGCGCCGGTCAGATTGCCGAAGCGGCTGTAGAGCCCGAACACCATGATCGGCCCCGCCCCGCCGAGCCAGACCGCGCACATGATCGTCGTAAACATGTTGATGTAGTCCAGCTGGGCGAAAAAGAGCGAAACGATCAGGAAGAAAACCGCAACCCCCACACTCGTGAGACGCAGCAGCAGCAGATGCAGCTCCTGCGGCAGACGGCCTTTGAAGAGAGGAAGAATCACGTCCTGCATCAGGGTTGACGATGCATTGAAGATCCGGCTGTCGTCGGTCGAAATCAGGAGCATGATCATCAGCAGACAGAAGAGTCCGAGCATGCCGACGGGGAAGATCCTGCTTACCACGGCGGGCATCATCATCTGCTGATAGAGCGAGCGGTATTTCTGGAACTGATAACGCGCCTCCGGCGTGTCGCCGAGCGTGTTTCTGACCGCGGCGAAATAAGGAGTGTCCGGATTGTTCTTCTGGGAAACGGGAGCCTCCCATGTCTCGCTGGTCAGCGTCTGCGGAATCTTGTGGATTTCGTCGATCACCTTCGCCTTGACGGAATTGTCGGAAATGACCTCGTCCAGAATCTTCGCGGAGAGTTCCTGCCGGATCTGCGTGTTGGAGACTTTGAAGCGGTTGTCCGGGTTCGCAAAGTGCGGACTCGTCATGAACACGATCACAACGATCGCAAGCAGAAGAATCATCATGTAGGAGAAACCGTTCTTCCACGAACCGAGCACGTTCGCCATTTTCTGTTCGTGCGGGGTTCTTCCCGTTCCGCTGGTGTCGTTTCCGATCCATCCGGCGCGGTTGAGAACGGAGCCGAGCAGGGTCACGATCAGCGCGAAGATGTTGAAATCGCGGAGCTGCTTGATGTCGTAGGGATTCATGAAGCTCTGGCCCTCCACGCGGTTCCACATGACGGGCGCAATGTCGTTGTTCCATGAGAAATTCAAAATGATGTAGCCGACGATGATGACGAAGATCGGATAGCTGAGAAGCCCCTGGAAACAGTCGGTGATCAGGAGCGAAATGCGTCCGCTCGGCCAGATGAAAACCATCGCCAGACAGAGGCAGAGCGTTACAATAATCAGATAACAGGGCAGATTGATTCCGCAGATCATGATATGATGCGGCAGCCCGAGATAATAGATGAAGAAATTGGTGGCGATCGCCGGTCCTATGGCATTCGTCACCATTTCCGCAATCGTGCGCAGCACGGCGCAGAAAATGCGGAAGAACTTGCTCCCGTAGCGCAGCTCCAGAAACTGCCCGAACGAAAGGCACCGGGTCTGCCGCCAGCGGTAAACGCAATATCCGGTCAGCGCCATGAACACGCCGACCGGCGCCGTGATCGCCGACCAGAAACTGACCGCGAATCCGGTCTGGTAATATTGTTCCGCTCCCGCCACAAGCGTAATGACGGACAGTCCCGCCGTCATGTCGCCCACAGAAATCACATACCTCCCCGCGATACGTCCGGCGGCAAGAAAATCCACTACGCCGCGCGCATACTTCCGGGAATAAATCGCCACGCCGATCAACAGCACCATCGGGATGATTACAATCATCCAGTCCAATCACGTCATTGCCTTGCTTTTCCTTTCTCTGTTCCGGCCCTGTTCATGTTTTGTTGCATTGTTATAAAAATATGATATTTAAAACCTTATAATATACACCGTCTTCTCCGGTTTTGCAAGCTGCGCGGATTGTTTTCCCGTGGAATACCGGCTCTCGCCCCGTCCCGTCCCGCAACTTCCGGGCAGACCGGACGCAATGTCTGGAAATCCTGAAAACCGGAACAATGACAAATGCCGGATATTCTGTGCGCCGCAGAACGGCAAGAGGTCCGCCGGACGCTGCGGAAAGGCTGGTACGCCGCAGGCAAATGCCGTTTTTTCCAGTCAGATCCCGACGGAGGCTGCGGCCTGAGCCCCGCGGAACGGTTCCCGGGGCAGCGGGAGGTTCAGTTTCCGCGCTCCGAGCGTGATGGATAGTTCGGAAAGATTCCGGTTCATCGCCGCGTCAGCCGCCGTAATGCGCAGGAGACTCTTCTCCTGCTGAATCAGCAGCGCGCAGGGAGCCGAAACGGAAAGGGTTCCCCACGGAGTCTCGAGCCGGGATTTCTCCGAAAAGAAAAGAGCCCCGGCACACAGACCATCCGGAGAAAGCGCCGCCTGCACGCCCGGCGTATTGCTCAGGATCGCCGGATACTTCGCAGGAACGGAACCGTTCGCGGAAACCAGGTAGGCGCAGGATGCGTTTTCCGGATTGACGCCGTGGTCGATCCAGAACTGGAAGACGGGGACGGAACCGGTCGTCTTCCGGTTGCCGCTGTGCATTTTTTCGGGTTTCATGGGACGCGTTTCGACAATGCTTTTTCCCGTCCCGGAAAGAATTCCGTAGACAAAGCCGTTGTTGCGGAACCAGCGCCCCGCACCGTCCAGCTGCGCGAAGTCGGATTTCCGGACGCTTTGTTCAATCGTCGTGACCAGCCGGCCGCCGTTGGCGGGTTCGGCATCCGTGATCCCGCTGGCAAGCAGGATGAAAAGATCACCGAACCGGAAGCAGGATTTCACGGCGGAAACGCCGGAAAGGCGCGGATTGTCCCCGAAACGCTTTTTCCGTTTCCACTCGGAATACTTCCAGGTTGCGTTGTATTTCTCAAACTGGAAACCGGCGGCGAAATTCTCCTTCCCGTCCGTAACGCCGGCGGCAAGATTCCTTGCGCTGCAATAGCCGCTCCAGTTGGCTTCCGGTTCCAGCGTTTCAAGAATCCGCGCGGTCACGCCCGGGAAATAATTCGGATTCATCGCGGAGCAGACTTCATAAAACTCGCCGCCCGTCCTCCCGAAAAACGTTGCGCCGTCGTTGGCAAACATATTGAAACCGCGGGATCCGCTCTCGAGTCCGTCGCAGCGGCAGGACGCCATGTTCAGGAACATGTACCAGGAATCATTCTTGCAGATCATGTCGTCGTTGTTGTAGAAATAGCGGATGCCGGAATAGACGCCGGGGCCGTATTCCTTCATGGAAATGTCCATCCGCCGCGCCTCGCGGCAGAACGCTTTCAGTTCCTTCCGTTCGTCCGGAGTGAAACTGTCCGGGAAATGCGCAAGCAGGAAGTTTGCCATGAAAGCGGTCCGGATCGGAACCTGTCTGCCGTATGAAGTGCGGAAATTGTCGCGGCTGACCAGAGGAGCCAGATATCCCTTGTAATAATACCAGTTCGATCCCCGGATGAAGTTCATGCAGTTTTCCGCCATTTCCCGGGAAAACGGCCTGTCCCATGGGGTTCCCTTGAGCTCTTTCAGAATGGAAAGCCCCCCGGTCGCGCCGTCGATCGGATAACCCCAGACGAGTGTCTGCCGTCCATGCCCCCATCCTGCGCCGTCCGCCGTAAACCCCTCGTCCCAGAATGAGATTCCCTTCGTGGTCTGGGAAGTGATCCCGAGCGATGCCCGTGCGACTTCCGCGACAACATCAACCATTTCAGGAGAACTCATGAGCAGCGCGCTTTCCAGCAGCGGGCGGTAGCCTACGGCGTTGCCGCCGATATAGAGCGTATTCCCGCGGAATCGTTCCGGCGAGATGATGTTCCGATCCGTCGCGTCGCCGCGCATCGGCTGGCTCCACGCCTGAAACGCGATTTTCTTCAGCATCTCGCAGGCGCCGAGGGCAAGGGGATCCTTCAGAACCCCTTTTTCCACATCTTTCATAGCGGGAAAGTCGGCGAAGTAAAGATTGACGGCAACGGTCGGAATGAAGAATGCCGAATTCGTCCAGCGTCCGGCATGAGTGCTGAGACGGTTCACCTCGATGCCGCCGTAACGCGCAACGGCCTTGTAAATGCGCCGTCTGACATCCCCGCTGCGACCGGCGGGAATTTCTCCCTTGCGAAGCGCCTCGGAAAGCGTCCAGAGCCGCCGGAAGGCTTTCGTGGTCATGGCGAGAATCCGCGCCTGGGGTTCCGTGTAGGAAAGCTCCTTCCGCAGCAGATCTTTTTCGGCGATCTCCTTTTCAAACTCTTTCAGGTCGCGGAACGAACCGTCCGCGTCCAGAAGCTCCAGGACCTTTTTCCAGTCCTGTCTGCCGAGCAGATGACCGCGGATCAGAGAACCCGCGCGCGCCTCCCGCATCCGCTCCAGCGCAACGGCCTTCTCCGTTTCCGCGCCGGAAAGTGACGCGCAGAGAACAAACAGACTCAATAATATTCCGCTCAGCAGCATGAAAACTCCCGTTTATTTTGCAGTTTTCCCGCAATCGCCTGTGACACCCCGCCACAGCATGGCGGGAGATCCAGTGAAACAGTCAACGCAGATTGATCTGCATATTGTTGCTGAGATAACCGCTGCTGAAGCCGCGGTAATCCTTCATCGCCTCCTGATACTTTGCATAATCGACAAAATAAGACTCTTTCATGTTATGCCGGTAAATTCTCTTGCTGATGAAGTCGCCCCGGGTATTGGAGCTGACATGCCCGTCGAAGCAGACCGCGTTCGCGACATTGTTGTGTCTCAATGCGGTGGAGTCGGCGGAGGACGCCCAGTAACCGACGTTCACATTGGTGAAAGGAGTGGCCTTTGTATTGTCGATCGCATACATGGTGGAGGAAAGCTTGTTCACCAGACGAATCGGGAGGGCGACAAACTGCCTGCCGCCGGAAAGGCTGACCACATAACGGGCCGCGGGATTGTTCCAGCTTTCCCAGATGCCATAGGTATTCGCGGAATTGTACTTGTCCGGAGCGGGGATGTTGTTGCTTGACGGACAATGGAAAACCTTCCAGTTGCGGATATATCCCTGCGCAATATCCTTGTTGTCCGCGGAATCGATGGGAGTGGCGAGAATGCCCGCCCAGCCGGGCTTGTATTTGCTTCCGCTGTCGCTGGTGTTGTAGGACAGCGGCGCATAGTCATTGAAATCCATGGCATACATCAGCATTCCCGTTCCCGCCTGCTTCAGGTTGCTGACGCACTGGATTCCCCTGGCCTTCTCCCGGACTTTGGTCAATGCCGGCATCAGCAGACTGGCCAGAATCGCGATGATCGCAATCACGACGAGGAGCTCTATCAAGGTAAAATTCCTCCGGATCAGGACTCCCGTTCCGGCGCAAAACCGCTCCGTTCTCTCCATGCCTACCGCAATGCGTCTCCCACCCATCATTTTTTCCTCCCGTTGTTTTTTATTTTGAAATTTTTCTCTCAAAACAGATAATGGCACTGATCCACAACAAGCTGAGCCTCAAGAATCTCCTTCGGGACAGGCACATTCCCGCGCTGCGCGGCGCGAAGATAGGAGAGCGCCCGGTCCGTCATTTCGGCAAACGGCATTTTCAAACAGGAAATCGGAATCCGCATATTTTCCGCGATCCGTTCCACATTGTCGAAACATATCACACTGACATCTTTTCCCACGGCAATGTTCATCTGCTTCAGAATCACGGAGAGAACAGACAGCAGACTGCTGCAGGAAACAAAAAACACCTGCGGCTGCAACCGTTCGATTCTGCGGCGCACCAGATCCAGGTCCGCATACAGCTCCCCGGTGCGGAACAGCAGTTCTTCCGGCACACGGCCCATAAGCTCGCGGTAAGCCGCGCGCCAGCCCTGCGATCTTGTATAATCCGCAAAATACCGGTCGCCCGGATGATCCGCCCCGCCGATCATGGCAATGCGTTCAGCTCCGTTCCGCAGAAGCCGCGCCACCAGTTTCCGCGACGTGTTCTCATAGTCCACGGCAAAATAGGCGAACTGCGGATGAACCGGCATGCGGTTGATGAACACGACCGGGCAGCCGGACCGGTATTCCTTTTCCATCCGCCGGAGCTCGTCCGGGCTTGTATTCGCAATGAAAACGGCGCCGTCGATCCCCTCGCCCCGGATCAGTTCATGGTTCTTCTTCACAATCAGTTCGGCGTTCAGGCGTTCCGCCGCATGCATCAGGGATTCGTAGAGCAGCGTCTGGTAAGTCTGATCCGAGGCGGAAGACAGGGAAATCCCGATCCGCAGTTTCTCGCGCCGTTCCTTTTCCGTCCGGGAAAGAACGATGCAGCCGACGCCGGGCTGCTTTTTCACATACTTCTCCCGCTCCAGCAGCGCCAGCGCGCTCCGGACCGTCGTCCGGCTGATCCGGTAGGTCTCCATGAAGCCCCGTTCCGAAGGCAGCTTGTTCCCCGGCGGAATTTCGCCGTTGCGGATATGCTGCTTCAGCTCCTCGTAAAGAATCACGTATTCCGATTTCTTATCCATCAAAGAGATCCTCTTTAGATACCGGTATCAGATACTGGTATCTATTATACATCGGAAAAAGAAAAAAACAAGAGGGAAAGAACAAAAAGTTTGATTTTTCAGGAGACTGCCGCCGCTCAGCGGACCGCGCCGGCAGACACTTCCGCACTTTCATTTCCGGGCGAGAGCTCCAGACCGCGAAGAAGCGGTTTCCTCCGGAGGATCCGGAAAAACTGGAACAGACCGAAAGCCGCCGCGACGCAGACAAACGGAAGCGCCGGAAGCTGGTAGCGCGGAATCGCGATCGGTCCCGGCATGAAAAGATAATACCCCGCAAGCAGAAGCAGGATCAGAAAATACAGGAAATGCCTGCGGTCCAGCGAAAGAAGCAGAAACCAACCCAGCCCGAGCGCATAGAACATGTACAGCACGGCAGTTGCGGCAAACGCGCCCGACGCAACCGGCTGCGCCCAGGGAGAATCCGGCGGCCGGTTTCCCGTCCTGCCGATATTGAAATTTTCAAACAGCGCGCTGAAATCCGGAGAGATGATCCGGCGCAGGCTGTCCCCGCTGAAATGGACTTTCAGATAACGCAGGGGATGGGAGAAAATCAGATCCAGCATTTTTCTGTCACGATGGCGCAGCTGCGCGGCAACCGTGACGTATTGTTCCGGCGCGGCGGCATACACGCCGCGCTCCTCCCGGCGGAAAGCCTCCATATGGGTGAAAAGATTTCCCTTCCCTTCCAGATCCGCTTTCAGAGCGGACGCGTTTTTCAGCAGCGCCTCCGAAGAAATGGTGTCAATCCGCCAGCCGATTCCGGCAAGATGATTGCCGAACATCCACGGCAGAATCACACCCGCGAAAAGCAGGAGCGAGATGACGACATAATTGAATTTCAGATGCGCGCGGAGTTTATGGAAGAAGAGAATCACGATCACGCAGGGAATGATCCAGAGCGCGTTTGCAGGCCGGATCAGCGCGGCGCCCCCGGCAAGGAGAATCGCGCAGATCAGATTCATGCCGAACGCGCTTTTGATGAAACGGAGGAAAAAATATCCCTGCAATGCGACGAGAAAGGCGAACAGCGTGTCGGGCAGGAACATCGGACTCAGGGCAACCGCCGTCGGATTCAGCGCGAACAGGAGTCCCGCGCCGAGCCCGACATGCGGAGAACCGAAGAGCCTGCCGGAAAAAAAGACCGGAAACACGATCAGCGCCCCGAGCAGACACCCCGCAAGAATACAGAAGACAAGACTCCCGGACGAGAGTTTGAAGAGGACGGCGAGCCATGCGGGATACAGCGGCGCGCGGACATTGTCCAGCGACGTGATTTCGTATGCCGGCGTGCCGGATGGAAATATCGCGATGCAGGACGGGTAGCGCGCCCGGAAAACACCGTGCTTGAGAATCTGATTTGCGGATGTGAGGAACGCATCGCTTTCCGCGCGCATCTGAAGATCCGGGTTGCCGAGCGAAGGCAGCGCGAAAAAGAGACGGATGACGAGCGCCAGCAGGAAGACACTCCAGAGAAGCAGAGAGATTTTCCGGTGATTGCGGAGCGCGCTCCCGAGTTCCGGCGCGGAAGCTCCGAGGGTCCGGCGGATCCCTTTAAGGGAAGCGAAACGCCAGCGGAACGCGGTCCAGAGTCCCTGCACGCCGTCCTTCCATTTGATCTTCTTCCCTTCGGTGATTTTCCGGGGATAATAGGCGACCGGAACTTCGCGGATCTCAAATCCCGCCCGCAGAAGTTTTGCCGTCACCTCCGGCTCCCACTCGAACTTGTTCCCGTCAATCGGAAGCGAACGGATCAGGGAACCGTCAAAGGTTTTGTAACAGGTCGGCTCGTCGGTCAGATCCGCATTGTAAAGCAGGTTGATCCAGAACGTCAGCAGAAGTCCGCCGAGATAAAACGACGGCGACGAATAGAGGCGGTTCCGGTTCTCCTCTTCGCGCGAACCGTATACAACCTTGCATTCCCCGTCGAGAATCGGCCGGATGCAGGCTTCATAATTGCGCGGATCATATTCGAGATCGGCGTCCTGAATGATGACGACGTCACCCGTCGAGGCCTGGATTCCCGCCTTGACGGCGGATCCCTTCCCGCCGTTCTCCTTGTTCAGGAAAACAATTTTCGCCGCGCTTTTCTTCTGTCCGGAGATCCAGTTCTGAATCAATTCCGGCGAAGAATCCGTGGAACCGTCGTTGACAATGATGAGTTCCAGAGGCACGGAAACACCGCAGCGCATCACTTTGTCCAGAAGCGATACCACGGTCTTTTCCTCGTTGTAAACGGGAATGATGACGGAAAGGATTTTCTGTTTCTGCGTCATGTCTCTTCCATGTTTCAAAGCGGCAATATAGCACCGACTGCGGAAAGTTGCAAACTGCGGACGGGAAATGAATTCCTCCCCTCTCCGGAACGTATCGGAATAAATTACCGCGATGCAAGCATGTGCGGAATCGGGAATTTCACCTCCGGCGACCAGTTTGCGCAGCTGGACCGCGGCAGGACCGGAAGGAGAACACGAAGCTATTTCCGGCGATGCGGAGCATCGCGGGATTAACCTGATTTTTTTGAATAAACTTCGTCACCGTCCCGCGGGCAGCAATGTCCGTTCCGGTTTCCGCTTCCGGAGGAAAATGCGGATTGTCTCCATGCGCGGAGGAGAAACACGGATTTCAAAGGATTCCTTCCGGAGCCGGATTTCATCCGGTTCGAGACGGATGCCGTTTTTCCGGAAAAAAGCGGTCACGGCGGAAATCTCTTTCTCTCCGATTTCCGGGAAGTCGCCGAATGCGAGAGTCAGCGTTTCCTCTGCCGTGCCGGAGACGGGAGCGTTGTTTTCCCGCAGGACACAAGTCTTTCTTTTGAAAGTCATGTTCTTGGAAGCCATTCCGGATTTTGAAACATCCGCGGCGGCATGGCGCTCCGCCTTTCCCGGAGAATCCGCTGCGGAAGACGCCAAGATCACGGCTTCCGCTGCGGGGACCTGGTCCCGAGCCGGAGCCATCGGTTTTTCCGCGCGATTCCCCTTTGCCGGAACGGATGACTTTTTGAGCGCGGCAATACTTTCCAGCTTCTCCCCGGAGGACTGGAAGACATCCAGCCTGACATGCCGGCGGTTTTCCGGCGCGGAGAGAAGCACGACGCAGAGAACGGCCGCGCAGACAAGGAACATCGCGGCGATCTTCCAGAACGCCCGGACGGCGGGGAAACGCCTGCGCGGATTCATCGCACGGCGAATTTCCGCACGGTTCGAATCCGGAAGTGTTTCGTCAAGCGCGGTCGCCTCCAGCATCGCCTCCGTCAGCTTCCATGTGCGGGAGAGCTCCTCGAATTCCGCGCGGCACGCGGGACACTTTTCCAGATGCGCGCGCAGTTCCGCCTCCTCCTCCGGGGAGAGCTCCCCGGCAAGGCCGGCGGTCATCCGCTCCTGATATGCCTCACAGTTCTTCATAAGAGTCCCTTCTCCTTACAACCGCTGCGCAGTTTCTTCATTGCGCCGTGGAGGATGAATCCGACGTTGGAAACCGTCAGGTTCGTGATCTCCGCGATTTCACGGTAGGATTTGCCATGTTCGATTTTCAGGACGGCGATTTCCCGTTCCCGTCCGCTCAGCGTTTCAAACACCGAACAGACCAGCTTCAGGTCATCTCTTGCAAGCAGTGCGTCGTCCGATCCCGGGACAGCCGCACGGGAGTCGCAGCGCTGCGCTTCCTCCAGCGGTGTCGTCAGCCTCATGCGTGCGGATTTGAGCACATCCAGACAGATGTTGCGCGTCGTCCGGAAGAGCCATGCCGCCGGATTCCTCACGACACCCGGCGGCGGCCCCTGCAGGAAACGCACATACCGGATGTAGGCGGACTGCACCGCGTCGCATGCGTCGGCGCGGTCCCCGAGATACCATGCGGCGAACCGGATCAGAGCGCGTTCCGTCGACGCGATCAACGCCTCGATCTCCTCCTCGCTGTATCCGTCCTTCTCCATATCATCGACGATTCCGACGCTGTTTTACTGGATCCCGAACAATAAAAAGCTCACTTCAGGTATTTTGCGAGCGTCCCAACGGTTTCCTCGAAGAAACGCATGCATTCCTCAACGGGCGTTCCGGAGCGGAAATCGACACCGGCATCCTTCATGATGTCGAGCACGTCGCGCGAATCGCCCGCCTTCAGGAATCCCATGTAAGGCTGAATTTCGCCGGCGAGAATCTTTCTCGAAAGCGCGACGGCGGCGGAAAATCCGGTCGCATACTTGTAGACGTAGAAATCATAGTAGAAATGGGGGATGCGCGCCCATTCCCAGCGGATGCGGCCGTCGGGGCAGACGGCGTCGCCGTGGTAGAACGCGTTCAGCGCGAAATACTTTTCCGAAAGCAGGTCGGCTGTGAGCGGCGTGCCGGCTTCGGAGAGGGCGGACATGTCCCGCTCGAATTCGGCGAACATGGTCTGCCGGAACACCGTTCCGCGGATCTCGTCGGCGAGATGGTTGAGGAGATACGCGCGCACTTCGTCGGAGGGAGCGTTCCTCATCAGGTGGTGATGCAGAAGCAGCTCATTCGTCGTCGAGGCGACCTCCGCGACGAAAATCTTGTAGGAGGCGTAGTGAAACGCCTGGCTACGGTCGGAGAAGTAGGAGTGCATCGAATGCCCGAGTTCGTGCGCAAGCGTGAACACGCTGTCCAGCGTCCCGGAATAGTTCAGAAGGATATAGGGGGGCTTGCCGTAGCAGCCGCTGGAATAGGCGCCGGAACGCTTGCCCCGGCATTCGGGAATGTCGATCCAGCGCTGTTCAAAGGCGTTGCCGATCGCGGAGTGATACTCCTCCCCGAGCACGGCAAGGGAGTCCTTCACGTACTTCACGGCGTCCGGCCACTCCACAAGCATCCTGCATTCGGGCAGCAGGGGAGTGTGAATGTCGTACATGTCGAGCTTCTCCAGCCCGAGTTTTTCCGCGCGCAGACGGAAATAGCCGTGGAGGGAGGCGATGTTCGCATGGACCGTGTCGATCAGGCCGTCGTAGACGGAAAGCGGCACACTGTCCTCGAACAGCGAGGCTTCAAGCGCGGACGGGAAATGCCGGAGATCGGCGTTCAGGGCGGAAGTCTTGAAATTCGCGTCCAGCAGCGAAGAGAAGGTGTTTTTGAATTTCGCGTAGGTGTCGTAGGTCGCTTCGAAAGCCGCCTTCCGGACGGCGCGGTCCGGAGATTCGAGGAACTTGATGTAGTTCCCGTGGGTCAGTTCGACTTCCGCGCCGTCCTCTCCGCGGATCGTGCCGAAGCGGAGATCGGCGTCATTCAGGAGCGAAAAGGTTTTGTAGGGAGTTCCGAGCACATCCGAACTCATGCCGAGAATGCGCTCCTCTGCGGCGGACAGGGTGTGTTCACGTTCCCGCGCGATTTCATCGAGCGTGCGGCGGTAGAACGCCAGAACCTCCGAGGCGCGGAAGCGCTCAAAGACGGACGCATCCATCGCGGTCAGTTCCGGCTGAAACCAGGCGCATTCCCCGCCGATCTCCGCATGCTTTGCACGGATGCGGTCGAGGCGCGCCCGGTTGGCGGAGTCACCCGTGTCCTCGTCCGCCTTCAGGTGCGCATAGACATACAGCTGTTCCAGGACAAGCGAGAGCGCGTCGTCCGCCTGAAACGCGGCAAGCAGCGTTTCAGGGCTTTCGGCGAGGCGCCCCCGGTATTGCAGAAATGCCTTCACAAGATCGTCGATTCCTGCGAAATCGTGTTCCCATTTTGCGTCGTCCGCATAGAGACGCGTAAGATCCCAGGTCATCTCCGGAGCGATTTCACTGCGTGTTTTCGTTGCATGGTCCGTCATTTTTCACCGTTTCTGGTTGGCTGGTTGAAGTTTTTCCTGAAATATAAGTGTTTGTTCCGGATTCTTCAAGCTTTTTCATTTGCTCCCGCGCAAAAGAGGAGTATATTATTTCCCTGCCGCATCACCGGGAAAGAACAGAGAGAGGAGCTGCGCCATGCCGAACAACTATTACGTCACCACACCGATTTATTACGTCAACGACAAACCGCATATCGGACACTCCTACACCACCATGCTGGCCGACGTCCTGACCCGTTTCCATGCCGCAATGGGAGACGACACCTTCTTCCTGACCGGGACCGACGAACACGGGCAGAAAGTGCAGAAGGCCGCCGAACAGCGTCATATGGATCCCCTGGCCCACTGCAACGAGACCGTGATCCGCTTCCAGGAGCTCTGGAAACGGCTCGGCATTCACAACAGCGACTTCATCCGCACGACCCAGGAGCGCCACAAGAAAATCGTATGCAGGATTCTGCAGGATCTCTTCGACCGGGGCCTGATCTACAAGGCCGAATACACCGGGCACTACTGCATCCCCTGTGAACGCTATTTCACGGAAAAAGACCTGCTCGAAGGCGGCCTCTGCCCCGAATGCCGCCGGGCGACCTCGAAACTGATCGAATCCAACTATTTCTTCAAAATGAGCCTCTATCAGGACTGGCTCGTCGACTACATCAAGACCCATCCCGGATTCATCCAGCCGGAATACCGTGCCAACGAGACGCTCGGATTCCTCCGCAAGCCGCTGGGAGATCTGTGCATCTCGCGTCCGAAATCGCGCCTTTCCTGGGGCATCGAGCTGCCGTTCGACAAGGATTACGTCTGCTACGTCTGGTTCGACGCGCTGATCAACTACATCTCCGCGATCGGCTACGGCTCGGACGACGAAAAATTCCGGAAATGGTGGTCCGGCGCGCACCATCTGATCGGCAAGGACATCCTGACAACGCATACGGTCTACTGGCCCACCATGCTCAAGGCGATGGATCTTCCGATGCCGAAATCCATCTTCGCGCACGGCTGGTGGCTGAGCGGACAGGACAAGATGAGCAAATCGCTCGGCAACGTCGTCAACCCGATGGACATGATGAACCTCTTCGGCGTGGACGCGTTCCGCTACTGCCTGATGGCGGAAATGGTGCTCGGAAGCGACGCCTCCTTCACGCAGGCGTCCTTCATCAAACGCTACAACAGCGATCTGGCGAACGATCTGGGCAACATGCTCAGCCGCGCGGTCAAGCTCACGATCAAATACTTTGACGGCCGCATTCCCGCGCCGGGCGAATACGAGGCTCTCGACCTGGAACTCCGGGATCAGGCGCTCGCATCCATCGCCCTGATGCGCAGCGCGGTGGAAAACATGAAGATCGACCGCGGAATCGACAGTGTCATGAACGTGGTCCGCGCGGCCAACCGCTACATGGAGAAAACCGCGCCCTGGACCCTCGCGAAAGAGGGGAACATGACGCGCCTTGCCACCGTGCTCTACACGGCGGCCGAAACGCTGCGGATCGTATCGGGACTGCTGCTGCCGGTCATGCCGTGCAAGATGAAGGAATTCCGGATGAAGCTCGGACTTCCCGAGGAAATCGCGGAAAAGTCCGATTTCGGCGGCCGCCTCGCAAAATGGGGGACGCTTGAGACTGGCACGCAGGTGCAGGACACCGAGGCGCTCTTCCCGCGGATCGTCATTGAGGAACCCATGGCGCAGCTCAAGGCCGAAGGCCGGAAGGCCAAGCCGAAAGCGGAGGAAAAGAAAAGCGAAACCGTCGCGCTCGGCGCGGAAGCGGTCACGATCGACGATTTTGCGAAGATCAGCCTGAAAACCGCAAAAATCCTGGAAGCGGAAAAAGTCGAGGGCGCGGACAAGCTGCTGAAACTGAAAATCTCGCTCGGAACGGAAACGCGCCAGATCGTATCCGGCATCGCGAAATACTACACGCCCGAAGAGCTCGTCGGGAAAGTCATCATCGTGGTGGCAAATCTCAAGCCGGCGAAAATCCGCGGAGTGGAATCGTTCGGGATGCTGCTTGCGGCGAAAAACGGCGATACGCTCAAGCTGGCGACGATTGACGGCGGCGCGTTTCCGGATGGCGTTCCGGTCGGCTGAAACGGCCGTATGCGGCGCAATCCGGCAAACAGGGGGAATGACACGGCATCATGAGTATTGTAACGGCGCTTCTTGCAATCATGCTCGGCGGCCTGGTCGGCGGCGGCATTGCCAAACGCCTCGGGCAGCCGCTTCTGCTCGGATACATTCTCGCAGGCGTCACGATCAGTCTTATCAACAGCGGGGCAAACGGGGTTGTCATCGACCAGAATCAGCTTCAGGGGCTCTCGGACATCGGCGTGGCGCTGCTGCTCTTTTCCATGGGACTTGAATTCTCGCTGGACGACATCCGTCCGGTCCGGAAACTCGCGGTCTGGGGATCGATCATCCAGGTCTGCGCGACCCTTCTCTGCGTTTTCGGCATCCTGAAGGGAATGTTCGGCATTTCCAGTTATCCCGCGCTGTTCGCGGGTGCGGCCTTTGTCTCCACCAGTACAGCGGTCGTGCTCAAGAGCCTGACGCTGCACAACCGCATGATGACGCTTTCCGGGCGGTCGATGATCGGGGTCTCGCTGGTGCAGGATCTGATCGTCATCCCGCTGATGGTGCTTCTGATGAACGCGAACAACCTCAACAGCGGGCTGATGAACGCCCTGAAGCCGGTCGGAATCGGGGCGGCCTTCGTAACGGCGCTGTTCCTGATCGGACCGCGCGTGATTCCGCGCATTCTGCGGCGCGTCTCCTCCTGGAACTCGCAGGAGCTGTTCCTTCTCTGCATCACCGTCATCAGTCTGGGGATCGGTTTTCTGGCGGATAAAATGTGTCTGACCTTCTCATTCGGCGCGTTCATGGCGGGCATTCTCCTGAACGGCTCCGATTACGGGAAAAAGGCGCTGTACGAGATGCTTCCCGTCCGCGATCTGTTCAGCATGCTCTTTTTCGTCTCCATCGGCATGCTGATGAACGTGCCCTTTCTGATGAAGCACTTCTGGGTCATTCTGCTTCTGGTCCTGCTGACCGGACTGAGCCGGACGCTGTTCCTGGCGATCCTCGCGTGGCTGTTCAAATACCGCAATGTCATTCCGACGGCCATGTTCTTCGGCATGTTTCCGACATCGGAAATCGCCTTCATCGTCTTGAGTTCCGGCTACGCGGCGGGAATCCTGACGCAGGATCTCTACATGCTGATGCTCTGCACGGTCATCTGCTCGATGGTGCTGGGACCTCCGATCTCCTCGCTCACAACTCCCGCCTACGATTATCTGCGCAAACATTTCCCGACGGCGGTCCTGAACACCTTCACGATGCCGGAGCCGACGCTGACCAACCACATCATTCTCGCCGGAGGCGGGCGGGTGCAGCGCGTCGTGGCGAAGGTGATGGAGCACTTCGAGCTCCCCTACATCATCATCGAACCGAACTACTTCCTGTTCAACGAAATGCGGAAGGACGGGCTGGAATGCGTATTCGGCTCGCCCTCGGAGGAGGTGATCCTCAAGGCGGCGGCGGTCGGGCGCGCCAGAATGATCATCGCGGCGGCGGAGGAGTTCAAGACGAACACGGACATCATCCGCAATGCGCGCCTTCTCAATCCGGACATCAAAATCGTCTCGCAGGCCTACTCGCAGAAAGAGGCCGACTCGATGCACGAATACAAGGTGTTCGACGTGATGCGTCCCGTGTTCGAGCTCGGGCTTGATCTCTCGCGCCTTGCGCTCCACCAGCTGGACTACTCCATGATCCAGATTCAGAACAATCTCCAGAAACTGCGCGACCGCTACTCCACGCCGCTGATGCTGAGCAGAGCCGACGCAAAACGCAGCGACAATCTGAACGCCTTCGTCGGAATGGTCGATTTCAAATGGATGGAAGTCGGCAGGGATTCGGAACTGGCAAACCGCGCCTTCGGCGGCGCGCTCCGGGAAAAAGGCCGCGTCCACATCGTCGGCGTGATCCGGGGCAACGACCTGATCCCGAATCCGGACGAGAATTTCATCTTCCTGGACGGCGACCTGCTTGCGGTCATCGCGCCGGAAGAGGAACGGAGAGCCTTTGCGCTTCTGCTCGGCGGCACGGTCTGAAGGGCAGTCCGCGCACCGGACACTGCGGTGACACGCGCCGCACCGGCGGATGTCCCCGCAGGGAACGAGCCGTAAAAATATCAAAAAAAACATCCCTCCCGGGCTTGCCGTGTTGAAATTCACGGAAAAAACGGTTATATTGCGCCGAATGAGCATAGAAAAACTGCCTGGAAAGGATCTCATGCCATGACAAAGAGAGTTGTCGTAACGGGCCGCGGACTCGTAACTCCGCTCGGGAACGGTCTCGCGCAGAACGTGCGGAACCTGAAAGACGGGAAGCCCGGAATCGTATTCATGCCGGAATGGCGGGATATGGGTCTGGAAAGCCAGGTGGCGGGCGTCTCGGACAACGAGGTCCAGTGTCCCATGTTCAATGTGAAGAATCTGCGCTTCATGTCGCCGAACTCCCGCATGGCGGCGGCCGCCGTTTACGAAGCTCTGACCGAGGCGGGATTCACGCCAGAGGATCTCCCGAACCGCAGAATCGCCCTCATCAACGGCTGTGCCGGAAGCTCCTACCTCACGGTCTACAAGAACATGAAGTCGTTCGAGGCGACAAAACGTCTCCGCAGCGTATCGCCGTTCTCCGTGCCCAAGATCATGCCCTCCTCGGCGGTGGCGAACATCTCCCTTCTTTACGGAATCACGGGAGAAAGCTACAACATCAGCGCGGCCTGCACGGGAAGTGCGCTGGCGATCATCGCGGGAGCGCGGCTGATCCGCTCCGGCGAATATGAAATGGTCATCGTCGGCGGCTCCGAAGAGCTGAGCTGGGGGCAGGCGCTCGGTTTCAACACGATGCGCGCCCTCTCGCACAGTTTCAACGAAACCCCGGAACAGGCGAGCCGCCCCTTCGACAAACGGCGCGACGGATTCGTGCTGGCGGAAGGCGCGGGCATGCTCGTCCTGGAGAGCGAAGAGCACGCGATGAAGCGCGGCGCCACGCCGAAAGCACTGATTTCCGGCTACTACGCCAACAGCAATGCCGTGGACATGGTGGTGCCGAACGCGGAATCGACGGCGGAAGTCATGTCCCGCGCCCTGGAGTGCGCCGGACTGAAGAGTTCCGATGTCACCTATGTCAACACGCACGGGACCTCGACGCCCGTCGGAGATCCCATCGAGCTGGAAGGCATCCGGAAGGTGTTCGGTTCCGATCACGAGGTGGCGATCAACAGCACGAAATCCATGACCGGACACATGATCGGCGCGGCGGGCGCGGTCGAGGCGATCTTCACCACTCTGATGATCGAACACTCCTTCCTCTGCAAATCCGCGAATCTGGACGATCCGGACGACTCCTTCGCATGGGCGGACCTGATTCGCGAGACGCGTGAAAACGTCGAAATCCGGCATGCCCTGAGCAACAGCTTCGGATTCGGCGGCTCCAATGCAAGTCTCGTGATCTCGAAATACTGAGCGCGAAATGAGCACCGGGAAATTCGACTTCCGACCGAAACTGCCGCCCTGGATCCGAATCAAGGTTCCCTGCGGCGAACAGCGCGAACATGTGGATGCGCTGCTGAAAACCAACAGTCTGAACACGGTCTGCCGCGGGGCGCAGTGTCCGAATCTCTGCGAGTGCTGGCACCGCGGGACCGCGGCGTTCATGATTCTCGGAGAACGGTGCACGCGCAACTGCAAATTCTGCGCCGTGGGGCATGTCGAGCAGCCGCTTCCGCCCGATCCCGCCGAACCGGAACATCTTGCCGAAGCCGCCGCGAAAATGCATCTGGCCTTCGTTGTCGTGACGAGTGTCACGCGCGATGACCTGCCAGACGGCGGCGCGGAACATTTTGCAAAAACAATCCGGGCGCTGAAGAACAGAATCCCCGGCGTGAAGGTCGAGGTTCTGGTTCCCGACTTCAATTTTGTGGAAAAGGATATCCGCACCGTGCTTGACGCGGAGCCGGACGTATACAACCACAATGTGGAGACGGTCGAACGCCTGACTCCGCTGATCCGTTCGAAGGCGCAGTACCGGCGTTCTCTCGCGGTGCTTGCGAAAGCGTTTTCCATGACGGACGGACGCATTCCGGTCAAATCCGGAATCATGGTCGGCATGGGAGAGACGGATGACGAAGTGCTTCAGACCATCCGCGACATCCGCGAAACGGGCGCGACCTTTCTGACGATCGGGCAGTATCTGCCTCCGTCCCGGGAACACTGGAAACTGGAACGCTATGTGGAACCCGCGCTGTTCGACTCCTGGGGAGCCTATGCAAAAGAGATCGGCTTCGAACACGTCAACTCCGGTCCGCTCGTCCGCAGCTCCTATTATGCCGAGGAACTGGCAAGAAGCTGAACGGAACGCCGCGCGCCGTCAATAGCCGAAACCGTCTCCACGCAGTGTGGAAAGATCGACTATGCCGTTCCTGCGTTCATAGAGTCCGGGATGGCGCTTCTCGTTCTCCAGCGAAGCCGCGGGATAGAACTGCGGCGCATTGCATTCCACACCGCGGATTGTGCCGACGTGCGCCGCAAGCAGGACATGCGGGATTGCTGCAAGCATCGGGTTGGTCAGATCCTGCACCATCAGCAGCATGCCGTGCTCCTTCGCCCAGCACGCGGACAGGATGGCGCCGGTCATCGTCTTGCAGACTTTCAGTGCGACGCCGTTCCAGCCGAGTTCCCGGCCCAGTCTGACCATCCGCCAGTCATGCGCGCTCTCATCCATGAAAAGCGCCTTGCGTGCCGCGCACGCATGCACATCGATCCGGTTCGACTCAAGATCGTAGGGGAACGGCTGCTCCACGTAAAGGACACGCCGGAAAATTTCCTCCTCGCGCTCCTTCAGGCGGTCCATGACGGCATTGACATAAGCGGGATCATGCACCTGACAGTTGAAATCCGGGGAGAGCGCATCGCATCCGTAACGCAGGGCAATGCGCCCGACATCGGCCATCCTGCGGTAATCCCACTGCGCATCACGGCCGGTCAGCTTGATCTTCAGGCATTTCAATCCGTCGCGCTCGATCCATTTTTCCAGGGAGACCGGATAGCCGTCATCCGGCTCGTCTCCGGTGCGTTCGGATTCCAGCAGGAGGTCGCGTCCGCCGACCAGATGCCAGACGGGAAGATGCTCCGGAACATCTCGGACGAAATAATCCTGCGGATATTTCCCCCGGAATGCCGGATCGTCATAGAACCACGCGAGATCATGTTCCATGAATCCGGCATGATATGTCCGGAATGCGGGCAGGTGACGCGACTTCCCGAAGGCGTCATGAAGGGCGATGTCGAAAGCGGATGTGCAGATCAGCGCGGCAAGATGCGGCATGTCAACGGCGTATTCCCGGTTGAAGCGCGCATGAATCTCCGGCAGTTTTTCCATCAGAAAAGCGTATCCTTCTGTCATCGGATCGTGACCGGAGGGGCGATATTCCCGCTCCAGCATCCGGCAGAAATCCATCATTGCGCGTTCCCGGAAGGCAAAGGAAAGGTCCGACGGCCATGCCCAGGCGACGGAAAGCGGAGTTTCCCCGGTTCCGGTCGTTCCATAGGCGTCGATTTCCACGTGGGCGATCTGGATCGAGTCAACGGTCTCCGCGCCGAATTTCAGAGGAAGGCGCATTTTCACTGGAAGGAATTTGAGAAGCATGCGTCACCTCTGGAAAAAGAACGGTTTCCCCGTCCGCGCGGACTCATAGATGCCGCAGATGAGTTCAATGGCACGTCTTCCCTCGCGCCCGTCGAGGAAGGGACGGCGTCCGGTTTTAATTGCTTCGGCGAGGTCGGAAATCTGGCTTGCATGGCCGTTGGAGCCGATGTTCATGGGGGCGCGTCCGCCCTTTGCGTCGGCCTTCCCGGAAAGTTCGCGGAGAATCTCCTCGTCCTGCGGCTGCGGACTGGCAAATTCCCAGCGCGTGATCTTGTCCTCCTCAAACGCAACGGTGCCCGCGCTGCCGGAAAACTCCAGGCGGCGGGGAAACCCCGGGGCGCAGGAGGTGCTCACTTCAATCGTTCCGAACGAGCCGTTCCGGTATTTGACCGCGGCGCAGAGGTTGTCCTCGACCTCGATGCTGTGCGTCAGCGTGCCGGCGAACGCAAACACCTCGTCCGGCGCGCCGTTGATGTAGATCAGCAGGTCGATCATGTGGATCGCCTGATTCATCAGCGCACCGCCGCCGTCGAGATCCCAGGTTCCGCGCCAGGAGGAACCGGCGTAATAGGCGGGATCGCGGTACCAGCGCATCTGCGCGCTCGCCAGAACCATCCGCCCGAAACGCCCCGAGCGCATGGCCTCGTGAACAAGCTGAACGGGCTTCGTGAAACGTGTTTGGAAGACGGGGGAGAGCAGAACGTTGTTCTTGTCGCAGGCGCGAATGAGCGCATCGACCTTTTCGAGCGTGATCTCCAGCGGCTTCTCGCAGAGAATGTGCTTTCCCGCCTTGGCGGCGGGAATCGCAACTTCTCCATGCATGCCGGAGGGGGTGGCAATCGTCACGGCCTCGATCTCCGGGTCAGCCAGAAATGCGTCAAAGTTCTCATAGGCTTTGCAGCGGAACTGTTCGGCGCGCCTTCTTGCGGCCTCTGCATTCTTGTCATAAATGCCGACCAGGCGCACATTGGAGAGCTCCTGCATGGATCTGGCATGAAGTTCGGCAATCATGCCGGCGCCGATGATTCCAAAACCGATTCTATCTTTCATCACAGTCTCCCGGTTCTGATTTCCTGGACGGATCACTTTTTCTGGGCAAGACGGGCGCGGAGATACTCTTCCGCAAACTGGGTGCCGTCGAAACCGGGATCGTCATGGCGGAGATCGGTCAGATACACCTCACGCCCGCCGCTGTTCCAGGAGACTTTCGCCGCCAGCGCGGCAAGTTCCGGTTCGATCAGTTCCGCAGAAGGGACGGGCGGGATATCGGTTTTCCCCGTGAAGAACGGCATGACTTCACGGAGCATCGCGCTGTAAATCGCGCCTCCGCCCGCGGTGAACTGTTTCACATCCCGTTCCGTCACCACGGTCAGATTGAAGGGCAGCCAGACGCTCTTTCCGGCGGTCAGAAGTCCGATGCGCCCGTCCTTCCACTTGAGCATGATCTGCTTCTGATTGCTTTCGCCGATGTAACGGGCGGAGACAATTCCGGGCCCCAGAATGCTTGCAAGAATCGCGTAGCCGTGAATGCCGTAGTTGAAATCGTCCACTCCTACCGCCGCATAGGCTGTCTGAACTTTCCCACGCTCGTTTTCGGGCAGGGCAAGAAATTCACGCGCCGGCTGAAAATAGCGCAGGACGGAGCCGCCGGTCACTTTGCGCCCCTGTGCGATCCAGTCCAGATACTGATTGGCATCACGCATGTTCCCGGCGATGGGCTTGTCGATATAAACCGCCTTGCCGGCATTGACAAACGGCGCGGCCTGTTCCATATGACGGTCCCAGTTTGTCGTATGTACGATCACGCCGTCCACCAGCGGGAGCATATCCTCCAGCTTCTCAACGGCATGCGGAATGGAAAACCTGGCACAGAATTCGCGGGCAAATCCCGCCGGACGGGTCTCCCCGGAATCCCATGCGGCAGTAAATTCCGCCTCGAAAAGTCCCTGGGAAACCAGCTCCCGGGTAAGGGGAACCCAGGATTCGGGATGGGAAGTGCAAAGACCGACAAGGCCGATTCTGAAACTCATGACGGGACTCCTTTCTTTCTTATGCTTCATGCTTCATCGTAAGAATCACGCCGAGCGCCTGATCGGGATGGTCGATCAGCAGATCGCCCGCTTCACGAATGTTTTCCAGCGGAATCCGGTGCGTGGTCATGGGATCGACAAGAAGACGCTTCTCGGCAATCAGAGCAATCAGTTCCCGTGCGTTGCGCTGCGTGGTGAACTGGACAAATGCCGGAGGATAATCCTTCCCGTATTCCCATTCGCGGTCATGATAGCCCGCACCTGTCCGGGAGGAAACACAGAGATTGAGATTGCCCGACGCCGCACCGCCTTCCACCGGCACACGGCAGCCGCCGACCAGCGTAATGGTGCCCATGGCGTGCCCGTCCGCGGAAACCTTCATGCATTTCTTGACATTCATGAATGCGCTCTCGCCGTCGCCGCCGAATGCGAACAGGGCGAAATCCAGCCCATACGGGGAAGCGAATTTTCTGGTCGGCTCAACGGGATCCTCCTTCATGAAATCCACACAGGCGCCAAGTCCGCACTTCGCGGCGATCTCCGCGCGGAGCGCCAGGGATTCCCATCCGATGACACGGGCGCCGTTCAGGCGGTACAGCTGGGCCGCAAGGTTGCCGACAATCCCCTGCCCGAGAACCGCGCCGTATTCTCCGAGCTTGACATCCGTCCGGCGCACAGCCTGCAGCGAGGTCGCGGCAAGAGAAAGATAAGACGCCTGCTCGAAAGTCACCGTATCCGGAATCGGCACAACAAGATTCACCGGCACAACGGCATAGTTTGCGTGTTCCGCCGCACCAGCGCCCATACAGGCGACACGCATTCCCGCCTTGAGGCCTTTTACATCACCTCTGGTTTCCAGAATTACGCCGGCGTTGGAATAACCAAAATTCATCGGCGGCGTATCCGGAGCAAGATGTTTCTGCCGTCTCTGCCGGGCGGCGGCCATTTCCGTCCCGGGGCTGATCAGCGAAGCATGCACCTCGACCAGCACCTGGCCGGGCTGCAGTTCCGGAATTTCCTGTTCCCGCGTTCCCAGCTGTCCGTCAAACAGAATCGCACCCGTGATTTTTTTCATGATAAGGAAATCTCCTTTCTCTGAATGTTTGTTTTGATGGCAATATATCATGAAAGAAAAACAGAGTAAATGGCAAAATGGCGTATTTGTTTATCAATTTGGCGAAAGAGAGCATTGTCTTTCAAACTCTCCCATGCTATATTGCATACGGGAAACAGGAGATGCGGAACGATGCGGAGTCAAAACGATTTCACAACCGAGTTGCTCTATTTCAGTCACGGATATGCCTCGTCCACCGGCATGCACAGTCATTCTTACTGTCAGCTGGAATATTGCATCGACGGAAAACTGATCGCGTCAAGCCTGGGCAGGGAAATTGTCCTGCTGCCCGGCGAGTTCTGGCTGATTCCTCCGGAAATCGAGCACAAATTTCACAAAACGGATTCACCGCAGGATTTTATTTCAATCAAATTCCGTGCGACGGACTGTCCAGAACCGCAGGTCAGCCGCGATCCCGTCTGTCTGTTTCATCTGGACACCATCCGGGATCTGATCGACGGGAAAGGGCGTTTCAAAACTTATTCACAGGAAAGCCGGATTGTCATCGAAGACGCTCTCTCCTGCCTTCTCAGACATCTTGCGAAAATGCCGGAACATCCGCGCACCTCAGATTTTGAGGCCAATCTGCTGAATGCGGTCCTGCAGTCCGGCGCGGCGATCAGCATTGACGAATTGGCCGATTTCTTCAAGCTGACCAAGGCGCAGTTCAAATACCGTTTCGGCAAGGAGTTCGGAAACGGCAACATCAAACGCCACATCGACGGGGTCCTGCTGAAAATGGCGGAACGGCAGCTGCTCTATTCGGATCTCTCTCTGAGCCAGATCGCCAGAGAACTGCGTTTCTCATCGCTTTACGCTTTTTCCCGGTATTTCAAGCATCACAGAGGAAAAAGCCCGTCGGAATTCCGGATGGAACATCTGACAGGCGGACATCCCCTGCGGTGAAAACGGCAGACAGGCGGACAATACCGACCGGCGAGAACCGGAAGCCTCAAGTTCCGCTCCGGCTTGAAGGTTACTTCACTGCCGCGCTGGCGATTTCCGTTTTCGCAGCTTTCTGCGCAGCATTCAGCTCATCGGTAAGCTCTTTCAAATCCTTGTCCGACATGCTGCGGATGCCGATGGCATTCAGGAGACGGTAGTAGGAAACATAATAGCTGCCAAGCGACATGATGCGCTGAATGTCGCTTTCCGCAGTCGTAAGACGAATATGGTCAAGTTCAAGACGGGAAAGATCGCCGGTAATCTTCTGGTTTTTCAGAGAATTCGTCAGATGCGTATTGTAATTCTCAAACGTCCTGGTGTTCGTATCGAGAATCTCCTTGTTCGCCATGATGTCTGCATGGGCAATGCGGACCTGCGCCATCACGGTGATGGCCTGCCCGTAGGAACGGACCTGCTCGGCCTCGACCTGGGCGTCATAACTCATGTATTCGCCGATCTTCTGCGGAACTTTCAGAAGATTGAAGGCGGACTGGATCCCGAGCTCCCACCAGTTTTCCTTGTAAAGGAAGGAGTTGTTATTGTTGTTGTAGTCTGCAAAAAGTCTTGCGCTCGGGAACATGGAAAGAAGCACCTTCCGGCATTCAATCACATTGATATGCTTCTGCATGTCAATCTCATAAAGCTCGGGACGCTTCATCAGGGCGATCTGCTCCATCACTTCCATTTCGGGGAACTTGAATTCCGGAACCCTGGCAAGAACGGAATCGTCCACGGTAATGTTCGCCGTCGGATAGTATCCGAGCAGGGAACGCAGCTCAATGCAGGCGTTCTGATAATCAAGAATGTAATCGGTGAGCTTACGTTCCATCTCAATGAAACGGCTGGTTTCGTCAAATGCGCGGAACGGCGTGATTTTCTTGGCGTCGCTGAGCTTCTTGATCAGCGTGTAGCGGTCGCGGCAGGTGGCGAGCAGACCGCGGGTGATATTGATTGCACGCTGCGCCGCGGCGACCTGGAAATAAACCCGGACAACGTCCAGCGTCAAATTCTGCGAGACGCGCTCCGTGCGCTGCTGACGCATCAGATAACGGTCGTGCGCCTGCTGTGAATTGAAGAAGGCAAGCCCGAAATCCATGACGCTCAGAGCGAAGTCAATGTTGAACGCATTGATGTTGCGGTCGGAACTCGTGCTGGCACCGTATGTCGCGCCGCCGGATTTGTATGCCTTGCTGCTGGAAGCCGGAGTGTTGGAGCGTCCGGTAAAGCTGTTGCTGATGTTGATTTCAGGAAGCATGCCGAGGAGTTCCGCGGTGCGCATTTCATGGGCGACCGCCTCCTCCAGCTTGTTCACTTTCACGTCCAGATTATTCTCATGCGCCAGGCGGATGCACTCCGGAAGGGTAAGCCGGACATCCTGAGGCAGTTCCTTGAACTGCGACTGTTCAAAATGCAGTCTTGCGTAATTGGCGCGCTCCAGGCGGAAATCCTCTTCGCTTTTGCAGCCGGCGAAAGCAAGCACAGCGATAACGCCAAGCGCCATGACCACTGAAAAAGATCTCTTCAGCATACGATCACTCCGTTCGTTAAGATATCAGCTTCCAGAAATTCCAAACCATAACGTTCCCGGCAGGCAACGGCATGGTTTGATTCTTCTGCAAAGACAGAAAAACCGGACGGGGTTTCCGTCCGGCGGAACACTCTTACTTCTTGACGTTCGGATTCTTCTGAAGCACACCGGCTTCCAGAAGCTTGTCAATCAGCTGCTGCATGGAATTGAACGCGGCAAGAAAACCCTGCGGCGGCATGATAATCCGGATGCTGGATTGCGATTCCGGCGCGGTACCGTCTTCTTTCGGCTGCAGTGTGACAAAATCATAACGGACCATTCCGCCTGCGAAATGGATCTGGCCGATCCCGTCGGCATAGATTTCTTTTTTGTCGCTCATGTTTAATATCCTTATTTTGAGTTTTTCAATCTTTTTTCCAGGAATTCTGCTTACACTATCGCTGTTTTGAAAAAATGCAAGCAAAAAAACGGCCCAAAGAAAATTATTCTTCCATTTTCAGCGCAATTTCAATGTTGCGAGCCCGATCAGGGCACAGATCCCGGCAATGATCCAGAACCGGGTCACAATCTGCGTCTCCGTCCACCCTTTCTGTTCAAAATGGTGATGAATCGGCGAGCAGAGAAAAATCCGTCTGCCCGTCATCCGGAAACTGGCAACCTGAAGCATGACCGAAAAGCCTTCCATCAGGAAGACAAAACCGATCACGATCAGGAGGAACTGCTGGCCCATCAGAACCGCGATCAATCCGATGCTTCCTCCGAGCGGAAGACTCCCCGTGTCCCCCATGAAAACCGATGCAGGCTTGCAGTTGTACCAGAGAAATCCGATGCACGCCCCCGCCATCGCGGACGCGAACACGCTGATCTCTCCAAGCTCCGGAATATACGGAATGGAAAGATATTTTGCAAAGACAACGTGCCCGTGCATATATGCGACCGCCGCGAAGGAGAGCACGCAGAACACCGTGCACCCCGCCGCGAGTCCGTCCTTTCCGTCTGTGAGATTCACAGCGTTGCTGAAAAATGTGACGAGCAGAATGTTCGCCGCAAAAATCAGTCCGATCGCAAGCAGCCCCCACGATGCTGGAAATGTGAACAACGGTTCAGCCAGAAGCTGCGGAGGGAGACAGAACTGAATCGACTCCCCCGCCGGCTTCAGGCAGACCGGATCCTTGAAGAACGGAATCAGGAACTTGGTGGTCATCGTGTCCGGCATCTTGTAAATCACGCAGAGCGCGGCAAAACTCACCAGCACCTGGATCAGCAGCTTCACTTTTCCCGACACCCCGTCACGCACTCTGCGCTCATACTTGACCTTGATATAGTCGTCATAGAACCCGAGCGCCGTAAGCGGCAGCAGCAGGAGAAGGAAGACCAGCACCATCCGGTTGGAGAGATCCCCCCAGAACACTGTCGAAAAGACGATCGAAAAGATGATCAGAAGCCCGCCCATCGTAGGCGTCTTGTCCTTCGAGTGGTCCACGAAACGCTCGTCAACCAATCCCTCCAGACGCGCCGATTTCGGCACGCAGAACTTCTTCAGACGGCGGATCACCCACGGGCCGAGCACGATCACCAGAAGCATCGAGGTAATCAGCGCGCAGCCCGAACGGAACGACACATACTCGAACAGCCGCAGCGGACCGAAACTCCCGCGCAGATTCGCAAGAAGATAAAGCATGACTCGACATCCCCTCCCGGGCTCAGCCGCATTTGCTGTGCCCGCAGGCAAGACATTTCACGCAGTTCTCCTGCATGATGAGCTTGCGCTCGTTGCAGACCGGGCAGATCAGCATTCCGTTGAACTGGTCGGCCGTCGGCGCGGCGGCTTTCGGAGCCTCTTCCGCGGACGGCGCGGGTTCGGCTTTTTTCACAGCCTTCTTCTCGTAATGCGCCGGCATGATGCCGATCTTCTCCAGGTGCTTTTCGATCACGCGCCCGATGTCCGCGGCAAGCGACGGGATGTAGGTACCTTCGCTGAAGTAGCCGCCGTTGGGATCGTAGATGCTCTTGAGCTCCTCCACAAGGAAGCGCGGCGCCGGATCATGACGGAACACCGAAGAGATCAGGCGCGTCATCGCGACAATCCAGCTGAAATACTGAAGGTTCTTCGTATTGATGAAGATTTCATACGGGCGGCGGCGCCCGTCCTCCTCGATCAGGTCGTTGATCGTCACATAGAGCGCGTCCGCGGCAAGCGGCGTGCGGATCTTGTAGGTCGTTCCCTCCAGTTCCACCGGACGCTTCGGCGGCTGCGGACGGACAATGACCGGATGCTCGACCGCCTTTTTCTCCTCCTTCTCCTTCTTTTTCCGGTCCTCGTCGCGGACCAGAATGCCCGTGATGTGTTCGGACGGACGGAAGGTGGTGCACCCCTTGAGCCCCTTCTCATAGGCCTTCATGTAGATGTCCTTGAACGCCTCATAGGGGTAGTCGGAGGGAATGTTGATGGTCTTGGAGATGGAGCTGTCCACATACTGCTGCAGAGCCGCCTGAATATTCAGATGTTCCTCCGGAGAGATCTCCGCGGAGCTGACAAAACAGGCGGGCAGTTTCTTCGGATCGAATTCCGCACCCCGCAGCTTCCGGTATTCGCTGTAGGCGTAATCGACGACTTCGGCGTCGGTGGTGTCGCCCTCCTTGCCGTTCCGGATCTTCCGCGTGTACTTGAACGCGAAAACAGGCTCCAGACCGCTGGAGACGTTGCCCGCAAACAGACTGATCGTTCCGGTCGGCGCGATCGAAGTGAGATGCGAGTTCCGGATCCCGTATTTCCGGATGCCTTCGCGAATGTCGTCCGGAAGCTGGGAGATGAACGCGCCTTCCAGATATTTTTCCTTGTCCAGCAGCGGAAACGCGCCTTTTTCCTTCGCATTCTCAATGCTGGCGCGGTAGGCGGCGTAGGTGATTGTCTTCATGATCTCGGAGGCCATCGCGACGGATTCCGGCGAACCGTATTTGATTCCAAGCTGGATGAACAGGTCCGCAAGCCCGGTGATACCGATTCCCATGCGGCGCTTGGATTTCGCTTCGGTCTCCTGCTGCTCGAGCGGATAGTTGCTCAGGTCGATCACGTTGTCGAGCATCCGGACGGCGGTGGTGATGGTCTGGCGGATACCCTCCTTGTCAAGTTCCGCCGAGGAGGTGAAGGGATTCTTCGCGAAACGGGAGAGATTGATGGAACCGAGGAGGCAGGCGCCGAAGGGCGGAAGCGGCTGTTCCCCGCACGGATTCGTCGCGCAGATCTGCTCGCAGTAGTAGAGGTTGTTCATCTTGTTGATGCGGTCGATCAGGATGAAGCCGGGCTCCGCGAAATCGTAGGTGGAGTGCATGATGAGCTCCCACAGATCGCGCGCCTTCACGGTCTTGTAGACTTTTCCGTCGAACACGAGATCCCACGGAGCGTCCGCCTTGACCGCCTCGACGAACTTGTTCGTGATCGCCACGGAGAGATTGAACATCTGAAGCGCGGCGTTGTTGCGCTTGGCCGTGATGAAATTTTCAATATCGGGATGATCGCAGCGCATCACACCCATCTGCGCGCCGCGGCGCTGTCCCGCGCTCATGATCGTGCGGCAGGTCGAGTCCAGCACCTGCATGAAGCTCAGCGGCCCGGAGGCGCTCGCCTCGCAGCCCTTGATATTGGAACCGGCGGGACGGATGGTGGAAAAGTCGAACCCGACGCCGCCGCCCTGCTTCTGCGTGAGGGCGGACTCCTTGACCGTCTCGAAGATGCCTTCGATGGAGTCGTTGATCTTGTTCATTACGAAGCAGTTGAACATCGTCACCTCGGTGCGCTTCGTGCCGGCGTTCGCGATAATCCGCCCGCCGGGGAGGAATTTGAACCCGGACATGATGCCGTAGAACTCCTTCTCCCATTTCGCGGGATCGGATTCGTTCGCGGCGATCGCGTGCGCCACGCGCCGGAACGTGTCCTCCGGTGAATTGTCCTTCGGGAGATCCCCCCCGCCCTGATAACGATACTTCTTCGACCATATCTCATACGATATGTCGTACCTGCCCTGCTCCGCGGCCATTGTCCATTCCTTTATTGTTTGGGATTGAAAGAAAAAGTGCACATGCAAAGATAAGGAAATATGGCACGCGGCAACAAAATATCAATATGGAAAGACAGGAGTTTTCCGTACTTTTTTTTCGAAAATTTTTCTTTTGCAGGTTGACAAATCAAAAAGAGCGATTATACAACCCTTGGTATAGGGCCGGGAAACAGACCACAACCTTTAGTATCTCACGAGAACCGAATACCGATAGCGGATTTTCGTTTCTCCGTCGGCTTTTACAAGCGTTTCCCACTTCAGGTCGCTGCGCGGATTGACCGTCGTGTAACCGTAGCGGACAAGCTCCCTGGAAGGGTTCCCGTCCGCGGAGAGGAGTTCGCCGGAGAGACGCATTTTAATCATGACCCGCGCATCACTTTTCCGATAGTTTCTCAGTGTCAGGACGCCTTCGATCTCCTGTTTCCGGTAACTGTTTCCGGCAATCCGGACTGTCGCGCCGGGATTCTGTTTGATGGAAGAGGTTGTTCCGGCACTCTTTCCGCCGGACAGCTCGTTTTCGCGGATCTCGCCGATCACGGTCATGGCGCGGGTGATCCGAAGGATGTTCGACTGATCGGGATTGACCCAGTTGATGGTCGTCTGACCGAGAAATTTTCCGCCGTCGGTGATCTCGATGGGCGCAGTCGTGATCGGGGAGCGGAACGGATTCCGGAAGCGAACCGCGTCCCAAAGCGTCCCGTTATAGCGCTCGGCATTGTCGAAACGAAGCGGACGCCCCCAGTCGTCCCGGCGGTCGTCGATCGCCCATTCCACAATGCGCTCGTAGGTCGATTCGGCGCTTTCCAGCGGAAGATAGAGCCGTTCCCCGGAATTCAGGCTGATCCGTCCGATGTTCCGGTAATGAATGTCCTCGGATTCTCCGCTCGGGGCGAGGGTCGCCCTGCCCCGGGCGGCGGAATCCTTCGAAGCGGCGGCATACGCCATGTTGAACATCACGGCCGCCCCTTGTTTCGCAATGGGATTGTATTGCGCATCCCCCTGTCCTGAGAGCTGCGCGAAAAACCGGGCAAGAGTCATTCCCGGCGCCATCGGACTTGATGCTTTTTCAAACTGAATGTTCGGATAACCGGAAATCAGATTCACTTCCACATCCTTCAAATCCTCCAGCTCATTGATGATGACGCAGGACATGGAAAGGCGCATTTTCGCATCCGCTCCGAGTTCCAGATGATAGGACGGCGCCCATGCCGCGCCATTTGTCAGATACGCAATCGAAAGCGGACCGGCAAGTTTCGTTTCCGGCATAATCAGAAGCGTTTCCTTTTCCTGTTCCAGCGTCTGATTGAGCTTCTGCGCGCGGATGCTGAGAATCCGCGAGGAGTCAATCGAGATGATTTCCCCGTTGCTCAGACTCAAAGTCAGAAACCGTTCCGGCACCGGAATGTAAACAGAAGGATTCTGCAAGGGCTGCGATATCCTGTTCCGTTTTTTCGGAGGAACCGGGCGGATGACCTTGCCGGCAAGCTCCGTCACAGTGCCGGAACCGTTGAGCAGGCTGATCCGGACCTCGCGGTTTTCATAGGTCGCGGTCAGGTTCCGGAAAGGTTGTTCATTGGGTTCCGGAACCGGATGCTTTACGGTTTTCATGCGGAATCCGGTATAGGGCGTCAGCCATAATGTGCCGTGAATCGGCGTCATTTCGTCCTTGATGAAAAAAGGTTCGGAAAGGGGAACTGCCTCACGGGCGACGGCGCCGACACCATTTTTAAAAAGCGCAAGTTTTGTGATGGGTGCGGAAACACGAGGTGTTTCCTTTTTCTCCTGAGTTTTTTCCGATGCTGTGGCGAAACTTGCGAGACATGCACAGAGAATTCCTGCAATCCAATGCTTTTTCATAATTTAATACCCTCCAGAAATTTTCCCAAAAACGGAAGAATGCAGCGCATTCTTCACGGGGTCAAGGGCCCTCCGGCCCTTGGCGTGATCCAGCGGCGAAACGCTGGGCGTGCAACGCACGA